>NZ_JADPIS010000090.1:0-1258430 GCF_023073025.1 Bradyrhizobium sp. 76
GCGGCGGCCGAACGTCACGCTGATGCTGTTGTGGGAGGAGTATTGCGACGCAAGCTCCGACAGCTTCAGCTACTCATGGTTCTGCGAACGCTACAAGGAGTGGGCCGGCCGCCTCAAGCCGACCCTGCGCCAGGTCCATGTCGCCGGCGAGAAGCTGTTCGTCGACTATTCTGGCCACACGATGGAGGTGGTTGACGGGCTCACGGGTGAGGCCCGCATCACCCAAAAGACCGTCGAGATATTTCTCCGCGGCAAGCGGGTGAGCGCCTCGACATAGTTCGCAATCACGCCCTTGGCTTCTTTGTAATCGGGCGAGGGGCCCAGACAGCCGGCAACATGACAAACGCGCCTTCGACGCCTTTGAGCGCCCGCTCGATGGCTGCCGAATCATTCCAATCACCGTCAACCAGTTCCACGCCCTGGTTCGCCCAGCTTGACCCCTTCTCGCGATTGCGGACTAGCGCGCGTACCTCCTTGCCGTGCGCCAAGAGATGTTCTGCCGTTGCGCCGCCCACTTTTCCCGTGATTCCCATTACTAAGAACATGCGTTTTCTCCTGATCTTGAGGGACAGAGCACTGCCCCTGTTGGTTCAACGGATGAGCGGCAGAATGGCCCGGATTCGGGGATCGCGCGCGTAGAGGCCGCCCCATGTCATCGCGCCCAGAAGCAGGGAAATGATTTCCGGCGGCGATCCCAACTCACCAATGCGGACATGGGCGCAGATGGCACCTCCCAAAAAGCCCGTCACTAGGATCGCGCCGAGGACGGCGGTGGCCGGGATGGCGTAGAATGGCGCAGGCGAGTATGATCGGACCCACGACACAGGTCAGGTCCATCGCGAACCCGGTTTCGTGCAACATGCTCGCGATCTGTGACGGCGCGAAAAGCTGAATAGTGCCGTCTGCCACCAGAGCGATAAAACGCGCTCACTATCCGGCCGGCCCATAGGCTGCGATGCAAGATCATAGCTTCAGGCACGTGATGCAGGTTCATAGTTTGGGACACTTGTCGTTCTCCGATGGGGGGATCCCATATTCGGAGCTCACTTACTGTGTCTCTTAGGTATGATAAACACCCAGGAAATGAACTCACTGTTCTCCCTGCGGTGAACAATACCGAGGCATGAAAATGCAGAATCTCGAACCGATCCTCATTTTCATAACGGTAGCGGAAATGGGGAGCTTCACCCGCGCAGCCGATAGCCTGGGCATTCAGAAGGGAAGGGCTTCAACGGCGGTCCGGAAGCTGGAAGAAGATGTTGGTGTGAGGCTCCTGCACCGGACGACGCGCAGCGTTCAGTTGACGGAAGACGGACGCGCATTTCATGCGCGTGCCCGCGATCTGCTTGCTGAAGTCGATGACCTGCACTCCATGTTCGCAGGCGATCGCGTGGCACTTCGCGGGCGTTTGCGGGTCGATCTTCCGACCGAGGTGGCGCGCACAACGATCGTGCCGGCCTTGCCGGATTTCATGGCGGCTCACCCCGAGTTGGAGCTGGAGGTGTCGAGTACGGATCGGCAAGTCGATCTTGTTCAAGAAGGGTTCGACTGTGTATTGCGGCTTGGACCAATAGGGGACGAGACGCTGATTGCCCGTCCACTGGGCCTGTTGCGCATGGTCAACGCTGCCAGTCCCCCCTATCTGGCGCGCTACGGCGTCCCTCGATCGCTGGATGATCTCCGGCATCAGGAACATCGGACTATTCATTTTTCGACGATGCTGGGCGCAAGACCCTATGGATGGGAATATCCGGACGGCGACAGCTACGCGACGCTTCAGTTGCCAGGTGCGCTACACGTCAACAGCGCGCAGACCTACGAAGCCGCTGCCTCGCCGGCCTTGGCCTGATTCAGGCGCCACTCTTGGGGATTGGCCGATACTTAGAGAGTGGAGCGCTTGTGGAGATCATACCCGATTTTCGTCGCCGGGCGCTCGCCGTGTCCCTCGTCGTAGCACATCGGAGCGATCTGTCGCGTCGAGTCCGCGCATTCATGAAATGGATCGAAGATGTGCTGACGCCGTATCTGGAATAGCGAGACGGACATCTTCGTCCGGCCCTCGAAATCAACATTCTGAAATTATGTCTGCCGGTCGGCGGCCCGGCGGTCCAACAGAAAGCGCAGCGCATCCCGAAGGCGCTGCGGCTTGCGATGGAAGGGCATAGATAAATAATCTGCTGCTCATTCACGCCTTAGCGTCCAGCGACCCATTGAAACCAACCCGCTGGGCTTCTGTTGCGACATCGTCAAACCAGTGTTTTCCGGCATCGTCTATCACGCCAACTATTTGCGCTTCATGGAGCGCGGACGGACCAATCATCTGCGGCTGATGGGCGCCGAGCAGCAGGCATTGTTCGAGCAGGCCGAGACGGAAGACGCAAGCTTCGCCTTCGTGGTGCGCTCGATGCATCTCGATTTCCTCAAGCCTGCCCGGATGGACGATGTGCTCGATGTCGTGACCTGGCCGGTCGCGGTGAAGGGCGCCTCCATCATGCTGGCGCAGGAGGTGCGCCGCGGCGAGGAGGTGTTGGTGAAGGCCGAGGTGCGCGTCGCCTTCATCAGCGGCGGCCGCGCCCAGCCGATCCCGAAATCGATCCGCGCCTTGATGAAGGCTGATCTGATTTCGTGATCGGGCGATAGCGGACGGCCTCTCGACTCCCCCGCGCGCGGCGATAGATTGCACTCCCGCCAACCGATGAGGCCATCATGTCGCGCCCGCCGCTTCCGCCCTTTACCCGTGAGACCGCCGCGCAGAAGGCGCGTATGGCCGAGGATGCCTGGAATTCGCGCGACCCGGTGCGCGTCTCGCTCGCCTATACCGAGGACAGCCGCTGGCGCAATCGCTCCGAGGTTTTTCAGAGTCGCGAAGCCATCGTCGCGTTCCTCACCCGCAAATGGGAGAAGGAGCACGACTACCGCCTGATCAAGGACCTCTGGGCGTTCGACGATAACCGCATCGCCGTGCGCTTCCAGTACGAATGGCACGATGCGAACGGCCAGTGGTACCGCTCCTACGGCAACGAGCAGTGGGAGTTCGACGAGCACGGCCTGATGCGGCGGCGCGAGGCTTCGATCAACGACGTGGTGATCGCGGAGGAGGACCGGCGGTTTCACTGGCCGGCACCGGGGCCGAGGCCGGCGGATGTGGCGGGGTTGGGGACGGACCCTTTCTGAGCCGAGAAACAACTGTCACCCCTCATGGTGAGGAGCCGCGAAGCTGCGTCTCGAACCATGCAGGCCCCGTTGCTGCATCCGGGCCTCTATCCTTCGAGACGCGCGCGAGAGCGCGCTCCTTAGGATGAGGGGATGGATTTGCGCGCCAGAAACCTCGTAATCGCCCCTCCGAGCTTGGCATGGTCCATCGGCTCCGCCAGCGACTCCCTCGCCGTGGCAACGACATCGTCCGGCGCCTTGCCGTCGCGCAGCTCGCAGCACACTTGCGCAAACCCCAAGTCGAACTCCGGGTGCGGCTGCAGGGTGAGCGTCGCGCCGTTGGCGTAGAGCAGGCCGGCATGCGGGGTGAAGTCGGAGGAGAGGATCGTCAGCGCATCGTTCGGCGGCTCAATCACCTGGTCCTGATGCGAGCAGGCGATGGCGACTGCTTCGCCGTCGACGACGCCGTTGTCCGGCAGCACCTGATAGACGTGCCGGCCGATGCCCCAGCCCTTCTCCGATTTGCGCACGGTGCCGCCGAGCGCCTGCGCGATCAACTGATGACCGAAGCAGATGCCGACCATCGGTGTCCTGCTGGCGTAGGCCGTGCGCACGAAATCTTCCAGCGGCGCGATCCAGTCGAGCCCGTCATAAACGCCGGCGGCCGCGCCGGTGATCAGCAGCGCCTCCAAATTGCGCGGATCGGGAAGCGCATCGCCGTTCGGGATGCTGACGATCTCGACCGTCGCAGCCGGGTCCTCGGCGCGGACCATGCGCTCGAACATGTCCGGGAACGACCCGTGGCGCTCGCGATATTTTTGGGGGACCTGCCCGGTCTCGATGATGGTGATGCGTGCCATGTGCCCTCGGGTAAAGGTTAAGCTCAGTCGCTTCCTGCCCCATGTTGCTGGTGTGGCGCTGTACGCACCAGCAGCGCACTCTCTTTCCGGACCTCGTTGAGAAACGCCTTGGCCAGGCGCGACAGCGGCTCGGCTTCCGACCATAGCATATAGGCCACGGCGTGCGTCGTCGGCGCGAACGGCCGCACGACGAGGCCGGTCCCGCCGTTCTGCCGCGGCGAGAAGGGATCGACCACCGCGGCGCCGACGCCGGCGGCGGCGAGCACGCAGGCCGTGTTGCAGTAGCGCACCTCGACGGTCGGCCGGAACGGCGCGCCGGCACGGGCGAAACTGTCACGCACGGCCTCGCCGAGCCGTGTGCCGCGCTCGAGCCCGATGAAGGGCAGGCCGGACAGGTCCGCGGCCGAGATCACCGGCTGGTCGGCGAGCGGGTGCTGCGGCGGCAGCACGCACACCATCTCGCCGGTGTGCACCACCTCGTGGGCGATGCCTGGATGATGTGTCAGCCCGAGCGCGAAGCCGAGCTCGGCGACGCGGTTGAGCACGCCTTCGATGATTCCCTCATAGCGCCGCACGTCGAAGAACACCCGTGTCTCCGGGCGACGGCGCAGGAAACCTGACAGCGCCGAGGGGATGATGCTGTAGGCGAGCGGCGGCGTCGCGACCAGCGCGAGATGCCCGGAGCGGTTCTCGCGCAGATCGCGCACGCGGCTCTCGAGCTTTGCGTGCAGCGCGAAGATCGCCTCGCTCTCCTTGTAGAGCGCCATTGCTTCCGTGGTCGGAAACAGCCGGTTGTTGACGCGTTCGAACAGCGCAAAACCTGCCTGCGCCTCCATCGTCTTCAGCGCGTTGCTCACGGCAGGCTGCGACAACGCCAGTTCGTCGGCGGCCGCAACCGTGGTGCGGTGGCGGATGACGGCGCGGAGAATCTCGAGCTGGCGCAGGTTCATATCACTGCCGATTATACTCTGGGCCAAAACATCATAGCAGAACGAATTGATTTTGCAGCCCCGCTTCCGCGTAATGGCAGCGGCTTTGCCCGTCGCATCAAAGGGTTCATTCGCCCATTGAGGCGCCACTGCGCACAGATTGGAGGCAATCTTGGTTCGTGTCCTTCGCGCCGCCGCCGCACAGATGGGGCCGACGCAAAAAGCCGATACGCGCGAGCACACGCTGTCGCGGATGCTTGCGCTGCTGGAGGAGGCGGCCGGCCGCGGCGCCAGCCTCGTGGTGTTTCCCGAGCTTGCCTTCACCACGTTCTTTCCGCGCTGGTTGCTCGAAGGCGAGGCGCTCGACCATTATTTCGAACGCGGCATGCCGAACCCGAACGTCGCCGCCTTGTTCGACCGTGCACGTGCGCTGCGCGTCGGCTTCTATGTCGGCTATGCCGAGCTGACGCCGGATGGACGCCGCTACAATTGCGCCGTCCTGGTCGATCGCGACGGCGAGCTGCTCGGCCGTTATCGCAAGGTGCACCTGCCGGGCTCGGTCGAGCCGCGGCAAGGTGCGCGCTACCAGCAGCTCGAGAAGCGCTATTTCGACTATGGCGATCTCGGCTTTCCGGCCTTCCGCGCCGGCTCGGCCTGGGCCCACGCCATCATGGGCATGATGATCTGCAACGATCGCCGCTGGCCGGAATCCTGGCGCGTGCTTGGCCTGCAGGGCGTCGAGCTCGTCTGCATCGGCTACAATTCGGCGGCCTATGATCCCAATGGCGGCAGCACGGAAGATGCCTCCTTGCGCACCTTCCACTCCACGCTGGTGACGCAGGCCAACGCCTACATGAACGCGACCTGGGCGATCTCGGTGGCGAAGGCGGGCGAGGAGGACGGCTCCGGGCTGATCGGCGGCTCCTGCATCGTCGATCCCAATGGCCGCATCGTCGCGCAGGCCGCAACGCTGACCGACGAGGTGATCGTCGCCGACATCGATCTCGACCTCTGCCGCCAGGGCAAGGACAAGATGTTCAACTTCGCCGCGCACCGGCGGCCGGAGCAATACAGGGTGATCACCGAACGCGCCGGCGTCATCGAGCCCGCGGTTCTCGACGCAGACTGACAGGACGTTCCAACAACGTTGGCAAAGGAGCCGATATGACGCGCCTCTCGTATTTCCTCGGCATCGCAGCATTGGCGGCCGCGACGTCCTCGCAGGCGGCGGAGCTTCCGGCCGAGATCAAGCAAGTGGGCGCGTTGAAGCTCACGGTCAACTCCACTTACGCGCCGATGGAATATCGCGATCCCGCAACCAATGAGCTCGTCGGGCTCGACGTCGATCTGGCGAACGAACTGGCTAAGCGCCTCGGCGTGAAGATCGTCTGGAGCGAGACGCCGTTCGCCGAATTGATCCCGTCACTTCAGACCAAGCGCGCCGATTTCATCATCTCCGGCATCTCCGATCGCGCCTCGCGGCGCGAGACCGCGGATTTCGTCGATTATCTCGGGACCGGCCCGCAGTTCTTCGTCATGGCGGAGAACGAAGCCAAGGCTGCGACCGATCTCTGTGGTAAGAAGGTTGGGACCACCCGCAGCACCAGCTTCCCGGTCGAGATCGAGAAGTGGAGCAAGCAGAATTGCGAGCCGGCCGGCAAGCCGGCGATCCAGTACGTGCCCGGCGAGAACTCGATCGACGTCCGCAACCAGCTCAAGCAGGGCCGCATCGACGCCGCCGTACAGGGCAGCGAGACGTTGCCTTATGCGCAGACGCAGGAACCCGGCAAATACCGCGTGATCGGCGAGCCCTTCGCCAAAGGATATCAGGGCATCATGTTCCGCAAGGACGACGCGGCGCTTCGTGAGGTGGTGACCGAGAAGCTCACCGCGATGATCGCCGACGGTTCCTACAAGGCTGTCCTCGACAAATGGGGTCTCGGCGGCAATGCGGTCGCCCAGCCCATGCTGAACGCGGCGTCGCAATGAAGACGGCACCGGCACTCGCGGAGGGTTTTCCCGACCTGTCGGGGATGCGGATCGCGCGCGAGCCGCACTGGTTTCGCTGGCTCAGCGCAGCGCTGATCGTTCTTGTACTTGCATTGATCGTGCGCGCGTTTGCGGCCGGCCAGATCGAATGGTCCTATGTCAGCCGCTTCCTGACGGCAAAGGTGATCCTCGAAGGCATCGTCAACACCATGGTGATGGCGGTGCTGGCGATGGCGCTCGGCATCTTCCTCGGCGTCGTCATCGCGATCATGCGGCTGTCGCCCAACCCGGTGCTGAAGACCGTTGCCGCCGGCTACACCTGGTTGTTCCGCGGCACGCCGCTGATCCTGCAACTGCTGCTGTGGTTCAATCTCGCGCTGGTGTTTCCGACCATCGGCATTCCCGGCCTGTGGAGCGCGCGCGCCGTCGACGTCATGACGCCGTTCCTCGCCGCGCTGCTCGGGCTCGGCATCAACCAGGGCGCCTATACGTCGGAAGTGATGCGGGCCGGCATGCTGTCGGTCGATATCGGGCAATATGAGGCCGCGCAGGCGATCGGCATGGGACGCTTGCGTGCGCTGCGCCGGATCGTTCTGCCGCAGGCGATGCGGGTGGTGATCCCGCCGCTCGGCAACGAGTTCATCGGCATGGTGAAGGCGACCTCGCTCGCCAGCGTCATCCAGTATCCGGAACTGCTGCACAACGCCGAGAACATCTACTACGCCAATTCGCGCGTGATCGAGCTCCTGATCGTCGCCGGTCTCTGGTATCTGCTCGTCGTCTCGGTGCTGACGCCGCTCCAGATGCTGCTCGAACGCCGTTTTGCGCGCGGCACATTGCGGCTCGCGCGATGACAAAACCCCTCGTCGCGATCCGCTCCGTCAGCAAGAGTTTTGGAGAGTTTCAGGCTCTCAAAAATGTCTCGCTCGACATCCGGCCCGGCGAGGTGATGTGCCTGATCGGCGCCTCCGGCTCCGGCAAGACCACGCTGCTCCGCTGCATCAACCAGCTCGCCGCGATCGACAGCGGCGGCATCTGGCTCGACGGCGAGCTCCTGGGCGTGCGCGAGCAGGGCGGACGGCTCCATCGGCTTAGCGAGCGCGAAATCGGGCGGCAGCGGTTGAAGACCGGCATGGTGTTCCAGCGCTTCAATTTGTTTCCGCACAAGACCGCGCTCGAAAACATCACCGAAGGTCCGCTCCAGGTTCAGGGTCGAAAATCCGACGAGGTGCGTGCGGAGGCGATCGAGCTGCTGCGGCGCGTCGGATTGTCGGCCAAAGCGGATTCGTATCCCGCCCAGCTCTCCGGTGGCCAGCAGCAGCGCGTCGCGATTGCCCGCGCGCTTGCCATGAAGCCGATGCTGATGCTGTTCGACGAGCCGACCAGCGCGCTCGATCCCGAGCTCGTCGGCGAGGTCTTGGCGGTCATGAAGGAGCTGGCGCGGAGCGGCATGACCATGATGGTCGTGACGCACGAACTCGGCTTCGCGCGCGAGGTCGCCGACCGTGTCGTCTACATGGACCAGGGCGCGATCATCGAGCAGGGGCGCGCATCCGATGTCTTGGGCGCGCCGCGCGAGGAACGTACCAGAGCATTTTTGTCGGCAGTGATCTGAATGGGGGCGTATCGATGAAGAGAATTCTGGTTACGGCGGCACTCGTTGGCGCCATGAGCGCTCCGGTCATGGCGGTCGAGCTGCCGGCGGAGATCGCCAAGCGCGGCAGCATCAAGGTCGCGCTGGTGCCGAACTATCCGCCGATGGAGTTCCGCGATCCCGCCACCAACGCGTTGTCCGGCTTCGACATCGATCTCGGCGAGGCCATCGGCCGCAAGCTCGGCGTCAAGATCGAATGGCAGGAGACCAGCTTTGCCGAGTTCATGCCGTCGATCTCGACCGGGCGGGTGGACGCCATCCTGTCCGGCTTCACCGACTATGCCAGCCGGCACGAAATCGCGTCCTTCGTCGATTATTTGCGCAGCGGTCCGCAGTTCTTCGTGCAGCAGTCGCGCAAGGCGGAGTTCAAGGACGCCGCCGCGCTCTGCGGCAAGAAGGTCGGCGCCAGCCGCCGCACCATGTTCCCGGCGCAGATCGCGGCCTGGAGCGAGAAGAATTGCGGCACCAATCCGATTCAGTTCGTCGGGACCGACGGATCGGCCGATGCCCGCACCCAGCTCAGGCAGGGCCGCATCGATGCCGCCGCCCAGGGCAACGAGACGCTGCCCTACATCATGGACCTCGAGCCCGGCACCTACGCGACTGTGGGCGAGCCCATCGCGCAGCAATTCACCGGCATCGCTCTGCCGGTCAAGGAAAAGGCGCTGCAGCAAGCCATGCTGGAGGCAGTCGACGCGCTGATCGCGGACGGCACTTATCGTACGCTGCTTGCCAAGTGGAAACTGACCGACAACGCACTCGAAAAGGCGACCCTCAATGCTGGACAGTAAGGCACTCCAGAGCATCCCGCTCACCCCAGCCAACACCGCGGATCCTGCGCCGGAATACCCCTGGCCGAGGCCGTACAATTCGGCGATGTTCCTGTCGTTCGACGTGGACGCGGAGAGCGCCTGGACCAGCAAGGACGCGGTGCACGCGCAGCGGCTCATCACCATGAGCTATGGCGGCTATGAGGCGCGCGTCGGCACGCCAAAACTGCTGGAGCTGCTCGACCAGCTCGATCTCAAGGCGACCTTCTTCGTCACGGGATGGTCGGTCGACGCGCACCCTGCGATGGCCGAGTCCATTCTCAAGGCCGGTCACGAGATCGGCCACCACGGTTATCATCATGTCCTTCCCGATCCTGGCGATCCCTGGATGGAGGAGGAGCTGGAGCGCGGTTTTGAGGCGCTCAAGCGCCGGCTCGGAGTCAGGCCGACCGGCTATCGCGCGCCTTACGGCGAGTTCACCGAGGAACTGCGGGTGGCGCTGGTGCGCCACGGCATCGTCTACACCTCCTCGTTTCGCGACGACGTGCGGCCCTATCGGCATCGTCTCGCCGACGGCAAGCCGGGCACGATCGAGCTGCCGGTGACCGCAAGCTATGACGACTGGATGCACGGCCTGTCGGCGCGCTTCAGTCCGCGCTCGATCTTCCCCAAGGAGCATGTGCTTTCGATCTGGAAGGACGAGCTCGACGAAACCAGAGACTGGGGCGCGATGGTGACGACCGTGCTGCATCCGCAATGCAGCGGCCGCCCGATGCGGCTGCGCCTGCTGCGTGAGTTTCTCACTTACGCAAAGTCGTGCCCGGATGTCTGGATCACGACCGGCGAGAAGATCGCGGCCAACTTCCTGCGCCACGAGGCCGGAAAAAGTTGAGCCACGCCATGACCCGCATCCTCGTCATCAATCCCAACTCCTCCGCATCGGTGACCGCGGCGATCGATGACGCCGTCGCGCCGCTGCGCATCGCCGGCGGCCCCCCAATCGAGGTCGTCGGCCTTGCCGAGGGGCCGCCGGGCATCAGCTCGCAACGCGATGCCGACAGCGTTGTGATGCCGCTGGTCAACCGTGTGTCGCGCGACGATGCTGATGCCTTCGTGCTCGCCTGCTTCAGTGATCCCGGCCTGCATGCGGTGCGCGAGGCGGCCGGCGGGCGCCCGGTGATGGGTATCGCCGAGTGCGGCATCTTTCGCGCACTGATGCTGGGCGAGCGCTTCGGAATCATCGCGCTGTCGCCCTCGAGCATCCGCCGCCAGCAGCGGATGGTGCGGCTGATGGGCGTCGACAGCCGCTATGCCGGAAGCTGGTCGGTCGGCGCGAGCGCGGCGGAGACGGCAGGCGCGGACGTCCGGGGACGGTTGATTGAAGCCGGCCGCGCGCTTGCCTCGCAATGCCGCGCCGATGTCGTGGTGATGGGCTGCGCCGGCATGGCCTCGCATCGGGCGGCGATCGCGGATGCCATCGGCGTTCCCGTGGTCGAGCCGGCGCAGCAGGCGGTGGCCGCTGCGATTGGCGCGGTCTTGCTGAACACGTAAGATCCTTCAGGAGCCTCTTGCAATGCCCGTCTCCCGCCGTTCGCTCCTCAAGGCCGCAGCCGCTGTACCGGCGCTGTCATTCCCGGGCATCCTGCGAGCCGAATCCCAGACCACACTGCGCTTCATTCCTGTCATCGACCTCGCCTTCGTCGACCCCATCTATTCCACGGCGCAGGTGTCGCGAAACCATGGCTTCATGGTCTACGACACGCTCTACGGCATGAACTCTTCGCTCCAGGTCTCGCCGCAGATGCTGTCGGGCCATGTCGTCTCCGGCGACGGGCTGCAATGGGACCTCAGCTTGCGCGATGGCCTGTTCTGGCACGACGGCGAGCGCGTGCTTGCCCGCGACTGCGTCGCGAGCATCCGCCGCTGGGCCGCGCGCGACGGCTTTGGCGGTGAGCTGATGGAGGCGACGGGCGAACTGCGGGCCACTGACGACCGCACCATCCGCTTCCGCCTCAAGCGTCCGTTTTCGCTGTTGCCGCAGGCGCTGGGCAAGGCCGCGATCAACGCGTGCTTCATGATGCCGGAGCGGCTGGCGAGCCAGGATCCGTTCAAGCCGCTGACCGAAGTGATCGGCAGCGGCCCGTTCCGCTATCTCGCCGACGAGCGCGTGCAGGGTGCGCGCAACGCGTATGCCAGGTTCGAGCGCTATCAGCCGCGCAGCGACGGCAAGCCGGATTGGACCGCGGGTCCGAAGATCGTGCATTACGATCGCGTGGTCTGGACCACCACGCCCGATGCCGGCACCGGCGTCGCCGCGCTGCAGACCGGCGAGCAGGACTGGCAGGAGACCACGCCGCACGACCTGCTGCCGATCATCAAGGCGGCCGGCGACATCGAGACGCGCATCCTCGATCCCCGCGGCTATGCCTGCATGCTGCGCCTCAATCACCTACAGCCGCCGTTCGACAACCCTGCCGTTCGCCGCGCGCTCCTGGGGGCGATCGATCAATCCGCCTTCATGACCGCGGTCGCCGGTACCGATCCGAACTTCCAGGTCTCCCCGATCGGCTATTTCGCGCCGAATACGCCGATGGCCAGCGATGTCGGCCTCGATGTGTTCCGCGGCCCGCGTGACTACGCCAAGGTGAAGGCCGAGCTCAAGGCCGCGGGGTATAATGGCGAGAAGATCGTGGTGCTCGTGCCCACCAACTCACTGGCGCAGAAGCCGCTTGGCGAGATCGCCGTCGACTCCTTGCGCAAGGCCGGCATGAACGTCGAATATGCCGGGCTCGATTTCGCCGTGGTGCTGCAACGCCAGCTCAAGAAGGATCCGCTTCCGCAGGGCGGCTGGAGCGCGGCGGTCGGCAACTGGCAGGGCATCGATTGGCTCAATCCGGCCGGCAACACCAACATCCGTGGCGAGGGCAAGGTCGCCGGCTGGTATGCGAGCGAGAAGATGGGAGCCTTGCGCAGCCAGTGGCTCGCGGCCTCCGAGCTCGCCGAGCAGCAGCGCATCTGCCGCGAGATCCAGACGGTGGCATTTCAGGAAATCCCCTATATTCCGATCGGCCTGTACAAGCAGCCGACCGCCTATCGTAAAGCTATCACCGGCATTCTCGACGGCACCGCCGTCTTCTGGAACGTACGCCCCGCATGAGCACCTCAGCAGTTTTCGGCAGCTATGTGCTGTCTCGCAAGAACGGCGCGCAGGACGTGTTGCGCGACCATTGG
The DNA here is from genome assembly GCF_023073025.1 of Bradyrhizobium sp. 76. NCBI lineage: Bacteria > Pseudomonadati > Pseudomonadota > Alphaproteobacteria > Hyphomicrobiales > Nitrobacteraceae > Bradyrhizobium > Bradyrhizobium sp. 76. The sequence goes on from NZ_JADPIS010000090.1 coordinate 12,587, forward strand.
GTTCTGGTCGAGGGCAAGACGATCGCCGCGGTCACGCGCGACAAGCCGCACGCGGACGAGGTGCATGACCGTCCCGGCCGTTTCGTTCTGCCGGGCCTGTTGAACCTGCACAATCACTGCTTCTCGGAAGCGGTGGCGCGCAGCCACACCGAGGACGGCAATGGCCGCAAGAACAACCAGAGCATCGTCTACACGGTGCTCTTGCCGCTGACCAAGCGCGGTGCAGATATCTTGTCGGCGGAAGAGCGCATGGCGGTCGCGCGGCTCGGCATCCTCCAACTCCTGAAGGGCGGCGCCACCACGGTGATGGAGCCGTTCCGGAACTCGATCCCGGAGATGTTCGACGCCGCCGAAGAGATGGGCATCCGCTTCTATGGCGCGCCCTATCTGTTCTCGACGTCGGACGCCAAGGCCGGCCCCGACGGCGTGGTGCACTATTCCGGCGATGACGGCACAGCCGACATGGCGACCTGGGATGCACTCTACCAGCGCTGGAACAATCGCGGCGACGGTCGCATCGGCCTTGCGATGAGTCCGCATGCCACCGACACCTGCGGGCCCGATCTCTTGAAGGCCTGTGCCGCGCGGGCGCGCGAGCTTGGCGTGCCCATCACGACGCATATGGCGCAGAGCCGTGCCGAGGTCGAAACCATTGGTAAGCGCTATGGCGGCCGCACGCCGGCGCAATATCTCGACTGGCTCGGCCTGCTGGCGCCCGATCTGATGGCGGCGCACTGCATGTTTAGCACCGACGACGATCTCAAGCTAATGGCCGCGCGCGGCATGACGGTTCTCAACTGCCCGCGCGTATTCGCCCGCGCCGGCGTCACCGCCGCGTTCAGCCGGTTTGCGGAACACGGCGTTCGCACCGTGGTCGGCACCGACGGCTACAACATGGACCTGCTCGGTGAGCTCAATGCGGCGTCGCTGATCTCCAAGATCACTTCGGCGCGGGCTGACGTCGCGAACGCGCCCGAATTGATCGAGGCGAACACGGCAATCGCCGCCGATGTCATCAAGCGGCCCGATCTCGGCCGGATCGAGCCGGGCGCGACCGCCGACCTCACCATCGTCGATCTCACCCATCCGCATCTTCAGCCGCTGTTCGACCCGCGACGCGCACTGATCGCGCTCGCGAATCGCGCCAATATCGATCAGGTCATGGTCGACGGCCGCATGCTGGTCGATGCCGGCCGCTATCTCGGCGCTGACGAGGCGGCGATCACGGCGGCGGGGACTGCTGCGATCGGCAAAATCTGGGACCTGCCGGAGGCGCAGGCGGCGTTCAACGGCTGAGAGCTGCCTCGTCGAATTCGGCGAGCGACTTGCGCATGGTCTCGACCAGATCCAGCGCCACCGGCGAGGGGCTGCGCTGCGCCGGAAACACGGCGGAGAATTCGAAGTCGATGCGCGGCAGGAAGCGGCGGACGACGACGCCGCGCGTGGAAAATTCCTGCGCGGTGAAGGGATCGCAGATCGCGACCCCGAGCCCCGACGACACCATGCCGCACATGATCTCCGAGAGCGTGGTCTCGACCCTGAGCACGCGGCGGACATCGTGGCGATGGAAGACCTGATCGATGAGGTGGCGGCTCGACGAGCCCGCCGACAGCGAAATGAAAGTCTCGCCCTCGAAATCGCGGGGCTCCAGCACTTCCTTTTCCGCGAGGCGGTGACCGGTGGGCAGTACAGCCACACGCGCGGGCGCCGGCAGCTTCTGGCTCGGCAAGCCGGAATGCGCGATCGGCACCTCGGCAAAGCCGACGTCGCATTGGTTGTTCAGCACCCAATCGACCACGATCGGCGAGATCACACCGAAGAAAGCGAGGTTGAGGTTGGGACGCTCCTTCAGGAAGTGCCCGGTGAGCCGCGGCAAATAGCCATTCGACAATGCTGGAAGTGCCGCGATCCGCAGTGAGCCGGTGCGGCGGCCCCGGATTTCCTCGGCTGCCGCCGTGATCCGTTCAAGGCCGACGAAGGAGCGCTCGACTTCGGTGTAGAGCGCCATGGCCGCAGCGGTCGGCACGAGGCCGGTGCCGCGCCGTTCGAACAGCTCCATCTTCAGCAGCGCCTGGAGGTCGCGCAGCAACCGGGAGACCGCCGGCTGCGTCACTTTCATCAGCGCCGCCGCCTCAGTCACGCTGCCGGTCAGCATCGTGGCCCGGAAGGCTTCCACCTGCCGCGAATTGATCCGCGCCATCCTGAATTCCATTCATAACATTTAGGCATACAGAGGGTGCCATTATTCATTGGACGACGGAAGCCGGAGTTTGCGATCTTTTTCATCAGAGCTGGAGACGGCCCGCTTTTTCGGCAGATCGGAGGGGTTCGAACCTCCGGATCGCGCCAAAACCAGCCGCGCAGGGGCCGGAGCCCTGTCGGGGAGGGATTTGCGCGGAAGGAAATGCGGAAGGTTCAGCCAACGAGACTCGTCGGCACGTCACCTCATCCCGGTATGGAGATCGGACCACATGAAGACTTTTCGCCTTCTGACAGCGGTCAGCATCGCGGCGCTCGTCGCCGCCCCGTCGGTCGCCACGGCCCAGCAGAAAACGCTCTACGTCGCCGGCTATGGCGGCTCGTTCGAGAAGACCATCCGTGACGAGGTGATCCCGACCTTCGAGAAGGAGAACGGCGTCAAGGTAGAGTACGTCGCCGGCAACTCCACCGACACGCTGGCAAAGCTCCAGGCGCAGAAGGGCAATCAGCAGATCGACGTCGCCATCGTCGACGACGGCCCGATGTACCAGGCGATCCAGCTCGGCTTCTGCGGCAAGCTCGAGGGACTTCCGGCCGATCTCTACGACACCGCCCGCTTCAAGGACGATCGTGCGGTCGCCATCGGGATCGTCGCGACCGGCCTGATGTACAACACCAAGGTGTTTGCGGAGAAGGGCTGGGCGCCGCCGACCTCCTGGAACGATTTGAAGGACACGAAATACGCCAAGCAGCTCGTGATCCCGCCGATCAACAACACCTATGGCCTCGAAGCGCTGGTGATGCTGTCGAAGATGAATGGCGGCGGCGAAACCAATGTCGATTCCGGCTTCAAGATCTTCAAGGAGCAGATCAATCCGAACGTGCTCGCCTATGAGCCGTCGCCGGGCAAGATGACCGAGCTGTTCCAGTCCGGCCAGGCCGTGATCGCAGTGTGGGGCACCGGCCGCGTGCAGAGCTTTGCCAATACCGGCTTCCCCGTCGATTTCGTCTATCCGAAGGAGGGCGCCGCGACGTTGCTGACGACCGCCTGTCCGATCACCAAGCCGAACGCCTCGCCGCTTGCGTCCAGCTTCGTCAAGATGCTGCTCGAACCCAAGATCCAGCTCGTGATGCTGAAGGACTACGGCTACGGCCCGGTGCTGAAATCGCTGGTTATCCCGCCCGAGCTCGGCAAGATGGCGCCGATCGGCGAACGTGCGGCAAAGCTCTATAATCCGGACTGGACTGTCATCAACGAGAAGCGTGAGGAATGGACCAAGCGCTGGAATCGCGAGGTCGAACGCTGATCGTTCGCGGCGGAGACAGCGTCATGGCTTATCTCGAGCTCGATCGGGTCGCAAAACAGTTCGGCGCGCAGACTGTCGTCGACGACTTCAGTCTCGCGGTGGGGAAGGGGGAGTTTGTCTCCTTCCTCGGTCCCTCCGGCTGCGGCAAGACAACGACCCTGCAAATGATTGCGGGCTTCCTCGATCCCAGCCGCGGCGCGATCCGGCTGGAAGGCAAGGACCTGACCGCGATCCATCCGGCCAAACGCGGGCTTGGCATCGTGTTCCAGAGCTACGCGCTGTTTCCGCACATGACCGCGGCCGAGAATGTCGCGTTTGGCCTCGAGATGCGCAATGTGCCGCGCGGCAAACGGACCGAGCGCGTCCGCGCCGCGCTCGCGATGGTCGGGCTTGCCGGCTACGAGGATCGCCATCCGCGCCGCATGTCCGGCGGCCAGCAGCAGCGCGTGGCGCTGGCGCGCGCGCTGGTGATCAAGCCGAGCGTATTGCTGCTCGACGAGCCGCTATCCAATCTCGACGCCAAGCTGCGCGAGGAGATGCAGATCGAGCTGCGCCAGATCCAGCGCACCATCGGCACCACCACGATCCTCGTCACCCACGACCAGAACGAGGCGATGTCGCTGTCCGACCGCATCGTGGTGATGAGCCAGGGCCGGATCGAGCAGATCGGCACGCCGCAGGAGACCTATGAGAAGCCGGCCTCGGCCTTCGTCTCGCAGTTTTTGGGCAAGACTAACGACTTTGCCGCGACGATCGATCGGACCAGTGCGCCTGCGCGACTGATCGCCGGCTCGTGGAGCGCGCCTGCGCCTGCCGGGCGCAGCGGTCCCGTCACCATCAGCATTCGCCCCGAGCGGATCGACTTTGGCGACGCAGGCCTCAGCGCAAAGATCGTCACGCGCATCTTCCAAGGCAATCACTGGCTGTTCCAGTGCGACAGCGAATGTGGCCCGGCGACCGTAATCCGCCAGAATGACGGCCGGTCGCAACCGGTCGAAGGCGAGGCAGTTCACCTCACTTGGAGGCCGGAGGACATGGGCGTGAGAGGCGTCGCATGAGCGCTTCCGCCGAGGAACGAAACGCACGCACGCCCTGGGCGCTGACCGCGCCCGCTTTGATGCTGTTCTTCGGCGTGCTCCTGATTCCGCTGGCAATGACCGTGATGCTGTCGTTCCATGACTGGGGCCAGTACAAGGGCATCGAGCCGGTCTTCATCCTCAAGAACTGGCACGAGATCGTTACCGATCCCTATTACGCCGAGATGTTCGGGCGGACGTTTCGCATCGCGATCCTGACCACGCTGCTCACCGCGCTGCTCGGTGCGCCCGAAGCCTACATCCTCAACCGCATGGGCGGACGCTGGAAGAGCGTTTTCCTGCTGGTCATCCTGGGGCCGCTGTTGATTTCCGTGGTGGCGCGCACGCTCGGCTGGGCGCTGCTGTTCGGCGGCAATAACGGCCTCGTCAACAAGCTCTTGATGTCGGTCGGGTTGATCCGCGCGCCTATCCCCTTCATGTTCACCGAGACCGGAATGGTTATCGCGCTTGCGCATGTGATGATGCCATTCATGGTGCTGTCGGTGTGGGCGGCGCTGCAGCGTCTCGATCCGCAGATCGAGAATGCCGCGATGTCGCTCGGCGCCGGCCCTGTGACCATCATCCGCCGCATCATCATGCCGCAGATCATGCCGGGCGTGCTGTCGGGGGCGATCATCGTGTTTTCGCTCTCGGCCAGTGCGTTTGCGACGCCCGCCATCATTGGCGGCCGCCGACTCAAGGTCGCGGCGACGCTCGCCTATGACGAATTCCTCAACACGCTGAACTGGCCGCTGGGTGCGGCGGTCGCCACGCTGCTGCTGGCCGCGCTGGTCTTGATCGTCGTCGGCAGCAACGCACTGATCGAGCGCCGTTACGCGGAGGTGTTCCGATGAGCCGGAATGGCCCGCTGGCGCTGATCTTCCACACCATCTTCGTCATCGTCATGGTGGCGCCGATCCTCGTCGTCTGCCTCGTCGCGTTCACGCCTGAAGGCTTCTTGTCGCTGCCGACAAACGGTTTTTCGCTGCGCTGGTTCAGGGCGATCGCCAACTATCCCGAATTCGTCCATGCTTTCTGGGTCAGTCTTGGCCTTGGCGCACTGTCCTCCTTCGTGGCGCTGCTGTTCGCAGTGCCTGCGGCGCTCGCGATCGCGCGCTATCGGTTCCGCGGCCGAGACGCACTGGCGGCACTGTTTCTGTCGCCGCTCATGATCCCGCATGTCGTGCTCGGCATCGCGTTCCTGCGCTTCTTCACCTCGGCCGGCCTCGGCGGCAGCTTTGCCGCGCTGATCATCGCGCATGTCATCATCGTGTTTCCGTTCGCGCTGCGGCTGACGTTGGCGGCGGCGACCGGCATGGACCTTTCGGTCGAGATGGCGGCGATCTCGCTCGGCGCCGGCGGCTGGACGCTGTTCCGCCGCGTGACGTTGCCGCTGATCCTGCCCGGCGTCATCAGCGGCTGGGCGCTCGCCTTCATCCAGTCCTTCGACGATCTGACCATGACCGTCTTCCTTGCGGCACCTGGCACCGAAACATTGCCGGTGCGCATGTTTCTGTACATCCAGGACAACATCGATCCGCTGGTGACGTCGGTCTCGGCCTGCGTGATAGCAGTTACCATGACCGCTCTCATTCTGCTCGACCGCTTCTACGGGCTCGACCGCGTGCTCGCCGGCAAGGGCGATACAGGGCGATAGGAGAATCCATGCGAACAGATTACGACGTCGCCGTCGTCGGCGGCGGATTGCTCGGCTCCGCCATCGCCTGGGGTCTCGGCCGGCTCGGCAGCCGCGTCGCCGTGCTCGACGAAGGCGACATCACCAAGCGTGCCTCGCGCGCGAACTTTGCCCTGGTCTGGGTTCAGAGCAAGGGGTTGGGCATGCCTGCCTATACGGTGTGGACGGTGCAGGCGTCACAGGCGTGGAGCAGGCTCGCCGCGGAGTTGAAGCAGCAGACCGATCTCGACGTCTCGCTTCAGCAGAATGGCGGCTTTCATCTCACGCTCGGCGAGGACGAATTCGGCCAGCGCACCGAGCTGGTCAAGCGCATGCATAACCAGACAGGTGCCGCCGACTACATGATGGAGATGCTGCCGGCGTCCGAGGTGAAGAAGGTGCTGCCGCTGATCGGGCCTGAAGTCTCCGGCGGCAGTTATTGTCCGCTTGACGGTCACGTCAATTCGCTGCGCACATTTCGTGCGTTCCACACCGGCTTCAAGGCCTTGGGCATCGATTATCTTCCGGAGCGTCCGGTCTCGGCGATCAGCCAGAGCGGCGGTGAATTCCGCCTGACGACGCCGCAGGGCGAGCTCCGTGCCGCCAAGATCGTGCTCGCCGCCGGCAATGCCAACCAGACGCTGGCGCCGATGGTCGGTCTCTACGCCCCGATGGGCCCGACCCGTGGCCAGATCGTGGTGACCGAGCGCACCATGCCCTTCCTGCCGCATCCGCTGACCACGATCCGCCAGACCGACGAGGGCACGGTGATGATCGGCGACAGCAAGGAAGACGAGCTCGACGATCGCGCGCTGAAGCACTCGATCAGCGCCGTCATGACCGATCGCGCCCAGCGGATGTTTCCGCATCTCGCGCGGCTCAACGTGGTCCGGAGCTGGGCCGGCATCCGCGTCATGCCGCAGGACGGCTTTCCGATCTACGACCAGTCGGAAACGCATCCCGGCGCTTTCGTTGCCTGCTGCCATTCCGGCGTGACGCTCGCCTCCAACCACGCTTTCGAGATCGCGCGGATGGTTGCGCAGGGCGCGCTCGAGCCGGAGCTGGTCGGCGCGTTCTCGGCCAGCCGTTTTGGCGCCGCCGGTGCTGCGAACAACAGCGGCTACTAGGGATATTGAAGGAGCCAGGATGTTCAAACGTTCCGAACAGGACAAACGACCGTCGGTGCAGATCTTCGTCGGCGGCGTTGCCGTCGCGGCGCGGCAGGGCGACACCGTCTCCGCGGCGCTGCTGGCCTCGAGCTGCGATGCACGCCGTTCGACCGCGGTGAGCGGCGCGCCGCGCTTGCCCTATTGCATGATGGGCGTGTGCTTCGATTGCCTCGTCACCATCGACGGCGTCGGCAACCGACAGGGTTGCCTGGTGCCGGTCACCGAGGGCATGCAGATCGAGATTCAGAAGGGCAAGCGGGAGATCGGAAAATGACTGTGGCTCCCAAGCGCGAAGAATACGACGTCGTGGTGATAGGGGCCGGGCCTGCCGGCCTCGCCGCTGCTGCGACGTCCGCCGAAGCCGGCCTGTCGACGTTGCTGCTAGACGAGAATATCGGGCCCGGCGGCCAGGTGTTCCGCGCCATCGCCTCGACACCGGTGACCGAGCGCGATCAGCTCGGCGCTGACTATTGGGTGGGCGCCGATCTCGTGCGGGTGCTACGCGCGAGCGACGCCGAGGTCATCCACCGCGCCACGGTCTGGAGCCTTGACCGCAACCTCGACATCGCCGTCTCGGTCGGCGGCGCGTCCGCGTTCGTAAAGGCCAAGCGCGTGATCCTCGCGACTGGCGCACTGGAGCGGCCGTTCCCCATTCCCGGCTGGACGCTGCCGGGCGTGATGACCGCGGGCGCCGCGCAAACGATGTTGAAATCATCGGCCCTGGTGCCGGATGGCCGTACCGTGATTGCAGGGCAGGGGCCGCTGCTCTGGCTGCTCGCCGCGCAGATCTTGCGTCTCGGCGGTCGCATCGATCGCATTCTCGACACCACCGCGCGCGGCAATTATTTCGCGGCTCTCCCCCACGCCTTTGCCTTCCTGACCTCGCCTTATTTCGCCAAGGGCCTGTCGATGATGCGCGAGGTGAAGGCGAAGGTGCAGGTCGTGTCCGGCGTCACCGAGCTTGCGGCCTCTGGTGACGGCCAGCTCGCGAACGTGAGCTATGTCGCCGGCGGCAAGCGCGAAACCGTCCTTGCGGATCTCTTGTTGCTGCACCAGGGCGTCGTGCCCAACGTCAATCTGGCGATGGCGGCCGGAATCGAGCATCGCTGGGATGATCTGCAATTGTGCTGGTCTCCGGTGCTCGATGCCAGCGGCAATTCGTCGGTCGCCGGCATTGCGATTGCCGGCGACGGCGCCGGCATCGGCGGTGCGAGTGCAGCCGTGGTGCGCGGCCGCATCGCGGCCCGCGCGGCGGTGGAGGCGTTGGCGCCTGCGGCTGCCACAAAACTTGCGCCGATGGCGAGCCTCCGCGCCGATCTCGCCAAGGCCGAACGTGGCCGCGTTTTCCTCGACACGCTGTTCCGTCCGGCGCCGCAGTTTCGCATTCCCGCAGGCGACACCATCGTCTGTCGCTGCGAGGAGGTCACGGCAAAGGATATTCTCGACGCCGTCGCGATCGGCGCGACCGGGCCGAACCAGCTCAAGGCCTATCGCCGCACCGGCATGGGGCCGTGCCAGGGCCGGCTCTGCGGCCTCACCGTCACCGAGCTGATGGCGCAGGCGCGGGGCAAGACCCCGCAGGAGATCGGCTATTACCGGCTGCGCGCGCCGGTCAAGCCGATCACGCTCGCCGAGCTTGCCGCGGTTCCGAAGAGCGAAGACGACATCAAGGCGGTGGTGCGCGGATGACGAAAAACGTGGATGCGATCGTCGTGGGCGGCGGCATCCACGGGTGCTCGACTGCGCTGCATCTGTGTCTCGCCGGCCTGAAACCGGTGCTGATCGAGAAGGACTATGCTGGCCGCCACGCCTCCGGCGTCAACGCCGGTGGCGTGCGCCAGCTGGCGCGGCACATCCCCGAAATCCCGCTTTCGATCCGCTCGATGGGAATCTGGGAGAAGATCACCGATCTCCTCGACGACGATTGCAGCTTTGAGAGCTATGGCCAGGTCCTCGTCGCCGAGAACGAGGAGGAACTCGCGGTCTGCCGTGCACGTGTGGCCGAGCTCAACGTGCTCGGCTTCACCCACGAGGAGCTGATCGATGCGGCCGAGTTGCGGCGCCTCGTGCCTGCAGTCGCCGAGAGCTGTCCCGGCGGCGTGGTCTCGCGCCGCGACGGTGCGGCCAATCCTGCGCAGGCGACGACGGCGTTCCGGCGCAAGGCCGGGCAGCTCGGTGCGACCGTTCGCGAGGGCATTGCCGCCACGAACATCCGGCACACCGATGGTCTCTGGCATGTCGATGTCGGCGCCGAGAGCTTTGCCGCGCCGGTGCTCGTCAATGCCGCCGGCGCCTGGGCCGGGACCATTGCAGCCGCGCTCGGTGAGCCCGTTCCGGTCGAGACCGTGGCGCCGATGCTGATGATCACCTCGCGCGTGCCGCATTTCACCGATCCAGTCGTGATCCTGCGCGGCCGCAAGCTCTCCTTCAAGCAATTCAAGAACGGCACGGTGCTGATCGGCGGCGGCCATCTGGCAACGCCCTATCAGGATCGAAACGAGACGGTGCTGGACTGGAAGAGCCTCGCGACCAGCGCCCGCACCGTGTTCGAGCTGTTCCCGGTCATGCGCAGCGCGACGATCGTCCGCGCCTGGGCCGGCATCGAGGCCAAGACCAAGGACGATCTGCCCGTGTTTGGACCGAGCAGCCGGCACAAGGGCCTCTATCACCAGTTCGGTTTCTCGCTGCACGGTTTCCAGCTCGGCCCCGGCGCGGGCGCCGTCATGGCGGAGCTGATCGTCAACGGCGGCACCCAGACCCGCATCGGCGAACTCGGCATCGACCGTTTCTATTCCCCCACGCTCTAGCAAAAGAGGACATCATGAGCATTACCCGCAGCATCCGCACGCCCATCATGCACCGCGCCGTCGAAGCCAACGGCTTCGTCTTCATTGGCGGCACCATCGCCGACGACACCTCGGTGTCGATGGGCGAGCAGACCCGCAACATCCTCGGCAAGATCGCCGGCTATCTGAAGGAAGCGGGTACCGACAAGTCGCGCGTCGTGAGCACCTCGATCTTCGTCACGGACCTTTCCAAGAAGAAGGAGATGGACGCGGTCTGGACCGAGTTCTTCGGCGACAATCTGCCGACCCGCGCCACCGTCGGTGTCGCCGATCTCGGCGGCAGCGCGCTGATCGAGGTCGTGGTCACCGCGCTCAAGGGCTGATCGCGCAGGCCAGCGGGGCACGTCAGCGCTCCGCGCGCCGCCCTCCCTGCGAGCCTCGCCTTGATCTCGCCCTTCGATGAGATTAGTTAGAGGGCTCCTCAAACAGGATATTCGAGAGCCATGGATTTTACCCCGACCGCAAAGCCGACCTGCCTTGCTCACGGGGAATTCCATGCCTGCTTCCATCATCCTGTCCAACCTGTCGCTGTCCACACCTGACGGCCGCTGTCTTTTCTCCAATATCGATCTGACGTTCCGAGCCGAGCGGACCGGCCTCGTCGGTCGCAACGGCGTCGGGAAGACGACGCTGCTTGCGTCGATTTCGCGAGAGCACATTCCTCCGTCGGGGCGCGTTGCCATCAACGGAACAGTTGGTCTGCTACGCCAGAACGTCCAGCCGCTTGCGGGCGCGAAGGTGATCGACCTGTTCGGTGCGCGAGCCGCGCTCGATCTTCTTCGCCGTGCCGAGCGCGGAGACGCCTCGGCCGAGGAGGTTTCCGAGGTCGATTGGACCCTCGAAACACGGCTTACGTCCGCCCTTGCGCGTGTCGGGTTCGACGTCGCTCCGGAGATCGAGCTCGACCGCCTGTCGGGCGGGCAGGTCACGCGGGTTCGTCTCGCCGCGCTGATCTTTGCGGAGCCGGACTTCCTGCTGCTCGACGAGCCCACCAACAATCTCGATCGGGAGGGACGCAAGGCGGTGATCGATTTCCTTGCCTCCTGGCGCGGTGGGGCGATTGTCGTCAGCCACGATCGGAGCCTGCTCGAAACCATGGATGCGATCGTCGAGCTGACGTCGCTCGGAGCCGCGCGATACGGCGGCAATTGGAGCAGTTATTGCGAGCAGAAAGCCCTTGCGCTTGCGGCTGTCAGGCACGACCTCGCGCATGCCCAGAGGCGCCTGTCCGAGATCGACGGGAAAGCGCAGGAGGCCGCGGAGAGGAAAGCGCGCAAAGACAGCGGGGGCAAGAAGAAGCGCGCCAAGGGCGACATGCCGCGCATCCTGGCCGGCGCGCGCAAGGACCGTAGTGAAGACACCGGCGGCAAGAACGCGCAGATCGCCGAGCGGCGGCGCGCGGATGCGCTCGAGGCCGTCGATACGACGCGCCGACGCATCGAGATTCTTCAGCCGCTGTCGGTGAAATTGCCCTCGACCCGGCTGCCGACGGGCAGGGAGGTGGTTTGGCTCGATCGCGTCAGCGCCGGCTATGGGCCGGATAGGGAAGTCTTGCGCGATCTATCGCTCGCGATCGTCAGTCCGGAGCGCGTGGCAATCGTCGGGCCCAACGGCTCAGGCAAGACGACGCTGCTGAAACTCGTCGCCGGCGAGTTGCATCAGCTCTCCGGCACCGTGCGGGTCAAGCCGGATCTTGCGCTGTTCGATCAGAAGGTCAGTCTGCTCGATCCCGCGATCTCCATCCTGGACAATTTTGGGCGCTTCCATCCGAAGGCGGGTGCAAATGAATGCCATGCCGCGCTGGCCCGGTTCATGTTCCGTGCCGATGCGGCCTTGCAGATAGTCGGACGCCTGAGCGGCGGGCAGATGTTTCGCGCCGGCCTTGCCTGCGTGCTGGGCGGTGCGACGCCGCCGTCCCTGCTGATCCTCGACGAGCCGACCAATCATCTCGACATTGAATCCATCGAAGCCGTGGAAGCAGGTCTGAGGGCCTATGACGGCGCGCTGCTCGTCGTAAGTCATGACGAGGCGTTCTTGCAGGCGATCGGGATCACGCGCAGGGTCGAACTGGCCGGCTAAATCGGCTGCCCATCGTTGATTAACAAAAACCCGACGCCCTGCCCCCAGCGCGTCGGGTGGAAAAATATGAGTATCAATCCGTGATCCCAACGCAGCAGTTGTGACTCGCGTTGCGCCAATTTACCACTCCGGGAAACTACCGCGTTGGAACCGGACGCCGCCAAACCTGCGTCCGGCCTAGGAGGCGGCGCTGCCGCCGGGTTCAAGCGCCTCACCCATCTCCAGCGGATGGGCCATGGCCTCGTGCAGCGCGTCGCGGTCGAGCTCGCCTTCGGAGATGCTGATGACGACGCAGGCGACGCCGTTACCGATCAGATTGGTCAGCGCGCGGCACTCGCTCATGAACTTGTCGATGCCGACCAGGATCGCGATCGACTGGATCGGGATGTCGGGCACGATCGAGAGTGTTGCCGCGAGCGTGATGAAGCCCGCCCCGGTCACGCCCGAGGCGCCCTTCGAGGTGATCATGGCGATGCCGAGAATGCCGAGCTCCTGCCAGATGGTCAGATGGGTATTGGTCGCCTGCGCCAGGAACAGCGTCGCCAGCGTCATGTAGATGTTGGTGCCGTCGAGGTTGAAGCTGTAACCGGTCGGAATGACGAGGCCGACCACCGAGCGCGAGGCGCCGAGATGCTCCATCTTCTGGATCATCTGCGGCAGCACAGTCTCCGACGACGAGGTGCCGAGCACGATCAGGAGCTCGTCCTTGATGTAGGCGATGAAGCGCAGGATCGAGAAGCCGGCGAGCCTTGCGATCGCCCCCAGCACGACCAGCACGAACAGCATGCTGGTGAGATAGAACGTGCCGATCAGGGCGGCGAGGTTGAGCAGCGAACCAAGGCCGTAGGCGCCGACGGTGAACGCCATCGCGCCGAACGCCCCGATCGGAGCGACGCGCACGATGATGCGGATGATGCCGAAGAACATCTTTGCGGCCTTGTCGATCGCCTCGGCAATGGGCTCGCCGGCCTTGCCGAGAAAGGCGATGGCGAAGCCCGACAGGATCGAGATCAGCAGCACCTGCAACAGATCGCCACGTGCGATGGCGCCCAGATAGCTGTCGGGGATGATCGCCAGCAGATGGGCGACGATGCCTTCTTCCTTGGCCTTGGTGACGTAGGTCGCCACCGATTTCGGGTCGATCGTGGCGGGATCGATGTTGAAGCCGTGTCCGGGCTGGAGCACCTCGCCGACCAGAAGGCCGATCGCGAGCGCGACGGTCGAGACCGTCTCGAAATAGATCAGCGACTTCAGCCCGACCCGGCCAACGCGCTTGAGGTCGCCCATCGAGGAGATGCCGTGCACCACCGTGCAGAAGATCACCGGCGCGATCATCATCTTGATCAGCGCGATGAAACCGTCGCCGAGCGGCTTCAGGGCCTTGCCGAGATCAGGATAGAAATAGCCGATGAGCACCCCGAGCGCGATCGCGATCAGCACCTGGATGTAGAGGATCTTGTACCAGGGCTGGTGCCGGCGGTGGATGGCTGGCTGGATCGCAATCTGTGTCATAGAATGGGCCCCGGAACGTATTGATCTTGTTTGATTTGCATCATGTGATGGCCGCCGCAGAAGCGACAATAACATTTTTGTCTGTTCGCACGAAGATCGGTCGCTGCACCGCAACTGGGGGGAACATGCCGATTGCAACGGGCTCCGAACAGCGAGCGCAAGGCTATTTCCCGCTTTGGACTTTGAAGTCCTCCGGCGTGATCATGCCCGAGGAGCGGCTGCCGCTTGGCCAGACCGTCGTGTCCGGTCTCCAGCATTGCGTCGCAATGTCGGGCTCGACGATCATCGCGCCGCTGCTGATGGGGTTCGATCCCAATGTTGCGGTGCTGTTTTCCGGCATCGGCACGCTGATCTTCTTCGTCATCGTCGCGGGACGCGTGCCGAGCTATCTCGGCTCGAGCTTCGCGTTCATCGCGGTCGTGATCGCCGCCACCGGTTACGCCGGGCACGGGCCGAACCCGAACCTGTCGGTTGCGCTTGGCGGCATCGTCGGGGCCGGCGTCCTCTACGGCGTGATCGCGCTGATCGTGATGTGGTCGGGGGTTGGCTGGGTCGAGAGGCTGTTGCCGCCGGCCGTCACCGGCGCTGCGGTCGCCGCGATCGGCCTCAACCTCGCGCCCGTGGCGGTCAAGGCGGTGAGCGCCAATGCGTTCGACACAGGAATCGGGCTCGCGACAGTTCTGATCGTCGGCGTGGTTGCCGTGGGCGCACCGGGCCTGTGGCGCCGCCTGCCGATCATCCTCGGCGCGATTGGCGGATATCTCTTGTACCTGCTGTTCGCGAACGGCCTCGGCTTCAGCAAGCCGATTAACTTCACCCCGCTTGCGGCTGCGCCGTGGATCGGCCTGCCGAGTTTTACCACGCCGACCTTCCACACCGATGCGATCGTCCTGATCGCGCCGGTTGCGATCATTCTCGTCGCCGAGAACCTCGGTCACATCAAGGCCGTCGGCGCCATGACGGGCCGGAGCCTCGATGACTATCTCGGCCGCGCCTTGCTCGCCGACAGCCTCGCGACCATCGTGGCGGCCTGCGGCGGCGGCACCGGCGTTACCACCTATGCCGAAAACATCGGCGTCATGGCGGCCACGAAGGTCTATTCGACCTTGCTGTTCGCCTTCGCGGCGGTGGTGTCGATCGTGCTCGGCTTCTCGCCGAAATTCGGCGCGCTGATCTTGTCGATCCCGGGTCCTGTCATCGGTGGGCTCTCGATCGTGCTGTTCGGATTGATCGCTGCGATGGCCGGCCGGATCTGGGTCGAGAGCAAGGTCGACTTCTCAAGTCCGGCAAACCTGATCACCGTGGCGGTCGCGCTCACCGCAGGCGCCGGCGACCTCACGCTCAAATTCGGCGCCTTCACGATCGGCGGGATCGGCACCGCAACCTTTGGCGCCATCATCCTGTACCAGATCCTGACTTCGCCATTCGCGCGCCGCGTCGAATGAATCGCAGCGATGCGCTGAGGGATGGAACAAAAAGCCGGTTCCGTCGCTGATCAGGGCATCCCGGAGAGGACCCATGCCACAAACCGATCGCTCGACCTCGTTTCACTCGCGACTTGTCGGCCAGTACGCGCTGGTGACCGGCGCCTCCCAAGGCATCGGCCGCGCCGTCGCCGTCCGGCTTGCCCAGGAAGGCGCGACCGTCGCCATCAACTATTTCGGTCACGCTGAAGGGGCTGAGGAGACACTCGCGCTCGCGCGGACGGCATCGGGTGATCGCGGCCACGGCAGGCTCGATCACATCATCGTCAAGGCCGACGTCGGTAATGAGCAAGAGGTCGCCGCGATGTTCGAGACGATTCTGGCGCGCTGGAAGCGCCTCGACTGCCTCGTCAACAATGCCGGCTTCCAGCGGGAATCGTCGAGCGAAGCGCTCGACATCGAGACCTACCGCCGCATCATCGACGTCAATCTCAACGGCGCCGTGTTCTGCGCCCAGAAGGCGCTCGCCCATTTCGTCGCGCGCGGCGGAGGCGGCAGCATCATCAATTGCTCCAGCGTGCACCAGATCATCCCGAAACCCGGCTACCTCGCCTATTCCATCAGCAAGGGCGGCATGGCCAATCTGACGCGTACGCTGGCGCTGGAATTCGCCGGCCGTGGCATTCGCGTCAATGCGGTCGGTCCCGGCGCGATCGACACGCCGATCAATGCGGCCTGGACCGGCGATCCGGAAAAGCGCGGAGTGGTCAGCAGCCACATTCCGCTGGGCCGCGTCGGCACTCCGGAAGAGATCGCCGCCGTGTTCGCCTTCCTCGCGTCGGACGATGCCAGTTACATCACTGGGCAGACCATCTATGCCTGCGGAGGCCTGACGCTGTTTCCTGAGTTCCGGGACAACTGGGCGAGCTAGCAAAGATCACGAGCGTCCTTGCAGTTCTCGCGGTCTGCCTGCGGCGCCGACGCTCATCGTCGAGACTTTTCGCGATGCAATCCAGCAACAGTCGGAAAAAAGCGGGCTGTCGGCGCCGCACGCGCGGACGAACTCAACCGAACGGTTGATGTCCTGTCCGTGGCCCTGTCCCACGATTGCGGCAGCTTGGACCAGCGGAGAGCGACAAGATGCCGATCAGTTGTCCGCAACCGGGAGCGACTGATCGGGGTAGCTTGCACCGCTCGTCGCCCCGCATTGACCGCAACGCTCCTCGCATGATCACGGCGTTGGTCAACCTGGCGGTTCTCACGGCTATGGCCTTGTTCCTCGGAATGTCTCCGGCCGCCGCCCAGTGCTATTCCAATGGAAGCTCTTTCGTGGGCACCTGCTCGGCCCAAGGGACTCCCGGCTCCAACGGGATCGCAGTCGGCGATAATACCCGAGCCGACCAGCTATCCACCGCCTTTGGCGACCACGCAATTGCGCTTAACGACAGTGCGACCGCGGTGGGCCATGACGCGGTGGCCAACTCCTTCGGCGTGTCGATGGGCACAAATGCCGGTCTATCGACGGTTAACCAGGGCATCACCAGCATCGGTACCAACTCCAATAGCACGGCGGCCGGTGCCGGCAGGTGGAGTACGGCAATTGGCTCGGGTGGCACCGGCAACGGTCCCAGTTCGCTCGGAAACTACAGCGTCGCGATCGGGGGCGGCGACGGTAGTTTTTTCGGAACGGGCGCAACGTCGGGTGGATTTGGGTCGGTTGCGATCGGCCTCAGCAGTTCCTCGGGTGGCGCTTCATCAACAGCCATCGGGAACGCCGCTAACGCCAGCAACACCAACTCGACCGCGGTGGGCAACGCGGTGACCGCAAGCGGCGGCAATTCCTTCGCGGCCGGCAACAACTCCCACGCCACCGGGACGAGCGCTGTCGCGATCGGCGACGGCGCAACCGCCGGCACGGGCGCAAATGCGATTGCCATCGGCACCGGTGCAGTTTCGACCGGATCGATTGCCGTCGGCGCTGATTCGGCGGCGGCGCTCGGCAACACCGCCGTTGGCGATGGGGCAAAGGCAAGTGCCGCCGCCGGCAGTTCCGCATTCGGCAACGGTGCTGTTGCGTCGGCATCCAATGCCACCGCAATCGGCGCTGGGCAGCAACGCTACCGCTGCCGGCGCGGCGGCCTATGGACAGGGCAGCACTGCGTCTGCCGCGAGCGCAACGGCAATCGGTTCTGGTGCCACCGCGGGATTCTCGAACTCCACCGCCATCGGCTCCGGTGCGACAGTAACTGCTGCCAACCAGGTCGCGATCGGGACCGCCAGCAACACCTATCGCATGGCCGGCGTCGCCTCGGCGGCGAGCCTGGCGGCACAGAGTGGACCGGTGTCCTTCGTGACGACCGACGCGGCCGGCAATCTGGCAACGTCGAGCTTCAATCCGGCGAACATCGCCTCACTGCAGTCGCAGGTGACCTCCTTGCAGTCGCAAGTGATGGACAACCGGCTCGAAGCCCGCAGCGGGACCGCGGTCGCGCTCGCGGCCGGCTCGATGCCGGCGCTGCAACAGGGGCGCAAGTTCGCGCTCTCGGCCGGCTACGGCAATTTCGAGGGCGCCAACGCGTTTGCGGTCGGTGCAACGGCACTGCTCTATGACGGCAAGAGCTATGCTATTATCGCCAATGCCGGCGGCGGCATTGGACTCGAGCGCAGCGTTGCAGGTGGACGTGGTGCTGTCTCGATCCAGTGGTAGGAAGAACCCGTTCGTCATGACGCTGCGTTGGTTGAGCGCGGGCCTTGGTCTTCCGATTGCCGGTCTTTTGATCCTGGGGGCGGTGACGACCTCTGCGCAGCAGACGCCGCCGCAGCCCCACCAGACGCCGCCGTCGCAGCAGCAGGCGGCCAAACCCGCCAATATCGACCGCAACGGCGTGCTGATGCTGATCCGCTCGACGCTGCTTGCGCTCGACCATGCCAACAAGACCGGGAACTACACCGTGCTGCGCGATCTCGGTGCGCCCGGCTTCCAGATCAACACCGCCGCAAAGCTTGCGGAGATATTTGCCAAGCAGCGTGGCGACAAGCTCGATCTCTCCGGCCTTGCCGTGATCGATCCGCAATTGTCGCTGCTGCCGCAGATCGAGCCGAACGGGCTCCTGCACATGGCAGGATTTTTTCCGTCGGTGCCATCCCAGGTGAATTTCGAACTGATGTTCGCGCCGGTCGAAGGACAATGGCGTGTGTTCGGCGTATCATTGTCGGTGGGGCAGTCCGCACCGGTGGCGCCCGCCGCTCCTGAAGCTGGGCCTGGCAAGGCGCTCGTCTCACAGAAGCAATCCGCCCCGCCTAAGCCGGGCGCGCCTGCGAAACAGCCTCTGGTCTCGACTCAATGAGGGACGAGGTGCGGATGCCGAATCTGTTGTTCGACATGTCGGAGAGCCGGCCGTGATATCCGAAGCCGCTCTGCTTTCAGAGCTGATCGGCCTAATTTACGACGCCGCGCTCGATCCCGCCTTGTGGCCCCGCGCCCTCGAACAGGCCTGCCTGTTTGTCGGCGGGTCCTCCGGCGCCCTGTTCTGGCATGACGCGGCCACCGAACAAACCGCAGTGCTGCACCTCTTCAATGAGGAGCCGGACTACACAAAGCTCTATCTCGAGAAATATCTCGCCTTGAACCCGTGCTTTCCAGCGGCCACTTTCTGCGAGGCTGGTCTCGTCTATGCATCAACCGACTTCGTCCCCTTCGAGGAGATGGTGGCGACGCGCTTCTACGAAGAGTGGATGAAGCCGCAGGGCATGATCGATGCGCTCGGGTCGAATCTGGAGAAGGGCGCAACCTATTCATCGATCGTCAGTGTCCGGATGCATGAGAAAGACGGTCTCGCCGACGCTGACGCCCGCAGCCGGTTTGCGCTGATCGTGCCGCACTTCCAGCGCGCGGTCTCGATTGGCCGGCTGTTCGATCAGAACAGGGCGACACAGGCGGTGTTGACCCAGACGCTTGACAGCGTCACGGCCGCCGTCTTTCTGGTTGGTCCCAACGGACGTCTCGCCTTCACCAACGCGCCCGGACGCGCGATGCTGGACGAGGCTGCGCTGCTCACGGAAAGAAACGAAACGTTGTTCGCTGTTGCCCTCGACGCTCAGCGCGCGTTGCGCGAAGCGCTTGTCGCCGCGGAGAACGGCAACATGCCGACAGACAGCGGCGGCTCGATTCCGCTCGGGACCTCGCAAGGCCGCTGGTTTGCCAACGTGCTGCCGTTGACCTCGGGGGACCGGCGGCGTACCGGCGCGCTGCATTCCGCGGTTGCCGCGGTGTTCGTGCGCAAGGCCTCGCCGGCAAGCCCGCCGCCGCTGGAGGCGCTTGCAAAACTCTACAGGCTCGCCGCAAGCGAGGTCCGCCTGATCGACGCCGTCATGAGGGTGAGCGGGATCAAGGCGCTGGCCGAGTTGCTCGGGCTGACGCAGGCGACCGTCAAGACACACCTCCACAACGTCTTCCGCAAGACCGGTACGGCGCGGCAGAGCGAGCTCGTGAAGCTGATTGCGGGATTCGACCGGTCCGAACAGCGGTGATCTGGCAAAACCCGCCTGCGCGGACTACATCTGCGTCATGGCAAATGATCCGCTGGCAAATCATCCGCTCCAGGATTTCGTCGGCCGGCACGAACGTCTGTTCGTGCTGACCGGTGCTGGCTGCAGCACCCATTCGGGCATTCCCGATTATCGCGACAGTCACGGCAACTGGAAGCGGACCCAGCCGGTGAACTTCCAGGCTTTCATGTCGGAAGAGCATACGCGTCGGCGCTATTGGGCGCGCAGCCTGATCGGCTGGCGGCGGTTCGGCCAGGCGAGGCCGAACGATGCGCATCACGCGCTTGCCCGGCTCGAGGCGAGCGGGCGTTGCGGAATGCTGCTGACCCAGAACGTCGACCGGCTGCATCAGTCCGCCGGCCACCGCCAGGTAATCGACCTGCACGGCCGGCTCGATCTGGTCCGCTGCATGGGTTGCGGCCAAAAGACGCCGCGGAGCGAATTCCAGGAGATGCTCGGCCGCGCCAATGCGGAATGGTTGACGCTCGATGCCGCCGATGCCCCCGACGGCGATGCGGACCTGGAGCATGCGGATTTTTCGTCGTTCAAGGTGCCTCCTTGCGAAGCTTGCGGCGGCATCCTCAAGCCCGATGTCGTGTTCTTCGGCGAGAACGTCCCGCGCGACGTGGTCGCTACCGCGCAGGATCATCTGGCGCAGGCCGACGCCATGCTCATCGTCGGCTCGTCACTGATGGTGTATTCCGGCTTCCGCTTCGTGCAGGCTGCCGCGCAACGGCAAATCCCGATCGCTGCGGTCAATCTCGGACGCACCCGCGCCGATGATCTCCTTACGCTGAAGGTCGAGGAGCGCTGCGAAGCCGCGCTTGCATTCCTGCTCTGATCGCGCGGGCTGCGAACACGCCTTGCCTATTGCATGGGTGCCAAGCAGAATAGCTGGACGCAGTATGTTCCTGTCATCCATGGCATGGAAATTGCTGCGCTTTTGTCCTCAGTCTTGACGATCAGCACGGAGAATTTGGAATGCTTGAGGGAGCCGAGGTGCGGCTTGCCGTCGATATCGGTGGCACGTTCACCGACATCGTGCTGGACGTGGGGCAGGATCGCAAGACGCGCAAATTGCTGACGACGCCGCAGCGGCCCGAACAGGCGGTGCTCGATGGCATGCGGCTCATTCTCGCCGATGCGCGCGCCCATATCAGCGACATCGACGTCTTCATTCACGGCACGACGCTGGCGACCAACGCCATCATCGAGCGTCGCGGCGCCAAGACGGCGCTAATCGCGACCGAGGGCTTTCGCGACGTGCTCGATATCGGCACCGAGAGCCGCTACGACCAGTATGACCTCTCTATCGACAAGCCGAAGCCGCTGGCGCCGCGGTCCCTGCGCTTCACGGTGCCGGAGCGTATCGACGCCCACGGTGCCGTCCGCCTCCCGCTGGACGAAGCGGCGGTGCGTGCGCTCGCGCCAAGATTGCGCGCGCTGAACGTCGAGAGCGTCGCGGTCGCCTTCCTGCACTCCTACGCCAATCCCGAGCACGAGCGCCGCACGGCCGCGATCATCAGCGAGGAGATGCCCGGTATTTCCGTGACCGTATCGTCCGCGGTGTGTCCGGAGATCCGCGAATATGAGCGCACATCGACTGCGGTGGCCAACGCCTATGTGCAACCGCTGATCGATGGTTATCTCGCCCGCATGTCCGATGCCTTGCAGGTCGAGCAGTACCGCGGCGCGATCTATCTCGTCACCTCCGGCGGCGGTGTCACCTCGATCGAGACGGCGCGGCGCTTTCCGGTGCGCCTCGTCGAATCCGGTCCTGCCGGCGGCGCCATTTTCGCGGCGCAGATCGCGGCGCGTCTCGGCGAGAGCAAGGTGCTGTCCTTCGACATGGGCGGGACAACGGCAAAGATCTGTCTGATCGAAAAATACCAGCCCGAGACCTCGCGCGTGTTCGAGGTGGATCGCGCTGCACGCTTCCTGAAAGGTTCAGGTCTGCCGGTGCGGATACCCGTGATCGAGATGGTCGAGATCGGCGCCGGCGGCGGCTCGATCGCTCATGTCGACGCGATGAAGCGCGTCACGGTCGGCCCCGAGAGTGCCTCGTCGGAGCCGGGGCCCGCCTGCTACGGCCGCGGCGGCCTGCGCCCGGCCGTGACGGATGCCGACGTTGCGCTCGGCATGATCGATCCCGACGATTTCGCGGGTGGAACGATCAAGCTCGACCCTGAACTCTCGAAGCAGGCGCTGCTGCGCAGCGTCGGCGAGCCGCTCGGCCTGTCGGCGGAAACCGCGGCCTATGCCGTGCACGAGGTCGTCTGCGAGAATATGGCGAGCGCGGCGCGCGTGCATGCGGTGGAGCGCGGTGAGATTGTCGGGCAGCACACGCTGATCGCCTTCGGCGGCGCGGCACCGTTGCATGCGGCGCGGGTCGCCGAGAAGATCGGTGTCTCCCGCGTGATCGTCCCTTCCAATGCCGGCGTGGGTTCGGCGGTGGGCTTCCTTGCGGCTCCGATCGCCTACGAGCTGGTGCGCAGCCGTCATGTGCGGCTCGACGATTTCGACACCGAGGGGGTCTCCGACCTGCTCCAGGAGATGGTGACCGAAGCGCGTGCGCTGGTCGAAACGGGTGCGGCCGGTGCGCCAGTGCGCGAGCGCCGCGCGGCCTTCATGCGCTATGTCGGCCAGGGCCATGAGATCACGGTCGAGCTGCCGAACCGGCGGCTGACGACGGCCGATCTGGCCGGCCTGCGCCAGAAGTTCGAAGCGGATTATGCGGCGATGTTCGAGCGGTCCATCCCGGGTGCGGCGATCGAGGTGTTGAGCTGGTCGGTGCTCGCGACGACCGAGGCGCGCAATCCGGCCACGGTCGCGGCCGTTACGCGCAAGCCGGCCGGGAAGGCGACCGGCAGCCGCAAGTTCTTCGACGGTCGTGCAGGGGAGGTGATCGAGATCCCGCTCTACCGCCGCGAGGACATGGCGCCGGGCGCGACGATTGCGGGTCCCGCGGTGATCGCCGAGGACGAGACCTCGACGTTCGTCTCCAACAGTTTTGATGCCCATATCGACGGTGCCGGCAGCATCGTCATGGAACGGAAGGCGGCCTGATCATGAGCAAGGCAAGCGGCGCGAGCCTGATCGACCTCCAGATCATGTGGCACCGGCTGATCGCCGTGGTCGAGGAGCAGGCGCAGGTGCTGCTCCGCACCGCCTTCAGCCCGATCGTGCGCGAATGCGGCGACCTCTCGG
The DNA here is from genome assembly GCF_023073025.1 of Bradyrhizobium sp. 76. NCBI lineage: Bacteria > Pseudomonadati > Pseudomonadota > Alphaproteobacteria > Hyphomicrobiales > Nitrobacteraceae > Bradyrhizobium > Bradyrhizobium sp. 76. The sequence continues at coordinate 35,629 of NZ_JADPIS010000090.1, forward strand.
CCGGCGTGTTCGACCTCAAGGGACGGATGCTGGCGCAGGCGGTGACGGGCACCCCCGGCCACGTCAATTCGATGGCTGAATCGGTCAAGCACTTCATCGCCCACTTTCCGATCGAGACGATGAAGGAGGGCGACGCCTACATCACCAACGATCCCTGGATGGGCACCGGGCATCTCAACGATTTCGTCGTCACTACACCCTGCTTCAAGGACGGCAAGCCGGTCGCGCTGTTTTCCTGCACCAGCCATCTCATGGACATCGGCGGCATCGGCTTCGGGCCCGACGCCACCGACGTGTTCATGGAAGGGCTCTATATCCCCATGCTGAAGCTGATCGACCAGGGTGTCGTCAACGAGACGCTGATGGCGATGATCCGCACCAACACGCGGCTGCCGATCGACACCGAGGGCGATACCTACTCGCTCGCCGGCTGCAACGACGTCGGCTGCGAGCGCCTGGTCGAGATGATGACCGAGTTCGGCATCGACACGCTCGATGCGCTCGGCGACTACATTTGCGACCGCTCGCGCGAGGCCGTGCTGGCCGAGATCGCCAAGCTGCCGAAGGGCACCTGGCGCAACACCATGGTGGTCGACGGCTATGACGCGCCGGTCTCGCTTGAGGCGACGCTGACGATCTCGGACGAAGGCATCCACGTCGATTTCGACGGCACCTCGGCCGCGTCCCGATTCGGCATCAACGTGCCTCTGTCGTACACCATCGCCTACACGGTGTTCGGTCTTGGCTGCGTCGTCGCCTCGCAGATCCCGAACAATGCCGGCTCGCTCTCGCCGCTGACGGTGTCGGCTCCCCCGGGCGCGATCCTCAATGCGCCGAAGCCGGCGCCGGTCGCCTCGCGTCACATCATCGGCCAGATGCTGCCCGACGTCGTGTTCGGCTGCCTGCGCCAGATCATTCCCGAGCGCGTGCCCGCCGAAGGCACATCGTGCCTGTGGAATCTCAATGTGCGCGGACAGACTCGCTCGGGCGCCGGCGGCAATTACGGATTCTCGATGGCGGTGACCTCCAATGGCGGCACCGGCGCGCGCTTCGCGAAGGACGGGCTGTCGGCGACCGCCTATCCCAGCGGGGTGCGGGGCACGCCGGTCGAAATCGCCGAGACGCAGACGCCGCTGATCTTCTGGCGCAAGGAGCTGCGTCCGGATTCCGGAGGGGCGGGGCGCACCCGCGGCGGCCTCGGCCAGATCATCGAGGTCGGCAGCGGCGTCGATGCGCCGTTCGACATCCTGGCGGCGTTCGACCGCATCGATCATCCGCCACGTGGTCGCGATGGCGGCAAGAACGGTGAGGCCGGCTATGTCGGCCTGAAGTCCGGCAAGAAGCTGCGTGGAAAAGGCTTTCAGCAGGTGCCGCCGGACGACCGGCTGGTGGTGCTGACGCCAGGCGGCGCCGGCATCGGCGATCCCCGGGAGCGCGCGCCGACAGCCGTCAACGACGATATCGAAAGCGGACTCGTGTCTGCCGACAACGCGCTTGCAGTTTATGGGCATACGCGATGACGCCGCAGGCGTCGTGCGCGTAGCAAACGGAGGGGCTCAATGATCACGCGACGGAATTTTACCGCGGGCGCAGCGACGCTGCTCGCCGCCGGCCACATCTCGACCCGCGCGCGAGCTGCGACGGTGAGCTGGGACATGTCGACGGTATGGCCCGACGGCAATTTTCACACTCAGAACGCGTTTGCCTTCGCGGAAGAGGTGAAGAAGCAGAGCGGCGGCTCGGTCGCGATCACCGTGAAGGCCGGTGGACAGCTCGGCTTCAAGGGCCCCGAGCATCTGCGCGCCGTGCGCGACGGCCTGGTGCCGCTCGCCGACGTCCTCAATATTCAGCAGGTCGGCGACGAGCCCTTCATGGGCGTCGAGAGCATTCCCTTTCTCTGCGGCTCGATGGACGAATTGAAGGTGCTGCACAAATATGTGCGGCCCGAATACGAGAAGGTCGCCGCGCGCAACAACCAGAAGATCCTCTACATCGTGCCCTGGCCGACGCAATATCTGCATCTCAAGGTCAAGGTCGCCGATGTCGACGGCTTGAAGAACATCAAGATCCGCGTGCCCGACAAGAACGCCGTCGACATGCTGGCCGTGGTCGGCATGGCGCCGGTGATGATTCCCTGGGGCGAGACCATCCCCGCGTTGGCCTCCGGCGCGGTCTCCGGTGTCTCCACCTCGGCGGTGTCGGGTGTCGACGGTAAATTCTGGGAATTCCTGAAATACATCTACCCGACCAACCACGTCTGGTCGTCGCAGATGCTCACCGTCAATCTCGATTCCTGGAAGGCACTGAGCGCCGATCAGCAACAGCTTGTCGCCGGCATTGCCGCCAAGATGGAGCCGGGCTTCTGGGCGAACTCCCTCAAGGCGGACGTCGACAGCCTCAACCGGCTCAAGGAAGGCGGCATGGAGGTGGTGCCGGTCTCGGAGGCCATGATCACGGACATTCGCGCCAAGACCGCGCCGCAGCTCGACGCTTTCGTCAAGCGCGTACCGGCGGCCGACAAGCCGGTGCGGGCCTATCTCGCCGAAATGAAGCGCTGAGGACTTGCAGTGGCGGATGTTTTGCCTGCGTCGTCCCAAAGTCTCAACGCGGCGGCGCCAGCGCCGCTGCGCATCCTGCTTGACGGCATCGACCGTCTCGGCCGGCTGGACGGGTGGATCGGGGGCGGTTGCCTCTTGATGCTGACGCTGCTGATGCTGTGCGAGGTAGCAACGCGCTTCCTCTCGAACTTCCTGCCGTTCTTTCCGCCCACGATCTCGATCGCGTGGGAGTATTCCTCCTATCTGATGGCGGCGTCCTTCACCTTCGGCGCCGCCATGACCCTGCGCGTCGGCGGCCATATCCGTGTCGTGCTGCTGCTGAAGAACGTCCCCGCTCCGTTTCAGCGCGCGATCGAAATCCTGTCGGCCGCAGCGGGCTTCGCCTTCATGGCCTTCCTGACATCGTCGATGGCGAAGTTCGCCTTCGGCGCCTATGTGCGCGGCCAGGTTTCGACCTCGAGCGACACCCCGCTGTGGTTTCCGCAGGCCGTCGTCACCTTTGGCATGCTGCTGCTGACGCTCCAGTTCCTGGCGCGCGCGATCCAGGCCGTGCTCGGCCTGCCGCTGGAGGATCACCGCATGACGGCCTCGCCCGTCGAATGATCGCCCACGCGCCAGCCAGCGGACACCGGATTCCATGACCATCGAAGTCGTTGCACTCTTTGCGATCCTGTTTGCGCTTCTGGCCTGCGGCGTCTGGATCGGCCTGACGCTTGCGCTCACTGCGACGCTGCTGCTGGCGATGTTCCGCTCGATCCCGCTCGACAAGCTGCTGCCGCAATACGCCTGGAACATCCTGACCACGCAGGAGCTGCTGGCGTTGCCGCTGTTCATCCTGATGGGCGAGCTGCTGTTTCGCACCCGTCTGTCGCGTTCGCTGTTCCAGGGGCTCGCGCCCTGGGCGGGGCTTCTGCCGGGTCGTCTTCTGCATGTGAACGTGATCGGCTGCACCATCTTCGCGGCGATCTCCGGCTCGTCGGCGGCGACGACGCAGGTGATCGGCCGTATGTCGCTCAACGAACTGCTGCGCCGTGGCTATTCCCGCGACATCGCGATCGGCTCGCTCGCCGGCGCCGGCACGCTCGGCTTTTTGATCCCGCCGTCCAACATCATGATCATCTACGGCGTGCTCGGCGACGTCTCGATCCTGAAACTGTTCACCGCCGGCGTGCTGCCCGGACTGTTGCTGGCGGCCACCTTCATGGGGTGGGTGATGCTGCACACGACCCTCAACCCGAGCATGGTGCCGGAGACGGAAGCCAAGCTCTCGCAGGTGCCGTGGCGCGAACGTTTTGCGGCGCTGAAGGATCTCGCGCCGGCGCTGTTCCTGATCGCCTGCGTGCTCGGCTCGATGTATGGCGGGCTGGCTACGCCGTCGGAGGCCGCCGCGGTCGGCGTGCTCGGCGCGGCGCTGGTCGCCTGGGCGCAGGGCTCGATGTCACAGCAGGTGATCCGCGACGTGCTGATCGGCTCGGTCGTGACCTGCTCGATGATCGCGCTGATCGTGCTCGGCGCCTCGATCCTCGGCAACGCCGCGGCCTTCCTCGGCATCCCGCAGGCCGTCGCCGCCTTCGTGAAGGGCTTGGGGTTATCGCCCTTCATGCTGATCGTGGTGCTGATTATCTTCTATCTGATCCTCGGCTGTTTCCTCGACGGCTTCTCGATGATCGTGATGACGTTGCCGATCGTGCTGCCGATCGTGAAGGGCGCGGGCTTCGACGAGGTCTGGTTCGGCATCTTCCTCGTGCTGGCGGTCGAGATGGCGCAGATCACCCCGCCGGTCGGCTTCAACCTGTTCGTCATCCAGGCCTGACCGACGATGGCCTCGGCTACATCGCGCGCGTCACGATGCCGTACCTGCTCATCATGGTCGGCTTCGTGCTGCTGCTGACGCTCTGGCCCGGCATCGTCACGATCCTCCCGCGCCTGCTGTACGGATAAATCCTTCCTCGGGCCTTGGCGCTATCGCCGCCCGCAGCAGTCTGAGACCGCGAGGCCAAACGAACCGGTCAGCGCAACTGACGTTTGTAATTCGCGCCGCGCGTCAAATTCGCGCCGTGCGCGTGTTTCATCTTTGCGCTCCTCGTCATCCGGCGTACGCTGCTGCAGCGAGGATAAGCGCAACTGCAACCAGTCCAGAGACGTAGCACCTTTTGGCGATGTCCGCCGAGAGAGATAGAGAGCCGTCGGCGGCTCGTATGCGATGGAGAAGGCCGACAGAGAGCGGACTGCAGCATCCCTCGCGGTGGCGTCTGTGAGACGCAAGTTAAACAGCCATAAAAGCGGGAGGAACGGATGAGGAAGCGTTGGTGTAAGTCTGGTCTACCTCTTATTGCCGGCGCGACGCTGATGGTGTCGTCGGCCTTGGCCCAGTCCGTGGATACTGCGCGGATCGAGAACGGCGGTCAGAACGATTGGCTGACCTATCACGGTTCATACAAATCCTATCACTACAGCCCGCTGGCGCAGATCAACGCAAACAACGTCGGCAATCTGAACGTTGCCTGGACCCATATTCCAGGACGCTCGACCCGCGGCCTGCAATCGATGCCCCTCGCGGCGGATGGCGTGCTCTATTACTCGGGTTCTTACAGCCGGGTTTTTGCGCTCAACGGCGCGACAGGCGAGGTGATCTGGTCTCATTTTCCGGAGCTGGACGAGGCCCTGATCTCCCGTCAGACCCATTCCCCCTACAATCGCGGCGTAGCGCTCGGCGAGGGCAAGGTTTTCGTCGGCACTATGGATGGCAGGGTTCTTGGCCTGGATATGAAGTCGGGGAAGGTCCTCTGGGAAACCAGGTTGATCGACTCGCAGAAGCTCACGGTCGGTTTCACCGGTGCACCGCTTTACGCGAAGAGTACGGTGATCATCGGAGCGCAAGGCGGTGAATGGCCGGGCCGCGGCCCGATCTTCGGCCTGGATGCCACCACCGGGAAGAAGAAGTGGGAGTTCTTGACCGTCGCCGGCACCGACGAGGCCATGAAGACGTGGGGAAACGATTCCTGGCGCACCGGCGGGGGTGGCGGCTGGATGCCGGGCACTTACGATTCCGAGACCAACACAATCCTGTGGGGCACCGCAAACCCGGCGCCGCTCTACGATTGGTCGGGCGCCGATTACAAGACGCAAGGCGCGCGTCCCGGCGACAATCTCTACACGAGTTCGGTGATCGGTCTCGACGTCGATACCGGCAGGCTGAAATTCCATCATCAGGAATTGCCGCACGACGCCTGGGACTTCGACAGCGCGGTCGGCGAGTTTGTGATGCTCGAACGCGACGGTCAGAAGTTCGTGGTTCACCCGAACAAGGGCGGTTTCGTCTTCGTCTATGACCGCAATCTCGCCGTGAAGAACGTCTGGCGGCTCGTTGAGAACATCAATTTCGTCAAGGATATCGATCCCAAGACGGGTGCCTTGATCGGCCGTCGCGACTTCAGCGCCGGGAAGGTCACCGAACCGCCGCTGTGCCCCTTCATTGGCGGCGGCGTCAGCTGGAACGCCGGCTCCTACAACCCGAAGACCGGCCTGTACTACAAAATCGGCCAGGAATGGTGCATGACGCTCGACGTCCAGAAGACGACGCCGGTCACAGCGCCCCAGGTCCAGCTCAACATCGGCGCCGATTTCAAGATGGTACCTCCTCCGGGCGGAGAGATTTATGGACATCTCGACGCGCGCGACCCCATCACCGGCGCCAAGAAGTGGGAGGTTCGCTATCCCGAGCCGCCGCTCGGAAGCGTGCTGTCAACTGCGGGCAATCTCGTATTCGTGCCCGACTCCCGCGGCATCCTTCATGCCTACGATGCCGAAACCGGGGCTGAGCTGTGGAGTCACAACAACGGCACCGGCCACCAGGGCGGCATCGTCAGCTATTCCGTCAATGGCAAGCAATACATTGCCGTAGTCGCTGGCTTTGGCGGCATGCTGGCGGACGAATACGCGCCAAACTTCGGCGGCGCCTACAAGAGCATGCCGCGTGATGACGGGGCGCTTGTCGTCTTCAGCTTGAAATAGATCATCGCAGATTGCCGGGGAGCAGGCGCAAGCTTGCTTCCCGTGCATTGGAATTTCCCGGTGTGCTTCAGGACTCGTGCTTCAGGACTCGTGCTTCAGGACTCGTGCTTCGGGACGTGGCGCTTCAGGATATGGAGCTGGATACCTTGAACTTGCATTTCAAGAAGATCACCGCGCTGCTATCGGCGGTGCTGGGCGCCTCGTCGCTGTATGCCGCACTGGTTCAGGCGCAGTCTGCCACTCCCGTACCCGACAACGGGACGCTCGACGTCGAGCAGTTATTCGCAGGGACTTGCGGCTTTTGTCACTCTGCCGGCGGTCGGGCCGCCGGCAAGGGACCGCAACTGATGAATTCGCCGCGCGACGATGACTATCTGCACAGCCGCATCAAGAACGGCAAGTCTGGTGCGATGCCGGCATTCGGCGGGGCCTTCACCGACGCGCAGATCGACCAGATCGTCAAATATATCCGCGCCCTGAAGCCGCGCGAGGGCTGAATGACCAGCCGATGTCGATACGAGAACGCGGAATGAAGGCAGTTCTTCCGCTTGTGGTCGGCGCCGCGATCGGATTGCTGAATCCTGCGCAGGGGCGGACCCTGGACGCGATCCGCGCGTCCGGTGTGCTCGGATTATGCGCCCATCCGAACTCGCTTCCGTTCGCAAGCAAGGCGGCCGATCCACCCGGCTTTCAGATCGAATTGGGCGAGGCGCTGGCACACGAGCTCGGCGTCTCGCTGCGTCTCGACTGGATCATCACCCAGTACCAGATGCGGAGCGCCGGATGCGACATCGTTCTGGACGTCATCGCCAACCGCGAAGCGCAGGGTGAAACCCGCTTGAGACTCTCAAAACCGTATTACCGCACGGGCGTCGCGCTCGCCGTCCCCTCATCCAGCGCGCTGGCCTCGTTCCAGAGCCTCAACGAGCATACCAAGGTCGGGGTGCAGGTCGGATCCGTCGCGGCCATGATCATCAGTCAACGGCACGTCCCGACGTCGACTTTCGGCTTCGAGAGCGACAGCCTCGATGCCTTGTCAAACCATGAGATCGATGCCGCGGCGGTCACCCCCACCGCGGCGAGTTATTTCAATCTGACGCATCCGGACAAGGCATTTCGCATCCTGGATCGCGACGAGTCCATAGCCGATCTCAACTGGAACGTCGCGATCGGCATGGTCCGTCCGGATGATGCATTGCGCGACACCATCGATGGAGCGGTTGAACGGCTGCGAAGCGACGGCACGATCGATCGGATATACGGCCGCTACGGGGTCGTACTGCAGACACCGAAGTAGCCAATTGTTCCGGGCGCGGTCAGTCGCGCTTTAACCCGCCGTCCCGGCCGCATTGGCCGGAACGACGGTCGTTTCGAATGTCGCTTACGCCGCGGCCTTCTTCCGCGCCTGCTCGGCCTTGTACAGCTCGAACTCTTCCGCGATCGCGCGTGCGACCGACGGCCGCTGACGCAGGCGTTCGTAATAGGCCTTCACGTTCGGCCATTTGGCGAGCTCGATCGGCGGCGTCGCCATGGTCCAGTTGATGACCGTGACGAGATAGGCGTCGGCGACGCTGAAATGGTCGAGCAGGAAGTCGCGCCCCTTCAGGTAATTGTCGAGATAGTCCAGCCGCGACAGGTTCTTCTCCAGTGCGTAGGCTTTCGTCTCCTGCGGCGCCTTGCGGTCGAGCACCGGGATGAACAGGCCCTTGTGCAGTTCGGTGCCGATGAAGCAGAGCCATTGATGCAGCCGCGTGCGATCGATGCCCGCTGCGGCGCCGAGGCCCGATTGCGGGAAGCGGTCGGCGATATATTGCAGGATCGCGGCGTTCTCGGTCAGCACCACGCCTTCATCGGTGCGCAGTGTCGGCACCAGGCCGATCGGATTCACGGTCCGGAAGTCAGTGCCGTCGCTCAGCACGGTCTTGGTCGGCGGATCGACTTCGAGATAATTCGCTTCGGCGCCGGCTTCGTACAGCGCGACGCGGCTCGCCATCGAACAGGCGAGGGGCGAGAAATAAAGATCCATCTTGAGCCTCCTTGGGCAATTCTTCGATGTGACTTTTGGAGTGTCGCTCAACCCGGCCAGATTGATTTTTGTACTGTCTTGCATATTATGGGAACGGTCAAGGATTAAATTGCGAAATGGTACAAAAATCGAAGCCGCCAACTGCTGCCACGGAGCCTAAACGCCGCGGCCGACCGCGCGCCTATGAACCCGACGTCGCGCTTGGCAAGGCGCTCGACCTGTTCCGCACGCAGGGTTTTGCGGCGACCTCGCTCGACGATCTCAGCGAAGCCACCGGAATGAATCGCCCTAGCCTCTATGGCGCCTTCGGCGACAAGCGCGAGCTCTACATCAAGAGCTACCATCGCTACCGCGAGGAAGCGCGCGCATCGATGGTGGAGATCTTTCGCCAGGAGATGCCCGTGCGCCGGCGGCTGGAGCGCATCTTCGCCTCCGCGCTGAACATCTATCTCTCCGGAGAGACCGGCCCGCGCGGCTGCTTCACCGTGGTCACGGCAGCCTCCGAGGCGGTCGGCGATCCCGACATCCGGGCCATGGTGCTCGATGGCCTTAACGAGCTGGACAAGGCGTTCGCGAGTTGCTTCCGCCGCGCCAAGGAGAAAGGCGAGTTGCCCGAGAGCGCCGATCCCGCCGTGCTGGCGCAGCTCGCATCCGCAACCGTGCACTCAATCGCCATCCGCTCCCGCGCGCGTGTGTCGCGGAAGGAGCTCGAGGCGATCGTGAAGGGGGCGATCGACGTGATGGTAGGAGGAAAGAGCTAGGCGGTTGCGTGGCGCGAGCTATCTCCCAAACGTCCTGGCGAAAGCCAGGACCCATAACCACCGAATTTGGTTTGGCGAAGGTTCGGAGTTGCCGCCGTCGCGCCGCAGCTCCTCCCTGGGGTAATGGATCCTGGCTTTCGCCAGGACGACACTGAGTTGTAGCCTTCGCTACGCCGCGCGAATGTGCGCGAGGAAGCGATCCACCTCGTCGCGCAGCCGCTGCGATTGCTTTGACAGCTCGATCGCCGAGCCCAGGACTTCCTCGGCCGCTGTCCCCGTCGCGGCGATGCCGGCGGTGACGCCCGCGATGTTTTGCGAGACCTCGCCTGTGCGGGCGGCTGCCTGCTGGACGTTCTGCGCAATCTCCTGCGTCGCGGTGCCCTGCTGGCCGACGGCGGCGGCAATCGCGGCGGAGATCTCGTCGACCTCCTGGATCGTCGCGCAGATCGACTGGATGCCGTCCACTGCGCCGGTGGTTTCGCCTTGTACTGCCGTCACCTGCGCGCCGATCTCCTCGGTCGCCTTGGCGGTCTGGGTTGCCAGCGCCTTCACCTCGGAGGCGACCACCGCAAAGCCGCGGCCGGCTTCCCCCGCGCGGGCCGCCTCGATCGTCGCGTTGAGGGCCAGCAGATTGGTTTGCTCGGCAATGCCGCTGATGAAGGAGACGACGTCGCCGATTTTCTGCGCGGCGTCGGCCAGACTCTGCACGCGCTCATTCGACCGTCGCCCGTCGCTGGCAGCTTTGCCGACCACCGCCGTCGCGTGCGCAAGGCGCCGGCTGATCTCGGTCATCGACGACGATAACTCTTCCGCGGCGGCAGCAACCGTCTGCACATTCTCGGAGGCGAGCGCCGAGGCCGATGACACCGTGCCGGTCTGCTGCCGTGATCGCTCGACGATATCGGACATCGAGCGCGCCGTGTTCTCCATCTCGACCGCGGCCGAGGAGACCGTGGTGACGACATCGCGGATGCTGGCTTCGAAATTGTCGGCGAGCGCGGCGAAGGCGCGCCGTTTCTCCGCTTCGGATTGCGCCTTGGTGTCGGCCTGTTCGGCCTGGAGCCGGTTGAAGTTGACGGCGTTGTCGCGGAACACTGCGACAGCCTTGACCATCGCGCCGACCTCGTCATTCGCCTTGCTGGCGGGGACGGTGACATCGAGGTGTCCGTCGGCCAGCTCGCGCATCACGCTCGTGATGGAGATGATCGGACGCGAGATGCTGCGGGCGATGAGATAGCCGACGATGGCGGCGAGCACGAGCCCGAGCGCGGCGATGCCGAATGCCAGCAGCCAGGCACGGTCGGCAGAGGCCACATAGTCGGCATTGTCCATCACCAGTTCGACCGCGCCGAGCGGCTTGCCGGAAAAATCCCTGATCGGCCCGAGCAGCGCGGCCACCGGCGTGGTGTCGAGCTTGGCCTGCCGTACCGTGAAGTCGCCGCCGGCGGCGCGGCTGTAATCGGCCGCATCGAAGAAGCTCTTGCCCTTCAGTGTGCCGCCGAATAGCTTGAAGCCGCCGCCGTCCGCGAGATGGAAGGCGATGTCGACATGGCGGTTGGTCTTGAAATCGTCGAGGAAGGACTGGCCGAAGGTCAGGCCAAACTCCACTGAGCCGAGATGCTTGCCGCCTTGCGCGATCGGCACCACGCCGCGGATGCCGAGCCCGGCCAGGCCGCCCTCGAGCCCGACCACGACCTTGTGCTCCTGGTTGGCGATGATCACGGTTTTGCGAAAGCCCGAGAGGTCGTCGCCAAATTTGGCAGGCTGGTGCACGCGCAAGAACGATGTCGCGGGCGCCACGTGGAATTGGAACTGTTCGACGCCGTACTCCGATTTGGTCGCGGCAAACACCGGCCCGAACAGGCCGATTAAAGCGTTGCGATCCTGTTTGGCCATCGCGTCCTGCGTCGCGGGCATCGCGGCCACGACGGCGCTCATGGCGGCGGCACGCTGGGATTCCTCGGCAATTCGCGACTGGAGCGCGTCGTAATGACTGCGAAGCTCGCGCTGGTCGGCCCGGTCGATGATGCCGGAAATGATCCACATCGCCCCGAGCACGGCGAACAGGGCGGTCGCCGCCGCCGTCACCGCCAGCGCAACCGTGATCCGCATCCTGAGGCCGAGCGTGAAGCGCATGTCCGACTCGTTCGTTGAGCGTTGATTAACAACGCCTATCAACTTCTCGCTAAGAGAGGGTGAACGGGATACCGGCCGGCGATCAGTGATTTTACGGGCCCGGGTGGCACGTGAGGTCTCAGTACGCCCGCGTCCGGTCCACCACGTTCTCCAGCACACCACCCGCCTCGAACTGCGCGATTTGCTGGGCGACATAGGTCGAGATCGCATCGGCGTCGGTATCGGCGGCGTTGTGTGGCGTCAGCAACACCTTGGGATGGGTCCAGAACCGGCTATCCGCCGGCTGCGGTTCCTGCACGAAGACGTCGAGCGAGGCGGCGCCCAGCGTGCCGTCGTCGAGGCAAGAAAGGATGTCGGCTTCGTTCTGCAGGCCGCCGCGGCCGGCGTTGATCAGCACGGGCGCACCGAGTGGGCTTTTGCGGTTGAGCTTGGTGAAGACGTCGCGGTTGAGGATGCCGTGTGTATCGGGCGTCAGCGGCAACAGGCTGACGAGAATATCGGTCGTGCGCAGGAACGCGTCGATTTGCGCTGCGCCGTGGAAGCATTCGACACCCGCGATCGTGCGCGGGCTGCGGCTCCAGCCGGCGACGCGGAAACCAAGCCGCCGCAGCACATCGGCCGCGTCAGTGCCGAGCGTGCCCAGTCCCATGATACCGACCGTGACGGCGCTCGCCGGCCATTGATAGGTCGGCTCCCAGCGCTTTTCGCGCTGCGACTGGCGCAGATAAAGCTCCTGGCGATGGTGCATCAGCACGTGCTGCACGACGTATTCGGTCATGCGGCCGGTCAGATCGGGCACGGCGACACGCACCAGCGGCACGTTCGGAAGGCTCTTGTCCGCCATCAGCGCATCGACGCCGGCGCCCAGATTGAAGATCGCACGCAGATTGGGGAAAGAGCCGAGGTCGCCCGGCACCGGTTTCCACACCGCGGCATAGTGCACCTCGGCCGGATCGAGCCTGGGATCGGGCAGCAGCGCCACGCGGCGGCCGCCGCTGACCGCGTCGAACCGGGCCTTCCAGCGCTCCGGCAGCCAGTTCTGCTGCGTGCTGTTGATCAGGACGGCCAGTGTGCCCACGGTCATTCGAAGTGCCTCTTGAGGTTCCGCTTTTGAAGGCTCTCCTTGGCACGATCTGCTGGATTTTTCTTGCAATTTTTTTCCGCAGCCATGTCGGGGCAAGGCATACTGGATCGTCTTCAAAACAAGCGCTCAGAGAAGGTACTGCCCATGCTTTATGCGATCCTTTGCTATCACGACGAGGACTTCGTCGGCTCCTGGAGCAAGGACCAGGACGAGGCCGTGATGAAGAAGCTCGCCGTGGTGCAGGAAGGTCTCGCGAAGCAGGGCAGGCTCGGCCCCGTGGCGCGGCTGCTGCCGACCACTGCGGCAGCGACGCTGCGCAAGGAGGACCCGCCGCTGGTGCTCGACGGCCCTTACGCGGAGACCAAGGAGCAGTTGCTCGGCTTCTATATCGTCGATTGCAAGAACCTCGACGAGGCGCTCGACGTTGCGCGCGACCTCGGATCGGCCAATCCCGGCGGCGCCTATGAAGTGCGCCCGGTGGGCGTGTTCAGGCCCGGAGGGAATCTGACGTGAGCGAGGCCGATACCGCCTGGATCGAGACCGCGCTGACCTCGGCGCGCCCCCAGGCGGTCGGCGCGCTGCTGCGCTATTTCCGCGATCTCGACACCGCCGAGGAGGCCTTCCAGAACGCCTGCCTGCGCGCGCTGAAGACCTGGCCGCAGAACGGACCGCCGCGCGATCCCGCGGCCTGGCTGATCATGGTCGGTCGCAACGTTGCCATCGACGAGGTGCGCCGCACCCGCAAGCAGCAGCCGCTGCCCGAGGACGACCAGGCGATCTCCGATCTCGACGACGCCGAGGGCGCGCTTGCCGAGCGGCTCGACGGCTCGCACTACCGCGACGACATTTTGCGGCTGATGTTCATCTGCTGCCATCCAGGCCTGCCGGCGACGCAGCAGATCGCGCTGGCGCTCCGCATCGTCTGCGGCCTGACGGTGAAGCAGATCGCGCGCGCTTTCCTGGTGTCGGATGCTGCGATGGAGCAGCGCATCACGCGCGCCAAAGCCAAGGTCGCCGAGGCCGGGACACCGTTCGAAACGCCGGGCGCGGTCGAGCGCTCAGAGCGGCTCGCCGTTGTCGCCGCAATGATCTATTTGATCTTCAACGAGGGCTATTCGGCGAGCGGCGACACCGCCGCAATCAGAAAGCCGCTGTGCGAGGAAGCAATCCGGCTGGCGCGGCTGCTTTTGCGGCTGTTCCAGAGCGAGCCAGAGATCATGGGGCTCACGGCGCTCATCTTGTTGCAGCATGCGCGCAGTGCCTCGCGCTTTGCCGCGGATGGCTCGCTGATCCTGCTGGACGACCAGGATCGTTCGCTGTGGAACGGCACCATGATCGCGGAAGGTCTCGCGCTGATCGACAAGGCGATACGCCATCGCCGCAGCGGGCCCTACCAGATCCAGGCCGCGATTGCCGCGCTGCATGCCCGCGCGGCGACGCCCGAGGAGACCGACTGGGCGCAGATCGACCTGCTCTATGGTGCACTGGAGGTGGTGCAGCCCTCGCCAGTGGTGACGCTCAACCGCGCGGTCGCGGTGTCCAAGGTGCGCGGACCGCAAGCCGCGCTCGACCTGATCGAGCCGCTGGCGCCAAAGCTTGCCAACTACTTCCATTTCTACGGCGTGCGCGGCGCTTTCCTGATGCAGCTCGGCCGCAATGACGAAGCCCGCATCGCCTTCGACCGCGCGATCGCCCTAGCCAATACTTCCGCAGAAGCCGCCCACATCCGCATGCATCTCGATCGCCTGATCCGGGACAGCCAGCCGAAGGGCGCCAACGGCGGCGCCAGGCAAGACGCCAAGGTCAAAGACGCCAAGGTGAAGTAGGGAGCGCCTGCTTCGGGCGTTGCAAAATTTTCGCTTCGCCTTGTCGGACCCGGCCCTCTCCCTTCGTCCTAGGACCGTATCGAGGGAGCCATTCATGCTGAAAGCCGTTGCCATCATCGCCGTCGTGCTCGCTGTCGGAATCGTGGGCGTGCTCGGCTTCGCCCTGACGAAGCCCGACACATTCCGGGTCGAACGCAGCCTCGCCGTCAAAGCGCCGGCCAATGCGGTCTATCCCTTGGTCGCCGATTTCCATCGCTGGACGGCCTGGTCACCCTACGAGAACCGCGATCCCGCCATGAAGCGCAGCTTCGGCGGAACTACGGAAGGAAGGGGCGCGACCTATGCCTGGGACGGCAACAACAATGTGGGCGCCGGCCATATGGAGATCCTCGAGGCGAGTGCGCCGTCAAAACTCCGCATCAAGCTCGACTTCGAGCGGCCTTTCGAAGGCCACAACACCGCCGAGTTCACCTTTGTGCCGCAAGGCGATGCCACACTGGTCACGTGGGCGATGTCCGGTCCGGCCCCGTTCCTGTCCAAGGTCATGCAGGTGTTCATCAACATGGACAACATGATCGGCAAGGATTTCGAGGCGGGCTTGGCCAGCCTGAAGAAGCTCACCGAGAAGTAGCGCCGTCACCCCGAACGAAAGCAAAACGGAGAGAAACGATGCTCAATCCTTATCTATTCTATCAGGACACCTGCGAAGCGGCATTCAATTATTACGCCAAGGTGCTCGGCGGCAAGATCGACGCTATGATGCGTTCGTCGGACGCGCCGCCGGACATGGCGGCCGCGCCCGGCCGCGAGAAGACGATCATGCATGCGCGGATGTCGCTGCCCGACGGCAGCGTGCTGATGGCCTCCGACGCACCCAGCGAGCATTTTCACAAGCCGCAGGGCTTTTCGATCTCGCTCACGGTCGCGGACCCCACGGAGGGCGAGCGCAAGTTCAACGCGCTCGCCGACGGCGGCAGCGTTACCATGCCCTTCAGCAAAACCTTCTGGGCCAAGGGCTTTGGCATGTGCGTCGACAAGTTCGGCATTCCCTGGATGGTGAACTGCCCGGCCGAGGGAATGTGACAGGCGCGATCGTTTGACGCGCTGGGCGGCGATCCCCTCTCCCCGACGATGCGGAGAGGGGCGCGCATGAGATGTTGCGTCATGTGCCGATCGACCGCGTGCCGCTCTCAGCGGATCGATCCGGTCACGTCATTGCTCGGTGGTTGGGAGGAGGGAACGCAGCGCGGACAGATCACGAGCTTTGTCCCGAGCTGCCTGTCATTCTCCGCTTCGATTTCGTCATGGATTGCCCACCACGCCGCGGAGTACGGGCGCAAGGTGCCGAGGACTCTCTCCCGCTCCTGATTCGGATCACTCGCCGCGGGAGCTTGGGTCGCCACGCGACGCTTCATGACGGAGGGACGGTTCGGATCCTGACCGAGGCCGTCCCATGCGATCGGACGGCGTTCCTGCGCAGGCGCGACCACGCATCCCATGAGCGTTGCGCAAAAAGTGAGCAAGACAAAGCCGTGTCGCATCATGCCGGACACCTTGGGTGTTGTAGCGACGCGCCAAGTTCGCTTGCCGAAGCTTGCGTCGCACCGCTCAAATGGAACCTAAGGGAAACGCCTGGCCGACACGGCCGAATATGGATGTCGCTGTCGCATCACATTGCGAGAGCAGTGAGGCCGCTTCGTGAAATGATGCGGACCGCATCGCACAACAACTGGCGCAATATTAGGCTGTGAATCCGGGACAGAATCGTTATTTATTTCGTCATAAAATTCTAAAAACTGGGGCGGGCGTACTTGGAAGGGGAGCGACCGATGGCGGCGGCGCTGCAGATCAACTTTGCACTTTGGGGTATGCTCATCTGCGCGAGCATGGAATTGACCGAGCTGATCCAGAGTTTCTATTAGACCGCAGGAAGCGTGTGACGGGCGGAATTGGCGGGCGCTTGCGTCCGCCTGATCGTCACCGGCAGCGCGGATAGATCGCGGCGAGGTCGCGTCCCTTCAGCAGAAGCAACCGCGACGAGAGGCCGCCGCGACGGCTGATCCAGTCGCGCACCGGGCCAGGATAGGCCGCAAGCACCGCATCGGATGCTTCCGGCTCGGCGTAGAAGCGTCCGCGCCGATCGACCGATCGCGCCGCATGGAAGCCGAGCACGGCACGCTTCGTCACACAAATCCGATCGCCCGGCACGATGCTCAGGACCAGCGTGCAGGCGGACAGGCAGGGACCGTCGATCACTACGCGCTCGCCGCTCTCGCGCACCTTCTCGAACAAATCGAGGAACGGCCCGACCTGTCCACCGGGCGATTGGATGATGCGGATTTCGGCCACGGCAGGCGTGGCGGCGAGCAGCGCGGATGCGAACATCAAGGCCCGGAGGAAGGTGACGCGTCGCATGAAGCCTCCGCGAATTCGAGTCCGTGGGAAAGGTCACGAGAAGAGGTGGGTGACGCTTCGCTAAGGCCAACCTACGCCGTGTCTATCCGTTCCGCCGTTCGCCGCGCAGCGTCGGCAGGCCGATGCCCGCCGCATCGAAGCCGCCATCGACGGCCAAAATTTGGCCGGTGATGTAGCTCGATCGTTCCGAGCACAGGAAGTAGATGGCTTCGGCGAGTTCCTCTTCCAGGCCGTAGCGGTTGAGCGGGATGGCGTCGTGATAGTCGGCGCGGATCTCCCTGGTGTGCACCTGCTTCGCCATCGCGGTGTCGACCGGTCCCGGCGCGACCGCGTTGACGCGGATGTTGAGGGACGCGAGCTCGACCGCGAGCTGCTTGGTAAGGTGCGCGAGGCCCGCCTTGCTGGTGCCGTAGGCCGAGCGCAGCGTCGAGGCGCGCACCGCCGAGATCGAGGTGATGTTGACGATGGCGCCGCCATTGCCGTCGCGCATCAGCGGCACCGCCGCCTTGGTGCAGAGGAACGGGCCGGTGAGGTTGACTTCGAGCACGCGCCGCCAATCGGTCTCCGACGTCTCCATCAGCGGCGCGAACACGGCAATGCCGGCATTATTGACGAGCGCGTCGAGCCGGCCAAACCGCTGTTCGACCGTCGTCATCGCGGCGGCAACCGCGGCTGCGTCCGAGACGTCGCAGGTCAACGCCAGGGTGGCCTCGTCCCGGCCGATCTCGGCGACCGCGCGGCCGAGCAGCTCGCCCTCGATGTCGAGCAATGCCACCCGCCAGCCTTCGGTCAAAAACTTCTTCGCGGTCGCAAGCCCGATGCCGCGCGCGGCTCCGGTGACGAGGGCGATTTTCTGCGGGGAGGCGGTCATAGCTTATCCGTGGTTCGGGAATTGAGGCGGTCTCCCTACCACGAAAGCCACGAGCAGAGGCGACAAACTATCGCGCCTTTAGCTCGTCGAGGCTCTCCTTTTGCAGCCGCGCAAGGCGGCCTAAGCCAGCTCCGCCGTGGCGCGCTGCATGTTGGCCGACATGTCGGCCGTCACGATGCTCTGCTCCTCGACCGCGGCGGCGGTGGAGGCGATGAACTCGTTGACGCCGGCGATCGCGACCTTGATTGCGGTCAGCGAGCTTGCAACGTCGCCGGAGATGGTGTTCAGCGCGTCGATTTCGGACGTGATGGTGTCGGTCGCCTGCTTGGCCTGGTTGGCGAGGCTCTTCACCTCGGAGGCGACCACCGCGAAGCCGCGGCCGGCTTCGCCCGCGCGCGCCGATTCGATCGTGGCGTTGAGCGCGAGCAGGTTGATCTGGCCGGTGATGCCCGAGATCATCTCGACGATGCCGCTCATCGCCTGCGCCGCCGCGTTCAACCGCTGCGCCTGGCCGTCGGCGGCCTCGACGCGGGTGGTCGCGACCTTCGAATTCTCGCGCGACTTCGCCATGGTGGCGGAGATCTCGCGGATCGATGCACTCATCTGTTCGCTACCGGCCGCGACCGCCTCGATCAGACCGCGCGCGTTGTCGGCTTTCTTGCGGCCGATCGCCTGCGCGGTGATGTCGGTGGCATATTTCACCACCTTGTAGGGTTTGCCGTTGAGGTCGAGGATCGGATTGTAGGACGCCTGGATCCAGATTTCGCGACCGCCCTTGGCGATCCGCTTGTATTCGGCGGCTTGGTATTCACCGCGGTTGAGCGTCTCCCAGAACTGGCGGTAGGCTCCCGAATTCTTCTCGTTCGGCTCGACGAACATGGAGTGGTGCTGACCCTTGATCTCGGTCAACGAATAGCCCATCGCCTTCAAGAAATTCTCGTTGGCGGTGCGGATGGTGCCGTCCATGTTGAACTCGATCACCGCCTGCGATTTCTGGATGGCGGCGAGCTGTCCGTCATTGTCGGCAGCCTTCATCTTCTGCGCGGTGACGTCGGTCGCGAATTTCACCACCTTGAACGGCCTGCCCATCTCGTCGAGGATCGGGTTGTAGGTTGCGAGAATCCAGATTTCGCGTCTGTCCTTGCCGATCCGCTTGTATTCGGCGGCTTCGAACTGGCCGCGGTTCAGCCGCGCCCAGAAGTCGGCATAGGCCGAGCTCGCGCGATCCTCCGGCGTCACGAACATGCTGTGGTGCTTGCCCTGGATCTCGTCGAGCGAGTAGCCCATCGCGCCGAGGAAATTCTCGTTGGCGGTGACGATGGTGCCGTCCATGTTGAATTCGATCACAGCTTGGGCACGGCCGATCGCGGCGATCTTGCCCGCGTCCTCCATGGTCCTCATTTTGTAAGCCGTGATGTCGGTTGCGAACTTGATGAAGCTCACCACCTTGCCGTTCTCGTCGCGCAGCGGCGCGTACGACGCATGGACCCAGACTTCCTTGCCGTTCTTGCCGAAGCGCCTGTATTGCGTGGTCTGGAACTCGCCGCGGTTCAGGCTGGCCCAGAAGTCGCGATAATGGGCGCTTTCGCGTTCAGTCGCGCTGACGAAGATGCTGTGATGCTTGCCCTTGATCTCCGAGAGCGTATAGCCGCTCATCTTGAGGAGATTTTCGTTGGCATCGAGAATGGTGCCGTCGAGGCCGAATTCGATCACGGCCTGGGACCGGTCGAGCGCCTCGACCTCCGCGACCGCGTGCCTGACTTTCTTGCTTTGGAAATTGAAGACGTAAGCTCCGCCTAATGCTGAGGGGCGAATCAGCCGGATCGTCATACCGTTTCGCTCAAGCTAAAAAGTTGCATGGGCTTCTTTAGCAACTGTAAACTCCTGCACGAGGGGGCGCCCGTTCTGTCTTTCGCACGCCTCGGCCATGTTGCTCAGGTTGCAAGTATTCTCGACTCATATGCACGGCGGAGTTCATAGAACGCGCCGTATTTGTACGGGCCACCGCGTGCATTATTTTTCGCGTGGTTGCCGCCGGACGTGATGTCGGCGCGGGTGCGCCTCAATCGTCTTCAAGACGATGCTGATCACGGAACCGTTCGATGACTGACCCCGAGCGCCTAATTCGAGACCTTTTCGCGGCCTATCTCGGAAACGACCGGCAACGGGTCGCCGACGCGTTGGCCGACGATTTCCGCTTCACCAGCCCGTTCGACGACGACCTCGACAAATCGACCTATTTCGAGCGTTGCTGGAGGGACACCGGCTGGATTGCGCGGCACGACATCGAGCGGATTTTCATCCAAGGCGATGAGGCCTTCGTCACCTATTTCTGCCTGGCGACAGATGGCAGGAGCTTTCGCAACACCGAGTTCTTCACCTTCGCCGGCGGCAAGGTTCGCCGCATCGAGGTCTATTTCGGCGCTGCCCGGCACGACGGTCGTTTCCTGCCGCAGGCGCGCTAGCGCCAGCCAATAACCTCCAGAATAATTTTCGTCACCTGTCGGTTTCGTCAAGGTTCCTTCGTCTTGGAGGTGAGGGCGGGCGGCCCGGGCTGTCGCTCCCGTCCGGAGTGGCGCCGCCGCGCAACCCGAACGACAAAAGCACGCAAGGAATGCTCATGCGATTCATGATGCTGATGATCCCCCTCGGCTACGAGACCGCAGCGCCCGACGTTCAACTCGATCCCGAGCGGGTCACTGCGATGATGCGCTACAACGAGGCGCTGAAGGACGCCGGTGTGCTGATCACGCTCGACGGCCTGCACCCGCCCTCGATGGGCGCGCGCGTCTCGTTTGCGGCCGGCAAGCCCATCGTGACCGATGGTCCGTTCGCCGAGGCCAAGGAGGTCCTGGGCGGCTACTGGATGATCGAGGTTGCCTCGCGTGCCGAGGCGATCGCCTGGGCCAAGCGGTGTCCGGCCGCACCGAACGAAATCATCGAGATCCGTCAGGTGCAGGAGATGAGCGACTTTCCGCCTGACGTGCAGGAGGCCGCCGCCGGTTTCGGCGACCTCAAGAAATAGCCGCAGCTTCGGCTATCCATCACCAAGGGAGAGAACCAATGAGCACCGACACCTATCTCGCCGTTTTCCTCGGCAGCAAGACCAGCTCCAAATGGGCCGCATGGGATGCGATGCCCGAGGCCGAGCGCAAGGCGAAGGAGCAGGAGGGCATGGCGGCCTGGAAGGGCTGGGTCGAAAAGCACCAGAGCGCGATCGAGGCCATGGGCGGCCCGCTCGGCAAGACCAAGAAGGTCGACGGCAAGGGCCTCGCCGACATCGCCAACGAGATGGGCGCCTTCACCGTCGTGCGCGCGGCGTCCCATGAAGCCGCGGCGAAGATGTTCGAGAACCACCCGCACTTCACGATCTTCCCCGGCGAACGCGTCGAGATCATGCCGGTGCTGCCGATCCCCGGCGGCTAGGGCTTCGGCCCGCGGCGCCGGACCGGGAAGAATACGGTCGATCAACCCCGTCGCCGCTAGTGACCTTCCTGCCCAGCTCATGTAAAGGTCGTTCACATGAGCTGGCGCAAGGAGACGCGCCGCGCCGAGCGCGGCTATCACCACGGCAATCTGAAGGAAGCCCTGTTGCAGGCCGCCCTCGGGCTGATCGCCGAGAAGGGCGCGGCCGGCTTCACCTTTGCCGATGCCGCGCGCATGGCTGGCGTCAGTGCCGCGGCACCGTACCGGCATTTTCGCGACCGTGAAGAACTGCTGTCCTCGATCGCGCAGCGCGGCTTCGAGCAGTTCGAAGCGCGCCTGACCGCAGCTTGGGACGACGGACGGCCCGACACCGTCACGGCGTTCGAGCGAGTCGGCGGGGCCTATCTCGCCTTCGCCCGCGAGGAGCCCGCGTTCTACAATGCGATGTTCGAATCGGGCGTGCCGGTGGATTCCAATCCAGCGCTCCAGGCGGCCAGCGAGCGTGCTTTCAGCATCATTCGTGCCGCGGCGGAGCGGCTTGCCGCGCTGGCACCGCCGGGCACCCCGCGGCCGCCGGCGATGATGATGGCGCTGCACATCTGGTCGATGGCGCATGGCGTGGCCTCGCTGTTCTCCCGCGGCGATGCTGCGCGTCGAAAGCTGCCCATGTCCCCGGACGAGCTGCTCGAAGCCGAGGTGCTGATCTATCTGCGCGGTCTCGGCTTCCCGACCGATCGCCGTCCCCCCGCGAAAAGCGCCGAGCCGCCGCCGGTACCACCGGAGGCATCCTCCGGTTCGGGCGTGCCGCCCGGTGGTCCCTGGGGCAAGCCGAAATAAAGTTACCCAAATAATTCCCCCGCCCTGTCAGGCGGTCGGCTTGACAAAATCGCGGGATGATCTACCTATGTAAATGTTATTTACATTCACAACGGCGCTGATGCCGTCATGGAGAGGGAAATGGCCTACACCGCTGATGTCAATCGATGGCGCGGCCCTTCGGACCAACACTACGAGCGCCCCCACATGCTCAACACGCCCTGGCATCCCGGCTGGATCGCCGTGACCATCCTCGGTTTCATCATGTGGTGGCCGATCGGACTTGCCCTTCTCTTTTTCACACTCGGGAGCAGAAGAATGTCGTGCTGGAGCAACCAGGATCGCTGGCAGAACAAGATGGAGCGGATGCAGTACAAGATGGACCGTATGCGCGGCCGCATGGAGCGCCACGGTTTCGGCTTTGGCTTCGGCCCGCCCTCGAGCGGCAACCGCGCCTTTGACGAGTACCGCACCGAGACACTGCAGCGGCTCGAGGAGGAGCAGGTCGAATTCAAGAACTTCCTCGACCGTCTGCGTCACGCCAAGGACAAGGAAGAGTTCGACCAGTTCATGGCGCAACACAAGACACGCCCGACCCCGCCGCCGACCGACCAGCAGCAAGGTTGATCTCAAGCTTGATCTCGGGACTGACGCCTCTCAAAGCCGTCAGGCGCATGCCCCCAAAGTCCTGATGGCCCCGAGCCGCCCGCCTGCGCAACCCGCAGGCGGGCGGTTTCGTTTTGGGAATGCGCGTCAGAACTGCCGCGAGCGTCCGGATTTGCCTTGGTCTGGAAAAGTCTTGGTCCGGAAGTCTGGTGCAGAGAGAGACTTGGTCAGCGCGCCGTGGCGAGCTGCGCGCGAACCGACTCCAGGAAGTGTTCGTAGGCGTAGTCCACGATCTCGTTGAGTGATCGCGTTCGCGCGAACATCGCCTTGGCCTCGGCGAGAAACTCCTCGCGGGTCGGAATCTTCGGCAAATGCAGATGGGTCAGTGCATCGACGCCTTCGTGCGCGCGACTGAGGATGTCATGCAGAGTCGGCAGTTGCAGCTGGGCCAGATCGGCTCGGCGGAGCGCCGACGAGATCGCATGCGCCAGTGTCTGCGCATCGAACCGTCCGGCAAGCTCACGGGCTGCCCGGTTGATGACGCGTGCGCCAAGCGGCTGCTCGTTGCGCAGCACCTGCTCGGGCGGCGACTTCATGTTCCAGACGATGCCGAACCAGGACAGCACCTTCAGGATGTAATAGGTGATGTCGATTTCCCACCAGCGAAAACCTTGCCGCACGCTGCTCTGGTAGGCGTGGTGATTGTTGTGCCAGCCCTCACCGAGGGTGAACAAGGCCAGCAGCCAATTGTTGCGGGAATCATCGCCGGTCACGTACCGCTTGCGTCCGTGCACATGGGCGAGGGAGTTGATGCAGAAGGTCGCGTGATAGACCAGCACGGTGCTCCACAGGAAGCCGACGACGAGACCGGACCACCCGCCAACCAGGAAGCAGAGCGCAGCCAGCGTAACGGCCGGCAGCAGTTCCAGGCGATGCAGCCACATCAACTCCGGATAGGCAGCGAAATCGCCGACCTTCACGAGATCGGTGCCATCGTGCTCCCGGTAAAAAATCCAGCCGAGATGGCCATAGAGGAAGCCTCGATGACGCGGTGAATGCACGTCGTCTTCGGTATCGGAATGCAGATGATGATGTCGATGCTTGGCCGCCCACCACAAAACGCTTTTCTGCGCGGTGCTCTGCGCAAGCCAGGCCAGGATGAACTGAAAGACCCGGCCGGTCGCAAAAGCCCGATGGGAGAAATAGCGGTGGTAGCCCGCTCCGATTGCAAACATGCGGACGATATACAGCGAGGCGCAGATCGCGATGGCCTGCCAGGTCACGCCGGTCCAGATGGCTGCAACGCAGCCGAGATGCACCAGCAGGAACGGCAGTGCGGAGGGATACATGATGTCGTCGTGTTGGTCGTCGGCGGAGGCATTGGGCGACATGGATTGGCGTGACCTTGGATGATGGAGATCCGGAGTCGCTTCGGCAGCACTGAGGGCCGCTGTGTACGACAAACCCGGGGGTGGCGGACCGCTGCGGGGCTTCGAACGAGATACTTTGCCTGAACAACCCGGGCCAGCGCGGCAGTACGATCCTGAGACCATAGCTTCGGCCGGGAACTCGACTTCCTCCATATATATGATCCCGGCCGCCTGGCATGCAAGCTCGTAGCCTCACGGGGAGCGTGGCGCGCGCGCTGCCGACGCTCTATATCTGACGGTGAAAAGGAAGCGTCAAAACATCGCAGGCGGCAACGATGATGGAAGCTGCGATCACGCCGAGCGAGGCCCTCTGGCAGAAGATCCGAGACGAGGCGCAGCGCGCAGCGGCAGCCGACCCCATATTCGGCCGGGCTCTTGGCGGCCTCATCTTCGCCCATGACGATTTTACCGGCGCATTGTCCGACCTGATCGGACGGCGGCTTGGCGACAGCGCGGCCGAACGCGCGCGCTTCACGACATTTTCCCGCGACGCCTTCAATGGCCAGCCGAATCTGATCGATGCCGCCGGACGCGACTTGCAGGCCATCGTGCTCCGCGATCCCGCCATCACCGGACTGTTGGCGCCGCTGCTGCATTTCAAGGGCTATGTCGCCTTGCAGGCCTGGCGCGTCTCGAACTGGCTCTGGCATCACGACCATCGCGACGCGGCGCTGCTGTTTCAGAACGAGGCGTCGAACGTCCTGCAGGTCAGCATTCATCCGGCGGCGAGCTTGGGATCGTCGGTGTATCTCGACCACGCCACCGGCATCGTGATCGGTGCCGATGTGGCGATCGGCGACGAGGCCACCATCCTTCAGAACGTCAGCATCGGTCGCGGCACGGAACTGCCGGCGCGCTCGCCTCGCATTGGTCGCGGCGTGTTCATCGGCTCCGGCGCGACGATTCTCGGCAACGTCAGCATCGGCGATTTTGCAAAGATCGGCGCCGACACCGTCGTGACGAGCGACGTGCCCCGGGGTTGCACCGCAGTCGGCAATCCGGCGCGGCTGACCAATTGCCCAGAGCCCGCTTCCGCGGCCTGACTTGCCCTCAAGTCATCAGGCGACGTGCTCCTCGTTCAAGCGGCGCGGCGGTGGCGCTCGCCGCCATGGTGCGGCGTGACCGGCTCCGAACTGGTCTGGCCCGGCGCGTCCAGCACCGCGACATGATGCCGGTAGACCATTTCCCAGCCCTTCCATCCCGTGAACAGGAGGATGCCCACCACGATCAACGAGAGCGCCACGCCCCACGGCTTGACCGCAGCCTCCGCGCCTTGCGCGTAGCGGAGGTAGAAATTGATCAGGGCCAGCACGACCGCCGCCAGATTGCCGACCATGTGATACCAGGCATCGTTGAGGCTGCGGATACGGGCGTCGCTGAAGAAGTCGGTGAAGCCGGCCACGGCGGCAACGAGCGCCATGACGATGCCGGCGCCGATCAGCCATATGGCGGCTCTGGCCCAGAAGCCGTCGCCGGTTCCGACGAAGGCGAGATCGGCGATGGGCGCGCCGACCAGGAAGGCGACGGGGAACGGGATGATCATGGGGTGGAGCGGATGATCGCCGATGGCGGCGGTCGACTTGGGGTTGATGCTCATGGCAAAACCTCGCGAGTAGTGATTTTCGGGACAATTTTTCGGGCGAGGGCTGGTTCCTCCGACGGATATTGGGCTCCTCTCCTGATGCGCACAGGAGCGGAACGCTGGTGTTCCGGGCCCCAGCGCGACGTCCCGTCGAGGACGCCCCGCGGAGCCGGGGCTCCGCGCGGGCGTTGCGGCACGTGGGGGAACACGGACCCGCCCGCCGCGCCTCCCATCCCCCTGCGGGACCTCGCTTTCCCGCAGCCAAATTCGCCTGCGGTAACTCAGCATTAACCATCGCCGGGCTCTGGTAATTGCGGACAATCGCGCGCAGAGCCCGAAGTCTGAGCCTAGGGGTCGGGCCCATAGTTTTGACATCTTGGCAGGGAATGCAGGCGGCTGGCTTTGGACGAGCCCTGCACCCCAGAAAGACAAGGCTTTGAGCGGGCTTGCCGGCCGCGCCGGTTCTAGCGCGGCTACTGGGGAACCGGCGGCCATTTGCTGGCCGGCACATTAGGTCGGGACATCAGGTAACGATCGCCTTGAGAGGATACTGCTTATGAATCCGGCCGACGTGGCTCAGTCAGCCCTTCCGGTTGCCGCTTCCGCGGACGTGTCGCTGATCGCGCTGTTCTGGCAGGCTCACTGGATCGTGAAAGCCGTGATGCTGGGGCTTCTCGCCTGCTCGGTCTGGGTCTGGGCGATCGCCATCGACAAGATCTTCCTGTTTGCCCGCACCCGCCGCTCGATGGACCGTTTCGAGCAAGCTTTCTGGTCCGGCGAGTCGATCGAAGACCTCTATCGCACGCTCTCGGCCAAGCCGACGCATTCCATGGCGGCCTGCTTCGTCGCGGCGATGCGCGAGTGGAAACGTTCGTTCGAGAGCCAGGCCCGCTCGGTCGCAGGCCTTCAGATGCGCATCGACAAGGTCATGAATGTGTCGATCGCCCGCGAGGTCGAGCGGCTGGAACGCCGGCTGCTGGTGCTCGCCACCGTCGGCTCCGCAGGCCCGTTCGTCGGCCTGTTCGGCACCGTCTGGGGCATCATGTCGAGCTTCCAGTCGATCGCGGCGTCTAAAAATACCTCTCTGGCGGTGGTGGCCCCCGGCATCGCCGAGGCGCTGTTTGCGACCGCCGTCGGCCTTATCGCCGCCATTCCTGCCACTATTTTCTACAATAAGTTCACCTCCGAGGTGAACCGGCAGGCCCAGCGGCTCGAAGGCTTCGCCGATGAATTTTCAGCCATCCTGTCGCGCCAGATCGACGAGCGGGGCTGACGGACGGCATGTATAGTGTGAAGGGCAATTTGGGCACCAGACCATGGGCATGAACGTTGCGAGTTCGTCCGGAGGCGGTGGACGCCGTGGCCGGCGCAAGCCGGTCGTGGCCGAGATCAATGTCACGCCGATGGTGGACGTGATGCTGGTGCTGCTCATCATCTTCATGGTGTCGGCGCCGATGCTGACGGTTGGCGTGCCCCTCGACCTGCCGCAGACCCAGGCCAAGAGCCTCGAGAACAACGACCAGAAGCCGATCCAGATGTCGGTCGACATCAAGGGCAAGGTGTTCATCAACGACGCCGAGATCGCGATCAACGAACTGATCCCGAAGCTGAAGGCGATCACGGACGCGCGCGGCGGGCTCGAGGAACGGATCTATCTGCGTGCCGACAAGAAGGCGGATTACGGGACGGTGGCCAAGGTGATGGGCCAGTTGTCCGGCGCAGGCTTCAAGAAGCTGGCGCTCGTCACGGAAGCGGATCAGGGGTAGACCGTGAAGGTGAAGGTCGACAAGACACTCGTTGCGTCGATTGCCCTCCACGTCCTCGTGCTGGGATGGGGGCTCGTCACCTTTAGCAGCAGGGCTTTCGTGCCGGCCGAAGAGTCGCTGCCGATCGACATCATCTCCACCGACCAGCTCGCGCAGATGATGTCGGGGCAGAAGACCGGCGACAAGAAAGAGCCGAAGCCGAAGGTCGAGAAGATTGCGGAAGCCAAGCCCGAGGAAGACGCCGTCGGCAAGGTCACCGAGAAGAAAGAGCTGATCAAGACCAACTCGACGCCCGAACCGCCGCCAAAACCCGTCGAAAAGCCGGTCGAGAAAAAGCCCGAGCCGCCCAAGCCCGTCGCCGAGGCGAAGCCGAAGGAAGAGCCGAAGCCACAGGAAAAGAAGCCTGATCCGGCCAAGGAAGATCCGATCGCCGAACTGCAGAAAAAGCTGGACACCAAGAAGCCGCCACCCAAGCCGCCCGAGCAAAAGGTCGCGGCGGTGCAGCCGCCGCAGCAGCCGAAGCCCAAGGAGCGCAGCTTCGATCCCGCGCAGATTGCCCGAGATCTCGACAAGCGCGCCGCGACCCGGCACGAGCTCACGGGATCGACTCTGAATGCGTCCGCCGCGCTGGGATCGACGACCGGGACGGCCGCTAACAACGTTGCGACCTGGCAAGGCGCGTTCATGGCAGCGGTCAAGCGCTGCTTCACGCCCACCTATAACGGGCAGGACGCCGATCAATACGAAGCCGACATTGATATTTTCATGAAGATCGATGGATCGCTGGCATCCGAGCCGGTCGTCGTTGCGGCGAGAGGACCGTCCCGGTCGATCGCTCAGGCAGTGGCGGAGAGTGGCAAGCGAGCCATCGTACAATGTCAGGTCTATTCGTTCCTGCCAAAGCAGCAGTATGACACTTGGAAAACCATTCCGATGCGCTTCGGCCTGAAAGATATGTTGTGACATCCGAACAAAAGAATTTTGCGATGAATGACGCTCGATCGATCACCCGCCGCCGCTTTATGACCGTCAGTGGATCGGCGCTGGCGATGCTTGGGGGCGGACATGCCCTGGCACAGGCCCAAAAGCGGCTTGAAATCAATCCCACGGAATTTCGGCCGATCCCGATTGCGATCACCAATTTCGTGCCGGGCTCGCCCGCCGACGGCGACGTCGGCAACGGCGTCACCCAGGTCATCACCAACAATCTGAAGCGCTCGGGCCTGTTCGCGCCGGTCGACCAGGCCGCCTTCATCGAGCGCATCAGCAACATCGACGTCGCGCCGCAATTCGAGAACTGGAAAACCCTAAACGCGCAGGCCCTCGTCACCGGCCGCATGACGCGGCAGCCGGACGGACGCCTCAAGGCCGAATTCCGCTTATGGGACGTGGTCACCGGCCAGCAGCTCGCCGGCCAGCAATATTTCACCTCGCCGGAATATTGGCGCCGCATCGCCCACATCATCTCCGACCAGATCTATGAGAAGCTGACCGGCGAGAAGGGCTATTTCGACAGCCGCGTGGTGTTCGTCGACGAGACCGGGCCGAAGGAGCGCCGCGTCAAGCGCCTCGCGATGATGGACCAGGACGGCGCCAATGTGCGCTATCTGACCCGCGGCTCCGACCTCGTGCTGACCCCGCGCTTCTCGCCGAACTCGCAAGAGATCACCTACATGGAGTTTGGCCAGGGCGATCCGAAGGTCTACCTGTTCAACATCGAGACCGGCCAGCGCGAGATCGTCGGCAACTTCCCGGGCATGACCTTTGCGCCGAGGTTCTCGCCGGACGGCCAGCGCGTCATTATGAGCCTGCAGCAGGGCGGCAATTCCAACCTGTTCGTGATGGATCTGCGCTCGCGCTCGACCACGCGCCTCACCGACACGCCCGCGATCGACACCTCACCTTCCTACTCTCCGGACGGCACCCGCATCTGCTTCGAGTCCGATCGCGGCGGCAGATCGCAGATCTATGTCATGGCCGCGGGCGGCGGAGCGGCGCAGCGCATCTCCTTCTCCAAGGACGACAACAACGCCACCTATTCGACGCCGGTGTGGTCGCCGCGGGGCGATTACATCGCCTTCACTAGGCAAGGCGGCGGGCAGTTCTCGATCGGCGTGATGAAGCCGGACGGCTCCGGCGAACGGCTTCTCACCTCCGGCTACCACAACGAAGGTCCAACCTTCTCGCCGAACGGCCGCGTGCTGATGTTCTTCCGCGATCCCGGCGGCAGCGGCGGGCCGTCGCTGTTCTCCGTCGACATCTCGGGACGCAACGAGCTGAAGGTGCCGACGCCGGGCTTCGCTTCCGACCCGGCATGGTCGCCGCTATTGTCCTCGACATCGGGCTAGCCGCCGCCCGCGGCGCGCGATGATTTGACCGCGCGCCTTTTCCGAAAACTTTGCCAGATGTTTCCCCGCGATAATTGTTCTTTAAGGTTGCACTCGGCAAACTTTTCCCATCGGTTTGTTTCTATTGATGTATTTCGACTATTGGTCACTCAAAACAACTCGACTTTAACGATGTTCCCTCAGAAAGACTTCATACCGGATCGGTAAAACTGCGCTCCAGACAGGACGCGCGTAAACACCAGATGCAGTTTGCAAGTCAGAGCGGAGAGCCGGAACAGCGGCCGCCGAAAACTTCGGCGGCGCAAATCGATTCGCTGTTCGAAGCGCCTGGCCCGTTGCTGGCCGGACTCATTTTCGTGTCGATTGGTGCGGCCCTGACCGCGCTGAGGACGGGCGAGCCGCTGATCTGGGCTTGCGTCGCACTTCTGATCCTGGCCGGGTCCGCGCGGGCAATCGACCTGCGGCTCTATCAGGCACGTCAGGCGGTCATGACCGTCGAGGCGGCCGCACGCTGGCAGAAGCGCTATCAGATCGGGGCAAAGATCCAGGCGGCTGCGATCGGCATCTGGTGCGCCACCGCCCTGTTGGCCACGGACGACGCCGTGGCTCACATGATAGCCTTGTCGGTCACCACCGGAATCGCGGCGGGCGGCGCGGGCAGGGCATATGGCCGGCCTGCGATCTTCCACCTCCAGGCCGTGCTGATTTTCGGACCGGCTGTGCTTGCCCTGGCGCTGCGCGGAACGCCCTACTACATCGCGATGGCGCTGGTCAGCGCCGCGTTCCTGGCGGCGATCATGCAGCTCTCGGTCAATCTGCACCGAATCTTCATGGGAGCGGTCGTGGCACGGGAGCGTGAAGCCGCGCTCGCCGGCCAGTTCGATACGGCGCTGAACAACATGCCGCATGGCCTGTGCATGTTCCGCGTCGACGGACAGCTGGCGGTCATGAACCACCGCTTCGGCGCAATGATGAACCTGCCGGAAGGTCTCGCGCAGCGCGGCATCAACGCGCGTGACATCGTCGCGGCGTGCGTCAGCGCCGGATCCATCTCGGCTGGGAGCGGCGAGCGGATCGTCGCGGACATCGAGAGTTCGCAAGCCAAGGAGATCATCACCGCCGATCCCGACACGCAGCGAAACCGGTCGTTGTCCTGGACTGTCCAGCCGATGGCTGACGGCGGCGCTGTGGTGCTGCTCGAGGACATTACCGACCGTCGCAGCGCCGAGGCCAAGATTACGCATCTGGCGCGCTACGACGACCTCACCGCGCTCCCCAACCGCGTTCATTTCCGCGATGAGATCGAAAGGCTGCTGGCGATCTCGCACGACGCCGAGCGCCTGTCCGCGCTGCTGTTCGTCGATCTCGACCAGTTCAAGCAGGTCAACGATACGCTCGGCCATCCCTGCGGCGACCAGCTGCTGTGCGCGGTCGCCAACCGTCTGCGCGAGATGCTACGCCCGGAGGATTTCGTCGCCCGCTTCGGCGGTGACGAATTCGTCGTGTTCCAGGAGAACATCTCCTCGCCCGAGGACGCCGCTGCGCTGGCGCGCCGGATCGTCGAACGGCTGAGCGAGCGCTACCGCATCGACAATCATCTGGTCGAGATCGGGGCCAGCGTCGGCATCGCGTTGACCTCTCCGGAGGGCGTCAGCGCGGACACGCTGCTCAAGAACGCCGACATGGCGCTGTACCGGGCCAAGGCCGACGGCCGCGGCACCTTCTGCTTCTTCCGCGACGAGATGGCGGCGACCGTGGAGGCGCGCCGCATCCTCGAGCTCGACCTGCGCAAGGCGCTCGCCAACGAGGAATTCGAGCTGTTCTACCAGCCGCTGGTGAATTTGAAGTCCGGCAAGATCACGACGTGCGAGGCGCTGCTGCGCTGGAATCATCCGGTGCGCGGCACGGTCTCGCCGGTGGACATCATCCCGGTCGCCGAGGACATGGGGCTGATCGTCGATCTCGGCCGCTGGATCCTGCGCCGCGCCTGCATGGAATGCATGAAATGGCCGGAGGGCGTCAACGTCGCCGTCAACTTCTCGCCGCAGCAATTCCACCAGCGCGACGTCTTGAGCGAAATCCGCTACGCGCTCGAGGTTTCGGGGCTCCCGGCGCATCGGCTGGAGATCGAGATCACCGAATCCTCGCTGTTGCGCAACACCCAGCTCACGCACGACATCCTGTCGCAATTGCATGCGATCGGCGTGCGCATTTCGCTGGATGATTTCGGCACCGGCTATTCGAGCCTCAGCTACCTGCACAATTTCCCGATGCAGAAGGTGAAGATCGACCGCTCCTTCCTCGAAGGCATCGATGCCGACCGGCCGCTGACGCTGCTGCGCGGCGTGGCGCGGCTGTCGGCCGATCTCGGCATGGCCGTCGTGGTCGAGGGCATC
Organism: Bradyrhizobium sp. 76; assembly: GCF_023073025.1. Taxonomy (NCBI): domain Bacteria; kingdom Pseudomonadati; phylum Pseudomonadota; class Alphaproteobacteria; order Hyphomicrobiales; family Nitrobacteraceae; genus Bradyrhizobium; species Bradyrhizobium sp. 76. Next base: position 67,690 of record NZ_JADPIS010000090.1, read on the forward strand.
GAGACCAATGATCAGCTGGAGCTGATCAGCGCCGACGGCACCGTAACCGAAGGGCAGGGCTATCTGTTCAGCCGGCCGGTGCCGGCAGTCCGGATTCGCCAATTGCTCAATGCCTCGCATGGCCGTCGCGGGGCTGAGGACCAGATCGTCATGGTGTCCTCGCGATCGATCGCCTGATCTTTCTCTGCCTCACTCCTCAACGTATTTAGCTCTCGTTCGTCCGTGTTTTTGCGGGCTGCAAAGGTTAACCCTAACGTTTCTAAGCCTTTGCAATTCCGTTAATGAACCATTAATCTCCACACTCGCAGAAGTTGCTTTGGAGTGTAGGGGTACTGGATGACGTCTGGAGCTGAACCGCAAACGGTGCTCCTTCCGCGGGGAGCCGCTCTGTTTGACCGCATCGATTACCGCCTGATCGAAACTCCTGAGGACCGAGACAACCTCTATCTGATGCGGTACCGGGCCTATCTGCATGCCGGACTGATCGAGCCGTCGGAGTCGCGGCGCGTGACTGATCGCTTCGACGATGCGCCCAACACCTGGAATTTCGGGGTCTATGTCGATGGAGAGCTCTGCAGCTCCGTTCGCATTCACGTCCTGACGTCTGACTGGCGAATGTCCTACACGACCGAAGTGTTTGGCGACGTCTTGCATCCCCGCCTCGACCGCGGCGAAGTTCTCATCGATCCATGCCGGTTTGTTGCTGATCCCGAAAAGCACCAGCGTTTTCCGGAGCTGCCCTATCTGACGGTGCGGCTGGCTTTTGTGGCTTGCGATCATTTCAACGCCGACACCGGGCTGGCCATGATCCGGACCGATCATCAGGCGTTTTATCGTCGCATCTTCCTGCACGAGACTATTTCACCGGAGCCCCGCGGGTTTCCGGGCTGGCCCACCAAGAAGGCCGTGCTGATGGCGTCCGATTTCCGGAACCTGCGGGAAAAGGTTCTGACGCGCTTTCCGATCATGCGCTCCAGCGCTTTTGAGCGGCGCATGTTGTTTCAACGCAGCAGCCCGCGCCAGGCGGCCCCGCGGCCGGTGTCGCTGGCCACGCAGCGGACCCCGGACGTAGCCGCCTCGGCAACGGGTTCTGCCCGCTAGGCCCCAAGGTCAGGCCCCAGCGTCTCCACGCGAGAGCCTAAAATTCCAGCAAGGGCCGCGGTTTTTGCCGGTCGGCGCGGCTTGCCTTCACCATCGCGCCACATTTACAACCCATTAACCATGACGGTTGCTTTTCGCTGGTTGGGGGCATTTGACCGGCTGTGGCAAGGTTCCATCAAGGTTGACGGAACGTTCGCTTAACCAACCCCCTGTAGACCGGACAGCAGTGGACGAAACGTGAGCGTGGAGGCTCCGGAATGAAACATCCTATGCGCATCCTCCAGGGATTGAAGCTGGCCGCGGTGCTTGCCGTCGCGTTGTCGATGGGTGCCTGCGCCAACAAGAATGCTGCCACGGATGCGATGGCCAACGCGGCGACGCCGGGCAGTCAGCAAGACTTCGTCGTCAATGTCGGCGACCGCGTGTTCTTCGAAAGCGACCAGACCGATCTGACCCCGCAGGCGATCGTGACCCTGGAGAAGCAGGCGCAGTGGCTCCAGAGCTATCCGCGCTACAGCTTCACCGTCGAAGGTCATGCCGACGAACGCGGCACCCGCGAATACAACATCGCGCTCGGTGCCCGCCGCGCCCAGTCGGTGCGTTCGTTCCTCGCCTCGCGCGGCATCGATCCGAATCGCATGCGCACGATCTCGTACGGCAAGGAGCGGCCGGTCGCCGTTTGCAACGACATCTCCTGCTGGTCGCAGAACCGCCGCGCCGTCACCGTGCTGAACGCGAGCTCCTGACCATTGGTCAGGCGCCGTTCATCTTCAGAAACCGATTATGCCGGCGCCCTCTCGGGCGCCGGTTTCGTTTCAGCGATCTGTGACGGAAACCCCTTTGTTTCAGTCACAGTTTTGGCGTACTCCGCTTCAATGTGTGGCGCGTCGAATGTTCGGTCGCAGGCCATTTCGCTTTCGTCGTCAGGGCAAGATGTCATCCAGATTTAAGGTCTTCACCGGCACCGTGGCGATCGCCGCGCTGCTCTCTTTGTGCTCGCCCGCCCTCGCACAGTCGGACGATGCAGATCCCGAGATGCGGATCGAGCGGCTGGAGAACCAGTTGCGCCAGCTCACCGGCCAGAACGAAGAGCTGCAATATCGCAACCGCCAGCTCGAAGAGCGGCTGCGAGCGCTCGAGGGCGGCGCGCAAGGCGCGCCCGGCCAGACGCCGGTCCAGCCCAACGTCGCGGCCATGCCGCCCGCGCAAGCCGCCCCGGCCTATCGCCAGCCGCCGCACCAGCAAGCGGCCCAGCCGAATTACGAGCAGCCGCAAATCGCCTCTCCGGCGCCGATCGTTCAGGAGCAGCCTGCGCCCGGCGCGCCGGGCCCGCGCCGCCGCGGCGATGCCTTCGACCCGAACCAGAGCCCGAATGCGCCGGGTGCGCCGCGCGCGCTCGGCGGCGGGCAGCAACCGATGCCTGCAGGTGCCCCGAGCGGCGCGCCCGGTGGCCGTGGCGCCGGCGAACCGCTTGATCTCGCCAACAGCGGCCCCCGCTATCCGCAAGCGGCCGCGCCTCAGGCTGCGCAGCCCGGCTATCCGCCGGCCCCACCCGGCTCTCCCGCGCCCGCAGGCGCCCCGGCGCTGACGACGCTGCCGCCCTCGGCCACGCCACGCGACGAATTCGACCTCGGCATCGGCTACATGCAGCGCAAGGACTATGCGCTGGCCGAACAGACCATGAAGAACTTCTCGCAGAAATATCCGAGCGACCCGCTGCTCGGCGACGCGCAATACTGGCTCGGCGAGAGCTATTTCCAGCGCCAGCAATATCGCGACTCCGCGGAAGCCTTCCTCGCCGTCACCACCAAATACGACAAATCCGCCAAGGCGCCGGATGCCCTGCTGCGGCTCGGCCAGTCGCTGGCGGCGCTGAAGGAAAAGGAGGCAGCGTGCGCCGCCTTCGGCGAAGTCGGCCGCAAATATCCGCGCGCTTCCGCCGGCGTCAAAGCCGCGGTCGACCGCGAGCAGAAGCGGGTGAAGTGCTGACGCGCGGCGATTGATCCTGACAAGATTGATGGCGCTGCGCTAAACAGTCGGTCCATCCGCGGACGATTGCAGCGTCATGCCAGAGGACAATTCACCGATCTCGGCGCGTGAGGCCAAGCGCCTCTTCGCAGGCCTGAAAGGCGCGCAGGGACTGCTGCTCGCGGTCTCCGGCGGGCCCGACTCGGTGGCGCTGATGTGGCTTGCGGCGCGCTGGCATCGCAGCCTGGCGTGCGGCCCGCGTCTCACCGTCGTCACGATCGACCACGGCTTGCGGCCGGAGGCGGCGCGCGAGGCGCGCGAGGTCAAGCGTCTGGCGACCGGGCTTGGCTTGCCGCACCGGACCCTGCGCTGGCGCGGCGCCAAGCCGAAAACGGGACTGCCGGCCGCCGCGCGCGAGGCACGCTACCGCCTGCTCGTGCAGGCCGCACGCAAGGCTGGTGCGAGCCACGTGCTGACCGCCCACACCCGCGACGACCAGGCCGAGACCCTGTTGATGCGTCTTGTCCGCGGCAGCGGATTGGCCGGGCTGTCGGCGATGGCCCGTCTCACCGAGCGTGACGGCGTCGTTCTTGCGCGTCCACTGCTCGATGTTCCGAAATCGCAGCTGATCGCGACCTTGAAGCGGGCGAAGATCGGCTTTGCCGACGATCCCACCAACCACGACGCTGCCTTTACCCGGCCGCGGCTGCGTGCGCTGCTTCCGCAGCTCGCGGCGGAGGGTGGTGATGCCCGCAACCTGGCCCGGCTCGCGGCAAGGCTGGCGCGCGCCAATGCGGCCGTCGAGGTGCTGACCGATGGAGCCGAGCGCTTCCTCCGTTTGCGGGATCGCGGCGATGCGCCGCAGGCCGGCGTTCGAAGCTTCGAGGCCCCCGTGTTTGCCGCCCTGCCGGAGGAGGTCCGGCTGCGGATCCTGCTGCGGGCCGTCAACGCGTCCGGGCATGAGGGACCGGCGGAACTCGGCAAGGTCGAATCCCTTCTGGCCGTGCTCGATCAGGCCATTGCCGCAAGTCCCCGCGGACCCGCAAATGGCCGGCCGGCCCTGAAGCAGACGCTTGCGGGAGCCTTGATCAGCCTTGTCGGGGGACGTATCCGCATCGGGCCGGCGCCGGCCCGGCGCAAGGGTGGATAGGGGCGGATCATCGCACCGGCCGTTTCGAGACCGCGCCGTGAGGACACCTTAACCAGGCAGGAAAAAGCGGGATCTGGGTGCCATTATTTCAGCGGGAATCGGACTAAGATGGGCTAAATAGTCCCATCTCGTTCCCTTGGCAGCGACCGGAGCGACACCTAGATTGTATCCGTCTAACCGAGAGGATTCCTTGGGGATTTCCTCGCGCTGCCCAAATAACTGCCCAAGGCTCAGGCCGCGATCCGCGCGACCACGAAGGAAGATCGATGAACGCCAATCTGCGCAATTTCGCCCTCTGGGTCATCATTGTCCTGCTGCTGTTGGCGTTGTTCACGCTCTTCCAGAATCCGGGTCAGCGCGCCTCCTCGCAGGACATCGCCTTCTCCCAGCTCCTGAGCGAGGTTGACCGCGGCAATGTGCGCGACGTCGTGATCCAGGGGCCGGACATCCACGGCACCTTCACCAACGGCTCGAGCTTCCAGACCTATGCGCCGAGCGATCCGACGCTCGTGAAGCGCCTCTATGACAGCAAGGTGCAGATCACCGCGAAGCCGCCCGGCGACAACGTGCCGTGGTTCGTCTCGCTGCTGGTCTCCTGGCTGCCCTTCATTGCGCTGATCGGCGTGTGGATCTTCCTGTCGCGGCAGATGCAGGGCGGCGCCGGCAAGGCGATGGGCTTCGGCAAGTCGCGCGCAAAAATGCTGACTGAAGCGCATGGCCGCGTTACCTTCGAGGACGTCGCGGGCGTCGACGAGGCCAAGCAGGACCTGCAGGAGATCGTCGAATTCCTGCGCGACCCCGGCAAATTCCAGCGCCTCGGTGGCCGCATTCCGCGCGGCGTGCTGCTGGTCGGCCCTCCCGGCACCGGCAAGACCCTGATCGCGCGTGCGGTCGCGGGCGAAGCCAACGTGCCGTTCTTCACCATTTCGGGTTCTGACTTCGTCGAGATGTTCGTCGGCGTCGGCGCCAGCCGCGTCCGCGACATGTTCGAGCAGGCCAAGAAGAACGCGCCCTGCATCATCTTCATCGACGAAATCGACGCCGTCGGTCGGCACCGTGGCGCTGGCCTCGGCGGCGGCAATGACGAGCGCGAGCAGACGCTGAACCAGTTGCTGGTCGAGATGGACGGCTTCGAGGCCAATGAGGGCGTGATCCTGATCGCCGCGACCAACCGTCCCGACGTGCTCGATCCCGCGCTGCTGCGTCCCGGCCGCTTCGACCGTCAGGTCGTGGTGCCGAACCCCGACGTCGTCGGCCGCGAGCAGATCCTCAAGGTCCACGTCCGCAAGGTGCCGCTGGCGCCGGACATCAACCTCAAGACCATCGCGCGCGGGACCCCGGGCTTCTCCGGCGCCGACCTGATGAACCTCGTCAATGAAGCCGCGCTCACCGCCGCCCGTCGCAACAAGCGGATGGTGACCCAGGCCGAGTTCGAGGAAGCCAAGGACAAGGTGATGATGGGCGCCGAGCGCAAGTCGCTCGTCATGACCGAGGAAGAGAAGCTGCTGACGGCCTATCACGAGGGCGGCCACGCCATCGTCGGCCTCAATGTCGTCGCGACCGACCCGATCCACAAGGCGACCATCATTCCGCGCGGTCGTGCGCTGGGTATGGTCATGCAGCTGCCCGAGCGTGACAAGCTGTCGATGTCGCTGGAGCAGATGACCTCGCGCCTTGCGATCATGATGGGTGGCCGCGTCGCCGAAGAGCTGATCTTCGGCCGCGAGAAGGTGACTTCGGGTGCGTCGTCGGACATCGAGCAGGCGACGCGTCTGGCACGCATGATGGTGACGCGCTGGGGCCTGTCCGAGGCGCTCGGCACGGTGTCCTATGGCGAGAACCAGGACGAGGTTTTCCTGGGCATGTCGGTGTCGCGCACCCAGAACGCATCGGAAGCGACGGTTCAGAAGATCGATACCGAGATCCGGCGTTTCGTCGAAGAAGGCTACAACGAAGCGACGCGTATTCTCACCGAGAAGCGCGCCGATCTCGAAGCTCTCGCCAAGGGCCTGCTCGAGTTCGAGACGCTCTCCGGCGACGAGATCATCGACCTGCTCAAGGGCAAGAAGCCGAACCGCGAGTCCGTGCTCGAGCCGACCACGCCGCGCGCCTCGGCGGTGCCTCCGGCCGGCAAGTCGCGCCCGCGGCCCGATCCGGATCCCGGCCTGGAGCCGCAGCCGCAGGCGTAATCGCGAACGGCAGATCGAATTGAAAAACGCGGCGGAAACGCCGCGTTTTTTGTTGGGTGGTGGTGCGTCGGCGAACGACTCGTCGTTGCGAGGATCTCTTGCGACGAAGCTTCGCTACGCTCGCAGTGACGACGTTGACGCAGGGCAGGGTTGCCTCGCAATCACCTAGGCGCTAGGGCTTCGCGTTCGTCGCCGACCCACCTACCGTGTTGTCCCGCACGTGGATCACTGCGATGTCGTCCGTATAGATCCGCTTCCAGCCCTTCAACATGTCCAGGATCTGCGGTCCGGGCGCGTCGGCGGCCAATAGCGTTGCGTCGATCTTGTGCTCGTCGAGCAGCCGCGGAAGCAGCTCGGGCTTCTTGCCCTCGGTCGCCTTGAAGAAGTCCATGACGAATTTCTCGCCATAGAGCTCGGCGCGACCGTCGACGTAAACAGGGATGTCGCGCGAGATCAGATAGCCGCCGAACTGATAGGCGTTGAAGACGCGCTGGACCTTGCGTTGTTCGAGCAAGTCGACTGCCGCGACCGGCGTCTGCGTCATGGTGAAGCTGAAGCTGTGGTGGCCCATATAGAGCGAGGTCGAGGCCCAGCTTGCGGCGACGATCATGAGTGCGCCAAGCGCGGTGACATAGCGGGCCGGCCAGCGGTCGGCACCGGGTGCGTCCGGCTGCGAGCGCGAGGCCAGCTGGCCGAGCGGCTTCGCCAGCACCAGCGGCACCAGGAACGCGAACGCCTCGATGCTCCTGACGTGGGTCAGCGCGCTCCAGGTCAGGAACAGGATCAGGAAGATCCTGGGCGCGGAGAGCACGAGGCCGCGATAATAGCCGAACGCGATCAGGCCGAGCAGGGCGCCTTCGAACGAGGAGAAGGTGGCAAAGTTCGCCGGCATCCATTCGAAGATCAGCGAGAGCAACTCGCCCAGCCTCAAGATGTTGGTGGCGCCCAGCAGCGTTCCCCAGCCGTACGGCGTACAGCAGCTCGCGACCAGTGCACCGATGCCGAACAGCACCCAGCGCAGGAACAGCTGAAGCCGCCGCCCCTTCTCGGCGTGCTCGACGGCCTCGAGCGCGATCGGACCGATCAGCGCCAGACCGAGCACGAAGCCGCCATGCAAGTTCGCCCACAGCGCCATCAGCGGCAGCCAGTACCAGGACGGCGCGCTCCTGCGGTCGGCGGTCGCCATCAATAGACCGACCCATGCCACCATGACAGGCAGCGCCAGGACGTGCGGACGCGCCAGGACGTGATGCAGCGACAGCAGCAGGGCCAGCATCGCAAGCAGCACTGCGCGCGGTGCCTCGATCTGCACGTCTAGCAGATAGACGAAGATCGCGGCCGTGAGCGCGACTCCCATCGCGGTGAGGATGACGGGACCTGCCCAGCCCAATTGCGCATAGGAGAGAGCGAACAGCACCTGCGACAGCCACGACGTTGAAATCCACGGCGCGCCCGTCCGCGTGAAGGAATAGATGTCCGTGTACGGCATAGCGCCGTGATCAATGATCCATTGTCCGATCTTGATCTGCCAAAACGAGTCGGAGTCCTGAAGCAGCGTATCGCCGACATACATGAAGAAGAGATAGGCGCCCGCACCGACGCACAGCGGCACCAGGGCTCGCGCACGACCCTGCACCGTGATGCTGTTGGCAAAGGAAAGGGACATGCCGCGTCGTCGTCCTGTTGTTTTGTCGGGGTGCCGAGCGATCGACATTGGACCACGGCGGTCATAATTTCGGGTAAACCGGTGATACCGGGCCGGCTTGATGTCTCGACAATTTAACGGATCGTTTTAGATTTCGGTTTACCATCGGCGAATACACGCAAACCGCTCTGTATTTCCGCAGTCGAATTAACTGCGGCGCAATTCTTTGCCACTACGTTCGCATCCATGGTCGAGCGGCGCTGGGAAGCCAAAAAGACCAGATCAGTTGTAGCCTCGTGTACTCATTTGGAGCTCTTTATGAAGAACCTCGTTGCGAATTTCGCGAAAGATGAATCCGGCGCCACCGCCATTGAATACGGTCTGATCGCCGCCGGCATCGCGCTGGCGATCATCACTGTCGTCAATAACCTGGGCACCACGTTGAACGCCAAGTTCACCTCGATCTCGTCCAGCCTCAAGTAAGACTGAACGGACCAAGAGTAGAAAGAGCCTTGTCCCGGACAAGGCTCTTTTCTTTTGTGCCAAGCCTTTCGTGCCAAGTCTTTCGTGCCAAGTCTTGTTCTAGCGAAGTCTTTTCTTCGCCGAAGCCGTCGCGTCCATGCGAGTCCGCGACGGTTAAACGCCTGATCCGTGGCTCACGGTGCTGAGGGTAGCTTCGCCGGTGCGTCATCGCGGACGTGGATGACGGCAAGGTCATCCGAGTAGAGCCGCTTCCAGCCCGGCACGTGGTCCATGATCCTTGCGGCGGGAGTCGATCCGTTCAGCAGTGTGGCGTCGATCTGGTAGGTATCGAGCAAACGCAGCAGAGTCTCAGCGTTCTTGCCTTCGATGGCGTCGAAATAGTCAAGCACAAACTGCTCTCCATACAGCTCGGCGCGGCCATCGATGAAGGTCTTGAGATTGCGGAAGATCAGATAGCTCCCGATCGGCGCGGTGCTGAAGATGCGCTGCGCGTGCCGCTGCTCGAGCAGATCGACTGCGGCCCGAGGGGTCGGATTGCGGATAAAGGCATATCGCGTCGGCGTGGCATAGGACCGCGTGATACTCCAGCTGGTCGCAACGATGACGAGCGCGGCGATTGCGGTCACTGCAAAGGAGGTCCGTGCTTCAGCCCGTGCGAGCGCGACCGCTCTGGCCGCGCCCAATTGTTCGGCCAACGGTTTCGCCAGCACGAGCGGTGTCAACAATGCAAAGACTTCGATGTTTCTGACGTGGTTGAGTGCCGCCCAGACCAGGCCGAGCAGCAGAAGAATGCGGGTCCACGACAGCACTAATCCCTTGTAGTAGCCGAGGGCGATCAATCCGAGCAGGCTGGCACCGAACAAGTCGAACGAGCTGAAATCGGCGGGCATCCACTCCGAGATCTGCGAGAGCACCTTGCCGAGGCTGAGGATTTTCGCCGATGCGAGCGGCGTATTCCAGCCATAGGGCGTGCAGCAGCTTGCGGCAAGCGCAGCAAGCCCGAACAAGGCCCAGCGCGACGCCAGTGCAAAGCGGCCCTTGCGATCGGTGGACGCGATCGCATCGAGGCCGATGGGCCCAATCAGCGCCAGCCCCATGACGAAGCCGCCGTGAAGATTGGCCCATAGCGCCATCAAGGGAAGCAATAGCCACGACGGCGCGGTGCGCCGATCGGCGGCCGCCAGCAGCCCGCCGACAAAAGCCAACATGACAGGCAGTGCCAGCATGTGCGGGCGGGCGAGAAAGTGGCCCATCGACATGAAGAGGAGCGGGGTGACGAGCAGAAAGGCGCGCGCAGGCTCCAGATAGGGCTCAAGCAGGTAGACGAAAATCGCTGCGGTCGCTCCGATCGCGAGCGACGTCAGGATAACTGCCCCCGACCAGTTGGACGGCTCGTAAGCCAGCGCGAACAGGACTTGCGATAGCCAGGAGCTCGAGATCCAGGGCTCGCCGGCTCGCGTGAAGGAATAGATGTCGGTATAGGGCAGGGCGCGGTGTTCGAGAATCCACTGCCCGATCTTGATCTGCCACAGCGTATCGGTATCCCGCAGCATGATGTCGCCGATGCCCAGGAAGAACAGGTAGACGCCGGCGGCGATGCAGAACGGCAGTAGCCAGCGCGCAACACCGCGGACGGGCACGCTGCTTGTCATGGAAATCGACATCGGACTCTCGGGGCTGAAACGACAGCACGCAGCAGCGCGCAAGCATCGGCAAGCTGAGCATGATCGCTTTTAAGTTGAGGTAAACCGGATCGTCATACCGCGGCCGCGCCGAGCAAGAATGCGTTTACCTGCTCTTGTCGCGCTGAAATTTGCGTCGCGCGCATATGCTCATTTGTGTCTTGTCATCCGCCCTGAATAGTTGTTCAGTTCTTGAGGGCGATTTGGGCGAAGATTAGCGAATAAGCAGGCGGTCGGGCTTTGCGCCGGACCGGATGCTGGGGACAGGAAGCGCGCCATGGTTTATCGGCGGACGCATCAAGTGGTGAAGCGCCTTGCGGCCCGGCGCAGTGCGATACTGGCGGCGGCGCGGGAGGCGGCGGCGGAAGGCGGGATGGCGGCGGTGCAGATTGCGCCGGTCGCGCTTCGCGCCAGCGTCGCTGCGGGTACGGTCTACCGCTACTTCCCATCAAAGGCCGATTTGATCTCCGAATTGATCGCCGAAGTCTCCCGCGACGAGCTCACGGCGATCCGGCGAGCCGCCGATGCCGCGCCGGGGCCGTCTTCGGCGCTGGCGGCGGCGGTGACCACCGTGGCGGTGCATACCCTGTCACAGCGCAGGCTCGCCTGGGGCATCCTCGCCGAGCCGGTCGATGTCGATGTCAGCGCTTCACGTCTCGCCAGCCGGCGCGAGATCGCGGGCGAAATGGCCTCGCGGATCGACGCGGCCGTGCGCGCCGGCCACCTGCCGGCGCAGGACACCGCACTCGCCGCCACCGCGCTGCTCGGCGCCCTGCACGAGGCCCTGGTCGGACCGCTCGCGCCGGACAATCTCGACGATCCCGCCAGGATGCGCGATGCCGTGCAGACCGTGACGCTGCTGGCGCTCCGCGCGGTCGGCGTCATGGACGCCCGCGCCAGGGGTCTCGTCGTGCAGCAGACGCTGCTGCCGGCGGCGAAAGCGCTGGTTGGGGCCTAAAACGTCAGCCTGATCGACCGGCGGACCTGATCGCGCCCAGGCCATTGCCAGAGCTCGCCTTTTCGAAAAACCTCAGCACATGCGCCGGACCCGCCGGCTACTGTGCATGGGGTTGTTTTCGACATTTTTGTTTGCCGCGTGCCTGCGGACCTAAATATTCGCTTCGCCCTCGGGGCCGACCGAGGCGATGCGCACCATGTTGGTGGTGCCGGGGATGCCGAGCGGCACGCCGGCGACGATGATCACGCGCTGGCCGGCCCGGACGAAGCCGTCGCGGAACGCGATCTGGCCGGCGCGGCTCACCATGTCGTCCTGGTCGCGCGCATCTTCCGCCACCACGCAATGTATGCCCCAGACGACCGACAGCCGGCGTCCCGCCGCGACGTTTGGCGTGATCGCCACGATCGGCGGCTTCGGCCGCTCTCGCGCCACGCGCACGGCGGTCGATCCCGAGCTGGTCCAGCAGATCAGGGCCGGCAGGTCGAGCGTCTCGGCGATCTGCCGCGCGGCGTCCGCGATGGCATCGCCGGCGGTGGCTTCCGGGGCGGGGCGCTGTGCGGTGATGACGGAGCGATAGATCGGGTCGCGCTCCACCTCCTCGCCGATGCGATTCATGGTCGAGACAGCCTCGACCGGGAATTTGCCGGCCGCCGATTCCGCCGACAGCATGATGGCGTCGGCACCTTCATAGACGGCTGTGGCGACGTCGGAGACTTCGGCGCGGGTCGGCACCGGCGACTGGATCATCGATTCCAGCATCTGCGTCGCGATCACCACCGGCTTGCCGGCGCGCCGCGCCATGCGCGTCATCTGCTTCTGCAGGCTCGGCACGCGTTCCAGCGGCAGCTCGACGCCGAGGTCGCCGCGCGCCACCATCAGGGCGTCGGAGGCGTCGATGATGTCGGCGAGGCGATCGATCGCCTGCGGCTTCTCGATCTTGGCCATCACCGCCGCACGGCCGCGGATCATCTTCTTGGCCTCGAGCACGTCGTCGGCGCGCTGCACGAAGGACAGCGCGATCCAGTCGACGCCGGTGACCAGCGCCGCCTCGAGGTCGGCGCGGTCCTTCGGCGTCATCGCCGAGACCGGCAAGTCGGTGTCGGGCAGGCTGACGCCCTTGCGGTCGGACATCCGGCCGCCGACCACGACGCGCGTCACCGCGTGTTCCTTCGACGTCTCCTCGGCGATCAGCCTCACCTTGCCGTCGTCGAGCAGCAGCGAATGGCCCGGCCGCAGCGCGGCCAGGATCTCCGGATGCGGAAGCTGGACGCGGGTGGTGTCGCCCGGAGCCTTGTCGGAATCCAGCGTGAAGGTCTGGCCGTTCTGGAGCTGGACCGCGCCTTCGGCGAAGGCACCGAGCCGGAGCTTTGGGCCCTGGAGGTCGACCAGAATGCCGATCGGCCTGCCATAGCTGCTCTCGACGTTGCGGATCGTCGCCACCAGCTCGCGCATCTTGTCATGCGGGGTGTGGCTCATGTTGATGCGGAACAGGTCGGCGCCGGCCTCGAACAGGCGGCGGATCATCGCGAGGTCCGAAGAAGCGGGTCCCAGGGTCGCGAGAATCTTGATACGGCGAAGACGCCTCATGGCTTATTTCCAGACGGGGGCGAGGGAGCTGGCGGGAGGCCAGGCGCGGCGGGGGGCGTACCACCGGGCGGGCCATTGGGCAAACCCGGAACCCCCGGACCAACCGGTCCGGGGAGACCAGGCACGCGCTGCTGTTTTGACGGCTGCTCGTTGGCATCGGTGAGCTGCACGGTCCAGGCCCGCTGCTCGCCGGTATCGACCTCGAAATAGCCGGTCCGGTCATAGCCACGTGCGAGGCAATCCTCGGTGCCGCGGATGGTAAACTCCTTGTCTCGCGAGCACATGAAGGCTTGGCCCGACCATTCGCCGCCGCGGTCATAGTCGATGGCGTAGATGTAATAGAAGCGGGCCACCAACGTTCCGCGCAGCAGGGTCTCGCAGGAGCGGGACGAGATGTTCCACCAGCCCTCGGTGGTCCAGCCCTCGGCATCCTTGTAGCCGAGGGCGATGCCGACCCGGCTCGACGTGTTGTTGCAGAGCCGGAAATCGGCGGAGGCCGGGCTGGCCCAAAAGCATAGCAAGCCAACCACCAGCACCGGGACCAACCGGGCGAGCAGGCGAAGGGGGGAGCGGGGAGATTCGGCGATCATTGTCGCGGAAGCTATATCAGATCATTGACGATTTGGCGTAGGGCCCGGGAACTGCCCGAAGCCGGCTTTGCGCCCGTTTGCGCCGCGATATGGCAAAATCTGTGACAGGCCCCACCTGATCTCGTAAGGGTGCCCCATCCGGGTCACTGCCAATTTTGCAAAGCCGAGGAATCCAGCCATGGCAATCGACGACAAAACCAGAACGGAACTCGAGGCTGCCGCTTTCCGGCGCCTGGTCGATCATTTGAAGACGCGGACAGACGTCCAGAACATCGACCTGATGAATCTCGCAGGCTTCTGCCGCAACTGCCTGTCCAACTGGCTCAAGGACGCCGCCGACGCCCAAGGCGTCGCCTTAAGCAAGGACGAGAGCCGGGAAGCCGTCTATGGCATGCCTTACGAGGCCTGGAAATCGAAATACCAGGGCGCGGCCACGCCTGAGCAGCTCGACGCCATGAAGAAGGTTCATCCCGGGCACTGAACGGCCGCGCCGGCAGCCTGATGTGCGGTGCCCTTGAGTCGCATCACACAACAGCTTTCTTCGACGCGCCGCAGGAAGGTGTGGGCGCGCTGTGGACGAGCGCGATGCCGCCTTGAACGCGAGAGGTCCGAACCCTAAGGGTCTAACCAGCACGCGCGGTGATGATGCCGGCGTCACCTCGTTTTGCCAGTTCCATTGGGAGTACCAAGATGGCCACCTCCGCCGCCGTCCGCGACGACGAGCCCGCGACGAAATTTGCCAAGGACCAGCTCAAGTCCATCATCGAGCGCATCGAGCGGCTGGAGGAAGAGAAGAAGGCGATCTCCGACGACATCCGCGACGTCTTCGCCGAGGCCAAGGGCAACGGCTACGACGTCAAGGCGCTGCGCACCATCGTGCGCATGCGCAAGCAGGACCCGAACGAGCGCGCCGAGGCCGAGACGATCCTCGAGACCTACATGCAGGCACTGGGGATGATCTGAGCTATCGGTGTCGTCCCGGCTTTGGCCTGGGCGACACCATGTCGATCGAAGGAGACCGCGGTGACTGCGCCGCCGCTGCCGCGCGAGGTAAGCCGTGCCTACGACGCTTTTCCGGCGTCGATCGGCAAGCGGCTGCTTTGGGTACGCGAGCTGATCTTCGCGACCGCCGCGGCGGATGAAGGCATCGGCCGTCTCACCGAAACGTTGAAATGGGGCGAGCCTGCTTATTTGACCGAAGAGACCGGCAGTGGCAGCACGATCCGGCTCGGCCGCCTGAAGGACTCCGCGCACGCCGCGATTCTGTTCAATTGCAAGACGACGCTGGTCGATACCTTTCGCGAACGCTTTCCCGATCGGTTCGAATATCGGCAGACCAGGGCGTTGCTGTTGCCGGTGTCGGGCAAGCCGCCTAAGCGGGAGCTATCGGTCTGCCTGTCGCTGGCGTTGACGTATCATCTGGATCAACGAAGGAAGAAGCGTTAGCGGCGCGCGAAGACCTCAGCGCAACGCGGCGGTCCGCATGACGAACGACGTCGTCTCGAGCTTGGCGGTGGCGGTGCCCGAGAAGCTGTCGCAGGACAGGCCCTGCATCGGATCGTCCGCAAAACCCATGGCGATCACGGACTGCGGCTTGACGAAGTAGGCGCGCATCGCGGCCGTGTCGAGCTCGCCCATCAGCGTGACCGACATCGCGCGGCTGGCGCTCGGCGACAGCATCACGATCTTGAGCCAGATACTTTCACCCTTGGCTGCGGAGAGCCGGGTCGCGGTTGCGACCATGCCGTCGACACGCTTGCCGACCACCGTGTTGATCTCGGTCGCGGGCGCAAGGTTGCGCGACGCGGCGGTGGGACGGGCGGAGCGCGGGATCGGCGCGGAGGCGGCGACGACATTGGCGCGGTCGACCGGGGAGGCGGACGCCGGCGCGTAAGCCAGCGCCTGATAGGCGGCGCTGGACACGCTCGCGGTCGGCTGCGGATCGGTGGCGGCGGCAAGCGCCTGGCGGGCCTTCAGCGCAGCCACTTGGGCCGGCGTCGCCTGCTGCGGCGTAGCCGGGGCATCCCAGAAGCCGCGGGCATTGATGATGTCGGCGGGCGTCTCGGGCTTGGCGTCAGCAGATTTGCCGGCGGCCGGCTTGTCAGCCACGGGCGCCGGCTTCGACTTGGGCAGCGCGACGAGCTGCGCATCGGCCGAGGCGAGCTGAATCGTCGCCGCGATTGACGGCTTGGCGCGCGGCGTCGGCACCGGATCGGCCGGCTTGGTCGCGGCGGCGACCACGGTCGGCGCAACAGGCTTCGCGGCCGGAGCGGGCGCGCCCTCGTCATCCTCGTCGTTGCTCGTGGCCGCCGGAGCCGGCTTGCCCTTGAACAGGGCGGCAAAGAAATTCGACTTGCTGCCGGAATCTTCGCCGCTGCCCCGCCGCTCGATCTCGGCCTTGGCGAGCTCATAGCCCTTCAGCGGCGTGCCGTCGGTTGGGACATGGACGGTGCGTCCGTCCGGGAAGACCCGGGCGAGCTGGTCATGCGTCATGCGCGGCCAATGCCGGATGCTGCCGGTGTCCAGATGTACGAACGGCGAGCCTGAGGTCGGATAGAAGCCGACGCCGCCGCGCTGGAGGCGCAGGCCGGCGAAGCGGATCTGCTCCAGCGGCACGTTCGGGATGTAGAAGTCCATCGCATGCCCCAGCATGTGCTGGCTGAAGCGCGCCACGCCGGAGGAGCGGCGGCGGAGCATGGAGTTGGTGGCGGGCGAGCGGTAGGCGGAGATGATCTGGATCGGCTGCTTGCCGTCGACGTCGCGGTAGACTTCCCAGAGGATGTCGAAGAGGTGACGGTCCATGACCGTCTCGTCCTGGCTGCGCCAGTCGCGCAGGAAGTGATTGAGCTGCTTCAGCGCCGCTTCGTCGTAGCGCCCGTCGCGCTTGAAGGTGACGGTAAGGTCTTCGCCGGAATGGGTGTGGTGGAAGGAGAGCGTCTTGGTCTCGTTGAGCGCGGCGGCGTCATGAACTGAACCCGCGGCAGCAAGCAGCAATACGGCAGCGAGGCCGATCCGTGATCCGGCCTTCACTCCCGCATGGGACAACGACAGCACAGCGAATTGGCGTGCGATTCCAGTCAGCACGTTAGAGCCCACCCAGTCGACGAGCGTTCAAAATGGACTCTCCCGCTAACCCCGTAGCGCGCGAAAGAGGATGAACGCTTTGTTAAAGCGAGAAGGTTAATTCGAGGTTGACCTTCCCGCCCCCAAACCAAGTCAGATCGCGAACCTAACCGGGTGAGTGTGGCGAAAAAAGGCCCGCTGCCCGAGGTCAGGTGGAGAATGGTTAACGTTAAGCGACCCCATCCAGAGGATGAGGTCGCTGATTTTATTGCTGAATTTCAGGAAATCAGACCCGGGGCGGGCCTGGCTCAGCGGGTGAACACCCGCTGCTGCTGCGGACGGCGGCCGACCGGAGCCGGCGGCGGGGTCGGCGCTCCGAACAGGCGCTCGAAGAAATTCGGGCCGGACGAGCCGCCATTGGCCGCCAGGACGCCGTTCGGCAGCGTCGTTGCCGGGCGTGAATAGCTCGGCTGGGAGTGCGCGACCACGTTCTCGAGATCCTTGCCGCGACCGTTCTTCAGGATGTTGATCATGGTCGCGTCGCGGCCATAGACGTCCTTGCGGAATTGCAGCTTGCCGCCATCATCCACGAATGCGGTCTGATAGGTGATGTTGACCGGGATCGGGGTCGGGAATTTCAAGTCGATCTCGCTCTTGCCGTACATGCTGCGGATGCGTTCCGGCGTGTACTTCTCGTTCGGCATCGCGATGTTGAGCAGGACCGACGCGTACTGATCCGGGTTCTGCACGCGCATGCAGCCGTGGCTGAAGGCGCGTTCGTCCCGGGCGAACAGGTTCTTGTCCGGCGTGTCGTGCTGATAGACCAGGAACTTGTTGGGGAAATTGAAGCGGATGCGGCCGAGCGCATTGGCTTCACCGGGCGGCTGCGAGATGTGCACTGAACCGTCGCGGTTCTGCTCGAGCTTGAGGCCCATGCGCTGGAGCACGGTCGGGTCCTGCTGAAGTGCCGGCAGATATTCGTTGTAGACGATCGACGGCGGCACGTTCCAGGTCGGATTGACCGTGATGTACTTCATCGTCTCGGTGAGCAGCGGGGTCGCATGCGTGCCGGGCTTGCCGGTGACGACGCGGGTGGTCCAGACCTGCTGGCCGCGCTGCATCACCTTCAGCGTGTAGTCGGGAATGTTGAGGATGACGTAGGCATCGCCGAGGGAGGGGACGCCCAGGTCGCGCGGCAGCCAGCGCCAGCGCTCCATGTTCACCAGCACCACGTCGATCTGCTTGTCGCGCTTCGGGGTGTTGATCGCCTTGACCGTCTTGTCGTCGAGGATGCCGGTCGCCTTGATTTCGGCGCTGTTCTGGAACTTGCGCACGGCTTCGGCGACCGCCGCGTCATAGCGGGTGTCGTTGGCGTTCTCGGTGATGCCGAGCTTGGCGCGCAGCTGCGGCACGCGCGGATCTTCAACGACGATTTCAGCCTGCTTCTTGCCGGCCGGGGTGTATTTCAACGTCGGACCATCGGCGATCTCGATCACCGGGCCGTTGCCCTGGCCGCGGAGCTCTGCGAGCTTCGCCTTCAGCTCCTTGTAAAGCTTCTGCGGCGGATTGTAGCTGTCGAGCGCCGCGGAGGCGTCCGCCGCCGTCGTGACCTTGGCGAGCACCTCGTTCGGATCGATCGGATGCTCGGGATAGAGGATGTCGCCGCTGACCTGTGACCAGTGCATGCGGCCGCTCTGAGCCTGGCGCGCATAGTCGAACATGCTGGCGGTGAGCTTGAGCTCGGCATCGGCGAGTGTATCGGGTGTCGTGGCGGCTGCGAAGTCCGGCAGCGGGTAATCGGCGGGATTGAGACCGTCGGACGCCGCGTCCTTCAGCCGTGCGATCACGCCCTTGGCCGCAGCGGTCAGGCTGCCGGCCTGGGTCCAGACCGGCGCGAAGTCGCGTGCACCGTAAAACTTCTCGATCGTAGCGCGCTCGTTCTTGCGGTCGAAATAGCGTGAAGCCTTGGCGCCGATGGCGTCCTTGAGCTTGTCGGCGACCGGCTGGTCGGCGGCGGGAACGTTGCTCGCGGCCTTCACCGGCTCCGAGGCCGGAGCCGCAGCGGTGGCGGGCGCGGCCGGCGTTGTCGCCGTGTCGGCCTTGGCAGGTTCCGTCTTCGCCGTCTCGCTCTTCGGCGCCTCGGTCGCCGGCGTGGTGGCGACGTCGGAAGGCTTGGTCTCGACCTTGTCCGGCGCGGGAGCGGCTTCGGCCTTCACGGGTTCCTTGACCGGCTCCTTTGCCGAGTCCTGAACCGTGGCGGTGGTGTCGAGCTTGATGTCGGATGCGGTCGGGGGCGGGACGTTTGCGGGTTCGGGGCGCGGGATCGCGGCTTCGATCGCGAGCTCGGCAGCGCTGCTGCGCGCCTGATCCTGCGCCAGGGCCGAGCTGGCCGATACCGTGAGGAAGGTCGCCGCGACCGTCATCAAGACACGGTCAAAGCCTGCACGGTGGTTCAAACAGTCACGCATTGTGTCGCACCCCTCGGGTGAACTGTCCCCCGTGGAACAGCTTCGTTATCGCCTATTGAGCTTCGGCTAAACCGCGCCGGCCTCTCGAAAGTTGCACGCCTGCACGCAACGAATCCTACGCAGACGATATACAGGCCCCCATTTCGCAGCCAGCGCTACCCGGGACAACTCACGACAAACTGACTTCAAGCAAGCCTCTTGGCAACGGATTGTGCGCTTCTGCCACGCGCTTTTCCCTGTGTCTGTCACTTCCAAGTCACGGTTCAAATCGCAGTCGAATTCCGTCGTCGTACGAACGGCTTACAGTCGTATCGCTCCGCCCGGACGAACCTCCGTTCGCGTCAGGCTCAGTGCGTCTCCTCACCGCTTTTGCCGCCATGGCCGGGAACCCCGGCCTCATCGAGTTTGCGGTAGAGGGTGGACCGGCCGATTTTGAGGCGGCGGGCGACCTCGGACATCTGCCCGCGGTAATGCGAGATCGCGAAACGGATGATCTCGTTCTCGATATCCTCCAGCGGCCGGACGTCTCCGGTCGCGGTCAGCATGGAGAGAGCACCCGCTTGCGGCAGCGGTGCGATCGGTATGTCATTACCCGACACGACGGAGGGGGCCGCGATCGGCTCCAGCATCAGCGGCGCGGTCGGAATGTCTGTTCCCGGATGTGGCTGCGAGGCGATCAGGGGGAAGTCGTCAAGGCCAAGCTGGTCGCCGTCGCTCATCACCACGGCCCGGTAGACCGCGTTTTCGAGCTGGCGGATGTTGCCGGGCCAATCGAGCTGGGCAAGGTGAGCAACGGCCTCGCCGCTGATGCCGGTGATGGGGCGGTTCTCCTCGGCGGCAAAGCGCGCCAGGAAATGCCTGAGCAGATGCGGAATGTCCTCGCGCCGGGCGCGTAGCGATGGGATCGTGAGCGGCAGCACATGCAGGCGATAGAACAAGTCTTCCCGGAAGTGGCCCTGCTTGACCCGCTCCAGCAGCCTGCGATTGGTCGCCGAGATGATGCGGACGTCGACCTTCACGGGTCTGCGGCCGCCGACCGCCTCGACCGCGCCTTCCTGGAGCGCGCGAAGCAGCTTGACCTGCGCGCTCAGCGGCAGCTCGCTGACCTCGTCCAGGAATAGCGTGCCGCCATGGGCTTCGACGAACTTGCCGGTGTGGCGTTCGGTGGCGCCGGTGAAGGCGCCCTTCTCGTGACCGAACAGGATGGACTCGACGAGGTTGTCGGGGATCGCGCCGCAATTGACCGCGACGAACGGCTTTGCCTTGCGCTCGCCGCTGCCATGGATGGCACGCGCGAACATCTCCTTGCCGACGCCGGACTCGCCCTCGATCAGCACGGGGATCGAGGAGTTTGTTGCTTTCTGCGCCGCGCGCATCACGCTCGCCATCGACTCGGCGCGGGTGATGATGTCGGAGAAGGTCAGCCGGCCCTCGCGGCTGTGACGGATGCGCTGCAATTCGCCCTTGAGCGCCGAGGAGTTGAGCGCGTTGCGAAGAGAGACCTGGAGCCGCTCCAGGCCGACCGGCTTGACCACGAAATCGGCCGCGCCCGCGCGCATCGCCGAGATTACATTGTCGATGCCGCCATGGGCCGTCTGCACGATGACGGGGATGCTGAGACCCGCTTCGCGGATTTTCGCCAGCACGCCCATGCCGTCGAGGCCGGGCATCACGAGATCGAGGATGACGCCGTCGATGGCCGCGTCAGGGGCGGTGAGGGCGGCAATCGCCGCGTCGCCGGAGTCCACCACGATCGTCTCATAGCCGCATTTCTGCACCATGTTTTCGACCAGCCGGCGGGCTACAGCGTCGTCGTCGGCGATCAAAATACTGGCAGCCATGGTGTTCCCCGCACGCTACTACTATCTGTCTCGAATCGGGGCACTCTGGCCGAAGCCGATTAACGCACTGTTAAATCCTGATGCCCCCGCCCGCCGTCGCGATTGTTGAACACAGGTTTCCCACACAATGAATTCGCGCTCCAAGCCTGCAGTTAAGAAGTCCGCCATCAGCAAGCCCGCTCTTCGCAAGCCGAACACCAAGACAGCCAAGGCAAAACCCTCCAAGCGTTCACCCGCCAAGTCTTCGCTTGCCAAGCCTTCACCCGCAAAGCCTGCGAGCAAGACCGGCAAGCTTCCGGAGTGGAACCTCGCCGACCTCTATTCCGGGATCGATGCACCGGAAGTGGCGCGCGATCTCGCAAAGATGGATGACGATTGCGTCGCGTTCGAGACGGACTACAAGGGCAAGCTCGCAACAGGAACAGCAAAGGAAGATGGCGGAAAATGGCTCGCTGAAGCCGTGCGACGCTATGAGGCGATCGACGACCTCGCCGGCCGGCTCGGCTCGTACGCTGGCCTCGTTCATGCCGGCGACAGCGTGGACCCCAAGATTTCAAAGTTTTACGGCGACGTTTCCGAGCGCCTGACGGCGGCATCGACACATCTGCTGTTCTTCGCGCTCGAGCTCAATCGCATCGATGACGATATTTTGACCCGCGCGATGCAGGCCACCGAGCTCGCGCACTACCGTCCCTGGATCGAGGATCTGCGCAAGGAGAAGCCGTACCAGCTCGACGACAAGCTCGAGCAGCTCTTCCTGGAGAAGGCGCAGACCGGCTATTCCGCCTTCAACCGGCTGTTCGACCAGACCATCTCGGGCTTGCGCTTCAAGGTCGGGCCCAAGGATCTCGCGATCGAGCCAACGCTCAATCTGTTGCAGGACCGCGACGGCGCCAAGCGCAAGACCGCGGCAGAGGCGCTCGCAAAGACTTTCAAGGCCAATGAGCGCACCTTTGCGCTGATCACGAACACCCTGGCCAAGGACAAGGACATCTCCGACAGCTGGCGCGGCTTCAAGGACGTCGCGGATTCCCGGCATCTGAATAACCGCGTCGAGCGCGAGGTGGTGGATGCGCTGGTCGCCTCGGTCCGCGCGGCCTATCCAAAATTGTCGCATCGCTACTACGCGCTGAAGGCACGCTGGTTCGGCAGGAAGCGCCTGGCCTATTGGGACCGCAACGCGCCGCTGCCCTTTGCTGCGACCGACGTGATCGGCTGGGGCGACGCGCGAAACATGGTGCTCACCGCCTATCGCGGCTTCTCGCCAAAGATGGCTGACATCGCCGAGCGCTTCTTCACCGACCGCTGGATCGACGCGCCGGTGCGCCCGGGCAAGGCGCCGGGGGCCTTCTCGCATCCGACCACGCCGTCCGCGCACCCCTACGTGCTGATGAACTACCAGGGCAAGCCACGCGACGTGATGACGCTCGCCCATGAGCTCGGCCACGGCGTGCACCAGGTGCTGGCGGCCAGGAACGGCGCATTGATGGCGCCGACGCCGCTGACGCTGGCGGAGACCGCGAGCGTGTTCGGCGAGATGCTGACCTTCCGGCGGCTGCTGGCGCAGACCAGGAGCGCAAAGCAGCGCCAGGCGCTGCTCGCCGGCAAGGTCGAGGACATGATCAACACCGTGGTGCGGCAGATCGCGTTCTATTCCTTCGAGCGCGCGGTCCACACCGAGCGCAAGAACGGCGAGCTCACCGCGACGCGGCTCGGCGAGATCTGGCTCTCTGTGCAGGGCGAGAGCTTGGGGCCGGCAATCGAAATCAAAGCGGGCTACGAGAACTACTGGATGTACATCCCGCACTTCATCCATTCTCCGTTCTACGTCTACGCCTATGCGTTCGGCGATTGTCTCGTGAACTCGCTCTACGCCGTCTACGAGAATGCGGCCGAGGGATTCGCTGAACGTTATCTCGACATGCTCGCCGCCGGCGGCACCAAGCATTATTCCGAACTGCTGCGGCCGTTCGGGCTCGATGCCAAGGATCCAAAGTTCTGGGACGGCGGCCTGAGCGTCATCGCCGGTATGATCGACGAGCTGGAAGCGATGGGCTGAGGCAGGCGGGAGTTGCCTGAAGCGCGGCTCGAGACCTTCCGCAGGATGCAGCGCCGGCGAGTTCCAGCCGGCACCGCGCAGCCTTTGGCGACGCAGCGTTTGGCCACATAGCCTTCGCAACCGCGCGCCGGCGATGTGGCATTGAACGTTTGCATCCCCGGCGAGACTAAAATTTCATAAGGCTATTTTCATTCGCTTTACAACCATTGATTGCCGGTGCTCCGCCGCCCAGGGGAGGCACGCATGCTCGATCAGCTCCAGCCGACGCAGCCCGTTGAAGCCCGGGCGCCGCGGTCTACTGAGGAAATGCCGTGGTGCGAAAAGCACCATCAGATCGTTCGCGACGAGATCGAAGCCATCAACACCCGCCGCGAGGCGACGCGCCAGATCGGCACGGATGGTCTGCAATCCTGCCAGATGCTCGACGTCACCGGGCTCGCATTGTCCGGCGGCGGCATTCGGTCCTCGGCGCTCTGCCTCGGCGTCCTCCAGGCGTTGAACCACCACAATCTGTTCCGGCGGATCGACTACCTCTCGACTGTCTCGGGCGGCGGCTACATCGGCGCCTCGCTCAGCGCGACCATGACGGTCACGCGGCGTTTCGTGTTCGGGGAGAGGCCTTCGGGCGGCACCGCGACCGCGAGCGAGATCAGCGATACCGCCTCCGTCGGGCACATCCGGAATTACTCCAACTATCTGATCCCCGCCGGCGTGCGCGATCTCCTCACCGGCTTTGCCATCGTGGTGCGCGGATTGATCGCCAATATCGGGATCATCCTTCCGGTCATCCTGATGCTGGCGGCGGTCACCATCTGGTCGACGCCGACCCGGACGTGCCTGACGGTCGCCAATCTGTTCGGCGTCAGCTTTGTCGATTCCAAGAGATGCGAGCTATACGATTTCGGCTTCGTGAATCAGCACGGCTTCACCAAGGTCGGTGCCATCGCCTGTGTGATCCTGCTCGCCTGCGCAGTGCTGGCATATATCTGCTCGCGATCCGAACGGGGGAGCGGTCCGGCGATCGTATGGGTCTATGCCGCGGCCATCGTCCTTGTCGTCGGCGGCGCCTGCGATTTCGCGCGCGTGCTCAAGGTGACCAACTTCGCGCTCACCCTGGCAACTGCGATCATCGTGGTCGGACTCTTTTTCCTGTGGGCGATCGTGCGGTCCTTTGCCCGCCCGAGCCATCGCCAGGAATTTCGTTCGCATTTGCCGACCGTGGGGGCGACCTTCCTGGTCCTGCTGTCGGCCATCGCCTTCTTCGAGTTTCAGCCGTTCATGCTGCGGCAGATGTTCGATGTTGCCGACAGCAGCGTGATCGGCGGGCCGGTCGGCGGCGTCGCGGTGACCTGGATACAGTCGCTTGCCGCCGTCGCGGCGCCGATCGCGGCGCTCGTCGCCGCGTTCCGGCAGCAATTTCTCGAGCTGCTGAAGGGCAACAGCGCTTCCTCGCAGCGAGGATCGATGGTTCTCGTTGCCAAGGCCGCGCTCTGGTTCGCCGGCCTCGCCTTGCCGCTGATCATCTGGGTCGCTTATCTCAATTTGTCTTATTGGGGGATCTCCAACGACATCTTCAGGGATTGCTCGGCCCAGACCGAGCAGAGGGACTGCATCGCCAAGGCAAAATTGTCCGCGACCCTCCCGGCGGCGCTCGCAGGCAAGGTGCAGCTGGACCGAAACGCCGCCATCGAATTCACTGAGCCAAAGGCTGCGCCGTCCCCCGAGCCGCGCGTCGAGACGGACTCGGATCGGTTGGCGACTTGGCACGCGCCGGCGTGGCTTCAGCCTGCGGCACAATGGGTCAAGCTCAGGGTTCAGCCGTACTTTCCCCAACTGTTCCAGGGATCGGGATCCGACGCGGCCTACGGCTACACCCTGCCGGTGATCGTCCTGTATGCGCTGACGGGTCTGTTGTTGTTCCTGGTCTCCTGGCTTCTGACCCCGAATGCGAACTCGCTGCACCGGCTTTACCGCGACAGGCTGAGCAAGGCCTTCCTGTTCAACCCGATCCGGCCGGTCGAGCACGATCTTGCGCGTGCCGAGGCCAGTCTAGACCAGGGGCGCGACTTCAAGTCGCTCGATCGCATGAAGCTGAGCGACCTTTATGGCGTCGCAGACGCTCAGGAGGACCGCCAACAGGGCGGGCCCAAATTGCTGGCGCCTTATCACCTTATCAACACGGCGCTGAACATCCAGGGATCGGACTTCGCCAACCGGCGCGGCCGCAACGCCGACTTCTTCGTATTCTCACCGCGCAATGTCGGGAGCGAGGCCACCGGCTACGCGGCGACCCTGGCTGTCGAGAAGGCCGAGCAAAGTCTCGACCTCGCCACAGCCATGGCGATCTCCGGGGCGGCTGCGTCGTCGAACATGGGATCGAACTCGATCCGGTCGCTGACGCCGACGCTTGCGCTTCTCAACGTGCGGCTCGGCTTTTGGCTGCGAAATCCGCGCTACGTGAATGCGCGCTGGTTCCGCCGCTTCTCGCCGCTCTATTTCTGGTCGGAGATTTCCGGCCGTCTCTACGAGAACAGCGACGGTGTCTATCTCACCGACGGCGGCCATATCGAGAATCTCGGCATCTACGAGCTGCTGCGCCGGCGTTGCCGGGTCATCATCGCCGTGGATGCGGAAGCGGACACGCCGATGAACTTCGCGTCGCTGATGACGTTGCAGCGTTATGCCCGCATCGATCTCGGTGTCCGGATCGATCTGCCCTGGATACCGATCCGCGAGCGCACGCGGGCCGTTATGGCGTGCAATGCGGACCCCTCGACGTCCTCAGGCCGGCGCCACGACGAGCCGATCGATCACGTCCACGTCGCCATCGGCACCATCGACTACGGCGCCGGCGACATTGGCTATCTCGTCTACCTTAAATCGTCCCTGACCGGAGACGAGAACGACTACATCCGCGACTATGCGCGGCGGCACGCCACGTTCCCGCACGAGACCACGGGCGACCAGTTCTTCTCGGAGGAGCAGTTCGAGGTCTACCGCGCGCTGGGCTTCCACATGGCCCACGGTTTCCTGTCCGGCGACAACCCGGTGGCGGTCGGGTGCGGCGTCAATCCGCATACGGCCCGATTCACCGAAGCGGGCGAGCCGGCGATCGACGCGGTCCGCGAGGCGCTCGGCCTTCCAGTCTCCCAGCGCCCCGCCGCAAGCGTCACCGCCACGATGATCGATCAGGGCTGAGCGGCGCTCGCGCCGAGCTTTCCCGCCAATCGGAATTCCAAATGACCTGATTTGCCGGGAAACCGCGCCTGCCTGCCGTTGCCCTGCCCGAAAGTTTGCGGTATCCCAGCCATGAAATTCGACTTTCGACTGGGGACAATTCATGGCCGACCATAGCGAAGTGGCGTACAGCACCGCCGACGGCAACGACTACGTTGCCCACGAGCAGACCTACGAGGGCTTCATCAAGCTGGTGAAGTACGGCACGGTCTCGGTCGCGCTTATCGTGATCCTGATGGCGATCTTCCTGACCTGATTCATCGTCTGCAGCACCGCCAGCGTCGTCGGTGCCCATAAAATTTGCAATCAAGCCGGATTGAAAACCGGTATCCAACGTTGCGGGAGTAACGCTAAGTTCGCGTGCGCGCTCTTTCCCGCGTCGCCGGAGGGCCTATGAAGATCGCCATTGCCAAGGAAATCGATCCGTCGGAGCCGCGGGTCGCCGCTTCGCCGGATACGGTGAAGAAGTTCAAGGCGTTAGGCGCCGAGATCGCCATCGAGCCGGGCGCCGGCCTCAAGTCGGGTCTGCCGGACTCCGAATTCACCGCCGTGGGCGCCACCGTCAGCGCCGACGCGCTGAAGGACGCCGACATCATCATCAAGGTGAAGCGCCCCGAAGCCTCCGAGTTGGCGCAGTACAAGCGCGGCGCGCTTGTCATCGCCATCATGGACCCCTATGGCAACGAGGCCGCGCTGAAGACGATCGCCGATGCCGGCGTCTCCGCCTTCGCGATGGAATTGATGCCGCGCATCACGCGCGCGCAGGTGATGGACGTGCTGTCCTCGCAGGCCAACCTTGCCGGCTACCGCGCCGTGATCGAGGGCGCCGAGGCCTTCGGACGCGCCTTCCCGATGATGATGACCGCGGCCGGCACGGTGCCCGCCGCCAAAGTGTTCGTGATGGGCGTCGGCGTCGCCGGCCTCCAGGCGATCGCGACCGCGCGCCGTCTCGGCGCCGTCGTCACCGCGACCGACGTCCGGCCCGCCACCAAGGAGCAGGTCGAATCGCTCGGTGCAAAATTCCTCGCCGTCGAGGACGAGGAATTCAAGAACGCGCAGACCGCCGGCGGCTACGCCAAGGAAATGTCCAAGGAGTACCAGGCCAAGCAGGCCGCGCTCACCGCCGAGCACATCAAGAAGCAGGACATCGTGATCACCACCGCGCTGATTCCGGGCCGGCCTGCGCCGAGGCTCGTCACGGCCGACATGGTCAAGTCGATGAAGCCGGGATCGGTGCTGGTCGATCTCGCTGTCGAGCGCGGCGGCAATGTCGAAGGCGTCAAGGCGGGCGAGGTCGCCGATGTCGGTGGCATCAAGATCGTTGGCTATACCAACGTCGCCGGCCGCGTCGCGGCGTCGGCCTCCAGCCTCTACGCGCGCAATTTGTTCAACTTCATCGAAACGATGGTCGACAAGACCAGCAAGGCGCTGGCCGTGAACTGGGACGACGAGCTCGTCAAGGCGACCGCGTTGACCCGGGACGGCGCCGTCATCCACCCGAATTTCCAGCCGAAAGCGTAAGGAGAGCCGTCATGGAGCATATCGCACAAGTCGTCGATCCCTTCGTCTTCCGACTGTCGATTTTCGTTCTCGCCGTTTTCGTCGGCTATTTCGTGGTGTGGTCGGTGACCCCAGCGCTGCATACGCCGCTGATGAGCGTCACCAATGCGATCTCCTCGGTGATCGTGGTCGGCGCGCTGCTCGCGGTCGGCGTCGGCATGATCTCGAGCGGCTCGGGCTGGGCGCGCGGCTTCGGCTTCATCGCGCTCATTTTCGCCTGCGTGAATATCTTCGGCGGCTTCCTTGTCACCCAGCGCATGCTGGCGATGTACAAGAAGAAGGTGAAGTGAGCGGCGTGCACCTCGGGGTGACAAAGGCAAAGGGGACCTGAGATGAACGCCAATCTGGCTGCAGTTCTGTATCTCGTGGCGGGTGTGCTGTTCATCCTGTCACTGCGCGGGCTGTCCAGCCCCGCCTCATCGCGGCAGGGCAATTTCTTCGGCATGATCGGCATGGCGATCGCGGTCGCCACCACGCTGGCCAGCCATCCGCCGGCGGACGGCCTCGCCTGGATCCTCGTGATCCTTGGCATCGCGATCGGCGGCAGCGTCGGCGCGGTGATCGCGCGCCGCGTGCCGATGACCTCGATGCCGGAACTGGTCGCCGCGTTCCATTCGTTGGTCGGCATGGCCGCGGTGCTGGTCGCCGCCGGTGCGTTCTATGCGCCGGAGGCCTTCGACATCGGCAGCCCCGGCAACATCCATCCGCAGAGCCTGGTCGAGATGTCGCTCGGCGTCGCCATCGGCGCGCTGACCTTCACCGGCTCGGTGATCGCGTTCCTGAAGCTGTCCGCGCGGATGAGCGGTGCCCCGATCATCCTGCCGTTCCGCCACTTCATCAACATCGCACTCGCCATCGCCCTCGTCGTCTTCATCGTCGGACTGGTGATGTCGGGCAGCGCGCTCGACTTCTGGCTGATCGTCATCATCGCGCTGGCCCTCGGCGTGCTCATGATCATCCCGATCGGCGGCGCCGACATGCCGGTCGTCATTTCGATGCTGAACTCGTACTCGGGCTGGGCCGCGGCCGGCATCGGCTTCACGCTCGGCAACTCCGCGCTGATCATCACCGGCGCGCTGGTGGGATCGAGCGGCGCGATCCTGTCCTACATCATGTGCCACGCGATGAACCGCTCCTTCATCTCGGTCATCCTCGGCGGCTTCGGCGGCGAGACCGCGGCGGCGGGCGGTGGCGGCGGCGAGCAGAAGCCGGCCAAGCTCGGCTCGGCCGACGACGCCGCCTTCATCATGAAGAACGCGCAGAAGGTCATCATCGTGCCCGGCTACGGCATGGCGGTGGCGCAGGCCCAGCATGCGCTACGTGAAATGGGCGACATCCTGAAGAAGGAAGGCGTCGAGGTGAAATACGCCATTCACCCGGTCGCCGGCCGCATGCCCGGCCACATGAACGTGCTGCTGGCCGAAGCCAACGTGCCCTATGACGAGGTGTTCGAGCTCGAGGACATCAACTCTGAATTCGCGCAGGCCGACATTGCTTTCGTGATCGGCGCCAACGACGTCACCAATCCGGCGGCCGAAGAGGACAAGACCTCGCCGATCTACGGCATGCCCGTGCTCCAGGTCTGGAAGGCCGGAACCGTGATGTTCATCAAGCGCTCGCTCGCCTCGGGCTATGCCGGCATCGACAATCCGCTGTTCTATCGCGACAACACCATGATGCTGCTCGGCGACGCCAAGAAGGTCACCGAGAACATCGTCAAGGCGATGTAACGCGGAGACAAACCGACCATTGCGAATGCGACGCGCGAGCAGCGCGTCGCATGGTACGCCGCTCAGCAGGTGGCGTGCGGGCGCCTCAACGTTCCGGGGCGCCTCGGGCGGTGTCATGAAATTGCTGCGGAGCTGCTGCAAAGCCCTGAACGGGGGCCGGGCCGCGTCATCATGACCATCGTCAAGTGGATCGCCATCCTGCTCGTGACCGTCTATTTCGCCGGTCTCCTCGTGCTGTATGTCAGGCAGCGCGAGATGCTGTTTCCGATCCCGCCCGTCGGCCGCACCGCGCCGGACGCCGCAGGCCTCCCTGAGGCCGAAGAGCACGTCCTGACCACCTCCGATGGCGAGAAGGTCATCGTCTGGCACGTGCCGGCGAAGCAAGGCCGTCCCGTGATCCTGTATTTTCCGGGCAATGGCGATTATCTCGCCGGTCGCGTCAGCCGCCTCAAGGCCATGACGGCGGGCGGCACCGGCCTCGTCGCGCTGTCCTATCGCGGCTATGCCGGCTCAAGCGGGGCGCCGAGTGAGGCCGGCCTGCTGCGCGATGCCGCGGCTGCCTACGCCTTCACCACTGCGCGCTACGCAGCGGAGCGAATCGTCGCCTGGGGCTTTTCACTCGGGACCGGCGTGGCGGTCGCGGTCGCCTCGGAGCATCGTGTTGGAAAACTCATCCTGGAAGCGCCCTATACATCGACGGCCGATATTGCAGCTTCATCGTTCTGGTACGTTCCGGTGCGTCTGCTGATGCGCGATCCATTTCATTCCGACGAGCGCATCCCGCGCGTCACTGTGCCGCTATTGGTGATGCATGGCACCGATGACCTTGCCATTTCCATCGTGTTCGGAGAGCGTCTGTTCGTGCTCGCGCATGAACCGAAACAGTTCGTTCGCTTTGCGGGCGGCGGACACGATAATCTCGATGCGTTCGGTGCGATTGAAACGGCGAGGCGCTTCATTGCTTTCTAGACGACTTTTCGTTCGGCGCGGGAGCGGGTTCATCGCCGCGATCCTCGTCGTGTTGTTGCCACAGCACGCATGGGCGGCGACCGGGCTCGACGGCGCGGTGATGGGCTGGCCCTATGCGCTGCCCTTTGCCGGCCTGCTGCTGTCGATCGCGCTCGGGCCGCTGCTGTTTGCAAAAGTCTGGCACCACCATTACGGCAAGATCGCCGCGGCCTGGTCGCTGCTGGCACTCGCCTCGCTCGTCATCCTTGCCGGGAGCATGGCGACGTTGGCCGCGCTCGTTCACGCCATGCTCGCCGAATATCTCGGCTTCATCGTGCTGCTGTTCTCGCTTTATGTCGTGGCTGGCGGCATTCTCGTGACGGGCGACATCAAGGCGACGCCGGCATCAAATGCCGGCATCCTCGCGCTCGGTACGGTGATGGCGAGCGTCGTCGGCACCACGGGGGCGGCCATGATCCTGATCCGCCCTCTGATCCGCGCCAACCGGCCGCGGCGCTACAACGCCCATGTCGTCATCTTCTTCATCATCCTGGTCGCCAATGTCGGCGGCGCGCTGAGCCCGCTCGGCGATCCCCCTCTGTTCGTCGGCTTCCTGCATGGCGTCGACTTCTTCTGGACCACGCGGACCATCTGGCTGCAGACGGCGATCGTTGCCGGACTGCTGCTCGCGATCTTCGTTGTCATCGACGTCTGGCGCTTCCGCAGCGAACCCTTGCCCGGCGCTGTCGGCGCCGCGAAGCCGGTCCGCATCCGCGGCCTCGTCAACCTGGTGCTGATCGCGGCCGTCGTCGCGAGCCTGCTGGCCTCGGCGGTGTGGAAGCCCGGCATCGCCTTCGACGTTCTCGGAACCAGGCTGGAGCTGGAAGACATCGTTCGCAACGCGGCGCTGCTGGCCATAGCGGCCCTGTCGGTGTGGTTGACGCCGGACGAGCACAGGCAGGCCAACGGCTTCACCTGGGAGCCGATCCGCGAAGTCGCGAAGCTGTTCGCCGGCATTTTTATCGCGATCATCCCGGTCATTGCCATGCTGGATGCCGGCCATCACGGCGCGTTCGCCTGGCTGTTGTCGGCCGTGACAGGGCCGGACGGCACGCCGCGCGAGGTTGCCTATTTCTGGTTCACCGGTCTGATGTCGGCGTTTCTCGACAATGCGCCGACCTATCTGTTGTTCTTCGAGCTCGCCGGCGGCGACCCGCAGGTGCTGATGCATGAGCTCTCGGGCACGCTCGCTTCCATCTCCATGGGCGCAGTCTACATGGGCGCGCTCACCTATATCGGCAATGCGCCGAATTTCATGGTGAGCAGCATCGCAAGCGAGAACGGCATCGAGATGCCGAGCTTCTTCGGTTATTTCGTGCGGGCCAGCGCGGTGCTGATCCCGCTGTTCGTGCTGCTGACGCTGCTGCCGTTCGCTCCGATCCTGCGCTGGCATTGAATCTGCCGCCCGATTTGCTACTGCTCGACCGAGACAATTGGAGCCGATGGATAAGCGCGCACAATCCGATGCCTCGGTCGGCCTGGATCTTTCCTGCGCTGGCCGTGCGAGGCGCATCTGTCGGGCCGGACCTTGGTGCTCAGTGTCGTGCTGCTGCTGATTGCGCTGCTGGCGGTCGTGTTGCTGTCCAAGAAATTCTCGCTGGTAGTCGATGCCGTCGCGGCCAGGATCGGTGCGCCGCCTGCTTTTGCCGGACTTCTGGTCGCGCTCCTGATCCTGCTGCCGGAAGGCGTCGCGGCCGTCTCGGCGGTCCGCAAGAACGACCTCCAGAAGAGCATCAACCTCGCGCTCGGCTCGTCGCTGGCCACCATCGGGCTGACTATCCCGGCGGTCGGTGTCGCCACCTATGCGCTCGACAAGGAACTCACGCGCGGCCTCAGCGGCCAGGGCAGCGTGCTTTTGCTCCTGACCTTCTTCCTGAGCATGCTGACCTTCGGTACGAGCAGGACCAATGTCCTGTTCGGGCTGGTCCATATGGTGGTATTTGCCGTCTATGTGTTCATGGTTTTCGTGCCTGAACCGGTTTTCCGGATGATGCCCCAGGAGAGTTCCGATGATTGCCGCCGAGTCCGAGGTTCAGATCGACAATGACCAGGTTCGGGTGACCGAGTGGCGGCTCGCGTCAAACAGCGCCACCGGCCATCACACCCACGGCATGGACTACGTCATTGTTCCCGTGGTCGCAGGGGAAATGACCATCGTGGCACCCAATGGCGAGCGGTCCAAAGCACAGCTTGCATCCTATTTTCGCAAGGCCGGCGTTCAGCACGACGTGCTTAACGAAACCGCAACCGAGATCGTGTTCCTTGAGGTCGAGCTGAAGCCGTAATTCCGGCGTACCCCTTTGCCATTGATCTGTCGCAGTTGATCCCTCACTATGCCTCAAAGTTCCCGCATCAGATCGCGCGGGGAGTGGCCGGAATGCTGAAATACATTGCTAAAATCTCGATGGACATCTTCCCCTCGGTGCTCGCAACGATCATCGGGGCGTACATCGTTAATCATTACATCAACGCCAAGCCGGCGGCGGATGCACCTGCGGCCGTGATGGCTCCCGCCGAGGCTGGCAAGAACGGAAAGCCCGCCGATGTGGCCAACTTGCCCGCGCCCGGCGTCAAGGCCAAGGGCATTTCCGAGAAGAAGGTGACGGACAAGCCGGCGGCCGAGAAGACTGCCGATCAGCCGGGTGCTGAACCCAAGACCACTGAGAAGTCGATGGCGGACGTGGCACCGGCCGAGGCCGCGCCGCGCGGCAAGCCGTCAGCGCGCGAGAAGGCGGTCGCCAAGTCCACCCCGGCCGTCAGTGCACCCGCTCCCGCCACCCCGGTGGTGGAGGCCAATTCGGCGCCGGCTGCTGCCGCGCCGTCCGCAGCCCCCGACGCCAACGATCTCGTGCGCGCCGCGATCGAGCGCCTGCGCAAGTCGCCTGAGAGCAAAGCGGCTGAGGCCAAAGCTTCCGACACAAAGGCTTCCGACAACAAGTCTTCCGAGACCAAGTCTTCCGAGACCAAGTCTTCCGAGACCAAGTCGCCCGAGAAGATTCAGGAGCCTGCGGTGCGTGAAGCCGCCCGCACCCCGGAGGCCCCGCGTATCATTCCCGTGGATACGTCATCGGTGCGTCCGTTGCCGCCGCCGATCACGGTCTCGACACCCGCAGCCGAGGCCTATGGCAATGGCGGCTCGTCGCAGGCGAGCCCGCCCTACACGGCCTCGGTCGGCAACGAGAACCCGAATCGGCTGACGCCCCCGGCTGATATTCCGGTCCCGATGATCGCGCCCCCGCTCGATCTGCGCGCCGATGCCGGCGCGTCCATGCCGCGGCCGAAGACCAATGTCGCCGACGACATGCTGTCGGGCGTCAAGTCCATGTTCCATTCCGTTCTGCCGAAGAGTGTCACCCCGGATTAAGACGGCGCCTGCGCTGCGGCAGAATCGTCAGCCGCCGACGCGGGCGAGGCCGCTGCGGGCGACGTCGTCGCGTGGACGAAGCGAGACCGCCTTGGTGTAGGACGCCGCCGCCTTGGTCCTGTCGCCCAGCCGTTCATAGGCTTGCCCGCGTATGGTCCAGACCTGGGCATTGTGGGGATCGGCCTCGGAAGCCTCATCCAGGTCGGCCGCTGCCTCCTTGACCTTGCCGAGGGCGAGATAGCTGATGGCGCGGCCGAGCAGCGGCTCGACCTTTTGCGGGTTTAGGCCGCTCGCGGCGCTGAAATCGGCGATCGCGAAATCGTGCTGGTTCTTGCCCTGGTAGATCAGGGCGCGGCCATAGAGCGCCTGCGCATTGTAGGGATCGAGTCCGACCGCGTGATTGAACTCCTCGAGCGCGGCCGCCGTCTCGCCGGACTTTGCCAGGGCCTGGGCCTTTGCCGTATGGGCCTGGGCCTCACTGACATTGCCGGCGCTGACCACGTTTTCGGCGGTCGCAGCTGCCTTGGGTGCCTCCTGCGGCTTCTCCTTCTCCGGCGTCAGCGATCCCAGGTCGAAGGAGCAGCCGCACAGCGAAATCCCCATCAAGGCCAGCGCAAACGGCTGCAGCAAGATCTGGCGTAACCGCGCCAAGCCGCGCTTGGGGAAAGGGGAGGCCATCTACGGTTCGCTCGCGCTGGTGCCGCATCGGTAGTGCCCCATCCCAGGAAGGCACCGTTCACAAACAATAACGCGGGCCAGGGGCCCGCGTTATCAAAAACTGAAGTCTCTCAAGTTTGGTAAATCAGCGCGGTCCGCGCGGACCAGCACTTGCACCTGCACCAGCACCAGGGCCACCGCGACCGCCACGATCACCGCCGGGGCCGGCGCCGAACACCGGCTTCGGCTTCATCGGCAGCAGGCCTTCGCGCTGCAGCTTCTTACGGGCCAGCTTGCGTGCGCGACGCACGGCTTCGGCCTTTTCGCGGGCCTTCTTCTCGGAGGGCTTTTCGTAGTGACCGCGGAGCTTCATCTCGCGGAAAATACCCTCGCGCTGCATCTTCTTCTTCAGCGCCTTGAGGGCTTGATCGACATTGTTATCGCGAACGAGAACCTGCACGCGGCATCCTCTTCAGTGGATCGGATTTGAATTCTGGTAAGTCAAAGGGGATGGCGAAACGCACACGCCCTTAACCTTGAGGGCGCGGATGTATCAGACAAAACTTGGGATGTCCACCGGCCAAGCGGGTTTTCGGGCCAAGTTCAGCCATTAAATGAGGCAAAATACCTCTGCGCGGCCCTGATTTGGGAGATTTGACGCCAAGGGTGGGGCCGTTTCCGGAGCTTTGTTCCGGTATCTTTGAAAGCAGGGGACGACACATGGATATGAAGAAATACGCGGCCGAGGCTATCGGCACCTTTTGGCTCACATTCGCAGGTTGCGGAAGTGCTGTGATCGCAGCCGGGTTTCCGCAGGTCGGCATCGGCCTGGTCGGTGTCTCCCTCGCATTCGGGCTGAGCGTGGTCACCATGGCCTACGCGATCGGCCACATCTCAGGCTGCCATCTCAATCCGGCCGTCACCGTCGGTCTTGCCGCCGGCGGACGTTTTCCGGCCGGACAGATCCTGCCTTATGTGATCGCGCAGGTCGCCGGCGCGATCGTGGCCGCGTGGCTTCTCTACGTCATTGCAAGCGGAGCTCCCGGCTTCGACGTCAGCAAAGGATTCGCGTCCAACGGCTACGACGCCCATTCTCCCGGCCAGTACAGCATGATCGTGTGCTTCCTCACCGAGGTGGTGATGACCATGATGTTCCTGTTCATCATCATGGGCGCCACCCACGGCCGCGCGCCCGCGGGCTTTGCGCCGCTGGCGATCGGGCTCGCGCTGGTGATGATCCATCTCGTCAGCATCCCCGTCACCAACACCTCGGTGAACCCGGCGCGCAGCACGGGACCGGCGCTGTTCGTCGGCGGCTGGGCGCTGTCGCAGCTCTGGCTGTTCTGGGTCGCGCCGCTGATCGGCGGCGCGCTTGGCGGGGTGATCTATCGCTGGCTCAGCGACGAACCCACCGGCGTCGTCGCTGGCGCAAAGACGGCGTAATCGCAAAGCGGGATCGCGGCATGCGCCGCGGTCCCGTCAATCGCCGGTCGTGGGTCGCACTTCGGTGACATGCCCCATCTTGCGGCCGGGGCGCGGTGCGCCCTTGCCGTAGATGTGCACGGTCGCGCCCGGCACGCTCAGCCACTTGTCATATTCGTTGATCTCGTCGCCGATCAGATTGGTCATGGTGACGACCTCGCCGTGGCGCACGGGCTTGCCGAGGGGCCAGCCGGCAATGGCGCGGATGTGCTGCTCGAACTGCGAGACGGATGCGCCGTCGAGCGTCCAGTGTCCGGAATTGTGCACGCGCGGAGCGATCTCGTTGACCAGCACCTTGGGTCCGGTGCCGTTGGCGAGCACGAACATCTCGACGGCAAGCACGCCGACATAATCGAGCGCGCCCGCGATCTTGCCGGCAATGCTGCGCGCTTCCTCGGCGAGCACGTCCGGGATCCGGGCGGGCGCTCGGGAGATCTTCAGGATGTGGTCGCGGTGCTCGTTTTCGGTGACGTCGAAACACTCGACCTGGCCTGTCGCGGAGCGGGCGGCGATCACGGAAATCTCACGTTCGTACGGCACGAAGGCTTCCAGGATGGCCGATTTGGTGGCGAGACTGGTCCACACTTTCGCGACGTCGTCGCCCTCGCGGATGATGGCCTGGCCCTTGCCGTCATAGCCGAAGCGGCGGGTCTTCAGCACCGCCGGAAGGCCGATCCTGGCGATAGCCTCGCGCAACGACGGGACCGAGGTGACGTCGGCATAGGCTGCGGTGCCGATGCCCAGCCGCGTCACGAAATCCTTCTCGGCGAGCCGGTCCTGGGTGGTCTCAAGGATCTTGCGGTTGGGCAGCACGGGACGGCGCGCATCCAGCACCATCGCGGCCGCGGACGGCACGTTCTCGAATTCGTAGGTGATGACGTCAACGTCGTTGGCGAACAGCTCGAGTGCTTCGACATCGGCATATTCGGCGCAGGTCGCATTCAGGACGACGTCGAAGGCCGGTGAATCCGGATCGGGCGAGAACACCTGGCAGCGCAGGCCGAGCCGTGCCGCCGCCATAGCCAGCATCCGCCCCAATTGTCCGCCGCCGAGGATGCCAATGGTGTCGCCGGGCTTCAGCTTCACCTGCTTTGCGTCAGTCACGCCTTGTCCTCCGGGCGCTCGGCCACGGCCTCGGTCTGCGCCTTGCGCCAGGCGGCGAGGCGATCGGACAAGGCCGGGTCGGATAAGGCCAGCACGGCGGCCGCCAACAGCGCCGCATTGACGGCGCCGGCCTTGCCGATGGCGAGGGTGCCGACCGGGATGCCTGCGGGCATCTGGACGATCGAATAGAGCGAATCGATGCCCTTCAGTGTCCTGGATTCGACTGGGACGCCGAACACGGGCAGTTCCGTCAGCGCTGCCGCCATGCCGGGCAGGTGCGCAGCGCCGCCCGCGCCGGCGATGATGACCTTGTAACCGGCCCCCTTGGCGCCCTTGGCGAACGCAAACAGCCGGTCGGGGGTGCGGTGTGCCGAAACGATGCGAGTGTCGGCGACAACGCCGAGCGCTGCAAGCGTGTCGGCGGTATGCCGCATCGTGTCCCAGTCCGACTGGCTTCCCATGATGATGGCGATTGGCGCGGTCATGACGTCAATTGTGCTCGAAAAACAGGAAGATAGGCCAGATTAGCGGTTCCGGCCGGTTGCTCGCAAGGCGGTGGCAAGGAGAAGGGAATGCACTATCCTGTCTTGGTGAATCCCCGCAAGCCTTCATTGAGCAGGATGCCCATGAAGAAACCAAAAAGGGCGAGCGCTGCGAAGGCCAAAAAGGGCCCGAAAACCAGCGCCGGTCGCTCCAAAGTTGCTCCCAAGCGTCTGGCCGAGAGTCGGGCCAAGGGCCCGGCCAAGCTTCCGGCGCGGCGTGGAGCGTCGGCCGCTGGCGGCGCCAAAGGGGCTATGAAGCCGGCCGTCAACGCGACCATCCGCGACCTCCGGAGCAAGCTCAAGGGGGCGCTGCGGCGGGTCGCGGAGCTCGAGGCAGCCGCCGACACCGACTTCCTGCTGGAAATTCCGAACCGGCGCGGCTTCGAACGCGAGCTCGCTCGCGCCG
Source organism: Bradyrhizobium sp. 76 (assembly GCF_023073025.1). Taxonomy (NCBI): domain Bacteria; kingdom Pseudomonadati; phylum Pseudomonadota; class Alphaproteobacteria; order Hyphomicrobiales; family Nitrobacteraceae; genus Bradyrhizobium; species Bradyrhizobium sp. 76. The sequence continues at coordinate 105,564 of NZ_JADPIS010000090.1, forward strand.
TCGCCTACATGAAGCGCTACCGCGCCAGCGGCGCGCTGATCGTCCTCGACGTCGATCGGCTGAAGCCGATCAACGATTCCTTCGGCCATGCGGCCGGCGACGAGGTGCTGAAGGCGATTGCCGCCACGCTGACGCGGCAGATCCGCGCCTCGGACTTGGTGGGCCGCCTCGGCGGCGACGAGTTCGCGCTGCTGCTCTGGAATCTCAGCGAGACCGACGCCAAGGCGAAGGCCGCGGCTTTCGAGCAGGCCGTCGACGAATTGTCCTTTGTCTTTCGCGGCCAGCACGTGAGCGCGGGCGCTTCCGCCGGCGTCGCCCTGCTTGGAGTGCAGTCCGACGCCACGCGGGCCCTGGAGGATGCCGATGCCGCCATGTATGTGCGCAAGGCGCACCGGCGGCACGAGCCGCGCATCAGGCTCGTCAGCAGCTAGTTAAAGTGTGCCGAGGTCTTTCGGTACGTTGCCGAAGCTGCGGAGCAGTTTGGCGTCGCCGAATTCGCCGGTCATGGGATCGCCGCTGCGGCTGAACGCGACCGCGCCGGTGTGGCCGGCGCCGTGCGACATGATCTCGGCGCGCCGTAGCGCGGCCGCTGCGCTCTGGCATTCCTCGGCCGCACCTGCGACCGGCGAGCCGTCCTCGTCGGTCAGGAAAGGTAATGCAACGTAATAGGTGACATCGGACATGGTCGGCTCCGATAGCTGACAGTCAGGCGGCGCTGCTCTTGCTGCGCGAGGTCTCCGGAATGCAGCCTGCGGAAACCGCCGCCTGCAATTCCTCCAGCTCGGCCTCCAGATATTCATTGGCCATGATCAGCGCCTTGATGGTGCTGCGCAGATTGCCGTCGCACATCGCGATCGCCTGATCACAGGCTTGTTCATAATGGCTGTTGTCGAGAAGGGCGGCTGCCGACATCTGCGTTTTCCTTGGACGGTTTTCCGGGGGGCGTTGGTGTCCAAATGTTCTTATTTTGTTCCTTTTGAGTCAAGCGGATTCACATGCGGCGGGTCGCCGTGAGCTGTCCTCCTGTGGATCAGGCGATGATATCGGGCGTGATCTGGTCTTCGATGAACGCGATACGGTCACGCAACAACAGCTTGCGTTTCTTCAACCGCTGTAACCGCAACAGGTCGGGGGCGGGCGATTGATGCAGTGCATCGATCGCCGCATCAAGATCTCGGTGTTCCTGGTGCAACCGGGCGAGCTCGGATTCGAGTTCGCGCGCATCTTCATTGGTCATGTCTGCGGTGGCCGAAAAACCGATAGGCGTGAGATTAAGGCTGTGGATGCCCTGTGGAAACTATCGTCCTTGCGCGCCGTGATCGCAAGCGATCTCGGGCTGTCCCGCGTCGATCTCCCGCGGGATATTTCTGCGGTCACTCCGACGTTGCGCAAGCGCATTGATATCACGGATTTTTCCCGCGTGGTTCCCTTACTCACGCTTCGTTACATATGAATTTTCAAAAATGACAGTGCGACGACGGATACCCATCGACAGAACGAATCGGTGATGTACACTTCGTCGTCCGGTCGAATCCAAGGTTCACCCCTACCGAGGAGGTTTCGAATGACAATTCAGGCACATCTGGTTGAATTGGAACGGAAGCATAAAACTCTCGAAAACGAATTGCACGAAGCTCTCGTGCACCTTTCAACAGACGACCTGCAAATTGTTGAGTTGAAGCGCCGGAAGTTGATGGTCAAGGACCAGATCGAGCGTCTCAGGCACGGCGACACGCTCCACTAGTAACCCCGTAACAGCGTAGAGTTGATCGCACCCTTTCAGGCAGGGATGGGAGCCTTTGCGCTCATCCCTGCTGCAAGGCGCGCAGCGTGCAAGGATTTGCGCGACTCTAGCTTCTTGTCTGGACGCTCTTCTTTACGCGCAACCGGAATCCGCTTCGCTTTAAAATGCTAGATGTTTGCGAGCTCGGCGACGTGATCCGCGATCGCGAGCGATGACGTCAGTCCGGGCGACTCGATGCCGAACAGATTGATCAGGCCTTCGACGCCGTGATCGCGCGGGCCCTGCATCAAGAAATCCTGCGTGGCCACCGCCGGCGGCACGATCTTCGGGCGGATGCCCGAATAGCTCGGCATGAGCGCACCGTCAGGCAGCGTCGGCCAGTATCTGCGGATCGCCGGGTAGAAGCGCTCGGCGCGTGCCGGGTCGACCTCATAGTCGATCGTCTCGATCCACTCGACGTCGGGGCCGAAACGTGCCTGCCCTGCCATGTCCAGCGTCAGATGCACCCCTAGCCCGCCGGGCTCGGGTACCGGATAGATCAGGCGCGAGAACGGTGCCCTGGCATTGCAGCTGAAGTAGTTTCCCTTGGCGAGGTAGGCCGTCGGGATCCGTTCCAGCGGCATGCCCTCGATGTTGCGCGCCACGGTGGTCGCCGAGAGCCCGGCGGCGTTGACGAGGAGGCTGCATTGCAGCGTCATCGGCGCTTCGCCGCCCGCCTCGATCTCGATCACGCCGGCGGTCGCCTTGGCACGGATCAGCGGGGTGTGGAACGCGAAGGCCGCGCCCGCGTCCTCGGCTTCGCCGCGCAGCGAGAGCATGTAGGCGTGGCTGTCGATGATGCCGGTCGACGGCGACAGCAGCGCGGCGTCGCAGGCGAGCGCCGGCTCCAGCGCACGTGCCGCATCGCCCGTGAGCAACTGCATGTCGAGCACGCCGTTGGCCTCGGCATGCGCCTTGATCGATTGCAGCTTCTCGGTCTCTTTCGGATTGGTCGCGACGATCAGCTTGCCGCAATTCCTGTGCGGGATGCCGCGCTCGGAACAGTAACGATAGAGCGCGTGCTTGCCGTCGACGCACATGCGCGCCATCCAGCTTCCGGCGCGGTAGTAGATGCCGGCATGGATCACCTCGCTGTTGCGCGAGGAGGTGATGGTGCCGATGGCCTCGGCTTGCTCGAGCACGATCACCTCGCGCCCGGCTTGCGCCAGCTTTCGAGCCACCGCGAGCCCGATCACGCCGGCTCCGATGACGACGCAGTCCACCCTATCCATGGTTGTGCAGGACGTCCGCTCGAAGCGACGAAGGCCTCACGCCTGGGAACGGCGGCGCGGGGGCGTTTTCCGTTAAGGAAGCATTTATCATGTCAGGGCAATTGCCGTATTTGATGCCACATTTTTCCGTTGCTCGTACAGGCGTTTACCCGATCCAAACCCGCCAGGCCAGACAATCCGACGTTGAAATCGCGGGTGGCTGATGGCTGAGAAGAACTGGCACGCGGGCAGCGCGCTTCCGATTGCGATGCAGGCCGTCGTGTGCCTGGCCGCAGCGGTCGCGCCTGCGCGCGCCTTTGCCCTCTCCGACAGCTTCAGCCCTCCGAGCTACCTCGGCCACCTCGATCCCAACGTGATCTGGGAAGCCCTGATCGCGGGAATTGTGATCTGTTCGTTCTTCGCCGCGATCGCGCTATGGATCCATTCCTCACTGCGCCGGACTAGGCGTTTGCAGCTGCGGCGCAATGCCTTTGTCTCCTCCGCCATGAACAACCTCAACCAGGGCGTGGTGATGACGGATGCGCAGCGGCGCATCATCTTCTGCAACGACCGCTATCTCGATATCTACGGCTTGATGCGGTCGGACATCTGGGCCGGAATGACCGGCCACGACATCCTTGAGCTGCGGCGCCAGCGTGGCGTGCTCGGCGGCGCTTCCGACGACGAGTTCTATGAGAAGGCGGCAAGCCCGAACGGCCTGATAACCGAACTGCCGGACGGGCGGGCCATCCTGGTGAAGTATTTCGTGCTGCCCAACGGCGGCTCGGTGGCGACCCATCTGGACGTCAGCGAGCAGCGCAGGCTGTCCCGGCAGCTCGCCTCCACCAAGCAGTTTCTGGAAACATTGCTGGACCACGTACCGGCCTGCGTGGCGGCGAAGAACATCGAGGATGGTCGCTACATTTTCGCCAATAGCGCCTATGAGCGCTTCTGGGGTTTCTCACGCGATCATGCCGTCGGCAAGAACGCCCGCGAGCTGTTTGCGCCCATCTCGGCGGACAGCATCGAGGCGACCGACCGGGCGGCACTCGATTCGCCGGACGGCCAGTTTCGCAACGAATTCGAGGTCGACCGCGCCGGTGAGCGGCGCATGGTTGCCTCGATCCGGATCGTGGTCCGCAACGAGAGCAACAAGCCCGAATTCCTGATGCTCGTGTTCGAGGACATCACCGATCGCCGCTCGCTGTCGAAGGAGCTGGAGAGCACGAAGAAGTTCCTGGAGCTCGTGGTCGACAACATCCCGGTGGCCCTGATCGTCGAGCAGGTCAAGGACGGCCGCTACCTGCTCGCCAACCGCAGCGCGGAGACGATCCTCAACCGCAGGCGCGAGGAAGCCACGGGCCTGACCGCGTCCGACATCTTCAATCCCAAGGAAGCCAAGCTGATCATCGCGCGCGACGAAGCCGCGATCAAGAAGCGTGGGATGATCACCGAAGAGCACCCGATCTCCACCAAGGACGGACTGCGGCTGTTCCTCACCCGCCGCGCCACCGTGCTGGGCGACACCGGCGAGCCGCAATATCTGATCAAGACCCACGAGGACGTCACCGATCGCCGGCAGACCGAGTCGCGCATGGCGCACATGGCCTACCACGACGGCCTCACCGATTTGCCGAACCGTGCCGCTTTCCTGCAGGCGTTGACCCAGATGATCGAGGCCTGCGAGGGCACCGGCGAGGAGTTCGCGGTTCTGTGCGTCGATCTCGACGGCCTCAAGGAGGTCAATGACGTCTTCGGCCATGCGCACGGCGACAAGCTCCTGGTCGAGGTGGCCCAGCGGCTCCAGGATTCCGCGCGCGGCGGCGTGGTGGCGCGCCTGTCCGGCGACGAGTTCGGCCTGATCATCGACGGCAAGCAGCCGGAGGCAGGCCTCGCGCTGGCGCAGCAGATCGGTGATGCCGTCGCTAAGGAATTCCAGATCGACGGCCGCCCGGTCCGCGCCGGTGTCACCACCGGCATGTCGATCTTCCCGCACAACGGCGCCGACGCCGCCTCGCTGCTCGCCAATGCCGGCGCGGCGCTGTTCCGCGCCAAGCAGAAATCGCGCGGCACGATCAGCCTGTTCCAGCCGGAGATGGACCAGCAGATCCGCGATCGCCGCGTCCTGCACCAGGACCTCTCGATGGCGATCAAGAATGGCGAGCTCTCGCTCGCCTTCCAGCCGCAGGGGACTGCGGGCCACAGCGTCGCCGAGACCGATATCATCGGCTTCGAGGCGCTGGCGCGCTGGCAGCACCCGGTGCGCGGCCAGGTTTCCCCGGCCGAATTCATTCCGATCGCGGAGGAAAGCGGCCTGATCGTCGAGATGGGCGAGTGGATCCTGCGCGAGGCCTGCCGCGAGGCCGCCTCCTGGCCGACGCCGCTTCAGGTCGCGGTCAACCTGTCGCCGGCGCAGTTCATGCACGGCGACGTGGTCGGGCTCGTCCATTCCATTCTGATCGAGACGGGTCTCGCACCCGGCCGGTTAGAGCTTGAGATCACCGAGGGCGTGCTGATCGAGGACTTCGATCGCGGTCTTGCGCTGCTGCGCCGGCTCAAGGCGCTCGGCGTGCGCATCTCCATGGACGATTTCGGCAGCGGTTATTCCTCGCTGAGCTATCTCCAGGCGTTCCCGTTCGACAAGATCAAGATCGACCGCGCCTTCATCATCAATCTCGGCCGCAACCCGCAATCGGCGGCGATCGTGCGCGCGGTGATCGATCTCGGCCATGGCCTGGAAATGTCGATCGTCGCCGAGGGCGTCGAGACGCTGGAACAACTCGTCTTCCTCGCCGAAGAAGGCTGCGACGGTGTGCAGGGCTATCTGCTCGGCAAGCCCCTGCCGATCGGGAAATATGCCGGCCTCGTCGGTCGCGCCGAAGTCATGGAGCTTGCGCTCAAGACCGGCTAGTGATGGTGGGCGCTTCGTTCGCTCCCAGTCGACGGCTTCATGGCGGATTACGACCTTGCGATCATCGGGGGCGGCCTGAACGGTGTCAGCCTCGCGCGCGATGCCGCCGGCCGCGGCCTGCGGGTCATCCTGTTTGAGCAGGGCGATCTGGGCGGCGCGGCGTCCTCGGCAACACCGCGGCTGATCCACGGCGATCTCTCGGTCCTGGAACGGCGCGGCTTCCGACGGGTGCGCCGGGCGCTCGCCGAGCGCCGGACCTGGCTCCGGATCGCGCCGCATCTGGTTCGGCCGATGCGCTTCGTGATCCCGGCGCATTCCGACGAGCGCCCGCCATGGCTGCTGCGCCTCGGCCTGCTCCTCTACGACAGCCTCACCAGCCGGAGCGGCCTGCCTGCAACGGCGACCCTCGACATCACGCATCATCCGGTCGGCAACGCGCTGAAACGACCACTCGGCACGGCCTTCGAATATTCGGATTGCGTCGTCGACGATTCCCGAGTGGTGGTGCTCACGGCACTGGATGCGGCCGAGCGCGGCGCCGTGATTCGGACTGGAGCGCGCTGTGTGCGTGCCGATCGAACCGACACATGGCGGCTCGCGGTGGTCGACCGCGGCCATCGTCGCACGATCACGGCCCGGGCACTCGCCAACGCCACCGGCGGCTGGACGTCGATGGTCGCCGAGACCGTGCTGCGGCAGCCGCAACCCGCCATGGCGGCGATGCAGATGAGCCAGATCATCGTCCCGCGGCTGTTCGATTCCGATAACGTCTACGTCTTCCAGAACAGCGATGGCCGGCTGATCTTCGCGAGTCCCCTCGATCGCGACTTTACGCTGATCGGCACAATCACGCACGATTTCACCGGCGATCCCGCGATCGTCGCGATGCGGGGGGCCGACGTCGGCTATCTCTGTGAGGCGGCCAGTCGCTATTTCCGCGAGCGCGTCGCCCCGACCGACGTGGTGCGGGCGGTCTCCGGCGTCAACCTGACGCTTGCGTCCGCGCGCCGGCGTGACGGCACCACGCTGTTCCACGCGCGGCGGCGCAAGGCGCCGCTGATCACGATGTTCGGCGGTGACGTCACCACATCGCGCCTGCGGGCGGAGCGCGCGGTGACGAAGTTGACGCCGTTCTATCCGATGTCGCCGCCCTGGACCGCAGGCGCGGCGCTGCCGGGCGGAGATTTCGCGTGGGACCGTTTCGACACCGAGGTCGATCTTGCGCGTGACCGCTGGCGCTTTCTCTCGGAGACGCAGGCCCAACGCTTCGTCGCGGCCTATGGCTCGCGGCTGCCGGCTGTGCTCGGTGAGGCGAAGACCCGCGACGATCTCGGCCCGGCCTTCGGTCCCGAGTTGACGGGCGCCGAGGTGCGCTATCTCATGACACACGAATGGGCGCGTTTTCCCGAGGACATCCTGTGGCGCCGCTCCAAGCTCGGCCTGACAATGTCGGCGGAGGAATGCGATGCGCTGGCTGCGTTCATGGCGAATCCGATGCGAACGAGCCGCCTCTAACCGGTTGAGTGAGGGACGATCGGCCGCTAGCGTGCGGCGGGATTGAGGTTGGCAGGGACCATGACTGACGAGTTGGCCAGAACAGACGCCGCTGCGGATCCGGTCGGAGAGACGCAGTTCGCGGCCAGCGAGCCGCTGCTGCGCATCGAGGGCGTCGCCAAGACCTTCGGGACGTTCCGGGCCGTCGACGGCGTGTCGCTCGACATCAAGACCGGCGAGTTCTTTGCGCTGCTCGGCCCCAGCGGCTGCGGCAAGACCACGCTTCTGCGCATGCTCGCCGGTTTCGAAGCGCCGGATCAAGGGCGCATCCTGCTCGGCGGCAAGGACATCGCGCAGGCGCTGCCGCATGAGCGGCCGATCAACATGATGTTCCAGAACTACGCGCTGTTTCCGCACCTGTCGGTGCGCGACAACATCGCCTTCGGCCTGAAGCGCGCCGGCATGGCGCGCGCCGACATTGCCACGCGTGTGGCGGAGATGGTCGCGCTGGTGAAGCTCGACGGGCTCGAGAAGCGCAAGCCCGACCAGCTCTCCGGGGGGCAGCGCCAACGTGTGGCGTTGGCGCGTGCACTGGCGCGGCGGCCGCAGCTCCTTCTGCTCGATGAGCCGCTCGCAGCGCTGGACAAGAAGCTGCGCGAGAGTACCCAAGGCGAGCTGATGGAGCTTCAGCGCCGGCTCGGCATGACCTTCATCATCGTCACCCACGATCAGGAAGAGGCGATGACAATGGCGAGCCGGATCGGCGTGATGAGAGACGGCAAGCTCGCGCAGGTCGCGAGTCCCCGCGAGCTCTACGAGGCGCCACGCTCGCGCTGGATCGCGGAGTTTGTCGGCGACGTCAATTTGTTCGACGCCGAGTCCAAATTGCGCGACGGTCATCGTCTGGTCATCGGCACGCGCGATGCGGGACCGCTGGTGGTGGCGGAGCCGCGCGAGCCGTTCGGCGAGGTCAGATTATCGGTTGCGATCCGCCCCGAAAAGGTCAAGCTCTCGCGCCGTGGTCCGGTGAGGGAAGCCGGTCATGAAACGGCGATCAACCAGCTGGACGGCGTGATTGCCGACATCTGCTATCTCGGCGGCACCACCACCTACAAGGTGAAGCTCGACGCCGGCGGGATGGTGCAGGCTTCGGTCGCCAACAGCGCGCGCCTCGACGTCGACGCCTACAGCCTGAACCAGCCTGTCGTCGCCTGGTTCACGCCCGACGACTGCGTGGTGCTGCCGTCATGAGCGCGCGCCGCATCTTCGCGCGACCGGCTCGCCTTGCCGCGATCGCGCCCTATGTCTGGATGGTGCTGTTCTTCCTGGTGCCGTTCGGCTTCGTGCTGAAGATCAGCCTGTCGCAGACGGCGATCGCGCAGCCGCCTTACGAGCCGGTGTTCGACCTGATGGCGGGATGGGGGGCGCTGAAGACCGCCTTTGCCGCGTTGTCGATCGACAATTTCAGGCTGCTCGTCTCCGACGACATCTACGTGTTCGCCTATGTGCGTAGCCTCATCGTCGCCGTCACCGCGACCGCGCTGTTGCTCCTGATCGGTTATCCCATCGCCTACGGCATGGCGCGGCTGCCGACGCGCTGGCAAGCCGTGGCGATGGTGCTCGTGATCGTGCCGTTCTGGACCTCGTTCCTGATCCGGATCTATGCCTGGATCAACATCCTCCAGCATGACGGCCTGCTCAACCAGATCCTGCTGGCGCTGCATCTGGTCAGTCAGCCGGTGGTGTGGCTCTCCACCGACAGCGCGATGTATATCGGTATCGTCTATTCCTACCTGCCGTTCATGATCCTGCCGCTCTACGCCACGCTGGCCAAAATGGAGCCCGCGCTGGAGGAGGCCGCCTCCGATCTCGGTGCGCCGCGCTGGCAGGTGTTCTGGCTGGTCACCTTCCCGCTGTCGCTGCCCGGCGTCGGCGCCGGCGTGCTGCTGTGCTTCATCCCCATCGTCGGCGAGTTCGTCATTCCGGATCTCCTGGCCGGCTCCAATGCGCTGATGATCGGCCAGACGCTGTGGCTCGAATTCTTCACCAACAAGGATTGGCCGGTCGCCTCCGCCGCGGCCATCGTGCTGCTGCTGGTGCTGCTGGTGCCGCTGCTGCTATATGAACGGCTGCAGAAGCGGCAGCTGGAACAGGGGCGGTGAGGCGATGCGCAAAGTCTCCCGCCTGTCCCGCTTCAACGTCGCCTCGCTCGCGCTGGGTCTGGCCTTCCTCTACCTGCCGATCCTGATCCTCGTCGTCTATTCCTTCAACGCCTCGCGGCTGGTGACGGTGTGGGGCGGCTGGTCGCTGCGCTGGTATCACGAGTTCTTCAAGGACCGCGCCATGGTCGAGGCCGCCTGGATGAGCCTGCGGGTCGCGGTCTCGTCGGCGACCATTGCGACCCTGATCGGCACGCTCGCCGCCGTGGCGCTGTCGCGGGGCGAGCGATTCCGCGGCCGCACCCTGTTCTCCGGCATGCTCTATGCGCCGCTGGTGATGCCGGAGGTGATTACCGGGTTGTCGCTGCTGCTGCTGTTCGTGGCGCTGAACGCCGAGCGCGGCTTCTGGACGGTGACGATCGCCCATACCACCCTGACGATGTGCTTCGTCGCCGTCGTCGTGCAGTCCCGCCTCGGCTCGCTCGACCGCTCATTGGAAGAGGCCGCGATGGACCTCGGCTGCGATCCGGTGCGCGCGTTCGTGGCCGTGACGCTGCCGCTGATCGCGCCCGCGATCGTCGCGGGCTGGATGCTCGCCTTCACATTGTCGCTGGACGATCTCGTGATCGCGAGCTTCACCACCGGCCCGGGCTCGGCGACGCTGCCGATCCGGATCTATTCGGAGGTGCGGCTGGGAGTGAAGCCCGAGATCAACGCGATCTGCACGCTGGTGATCGCCCTGATCGCGGTCGTCATCGTGATCGCCTCGCTCGCTTCGAAATTGTCGAGCTCGCAGGGCGAAAGCGCGGCGCCGTTGTGAGAGGGGAGGCGATGATGATTTTCGCCTATCAGGTCCTGGTGCATACGCCGGTCTGGGTCTTCGCACTGCTTGCCTATCTCATCTGGCAAGGTGTGCAGGCGATGCAGCCGCGCACGACGCCGATCTGGCGTGCGCTGATCGTGCCAGTCGTGTTCATCGTCTGGGGGATATCCCGGATCGGCTTCGGGCATCAGGACAGCGCATGACCGCTGATCGCATGGTTTCTGGCCGCACTCGCGCTGCTGCCGCTAGGCGTGCGGACGCCGCGCCCTTTCGAACTGGATCGCGCGACCGGGCAGATCATCCGGCCGGGCAGTCCAATTGGTCTGGTCCGCAACCTGATTGTCTTCGCCTCGCAGTACACAGTTGGCGTGATCACGGCGATCAATGCCGGCGATCGCGCGCTGGCCTCCATCGCCGGCCGCGCGATTTCGGGCGCGACCGCGGGCTATTTCATCGGCTCGACGATCGCGCTTCTGATCGCGTATCGCCGCAAGAGCGCGGCCGATGTTTAGGACTTCACCGCACCTGCCGTGAGCCCGCCCACCATGTAGCGCTTGAAGGCGTAATAGACCGCGGCCGGCGGCAGCGCGTAGATGAAGCCGGTGGTCATCAACAGCTCCCACGGCGAGTCGTCGGCGGCGAGGAAGTTGCCGAGCGCGACCGGCAGTGTGATGTCGGTGTCCTTGGACAAGAGCAGGAACGCGTAGAGATATTCGTTCCAGGCCAGCAGCACGGCATAGGTGCCGATCGCGACCAGCGAGGGCATCATCAGCGGCACATAGACCAAGCGGAACAGCTGCAGCGTGGTCGCGCCGTCCATCACGGCGGCCTCGTCGAGCTCGACCGGCAGCTTGTCGGACGCCTGCTTCAGCACCCAGATCGCATAAGGCGAGGCGATCGTCACCATGGCCAGGATCAGCGACCAGTGATTGTTGAGCAGGCCGTAAGTGCCCATGGTGCGGTACATCGGCACGGCGAGGAACGCCGCCGGGATGAAGTAGGTGAAGAGCGCGAGATTCATCACCCAGCGGCCGCCCGGCACCTTAAGCCGCGAGATCGAGAATGCGGCGGCGGTCGCGATGAACAAGGTCAGCGCGCCGGCGGCCAGTGCGATCACAGTCGAGTTCCAGAACTGGATCCAGAAGTCGCGCAGGAAGTAGTGCTCCTGGTAGAACACGATGTGGAAGTTGTGCAGCGTCGGATGATCCGGCCACAGCTTGCCCGAGAACGCGTCCTCCTTCGGCGAGATCGCGAAGAGGAACATGTGGTAGATCGGAATCATGGTCCAGATGAAGACCGGGATGCCGATCAGCAGGAGCTTGGCTTCGGTACCAACTTCGCGGAGGGTGGGAAGCTTCATCGCGACAACCGTTTCATCATGAAGTACATCAGCGGCAGCACGAACGGTATCGCGCAGACGATGGAGGCCATCGCAAGCGAGAGCTGGTCGAGCCGGAGATAGCGGATGCCGAGCGTCGACAGCACATGCGTGAGGTCGGCCGGCCCGCCGCCGGTGAGCAGATAGACGCTGTTGAAGTCGCCGAGCGTCCAGATCATCGAGAGCAGCGTGCAGGTGACGTAGAGCATCTGCATCGACGGCCAGGTGATGAAGCGGAATTTCTGCCACGGACTGGCGCCGTCGACTTCGGACGCCTCGTACAGATCCTGCGGGATCGCGAGCCGCCCGGTCAGCAGGATCAGCGTCCAGAACGGCAGCGACTTCCAGATATGCACGGCGATCGCCATGGTCAGCGCGACCGTCGGGTCGTTCAGCCAGTTCGGGCCGTCATCGCCGGTGAGGGAGAAGATGAAATGGTTGACCATGCCCCATTCCGGATTGAGCATGAAGCGGACCGACAGGATGGTCGGGATCGACGGCACCGCCCAAGGCAGGATGAAGATCACCGACAGCCATTTGATCCAGGGGCGCTGCTGCGCGAAGAAGCCGGACAGGAACAGCGCGATCAGCATCTTCACGTTGATGCCGATGACCAGGAAGATCAGCGTGTTGACCGCGGCGCGCGCGAAGATCGGGTCGTTGTACAGAGCGACATAGTTCGCCGGATTGCGCGCCAGCCACAGGCCGTAGCCGACGGGATAGACGACGAAGGCCAGGAAGACGAGTAGATAGGGCACAAGCAGCAAGATGCCCCAGACCTGCTGCGTGGTCAGGCGCGCCGACAGGGGAGGGGCCGGAATTGTGTCTGAGCCGGAAAGTGTGATCGCCATATCGCATACCCACCGAAAGCAACCGGTCGCGGAGAGCCGCGACCGGAATTAGCATATACCTTATTGCAGTCCGGGATCAGCCCGCGACCGCCTTGATGCGGGCGATCAGCTCGTCGACCGCCTTGTCCACCGGCACCTTCTCGCTGACGACGCGGTTCATCGCCTTGGCCCAGACGTTCTCGTTGTTCAGGATGGTGAACTTCCAGTTCTTGGTGAAGTCGAACGGGGCGGTGCCGCCCTTGAACTGCGCGTAGACCGCCTTGCGATGCCGGTCGGCCTGCCAGAACGGGCTCTCCTGGCTTTCCTTCGTCACCGGGAACCAGCGGCCGAGCGCACCCTCGATATAGGGCCGGACGTTCTCTTCCTGGAGCAGGAAGGCGATGAACTGCTTGGCCTCGGCCTTGTTCTTGGCCACGGAGAAGACCAGTCCGGTCTTGACGTCCGAGCGGTAGCGGATCGTCGAACCGTCCGGAGCCTTCGGGAAGGACGCGGTGATGATGTCCTCGCCATAGGCCTTCTTGCCGGCTTCGCGCTGCTCGGGCGTGAGCGCCTGGTTCTGGGAGTCCTCGAACCACTTCGCCGCGATCGAGATCGTGAAGTTGTGGGTCATCACGATGGTCTTGTTGTGAAACGCGACGTTGTTGTCGGGATCCTTCCAGGTCGTCGAGGACGGCGGGGTGCAGCCCTTGATGTAGGTGTCGGTGTAGTCCTTCATCGCCTTGATCAGGTTCTCGCGGACCTTGGGATCGTCGACCGTGAGCTTGCCGTCGTCGTCGACCAGCTTGACGTGATAGGCATCCATGAAGGTGTAGAACGACTGGAAGGCGTCGGTGGATTCCACGCCCATCGGCTGGCCGACGCCGTAGACGCGCTGGCCCGTCGCCTTGCGGATCCCCGGTTGCACCTTGTCGCACCAGAACGTCCAGTAGCCTTCCCAGTCGGTCGGGATGTCGGCGAGCTTGAAGCCGGCCTTCTCCAGCATGTCGTTCCAGATCTCGACATGCATGCTCTGCTGCTTCAGCGGGAAGCCGTAATAGGCCTTCTTCTTGGTGACGTCGTTATAGAGGATCGACGCATCCAGCGTGTTCTGCACGAACCGATCCTTGATCGGCTCCATGATGTCGGAGAGGTCCTCGAGCCTGCCTTCGTAGGCCCACTTGCCCTGCACCTGCACGTCGTAGGTGTCGGAATAGGCAACATCGGGCACGGTGCCTGAATCGAGTGCGGCGACCGTCTTCGGAATCATGTCCTGGATCGCGTACTGCGACAATTCGACCTTGATGCCGGTCTTGGCTTCGAACTTCTTGATCGTATCGAGCAGCGCGTCGTCTTCGGAGCGGTAGAAGCCCTTGCCCCACCAGACCGTAATCGTCTTCTGCTGCGCAAATGCGGGTGCAGCGGCTGCAAACAGCCCGGCCGCAGCGACCGCCAGTGATACTGCGCCAATAACCTTGGATTTCACGTTTTTCTCCCTCAAACGGCCGGTGTTTTTAACCGGTCGTATAAAACACTAGCGCATGGCCGTGGTACGATCTAGCGGCTTCTTGTCAGACATAGGTCGTGGGGTGTCGGGCGAGAGGAAATGCTTAATGCGCGCATCGATCCAATCGCTGCATCAATTCGCCCTGATCAATTCTGCGTCGATCGGCTGGTGCCGCTTGATCGCCGTCCTCAGTTGGACTTCGCGCCCTTGGCGTTCTCCGCTGTCGGCGCTTCGGCCGGTGCGGGACGTTTTCCGGTGCCGGTGATACGCTCGATCGCGGAGCGCACCGCGTCGCCCGGCTTGCGGTCTTTCAGCATGTCGAGCAGGGGCGCTGAGGCCGGCGAGCGGCGGATCAGGCTTTCCGGGTCGGGGAACACCAGGGGATCGTCCCAGGGGCCCTGCACGACGAAGGGCAATTCGAACCCCGACGCGCTGTTGAGGCTGGCCACGCCCTTCATGTCGTATTCGCGCGTCGGCACCGATGCGGTGCCGGTCATCGTGATCTTCGCCGCCGGTCCCTCGACGCGGATGTCCTCGGCGGTGGCCACGCCATCGGAGAACTTCACCGCGATAGTGAGATTGTCGTAAGGGGTGGAGCCGTTGCGGAAATTGCCGCCGCCGGACAGCGGCCGCCGCTCGAGCCGCTTCAGGAGCTGCTCGGCATTGAAGCCGGAGATCGCGCCGTCATGCCCGGTCACGGTGGCGCTGCCGTCGAGCGACTGCACGAGGCCGAACGGGCTCGAGCCGGACGCGAGGAGCGAGACGTTGATGTTGCCGCGCCCGGACAGCTTGTTGATACCGAACAGCTCGGAGGCGCAGGCCTGAAGGTCGACGTCGGTGAACTGGAACTGCGCCTTGATGTCGGCGACGGTGTCGGAGCGCGCGATGCCGAACGAGCCCTTGGCGATGCCGCCATAGACCTGGGCTTCGCCGACCGAGAGCGCCAGCGTGCCGTTGCGCAGATTCGCGCCGATCGCGGTGCGGCCGAGTTTCGACGCCCCGACCGTCAGCTTGGCGGCCGACAGGCGCATGTCGAGGTCGGTGGTCGAGAGGGCGTTGAGGTCGAACAGCTGCCTGTTCCAGTCGCGCGCGCCGCTCGCGAGCAGGCGGAAGGTCGAGATATAGGGCGTGAAGTCGAGCGCGTCGGCTGCAAGCGTCGCCTGCAGCGTCTGACGGCCGTTATTGGCGTAGGTCATCACGCCCTCGGCGGTGTTGCCGTCGAGCTCGACATTGACGTTGGTGAGCGCGATCGAGGCGCCGACGACATTGGCCCGCGCCTTCAGCGCGAAGCGGCCGAAGCCGCCGCTGGCGGGCTGCGGCTGGCCGGTCCAGCGCAGCGCGTTGCGCAAGGACGGGCTGTCGATGGTGAGCGTGCCCTCCATCATCGGGCTGGTGCGGTTGGCGACGCTGCCGTCGAAGGCGAGCTTGAGCGGTGCGCTCGCGATCCGCGCCTTCAACCCCGAGCGCTCGCCGGAGAGCGCGGCGACGAAATCGGAAAAGCTGATCGAGCCGTCGACCCGTTCGCCGCGCCAGTCGAACTGTCCGGTCGCGGCGAAGGAGCGCGAGATCGAGGGCCAGGCCAGCGACAGGTCGATGTCCTCGAACTTCTCGGTGCCGTGCGTGGCAGCGTCCTCGTAATCGAGCACGCCGTCCTGGATCCGGATCTCGGAGAACGACACCTGATTCTCGGCACCGGGCTTCATGGTGCGCGCGATGGTCTGGATGAACGGCGTCCAGTTGCTCTCGCCGTCCGGCTTCAGGCTGACATGGATGCGCGGCCGCAGCAGCGTCAGGTCGGCGATCTCGAACCGTTGCAGCAGCAGCGGCAGCAGCCGCAGGTTCGCGGTGAGCACGTCGACATGGAGCGCGGGATCGCTGGTACCGCCGCCCTTCAGGCCGACGTCATGGAAGGAGATGTAGCTTGCCGGCAGCACCGAAATGTCGATCGCGCCTGCGACATTGACCTCGAGTCCGGTGACGTCGCGGATCTGCGTTTCCACCGCCTTGCGCAGTGCGTCGCGATTGATGAGCCATGAGGTCGCGATCAGGGCGATCAGCGCCACGCCGAGCAGCGCCGCGATCGGCGTCCCGAGGCGCTTCATTCCTTGGGCCATGGTCAATGGCATGTCCTGATCGGGTTGGTCGCTGGAGCCAGAAGGCGGGCCGGGAAACCTGCGCGCCCCCACGCCCAAGACCTATTGTGCTAAGTGCCGCAACTTGATGGGTTTTCTTGTCGCTTTCAAGGCCACGGGACGGTTGCGCCCACGGCTTGGGCAGCTTCTATCACCCAGGGGCGGAGCGGAGAACCCCGTATCATTGACGGCTTCGGACGATTTCGCCTAATAATCGCCGCCAATAAGGCGCGACGCCTGCAAGCCGAAGGTTCACTCGAAGGTTATTTGCATGAACAAGGTCTATCCCGACGCCAAGTCGGCTCTCGAGGGCGTTCTGAAAGACGGCATGATGATCATGTCAGGCGGCTTCGGCCTCTGCGGCATCGCCGAGACGCTGTCGGACGCGATCCGCGACTCCGGCGTCAAGGACCTGACGGTGGTTTCGAACAATGCCGGCGTCGACGGCATTGGCCTCAGCCGCCTGCTCGAAACCCGCCAGATCAAGAAGATGATCTCGTCCTATGTCGGCGAGAACAAGCTGTTTGCCCAGCAATTCCTCGCCGGCGAGCTGGAACTCGAATTCAATCCGCAGGGCACGCTGGCCGAGCGCATTCGCGCGGGCGGCGCCGGCATTCCGGCCTTCTACACCAAGACCGGCGTCGGCACGCTGATCGCCGAAGGCAAGGAAGTGAAGGAATTCGACGGGCAGAAATACCTGATGGAGCGCGGCCTGTTCGCCGACCTCGCCATCGTGCACGCCTGGAAGGGCGACACCGCAGGTAACCTCATCTACCGCAAGACCGCGCGCAACTTTAACCCAATGATGGCGACCGCCGCTAAAGTCACTGTGGCCGAGGTCGAGCATTTGGTTCCGGCCGGCGAACTCGATCCCGACCACATCCACACGCCCGGTCTTTTCGTCAAGCGCATCGTCGAGGTCGGAACGGCCAAGAAGCGCATCGAATTCCGCAACACCCGCCCGCGCACCGCCGCTTAAGCGTATCAGGAGAACCACATGGCCTGGACCCGTGAACAGATGGCTGCGCGCGCCGCGAAGGAATTGCGTGACGGCTACTACGTCAACCTCGGCATCGGCATCCCGACGCTGGTCTCGAACTACATCCCGGACGGCATGGACGTCAGCCTCCAGAGCGAGAACGGCATGCTCGGCATGGGCCCGTTCCCCTATGAGGGTGAAGAGGACGCCGATCTCATCAACGCCGGCAAGCAGACCGTGAGCGAGCTGCCGTCGACCTCGTATTTCTCGAGCGCGGATTCCTTCGGTATGATCCGTGGCGGCCACATGGATCTGTCGATCCTCGGTGCGATGCAGGTGGCCCAGAACGGCGATCTCGCAAACTGGATGATCCCCGGCAAGATGGTCAAGGGCATGGGCGGCGCGATGGATCTCGTCGCCGGCGTCAAGCGCGTGGTCGTTGTGATGGAGCATTCGGCCAAGGACGGTCCAAAGCTCCTGAAGCAGTGCAATTTGCCGCTGACCGGCGAGCGCGTGGTCGACATGGTCGTGACCGATCTGGCCGTCTTCACCATCGACAAGCACGGCAACGGCGGTATGGCGCTGATCGAGCTCGCCGACGGCGTCTCGCTCGACGAGGTCAAGGCCAAGACCGAAGCCGAATTCCGCGTCGCACTGAAGAACACGTAGGGTTTTCGCGAAGGGGGCGCGCATGACGATACGGTCTGCGCGTCCCGAAGACGCCGATTTCATCGCGCAAACCATCCTGTCATCGCAACGCGGCTACCGGCCGCGCGGCTGGTTCGACGTTGCGCTCGGTTTGCCGGAGGCGCAGTGCCGCGAGTTCGTCGCGCGCATCGTGGTCGCGCGCGCGGTGTCGATGTGGCACGTCTCGGAATTTCTGGTCGCCGAGATCGATGACAAGCCTGCGGCTGCCTTGTGTGCGCTACCGGCGGACGGCACGGGACCAGCAGCTTGGCGTGCCATCGAAGAGATCGCTGCCGCGACCGGGCTCGCCCCGCCTGAGCTTGCCGCCATCCGCCAACGTGGCGGCTACACGCGCGCCTGCTGGGTTCAGGGCGGTGAGGGCGATTGGATGATCGAGTATGTCGCGACTGATCCCGCCTATCGTGGTCGCGGTCTCGCGCAGTCGCTGATCGCGCATGCGCTGGAGAAGGGGCGGGCGGCTGGATTTGCCCGGGCGACAATATCGTTCCTGATCGGCAACGAGCCCGCCGAGCGCGCTTATGCCAAGGCCGGCTTTGTCCTTGCCGAGGAGAAGCGCGATCCTGCCTTCGAGGCGATCATCGGTGCGCCGGGCTTTCGCATGTTCGCGCGGGCGATGTGAGTGAATTCCCGGCGTCGTGCTGGCGAAGGCCATGACGCTACGATCACTCACGACCTCGCCGCCCACGTCTTGCTCCACCGCGCCGATACGCTGGCGACCCAGGACGTTTCCTCTCGCACCAGGCGGAAGCCGAGATTGGCAGGCGGTACGCCTTGCGCGCAGCCGCCGGCGCGGGCGTCGCGGATGAAATCCGTGACATAGGCGCGGTGGGCACCTTCGGCGACGCGCACGCCGCAGTTCACGGTCGGTTTGCCGGTATTGCCGGCCGCGTCGGTGCGCGAGCGCACGAAGCAGGTCGAGGTCCACTCCCAGACATTGCCGGCGAGATCTTCGACGCTGTGCTCGTTTGAACCGAACTTGCCGAAGGGATAGGCGCTCGTGTCGAAGAGGTCGCGCTCGGATTCACGCTCGTAGCGACCGATCCAGCGCTTCGATGGATCTGCTGCGTCCACCGGAAGACCGTCATCTCTGAATCTGGAGCCGGCCGCAAAAGCCCATTCCGCGTCGCTCGGCAGGCGATAGCTGTGACCGGTCTTGCGCGAGAGCCAACCCGCATAGGCTTCGGCGTCGTGCCAGCTCACCTGCACCGCGGGTCGATCGGAGGCGATTGCCACGCCGCGATCAAGCGCGCGACAAGAGCCCTCCTGCACGCAAATCTGATAGTCGGATGACGAGACCTGATGCCGCATGATGTGCAGCGGCCTCTCGAAGCGCATCGCGCGCAGCGGCGCTTCCGCTTGCTGTCCGGCACGCGTGAAATCGCCGGCCTCGCGATAGGACAGGCTGCCTGGCGCGACCCTGACGATGGCGGGCTCCGTCGCGGTGCCGTGGGTCCCGATGTCCGATACCAGCGGCGCCACCGCGATCGGCCCCGCAAGCCCGGCGGCGCAGGCGAGTAGCAGCTTCAGCTTGAATGCGATCAGCATGGTCGTTCCCCATGAAAAAGGGGCCGGTCATCACCGGCCCCTCGTCGCGTCTAGTTGGTGTTGGGGGGCGGGATATCGGCAGGAGCCTTCACCTGCGTCATCAGATCGTCGTTCCATTTGCCTTCGACCTTGAAGTGCGCGGTGGCGCCGAGGTCGGCGGCCTCGATCAGATTGTGCGTGACATAGGCGTAGATGCCGGGCTGCATGAACTTGTACAGCGCAGCGCCCGCCGAGCCGCCGCGGATGAACCAGGTCTCGAGCCCCGTCTCCGGCGCGTTGGAGAACTTGCCGGTCTCCCAGACATAATCGCCATGGCCGCCGATCAGATGCGGACGGCTGTCGCGATTGGCCTGCGAATGCACGATCAGCACGTTCTCGCCGACATTGGCGGTGAGCGCATTCTTGCCGGTGAGCGCGCCGACCTTGCCGTTGAACACCACATGGGAGGGGATCAGCTTCTTCATCACCTCTTCGGTGTCGGTGAAGGCTTCGCCCGGCGATTCATAGGATTTGAAATTGCCCTTGTCGTCGCGTGGCACGTACATGTCCTGCTCGCCGACATAATAGACCTTGTCGTATTTCAGTGCGTGGCCCTTGCCGTCGTTGAGGCCGTCGCGCGGCAGCACCATCACGGCGCCGTTCATGCCGGAGACGACGTGCCAGGGGATCATCGGGCCGCCCGGTGCGCAATGGTAGACGAACACGCCGGTCTTGGTCGCCTTCCAGCGCAAGACGACCTGCTCGCCGGGATTGACCAGCGTGAGCGCACCGCCGCCGAGCGCACCGGTCGCGGAATGGAAGTCGATGTTGTGCGGCATGGAGTTGGATGCGGGATTGACCAGCGTCGTTTCGACGTAGTCGCCCTCGTGCACGACCATCATCGGGCCCGGCATCGAGCCGTTGAAAGTCATCGCCTGGAAGGTGGTTCCCTTCTCGTCGATGACGACTTTCTTCTCCTCGATCGTGAGCGTGAATTCCACGATCTTGGGGCCCTGCTTGGTCGCTTGCTCATGCGCGTGCACGAACGGCGGAGCGACTAGCTCGACCTTCTGGCGCGGCAGTTTGAGATCGTCGGCAGCCAAGGCGGGTGTCGCCAGCATCAAGGCGGTGGCGGCGGCGCTGATCAATGCGGCTCGGCGGGTGAACATCGGAAGCATCCTTCATCTGAAATGGTCTTGATGACGGAATGCAGTGTGCGCCGATCGCGGCAACCGTGTTTGTGCTGCAACAAGCTTTTGCCGTATTCGCCTCCGGTAAAATCCTTAGGAGTTTGTCGAAGATCGCATCGGCGATACCAAAGACGCGATGGCGCGCGACGTCAGCCGCATCGAGCGCAAATCGCTCGCACGTTCAGTTCCGTGTATTGCGGATGGATTGTTCTCGGTTAGAGCAACTGGATCGCAATCCTGACCGTGCCCCAGACCGCGAGCGACAGCGCGGCGAAGACGGCGGCCGTGATGACCATCACGCGTACTAGGTGGCTGGCGCCAACGGCAGGCGTGGAAGGGACCGGACGAAAATCGTCGAAGCGCGGGATATGGCCGCGAACGCCGGTGAGCCACAGAACGAGATCGAGCGCGAACGACGCCATAACCTATCTCCAGAGGGCAATAATCAAATGTCACCATGGCTCCGATCCCGTGCTGGGACTTTGAGCGAGCGCAAGGTTTCGCATCTGAAAACGGGTAATTTCGTGCCATCCGGGATGCGCCGCCCCGCTGCGCAGCATTGATTGACGAATGGGTAAGATATGAGGGCCGATCTTGCGGCGAGCTACGGCGAAGAACGACTGCCGCGCTACACGAGCTACCCGACCGCACCGCATTTCTCGCCGGCGATCGGCGAGGGCGCCTACGCCCGGTGGCTGGCGGAGCTCCCGGCGGCGGCCAGCGCGTCGCTTTATCTGCACGTGCCGTTCTGCCGCGAGATGTGCTGGTATTGCGGCTGCCATACCCAGATCGTCCGTCGAGACGGTCTCATCGCGGCCTATCTACGTACGCTGCGCAGTGAGATCGCGCAGGTGTCCGAGACGATCGGCCGGCGCATCAAGGTCGAGCACATCCATTTCGGTGGCGGCACCCCGACGATCATGGCGCCGGAGGCTTTTGCCGAGTTGATGGCGGCGATGCGCCAATCGTTCTTCGTGCTGCCGTCGGCCGAGATTGCGGTCGAGATCGATCCCCGCACGCTGACGGCCGCCATGGTCGAGGCCATGCGGTTCTCCGGCGTCAATCGCGCGAGCCTGGGCGTGCAGAGCTTCGACCCTGTCGTGCAGCGCGCGATCAACCGTGTGCAAAGTTTTGAGCAGACGGCTTCCGTCGTCGACATGCTCCAGCGCGCCGGCATCAACGGGATCAATTTCGATTTGATCTACGGACTGCCGTACCAGTCCGTTGCCTCGTGCCTGGATACGGTGCGACGTTCGCTCGAGCTTGGGCCCGACCGCTTCTCGGTGTTCGGCTACGCGCATGTGCCTGCTTTCAAGAAGCACCAGCGCATGATCAACGAGGCCGTGCTGCCCGACGGCCTT
The DNA here is from genome assembly GCF_023073025.1 of Bradyrhizobium sp. 76. Classification (NCBI taxonomy): domain Bacteria; kingdom Pseudomonadati; phylum Pseudomonadota; class Alphaproteobacteria; order Hyphomicrobiales; family Nitrobacteraceae; genus Bradyrhizobium; species Bradyrhizobium sp. 76. The sequence continues at coordinate 127,551 of NZ_JADPIS010000090.1, forward strand.
GCGCGCCACGACCAGGCCTGCGCAATCGCTAATGCGTTGAAGGAGGCCGGTTATGTGCAGATCGGGCTCGATCATTTCGCGCGGCCGGACGATTCCATGGCTGTGGCCTTCGAGCAACGCACGCTGCGGCGCAATTTTCAGGGCTACACCACCGACAAGGGCGAAGTCCTGCTCGGCTTCGGCGCGAGCGCGATCGGACATTTGCCGCAGGGCTATGTCCAGAACGAGGTCCAGATCGGCGCATATGCGCAGAGCATCGCCGCGGGTCATTTGGCCACCGCTAAAGGCTATGGGCTCACCGACGACGACCGGCTGCGCGCCGACATCATCGAACGCATCATGTGCGAGTTCAGCGCCGATCTCGGCGATATCTGCGCGCGTCATGGCGCAGAGGCCGGGGCAATGCTGAAATCGTCATCGCGTCTGAAGCCGCTGATCTCCGACGGCGTCGTGAGACTGGACGGCGACCGCATCGCAGTCGCAAAGGACTCGCGCTTTCTCGTGCGCAGCGTCGCAGCCGCGTTCGACGCGCATCTGGATCCCGCGAAGCAGTTGCACAGCCGGGCGGTGTGAGATCACCTTACCGTCATGCCGGAATGACGGGCCAGCTTGCGCTTCGACAAAGAGACTCGCGCCCGCTCCGCTATCGTGGTTTCGGAACGGAGTTGTTGTCCATGCCTTTTGGATCCGACGATCTGGTCGATGACATCATGCGCACGGCGCCGCACACGATCCGCGTGTTTCTCGCCTTCAGGATGGCTTGCGTTGGCTGTCCGATCGCAACCTTCCACACGGTCGATGACGCCTGCCGCGAGCATGGCATCGATCGCGACAAATTCCTCGCCGCGCTGTGCGACCGCGTGCCGGCGTGAACCGGAATTCGCGCGGGCCGCGTGCGGATTCCCGGGTGAGGGGCGCTTTCTCCGTAAGCGGAAGCACCCTTGACCCCTGGCTTCACGCCGCGCCGCTGTCGGGGCTCCGCTCCGCGAGCACGACGATCCCATGCGGATCGCGTAGGATGATGCGCTGACGGCCGCTCTCGACCAGTCCCTGCTGTTCCCAGCCGCTCAGGATGCGGCTCACGGTGTGCAGCGTGGTGCCGGTCATCTGCGCGATGTCCTGGCGGCTGATCGGGAAATCGATCTCGATGCCGTGGTCGAGCTTCTTGCCGGATTGTTTGGCGAGGCGCAGCAGCGCATGAGCGACACGCTGCTCGACCTGCTGGGTCGACATTTCCAGGATCCGGGTGTGGCTCTCCTGGAGCCGCGTGCCGACGGTCTGGAGCGTGTTGGCGGCAAGCGAGGGAAATCGCTCGACCAGTCGTGGCCATGCCGAGGTCGGCCAGATCAGTGCGACGCTGTCGTCAACCGCGATCGCCGTGGCCGGATAGCGCGCGGCGCCGATCGCCATCGCGAGACCGAACGTTTCGCCCGGCGCGACATAGCGCACCACGATCTGCTCGCCGGTCGGTGTGGTCTTGGCCGCGCGAACATGGCCGTGCAGCAGCAGGAAGAAGGATTGCGCGTCCGCGCCCTGCTCAAAAATGGCGCTGTTCTTGGGATAGCGCACTGAGCGGGCTTCGCGCAGGATCTCCTCGAGGTCCTCCGGTTTGACACCCCCAAACAGCGGCAAATGCGCAACCAGCGATGTGTCGACCTTGGCCATTCTGCCTCCTTGGCGCTGGAAGTGTGATGACACCTGCAATCGTCAGGGTGTTTGCGATAGCTCAAAAACGACCCGGCCGGACGGCAGTATTTTTCCAAGCGACGATTTGAATCGACTGGAGTTGACCCATGGCTGGCGTCCGATCCCGCAACTTTGAGGGCTGGCCGCTGTTTGCGAACAGCTTTCGGCCCTTTTTCCTGCTCGCCGCCATCCAGGCAGGGCTTTCGATCCTGGCATGGCTGCCGATGTTCTATGGCGAATTGTCGGTGAGCTCCGCTTTCGCGCCGCGCGACTGGCACGTCCATGAGATGCTCTACGGCTTCCTGCCGGCGGTGATCACGGGATTCCTGTTCACGGCGATCCCGAACTGGACCGGGCGGCTGCCGATCCAGGGGACGTCCCTGGGCGCGCTGCTGGCGGTCTGGATCGCCGGCCGGGTCGCGGTGACGCTGTCTGCCGATATCGGCTGGGCGTTTGCGCTTGCCGTCGATGCCGCCTTCCTGACGCTGGTCGTCGCTGCTGCAACGCGCGAGATCATCGCCGGCGGCAACTGGCGCAACCTGCCCGTCGTGGTGCTGGTGCTCGTGCTGCTCGCCGGCAATGTCGCCTTCCATCTCGAAGCGCATTACGCGGGTGCGGCCGATGTCGGCATCCGCGTCGGCATCGGCGTGGTCGTTGTGATGATCTCGCTGATCGGCGGCCGCATCATCCCGAGTTTCACCCGAAACTGGCTGGTCAAGTTCAACCCCGGCCGCCTGCCGGTGCCGTTCGGGCGTTTTGACGGTGTGGTGATCGGGTGCAGCGCAATTGCGATCATCGCGTGGATCGTCGCGCCCTTGAGTACGGTTACCGGGGCGGTGATGGCGCTGGTGGGTGTGCTGCACCTGGTGCGGCTTGCGCGCTGGGCCGGTGATCGCACCTTCGGCGAGCGGTTGCTCCTGATTCTCCATGTCGGCTATGTCTTCGTGCCGCTTGGCTTCCTCCTGCATGCTTTTGCCGTCTTCGGCGCGTTGCCGCCGAGCGCGGGCATCCACGCCTGGATGGCGGGAGCGGCCGGAACCATGACGCTCGCGGTGATGACCCGTGCGAGTCTCGGCCATACCGGACAGGCGCTGACGGCGTCGCCGGCGACACAAGCCATCTATGCCGCGATCATCGTCGCGGCGCTGGCGCGGGTCGCGGCGGTGGTTTGGCCGGCGCACAGCGATGCGTTGCTGCACCTTGCCGCGTGCGGCTGGATCGTTGCGTTCCTCGGCTTTGCCATCGCGTTCGGTCCGCTGCTCGCCGGCAGCCGTCGCCGCGCCCTCGCCATCATGGGCGTGCCCGTCCCGGCACGCTGAATTCAAGCCGCGGTCGCCGCGGTCAGGGATTCCAGCGGCCGGACGCCTTTGCGCCATGCGGTGATTGTGCAGCCGAAATGGCCGCGGAACCAGCGGGCCATGGCGCTCTGTGCGGAGAAGCCGAGCTGCACGGCGATGTCGGCCAGCGGTCGGCCGGGGTCGTCGATCAGCTGGACCGCGAGATCGGCGCGCCGCGCGTCGAGGATGGCCGAGAAGCTGGTGCCGGCTTCGGCGAGATGGCGGTGGATGGTGCGGCGGGTGCAGGCGAGGTGCTCGGCCACGCGCTCGACCGTGCAGTCGCCGCCGGCGAGCAGGAGACGCACGACCTCGTCGACCTTCTCCTCCCAGCTTGCCGGCCGCGTCTCGATCGCCTCGATCCGCTTGCGCAGATAGCTCGCGATCAGCGGATGCGCGCTCGGGATCCGGCGCTCCATGTCGTGTGCCGACAACAGGATCGAATCGTCCTCCGCATTGAAGGTCACACGGCAGCCGTAGAACTCGCGGTAGCGCTTGCGGTCGAGCGGCGGTGGGTAGTGCAGGTGAACTTCCTGCGGCCGCCAATCGCTGCCGAACAGCGACTGGATGATGCGGTGGACGCTGCCGAGCGCCATGTCGATCGACTGGCGCGGCGCGGTCGGCTGTCGGCCGCGCAGGTGCAGCGTGACGGTGACGGTCTGCTTGTCGCGGGTGACATCCAGCTTCATGCCGTCGTGATGGATCGGGATGAAGCGCGAGAAGGCTTCGATGGCTTCACCAACGGTCGCCTGTTCGCGCACGATCAGGCCGACTGCGCCGAAATTGGTCAGCCCGCCGCGCTCGGCAAGCCGCAAGCCGAAATCTTCGGCTCCGGACGCCTCTGCCGACATTTCGAGCAGGCGGCGCAGGCCGGTGACGGCAATGGGCGTATCGGGCTTGTCGAGGCAGGCTAGCGGCAGCCTGACCTTGCGCATCATTTGTTTGGGGTCGAGCCCGACCGACCGGGCGACCTCCGGGTAATAGCTCAAGCCTGCGCTACGAATGAGGTCGGTCATGCGACCCGTTCCTGTCAGCCATCCCGCAGATGTCCCGAAATGTAAAGTTTATGTCCCGATCCGTCAAATCCGGGAACCGGGTGGAACATACATAAGTGAAACCGAAGCACGGGCGTGAATGCCGTGCATATGACGGCGCGGCGCGACGAGGCCCCGCTGCTGTCTCGGACCATTTGACCAAAGACATTGCTGGATCGGAATTATGCCGGGGAACATGCTTTCCAAGGGTGAGGTATTCGTCATCGACACCGATGCCGCCTCCCGCGAACAATTGTCCACCGCGCTCCAACAGAGCGCATACAACGTGATCTGCTTCGCCGACGGCGCGTCTCTGCTCTCGGAGGCCAAGGCGCGGATGCCGGCCTGCGTGCTGCTGGAGATGCCGCCCGATCGCTCCGGTCTCGACGTGCTCAAGCGCCTGCGCGAGGAAAACTGCATGGCGCCGGTGCTGGTGACCGCGACAAACGGCAGCATCGCCATGGCGGTGGATGCCATCAGGAGCGGTGCGGCCGACTTCATCGAGAAGCCGTTCCGCACCCGCGACATCGTCGACCGGATCGATGCCGCCATCGACGAGTTCGCACAGCCCGGCTCCAGCCGGCAGCGCTGGCTGCCCGGCTGCGAACCCCTGACCGCGCGAGAGGGCGACGTGCTCGAGCATCTCGCCGCCGGCCTGACCAACAAGGAGATCGCCCGGCGCATGCATCTGAGCGCACGCACGGTCGAGGGCTATCGCGCCGGCATTCTGAGGAAGGCGGGCGCCAAGAACGTCACCGATCTGCTTCGCCGCATCTTCGGGCAGGGTTCGTCCGCTCAGGATTAAGGGCTCCGTCGCGGGCTGACGACACGTTCCGGGCCTTGCTGCCGCCGCGGCGGCGCCCCACGGAAACCCTAATCGAACCAGTTCCTTCCCTGCCGCGTCCAACCATGTTGGCGAGGCATTGGATCGCGCGTCCGGCTGGCGGCGGCGATGACTTGGAGGAGGGACTTGATGCGCATCACCGCAAGATGTTTGGCGACGACGAGCCTGGTTCTGGTGACCACGGCATTCGCGTCGTCGTCATGGGCCGCCGAATTGGGCGCCACGTCGGCCATCGATACCGTCACCGTTTACCCCGATGGCGCGACCGTAACCCGCGTCATCGCGGTGGACCTGCCGTCTGGCGATTCGACGCTCGTTGCCAAGGACTTCCCGCTTGGTCTCGACACCTCCTCGATCCGGGTGGAGGGTGAGGGGGGAGCGAAGCTCACCATCGGCACGATCGATGCGCGAACGCCACGTGCGGCGGCGGTCAATCTGCCGGAGCTGGACAAGCGCATCGAGGCGCTGACCGACCAACGAGCCGACCTGCAAGGCGCGATCGACTCGGCCAATGCGCGGCGCAAATTCGCGGAGCATTTTGCGGAAGCCTCTCCCGCGGGCATCGGCGACAAGGGCGAGGCGCGGCCGATTGCCGAATGGCGCGCGGCCTTTGCCACCGTCGGCGAGGAAATTGCCAGCGCCGATACCGCCGTTCGCGACGCCACGCGCAAGATGCGCGAGATCGATCGGCAGATCGCCCAGCTCGAAGTCGAGCGCAAGGCCAAGCCGCCGAGCAAGCTCGAAGTCCGCATGGATATCGTCGCGCCGGCAGCAACCAAGGCGACGTTGAGGGTCACCTACAATGTGCGCAATGCGCGCTGGCTGCCGCTCTACGACGCCCGCCTCGACACCGGCGCGAAGGATCGCAAACCGCAGCTCGAATTGGTTCGGCGCGCCGAGGTCACGCAATCAACCGGCGAGGACTGGTCCAACGTCACGCTCGGCGTCTCCACGGTCCGCATCGGCCGCGGCGGCAGCGCGCCGGAGCTGAATTCGCTGGTCGCGCAATATCCGCAGGTGCCGAGGCCGCGGGCGCTGGGCTCAGTTTCGGATTCGGCAATGCCTGCAGCGGCGCCAATGCAGCAGCGAAAGATGGAAACTTCTGCGGCCAAGGCCGCCGACGATATCCGCGAACGCGCCGAAGAACAGCAGGCGGTCGCCGAGATCGGCGACTTCCAGGCCACCTACAAAATCCCCGGCCGCATCAGCCTCGGCGCCGCCGAGGGCGCCAAGAGCCTGCGCATCGCCTCGATGACCGTGGCCGCCGATCTCATGGTGCGCGCGGCACCGGTGATGGACCCCACCGCCTTCCTCGAAGCCAGCTTCAAGCAGACCGACGACACGAGTCTGCTGCCGGGCAAGGTCGCAATCTATCGCGACGGGACTTTCGTCGGCCGCGGCAAGCTCTCGGCTTCGGCCAAGGACGATATCGTGCGGCTCGGCTTCGGCGCCGACGACAAGGTCAGGATCGAGCGCGCGGTGCTCAAGCGCAACGAAGGTTCGGCAGGCCTCCTGGTCACGACGTCGAAAACCGACGAGCGATCGTTCAAGACGACGATCCGCAACGGTCACGACTTCCCGATCAAGGTCGCGATCGAGGATCAGTTGCCGGTCAGCGAGAACGAGGACATCCTCGTCGAGATGTTGCCTGCGACCACGCCGCCGACCGCAAGCAACATTCGCGACCGGCGCGGTGTGCTGGAATGGTCGTTCGACGCCAAGCCCGGCGAGGTCAAGGACATCAACTTCGCCTGGCGCGTTCGCTGGCCGAAGGACAAGAGCATGGTGATCGTGCCGGCGGGCTGATGGGCGGCGCCGAAGTGCGATGCTGTCTTAGCTCGCGCTCGCTCACTCCCTGTCATGCCCCGCCTAGTGCGCAGTTGCGCACGGGGGCAGGGCATCCGGTACGCCGCGGCGTCACGATCTAATCGCTGGCGCCGCGGATTACTGGATCGCCCGGTCGAGCCGGGCGATGACCGTGTTGAAAGAGCATAGCTCACTTCGCCTTCAGGAAATCCGCGACATCGAGCAGCATGAACTCGTCGTCGTCGGCCTTGTTGGGATCGCGGCTGGACGAGAACGGCAGATTGTTGTCGTTGCCGACGATGATGTGGGTTTCGTCGACACGATCGACGTTCTCGATGGTGAAGAACGGGAAGGTGTAGACGCCGTCATTGAGCGGCTTCTTCGCCTTCTTGTCGGGATCCCTGATCTTCAGGAGGTCGATGTAGCCGATCTTGCGCACGGGCTTGCCGACATTGGCCTCGGTGAGCTCGATCTTGTAGACGCGCTTGAACTTCGCCACGTCGGGGAAGCAGTTCTCGCCGCGGCTGCCTTGCGGGCAGGCCTTGTCGGGCGTGCCTTCGCCGTTGTCGCGCTCGATGATCAGGCCGCTCGTCGGGTCGATCATGTTGAAGTCGCCGATGGCATTGCCGTTCTGCTCGAACACATACTGCCAGTAGCGGCCGGTGAACTTTTCCGCGGCGACGTCGAATTCGAGGATGCGCGAGGCTTCCTTGCCGTCGACTTTCTCCCAGTCCTTCTTCTCGGCATCCCAGAGCGGCCCCTCGAGCAGGCCGTAGAGAAACTTGCCGTCTTTCGAGGAAGCGAAGCCCTCATAACCCTTGGAGCGTCGGAGGTTGACGTTGCTGTAGGTCGCACCCGGCGCGCCCGGGGTCGCCACCGCCCAATGATCCGGCGAGCGCACCGGCTTGCCGTCGGCGACCGTCTCGAATACGGCTAGAATCTTGCCGGTCTTGTCGGCCTTCAGGATGTAAGGGCCGAACTCGTCGCCGATCCAAAAGGTGTCGCCGATAATCTGGAAACCTTCGGTGTCGAAGTCGGAGCCGGTGAGGTAACGCTTCTCGGTGTCTTCATGCACGATGCGGAACGGCACGCGTCTGTCGGGATCGTGCAGGAACACGGTCTCCAGCCGCTCGATCTTGCCGCCGGCCCAATCCATTTTGTAACGATTGAGGTACAGCATGGAATCCGGCGAATTGGCGCGCGCGCCCATGCCGTTGTCGGTGATGACCCAGAAGGTGCCGTCGGCCGTCGATTTGATGCCGGAATGGCCCTGCAGCGGCTGGCCCTTGAACGGCAGCGACACGCCGGTGGCCCGCTCATAGGACCTGCCCATCACCGTGCCGAGCGCGTCCACCCGCTTGCCGGTGGTGTATTTGCCGGATGTCTTGAGATCGGCCGGGGCATCAGCCGGCGCATCGATGAACGTGGCGGCCGGCATCACCAAATGGCCGGCGAGCTTGGCAGGGAATTCGCCTTCGCTCTGCGCGAGCGCGGAGCTCGCGGTGAGAATGATCGTTGCGACGGTGCCAAGAAAAGTCGCGCGCATGTGCGTCTCCTGTTAACGGAGGACGTCTTATGCGGGCCGCGCATTGCAGTTTTGTAAAACCGGGCCGACGGCTGCGGCCGACGGTTATTTTTTTAGGGGTGTTGGAATTTCGAAACTGACGGTCTTGCTGTCGATCACGTGATGCGTGGGATCGGCCAGCTCCAGCAGGACCTTGTGGGAGCCGGGCTTCAGTCCGACCACGATCACGGTCTCGCCGCTGGCATCGACAAAATGCCACGGCGCATCGTCGACCGTGATATGGACGTGGCCGATGCGCGGCGATACGTCGAGCGCGCCCTTGCCAAACACCGGCACGACGCGGAGATTCTCCGTGGTGTACTGGATGAAGACGAGACCCTGCGCCAACTGTTCGGCGAGCGGCGGATCGACGATCAGCCGCGCAGGCGCCTCGTTTTCGATTGCGACCAGCGGCGATTGGCCGCGCACATCTCTGGCGGTTTGGGCGACGGCGGCTGCTGCGAACAAGGTGGAGGCCGCCAGAACGGCCACGCAGTCGAGAGCGGCATACATGTCCGTTTCCTTCCGGGATGATCAGGCGATCTTGCGGGAGAGGAAGTTGCAAATTAACGGGACCATTTCGTCGAACTTGTCCTCGAGCGCGAAATGGCCGGTGTTGATGAGGTGAAATTCCACCTGGGGCAGGTCGCGTTTGTAGGGATGGGCGCCATCGGCCGGGAAGATGAAATCGTTCTTGCCCCAGACGATCAGGGTCGGCGGCTTGTGCTTGCGGAAGTAGGCCTGCACCGCGGGATACAGCGGCAAATTGGTCCGATAGTCGTAGAACAGGTCCATCTGGATTTCGCTGTTGCCAGGACGGTCGAGCAGCGCCTGATCCTGCACCCAGTTGTCGGGTGAAATCCGGCTGACGTCGGACATGCCGTCGGTGTACTGGAATTTCGTCGTTTCCAGCGTTACCAGCTTCATCAATGCCTGCCGACTGGCATCGGATCCGTCGGCCCAGTATTGCTTGATCGGATTCCAGAACTCCTTCAGCCCTTCGTCATAGGCGTTGCCGTTCTGCACGATCAGGCCGCTGATGCGCTCTGGATTTTTGAGCGCCAGGCGCCAGCCGACGGGAGCGCCGTAGTCCATGACGTACATCGCGTAGCGGGTGACGCCGAGCTGGTCGAGCAGGCCGCCGACAAGCTCGCCGAAACGGTCGAACGTGTACTTGAATGTCGCGCGCGGTGGCATCTCGCTCTGGCCATATCCGGGATAGTCGGGAGCGATCACGTGGTACTTGTCGGCCAGTGCCGGGATCAGGTTGCGGAACATGTGCGAGGAGGTCGGGAAGCCGTGCAGCAACAGCACAACCGGCGCGTCCTTCGGACCCGCCTCGCGGTAGAAGATCTTGATCCCGTCGACGGTCTTGGTTCGATGATAGGTGACCGGATAGGCACCGGCGGTCTGTTCGTCGCGCTCCGGCTTCGCGGACGCTGCCGTCGAAGCAACTGCGACAGCCGCTCCGGACAACCCAAGAACGAGACGCCGACGATCGAGGAGCGATGGCTTGCGTGTGGTCTCTGCGGTTTTCATATTAATTTCCTTTCAAAACGATGAGTTCGCCGACGGCCGCGAGGTTTTTTCAAACGCCCTGGTAGACCAGTCTGGTGAAGAAGCCGGGATCGATCACGAATTGCCCCCATATCGCGTCGAACGCCGCTGTCGGCTTCGCCGCAACGGTTTCATCGCGCGTTCGTCCCTGCTTCTTGAGGCGGGCGACGTTTTCGCGGATCCCGACGAGCATGTCGCGAAAGGCCTGGAACTCGGCTTTGTTGCCGACCGGCTTGCCATGCCCGGCGATGACGATCGTGTCCTTGTCCATTGCCGCGAGATTGGCGTCGCATGCAGCGATCATCCCGTCGATGCTGCCGCCGGTCGAATAGTCGATGAACGGATAGATGCCGTTCCAGAACATGTCGGCGACGTGAACGATGTTGGCTTCTGCGAAGGTGACGGAGATATCGCTGTCGGTGTGCGCGGGCCCGTAATACTTCAGGCCGATCGAGGCTCCGTTGAGCTTAAGCTCGCGGCTGTCGGCAAAGACTTCACTGGGGATCCCGCCCGCGCCGAGCGGAAGGAAATTGTAGTCCCAGTCCTCGACCCGCTGCACTTCGGCAAGGTGTTTGCGGGTGTTTTCCTGTGCAATGATCTTCGCGCCGGCTGCATGCAGCCATTCGTTGCCATCGGCATGATCGAAATGCCAGTGGGTGTTGACGAGATGGGTGACGGGATCGGCGCCGAGATCAGTCAGCGCTTTGGTGAGTTGCGGACGTGAGACGCGGATGCCCGCATCGATCAGCACTTTGCCGTCGGGCCCGGTCAGCACGGCAATGTTGCCGCCGGAGCCTTCCAGCACGGTGATGTTGTTTCGGAGCTTGTGCGTGACAATCGGCGATACTGCAGCGCTGTCCTTGATCAGGCTGACGATGCCTCGCGCCTCTGCGTAGGCTTCCCTGGGGCTAAGCCATCCCGAAGCGGCGGCGGTCGCGGCGCCGACGCAACACAGGCAGAAACCGCGTCGAGATAATGATGGGAGCTTTGGCGAACGCATGCAATTTTCGCTTTCTCGAGCGACAATCGACGGCGCCAATGATCGACCCCGCTGTCAGGATGGAGCGTGGGGCCAAGGCAGCATGCGGTCTATCACGATAGCACGATCGGCTGCGGTTGCGCGCAGCCACGAATTACTCCTTTACCGCCCCCGTCAGCGACGACACGTAGTAATCCACGAACAGTGAGTAGAAGATCGCAACCGGCAGCGAGCCGAGCAGAGATCCCGCCATCAGCGCACCCCACTGGTAGACGTCGCCGGTGACGAGCTCGGTCAGGATCGCGACCGGCACCGTCTTATTGGCGCCGCTCTGGATGAAGGCGAGCGCGTAGATGAACTCGTTCCAGGACAGCGTGAAGGAGAAGATGCCGGCCGAGATCAGGCCGGGCACCGCCAGTGGCAGCGTGATCCGTCGCAGGATCTGGAGCCGTGTGGCGCCGTCCACCAGCGCGCATTCCTCGAGCTCGTAGGGGATCGACTTGAAATAGCCGATCAGGAGCCAGGTGCAGAACGGCACCAGGAAGGTCGGGTAGACCAGGATCAGTGCCAGCGGTGAATCGAACAAGCCGAACTGCACGACCACGGTTGCGAGCGGAATGAACAGGATCGACGGCGGCACGAGATAGGCGAGATAGATGCCGAGGCCGACATAGGGACTGCCGCGGAAGCGCAGGCGCTCGATCGCGTAGGCGGCCAGCGTGCTCGCGATCAGCGACAGCGTGGTCGCGCCGACCGCAACCAGCATCGTTGTCCATAGCCAGCGCGGATAGGCGGTATTGAACAAGAGGTGCTTGACGTGCGCCAGCGTCGGCGAGGAGATCCAGAACGGGTTGTGCTCCTTATAGTTCATCAGCTCTGCGTTCGGCTTGAACGACGTGATCGCCATCCAGTAGAACGGAAACAGGAGGATCAGCACGAAGCACCCGAGCGGCAGGTAGATCATCATCAGCCGCCGCAGCCCGGAATCCCAGGCCATGGTGTCCGGCGGTGTGGTGGCGACGGCGGCCGGCTGGGCGGTGGTATCAGTCATTGCTCTCTCCCTGCTGCCATTTGCGGCGCGCCAGGCCGAAATAAGAGAACAGCGTCGCGAACACCAGGAACGGGATCATCGACACCGCGATCGCCGCACCCTCGCCGAGCTCGCCACCGGCAATGCCGCGCTGGAAGGCCAGCGTGGCCAGCAAATGCGTCGAGTTGCCGGGGCCGCCACGGGTGATGGCGTAGACCAGCTGGAAGTCGGTGAAAGTGAAGATGATCGAGAAGGTCATGACGATGGCGAGGATCGGCATCATCATCGGGAAGGTGATGTAGCGGAAGCGCTGCCAGGCGCTGGCGCCATCCAGCATCGCCGCCTCGTAGAGCGAGGGAGAGATGGTCTGCAGGCCCGCCAGCAGCGAGATCGCGACGAAGGGAATGCCGCGCCAGATGTTGGCGGCGATCAGCGAGAAGCGCGCCGGCCAGGGCGAGCCGAGGAAGTCGATATTGGTAGTGCGCCAGTGCAGCACGTCGACCAGAAGGTAGGAGATGATCGAGAATTGCGGATCGTAGATCCACCAGAACGCCAGCGCCGAGAGCACCGTCGGCACGATCCATGGCATCAGGATGATCGCACGCAACAGGCTCTTGAACGGAAAATGGTTGTTGAGCAGCAGTGCCAGCCAGAAGCCGAGCGCGAACTTTCCGAAGGTCGCGATCCCCGTGTAGACCACGCTGTAGAACACCGCGTTCCACCACAGGGAATCGGTGAGCAGATACTGGAAATTCTCGAAACCGACGAAGACGCCTTTTCGGCCGATCGTCGTATCGGTGAAGGCGAGCCAGATGCCAAGACCCAGCGGATAGGTCAGGAACACCGTAAGCAGCCCGATCGCGGGTGCGAGGCACATCACGATCAGGAACGGCTTGTAGTCGAACAGGCGCACCAGCCAGGAGGGCTGCCGTCGTGCGAGGGCGAGAGTGGGAAGTGTGGTCACGGACATCGGGTCGTTGTCCTGTCTGTGAAAGTCTCCATGCCCGTCATTGCGAGGAGCGAAGCGACGAAGCAATCCAGGCCGTAAACGCGGAGACAGGCTGGATTGCTTCGCTTCGCTCGCAATGACGCGCTTCTGTCCAGCGTTACTTCTGCCGTCGGAAGTACCGCTTGCAGCGCTGCTCGGCTTCCGCGGCCGCGGCTTCCGGTGTGGCAGCGCCGGTCGCGACGGATGCGAACATCTGGATCAGCACGTAGTCGGCGCTGACGGCACCGGTCGCGGTCGAGATCGGACCCGCATAGCCGTCGTAATAGGTGCTGTTCATGGTGTCCTTGAACAGCTTCACCTTGGGGTCCTGCGACCACACGGCGGCCTCGGCATAGGCGGCCAGCGGCTGGGACCAGTAGCCGGAATTGGCGTTGAGCCAAGGCTCGTATTGGTCCTTTTCCAGCATGTATTGCAGGAAGGCCTTCGCGGCGTTGGGGTACTGGCTGTGCTTGAACACCATGGCGTTCAGCGTCAGGCCCGCCATCGGCGAGACCTTGGCCAAGCCCTTCGGCAGCAACTGATGCTCGCTGTCATCGGCGATCGCCTTGGTCGCCGGATCGTTCTTCAGCGAGAAATACAGCGAGACGCCGTTGGCGGTCAGCGCGATCTCCTGCGCCGCGTAGGCGCGGTTGTTGCTGACGTCATTCCAGGACGTCGTGCCGGCGATGAAGGTCGGGTAGAGCTGCTTGACCCAGTTCAGCGCGGCGATCGTCTCCTTGCTGTTGATGATGACGTTGCCCTCTTCGTCGAGCAGGGCTGCGTTGTGCGACCATAGCGCCCAGCTTGCGAACCCGTTGCCGTCCCCCTTGGCATTGCCGAGGGCGAAGCCCGCCGGCTTGCCGGCCTTCTGGAGCTTCTGGCACAGGTCGAGGATTCCGGCATGGTCTTCCGGCACCTTGTCGAAGCCGACCGATTGCAGGATCGACTTGCGGTAGATCAGGGGACCCGCAGTGGCTCCGAACGGCAGCCCGATCCAAATGGGGCTCTTGTTCTTCTTGCCGTAGCGCTGCGCCAGCGGCAGCCAGCCGCCGTACCGTTTGCCGAGATAATCGGCGACGTCGGTCAGCTCGACCAGCTTGTCGACATAGATGTGCGGCGCATCGGAGAAGCCGACGATGATGTCGGGACCGGCGCCGGAATTCGAGGTCACCGCGGTCTGCTGGTTGATGTCCTCCCAGCCGACGAAATCGACCTTGACCTCGACGCCCGTTTCCTTGGTGAATTTTGCCGCATTGGCGCGGAACACATCCTCGTCGGCCTGGACGAAGCGGACCGGTCGCAGCATGCGCAGGGATGCGCCTTTCTCGAGCGGCAGTTTCGGTGTGGGGACGTCCGCGGCCTTGATCGCGGATTGGGCATTCGCCGGAGCACCGGTTGCCGCGATTGCCGCAGCGGACAGGCCCAGCGCCAAGGCATCACGACGTGTGATGTCGTTCCTCATCGGTTCCTCCCTATGTGTTTCCCTTCCCGGCGTTGATCGCCGGTGAAGGGTCTTTCCGGTTGCCGGCGCGCCTTCGCGGCCGTCCCGCCTAGCTGTTCGGGCCGCGGTCCATGCTGACAGGCTGCCAGCGGCGGAGCGCGGTGTCTTGCAGCACCGACGGATTGACGCAGCTTACCGGCCACATGCCCTGAAGCACCAGTGACAATTCGTAGCCCACCCGGCGCTTGCGCGCCTCGTCAAACCGTGCCGAGGCGGAGGCGACATGGGCGGTCAGGGTCACATTGTCCATGCTGAGGATGGGATTATTGTGCGAGGGCGGCTCTTTCTCCAGCACGTCGAGGGCGGCATGGGCGATCCAGCCCTCCTGAAGCGCCTTGATCAGGCTTTCCTCGTCCACGGTGGCGCCGCGGCCTGTGTTGATGAAGACCGAGCCCTTCTTCATCTGCCGGAAGTGCTTCTCGGTGAGCATGTGATGCACCTCGGGCCGGGCGGGGGCGTGCATCGAGACGAAATCGGATTGCGACAACACCTCGTTCAGCGTCGCCGGAATTACGCCGTGGTCGGACATCAGCGTTTCCTGGATGAACGGATCGTAGGCCATCATCCGCAGGCCGAACGGAGCTGCGCGTTTCGCAACTGCACGCGCGACGCGGCCGAACGAGATGAAGCCGAGCGTCTGGCCCATCAGCCGCGGAATCTTCGACAACGCCGGCCGGCCCTCCGCCCAGCGGCCGCTGCGCACCATCCGGTCCTGCTCGACCAGCCGGCGGAAGCCTGCGAGCAGCAGCATCATGGCATGGTCGGCGACCTCCTCGATGAAGGTGTCGGGGATGTTGGTGACGGGAATGCCGCGCGCGGTTGCGGCTTTGATGTCGACGCTGTCGACGCCGACCGAGCCGAGCGTGATGACCTTGCAGCTCTCCAGCGCGTCGATGATGGTCTTGGTGATCGGGATGCCCTTGGCATAGATGGCGTCCGCTGTCTTCGCGGCGGCGATGAACCCGGCCTCATCGGCCGGCGCCTCGACGATCTCGGCGTCGATCGGATCGAGAGCCTCGCGCTCGTAGGAATAATCGCTGCTCGCGACCGTGAAGCTCGCGCCCTTCGGCGTCACGATCCTGTATTTCGGCATGTCCTGCTCCCGATTTGGTTTCTTGTTGTGACCCGGCCTTCGCGCGGGCCTTTGCGTCTTTTACGCGAAATCTGGGACGTCGCGTACAATTGCAGGTTGTCGTTGAGGCGATTTATACGACTGCTTCGACGTCTTCTCCGGGCTTTTACGGGGCGCCCCGTAACAGCTTGCTAAGGGGTCACCCCCTAAAAGTTAATTTGATTTCGATCGATTCACTCGCGCGTCCTTATCCCTTCGTTGCCGGAGCATCCCGTGAAATTGAGCAATATGAAGATCGCCCCCAAGCTCGGCATCCTTGTCGGCGTCACCTTGTTCGGCTTGTGCATTTCCGGGGTCCTCTCCGGGTACCTGATGAAGCAGGAAATGGTGAACGCGCGCATCGAGCAGGCCAAGGCCATCGTCGACATGGGCCGCAACTATGCGGTGGCGCTGAAGAAGCGGGTGGATGCGGGCGAGATGACGAAGGACGCCGCGATGGCTGATCTTCGTCGCTACGGCAACGCGATGACCTATGACAAAGGCGCTGGTTATCTCTTCGGAACGTCCTATGACGGTATCACGCAGCTGGCGCCAGATCCGAAGCAGATCGGCAGCAACCGCATGGAAGTTCTGACCAATGGCCGCAAACTGTCTTGGGAGCTGATGAACGGCGCGAAGGCCAACGGTTCGATCCTTTTGACCTATGAATACGCGAAACCGGGCCAGGAAGGCTTGATCCGGAAGATGGGCTACGCGGTGGCGGTCCCCGAACTCGAGATGTATCTCGGCACCGGCGCCTATCTCGACGACATCGACGCAAAGATGGGCCCGGTCTACTGGCTGCTCGGTCTCGCCATGTTCGGCATCGTCATCGTCGCCGGAAGCGTCGCCTGGCTGCTCGGCCGCAGCATCAGCGGTCCGCTGGTTCTGCTCGGCGCCCGCATGAAGGATCTCGCCGAGGGCAAGCTCGAGGGTGACATTCCCGGCGTCGGCCGTGGCGACGAGGTCGGCGCGATGGCGTCGACCGTCCAGATATTCAAGGACAACGCACTGCGCATCCGCGACCTCGAGAAGACCGAAGCCGACGCGAAGGATCGTGTCGCGGCGGAACGTCGCAGCGCGATGGAGGGCATCGCCAGCGACTTCGAACGCAGCGTCAACGGCATCGTCCGCTCGGTCTCCTCGGCTGCGACGGGCATGCAAGCCACCGCTCAATCGATGACCGCGACCGCCAGCGACGCCTCTTCGCGTGCGGCGACCGTCGGCGCGGCCTCGCAGAGAGCGTCTGGCAATGTCGGCACGGTTGCCGCCGCTGCCGAAGAGCTGTCGAGCTCGGTTGCGGAAATCTCCCGCCAGGTCACCCGCTCGACCGAAGTGGCGAGCCGCGCCGTCAACGACGCCGAGCGCACCAATGCCACGGTGCAGGAGCTCTCCACCGGCGCCGAGAAGATCGGCGAGGTGGTCAAGTTGATCCACTCGATCGCGGCACAGACCAATCTGCTCGCGCTGAACGCCACCATCGAGGCGGCGCGTGCCGGTGAGTCCGGCCGCGGCTTCGCGGTTGTCGCTTCCGAGGTCAAAGCGCTCGCCAACCAGACCGCCAAGGCGACCGAGGAAATCTCCGCCCAGGTCGCGGCGATGCAGACCTCGACCAGCGATGCGGTCGCCGCGATCGGCGGCATCACCCAGACCATCGCCGAGATGAGCGAGATCACCGCGGGCATTTCCGCGTCGATCGAGCAGCAGGGCGAGGCGACCCGCGAGATCGCGCGCAACATTCAGTCGGTCGCGGCCGGATCGAACGAGATCAACGCCAATATCGGCAGCGTCACCTCGGCCGCGGAAGCCACCGGCACGGCGGCAAGCGACGTGCTCAACAACGCCCGCGAGCTCGACAGCCAGTCCGGCGCGCTGCGCAGCGCAGTCGACGGCTTCCTCGCCAAGATGCGCGCGGCGTAAGTTCTTGCACTGAATGCGTAGGGTGGGCAAAGACGCGAAGCGTCGTGCCCACCTTTTCTTTTTGAGTTCGCGGTAACTTCTCGGTGGGCACGCTTCGCTTTGCCCACCCTACGAGACCGCACTACTGCTTCTCGATTCCCGCCTCGCGGATCAGCTTCTCCCACAACACCAGCTGTTCGTTCACGAACGTGCCGAGCTGCTCCGGCGTGCCCGAAAACGCGTCCATGCCGAGGGTGGCGAGCTGGGCCTTGATCTCCGGCTTCTCGACGATCTTCCGGATCTCGGCGTTGAGCCGCGTCACGATCTCCTTGGGCATGCCGGCGGGGCCGAAATAGCCCTGCCACGACGAGATGTCGAAGTCCGGCACGCCGGCCTCCTGCATCGAGGGCAGGGTCGGCACCAGCGACGAGCGGTCCTTTGTCGTGACGGCGAGCGCGCGTAGCGCATTGCCCTGGACATGCGGCAGGCCGGTCAGGATGTCCACGAACATCATCGAGACGCGGCCGCCCATGACGTCGTTGAGCGCGGGCGGCGAGCTCTTGTAGGGCACGTGCAGGAGGTCGAGCCCGGCATTGTGCGCGAACGTCGCGCCAGAGACGATCGCCGAGGACGAGCCCGAGGCATAGCTCAGCTTGCCCGGATTAGCCTTGCCGTAGGCAATGAGCTCGCCGACCGTCTTGGCCGGCACCTCCGGGTGGATCACCAGCATGAAGGGCAGGTCGCCGGTGCGCGCGATCGGGGTGAAGTCCTTGACCGGATCATAGGTCAGGCTTTTGAGCAGATAGGGATTGGCCGAATGCGTGGTGTTGGTGGTCACCAGCAGCGTGTAGCCGTCGGGCGCGGCGCGCGCGACATAGGTGGCGGCGATCATGCCGTTGGCGCCCGCCTTGTTCTCGATGACGATGCCGACGCCGAGTGCCTGCGACAAATGCTGCGAGATCAGCCGCGTCGTGGTGTCGGTGCCGCTGCCGGCCGCGAACGGCAGCACCAGCGTGATGTTGCGGCTCGGATAATTGTCGGCCTGCGCAGCGGACGCGGCGGCGAGACAAAGGGAGGCCGTGCCGATGGCACGCAGGTTTCGGATCAACGCTGAAAGCATGTCTGGTCGTTCCCTCTTTTTTCGTTGGCGGGGAACCTAGCGTCTCCTCGTCGAAATCGAAAGGCGCGAGTTTGTCGCCTCGTCTCGCGGTGCGGAATTACTTCACCGCAGAGCCCTGGCGCGAGGCGATCACGACACCGGCGAGCACCAGCAGGTAGCCGATCAGGTGGAATGGCTGGATCTTTTCGCCGAGCAGCAGGATCGCCATCGCCGAGCCGAACACCGGCACCAGATGGAAGAACGGCGCGGCGCGGTTCGGGCCGATCAGCGCCACACCCCGGTTGAAGAAAAGATAAGCCAGCGTCGAAGGAAAGATCAGGATGTAGCCCAGCGACGCCAGCGTCACCCCGTCGGGTTGCAGGACGCGGCCACTCCAGGCCTCCCAGATCGCAGTCGGCAGCAGCATCGTCGCGCCGCAGCAGGTGGTGAAGGAGAGAAAGGAGAGCTGGTGGATCTTCGGTCGCCGCGGGATGAAGGCAGAGTAGATCCCGAACGCCACCAGCGAGGAGGCGAACATGATGTCGCCCCTGTTGAAGCTGATGCTCGCGAGCGCGGCGAGATTGCCGCGCAGGATGATGATCAGCACGCCGAGAAGCGAGATCCCGATGCCGGCGAGCTGCGCACCGGTCAGCCGCACGCCGAACAGCACCAGCGACCACAGCGCCACGAACAGCGGTCCGGCCGACTGGATCAGCAGCGCGTTCAGCGCCTCCGTGTACTGCATCGCCCAGTACGAGATCGCGTTGTTGAAGGCAAAGCCCACCAGCGACAGGAACAGCATCAGCGGCAGGCTCTTGCGCAGATTCGGCCAGTCGCGCTTTAGGTGCGGCCAGGCGAACGGCAGGAGGATCAGGAACACGCCGAACCAGCGGATCGTGGTCACCGTCAGCGGCGGCACATGCGCGCCGACGTGGCGCGCGAGCACGATGTTGCCGGCCCAGAACAGTGAGCTCAGGCTGAGCAGCAGATAAGGCTGGTTGTTGAGCCAACTGGCGGGATTGGAAGCCGGTGGCGCGGGCGAGGCGATCGTCATTTGCGTTGGTACAAGCTTGCGCCGGATTTACGTCGTGACACAAGTCACGCGGCCGCAATGCTACAATGCAGGCATGACCAGAGGAGGCCACATTGGCGGTTAATATGTTGAACATCGACGGCCTGGAGCGGCTCGATCGGCATGCACCGGTGGTGATGCTGAACCTGATGCGCTTCCACGCGCGCTCGGGCGACGGCGACGGTTCCGGCTGGGACGCCTATTTGCGCTACAGTGCGGTCACAGTGCCGATGATCAAGGCGCGCGGCGGCACGCTGCTCTGGACCGGCGACGCCAAGACGGTCGCGCTCGGCCCGCATGACGGCAACAACTGGGATTTCGTCGCGCTAGTCTATTATCCGTCGCTGGCGGCCTTTCTCGACATGATGACATCGGAGGCCTACGAGACCGAGGCCGATCCGCATCGCGTCAACGCTTGCGCCGAGCACGCCATCATTGCGACGAACGAAGCGTACAGCAAGTTCAAGACGAACTAGCGCCGCCTGCTGCCGGCTTACTTCAGCCCGTCCACAATCGCGCGACACGTCGTCTGCAGCAGGCGGCAGACCTCCTTCGTCGGCCGTTGCGGGCTCAACACCGCAAACGTCGGATAGCTCGTCAGCACGAAGATCAAATCGACCGTGTCCCGCATGGCGCGCTTTGCTGCGTGCTTGCCGACGATCCGCGACAGCAGCGCGGTCAGCAGTTCCCGGCGGCGCTCGTTACGCTCGATCAGCGCCTCGCCGAATTCCGGATCGGTCGCGATGGCCTGGTTGAGCCCGCCGATGGCGGGATCGCGCCCCCAGAAGGTACAGAAGATTTCGATGACGCGGTCGAGCGCGGCGCGCGGATCCGCCATTGTCATGACCTCGGCCAGTTCGAACAGTCCGCCCTGGTGTGCGATGTCGTCGAACACGGCCTCCAGCAATCCCCGCCGCGATCCGAACTGGTTGTAGACGGTCAACCGCGTGACGCCGGCCGCCTTCGCGACGACGTCGAGCGAGAAGCTCGAAATGCTCGCGTCCTTGCGCAATAGCCGTGCGCCGGCGGCGATGATGCGCTCGCGCGTCGCCGCGGCCGCGGAAGCCCGCGCGGAGCTCACATAATTGCGCTTCGGCATTGCCTTGCCATTCTGTTGACGTATTGACTATACATATAGTATATTCAATTTAGAATTCGGTTCGGAGCTTGCCATGCAAATTGCCCTCGTGATTGCCCTGTCGCTTCATGTGTTGTCGTCCGTGTTCTGGGCGGGATCAAGCTTTGCGCTGGCCCGCATCGGCGGAGTTGGCGGTGAGCAACTGGTCTTTCCACAACTCGGCGCGGCGACGATTGCCATCCTGACCGGCGGCTATCTCGGGCATCTCGTTCATTCCCACAGCTTCGGCAAGACCGAGCAGGTGCTCGCGGTCGGTGCTGTCTGCGCACTGCTCGCGGCCGGTATTCAGGCTGTCATCGGTCCCCGCGCGCTCGTGGCCCTGCGTCGTGGCACCGGCAAGCCGGAGGACCTCCGTGCACGTATCGCCGCCGTCCAACGTGCGGCGGCGGGCCTGCTGGGCATCGCCGCGCTCTGCATGGGCGCCGCGCGCTACATTTGAATGCAGTTCAGGAGGAGTGTTGAGAGCTCTCTGTTTCCAATGTCAGACCCTGGCGCGGCTTCCAGCCGCTTTCGAAGGAAAAGCAATGTCCAAGATGATTCTGATCAACCTGCCTGTGCGCGACCTCGCCGCATCGACAGCATTCTACGTAGCGCTGGGTGGCGTCGTGAATCCTCAATTCTCTGGAGCAATTTCGACCTCGCTCATGTTCACGGACGCGATCGGCGTGATGCTGCTGACCCACGACCAGTATCGTGAATTCACCCAACGCGAGATCGGTGACGCGCGGCGCCACAGCCAGGCCATGTTCGCTCTGACGCTCGACGAGCGCGATGCCGTCGATGCAACGCTGGCCCGCGCGGTGGCTGCGGGCGGTCGCGCCGATCCCAATCCGGCGCAGGATCTCGGCTTCATGTACAACCGACACATTGAAGACCCGGATGGCTATGTTTGGGAGATGGTGTGGATGAACCCGTCGGCAAACGCTTGATCGCAGCCGATCGAACCGGGCCCCAAGCCTAGCTCGCCTGCTTCCGTGACGCCACGAACACGCCGGCCAGCACCAGCGCGAAGCCGATGAAGTGGAACGGCTGCGGGTGCTCGCCCAGAAACGCCATTGCCATGATCGAGCCGAACACCGGCACGACATGGAAGAACGGCGCGGCGCGGTTGGCGCCGATCAGCCGGACGCCACGATTGAAGCAGAGATAGGCGAGCGTCGAGGGGAACACCGCGACATAGAACAGGGTCAGGAGGTTCGGCACGTCGAGCTTCATCACAGGACGCGCGGACAACTCCCAGACCTCCAGCGGAATGAGACAGGCAGCGCCGCAGCCGAAAGTGAAGGCGAGGAACGACAGGCCGTGCATCGGCGGCCGCTTCAAGGTCAGCACCGAATAGAGCGCGAAGATGATCAGCGCGACGACGAAGATGAGGTCGCCCTTGTTGAAATCGATGTTCGACAGCGTGGTGAAATCGCCATGCAGCAGGATGATCAGCACGCCGCACATCGACAGCAGCACGCCGAAGGCCTGCGCTGCGGTGAGGCGCACGCCGAGGATGGCGAGCGACCACAGCGCCACGACGAGCGGCGCGGCGGATTGCAACAGGAGAGTGTTGAGCGCCTGCGTATGCTCCAGCGCCCAATATTGCAGCGTGTTGAAGGCGCCGATGCCGGCAATCGAGAGCGTGACCATCAGGCCGAGCTTGCCGCGGATCGCGGGCCAGTCCTGCGCCAGGTGTTTCCAGGCGAACGGCAGCACCAGCAGGAAGGCGAAGAACCAGCGCAGGAACGACAGCGTCACCGGCGGGATGTGACCGGCGGCGAGCCGCCCGACGATGGCATTGCCGGCCCAGCACAGCGCGGTGATGCTGAGCAGCAGATAAGGCTGGTTGGCGATCCAGTTGTGGCCGGACGTGGCGGCGCCGGTGGTCTCGTCGGTGGCGGACATTGGATTGTTGTGGCCCCGCGTCATGCGCCAAGCCTCCAGCCCGGCGGCACCCGGGCCGGTTCAGGCCCGGCTCCTCTCAAAGACACGGAAATCGAGGTTGCATCAACGGGGGCCGGATGCATCGCGACCATGCAGCGGCGGAAGCCGCCTCTCACGCTTTGGCCGAAGCATTGCACCCGCCGCGAAGGTTTCTGGATTTTCAGGGGATATCAAAGGCTTGGAGTACGCTCGCGGCCTCGAAAAAGTCCCGTTCTTGCTTGCCTAGAGGGGCTGCATCCTTTATCCGGTTGGCTGCCTCGCGTTCGAGCGGCCCCGGCCGTGAATGGGCTGGGCGCATCTAACAGATTGCATAGGGATTACCCGCGAATGGCCAATGTTGTCGTCGTCGGCGCCCAGTGGGGCGACGAAGGAAAGGGCAAGATCGTCGACTGGTTGTCGGAGCAGGCGGACATCGTCGTCCGTTTCCAGGGCGGCCATAACGCCGGCCACACGCTGGTGATCAACGGCAAGACCTACAAGCTGGCGCTGCTGCCCTCGGGCGTGCTGCGCGAGCAGAAGCTGTCGGTGATCGGCAACGGCGTGGTGTTCGATCCCGCCGCCTTCCTCGACGAGGTCACCAAGCTGCGGTCGCAGGGCGTCGCGGTCAGCCCGGACAATCTGCGGGTTGCCGAGAACGTCACGCTGATCCTGCCGCTGCATCGCGAGCTCGACGCGCATCGCGAATCTGCCAACGCGGCAACCGCGATCGGCACCACGCGCCGCGGCATCGGCCCGGCCTACGAGGACAAGGTCGGCCGCCGCGCCATCCGCCTGATGGACCTCGCCGATCTCGACACGCTGCCGCACAAGATCGACCGGCTGCTGGCGCATCACAATGCATTGCGCCGCGGACTCGGCCTGCCGGAGTTCGACGGCAAGGAGATCCTGAAGGAATTGACCACGCTGGCGCCGCAGCTCTTGCCCTATGCCGAGACGGTGTGGCGGCTGCTCGACATCAAGCGGCGCGAGGGCAAGCGCATGCTGTTCGAGGGCGCGCAAGGCGCGCTGCTCGACGTCGATCACGGCACGTATCCTTACGTCACCTCGTCCAACACGGTGGCGGCGCAGGCGGCGACCGGCTCGGGCCTTGGCCCCGCCGCGGTCGGCTATGTGCTCGGCCTCTGCAAGGCCTATACGACCCGCGTCGGCCAGGGCCCGTTCCCGACCGAGCAGGACAACCCGACCGGCCGCAAGATCGGCGAGCGCGGCCGCGAGTTCGGTACCAATACCGGACGGCCCCGCCGCTGCGGCTGGTTCGATGCTGTTCTGGTTCGCCAGGCGGTCCGGACCTGCGGCATCAACGGTCTGGCGCTGACCAAGCTCGACATTCTCGACGGCTTCGACACGATCGAGGTCTGCACCGGCTACAAGCTCGACGGCAAGGAGATCGATCATTTCCCGGCGGGCGAAGGCGCCCAGGCCCGGGTCGAGCCGATCTACGAGACCATCGAAGGCTGGAAGGAGCCGACCGCCAATGCGCGGTCCTGGGCCCAGCTGCCGGCCCAGGCGATCAAATATGTCCGCCGGATCGAGGAATTGGTGGGGTGCCCGGTCGCACTGCTTTCCACCAGCCCCGAACGCGAGGATACTATCCTGGTACAAAATCCGTTTGAGGCTTAACGATCTCTTACCGGGACGCGCGTATAATTGAGTAGAAATGGCTGATTACTATCCGCTGATCGCCCGCGCTATTGCCGCCCTGGATCCCAATGCTCCCGGCGAGAGCCGTCGCGCGCTCTACGAGCGGGCGCGCACGGCGCTGATCGCGCAACTGCGCAGCGTGCAGCCACCGCTCTCCGAATCCGAGATCACCCGCGAGCGGCTCTCGCTGGAAGAGGCCGTCCGCAAGGTCGAATCAGAGGCTGCCCAGCGTGCCCGCGAGGCCTCGCGCCCCGGTGGCGGCGCGCGCAGCAGCGGCAGCGGCGATGCCTTCCGCCGCGCCAGCACCCGCGCCACCGAGGGCAACGCGCCCGCGCCCCAAACTTCTGCCCCGCCGCGCGCCCGTCCGGCGCCGCCGCCGCCGCGCGCCGACCGGCCCTCCTTCAACGTCGATGACCAGGGCGACGCCCCACGTGCGCCGCGGGCTCCGCGTTTCGACGCGCCGCGGCCGCAGGGTCCGTCGGCACCGCCGTCGATGCCGGAGCCGCCGCAGGCCGGACGTGATCGCGCCGGTGGGCGCCGCCCGCCGGACATGGGACCTCCGCCGCCGCTGCCGCCGGCACCGGGCGTGCGCGGCTTCCGCGACATCACGGCCGACGCCAACGATCTCGGCGGCGCCGCCGCGCAGGCCAACCGCGCCGCGCGCCGCACCTACGCCAACGTACCTTCGCCCTCGCCGGAATTCGACCGGCTCGAGCCGAGCCTGGAAAATCGCGCCGCCGGGACGGACGCGCCCTACTCCTACGACGAATCGATCGAAGAGGCCGAGCGCTACGCGCCGCAGTCGCAGCCGCCGTCGCAACGTCCGCACATCCCCGTTCTCGACCGCGAACCCAAGAAGAAGCGCGCCCGCACCGGCTCCGTGTTTCCGTTCAAGAGCGCGATCGCCGTCGGCATCGTGCTGATCCTGGTCGGTGCCGGCATCCTCTGGGGCAAGCAGCTGGTCCAGACCGCGACCAACCTGTTGAAGTCTTCGCCGACGCAGGTGGTGGAGGCGCCCAGGGATTCGTCTCAGCCGCAGAGCAAGCCCAAGATTCCGGATCGCGTCGGCCAGCCCTCGGCCAGTGACCAGCCGGTCGCGCCGGTGGCGCAGAAGGTCGTGCTCTACGACGAGGATCCGTCCGATCCAAAGGGCAAGCAATATGTCGGCTCGGTGGTGTGGCGGCTCGAGCCGATCAAGGCGTCGGGCAACCAGAAGGCCGATGTCGCCGTGCGCGCCGACATCGAGATCCCCGACCGCAAGTTCAAGATGACGATGTCGTTCCGCCGCAACACCGACTCCTCGCTGCCGGCGAGCCACACCGCGGAGTTGACCTTCGTCCTGCCGGCGGACTTTTCGGGCGGCGGCGTCGCCAACGTGCCGGGCATCCTGATGAAGTCGAACGAGCAGGCACGCGGCACGCCGCTCGCAGGCCTCGCGGTCAAGGTCACCGACGGCTTCTTCCTGGTCGGCCTCTCCAACGTCGATGCCGACCGCAGCCGCAACGTCCAGCTCCTCAAGGAGCGCTCCTGGTTCGACGTGCCCCTGGTCTACGCCAACCAGCGCCGCGCCATCATCGCCATCGAGAAGGGCGCTCCTGGCGAGCGCGCCTTCAACGACGCCTTTGCGCAGTGGGGCGACTAGATCTCTGCTCCGTTAGACCTCGGCCCGCATGGTTCGAGACGCCCGCCTTGGCGGGCTCCTCACCATGTGGGTTTGATATCTCTCCGCGAAACGAGACCTCATCCTGAGGGCCCGCCCCTTGGGCGGGCGTCTCGAAGGATGGCCGCAGCTACGCTCTCTTCTACTGCGCCGTCGCTTCCCGCTTGCGCGATGTCGCGGCGGCGTGCTCGCGGTCCATCACGGCGCGACAGCCCGGGCTGACCTGAGCTTTCTTCTGCACCATGCAGGCCCTGATCCTGGGGATGTCCGGGATCTCACTGGAGCACAGCCGCATGGCATCGCCGGAGCACATCTGCTGCGCTTCGGACGAGAAGGAAAGGCCGGGCGATGTCTGGAATGCGATGGCTGCGGTTGTGACGGCGAAGAGAGTTGCGATGGTCTGGTAGCGTGTCATGCGGAATGCGTCCCCGAGTTCCGTGGGTTGAGCCACTTGGTTTTGGGGCGCCGCACGCGGCTTGACCTGCCGCATGTCACAGCCTTCACGCCGGGACCTCAATCCCGCATGTGGTCGCTCGATCTCTCGTGATGTTCGAATCGAAAAGTGCTGCGCCGCCCGAATCAAGTATGCGCCATTGTCACGCGGCCGCAATGGCAGGCGAAAAGGAATTCGCAATTGTTGCGCGCACGTCACGCACAATGCGACTCGCGTGCGATCAGATCAATCGATCGGACGATACGCTCGCTTGTTCCGCATCGCTTGCGCCAAGCGCCGCGTGCTCCTCGACCGCCGTAACGCCCTTTGCCGTGAGCTCGAACAGATCGCCGTCCTTCATCACGTAACCGTCGGCGATCAGCTCGCCTATCTTGCCGTGCCGGTCGTCGGCAAAGGCGATGGATTGGCTGATGTCCCTCAGGATCGAGAGCTGTTCGTCGCGCAACATGGCTTCACTCTCCGTTCGCCGGGGATGGTTCCGGTCCTCACATGCCGTGGCTCTGAAACACCTTGCTGCAAGACCGCGACAGCTTGGCCCTGTTGGCTTGCAAGCAGCCTTGCACCGCCATGTCGTTGCCGAGGTCCTTGCGGCAGAAGCGCGAGGCGTCCCGCGAACAGGCCTTCTGCTCCTGCGGTGAACCCATATGGCCTTGTGCGAGGGCGGGCGCGTTCGACAGGCCGCTCACGGCCGTCAGTGCGATCGTCGCCAGGAAGAACAGTTTGCGGGACATCGGCGGCTCCAAATCTGACAGGTGAGTTTCAAGTCCTGTCTGAACTCGTCGCTATGCCGCTTGTTCCCAGCGCAGAGCCCGTCCCCCCGCTATTCAAGGTTCCCGCGGCGCTGCTATAACGGGGCGAAGGATGAGGGTGCCTGATGAAACGCTATCTCGTGTTTGCGCTGGTCGGCCCGTTCGTGGGCGGGTTCCTGCTGCTGCTGACGACGACCTATCAGTCCGGCTATTGGACCCAGACCAGTCTCGCTGAGGTCGGCAAGCTGTTCGCGGTGTTCTTCAAATCCCTGCAATACAGTTATCTGTTCGGCTTCCTGCCCTCGCTGATGATCGGTGCAGTCGACGATATCCTGGTCCACATCCGCCGGATCGGCCCGGTGCTGCGGATGCTGCTGGTCGGCGTGTTCGCCTTCATCTTGGCCTCGCTGACCTACAGCTCGCGCGGTCCGGACTCGGGCGCGGTGCAGTTCATCCTGTACGGCCTCGTCGGGTTCGTGCCGGCGGTGATTTCATCCTGGCTCGTGCATAGATATGTCGCGGAGCCGCAGCCGGCGGCAGCACAGACTTGAGGGCGCGACCTTCGATCACGCCGCAGCAACCTCCGCCGCGCTGGCGCGTTCCCTACAGGCCATGACCATGTCCGATGACGATATTCTTGCTCCGCGTCGCTCCCGTTCGGGAAGCCGCCCGGGTCCGGCCTCTTCGGGCACCGAGGGGCGTGGGCCGATCATCGATCAGGATGGTCACGAGATCCGGCCCGAAACGCTTGAGCAGGGCTTTCGCGAATTTCGTTTCGAATTCGGGAAGGACAGTCCCTTCGCCGGCAACCCGTTCGGCAATCTGACGCGCGAGCAGCGGATCGCGCGGATCGAGGCGATCGCAAAGCTGCTCGACGTCGCCTTCGTGCTGCCCGGAACCAATATCCGCTATGGCATCGACGGCTTGATCGGACTGATCCCCGTCGTCGGCGACATCATCACCACCGCGATCTCGCTCTGGCTGGTGCGAGAGGCGAGGGCGCTCGGGGCGCCCTGGTACATCACCGCGCGCATGCTCGGCAATGTCGCCCTCGACGGCGTCGTCGGCATCGTGCCGTTCGCGGGCGACGCCTTTGACGTCATGTTCCGTGCCAACATGCGCAACGTGCGTCTGCTCCGCCGCTGGCTCGACAAGCAGCCGCGCATCTGACGCGCCCCAAAACGCAAAAAGCGCGACAGCCTTTCGGCCGTCGCGCTCTCAGCGCACATCGGAGCGAAAACTTACGCCGCGTCGGCAGCGTCGGTGCTGGCTTCCACCGGCTTGCGGTGACGGGGCAGCGGGAAGGCTTCGCTCTCATAAAGCGAGCGGATACCGTTCTGATCGAAGCGCGCTTCCTCGACCTGGAGATAGGCGCCGTTCAGCGAATCCGTCGGCAACTGCTCCATCGCGAACTGCACGGCTTCGGCCGCGGTGCCGAACCGGCGATAGGTGAAGCCTGCACGCTTCTTCTTGCGGATCGCAGCGGGGAAGAGTTCGGCGGAAGTGTTGAAGTTGAACGGACGCAGTGGACGCATGGTCAAAGACCTCGTGATCTCTCTGGGGCTTTAAGCGCGTGGGGTTGGGACGGGCAGAGGCCACGATTGAGTGGGCGCCGCACATGTCATTTTCGTCCTCTAATATAGCCCGTTTTGACAAAATTGCGACCCCCGCGATGCGAGATGATGAATCCGCGCATGGCAGCTCCGCAGGGCCGAAAATGGCAACAATGTCAGTGGCTTGAATGGTTTACAGCTTGCCAAGGAGCAGCAGCACGAGCAGCACCACCAGGACAAGGCCGCCGATCCCCATGCCGGAATGACCCATTCCGTAGCCGTAGCCACCAACGCGGCCCGACAGGCCGCCGACGAGATAAATGATCACCAGGATGATCAGGATGGTCCCAAGCGTCATGGCATCCTCCCTGGCGGCCGCGGCAACGCCATGGCCGGCCGCACCACGAGGTAAGAAAAGCACATCGTGCCGCCGGGTTCCATGACGGAACCCGGCGTCGCGCAAGGTTTATTTGGGTTCGAGCTTCAGCGCCGCGGAATTGATGCAGTAACGCAAGCCCGTCGGCCCCGGGCCGTCGGGGAAGACATGGCCGAGATGGCCGCTGCACTTAGCGCACAGCACCTCAGTACGGACCATGCCGTGGCTGACGTCCCGCTCCTCGTCGATATGGCCCTCGACGGCGGGCTGGGTGAAGCTCGGCCAGCCGCAGCCGGAATCGAACTTCGCGTCGGACTCGAACAGCACATTGCCGCAGCCGGCGCAGGTATAGGTGCCGGCGCGGTGGTCGTGCTCATATTCGCCGGAGAAGGGACGCTCGGTCGCCTTCTCGCGCAGCACTGCGTATTGCATCGGCGACAACTCGCTGCGCCATTGCTCTTCGCTCTTGATGACCTTGTCGTCCGTGGTTTTTGTCTTGGTATCGGGCATGGATCTCCCGTTTTTTGATGATCTTGTTTTCAGTGATCTCGCGATCAGTTGGTGGCCTTGCTGGCGCTCACCAGTGTCGGCTTCTCGATATAGTTATCCGCGAACAGCTTTTTCAGGTTCTCGACCTTCGGAAGATCGTTGTAGGCGATGTAGGGCTGGTTCGGGTGCAGCGTCAGATAATCCTGGTGATAGGCCTCCGCCGGATAGAACGCCTCCAGCGCGCCGACCTTGGTCGCGATCGG
Organism: Bradyrhizobium sp. 76; assembly: GCF_023073025.1. NCBI lineage: Bacteria > Pseudomonadati > Pseudomonadota > Alphaproteobacteria > Hyphomicrobiales > Nitrobacteraceae > Bradyrhizobium > Bradyrhizobium sp. 76. The sequence goes on from NZ_JADPIS010000090.1 coordinate 157,307, forward strand.
CTTATTGAAGACCTTGGCGCCGTTGAGCTGGGTGATATAGGCCTCGGCCACCTTCTTCTGCTCGTCGGAGGTGGTGAAGATCGCCGAGCGATATTGCGTGCCGGAGTCGGGGCCCTGCCGGTTGAGCTGGGTCGGGTCGTGCGCCACCGAGAAGTAGATCTGCAGGATCTTGCCGTAGGAGATCTTCTTCGGGTCGTATTTGATCTCGACCGATTCCGCGTGGCCGGTCCGGCCGCTTGAGACGGTCTGGTAGTCGGCCGTCGCCTTGGTGCCGCCGGCATAGCCGGAGACCGCGTTGACGACGCCTGCGGTGTGCTGGAACACGCCCTGCACGCCCCAGAAGCAGCCGCCGGCGATCACGGCGGTCTGGATCCCGCTTGCGGGCGCCGCGTCAACGGCGGGAGCGGGGATCACGACCGCATCCTCTGCGGCCCGGGTCGGCGCGGCAAAGGCCAGCGTCAGGGCGGTGGTTGCGGCGAGCAGGGACAGGATGGCAGGTCGGCGCATGGCGATCCTCTTTCGGAAGGTCTGACAGTCTAGGGCCGTTGGGGCCGGGCGAACAGCCTGCCCGGCATTTTCGGACATTCGAGATACGGGCCGGCCGGGCGATTGTTACGGCCGGACGGACACGAGTCTGTGAAACGCGCGGCCTGGAGCGGCCCGGCTTGGCGAGGATAGGAACTCCGCGCTAGATGAACCGGCGCGATCGGTGATCGACCTAAAGAATGATGGCTGGAGCTGACCTGACAACATGCTGCGCGTCGTATCCCTGACCCTCGTCGCCGTGCTCGCCATCCTGGCCGGCTGGAGCTCGATCGCGGCGGCCGATCCGAAACCCGGCGACGACCTTGCCATTTGCCGCGACCGCCAGGCGGATGCGCAGGCGAGGGCGCAAGCCTGCGACAATTTGCTCAACGCCGACCGCCTCATCGGCAAGGACAAGGCCGTCGCGCTTTCCGTGCGCGGCAATACGCTGATCAACAAGCGCGACTACGTCCATGCCATCGAGACCTTGTCCATGGCCGTCGACCTCGATCCCGACAACGTCGTCACGCTCAATTTGCGCGGCCTCGCCTATGAGCGGACGGGCCAGGACGACCATGCGATGACGGACTACAACCTCGCGCTCCAGAAGCGCCCGACCTACGGTGTCCCCTACAACAACCGCGGCATCATCCAGTTGCGCCGGGGGGCGCTGCAAAGCGCGCTCGACGATTTCAACTTGTCGATCAAATACGCGCCAAAATTCCTGCTCGGCTACACCAACCGCGCCCGCGTGCGCACGCTGATGCAGGATTTTGACGGCGCGATCGCCGATTTCGCGGAGGCAGAGAAGATCGAACCGGGCGCGCAGCAGATCACCGCCAACCGCTGCATCACCTACGGCATGATGGGCAAGTACGACCAGGCCTTCGCCGACTGCAACGGCCTGATCGAGAAGCAACCGAAGAACGTGTACGCGATCAACAATCGCGCCGACGTCAACATGCTGAAGGGCGATCTCGACGCTGCGCTGAAGGACTACAACATTGCGATCCAGATCAACCCGAACAATGTCCGGGCACATTCGGGTCGCGGCCAGATCTACGAGCGCAAGAAGGACCTCGCCCAGGCTCGTGCCGACTATCGTGCGGCGGCCTATTCGCTGACGAAGTTCGACGAGCTCGACGTCGCGCGTGCCCGCGCGATCGCGCAGGAGCGATTGGCCGCACTGACCCCGCAGGCGCCGGCCGGATCAACGGGGCGCCGTGTGGCGCTTGTGATCGGGAACGGCGCCTACAAGAACGTCCACGCCTTGCCCAATCCGCCACGCGACTCGAAAATGATCGCAGCCGCGCTACGCGATGTCGGCTTTCAGACCGTGATATCCGTCAGCGACCTCACCCGCGACAAGTTCTTCGAAGCGTTGCAGACGTTTGCGGCCGAGGCAGAGAAGGCCGATTGGGCGGTGGTCTATTACGCCGGCCACGGGTTCGAGATCGGCGGCGTCAATTATCTCGTTCCCGTCGATGCCAAGCTCGCCGCCGACAAGGACGCCGAGACCCAGGCGGTTGCGCTGGAGCAGGTGATCGCGGCGGTGGGCGCTGCGCGAAAAGTGCGTCTGGTCATGCTGGATGCCTGCCGCGACAATCCGTTCGCGCCGACCATGCAGCGCACGCTGTCGCTCAAGCTGGTGGACAAGGGCTTTTCCAACATCGAGCCCGGCGCCGGCTTCATGGTGGTCTACGCCGCCAAGCACGGCGAGACCGCGATGGACGGCGACGGCGGCGCCGACAGTCCGTTCGCCACTGCGCTCGCCCGCGAAATCAAGATGCCGCGCGTCGAGATCCGAAAACTGTTCGACATCGTCCGCGACGACGTCTGGCTTGTGACCAAGCACGTGCAGCAGCCGTTTTCCTACGGCTCGCCGCCGGGAAGAGAGGATTTTTATTTCGTCGCGGGGAAGTGAAGGCTGCTTATGGGGCGCACCTTCGTCCCCTCACATTAGGTGTCGTCCCGGCAGAGGCCGGGATCCATAGCCACAGGGCGTGGTTTGGCGAAGACTGACAGTGATCGAACCTTCCTCGGTACCAAGACCGCCGAATACGGATAGATGACGCGGTATGGGTCCCGGCCTTCGCCGGGACGACGGCTAAACCACAATGCTCAGCCGCTTCGCCGCCCGCGTGATGCCCGTGTACAGCCACCGCGCGCGGCTCTCCTGAAACGCAAAGCTCTCGTCGAACAGCACGACGTCGTCCCATTGCGAGCCCTGCGACTTGTGCACGGTCAGCACGTAGCCGTAGTCGAACTCGTCATAGGGCTTGCGCTGCTCCCAGGCGATCGACTCGACGCCGCCCTCGAAGCAATCGGCGCGCACCGAGACCTTCGTCACCTTGTGGCCGAGATCCTCGTCCGGCGACAGCCTCATGCTGAGAATGCGGGATTTCGAGCGCGAGGTGCTGCGCGACTTCACGCGCCACAGCCCGCCGTTGAACAGGCCCTTCTTGCGATTGTTGCGCAGGCAGACCAGCTTGTCGCCGGCGACGGGGAAGACGTCCTCGATGTTCTGGCGCTGACGCACCCGCATATTGTACGCGCGCCGCGTGTTGTTGCGTCCGACCAGGACCTGGTCGGCGGCCATGACGCGATCAGGATCGAGCTCCTTGCGCGACACCACCTCGCTCTCGCCGTAGCGGCCTATGTCGAGCTCGCGTCCCTCGCGGACGTCCATCGACATCCGCACGATCGGATCGTCCTGGGCCTGGCGGTGCACCTCGGTCAGCATCGCGTCCGGCTCGGTATTGGTGAAGAAGCCGCCGCCCTGGATCGGCGGCAACTGCGCGGGATCGCCCAGCACCAGCAGCGGGCAGTCGAACGACATCAGGTCGCGGCCCAATTCGGCATCGACCATCGAGCATTCGTCGATCACGATCAGCTTGGCTTTGGACGCCGGGGCGTCGTCCCACAGCTCGAAGCTCGGCTGCTCCTCGCCGGATTCGCGGGTGCGGTAGATCAGCGAATGGATGGTGGAGGCTTCGTCGCAACCCTTGTTGCGCATGACCAGCGCCGCCTTGCCGGTGAAGGCGGCGAATTTCACCTCGCCGTCGACGCCGTCGGCGATGTGCCGCGCCAGCGTGGTCTTGCCGGTGCCGGCATAGCCGAACAGGCGGAACACCGGCGGCGTGCCGTTGCGGCCGGGCTTGGCCTTGAGCCAATCGCCAACGGCCTTGAGCGCGGCATCCTGATGCGGGGTGAATGTGGCCATGTCTGTCTTGAGGAGGGGGCGAAACGGAGCGATTCGCCAGCCCCAAAACTAACCATTCGCACCGCCGGTTCAAGCCGGGCGGGGCGCCCTACTGCCAGCCGGGAACGCCGCGCATGTCGGGCAGATGGTGAGCGATGCCCTTGTGGCAGTCGATGCAGGTCTTTTCCTTGGTGAAGAGGAAGCGCTGGTGGGCGACCGAGGCCCGCGGCGACTGCTTGGTGATGTCCATGGAATCGGCGCTGTGGCAGTTGCGGCATTCCAGCGAATCGTTGGACTTGAAGCGCGCCCATTCGTGCGCCGCCAGCTCGAGCCGGTGATCCTGGAATTTCTCGCGGGTGTCGATCGTGCCGAAGATCTTGCCCCAGACCTCCTTGGAGGCCTGCATCTTGCGGGCGATCTTGTCGGTCCAGTTGTGCGGCACGTGGCAGTCCGGACAGGTCGCGCGCACGCCGGAGCGATTGGCGAAGTGGATGGTCGACTTCAGCTCGGCATAGACGTTGTCCTTCATCTCGTGGCAGCCGGTGCAAAATTTTTCGGTGTTGGTCAATTCCAGAGCGGTGTTGAAGCCGCCCCAGAAGATCACGCCGGCCATGAAGCCCGCCAGCACCAGCACGCCGAGCCCGAACACCGAGCTCGGCCGGATCAGCACCTGCCAGAGCTCGCGCGCGAAGTCCCAGCTTCGCGCGACGAAGCCGCGTTTGGACTTCATTCCTTCGTCGGGCTCATCAGCGGTCGTCGTCATCGGCGGCCACCGGGGCTTGCGCGCGACAGCAGCGTGTCGATGTCGGTGAAGTCGTTGCTGACGGGCGGATTGGCGGTGTTCTGCGGCACGTGGCATTCCGTGCAGAAGAAGCGGCGCGGCGAGATCGAAGCCAGGAACTGGCCGTCGCGATCCATGAAGTGGGTGATCGAGACCATCGGCGCCTGCGATTCCGCGATGCGCGCCCGCGCATGGCAGGACAGGCACTTGTTGCCGTTGAGATCGACCTGATAGCCGTCGATCGCATGCGGGATCACCGGCGGCTGCTCCGGATAGTTGCGCACTTCCCTTTCGGAGGTGTTGCGGTTCGGCAGCATCGGCGGCGCCGGACCTTCGTCGTTGAGCGGCGTCGGGCCGCGCAGGCCTGACGTCACCGTCTGCGCGGTCAGCGAGCTCGCGCCAGCCGCGATCACGACCGCGAGCAGCGCTACTCCAAATCGTTTCATCATGACACGTTCACCCGCTCGATGCGCACGGCGCACTTCTTGTAATCAGTTTGCAGCGAGATCGGATCGGTGGCGTCCAGCGTCACCTTGTTGATCAGCTTGGATTCGTCGAACCACGGCACGAATACGAGGCCACGCGGCGGCCGATCGCGGCCGCGGGTCTCGACGCGGACACGGATGAAGCCGCGGCGGGAGACCACTTTCACTTCGTCGCCGCGGCGGATCTTCGCCTCCTGCGCGTCGTCAGGATGCATGAAGCACACGGCCTCGGGGAAGGCCTTGTAGAGCTCGGGGACCCGGCGCGTCATGGTGCCGGAATGCCAGTGCTCCAGCACGCGGCCGGTGGAGAGCCAGTAGGGATATTCGTTGTCGGGCGATTCCGCCGGCGGCTCGTAAGGCAGGGCGAAGATGCGCGCCTTGCCGTCGGGATAGCCGTAGAACTGCACGTCGGTGCCCTGCTTGACGTAGGGGTCGCTGCCTTCGCGGAAACGCCATTTCGTTTCCTGGCCGTTGACGACGGGCCAGCGCAGGCCGCGCTCGCGGTGATAGGCGTCGAACGGCGCGAGGTCGTGGCCGTGGCCGCGGCCGAACGCGGCGTATTCCTCGAACAGGCCCTTCTGCACGTAGAAGCCGAACGCCTTGGACTCCTCGTTGGCGTAGCCTTCCTCGATCTCCGACGTCGGGAATTTATCGACCTGGCCATTCTTGTAGAGCACGTCGAACAGCGTCTTGCCGCGCACGTCCGGCTTCTTGGCAATCAGCTCCTCCGGCCACACTTCCTCGATCTTGAAGCGCTTGGAGAACTCCATGAGCTGCCAGAGGTCGGACTTGGACTCGCCGGGTGCAGGGACGAGCTGGTGCCAGAACTGCGTGCGCCGCTCGGCGTTGCCGTAGGCGCCTTCCTTCTCCACCCACATCGCGGTCGGCAGGATCAAATCGGCGGCGAGTGCGGTGACCGAGGGATAGGCGTCCGAGACCACGATGAAATTGTCGGGGTTGCGGAAGCCCGGATAGGTCTCCTCGTTGGCGTTGGGACCAGCCTGGAGGTTGTTGTTGACCTGCACCCAATAGGCGTTGATCAGGCCGTCCTTCAGCATCCGGCTTTGCAGCACGGCGTGCGCGCCGGGCTTGTCGGGAATGGTGCCCTCGGGCAGCAGCCAGATGTGCTCGGCCTTGGTGCGGTGCTCCTTGTTGGTGACGACCATGTCGGCCGGCAGGCGGTGCGAGAAGGTGCCGACCTCGCGCGCGGTGCCGCAGGCCGAGGGCTGGCCGGTCAGCGAGAACGGGCTGTTGCCGGGCGAGGAGATCTTCCCGGTCAACAGATGGATGTTGTAGACGAGATTGTTGCACCAGACGCCGCGGGTGTGCTGGTTGAAGCCCATGGTCCAGAACGAGACCACCTTGGTCTTGGGGTCGGCGTAGAGCTCGGCCAGCGCCTCCAGGCGATTGAGCGGCACGCCCGACATCTCGGCCGCCTTCTCCAGCGTGTACTCCGAGACGAACTTGACGTACTCGTCGTAGCTCATCTCGGTAGAATCATTGGCCTTCGCCGCGCCCGTCGCCTTCTTCTGCAGCGGATGCTCGGGCCGCAAGCCATAGCCAATGTCGGTCTGGCCGCGCCTGAAGATGGTATGCGCGGCAACGAAGTCCTTGTTGACCCGGCCGGTCTTGATGATGTGGTTGGCGATGGCGTTGAGGATGTAGAGGTCGGTCTGCGGCTTGAACACCATGCCGATGTCGGCGAGGTCGAACGAGCGGTGCTCGAAGGTCGAGAGCACGGCGACGCGAACATGCGGCGCGGAGAGCCGGCGGTCGGCAAGGCGGGTCCACAGGATCGGATGCATCTCCGCCATGTTGGAGCCCCACAGCACGAAGGCGTCGGTGGCCTCGATGTCGTCATAGCAGCCGGCCGGCTCGTCGATGCCGAAGGTGCGCATCATGCCGGCCACGGCGGAGGCCATGCAGTGGCGCGCATTGGGATCGATATTGTTGGTGCGGAAGCCGGCCTTGAACAGCTTCACGGCCGCATAGCCCTCCCAGATCGTCCACTGGCCGGAGCCGAACATCGCGACGCCGTTCGGCCCGCGCTTCTTGATCGCCTCCTTCCACTTCACCTCCATGATGTCGAAGGCTTCGGTCCAGGAGATGGGCGTGAATTCGCCGTTCTTGTCGTATTTTCCGGCCGTCTTGCGCAGCATCGGCTGCGTCAAGCGGTCGTGGCCGTACATGATCTTGGAGAGGAAGTAGCCCTTGACGCAGTTGAGGCCGCGGTTGACCTCGGCCTTGATGTCGCCGTGGGTGGCGACGACGCGATTGTTCTTGGTCGCAACCATCACGGAGCAGCCGGTACCGCAGAAGCGGCAGGCGGCCTTGTCCCATTTCAGTTCGGCGACGTCGCGCTCGGCGACGAGGTTCGCGGCGAGCGCCGGTGCCGGCATGCCCGCAGCGGCGGCCGCGATGGCGGCGGCCTCGAGCTTCAGCATCTGGCGGCGGTCGAGCTTTGGCGATGTCATGACGACTCTCCCGGCCTTAAGCCGTTTCGATGGCGTGAAAGACCAGCGCCGCGGAATAGACGTCGGGCAGCGACTGGATGGTGTTGAGCAGGGTGCCGAGGCTGCCGGAATCAGGCGCCTCGGTCACGACGATGAGCTTGCCGCGCGGGTCGCGGCCGTGGATCTCGCAGCCGGCAAGGGCGGTGATCGCGGCTTCCAGCTGGTCCAGACGCTCGGGGCGCGCCTGCACGATGATGCTGGCGATTTCGCAACCGGGCGGCGAGATGACGCGCTCGGCGCTGAGCACCCGACCGGTGATCAGTGCGCGGCGGTTGAGTTTGGATTCGGCCATGATGCCTGTCTTTCGCTTTTCGGGGGATCAATGCGGGGAGGGCGGCGGGCCGGGAGGGCCGGCGAACATCTGGTAGATCCAGACGCCGAGCCCGTAGGAGCCGACCGTTCCGACCGCGAGGACGGGCATCACGATCGCGGTCAGGAACAGGAAAGCGAAAATCTCCATGCGCGTACGGCGCACGCGCGAAGTCGCGTCGTCAGGGGCCGACATATTCGGTCTCGTCTGAAATGTGGGGATTGGGACGGCATCCGGGCCGTTGCCTTGCCGCACTTTAGATGCAGCAGGGCCACTGACGCCTTGATCTGGATCAATCCGTCCAGTTGCGATGCTGGCTCCCGCCAGATCCACAAGCACAAGTTTGGGTTGTACCCGTGCGAAGGCGATGCGACAATTTGGCATCGAACGGGGATACGAGCTGTGACCGCGACAGGGCTGTCGGCGATCGATCTAGGACTTCGCGGCGCGGCGAGCGGCGTGTTCCTGTTGATCGTTCTCGTGGCCTTGCTGCGTCGTGCGATCGGCCAACAGGCTTTGCTGGGCATCGCGATGTGCGCAGGAGGCATGTTCTATGCGATCGCGACGGCGCCCAACCTCCCCAAAACGGCTTGGTGGTGGGTGTTGCCGATCTTGTCCGCGCAGCCTGCGGTCTTCTGGCTGTGGGCGCGCGCGGCGTTCGACGACGATTTCGTGCTGAGGCGTTGGCACGGCGCCCTGTGGCTGAGCATCGTGGCTTTCGGGTTTGCGATCACGCTGGGCTGGGCGAACTGGCCCGCTTTGGCCGGCGCAGGCGGGCGAGTCCTGGCTTTGACCACCTTGGTGCTGGCCCTCGCCGCCGCGATTCAGACGGTCAAGACCTGGCGAGCCGATCTGGTCGCGCGGCGACGCCGACTGCGGCTGGCGATGCTTGCGATCAATGTCGTGCTCATCGCGACCGTCGGCGTCGCCGGCTTCGCCGCAATTCCCGTCGCGGTTCCCGGTGCGCCCGGCAGTCTCCCGACCGCGCTCGGGCTGTTCGTGGTGGCCATGCTTGCCGGCATCGGCCTGTTCAGCGCGCCGGCGATGGCCGTCAATGACGCCACGGCCGCGATCGCATCCGGCGAGGCGGGGAGGCAAGCCCCGGCCGCCGACCGCGCCGCCGCGGGGCGGGTCGTCGTCGACCCGATCCTGCTGCGGCGCCTCGACCATCTGATGACGGTGGAGCGAAGCTACCGCCAGGAAGGCCTTGCGATCGGAGCGCTTGCGGCGCGGCTCGATGTTCCCGAGCATCGGCTGCGCCAGGCGATCAATGAAGGGCTGGGCTATCGCAACTTCAATGCGTTCCTCAACCGCTACCGTATCGAGGACGCCAGGCTGGCGCTGTCCGACGTGACGCAGCGGGATGTCCCGGTGCTGACCATCGCCATGGATGCGGGCTTCCAGTCGATCGGACCTTTCAATCGCGCGTTCAAGGCCGAAACCGGCATGACCCCGACCGAATTCCGGCGCGAGGCGCTGAGCCGGCACGAGAGCGCTGAACTCAGCCAGCCACGCCGCGAAATCGGCTAGCCGATTTTTGGATCAGGCGAGAACGCCCTGCGCCGATTGGTTAGACGGTCCAAGCATAAACTCCCATCCAGCGGAACGAGCCTATCCATGTCCCACTCGACCGCCGCCGCCCCAGTATCGGAGAGGCTCCATGCTCTCGACGCAGTCAGGGGTGGCGCCCTGCTGCTCGGCATCGTCCTGCACGCGACATTGTCGTTTGTGCCGGCCTCGCCCCGGTTCTGGATCATCCAGGACACCCATCCAAGCGTTACTCTGGGCCTGCTGTCCTTTACCATCCACGTCTTCCGGATGACGACCTTCTTCCTGATGGCCGGCTTCTTTGCCCGCATGAGCTTTCACCGCCGGGGGAGCTGGGGCTTCGTCAGGGACAGGCTGCAGCGGATCGGCCTGCCGTTGGTGATCGGCTGGCCGCTCGTGTTCATGCCGATAGCTCTGATCGTGATCTGGGCATCTCACTTTCCAAATGGCGGTCCGATCCACCCCACGTCAGGCTGGCTGCCGGCATTGCCTAAGTTCCCCCTGACCCACCTCTGGTTTCTGTATGTGCTGCTGGAGCTTTATGTCGCGACGCTGCTGCTGCGCGGTGCAATGGTCTGGCTTGATGTATCAGGGACGCTGCGCATGGTGTTTGACCGTGTCTTCGCGCGGATCATGCGAAATCCGCTGGCTCCCCTGGTTCTGGCAATACCGATCGGCATCGCCTTCTGCCTCGACCCACGATGGATCAACGTGATGGGCGTGAGGACGCCGGATCAATCGCTCGTCACCAATGCGCAGGCCTGGATCGGCTTCGGCACCGCATTCGGCGTCGGCTGGCTCCTGCATCGGCAGGTCGGTCTGCTGCGGCTCATCGAGCGACGCTGGCTGACACATGTCCTGCTCGCGCTCTCGCTGATCCTGGTCAGCTTCGCGGTATCAGGCGTGATGCTGTCATCGCCTGTCGCGCCAAAACTGCCGGTCAGCTTCGCCACGCTCGGGCTGATCTCCGCCATCCTCTATGCAGCGGCGATTTGGGTGTCCACATTCGCGGTCCTCGGCCTCGCCCTCCGCTTCATGTCAGGCTTCAGTCGGACGTGGCGCTACCTCGCCGATGCATCCTACTGGCTCTATCTGATCCACCTGCCGATCGTGATGGCGCTGCAGGTCGCGCTGTCGCAGCTCGACTGGCCCGGGTTGATCAAGTTCGCGATCATTCTCCTCGTCGCGCTTCCTCCGATGCTTGTGAGCTATCATCTGCTGGTGCGCTTCACCTTCATCGGTGTGGCCCTGAATGGCCGCCGCGCCGAAAAGCGCCTTCTCCCGCAAGGCGGAATTGCGACTGCATAGACAGCGCCGCCCCACCCATTAAGATGCCCGCAACAAAAATATGAGCGGCAAGAAAACTCAAGAAAACTCAAGAAAATTTGGGAGAGGCGTCATGAAGTTCGGCATCTTCTATGAGCTGCAACTGCCACGTCCGTGGGTCGCCGGCGACGAGCTCAGCCTCTACCAGAACGCCCTCTCGCAGATGGAACTGGCCGACCAGCTCGGCTACGACCACGCCTGGGTCGTCGAGCATCACTTCCTCGAAGAGTACTCGCACTCACCCTCGCCGGAATCGTTTCTCGCAGCCGCAAGCCAGCGCACCAGGAACATCCGGCTCGGCCACGGCATCCTCCAGCTCACCACCAACCATCCTGCACGTGTCGCCGAGCGCGTCGCGGTGCTCGACCTGCTCTCGAACGGCCGCTGCGAATTCGGCATGGGCGAGAGCGCATCCATCACCGAGCTCACACCGTTCGGCCGCGACATGGAGACCAAGAAAGAGGTGTTCGAGGAAGCCGTCGCCGCGATCTTCCCGATGTTCAAGGACGCGGGCAGCGAGCATCACGGCAAATATTTCGACATCCCCTTGCGCAACGTCGTGCCGAAACCGGTGCAGAAGCCGCATCCGCCGTTGTGGATGGCCTGCTCGCAATTACAGACCATCGAGCGCGCCGGCCGCCATGGGTTTGGCGCGCTCGGCTTCCAGTTCGTCAGCGCGGATGCCGCGCATGCCTGGGTGCACGCCTATTACAACGCCATGACCAAGCGTCTCGCCAAGCTCGCCGACTACGAGATCAACCCGAACATGGCGCTGGTGTCGTTCTTCATGTGCGCGAAGACGGACGAGGAGGCCCGCGCCCGCGCCGACGGCGCCACCTTCTTCCAGTTCGCGTTGCGCTTCTACGGCGCCTCGCAGAATCGCCAGCGTCCGGCGCCCTACACCGTCAACATGTGGGACGAGTACAACAAGTGGAAACGCGACAATCCGGAGGCGCAGGAGGCCGCGCTGCGCGGCGGCCTGATCGGCTCGCCCGAGACCATCCGCAGGAAGCTGAAGCGCTTCCAGGGCTCGCACATCGACCAGGTCATCCTTCTGAACCAAGCGGGCAAGAACAGCCACGAGCACATCTGCGAATCGCTGGAGCTGTTCGGCCGCGAGGTGATGCCGGAATTCCAGAACGATCCGGCGCAGGCGGCCTGGAAGCAGGGCGTCATGAGCGGCGAGATCAAGCTCGAGGAAATCGACACAGAGGCCTTCACCGACCGCTACGGCAAGCTCGCTGTCAGCGTGGGGCCGGCGAAGGCGGCGGCGGGGTAGGGCAGCGTGTTGCGGCACCGCGGTAGGGACGACCACGAAGTCGAGTGCGCCTCCGCACCATCAACCTGCCGGCGCACGAGTTTTCGGCGGCGATTTTCTCAAGACGCTGTCCGCATCCTTCTACAGCCATGGTGTCTTAAACATAAAGCGTGTTGGTGTTCGCCTAGTCGTCGATCACCATCTCAACCAGCTTCGCTATTTTGTCCCGCGTCAGATCACCCGAGTTTGAAATGTAGGGCTCGACATCCGGCGCATACACAAAGGGGACACCCTTCCTGGTTCCGCTGCCGCCGATGCGAGTCACAACGATGTTGCCAAATGCAGTTGAGATGCTCGTTGGAGCACCATTGCCCACGGTAAAAGTAACTCCGACGGGACGGTGATCATGCCGCTCGATCTGAGGAGAAAAGGAGAATTGGTCTTCGCCGAAATGATGCTTCAGCTCCTCCAGGAAAGGTATTACCTCGCGCTCCATCGCCTGCTTGCAGTACTCGATGTCGGCGGTTCGCTTGTCCTTGTTCTCCGCGGCGATAGTCGTCTGCCTCTCCTTTTCGACGACGGCTGCGGATAATTTTTGTCGGAACCTCTCGGCGAGCTGCTCGGCGTCCATTTTCGTTCCAATCAAACCTGGCCCCAATGATGTTGGAGCTCATAAGACATTGTTAAGGCTTATCGGCAGCCTTTTGTTTCAATGGATTCATCAGAGCGAATGGCGATGCTTCTTTCGCTGCGGGTTGGCAATGTGTGCCATCAGACACTCCCGCGTATTCTGTGAGCGGAAAGCGAAGCTTTGAGACGGCTTGCGTGGTGGCGGTTGACACGGCCGCTGGGGGGGCTCCTTCCAAAGCCTCGAAACCGCCATCGAGTCATTTCGAGCTCGATTGATTGCTCCGGGGGAACAAAGAACCGCTTGCGGCGTTGTAGAAATTGGTCGGCGCTTCTTCAAGCCACCGCGTATCGCCCCGCTTCTGCGAAACACGCAATCAGAATTGGCGTTTTAATGCCCTCCGAACCGAGGCTGGTTTCAGGAATGGCCTCCGATGCCTCCTTCGATCGCCAGGATGAGCTTCCATACCGTCGCCGCCAACAGGCTCTCCTCAGGGAGTTCGGTACGGCTGCACTGCAAACCCGTGACTTCAGGCAAATTCTTCAGCATGCGGCAGAACTCAGTGCTCGCGGTCTGGGATGCTCATACGCCAAGGTTCTGGAATATCTTCCCGACGAGAAGCGTTTGATCGTGCGTGCCGGGATCGGCTGGCCCGCGGGGACAGTAGATCACGTAACGCTCGGTGCTGATATCGAATCGCCCGCGGGCTTTGCCTACCAGACCGGCCAATCGGTCATCTCCAATCACTTGCAGGAAGAGACACGTTTCCGGACGCCGGCGCTTCTGGCCAAGCATGGCATCAAACGTGCGATCAACGTGCTTATCAGGCGAGGTGGCGAGGGCGACGTGCCGTTCGGTGTTCTCGAGGCCGATAGTCACGATCCCGGACAATTCGACGACGCTGATGCGGATTTCCTGGCTGGTTTCGCAGGCCTGCTCGGCATCGCGATTGAGCGCCAACACGCCGACGCCAAGCTTCAGGAAGCTCTTGAGCACGAAGCATTGCTCACGCGTGAGATGAGTCATCGCGTCAAGAACAGCCTCACCTCAGTCGTTGGCCTGCTACGTGTGCAAGCACGTGGGTCGGATTCCGTCGATGTGAAGAACGCGTTGGAAAACGCCGCCATGCGTGTCGCTTCGATCGCGGAAGTGCATGATCATCTCTGGCGCGGCAGCAAGGTCGGATTCGTCGATCTTGCCGATTTCGTCGAGCATCTTTGCAGAAATCTTCAGAGTTCGGCGCCGGAACACAGGCTTCAATATCGTTCGGATCCCATCGTCATATCCGCGGACAAGGCCATTCCTCTGGGCTTGCTGGTGAACGAGCTCGTCACAAACGCGATTAAATATGCCTATGTCGATGGGCCGGGTGTCATCGCTGTAGACGCCCGCGAGATCGACGGACATCTGCTGGTCGAAATCTCCGATCAGGGCGCAGGGCTACCCGACGGGTTTGACATCAACCAGCCGCGGAAGAGTCTCGGATTCCGGGTCGTCAGCGGCCTGGTCAGGCAGTTGATGGGCGAGCTTACGATCTCAACAAATATACCGAGGGGAGCGCTATTCACAATCCGGCTTCCTCTTGATCACCCTCAACAATCGCTCGATGCGAACTGAAGGCTATTCCGGGTTCTGCATTGAAGTCTTGAGGGTTCTCTTACATGGCCTTGGCCACTCCACCCATCCGAGTCCTTGTTGTCGAAGACGAAGCGTTCATTCGCATGGACGTAGTTGACGTGCTCCGCGCGGCCGGATTCGAAGTGCTAGAGGCAACCAACGCCGAGGAGGCCATTCAGATGCTCGAATGCAACTCTGATGTCCGCCTTGTATTTACCGACATCGATATGCCCGGTTCAATGAACGGTTTGAAATTGGCGGCGGCCGTCACGAACCGCTGGCCGCCAGTTAGAATCATTGCAACCTCAGGTCATGTCAAAATACGAGCCGGTGATCTTCCGGCGGGCGCCCTGTTTTTCCCCAAGCCCTACCAGCCGCTGCAAATCATCGACGCGATCCGTGAGCTGACCAGCGTGGTGTGATGAATTACCCCAGTCCCCAGAAAGGTGAGTTGCAATGAAGACCATACGGACCTTGTTGATGGCTGCGCTGATCGTTTCCGGCGGCGTCACCCAGGCGTTGGCTGAGTGCCAGATTGCCGACGCAGGGCTGGAGGAGGCCATTCAGCAAAATCCCCGGTTTCGAGGACCAGCTAACAGTCAGGCCGTGCGCGACCTTCGGAGTCTAAGAGACGCCGCTTTCACGCTTCGATCTTATGGACGGCATGAAGACTGTGAGCGTCTCCTCGCGAACATTCGCGAACTCATCGCGGGGCCGCCGATGGGGTCGTTGGGAGACAACGATGAGGAAGAGGCCGATAAGCAAATTGCTGCTCGTGAACCGAAAATCAGACGCGGAGCGACTTTGGGCAGCCGTGACAAGAAAGACGCCAAGCCGTTAATAAAGATCGACCAACTTACGCCCGGTTTGAGGACCGACGAGATGATTGGGGCGGAAGTCCGCAGTTCCGATGACAAGATCGTCGGCGAGGTGCGGAACATCGTTTTCGGCACGAAGGATGGGAGAGATTACGCGATTATCGCCTCGGGCGGATTTTTCACCACCGGAAAGGACAGTATCGTGGTGCCGATCCGATCTCTGAAGGTTACGCAGGATCGATCGAGCTTCTTTCTTCCCATTGCGAAGGGAGTCATGAAAACGGTGCCTGTGATGCCTGACCAGGAATACAAGTGGCTCTCCGACCCGGCTTGGCGCGCCAATAACGATGCCTTGTTTGAAAAGCCGTAGCCGACCGGCGGCGCGTTTTTACGCAACGGCGCATCACTAGCTAGCCCAGAGCTTCGTTCACTTCCACATGCAGAGCGTTGCGTCGGTGAGGGCGAAAGCGGACAGGTTGAGACCACCGCCCGTCCCGTAGAGAACCATGTGACCTGAACTGGCGGCGTCGACAGCGATCGTGGCACGGGGAAGTTTTGCAGCATTTTCCTTCCACGGACTTTCCAGTCAGAGCTTCTACAGGCAAACTCCATCGATGGCAGGTCTCTGTCGGCCACCGTCGGCGGATGTGGTGGCGAAGGATTGCGGTATAGTCTCAAGCCTCTACGTTCCTGATGAGCGATGCCCTGGAGCGGTCATGGCAAAACATCGGATCTATACGACGAGCTTCGCAAGCGTTTACCCGCTTTACGTTGCGAAGGCGGAGAAGAAAGGACGTACCAAAGCCGAGGTCGATCAGGTCATCTCCTGGTTGACAGGCTATGGTCAGAAGGAGCTGGAAGCTCAACTGGAACAGCGGACGGACTTCGAAACCTTCTTTGCGAAAGCCCCCAAGATCAATCCTTCGCGAGCCCTGATCAAAGGCGTGGTTTGCGGCGTCCGGGTCGAGGATGTCAAAGAGCCGACGATGCGAGAGATCCGCTACCTGGACAAGCTGATCGATGAGCTGGCCAAGGGAAAAGCGATGGACAAGATTTTGCGCAAAAGTGCTGACTAAGGGGGCATCCTTCGTCCGCCTGGCTTGGCGACGTTACGGCAGATATCCGGCGACACCCGCCTTTCGCTGCGCGGCCATTGCTGATAAATTTCGTCAAAAGGCGATGGGGAGAAAACGATGCGCCCTCGCGGGACGCCCGCAAATCCGGCAGTTGGGGATGTCACGCCCGCGGTGCTTGCCATCGGTCGTCCGGATTTCCCTGATATCCTGATCGATACACTGCGCCGGCAGGCCGGGGTCGGGCATTGCATGGTGTTCGCGCTGAGCCGCGCGGGCGCCGCACACTGCCTGCTCGATGCCGGCAACATCCCGATCGGCGGCGATCTCGGCGCCGCCTATGCCGGGCAGTTCCACCAATCCGATCCCAACCGCGATGCGTTGTTCGAAGGCGAGGCCCGCGCGACGCTCGTGCTGCCCGCCTTCGCGCCGCGCATGTACGGCGCCCGCTACCGCAAAATGTTCTTTGTGGATTCCGGCATCGTCGACAAATGCGCGACCGCGATCTGGGTCGACGATACCTGTTTCTACGTCAATTTCTATCGCATCGCTGTCCAGGGCCGCTTCAGCGACGCCCAGCGTGCGCGGCTTGAGGCCATCGCGCCGGCCATCAGTGCGAGCGTGGCACGCCATTTCCAGCACGGCTCGGCGGCGACGACCGAGCAGTCTCTCGCCGCGCTCTTCGCGACGCGCGCGCCGCTCGCCAGCCTCACCCCGCGCGAGCAGGACGTTTGCCGGCGCATCCTCTCGGGCTTCAGCTCCGAGGCGATCTCGCAGGCGCTCGGCATCAGCCTGCATTCGACCCTGACCTATCGCAAACGGGCCTATGAGCGGCTCGGCATCTCGTCACAGAGCGAGCTGTTTGCGATCGTGCTGCGCCTGCTCGCCGGCCCGCGCGGCCTGAACTGAAGCTGTCCCAATCGCTGGGGACAGACGGCGCCTCCTGAAGCCGCTAACGTTGGCGGTGATCAGCAATGGAGCGAAGCTTGAGCACCGCGCCGCGCATCGACATCGACCCTGTCGCGTTCTGGGCCGACCCGTACCCGATGCTCGCGACAATGCGCAAGGAAGCGCCAATCGCCTTAGTGCCGCAGCTCGGCTCGACGCTGCTGACGAGCCGCGACGATATCTCGATCTCCGAGAAGCAGATCGACGTGTTCTCCTCGCACCAGCCCGCGGGCCTGATGAACCGGCTGATGGGCCACAACATGATGCGCAAGGACGGCGAGGCGCATCAGGTCGAGCGCCGCGCGATGTTTCCGACGGTGTCGCCGAAGACGGTGAAGGCGCACTGGGCCGCGCTGTTCCAGGCCCATGCCGATCGCATCATCGACGCGATCGAGCCCGGGCGGATCGATTTCATGCGCGACTTCGCGTTGCCGTTCTCCGGCGAATGCCTGAAGTCGATTACCGGCCTCACCAATATCGGCTTTGCGGATATGGATGCCTGGTCACAGGGCATGGTCGAGGGCATCGCCAATTACAGCGGCGACGCAGCCGTCGAGGCGCGTTGCCATGCGGCGACGTCGGGCATCGATGCCGCCATCGACGACATCCTGCCTGTGATGCGCAAGCATCCCGACCAGAGCATCCTCGGCGTGCTGCTCGCGTCGGGCATGGCGATGGAGAGCGTGCGCGCCAACGTCAAACTCGCGATCTCAGGCGGCCAGAACGAGCCGCGCAAGGCGATCGCCGGCACGGTATGGGCGCTGCTGAGCCATCCCGACCAGCTCGATCTCGTGCGCAAGGGCGAGGTGACGTGGCTCCAGGCCTTCGAGGAATATGCCCGCTGGATCTCGCCGATCGGCATGTCGCCGCGGCGCATCGCAAAGCCGTGGACGATCCGCGACGTCGCGTTCGAAACCGATGAACGCGTATTCCTCATGTTCGGCTCCGCCAACCGCGACGAGAAGCATTTTGAGCGCGCCGACCAGTTCGACGTGCGGCGTGATACGGCCAAGAGCGTCGCGTTCGGCGCCGGTCCGCATTTCTGCGCCGGTGCCTGGGCCTCGCGCGCCATGATTGCCGACGTCGCACTGCCGACCTTGTTCGCCCGTGCCGGCCGGCTCGAGATCGCCGTCGACGAACCGGTGCGGATCGGCGGCTGGGCCTTTCGCGGGCTGCAAAATCTGCCCGTGAGATGGCTGCATTAGTCCGGCAGGGACCGGTCCATCCGCAACGCCGCCATGATGCCATCCTGCTCCTGTTTTGCCCGACGAGTCAAAGCAATTTCGGATAAGGCGCAAGTCATTGTTTTCGCACGTCCCGGCTACTGTGCATGGGGTTGTTTTCGCGATTTTTTGAATCTTGGCCGGGCGCGTGCGTTTTTCACATTCGCGTGCGGAAAAATATCCCCTGCATTCGCTCCGCCGATTGAAAGATTAATCATGCGCTCCGCCATGCGCGCAGTGCTTGCATCGCTATTTTTCCGCGCGTCTCGACACCTTCGATCAGCCGCACCATCATACCCGAGCACGAATGAAGGACGGCCGCACGCGGCCGGGAGTGTCGGATGCAACGTCGGGACTTTCTCAAACTATCCGTTGGAACTGCGGCAGTCGCCGCATTCGCTTCGCGCGCCAACGCGCAAGGAACGTCACAAGGCACGGTAAAGGAAATTCGTGTCGGCTACCAGAAGACCGGCGTGCTGGTTATCACGCGTCAGCAGGCCGCCCTGGAAAAACATTTCGCGCCCTTGGGCGTCGACGTGAAATGGGTCGAGTTCTCGTCGGGTCCTCCGATGATGGAGGCGATGAATGTAGGCAGCGTCGATTTCGGCGCGGTCGGCGATTCCCCGCCGGTGTTCGCCCAGGCGGCGGGCGCCGCGATCGTCTATGCCGCCGGCCAGCCCATCACCAACGGGCAGGGCATCCTGGTGCCGAAGGACTCGCCGATCCGCGGCATCGCCGACCTGAAGGGCAAGCGCGTCGGCTTCACCAAGGGCTCCAGCGCCCACAACATCGTGGTGCAGACGCTGGAGAAAGCCGGCCTCACTTATGCCGACATCACGCCGGTCTATCTGACGCCGCCGGATGCCGGGCCCGCCTTTGCCAATGGCAGCATCGAAGCCTGGGCGATCTGGGATCCGTATTTCGCGATCGGCGAGACCAAGCAGGGCGGCCGCATCCTGATCAATGCGCGCGACGTCACCAAGACAAATTCCTTCTTCATCGCCAATCGCGATTTCGCCAGGAATCACGGCGCCGTCCTGCAACAGATCATCGATGTGACGACCGCGGCCGGTCAATGGGCCGAGCAGCACCGCGACGAGGTCGCCAAATCGCTCGCCGCGATCACCGGCGTCCCGCTGGACATTCAGACCCTCGCCGCCAATCGCGCGAATTTCGTGGTCGGCCCGGTCACCGACGACGTCGTCACGACCCAGCAGGGTGTCGCCGACCGCTTCCACAAGCTCGGCCTGATCCCGAAGCCGATCGTGATCCGCGACATCGTCTGGCGCAACCCGGCAGCCTGATCGTGCCAACCAGGCTTCCCATTCAAAAGGGTTTGAACATGAGGCGTATCATCCAGCGTCTGATCGCGGCCATCGTGCTGTCGATCGGCATCGTCGCCGCCGCGGTCGGCACCTCCTACGGACAGGACAAGGTGGTCCGCATCGGCTACCAGAAATACGGCAAGCTGGTGCTGCTCAAGAGCAAGGGCACGCTGGAGCCGAAGTTAGCTGCCGACGGCTACAAGGTGGTGTGGACCGAATTCCCCTCCGGCCCGCCGCTGCTGGAGGCGCTCAATGTCGGCGCGATCGATTTCGGCAACACCGGCGAAGCCCCGCCGATCTTCGCGCAAGCCGCCGGCGCGCCGATCCAGTATGTCGCCTACGAGCCGCCCGCGCCGAAGGGCGAGGCGATCCTGGTGCCGAAGGAGAGCCCGCTGAAATCGGTCGCCGACCTCAAGGGCAAGAAGGTCGCGCTCAACAAGGGCTCCAATGTCCATTACCTCCTGGTCAAGGCGCTGGAGAAAGCCGGCGTCAAATATTCCGAGATCGAGCCGGTGTTTCTCGCGCCGGCCGATGCGCGCGCCGCCTTCGAGCGCGGCGCGGTCGATGCCTGGGTGATCTGGGATCCGTTCCAGGCCGCCGCGGAAGCCGCCACCAGCGCGCGCACGCTTACCGACGGCACCGATATTGTCGCCAACTACCAGTTCTATTTTTCCTCGAGGAAATTCCTCGAAGCCAACCCGAGGATCGTCGACGCCGTGCTGGTCGAGCTGAGCGCGGTCGACGATTGGGCCAAGGGTGATATCCACGCGGTTGCCGAGCAGCTGGCGCCGTCGATCGGCTTGTCAGTCCCGGTGGTCGAGGTCGCGCTGAAGCGGCAATCCTACGGCATCAAGCCGCTGACCGATGCCGTCATCGCCGATCAGCAGCAGGTTGCGGACGCGTTCTTCGCGCTCAACCTGATCCCCAAATCCATCAAGATTTCCGACGTGGCGCAGAGGCCAGGATCATGAGCACGCACAGCAAGCAAGCGAACGCCAACATCCTCTGGTTCCTGCCGACCCACGGCGACGGCCGCTATCTCGGCACCGGCATCGGCGGCCGCGAGGTCAATTTCAACTATCTGCGCCAGATCGCGCAGGCTGCCGACCAGCTCGGCTATTTCGGCGTGCTGCTGCCGACCGGGCGGTCTTGCGAGGATTCCTGGATCGTCGCCTCCTCGGTCGCGCCGTTCACCGAGCGGCTGCGCTATCTCGTGGCGGTCAGGCCCGGCCTGCAATCGCCGAGCGCGGCCGCGCGCATGACCGCGACGCTCGACCGCATCACCAACGGCCGGCTCCTGGTCAACGTCGTCACCGGCGGCGATCCCGTCGAGAACAAGGGCGACGGCATCTTCCTCGCCCATGACGAGCGCTACGAGGTCACCCGCGAGTTCCTCAGCGTCTATAGCGAGCTGCTCGCTGGCAAGACCGTCAATGTCGAGGGCAAGCACATCCACGTCGAAGGGGGCAAGCTGCTGTTTCCTCCGGTGCAGTCGCCGCGTCCGCCGCTCTATTTCGGCGGCTCGTCGGATGCCGGCATCGACGTCGCCGTCGATACCGTCGACAAATATCTGACCTGGGGCGAGCCGCCGGCCTTGGTCGCGGAGAAGATCGCGAAGGTGAGGGAGGTCGCAGCGGCTCGCGGTCGAAAACTATCCTTCGGCATCCGGCTCCACGTGATTGTCCGCGAGACCAATGACGCGGCTTGGCGTGCGGCGAACGAGCTGATCAAGCATGTCAGCGACGAGACCATCGCGACCGCGCAGAAGAACTTTGAGCGGATGGATTCGGTCGGCCAGCAGCGCATGGCGCAGCTCCATGGCGGCAAGCGCGACAAGCTCGAGATCGCCCCGAACCTGTGGGCCGGCGTCGGTCTCGTGCGTGGCGGCGCCGGCACGGCGCTGGTCGGCGACGCCCAGACGGTCGCGGCCCGCATCAAGGAGTATCAGGACATCGGCATCGATACCTTCATCATGTCGGGCTACCCGCATCTGGAGGAAGCCTATCGTTTCGCCGAGCTGGTGTTCCCGCTGCTCTCGATGGAACAGCCCAGCAACGTGACCAAGCTGCACTTCAACGGTGGCCCTTTTGGTGAAACGGTCGGCAGCGATTATCGTCCGCAGCAGCAGGTGTCGCAATCATGAGCCTGATCGACAGCGTTTCGCTTCCCCGCGGCTTGCGCCTGCCGCGCGTCGACGGCCTGATCCAGTGGATCGTGCCGCTCGCCATCATCGCGATCTGGCAGGTCGCCAGCGTCACCGGCTTCGTGCCGACGCGGGTGCTGCCGGCGCCGAGCGACGTGTTGCTTGCGGGCTGGAAGCTGCTGCTCTCCGGCGAGCTCGTTCGCAACATCTGGGTCTCGTTCTGGCGCGCCTCGATCGGCTTCCTGATCGGCGGCAGCATCGGCTTTGCCTTCGGCCTCGCCAACGGCCTGTCGCAACTGTCGTCAAAGCTCACCGATACCACGCTGCAGATGGTGCGCAACGTGCCGCATCTGGCGCTGATCCCGCTTGTCATTTTGTGGTTCGGCATCGACGAGAGCGCGAAGCTGTTTTTGGTCGCGCTCGGCGTGTTCTTCCCGATCTACCTCAACACGCTGCACGGCATCCGCACCGTCGACCCGCAGCTGATCGAGATGGGCCGCATCTACGGCATGACCGACGGCGAGCTGTTCCGCCGGGTGATCTTTCCGGGCGCGCTGCCCTCGATCTTCGTCGGCATCCGTTTTGCGCTCGGCATCATGTGGCTGACCTTGATCGTCGCCGAGACCATCGCGGCGTCCTCGGGCCTCGGCTACATGGCGATGCAGGCGCGCGAGTTCATGCTGATCGACGTCGTGGTGCTCTCGATCCTGATCTACGCGCTGCTCGGCAAGCTCGCCGACAGCGCCTCCCGCGTGCTGGAGCGCCTGACGCTCTCCTGGCACCCCGCTTATTGGAAACGCTGAGCAGACATACTGGGAATCACATGCAGACAGCCCTTCGTACCTCCCTTCCGGACACCGAACTCGCCAGCCGCGCCCATTTCGCGCCTCACGCCCGCGTCGTGCGCGAGGAGCGCCCGGTGCAGACATCTGGCCTGCCGCTCAGCATCCGCGGCTTGCGCAAATCCTACGGCGACAACGAGGTGCTGCGCGGCATCGACCTGCACATCCCCGCCGGCCAGTTCGTCGCGATTGTGGGCAAGAGCGGCTGCGGCAAGAGCACGCTGCTGCGCCTCATCGCGGGTCTGGAGAGGTTCGACGCCGGCAGCATCTCGCTCGGCGACGCCGTGAAGCCCGAGGATATTCGCGTGATGTTCCAGGAGCCGCGGCTGTTGCCTTGGGCCCGCGTTCTCTCCAATGTCGAGGTCGGCCTCGGTCGCGATCGTTCATCCAGTGATGCGCATACACGCGCCGATAAGGCGTTGACCGAAGTCGGACTGACCGACAAGCGCGACCAGTGGCCCTCGGTACTGTCGGGCGGCCAGAAGCAGCGCGTAGCTCTTGCCCGCGCGCTGGTCTCGCGTCCCCGTGTGCTCGCCTTCGACGAGCCGCTTGGCGCGCTGGACGCGTTGACCCGCATCTCGATGCAGCGGTTGCTGGAGCGCGTCTGGCGCGACCAGGGCTTTACCGCGATCCTGGTAACCCACGATGTCGCCGAGGCGGTCGCGCTGGCCGACCGGGTGCTGGTGATCGAGGAAGGGCGGATCGCCCATGACGTTGTGGTTAACACGGCCCGGCCGCGCCAACGTGGCTCGGCCGAGCTCGCGGGTCTCGAAGGCTCGATCCTGAGCCACCTTTTGTCGGCGGACGATCGTACCTAAATAGAGGGAACCCCACTTCGGGGAGTATGCCATGAATGTAGTGCCCCGCGATCTCATGACTGAAATCCCCGTCTCCTCCGCCGATTTCCGCGGCGCCATGCGCCATCTCACCGGCGGCGTCAGCGTCATCACCGCCGGACGGGGCAAGGACATCACCGGCATGACCGTCACATCGGTCAGCTCGTTCTCGGTCGATCCGCCGACGCTGATCGTCAGCATCAACCGCGACGCCTCCTCCTTCCCACTGATCCGTCGCCACGGCGCTTTCGGCGTGAACATCCTCGCGGCCGATCAGCTCGACATCGCCGAGCGCTTTGCCGGCAAGGGCGGGATCAAGGGTGCCGATCGTTTCGCGGGCGCCAGATGGGTGACGGCGGTCTCGGGTGTTCCGCTGCTGGTCGGCGCATTGTCCGCCGTCGATTGCGAAGTCGAGGAGATCTTCGAGCGCCATTCGCATGGGATCATCATCGGGCGGGTGCGAGACGTCAGGAATTCGACCCGCAATGCTGCGCTGGCCTATTGGCACGGCCAGTACGTGGCGGTGGATCAGGACGAAGACGCGGTCAGGCTTGCGGACGTCAGCGTTCCCACCCACGTTCGGCGCGGCGTTTGATCGCCGCCGGCCACAGGCCGTGCAGGCTGGCCTTTTCCCCGTCATCGCTCTAGAAGCGCTGCCTGAGCTTCCCGCCGGGACAGCAATGGAGCGCAATGATGAAACGCGTCGCGACCTGGGCTTTCTATGCGGTCGGCGCGCTCGCGATCGCCTATCTCGCGCTCTATGCCTATGCGATGTTCAGCGGCCATCCGATCGTGCCGGGCGACCCCATCCAGATATTCCGCAGGCCGGATGCGCCGAGCTATTCGTGAGGTTCTCTCCTCGTCATGGCCGGGCTTGGCCCGGCCATCCACGCGCCGCCGCGCTTCCCGGAGAGACGTGGATGGGACAAGCCCGGGCATGACGGCGGAGTGCGTGGCGACTACCCCCGCGAGATTGCCAGCGCCAGCGCCAGCGCCTGCGCGCGCGGCACGATGCTGTCGAGCTCGAGATATTCCTCCGGCGTGTGCGCGAGCCCGCCGACCGGGCCTAGTCCGCAGATGGTCGGCGTTCCGACCGCGGCGGTGAAGCCGGAATCGGCGCAGCCGCCGGAGAACTCGCCTTCGAGCGTGGTGAGGCCGGCCTGCTTTGCGGCGGCCTGATAGTTCTCGAACAACGCCTTTGAATCGGCGCTCTGCACCACCGGCACGAACTCGCCCTTGACCGTCAGCGTCGCGCTGGTGCCGGGCACGTAAGGTGTCGCGATGATGGTCTCGATCGCGGCCATCACCCTCGTGCGGTCCGCCGGATCGACGTAGCGCAGGTCGATCTGCCCTTCAGCGTAAGGCGCGGTCGTGTTGACGGATTGCCCGCCCGAGACAAGGCCGACATTGAGCGTGATGCCCTTGTCGAGATCAGTCAGCGCGTGGATATGCACGATCTTGTGCGCGAGCTCGCCGATTGCGCTGACGCCGGCGGCGAAATTGGCGCCGGAATGCGCGGCTTTGCCGATGATGGCGAAATGCATGAAGATGCCGCCCTTGCGGCCGGTGACGATATTGCCGGTCGGGCGGCCTGGCTCGGAATTGAACACGGCGCGCGCGGCGCGTCCTTCGCGCTCGATCACCGGCCGTGAGGAGGGCGAGCCGATCTCTTCGTCCGAGGTGATCAGCAGCTTGATCGGGTGCGGATTGCCGCCGAATTTGTGGAAGGCAGTTGCCACGAATATGTTCATGACGACGCCGGACTTCATGTCCGCAACACCAGGACCATAGGCGCGCTTGTCTTGAATCGTGAACGGACGCCGCGCGGCCTCGCCTTTGCCGAACACGGTGTCGCGATGTCCCATCAACAGCACCGGCTTCTCGTTGCTGCCGGGCTTTGCCACCTCGGCGTGGATCGCATCGCCGAAAGTACCGTGGCTTTCGCGCCGGAACGGAATGCCGTGCTCGGCGAAATGCTGCTCGAACCGCGCCCCGACCGCATCGACGCCTTCCTTGTCATAGGACCCGGAATCGATGTTCACGACATCGCGCAGCAGGTCGATCATCGCCTGCCGCTGCGTCGCCAGCCAGTCCGTGATTTGATCTTGAGACATGTTGATCCTCGCGTGGTTCTCACGCGGGTTTATAGGGCCTTGCGGGGGCCTGACCTAGTCGCCGGATGCGGTGCGGCCATGCTGCGGTTCAAGGCGGGATATCTCTCCACCTTCGCCGGGACGACACTGGGGCGTGGCGCGCGGTGACGTTCTATCTCAAACAAAAATGCCCGGGACTGGGCCCGGGCATTCGCATTCTCTCAATCGGCGTGGATCTTACGCCCCCACCATCGGCATGCGCGGATACTCGCCCGGGGTGCCGGCTGGCGTGATCGGAATGCCGCCGTCGGAATATTCGTTGAGCTTGTTGCGCAGCGTCCGGATCGAGATGCCCAGGATATTGGCGGCATGGGTCCGGTTGCCGAGGCAGTGCTTCAGCGTCTCCAGGATCAGGTCGCGCTCCACATCGGCGACGGTGCGGCCGACCAGAGCCCGCGTCACCTGCTCGGCGGCCATGGTGGCATGCGCCACGGCCGGCACGGTCTTGGCGAGGTCGAGGCGGTCGCCGTCGGGCGTGAGGATCGCATCGGCGCCGATCTCGTCGCCCTGCGCCATCAGGACCGAGCGGTGCATCGTGTTTTCGAGCTCGCGGACGTTGCCCTGCCAGCGGTTGGTGGAGAGCACGCGGCGCGCTTCCGCCGAGATCGGGCGCATCGGCACGCCGTTCGCTTCGGCGTATTTCTTCACGAAGTGCTGGGCGAGCTCGAGAATGTCGAGGGGACGCTCGCGCAGCGGCGGGATCTTCAGATTCACGACGTTGAGCCGGAACAAGAGGTCCTCGCGGAACGTGCCCTCGCGCACCGCGTCCACCAGGTTGCGGTTCGAGGTCGCGATGATGCGGATGTCCACCGGGACGGGCTTGGTGCCGCCGACACGGTCGATCACGCGCTCCTGGATGGCGCGGAGCAGTTTCGATTGCAGGCGGACGTCCATCTCCGAGATTTCGTCGAGCAGCAGCGTGCCGCCGGTTGCCTCCTCGAACTTGCCGATGCGGCGGGCGATCGCGCCGGTGAAGGCACCCTTCTCGTGGCCGAACAGCTCGGACTCCAGCAGATGCTCGGGGATCGCGGCGCAGTTGATCGAGATGAACGGGCGCTTGGCGCGTCCCGAGCGGGTGTGGACGTAGCGAGCCAGCACTTCCTTGCCTGTCCCGGATTCGCCGGTGATCATCACCGAAGCGTCCGAGCCCGCGATCTGCTGGGCGAGCTTGATCACCTTGGCCATCGCCTCGTCGCGATAGACCAGCTCGCGGGAATCGTTGGCGACTGCGGCCAGCACCGCTGCGATCAGTTCCGGATCCGGCGGCAGCGGGATGTATTCCTTGGCGCCGGCATGGATCGCGGCAACCGCGGCGCGGGCGTCGTTGGTGATACCGCAGGCGACGATCGGGGCGTGGATGTGCTCGGCCTCCAGACGCATCACGAGGTCGCGGATGTCGAGAGCGACGTCCACCAGCAGCAGGTCGGCGCCCTTGCCGCCGCGCAGCACGCGCATCGCCTGTTCGTTATCCTCGGCGTGGGTCACGGTGGCGCCGTTCGCCATCGCGATCTTGGTGGCGGTGGTGAGCTGGCCCTTCAATGTGCCAACGATGAGAAGCCGCATGTCAGTCTCCTGTCCGTCTGGTCGCGCTGCCGCGCGTCGTCGCTTTAGGCGCGTTCAGTCTTGATGATTTCAGTCATGGTCACGCCGAGCTTGTCCTCCACCAGGACGACTTCGCCGCGGGCGACCAGCTTGTTGTTGACGTAGATGTCGATGGCCTCGCCGACGCGCCGGTCGAGCTCGAGCACGGTCCCGGGTCCGAGCTTCAACAGCTCGCTGACGTCCATTTTCGAGCGGCCGAGCACGGCCGAGACCTGCACCGGCACGTCGAATACAGCCTCGAGGTCGGCGGCGGCGCGCGTCGCATATTCGTCCTCGTTGTAGCCGACGTCGGTGCCGGTAGGCGGCATCGGGCCGTTGAGATCGGGCAGCGGGACCTGTCCGTCAGTGTCGCTCATGATTTAACTCCCCCTGCGGGACGCAACGTAGCGTCCCACCATTTCGTCGATCTTGGCCGCGATGGCGGCGCGCTCCAGCACGACGCCGCCATCGGCCCATTCGATCCGGCAGTCGCCGGTGGCAATCTCGGGCTCGGCCAGAATCACCAGCCGGCCTTCAAAGCCGTTCTGCCTGGCCAGCCGCTCGATGTTCTCGCGCGCGGCATCGTAGAGCGCGTCGTTGATGCGGACGACGAGATGCGGCGTCGCGACCAGATGCGAGAAGCAGTCCTTGACCAGCGCGACGATCTCGCCGAGCGGCTCGGCGGCGACCAGATCGGCGCACAGCTTGCGCGCCACCGCGACCGCGACGTCGACCGCCTCGGTCTCCATCTTGGATTCGATGTTGCCGATGCCCGAAGCGATGCCCCGGATGGCGATGTTGATCTCTTCCATGGCGAGCGCGACACGGCGGTCGCTCTCGGCTTTGGCCTCGCGCTGGCCAGCGGCGAAGCCGTCCTGATAGGCGCGCGCCTCGGCTTCCGCGACCTTCTGGGCGATCTCGGCCGCGGTTGCGGCCTTCTCGCGCGTCCGGTCGGGCGCTGCGAAGTCGTTGTCGAACAGGAATTTTGCCGGAGCGGCCATCAGTACACCAGCTCGTCGTCGGCGCGGTTCTTGGTCAGCATGATCTCGCCCTTGGCGGCGAGGTCCTTGGCGAGATTGACCAGCAGCGCCTGGGCCTCGTCGACGTCGCGCAGGCGGACCGGACCCATCGCCGCCATGTCGTCCTGGAGCATTTTGGCCGCACGAGAAGACATGTTGCCGAAGAAGAAGTTGCGGACGTCCTCGTTGGCGCTCTTGAGCGCGACGCCGAGCTTGTCCTTGTCGACGTTGCGCATCAGGGTCTGGGCGGAGCCGGAATCCAGCTTCACGAGGTCGTCAAAGGTGAACATCAGCGCCTTGATGCGCTCGGCCGATTCGCGGTTGTCCTCTTCCAGCGAGGTGATGAAGCGGGTTTCGGTCTGGCGGTCGAAATTGTTGAAGATTTCCGCCATCACCTCGTGGGCGTCGCGTCGGCGGGTCTGGGACAAATTGGACATGAATTCGGTCCGCAGCGTCTTCTCCACGCTCTCGATCACCTCCTTCTGCACCGCCTCCATCTTCAGCATGCGGTTGACGACGTCGAGCGCCAGATCCTCGGGGAAGATGCCGAGCACGCGGGCGGCGTGTTCCGGCTTCAGCTTCGACAGCACCACCGCGATGGTCTGCGGATATTCGTTCTTGAGATAGTTGGCGAGCACCTCTTCCTGCACGTTGGAGAGCTTTTCCCACATGTTACGGCCGGCGGGGCCGCGGATTTCATCCATGATGCCGTTGACGCGCTCGGGGGCCAGGTATTGCTGGAGCAGCCGCTCGGTGGCGTCGAAATTGCCCATCAGCGCGCCGGAGGCCGACATCCGCGAGACGAACTCGAGCAGCATGTCCTCCACCGTGTCGACCTCGACGGTGCCGAGCGTCGACATCTCCAGGGAGAGCTGGCGCACCTCGTCGTCGTCGAGCAAGCCCCAGATCTTGCCGCCATATTGCTCGCCGAGCGCCAGCATCAGAATCGCGGCGCGCTTCGGCCCCGGTACTGCTTCGGTCTTGGCGCCCGCGCGGCCGACGGCACGCTGACCGAGCGTGGAGATCACGCTGGTGATGTCGTTGGAATTGGCGTTTTGCAGGGCAGCGGCCATGTCAGATCACTTCTCGATTATTTCGCGGGTTCGGTCAGCCATTGGCGGATGATGGCGACGGTCTCGTTGGGATTGCGCTCGGCGAGTTCGCCGACGCGATGGACGGATTGGGCATGGACCTGGCCCTGGACGGTGGCGACGTCGATCGCGCTCGCAGCGCCGCTCGGCAGGAGCGGCTGGCTGGCGGGCGCGGCCTCGTCGCTCGCCGGACCGGTGAGGACGCCGGAGATGGCGGCTGCGACTTCGTCCGATGCCAGGATGCGCTTGACCAGCGGCCGGATCACCAGGAACAGCACGACCAGGCCGAGCAGCATCATCACGCCAAGCTCGACGAAGTACATGACGTCGTCCTTGGTGAACTGGAGCATGCCGAGCAAGCCGCTCGGCTCCGTGATCGGGGTGGTGGAGGGGGCGTCGGCAAAGCGCAGATTGACGACCTCGACCTGGTCGCCGCGCTTCTGGTCGAAGCCGATCGCCGAGCGCACCAGCGTGGCGATGCGATCGAGCTGCTCCTTGGTGCGGTCCTGGTAGGCCAGATCGCCCTTCTCGTTCTTGGAGTAGATGCCGTCGACCAGCACCGCGACCGAGATGCGGTTGACCCGGCCGGCCTCGGTCACCTCGGTCTTGGTGGTGCGGGAGATCTCGTAATTGTTGGTCTCTTCGCTCTTCTTGCTCTGGTCCTTGGCCGCGACGCCGCCATTCTGCTGGTTGCCCGGCAACTCGTTGTTGACGGTGACCTGGCCGTTGTTGTCGGCCGTCATGCTCTGCTCTTCGCGGGTCTGGCTCGAGCGCAGCACGCGGCCTTCGGGATCGTACTTGTCCGAGGTCTGGGTGATCTTGTTGAAGTCGAAATCGGCGGAGAGCTGGACCCGGGCGCGCCCCGTGCCCACCACGGAGGAGACGATGTCCTCGACCTGCTTGCGCATCCGCTTCTCGAAGGCGGTGCGGCGCTCGTCGCCAATCTGCTGGTCCGGATCGGTCTGGGCGCCGTCGGCGAGCAGCTGTCCAGTCTCGTCGACGATCGAGACCCGCTGCGGCTTCAGCCCGTTCACTGCCGAGGCCACGAGGTGGCG
Organism: Bradyrhizobium sp. 76; assembly: GCF_023073025.1. Classification (NCBI taxonomy): domain Bacteria; kingdom Pseudomonadati; phylum Pseudomonadota; class Alphaproteobacteria; order Hyphomicrobiales; family Nitrobacteraceae; genus Bradyrhizobium; species Bradyrhizobium sp. 76. The sequence continues at coordinate 187,607 of NZ_JADPIS010000090.1, forward strand.
AATGGCGCGGATCTGCTGGGCTTCCAGCGCGCCGCGGACCCGAACCACGATCGAGGCCGACGGCTCCGGCGCCTCGCGCGAGAACAGCGGGCGCTCGGGCAGCACCAAATGGACGCGGGCGGCCTGGATGCGGTCGATGGCGCGGATGGTACGGGCGAGCTCGCCTTCCAGCGCGCGGAGATGGTTGATGTTCTGGACGAAAGAGGTGGTGCCGAGCGCATCCGACTTGTCGAAGACCTCGTAGCCGACGCCGCCGCCCTTGGGCAGGCCGCCCTCGGCGAGCTTCATCCGCAGGCGGGTGACCTTGTCCTTGGGCACCATGATGATGGTGCCCTCGTTGCGCAGCTCGAACTGGATACCCTGGCGCTCCAGGTCCTTGATGATGCCCGAGGAGTCCTCGACGCTGAGGTCGGTGAACAGCGTCGTCATCTGCGGCGTGGTGACGCGCATGATGACGAACGCAAAGAAGCCGACGAGCGCGGCGGTGACCGCGATCATCGCCCCGAACCGGGCTGCTCCAATACCCTTCAGAAAGTCCGCAAGACCTTGCAAGCAACCGCCCCGACAGATTCGGCTGCTTTCACAGGAAAGGCCGACTGGGCAATTATTGCCTAGGTGATGGTTTCGATATGGTTAACGAAGGTTAAGAGCTGCGACAAAAGTCGCGCCAAAACGAAACATGAAAAAAATCGGCCTCGCAACGCGAGGCCGATTTTCGTCAAAAGCCGCAGATTTCCGGATTGCCTACTGGCGATATTGTTGGATACGGGTGGTGCGAAGTCCCGCCAGACCATGCTGGTCGATCGAAAACTGCCAGGAGAGGAATTCGTCAACCGTCAGGGTATAACGGCTGCAGGCCTCCTCGAGGGAGAGAAGACCGCCACGGACTGCGGCGACGACCTCGGCCTTGCGGCGGATGACCCAGCGTTTGGTGCCGGGTGCAGGCAGATCCGCAATCGTCAACGGACTACCGTCCGGCCCGATGACGTATTTTACCCTCGGGCGATGGGGTTCTGTCATGGCGTACTCACAAACTCTCAACCACTGAACTCACTCAGGAACCCTACGCGCGCCGGCTTAAAAATCCGCTAAGCCTAAGGCTTCAATACAATTCTCGTTGAAAATGGCTGGAACGCAGCCGTCTCGACCGGCGGGACGGTGCGTCCAGGCGGGCCGAGGGGGGTGTTCGTAAATACTTTACTAACGAACGAGGCCTGCGCGCGACGCTGCAAGGCCCCAATTGTCGTCCTGGCGAACGCCAGGACCCATTACCCCAGGGAGGAGTTGCTACGACGACTCGGGGTCAGGTCCTCGCGCCTAAACGACTTGCGGTGGTTATGGGTCCTGGCTTTCGCCAGGACGACACCGAATATTCAGTCGCGACATTCCGCCTTTAATTGCTGGCCGTCGCGATGATGCTCTTGACCTGGCTCAGGGTGTAGCTGGAGCCGTCGATGGTCAGCAGCGGCGGCGATTGGGTCAGGTCGACGGACGACACCGTGCCCTGCACCTGCGCGGCGATGCCGACATTGTTGTTGGCGACATCCTTGCCCGTGGCCGAGATCGTGTACTTGCCGTCGGGCCATTGCGTGCCGTCATTGCCCATTCCGTTCCAGGTGAACGGAACGTCGGTGCCCGCGCCGGCGGTGTATTTGCCGGTGAACACGGTCTGGCCGCTGGCATTGGCGATGGTGATGTCGACGGTGGCGTCGCTCGGCACGTTGAGATGCCAGGTCGCCGATGAATTCGTCATGGTCCCGGTGGTGCCGTCGACCAGGGCGGTCTTGCCGACGAAGCCGAGCGCCTGGGTCGCCTGCGTGGTCTGTTGCAGGGTGACGAGCTGGGACAGAGAGTCGTTGGTCTTGAGCTGCTGCTCGACGCCGGCGAACTGCACCAGCTGCTGCGTGAACTGGTTGGTATCGAGCGGATCGAGCGGGTTCTGGTTCTGCAGCTGCGTCGTCAGCAGCGTCAGGAAGGTCTGGAAGTTGCCGGCGAGCGTCGCGCCGGTGGTCGAGCCCAAGCCGGGGTTCGACGAGGATTTCGGCAGGTCCGTCGTGCCGGAGACGACGGATGGGGCAGTGGCGGCATTCGTGGTGGTCATGATCGAATACTCCTCACACTCTGATGTCGACGCCGCTGCTCGATCCGAGCATGCGGCCGTAGCTGCGCCCGACCGGGGCCGCGGGAACTGCGTCCTCGTCGCTGACGATCAGCCGGCGGGCATTGCCGCCATTGTCGTTGTTCTGGCCGGAGTGCTGGCCCGATGAATTCTGGTCGCGCAGGCTGAAGGACAGCCCGTTGCTGCCGGTCTTGAGGCCGGCATCGTCGAGCGCGCGCTGCAATTGCGGCGCGTCCTGCCGCAGCATCTGCAGCGTCTCCGGCTTCTCGACGGTGAGATGCGAGGTGACCTGGCCGTTGCGGTCGACATTGATGCGGACGTCGATGCGGCCGAGGTCGAGCGGATCGAGGCTGATGTCGAACCGGGTCTTGCCCGCGCGTGCGGCGGCGGCAATTTCGATCGGCACGCCGCTGATCGGTATGGCATTGGCATTCGCCGCGGTCGCCGTGAGCGTCGCGGTCGAAGCGGTCGCGGCCGAAGTGGTATTGGTCAGCGGCGCTTGGATGGCGGAGGCCGCCTGCGCGCTGGCGTCGGTGGTGGGGATAGCGGCCTGCATGCCCGCGTGGGCATGCGGTGTTGCCGTCGCCGGTGCGGCATCGGCGGTGCGGTCGGAAGTCCCTGCCTTGGTGTCGGCCGCGTTCGCGTCGATCGGCGGCTTGTCGGCTTGCGGATGCGCTGTGGTGGCGGAGGCTGCCGTCGCCGAGGTCTGCGCGGCGTTCGCCTTGCCGGTGTCCTGACCGATATTGGAGACGTCGCTCGCGCCTTGCGCAGTGGCTGCGGCCTTGAACGAGGTTTTTGGCGTGCCCTGGTCGACGGCGGCGATCAGGCCGCCATTGGTCTTCGCGTCCGTCGCGGTCGAATCGGTCGTGCCGGTCGCGGCATCGGCCAGCGTCGCCGAGGTGTCCGCATCGACCTTGGCGCTCGCGGCCTTGGCGCTCTTGTCGCCCGGCGTCGCGGTATCGGTCTTGGTGCCGGCGATCTGCGCCGTGATGGACGCGCTGGCGGCGATGCCGGCGGCGGCAATCGTCAGCGGCGAGGAGGCGGGGCCGGCGGCCTGGTTCGCGGTCGCGTTGGGATCGACCGGCACGGCCACCACGAGTGCATTCGGATCGGGCACGGCGGCCTGCGTCGCGTCAATCTGCGCGGCGGCCGCGGTATCGACGGCGGCGGCGAGGCCATCGGTGCCGTCGGCCTTGTCCGCTTTGGTCTCGTCGGACTTGTCCGCAGACTTGTCGGCCGATTTGGCGTCGGACGCCTTCGGCTTGTCCTTGGTCTTGCTATCAGCCTTGGCCGCATCGGCGGTCGAGTCGTTCCTGGCGTCGCTCTTGGCGTCGTTCCTGGCGTCGTTTTTGGCGGACGCGGAATTGTCGGCGTCGTCGCTGGCCTTGCTCTGCGAGGACTTGTCGCTCGCGGAGCGATCGCGCGGGCTCTTGTCCGGGGCGGAGGACGATGAATCGGTCCGCCGCGGGGTGTCCTGTGCGGAGGACGCCGCGCTGTCGTTGATCGCCTGGGTGTTGCTGTCCACCAGCGAGCCGAAGGAATCGTTGGCGGAGCTGTCTTTCGGGGCTTGCGACCGGGCAGGCTTTTGCTGCCCGCTCTGCACTTGCACGCTTGCCGCTACATCTGACGTACGACCGACCACAGGCAACCCCTTGGAAACATCTTCGCCATGAAAGGTAGCAAGGAGCGGGCCATCCTTGCGCGATGAAGTTTTATCGAGACAAATCAATATCTTGGCGAATTGGCGCCTCCGCCGCGAGGCCTCTCGAAGCCCCGCCATTTCTGCCTCCCCGGCAAGAATTGCCGTAAACCATGCGGGGTCCGTGATTGCTTCACCGGAAGGCCGCCTATATTAAAGAGACAGCTCTCAGCCGCTTTCGACCGGGCAGGCCGCGCCATTCGGGAACTCTCAGTTCCCGCGGGTCGCCGTTGTCCCGCCGGAAGCACCCAGCGGATCGCCCAACGCCGCCGTCCACAACGCTTTAAGGCCCATGCTCAACAGTCTGGATCTCGAAGGCCGTCCTGAGGATACCAGGGTCGTCGTTGCCATGTCGGGCGGCGTCGATTCATCGACGACGGCTGCGCTCTTGAAGGCGGAGGGCTACGACGTCGTCGGCATCACGCTGCAGCTCTACGACCACGGTGCGGCCACCCATCGCAAGGGCGCCTGCTGCGCCGGCCAGGACATCCACGACGCCCGCGACGTCGCGGCCAAGCTCGGCATTCCCCATTACGTGCTCGACTACGAGGACCGCTTTCGCGAGTCCGTCATCGACAATTTCGCCGACAGCTACGCGCTCGGCGAGACGCCGGTGCCGTGCATCGAGTGCAATCGCTCGGTCAAGTTTCGCGACCTCTTGAAGACCGCGCGCGAACTCGGCGCCACCGCGCTCGCCACCGGCCATTACGTCGCCTCGCGCCGCCGCGACGATGGCTCGCGCGCGCTGGTGTGTGCCGCCGATGCCGATCGCGACCAGAGCTACTTCCTGTTCGCGACCACGCAGGAGCAGCTCGATTATCTGCGCTTTCCGCTCGGCGACATGACCAAGCCCGAGACGCGCGAGCTGGCGCGGCGCTTCGGTCTTGCCGTCGCCGACAAGCACGACAGCCAGGACATCTGCTTCGTGCCCACCGGCCGCTACACCGACATCATCACCCGCCTGCGGCCGAACGCGATGGACCCCGGCGACATCGTCGATCTCGACGGCCGCGTGCTCGGCCGGCACAACGGCATCGCCAATTTCACCATCGGCCAGCGCCGCGGCCTCGGCATCGCAGCCGCCGCGCCGCTGTTCGTGGTGCGGCTGGAGGCCGCCAACCGCCGCGTCGTCGTCGGCCCGCGTGAGGCGCTGAAGATGCACCGCATCGTGTTGCGCGACGTTAACTGGATCGGCGATGGCGACATCGACCGCGCCATCGGCAATGGGCTCGAAATGTTCGTGCGCGTGCGCTCGACCCGCGCGCCGCAGCCGGCGTGGCTGCGCGGCGCGAACGGCCATTACGAGGTCGAGCTCGTCGCCGGCGAAGAGGGCGTTTCGCCGGGACAGGCCTGCGTGTTTTACGACGCACCTGGCGGCCAGGCCCGCGTGCTCGGCGGCGGCTTCATTCAAAGCGCCGCCGCGAAGGCCGCAAGCAGCACGACGAGGCCGCTCGCAGAAGCGGTCCGCGGCTAAAAAAATATAGGGCAGGGGCATGGCAGCAGACATCTCGCGGGCCGGGGTCGAGAAGGCCTATGGCCGCTGGGCGCCGGTCTACGATCTCGTGTTCGGCAAGGTGTTCGACGCCGGAAGGCAGTCGACCATCGCCGAGGCCGACCGCATCGGCGGCCGCGTCCTCGACGTCGGCGTCGGCACCGGGCTTTCGCTCTCCGACTATGCGCGCACCACGAAGATCTGCGGCGTCGACATCTCCGAGCCGATGCTGCGCAAGGCGCAATCGCGCGTGCGGAGCTTGCGGCTCTCCAATGTCGAGGTGCTCTCGGTGATGGACGCCAAAAACCTCGCCTTCCCCGAAAACTTCTTCGACGCGGTGGTCGCGCAATACGTCATCACCGCGGTGCCCGATCCCGAAGGCACGCTCGACGAGTTCGTGCGCGTCCTGAAGCCCGGCGGCGAGCTGATCCTGGTCAACCACATCGGCGCCGAAAAGGGTTTGCGAAAACTCTCCGAGCTCGCGTTTGCGCCCTTGGCCCGCCGTCTCGGCTGGCGCCCGGAGTTTCCGTGGCAGCGCCTGATCGACTGGGCCGCGAAACACGGCGGCGTCACCCTGGCCGAGCGCCGCCCGATGCCGCCGATGGGGCACTTTTCCCTGATCCGCTACCTCAAATCGTGATCGGGCGCGCGGAACACGCGGGCTGACCCGCGCGTTTCCCTCCCATGCGCACCACATCGAACATCATTCTGGCCAGCCTCCTGATCGCCGCCTCCGGCAGCGCGATCGCGCAGGCCCCGCCCGCCCCGGCGACGCCGCCGCAACAAACCGCGCCGCCATCCCCGCAGCACGCCACCGGTTGCACGCCGCAGGACCGGCCGAACCGCTCGGCCGACGGCACCACAACCGGCCAGTCCCGGGAACCGCTCGGCGACAAATTGGCCAAATCAGATGGCGTGCTCTGCCCGCCCTCCGGCGTCGATCCCGAGATGCACGCCCCGGCGCCCAGCACGAACGGCGCCATGCCGGTCATCCCGCCGCCCGGCAGCCCCGGCGGCGACCCGACGGTACGGCCGAAATAGCTGTCGCGCCGAAGCCTTGGCGTAGGCGGAGCCTGTTCCGCATCCCCAATCTCGCCGTCATGCCCGGGCTTGTCCCGGGCATCCACGTTCTTGTGGCCGCGCGACGGCCGTGGATGGCCGGGACAAGCCCGGCCATGACGGATTCAGCGCCAAAAGGCCCAAATCCCGCCGACATGTCCGCCGAAGCTTTAGCGAAGGCGGAAGCCTTGGCGAAGGCGGAAGCTTTAGCCAAAGCGGAAGCAAACTCGGATTGACAGCCCGCCGCCCCCTTCCTTATATGCCGCGCGTTCGCGAGATGGCCTTGTTCGGCCCTCGCGACCCTGTGGCGGGGTAGCTCAGCTGGTTAGAGCACGGGAATCATAATCCTGGGGTCGGGGGTTCGAGTCCCTCTCCCGCTACCAAAAAATCAACGCGATATCCAAGGCTCGGGAGCCGTCGTGTCCGGCCTGCCACCTTGAGAGAGCTCTAGGCTCCATTCGCGACCCTGCAGAAGCACTGGGCGCGCCTCATGCCGGCGCCGGCAGTCGGCTTGTGCACAGAGCCGCGGAACAAGGGGACGAACCTCAGCTCTGCCGACTACGAATCCCTGCTGCGTGCTAACCGCCGGAACGATAAGACGGGCGAAGGATTCGTCCCGGCAGGAGCAAGCTCGATGCTGATGACGAAGGAAAGACGACCGGCGATCCGAACGCTGCGCGGATGGGCGCTCAGCGTGCTGCAGGAAGCGGGCGCCATCCACGAATGCGAGGAGCACGGCTGGGCGAAGGACCGGGCCGACCCGCATGCGCGCGAGCACGCATTGGATATAGCCAGGCAGGAGCCACCCGAGGGCTTGTCTCCGGATCAGGCCGTCGGGCAAGTGCGCGAGGTTTTGCATTCGATCGGCGATACGTGCCCGGAGTGCCCGCCACGTCCCGATTAGGTCCCCTGCGCTGTCGCGCCGCTCGGATCGCGTGCGAGCCTCAAAGGCCTTCGACAAGGCTGGAGGACGTGAGGGATATGAGCGGACTTGCTAAAAGGCCCTTCAAGCGAGCAAGTCTAGTGCGTTCTCGATCGCTGCGCCGGCGGCGGTGTTGTCGAAGATGCACCAGGTCTCACTAGATGACGACGCAGCACCGAGCCGCACCTTCAGCGATCGCAGGAACGCCCCGTCGTAAGCGGAGTAGTAAATGCGCGGCGCTCCATGCAGTCGAAAATAGCGCAAGCCCGGCCACCCGCCCGGCAGATCGGCATCGGGCACCCGCGCCGGATCCGCGGCGACGCGGGCAATCCGACGTTCCCTGAGCCAGGCGCCGACCTCGGACGTAAACCAGCTGACGTGACGTGGCTCGCAAGCGAGAGCGGCTGAGGTCCTTTCCTGCAGCGCGCGGAACAGGAACTCCGCATCGGACTCAACGAACATTTTGCGAGGCGCAAACTGAACGAGCAAAACCCCGAGCTTCGCACCAAGTCCGGCGCTCTCTTCGATGAACCGATCGAGTTCACCCTGCGCAAGCTGTGACGAGTGAGTAACAGACTTCGGGACCTTTACCGAAAAGCGGAAATCATCTGGCGTCGCGTTCGCCCACTTCTCATAGGTCGAACGCCGGTGCGGCTTGTGAAATGATGAGTTGATCTCGGTGGCGTTCAACACCCGCGCGTAGCGTTCAAGCTGGCTACCTACCCCGCCAACTCTTTCCTTCCAGACTCGCGGAACATTCCATCCCGCTGTGCCGAGCCGCGGCTCAGCCTTGACATGCGCGGCCTCTTCCATGTCAGTCCGTAACTGCCATCGGACATCACCGGATGTTTCACAATCTCACGCCGACTTCCGCCGCGTCCCTGCTGTCGGCTTCTTCGCCGTCGCTTCCTTAGCCAGCTTCTTACCGGCGATCGGCATCAGCATTTCCTTCTGAGCCGCGGCAGCCTTCTTCGTCTTCTTGGCAGGCTTTTTCGGAGCCTCGGTCTTTGCTGCTGCCCCGCCGACGCTCTTGCGTAGCGCGTCCATCAGATCGACGACGTTCTCGCCTTTCGGTCGATCCTTCGGCACGATCGGCTTGCCGGCGCGCTTCTGGTTGATGAGCTCGATCAGCGCGCTTTCATAATGGTCCTCGAACTTCTCCGGCTCGAATGATCCAGCCTTCTGGTTCACGATGTGCCTGGCCAGATCGAGCATGTCCTTCGTCACTTTGACGTCCTGGATCTCGTCGAAGTATTCCTGCTCGCTACGAACCTCGTAGGGATACCGCAGCAAGGTGCCGACCAGACCCTTGTCCATCGGCTCGAGCGCAATGATGTGCTCTCGGTTGGTGAGCACCACGCGCCCGATCGCAACCTTGTTCATCTCGCGGATGGTCTCGCGGATGACCGCGAAGGCGTCGTGGCCGACTTTTCCGTCCGGACGGATGTAGTAGGGGCGAATTAGGTAGCGCGGATCGATGTCGGCCTTGTCTACGAACTCGTCGATCTCGATGGTCCGCGTGGATTCCAGCGCGATCTCCTCAAGCTCCTCCTTGGTCACCTCGATGAACTGGTCCTTCTCGAGCTGGTAGCCCTTGACAATGTCCTCGTTGGGCACCTCGTCGCCGGTCTCGGCGTCGACTTTCAGGTACTTGATCCGATGACCGGTCTGACGGTTGAGCTGGTTGAAGGAGATCTTCTCGCTCTCCGACGTAGCTGGGTAGAGCGCCACGGGACAGGTGACCAACGAGAGACGCAAAAAGCCTTTCCAGTTCGCGCGGGGGGCCATGGTACGCAACACTCCATTGCGGGGACTTGGACTCAAGACGAACGGCGGGCCGCAGTTCCGACATCACCCGCAGGTGTCCACTGCAATTGATGCCACGTCCCGGTCAAGCGGCCTGAATATATGGCGGGCGGTCATGACTCATACGGACAAAATAAGAACATACAGCGGTGACCCAACCCATGGCAGATCCTCGGTCACTAGACCTTTGTGGATCAGCCAATCCGTTGCTCAAAGGGGGGCGGCAACCCAGCCCGTCGGGCAAAACACCCGCCATCCCCGTCAACCCCTCCCCGCAAAAATATTCCACTTCGCCGAAATTCGGAAATAGCGTATGTGTCGGCCATCCCGGCTCATCCTTGAGGGGCGATCTCGTTGTCGTCTTGATTGCGAGCCGGGCTTGCGATGGACGCGGCAGCGTCGGCACGAGATGGTGCGGGCAGGGCGGGTAGTCCCTGTGAGCCCGCAACCGCGTGCGGACGAGCGGCGCTGCTAGGCTTCGTCTCGTCTGTAAGTTTCCGGCTCCGTCGACTGGGCCGGGAAAACTGCGGTGAAATGGCGGGCCGTGCGTACGGCAAAACCGTGTGGTCCTGGCGTCTAGGGAATTCGTGCTGTCGGGGAAAACTCGAAAAGCCTCTTTCAATGAGGGTTTTAGTGGGTGTTCACGACCTCGGCCCCGACCGGCGGAAACGCGCCGGGACCTATTAGGCCCTAGTTTCACCGCATGTGCTGCCGAAGGGTGGCCCGCTGTGCTGTAGACCTGCGCTGGCGGCGCGCTGTGGGGCCTGCCTGGGTCTCGAGGCTGACGCCTGCGAGACGCCGTGCCGCTGTCGGTGTGCGTTTCTGCCCTCCCTTGAGGTAGATCAAATGCCGGGGCCGGATGTCGGAAAAGGTCTGGGAGGGCGGTGCGGCATGAAGCAATTATGCGAGATTGGGGCGGAGAGCGGTGCTGCGATTGCGGCGATCCTTTGGTTTATTTCCGCGAGGATGAGGCTGAGCAAGGGAAGCAAGGTCATGCGCGGGCTCGCCAGCGGCATTGACGATCCAAGGCAGGTCTTGCTCTTGGTTTATCAGCAAAGTCGATGGAGCGCGTGGGCCGCGATTGCCGCCGGTTCGGCTGCGCTGTTCGCGCTGGCCGATGGCTTTTTCTGATATCGAGTGGTTGGGCCCTACGAACGCGCCGCCGATGCTTTCTTGAGCGGCTCTATCAGTTCCTCAGCCGAGAATGGCTTTGTGAGAAATGCGACGCATCCAGCTCGCAGTGCAGCCTCGCGCGCCGAGGGGCTCCCATTGCCCGTGATGAAAATGACCGGGACCGCAACGCCTTCGGCTTTGAGTTGATGCCGGAGGTCGATCCCTGATCTCCGGTTCAGGTCGATGTCCAAGATGATGCAGAGCGCCTTGTTGATGTTCGCGTGCTGCTCCAGCTCTTCCGCTGACGAAAAGAGGATCGGTTCATAGTCATGCTGGCGGAGCAGCCGTTGGACAGCCCTCAGCATTCCGGGATCGTCGTCAACGACTATGACTTGCCTGCTTTGCACGCCGCGACCTCTTGATCGCTCTCGGAGTGCATGGCGCTATCAGCTCTGGGGAGCCGTGGCATTTACCTGTGATAATCTTTCCAGCTCAGAGGGTCTGTTCGGCAGGTGACGCAAGAGCGCCGATCCGCTCGGCGACGGATACAAGTTCAGCCAGCGACTGAACCTGCATTTTCTCCATCACCATATGGCGGTGGGCTTTGATGGTGCGCTCCGTGCAACCTAACGAGCGGGCGGCGTGCTTGTTGGTGTCACCGCGAACGACACAGTCGAAAACCTGACGCTCTCGCGGCGTCAACGCCGCCACGTGAGCCCGAACCATGTCCAGCTTGATCTTCAGCCCACGCGACACCTCGTGACGCGCAATCGCCCGCGCAACCGCCTCAAGAAGCGTGTCCGACCCGACGGGCTTGATCAGGAAGTCATCCGCCCCGCCCTTGATGGCCAGCACCGTGGCAGCAATATCCGGATGACGACTGATGAAGATGATGGGCAGTTCGCTCAGCAGCGACTGTAGTTTCGGGCCACTCAGTCCAGGCATCCGCGCGTCGAGGAGGACGCAGCTGGGTAGACCTTCGCTCGGCAAGTGATCCAGCAGGTGTTGAGCCGAAGCATACGTGGCGACTTCGTAACCGGCGAGTTTCAAACGTCGTTCCGTCGCTGTCCGGAAGGACGCCTCGTCATCGACTATGTGTACCAACCCTTGCACGGCTCTCTCCCCAAGAGAACCCTCTCAGCTTATCGAGTGATTGCAACCAGCGCACGTTATCTTTGTGTGTTTCGTGGGGCGGGCTGACTTTGTCCGTGGCAGGGTGGTGGTCACACAAACGACGAGACCCCGCACGCACTCAGAAGATTTTCATTCATGTAAGGGTCTAGCGTGACTATTGCTGCTTCCGGCCTGGTCGCCTAGGCGATGGATGCCGGCAACGCGACGTGGTCACGATGCCCTGACGCTCAACGCTGAACGACGGTGACTGTCCGCAGGATGGCGTCCGGGTCCTTCTAAGGGCTTGAGTTTGTGCGGGGACCGCGCGACCGTGAAGTACGAATATATTTGCAGTTGATCATATCGCGCTAAATTTATGCGGATCGGTACACAATGGCGGCGCGCCATTGGCGGATGCTTGATGTCCGCCGACATCCAGAGCTTGACTAATCACGTCCGCTAGGGCCCACAAGCGGTCAACGCGCCCGTCAGTCATGCTGGCCGGAGGAGTTCCTACCATCACCTATCGGTTCGCTTGGCGGGCTGATGTCCTTTGATCGCGTGTCGCTTAAAGGTTCGGATGGTCGCGACGGTCGAGCCTTCTTCAAGCATTTCAACGCAGCCCGAGCGTGGCGAGCGGCTTCTTCGTTACCTGATTTTTCAATCTCTTCGACAGCCCAAGCCAAATACTGAATGGCGGTGTCATGGTGAGCAGTATTCCGGTCCGACATTGACTGACCTTGTAGGCGTGGTCTTTCAAAACTCCTCTAACGCTCAGTCGGGGCAATCGGATCACATTCGTATCAAACCGTTCAGCGCGGGCACGTCACAAGACGATGCGATATTTAGAACGAGGGTTCGCCGCGTACCAAAAAGCACAAGGAGAGTGCGAGCGCCGCTGTGGGTCAAAGGTGGCCTTAGTGATCACCGGCAGCTTGCTTCCGGTTGCCGAGTTATAGCGGAACCTTTCGCCGCGAACCGGAAGTTCAGTTAGGGGGCTGTGTGGATGACCAGAAGTCGGCATTAAAACCAACCTCGCCGCAATCAGGACGGGAAAGTAGCGCGCCGTTGCACGGTTCTTGGTCACGTGCCTCGTCCTTACTCAAAAAGCGAACCAGTTTGATGGTATTTTGAGCGCCCTCTACATTGCCTTCGTGATCAGGGAACCTAACATGGTCCTCGGTGCATCACACTTCTGGAGATTTTATGAAATACATTGCCGTTATCACAGCCGCGGCTGCGCTGGTAGCAGCCATCACACCTGCGCTTGCAGGGAGTGCGACGCAGAACCCCGAGTGGCTCGCGAGGCAGAAGGTTTGCAAGAAGGAGGCTTCTGCGCAGGGGCTCCATCTGTCGAAAAAGCGGGCGTATGTCAAAGAATGCATGGCTAAAGGCTAGTATTAACCAGCATCGCATCAACAACCCCGCTTCGGCGGGGTTTTTTTGTTCGGCCTTGCCGCCACTATCCTCGCCTGCTTTCATGATCTTCTTTCGCGGCTCGCTGGAAGCCTTGTGCAAACTGCAACGTATTACGTCGGGGCCATCAGCGGCACCCCGCTCTGCCCCTTTGGATGGTCAGGAAGCAAACCGAAAAATGCAAAAGTCATCTGCAACCAGGACCGATGACGTCCGAGGCTTTTGGCCGGTGAGAGGAAGAGCTCGAAGTCCGGCAAGGGTCATTCGCGTCGTTTTGCCCCGCGCGGACTACTTCCGCTTTCCAGCCGACACCGACATATCGTTGCACCGCATCGGTAGGTGCAAGGCGATGGGGTAAGTTCACGTCGAGGCCGGCCCGCGTCCTGCCTTGCTGTGTTGCTTGATTGCCCAGAGCCTGTAGGCCTCGTCGACAAACAAGTCGGGTTCGGTCGGCTCCGGCACCAGTTTCGCCCCCTCCTGGCGAAAATGATCGAGACCGCGCCCCAACTTCTTGCCGGCGAGGGTGTGCTGATCGTTGGCGAAGTCGGGAATGGCCGGCGCGAACTGCTCCAGCGTCGATCGCAGGCCGATCGCTGCCGCGAAGTGGCAGCCGGCGCGCGACTTGGGTGACCGGCACATCATCCTGATCGCATTGCCGACCATCAGCCGGGCTTCGCCGATGCTCTTGCTGTAGCGGTCCCTTGACTGCGCCAGCGCGGTCGCAACGAACGGGACCACGTGCGGCGCAGCTAGGGTGTCGAGGTCTTCGTGGCAGATGACTTCGAGCCGATTGCAGACCATCGAGTGGAACGCCTTGCTGGTGTGGATCAGCTCGCACGCGAACTCCATTGCCTCGCGCTCCAGGCCGCGCCTGATGCACTTCTGCACCTCTGATACGCAGGCCATCGCGGGGAGGCCGCCCCTGGTATCCGGGATGATCGGGCCGCTCCGTCTCGTGAGGCTGGGCCGACGATGACGGTCTCGCCCGCGACCTTGGCGGCGATGATCGCGCGGGCCTGTTCGAGTGAATAGGCGTGGATGGTGAAGATGGGCTTGCCGTTCTGGATGACGAGGAAGGGCGTGGTGGTTCGCATTGATAGCTTGCTCCGGTTGAAGCTCGGGCGAACCCCGAGCCTCAACTTTCAGCCACCGTTCGCGGATGCATGGAAACCAAATCTGCGCTCGTAGGATCAATTTCCCCGTCAATGACTGGGGTTTTGGAGGGCTGACGATCAAAAAAGGTTGCTGGGGCAGCCGTGACGGTGCCGGAGCAGCCGATGCGCGGGATCGCACGATAAGCTCTGTTCACAGAACCTGCTCCGCACTCGACGGGCGCAATCGGCGTGCTAACCTTGCCCTGGGGGCGATGCACCTTGAGCGGACAGGCACGCGCATGGTCGCGGCGACGGCGCTGCTCGACGCCTGCCGAAGCGCAAGAGGCGGTGATGACTGTCGAAACCTTCGTAGACGAGGTGCAGCGCATCCCGCAGGTCGTGCGCGCCGACGCTGCACTGCACATCGAGCCGGTGACGGACGATCATCGCATCTTCAGGATTGTGTGGCTCGCGTCGATCATTCGCGGTGCGGGCCGCGCGACCATGACGGCGATCATCGAAGCTGCAGACCGCCACGGTGTGACGCTGCAGTTGACGGCGGAGCCGCAGCGCCCGATTGGCGACGGCAAGCGGATGTCGCCGAGCGAGCTCGAAGCCTTCTATGCTGGCTTCGGCTTTGTCATCACGACGCGCGGCCAGCGCTACTCCATCATGGAGCGGCGGGACATTGCAGGCTCCGCGCAGATGGAACGGAAGCCGCGATGAACAACCTCTGTGGCAACTGCGGCGTCATCAACGGCACCCGAGAGCGGTCGCAGCCTGCTATCAGTCTTCAAGCCATTGACACCGGGCATCTCATCGAATGTTCGCCGCGATAGTGCCTGCCGTTGACCTGACCACCACTTGATAAGGACGGCTATACAAGCCAAGCTCTCGTAAGTTGATGGGGCGGCGGACTACGGCGAGCGATCCGCCTTCGATGTGGTGGCCGGGAGAGCGATAGAGAATAATCCGAGCGACGATTCCCAAAAAAGGCAATAATCGATGCCGAAGATCGACCAGGTCCAGCTCGCCTTTCCAGTGCTAATAGAGGTCGCCGGCACCACCGGCAGCGGCTTCTATCTAAATGATGATGACGGAATTTACTTGGTGACAGCCAAGCACGTCCTTTTCAAGAAGAGCGTTGAGACCTACACGGAGCCTGTCACACTCACATCACTTGATGGCGATGAGGGTTTCAAAACGGGGCTAAAGGTTTCTTTCAAGCTGGATTGCCTCAAATTGATGGAGGAGGGCAATTTGCGGAAGCACGCGCGGGCTGATGTGGCCGTCTGCAAAATCGCCGCGCTGGTGAAGGTTGATGACGGAGGCAGGTTTCACAAATATTTCCTAACTAACCTGCCCGGCGTTGTCAGCCTTAGAGAAGAAGGCGTGATCAGAGGCTTGCCGCGCAAGCAAACCGTTCGTTTGCTTGAAGTCTATATTGGGGACGACATACTTCTGTTTGGCTATCCCACGTCGCTCGCAAGTGATGCATTAGACAAAAGCGTTCCGCTGCTGAGGTCAGGTATCATCGCGGGCAAAACCCTCGATGGCCAAATAATAGTTGATTGCCCCGTTTACTACGGCAATAGCGGAGGGCTTGTAGCCATGCCGGTCGCAGATGGCTCATTGATTGACGTGGGCGTCGCAAGCCGCATGGTGTATTACGTCGAGAAGACGTACAGTCCGCGCTTCGATGGCCCAGTAGCCTTGCGACACGAAAATTCCGGTTACGCTCTAGTTGAACCGATGGACAGGGTGTTCGAGGTCATTGACGAGATCAGAGGTGCGACCGCTCCAGCCAAAACTCCTTAACCTCGGCGCGCCGTGCAACAATGTGCAATCTCTACAGCGTCACCACGAACCAGGCGGCGATCGCGGCGCTCTTCCGCGTCGTCAACCGCTACGTCGGCAACCTCGCACCGATCCCAGGCGTATTTCCTGACTATCCCGCGCCGGTGATCCGCAACACCGAGGCCGGCACCGAGATGACCCTGATGCGCTGGGGCATGCCACCGCCACTACGCACAGGCGGGCCGCCGGTCACCAGCATCCGCAACACACGTCACCGCACTGGCGTGGAACTGCGCGCGCACACCAATGCTCTACACATAGAACTTCGGGGCTTGGCATAGGGCCGCCCGGAAATTCTTGGACCAAGGCAGTTTCACGTCGGCGAGTCGATAAATGTCTCAATTAATTGTTCCTGTCTCGATGGAAGAAATTATCCAGCGTTATGACGCCAAGGAGGAGTCGTTCGACGAATTTGCCATCGGCGGCGAACTTAATGCGGCGCGCGTGGCGTTGATCGATCCTTCGGGGGAGGACGATCTCGGGGCATGGGCGGAAGTACTCGCGTTCGCACTGTCAACCGGCAGCCATGAAAATCCCTGGAACAGTTACTTTGGGCCGTTGGGATCAGGCACCCACGCTGACGGAAAGACGTTTTACTCTCCAGACATCGCGGGAACGCCGCCGCCCACCATCGACCATTGGGCCGCTCGGGCAAGGTCTCTCAAGCATCCGTTCTTGAGGGCTCGTTATGCCGATCTCGCTTGGGAGATGAGCGGTCTCATTGGAAAGCGAAAGCGTGATGTCGACGACGCCCGGATCGCCATCGACGCCTACCTTGCTGCGATCCCGCGAATGGCGGAAGACCACAATCAGGTACAGTTTGCAATTCGTGCGCTCGATCTAGCGGTCTTGATCGGGGATAAGGATCGTTCCGATCAAGCGCGGGCTGAATTGATGGACCTGCATCGATCGTCGATGCGAAACAAAGGTGGTTTGTGGTGGTACACAGTCGACCGGCTGCTCGAAGACAAAAAGGCAGGCGTCACCGACGTAGAGCGCGCCGAGCTATTCGCGAACTTGGAAAGTGTCGTTACCACGGGTTCCAACGCCGGTGATCCCGCGAACTTCAACCCGCACGAAGCCCAAGATGCCGCCGAACGCTTAATCCGATATTACGGCCGTCTCGGCGAATTCGGGGATGTCAAGCGTCTCTACAAGGCCGTCGGCTCGTCCTTCGAGCATTTTGCAGGCAATGCTGATCCTATGCTCGCTGCGGTTCTGCTGCAGACAGCTACCGATGCGTACCACAAGGCTGGACTGAAGGAGGAGCGCGATCGCACTCGCATAATGATGCAGGAGAAGATTGGAGCAGCGGGCGAGAACCTTCTTGCGTTTGAGCGGAAGATCGAAATACCTCGTGACGATATGGAGAAGTTTGTCGACCTGATTGTGGTCGACGACCTGGCCACGACTTTTGTGCACATTGCACGAGAGTTCTTGCTAAGCCGCGCCGCGCTTGAGCAGCAAGTACGACAGTCGCTTAAGGAAGCGCCTCTGATGGCCCATATCCCGGCAACGATCATGGCTGACAACCACGTTGCGGCCAAGATCGGCTCGGTGGAGGACGACCCGTTCGGCCGCGTAATGCATCAGACCAACTTTGCGTTCCAGTTTACCAGGGGGTGGCTTGCCCAAGCTATTCGACGGTTGTTCGAGAAGCACGAGGTGCTGCCGGAGCATTTCGCCGGTTGGGTAAACCGGCACGGCTTGTTCGATGATATGAGCCTGCTTTTGGAAGGTCTCCGAGCTTGGGAGCGGGAGGATCATGTGAAGGCCGCGCATGTGCTCGTTCCGCAGGTAGAGCACGCGCTGCGCAAGATTGCGGACGATCTTGGCGTGCCGGTCACGAAAGCTCACCCTGCTGTTTCCGAAGCGAGCGTGGTCATCGGAATGGGTGAGATTCTGCATAATGAAAAAATCGCCGAAGTTCTCGGTCCAGACGTTACGCTACATCTTCAGGCGCTATATACCGATCCGCGTGGAATGAACCTGCGCAATCAGATCGCTCATGGCTTGGTGGACGCAGGCCAGTTCCATTGGCACCTTGGGAACTTGATCGTCCACTCGCTGCTGATTCTGGGCTTGTGGAAGGAGTTTGGCGCCAAGCCCAAGAAATGAAATGCTCGGTCTGGACCATCCGCCGGTCGGTTCCTTTTGAGGAATCCGCTCGGTGCAAGATCGGTTGGCCCCGTGTCTCAGGCTACATTGAGCGCGGCGCGGAGTGGCAGTCGCGAGCGGTAGAGGCGCAAACGTTGTTGCCCAGGGGCGGCTATGGGGCGACAACGCGACTCAGCGCGAGCCCGGTTTGTCCGCAACTCCAGCAATCCCGCGCCCGCGCCGGCCCTTGCCTCTGCCGCGACTCGGATCAAACGCGTTGACCTCGTCCTGCCAAGCGACGATCTCGTCCTCGTACCAAACGCGCCGGTTCGGGCTGATGTAGGTGCATTTCGGAAACCGACCCGTCTTCTCCATGCGATAGAGCGTGGTGCGGCTGATCGGAATGATTTCCAGCACCCGGGCCTCGTTGAGCATGCGGCGAGGTCCGGCCTCATTGGTCTGCTGTCGTTGCACAACGATCATCGCAAACTCCAAAACTCGACAGATTTGAGCAATCACCCGACACTGCTCCGGTACTGAATCCTGGCTTCAAACTTCGATTGAACTTCTCTTGGTTGTTTTTCGTCTGTCAGCGCTTCTCTGATAGAAGCGTATTCACATTCGATATTTCAGGATCCCGGCCGGCTATGTGTCCTCGGGCGGCTCAGCTGAATATTTTTTGGCGAGTGAGCTGAGGCCGGGGGCTTCGCGCCGACGGTCGCGCCTATAGCCGCGCGCAATGAAGCCCCCGAGAGCTTCAGGAGAGTCGTCTGGACGCGCGCCACCAAGTCGGGGAATAGGATTCGGATTGGTCCTAAGTTCATAGCTCATGATTTGATCGACAACGGCAGAGACGAAGGTCGCCCGTGCCCTTTCGTTTTCAGACCAATCGAATCCAATTTCGTCCGCAACTACGTCCGCTATTCGGAGGAGAGCGAAAAGCAGATCCGCGGTGTCCCGACTCCTCATTTCAAGAAGAAAGGATAGCGAGAGACGCTCACGAATCTCTTCCGAGAGGGACTTCCCGCTCTGCTCGGTCGCACGATCGAGCTGTGATCGTTGGTCATCATCAAGCGTGATCTTAAGTTGCGCAGACATCTTTACCGCCGTCTTTGATATGTTCAAAGGTCAAAAATTATAGTCCGTGACCTTAGAAATAGGTCTAGTATGACCTTGTAAAAAGGTCAATAAGACGGTATAGGACATGACCAGAAAGGCGAGACTAGTTCGCTTCCAGCAGCTTCACTGCGGCCCGATTTACGACGCGAAGTGGGACGGTCGTTCAACGTTTTCGGTTGAAGAGGCCGGTTGTGAGATCCTCGGACTCTCGAAGTGCAGCGCGTACGCTGCCGCGAATTCGGGTGTCTTGCCGACGATTAGGGTCGGACGCCGCTGGATCGTCCCGCGTCACGCGCTGGAACGGATGCTGAGCGGCTAACAATTCGAGCAAGGGGAAATCCTCGGGCGCTAAATGGAGAGCGCAGGTGAATCCTATTGAGCAAATTGCTGTTGCGTGCGGAGGGGCCAAGAAGACTCTTCGCGGATTCATCTGTCGTTGTCCTGCGCACGAAGACAGCACCCCGAGCCTCTCGGTTGGATACAGCGTCGGCGGCATGGTGCTGGTGCATTGCTTCGCCGGCTGCGATCAGACGTCGGTCATCGATGCACTTCGGCGTCTCGGGCTCTGGCACGATCTGCGCCAACCTGAAGCTCGGAAGTGTGTTTTGGCAGGGGAGCAGGCGTCCAAGGATGCCAGCATCCCCGACCGTCTTGCTTCGGCGGCAAGGGTCTGGAGAAATTCCTCCGCGGCGAGGGGAACGCTCGCCGAGACCTATCTACAGCGGCGTGGCGTAGCCGTCCCGGTTCCTTCTTCCATTCGCTTTCACCACGGTTTGCAGCACCCGGAAGGTCAGCGCTGGCCCGCGATGGTGGCGTTGGTGACGAATGCAATTGATAGCGTGCCGACGGCTATCCACCGTACTTTCCTCTCGCGCGATGGCGCGTCGAAGGCGCCTGTTGGGACCACCAAAATGATGCTTGGCCCTTGCGGCGGCGGGGTTGTTCGCCTCGGTGGAGAAGGTCGTGTGCTGCTGATCGGCGAGGGAATCGAAACCTGCCTCTCGGCCATGCAGGCGACGGGGCATCGGACGTGGGCGGCGCTCTCGAGCTCGGGACTGCGGCGGCTCGCTCTCTCGGACGACGAGCGGGACATCGTCATCCTCGCCGATGCCGACGCGGCGGGTGAGGCGGCTGCGATGGTCGCGGCTCGCCGCTGGGCGCAAGAGGGGCGTCGGGTCCGTGTCGCACGCCCACCTGCGGGAATGGATTTCAACGACATGCTCATCGCGTGCGGCCCGTCGAGCGCTCTGGCCGGTTCTGACGCGGGCCGCAATTTAGCGAACGTGCCGGGAGGCACCTCGAGCGTGTCTAGCCATGAGAGCGACCGGCCATGTCGGTAAACTTCGACCACTGCGAGCACGGGCTCCCGCGGTTTCTCTGCCGGCGTTGCGATGAAATTGATCGCTGCCGCGGCGAACCTGGACGCCCCAGCGGCGAGGCCACACAGGCTGAAGTTGCCGAGCACCGCATACTGGCGACCATTGCCGCCGCAGAGGAGGTCCGCAATCCCTCGGGCAGGTTGATCGAACAGACGATCAGCGATTCCGCGGCGCCCCTGACCTCGGAAATGGTAGCCGCGTTTCCTCCCGAGGACGAGTTCGACGTGCAGGTCGCGACACGCAAGGGCGCGGTTCGCGTGGGGACGGCGCTCGAGCGGACTATCGCGAAGGAGAACGTAACTGCCGTTGCAAGGCGGACGCAGGCCAATATTCTGCTTGAGCTGGCGCAGAGCGCCAAATTGTTTCATGCGCCCGACGGAACCGGCTTCGCAGATCTGGACATCAATCGCCACCGCGAGACCTGGCCGATCCGCTCGAGGGGATTCCGCCGTTGGCTCACGCGCCGTTTCTTCGAACAGGAGGCGGGCGCGCCAAGCTCGGAAGCATTGAAGTCAGCGTTGAATTTGATTGAGGCAAAGGCAGACTTCGATGCGCCGGAGCGGCACGTCCACATCCGCGTCGGGGAGTTAGAAGGCAAACTCTATCTCGACCTCGGCGACGAAGCGTGGCGCGCAGTGGAAATCGATTCCGCTGGCTGGCGGGTTATCGACAACCCACCCGTGAGATTTCGCCGCTCAGCGGGGATGCTGCCCTTGGCGCTGCCGGTGACCGGTGGGTCGATCAAAGATCTGCGGTCCTTCCTCAATGTGGATTCCGAGACGGACTTTGTCCTGGTGGTCGCCTGGGCCTTAGCTTGCCTGCGCAATTGTGGCCCTTACCCGGTGCTCGCCTTGGCGGGCGAGCAGGGCTCGGCCAAGTCCACCTTTACGGCGATCCTGCGGTCGCTGCTTGATCCCAATACCGCGCCCTTGCGCGCACTACCGCGCGAGGATCGCGATCTCTTTATTGCCGCGAACAACAGCCACGTGCTCGCGTTTGACAACGTCTCGGGTTTGCCGGCTTGGATTTCCGACACCCTTTGCCGCCTGGCGACCGGCGGAGGCTTTGCCGTCCGCCAGCTCTACGCCGATCAGGATGAGGTACTCTTCGATGCGACACGCCCGGTGATCCTCAACGGCATCGAGGAGATCATCGAGCGGCCCGACTTGGCCGACCGCGCCCTGTTGTTGACGCTACAGCCGATCCCGGAAGAGCGCCGCCGTCCGGAACAGGAATTGTGGGTAGCGTTCGAGGCCGAACGCCCCAAAATTCTTGGGGCGCTGCTCGATGCCGTGGCGACGGGCCTCAAGCGTTTGCCCGAGACACGTTTGGAGAAGCTGCCGCGCATGGCAGATTTCGCTCTGTGGGCAACGGCTTGTGAAGCGGTGCTGTGGCCTTCTGGCACTTTCTTATTAGCCTATCGTGGCAATCTCAACGACGTGGTTGAAGGCGTACTGGAAAGGGACCCGGTCGCCGTCGCCCTGAGGGCCATGATGGAAGCGCGGACGGTCTGGACGGGGACAGCCACGAATCTGCTGGAGGACCTGACGGGTGTGGTGAGCGAGCGAATGGCCAAGTCGAAGTCATGGCCTACAGTTCCCCATGTCCTGTCGGGTAAACTGCGCCGGGCCGCGACCTTTCTGCGTAAGTCCGGCATCAATGTCGAATTCGACAAGGACAAGAAGCGGGCGCGAACCCGCACCACCACCATCACCAAGATCCAACGTTCCTCAGCGGTAGAAAAGTTGGGGGCAGAACCGTCCGCAGCGTCCGCACCGTCCGACAATTCGAAAAAAGTCGGCGAAAGCAGCGGCTTCTCGCTTTCGGAGGAGCGGACGCAAAACGGGAATGAGGACGATGTTAGTGAGCGCAGCGATCAGATCGTCCGCGACAACTCCTTGGAAGACAAAGGACCGGACGCTGCGGACGCTTCGGACGCAACTCTTCCTGTCCAGTCTGCGCCAACTGAAACGCCGGCTGGGCGCTGGAGTGCACGGTTATGAGCGCCCTCGAAGCCCTCAAAGCGGCCCGCGCTGCAGGCGTCGAACTCGCCCTCGAGGGAGAGGACCTTGTGTTGAGCGCCGCCGCTGCGCCGCCGGAAGCCGTGATGAGTGCACTTTCCCGGCATAAGGCCGAGATCGTCGCGCTGCTGCGGCCCGACGGCTGGCCGTCGGAGGAATGGGTAGCATTCTTCGACGAGCGCGCGGGCATTGTAGAGTTCGACAGCGGCCTCGAACGAGCGGCTGCCGAGGCGCGCGCCTTCGAATGCTGCGTGGTGGAATGGCTGAATCGTAATCCTGTGCAGTCTCCGCCCGACCGCTGTCTCTATTGTGGCCGCAGCGAGGGCGACGCGCTGTTGCCCTACGGAATCGGAACGACAGCCTGGCTGCATCCACGTTGCTGGGAAACGTGGCATTCAAATCGGAAGTCCACGGCTGTTGCCATGCTGTCTTCGCTTCTCAGGAGGGGCTGATGGGCAAGCGATCCAACTTCGAGCGTCGTCCGGCAGATTTTTACCCGACACCGCGGGCGGCCGTCGAGCCGTTGATTCCCTACCTCCGGCGCATCCGCAGCTTCGCTGAGCCATGTGCTGGCGACGGTGATCTGGTTCGGCATCTGGAATCTCTGGGCCTGCACTGTGCCTACGCGGGTGACATTCGCACCGGCCATGATGCGCTTGCCCTCGACCGATATGACGGCGCCGACGCGATCATCACGAACCCGCCCTACACCCGCGACCTGATGCACAGGCTGATCGCGCACTTCCAGCGAATCTTGCCGACATGGCTCTTGCTGGACGCCGATTGGGCATCAACGAAGCAGGCTGCACCATACCTCAGCTGTTGCTCGGACATCGTGGCCATCGGTCGCGTGAAGTGGATCGAAGGATCTAAGTACACTGGCAAGGACAACCACGCTTGGTTCAGGTTCGATATCAGGCATGGCGCTGGCCCTGTCTTCCGCGGTCGCGACAAAGGCCAGACTGTTCCTTCCTGTCGCATCGCAGTGTGTGAGCAATGCCGCAGGACTTATGAGCCGCAGCGATCCAGTTCGAGGTTCTGTTCGCAGACGTGTAGGCAGCGCGCCCATCGCAACGGACTTAGCGTGACGACTAGCGTGACACCTGCGTCACCGTCTGCAGTCGATGGCGCGGGTTGATCCGCCGACGAGTCGAGCCGAATTGAAGCCGCGCCCACCGGATGCAGGGCAACCAAGGAGGATGAAATGAGCACCGATCAGGAACAGAAAACCGAGCGCGATGAAATTAGCTTGTGGCTGGAGGGCCGCAAGGAGGCGGGACGGAGGCTGGACCCGAACTCCGCCGACGTAGAGTTTACTTTCTGGTGGGCCGAGGTACTCGACCCGTATCGCGCTCTAGACCTCACACCAGAGGAGAATTGTGCAGGTCGTTCATATTTTGCGCGCTCGCCTGACAGCGGCGGATGGGTGAGCTTCTACGACTTGCCTCGCAAAACCAGCGACGAACTATGGCGGAGGATAAACGCAGGTGAATTGGTTGATGACTTCGAAGAACGGTTTCTCGACTGTGTGTGACGGAGCCGTTGCCTACGCTGGATGGCACCCACCATAGCGAATACTCGGTGCTGATGCGCCGACGAACCGAACCTGCGTAAAGCAAAATGGATTCGTTATCGTCGATTACATCGTGCCCATGCGCGGCACGCGAGAGGAGAGAACAGCATGGCAAGCTGCAATGCACACATTTTGCTTCAAATGTCGGATGAGCCTGACTGCCGTTTTGTCGCGCAGTGGCTAATCAAGGCGGCAGAAGCTCAGGGATTTTGGTCTGAGGTGCTCGATAGTCCGGACAGCGCGCGACTGGTGAAACTGCTTTATGCAGACGGGATTCCCGACCTGGCTGCCGCAGCGCTCGAACTCTTTGGCGAGCTCGAGCACTATCTTCACGTGGTTTCACTCGACCTCTATGGAGACGACAGCGGTCTTCTTTGTCGCGAATTCGGGTTGCTTGTGCAACTCGGATTCTTCGCGTGCTACGGGCAAAGCTATTGGATGGCCATGCCAGGCGAGATCGGATTCGAGACCGTCATGATTGCCGCTTTGGAAGTGTCATCGACGGTGTGCGATGATGGGGACGGCGATGATGCAATCGAGCCCGAGAGTCGGTTAATTACGTTATCCGTTGCGGAAGCCGAAGCAATGCGAGCAAGACTGATCGCGCTGCGGCGTTTCAACGCTGTTTCCGAATGCGAAACAATACGACTCCAAGCCAAGCTGGATCATGCAGGGATCAAACATAGGTAGGTCATCGACGGTTGGTCATGCCGGGGAGGGCATGATCTAGTCGAGCCCGAGCGCCGGGTTAGTCACTTTATCCGTTGCGGAAGGTGGGGCCTATCAAAGCCCTTCGTACTGCGACGGTTCAACTCCGATACTCGCCGAGTTCGGCGACCGCAGTGACTTGATACAAGACACCAGTAGTTTTGGCGCCGGTTTCGGTCTAGAATCAGCTAGATACCGAAGAGGATAGATGATCGGGTTATCCTATGGGAAGGCCGCTCGGAAGTCTGAACCGCGAAAAGCCCTTCAACGACGCGCTCCGGATTGCGTTGCGCAACCGGCCCTTGGCGCTTCGTAGGGTAGCGGACCAGTTGCTCGACAAGGCGGAGCAGGGCAATCTCGCCTATATTCATGAGCTGATCGATCGGCTCGATGGCAGGGCTGTGCAGGTCGTTGATCGGCAGGATGTTCCGATCCACGAGCTCAGCGATGCTGAACTCTATCGCATCGCGGCGAGCGGCGGATTGAGCCCGGACACGATGCTCCTGATCCCGCCTGCGAAGGTCAGGTCAGGCGATCTGGAATAGCGCGCTGCTCAAGGCGATTCAGTAATCTGATCACTTGGGTTGCCTGCCAGGTACCGCCCCGGGCTGTGAGGATCTTCCGGACATTCAGGATTGCAGAGATGCGCTTGGCGGGAAGACTCTGAAGAGGCTCGACGATCGAGCGAAACTGCTCGGCGCTCACGTCAGCTTCCTCCTGGCGCGCTCTCCCGATTTCAGAATTGCCGAGCTTCTGACCGCGCGCCTTGGCTGCTGCTAGGGCTTCCCTTGTGCGCTGAGCGATGCGCTCGCGCTCTTTCTCAGCCACCGCCGCGTGGATGTGCAGCATGAACGGGTCCACATCAGGCCCGAGCTCGGTGACGATGAAGGGGATGCGCTGCACCATCAATCCGCTTATGAAGTGAACGTCACGGCTTAACCGGTCTAGCTTGGCAATGATGATCGGGGCGGCGCCTGACTTGCCACCTCGGCCCAGCTTGCGAGCGAGCTTCATGGCGGCTGCGAGCTCGGGCCTGCGCTCCAGCGCATCAGAGCCTTTACCCGTCTCGACCTCACGGTACTCCGCCTCGATGCTGTAGCCGTGTTGTGTGCAGAAGGATCTGATAGCGGCTTGCTGGGCTTCCAGGCCGAGGCCGCTGCGACCTTGCTTCGGCTTTGACACGCGAATGTAGGAAACGGCTACGCGCATAGAATATTCATCCTCCCCGGAATTACACGTGATCGAGCGTCTATCTGTAAACACAGATCAGTATATCAGATGGGTCCGCATTTCGGAATCCGCTTTCTTCGGAAATGCAATTCGCCGTGCAACGACTCACGGCTCATCGCCAGCGTGGATAACGCGTTAGTAAGCGCATGGGGCTGCACGATTAGACCATCGAAGATTTCTGGCCAAAGGGGAGGGGGAGGGAAAATGTTTGCAGAAAGCATGCTTGTGAATAGAAAAGCCTCTTCCGAATCGGTTGCTCGAATTTGAACTGATCGTGCAGCACCGGCCGCCACTATAAAGAGCCGGGAGGGGGCGCCCGGAGACCATCCGCTATTCGGCCTGTTACCCGGACATCGGGCGGCGATCCGCTGAGAACTGCATGCTCTGTGCCTGAAGGACTCCAAAAAGCAGCGCCGCGCCCTATTTGTTTGCGATGCTGAAAGCGTTCGAGTTCTGCCTTCCCCTGGCAGCCAGAGCCGTGTCTGTGGGGCCCGACTGGATCCACGAAATTAAAATGTGACGGTTATCGTGCGCCACGAGATCTCGGAGCGCCTCCGAAATTTCGGAGTAACCGTTGCCTTGCAGCCACTCAACTACATTGAATCAGCCAACAGGTTCATTTGTCGTTTTGTCTGGGGCGCAGCGCGACTACCCTCCTTGCGCACGCCCAACAGCAGCATCAAAAAGGGCGGCGCGTTCAGTCATTGATGTTTCGGGAATCGCAACATGAACTGTGCCGACACAAGTGCATTGCGTCATTCCGTCCCGCTAAAGAAATCGGTGTTGCGGTCGTCGTCGGTCGTGACGTTGCTGATCGCGGGCCTTCTTGCGATAACCTCGTCTGCTTCGTTAGCTGATGAAAGTGGCACCAGCTTTTGGCTCCCCGGCCAGTATGGCAGTCTTGCGGCAGCGCCGGGCACTCCGGGATGGGCACTTGCGACGGTGTATTACCATACGTCAGTCAGCGCGGGCGCCGACGTTGCCGCATCGCGCGAAATCCAGGTCGGCAGGTTCAATCCCGCTTTGAACGTCAATCTGAACGCGAACCTTCATGCCAGCGCCGATCTCGCCCTCGTCATTCCCAGCTACACGTTTGCCACGCCGGTGCTTGGCGGCCAGTTGGCCGTGCAAATGGCAACGATCATTGGAAGTACCAGCGCCAACGTCAACGGAACCCTGACCGCTTCGCTACCGCCGTTCGGTTTGGTGCGGAACGAGAACATCAGCAATACCGTGACCGGTTTCGGCGATCTCTATCCGTTGGCGTCGCTAAAATGGAATGCCGGCGTCCACAATTTTATGACCTATGTCACCGGAGATATTCCGGTCGGCAACTACAGCTCGACCAGTCTGGCCAATCTCGGATTAGGGCACGGCGCCATCGATGGCGGCGGCGGCTACACCTATTTCAATCCCGCAACTGGACATGAATTTTCGGCCGTCGCGGGTTTCACGTACAATTTCAAGAACCAGACCACGCAGTATCAAAGCGGTGTCGATTTCCATCTGGATTGGGGCGCATCGCAATTCCTGTCGAAGCAGTTCTTTGTGGGCCTCGTCGGATATGCCTATGACCAGGTCAGCGCAGACAGCGGTGCCGGCGACAGGGTCGGTGCATTCGAATCCCGGGTCTTCGCGGTCGGTCCGCAGATTGGCTACATCTTCCCGATTGCCGGCAAGCAGGGATATCTTGGTCTGAAGTCATACTTCGAGTTTGAAGCCCGACACCGGCCCGAGGGCTGGAATACCTGGCTGACGTTCTCAATCTCGAACGCGGCGCCGAGTCCAAGCGCAGCGCCTTCGAGGCTCGTCCATAAATAGGGCATAGCATTTGCTCCGCTGCGTCCACAAAAAAGCTGCTGTCCTCCAGCCGGGGGTGATCCCGGACCGCCATAGTCAGACGAAAGGGTCAGTTCGTCAGGCTTGAAAGTAGTCAGCGTGAGCGTACCAGGAAATATCTTCACCGCGATAATGGCGGTCGCCATAGCGCTCGTCTGCGGATCTTGCTCGAATCGCCCCGCGCAAGGCGTACTGATCCCAGTATCGGCTACTGCTGAGGGGACTTCCCGCGTCCCGATGTTTGTCGCGACGACCCGACAGCGATCAACGACTGATCCGGGGGAGATGTTTAGTGGCGAGCGTGCTGCAGATGTTTCCTATGCAGCGATTAACGTTTCCATCCCGCCTGACAGCGTCCGGAAAATCGGTCAGGTTCAGTGGCCTGCGACGGCTCCAGGAGATCCCGCGCGCAATTTCGTCACTGTATCCGCGGACTATCTGGACAAAAGGTCCTTTGCGGCTTCGGTCGCTTTAACGGCCAGACAGACCGGGCGACACAAGGTGTTGGTTTTCGTGCACGGCTTTAACAACCGATTTGATGATGCAGTGTATCGGTTCGCACAGATCGTCCATGACTCCAAGGTGCCAGCGATCCCAGTCCTGTTCACCTGGCCGTCCCGAGGCGAGCTGAAGTTGCGCGCCTATACCTACGACAGGGAAAGTGCCAACTACTCCCGCGATGCACTTGAGGACCTGCTTGCGATGCTCGCAAGTTTTCCTGAAGTGACTGAAGTGAACCTCTTGGCCCATTCGATGGGGAATTGGGTTGCGCTGGAAGCGTTACGGGGAAGGGCGATGCGCGGCGGCCAAACCGCGAATTCACAGAAAGTCGACAAGCTGAAGAACGCAATGCTGGTCGCTCCGGACGTCGATGTCGATGTTTTCCGGATGCAAATTCAGCGAATGGGCGCGGCGAGACCGCGCATCGCACTGTTCGTGTCCCAGGACGACGAAGCGCTGAGCTTGTCGGGGAAAATCTGGGGTGGCGTAGGTCGGCTGGGCGATGTCGATCCCACACAGGAGCCGTATCGAAGCGAATTCGAGCGAGACAAGATTTTAGTCTTTAATTTGACCGGATTAGCCTCCCCTGGCGACACCGCCCATGATCGCGCGTTCGAAGACGTCACCTCCGTCATGGGAATGATCAAGCGCAGGCTGAGCGACGGTCAGGCGATGACCGAGCGCGGCTCTGGTCTGGGCGTTCAAATCGAGTAGCTACTGACCCTGGGTAGACCAATACCGGTTCGAGCCCGTTGTATTGGGAGCCACCAAGTAAACGCGATCGAGATGGGACAGCGAAGCTGACTCACCGCAGTCGCGAAACTCAAAACACGGTTTGGTTGCGAGTTGAACCAAAGCGTCGCACCCCTCCACTTTCGATTGCCAGCTTCCGAGCCAACCGTATGATGAATGTTGCTACCCGACACTCGACCAGCTGAAGGTTCCTGACGTCTTCGACCTCGACGCCAGAGAGGAGTACCGCATGCGCTCGGTTGAGAAGTACATGGCGCCTGACCGGTTCGGGCAAGCGGCACCTCGCGAATCGTCGGACGCCCCGTCGGTTCAAGAGTTATTTGCTTTTGAGCGAATGCTCGCGGATATCTCCGCGCGATTAGCAAACGTTCCCGCAGAAAAGGTCGAGTCGGAAATTCGGCTTGTGCAGGTGATACTGAGGGATTTCTCGGGTTTGATCGCAGTACTTTTGCCGAGTTTCAGGACAATGGCTCGCTCGTTGTCTTGTCGTCGACGGCTGCGGAAGGAATAGAGGCGACCCCGCATGGTCCGCTCCCTGATCAACTCGCATGGTTCACGGCTAGACTTCGTTCTGGTCAGAGTCTTATCGTTCAGGATGCCAGTGATCTCCCGCCGGAAGCGCTCGGTGAGGCCGATTACTTCCAGAAGACGGGCCTGCATTCGCATTTGACCATCCCGTTCCGCATAGGCGGCCAGGTGATCGGCGCGATTGCTTTCGCCTCCTTTAGAGAGACCCGCTCCTGGCCGGATGATTTGATCGCCCGGATCAAGCTCGTAGGCGAGGTGTTCGCGCACGCCATCGCGCGAAAGCGGGAGCAGGAAAAACTCACGGCCGCCTTGTCGGAAATCAAATTGCTGAAGGACCGTTTTGAGCGAGAAAATATCTACCTTCGACATGCTGTAGAGATCAATCGCCCGCAGGGTCTTACAAGCCACTCGCCAGGCTTTCGGGCCGTGATCGAGGAGGTGGCGCAAGTCGCCCAGACAAACTCGACAGTTCTGCTGCAGGGAGAGACAGGAAGCGGCAAGGAAGTACTGGCACAGGCAATTCATGATGCCAGTGCGCGGAATACCCGCCCAATGGTCAAGGTGAACTGCGCCGCGCTGCCGGCGAGCCTGATTGAGTCCGAACTGTTCGGCCGGGAAAAGGGCGCCTTTACCGGAGCGTTGGCCCGGCAGCCGGGCCGGTTCGAGATCGCCGATGGCTCGACCATCTTCCTTGATGAGGTCGGCGAACTGCCGCTCGAGCTGCAGCCAAAACTGCTGCGCGTGTTGCAAGAGGGCGAATTCGAACGGCTCGGTGGTAGCAAGACCATCAAGGTCGATGCACGCATCATTGCGGCCACCAATCGCCGGCTTGAACAGGCGGTAAGG
Organism: Bradyrhizobium sp. 76; assembly: GCF_023073025.1. Classification (NCBI taxonomy): domain Bacteria; kingdom Pseudomonadati; phylum Pseudomonadota; class Alphaproteobacteria; order Hyphomicrobiales; family Nitrobacteraceae; genus Bradyrhizobium; species Bradyrhizobium sp. 76. The sequence continues at coordinate 217,891 of NZ_JADPIS010000090.1, forward strand.
GATGGGCGCTTTCGGGAGGATCTATTCTATCGCCTCAACGTGTTTCCTATTGAGGTGCCGCCATTGCGCGAACGTCGCGAGGATATTCCGTTGCTGTCGTGGACGTTCGTGAAGGAATTCAGCAATTCGATGGGGAAGCCGGTCGACGAGATCGCAGATGAATCCATGTCGGCTCTTCAGGCATACCATTGGCCCGGTAATATTCGTGAGCTGCGCAATATCATCGAGCGTGCGATGATTCTTAACCAGGGCTCAACGCTGTCCATCAAGCTCGCTCATACGGTCTTGCGACCTGTCGCCGTATCGGCGATGGCAGGGTCGCTGGACGAAGCGGAGCGCACGATCATTTTACAGGCGCTCAAGCAGTGCAACTGGCGCATCCGTGGGGCGACCGGCGCGGCGGCGCTTCTTGACGTCAAGCCAACGACTTTGGAAATCCCGGATCAAGAAGCTCGAGCTGCATCAGTAACAATGACTTTCAGTGCGTCATGCGTGGTGGTCGAGCTCGCTCACCGCAATTCGGACTTCCCGGGCAAAGTCGATTAGCGAGACGGTGAAGGCGCCGAGGGAAATCATGAATAGGACCGCAACCCCGACCTCGTGCTGAATCTGGAAGAACGCACTTGCGAAAGCGACTATTACCAGCACTGCCACCGCGATGCTGCCGATGACGGCCCAGAGGATCGCGCGATTCACCAAAGTCGCGCGCCACATCAGACGGGGCAGGTCGGCCTTGAGCCGGGACCTGACAGTATCCTCCGGCGGAATTCCGTTCAGCACGATCGTTCGATCGATGATGCGGTTCAATCGCGAAATCAGCACCGAGATGAAAGCCGCCAGCGCTCCGAGCAGGAAGGCCGGGGCCGCCGCCTGTGAAATGACCTGAGATAGCTGGTTGACGTTTGGCGTTTCGGTGATCATCAGAAGTCCCGGCTTTCGGTTGAGCTCTGCAAGCGGTCGGGGGCCGAAGGGAAGTGCTTATCGGTAGTCACTTGCTCCCGAACGGAAATATCTGTTTCCAGTCGGCCTTCATGTCGACGACGGTCCAGCCCATGGCGTTGGCAGTGTCGAGCGCCTTGTCGAGGCGGCCGATGGACGACGTGCGGTCGTAAGCCCATTCCCTTTCGGCGTCGGTATGGTGCACGAGGAGGGCGAAGCGAACACCTCCGCCGCCTCTTGCCCATTCGAGCATTTGCAGGTCGCCATCCGAATTACCAAATGCCGCAATCGGGCGGCGACCGATGTGCATCTGTATGCCGACCGGCTTGCCGGTCTTATCGTCGTTGAAACTGAGCTCGGGCATTTTCATGAGCACAGGCTTGCCGTCACGCAGTTCGAAGTTCAGCTTGCCGCTGCTGCCGACAGTCTGTTCGGGCGGCACCCCGTAGACCCGCTCGGCGAACACTCGCATGAAATCGATGCCACCCCCGGAGACGATGAACGTCTTGAACTCATTGGCGCGGAGATAGGCCAGCAGTTCCAGCATCGGCTGATAAACCATCTCGGTGTAAAGGCGTTTGGTGACGGGATGCCTGGCAGTGGACATCCATTCCTGGACGATCTGATCGAATTCCACGGTCGTCATGCCGGAGTGGGTCACCGTGACGATCTCGAAAATGGCGGCTTCGCCGCCGGCGAGAGCGCCTTTGAGATCGCCCTTGAGCAGGAAGGAAAACGGCTCCTTGTCCTTCCACTCGGGATGCATCGGGGCAAGCGCCTTAATGCGGTCGAGCGCGAAAGCGAGCTGGAAGTAGATCGGCTGCTCGGCCCACAGCGTACCGTCATTGTCGAAGGTCGCGATCCTCTCGGCCGGCGGCACCAGGTCCGGTGAACCGGCTTTGGCAACGCGTTCAACGAAGGTGACGATGGCCTTCTTGGTCGCAGTATCGTTCCATGACGGCAACGGATCGGCTGAACCGGTTTGTGCCATCGCGGGGAGGGCGAGAAGTACAGGCAGCGCCACAAAGGCGGACCAGATCGCACGGCGACCAATCCCGAAGAGTGTCTTACGCGATGTCACCATGGGCCGATCTCCTTCATTCCCAGTTTCGGACGACGCACCTAAAACCGACATGGCTGGTGGATGTGTCGATCGCCTCGGCATGGCGCGCGGCGGGACGATAGCGGCGGCAGTAATTCGGCGCGCACAGATGCGAGCCGCCCTTGATGACCTTGCGGGGAATTTTGATGCCGGGCTGACATGGATCGTAGCTTGCGGCTTCCGCCCCGCCCCGCGGGTTTTCCGGGATACAGCACGCTTTCGGCGCGTCGGCGTCGTGCTGCTGGGCGTACCAGTCGGAGGTCCATTCCCAGACGTTGCCAATCATGTCATGGACGCCATAGCCGTTTGGCGCGAACGCCGTGACCGGCGAGGTCCGCTCGTAGCCGTCCTCGTTCAGGTTCTGCCGCGGAAACTCGCCTTGCCAGGTATTGGCCAGATGCTTGCCACCGGGCGTAAATTGATCGCCCCAGGCATATTCGGCGCCATCGAGGCCGCCGCGCGCGGCAAATTCCCATTCGGCCTCGGTGGGCAAGTCCTTGCCGGCCCATCTTGCGTAGGCCAGCGCATCCGCAAATGAGACGTGGACCACAGGATGGTTATCGAGATTATTGATGCTGCTGTTGGGTCCCGTGGGATGCCGCCAATCGGCGCCCTTCAGGAAGGTCCACCATTCGCCCCAGTTGCGAAGATCGACCGGCCGCGACGGAGGAGTGAAGACCAGCGAGCCCGCGTACAGCATATGCGGCAGCGCGCCGGGGTAATGCCTGGGATCGGGAGGTATCTGCGCGAACGTGACGTGGCCGGTCGTCTTCACGAATTCCTTGAACTGCCGATTGGTGACCGGGGTGCGGTCGATCAGGAATGGATCGACTGCGACGCGATGAACCGGGGCTTCTTCCGGATAGTGTTTGTCGGATCCCATGCGAAAGGTGCCGCCCGGAATTGAGACCATGCCGGGATAACCGACCGGCTTGGAGTCTGCGAGATCGTTCTCGAACGGGACCGTGCTCAAGACTGGGCTCCTCGGAAAACATCAGCGCCGTCACTATGGCACCAATGGTTATCGCGACGGGCCGGCTGATGCCGATCCGTTGGATTATTCAGGCGATATTGGCCTTGCCGATCGTGCTCGTCAGTAACAAGGCGGATAAGGATAGTAGCCGCAAGCTGGCCGGGCATAATAGGGCGCAGGGGCGTAAGCATAGGGTGCACCGTAGGCTGCCGCTCCCACAGCGGCGACGCCGACGGCGGCGCCCGCATACATGGCTCCACGGAACGCCGTGCGCCGTCCAACGCCGGCAAAGGACATCGGCGTCATCGGCCGGCCGATAATGTCGATGAAGAGGGCGGCTCCGCCATCGCCGCCAGCAAGGTCGCCTTCAAGGACCTGAACATTGAACGACAGCTTGTCGCCTTCGAGTTTGGGAGATTTCAGCACAACCACGGCGTCCTTCACGGAGCCATCCTTGCTGAACACGGAGATTGTGGCGTTCGGCGGGTTTTTGGTAAAGCTGTCGTCGCCCGTGCCCCAGTCCGCGACGATATCCGCGGTGAGCTGGTGGCCTGCCGATCGCACCGGGCGATCGGCGAAAATAATGGAATGCGGCATCACGCCGATCATTGTCAGCGTATCTCCCTGCATTGTCGCACTACGTGAATTGAGCACGAACAGCGAGGGCACGATTTCGGGTTTGGCCGCTGCAGAGGGCGTGCCGATCGTCTTCATGGATGCAGTCTCAGCGAGTGCTGCGCCCGGCGTAGACAGCGCTGCGGCGAGGGCAAGCATTCCGATGATGCGGCTCGGTGTCATGGTGTTCATCGTTGCAATTTCCTTTGTGAGCTGTGCGGATAGCGATAGGCAGGCGCCATCGGATCGGAGACGCCTGGTCTCAATACACGGAGCGCAGTTGGAGCCCGGACAGCCCGAGAGTGACGTTGATCGCTACCGAGCCGTCTACCGAAACCGGCTGCAACGCGAAGGAGCGCCCGGACCCCCCGATCAGGACATTGACGCCGGCGCCGAGGCCGACACCGATTTCGCCGGTGGCGCCGATATATTCTCCGGCGAGTGCTCCCATTGGCGGACCGGCCGTTGGTGCGAACACGCCCCAGCCGAGCACGCCGCCAGCGCTGATGCCAATATCGATGCCGACGGTGTTGAGCGCGCCTTCATAGGCTTGCGGCGGAAAGCGATCGTTCTGGCTAAACCGACACTCCATCGACTGATGGCCGAAGATGATGAAGCCAATGCTGGGATTGAGTTTGCATGAGAGCATACCAATTTGCGTCCAGTTCGCCGGCTGGGCATGGGCTTCGGCAGATGCAGCGATCAATCTGCATAGCGTAAAGATCAGCAACCCGAGGCGCGTCGATCCTTGAAGGTATCGCGTCATGTCCATTCCCTGGTTGGCGGTCAAAGCGGATGGGTATTCAGAGCGCATCTCGATCGCGGGGGATGGCCGCGCTCTGTGGCCACCCCGGAGATATCGGCCTACTTGCCGCCACCGGTCGCGCCGCGCTCGACCGCTTGAAGGGCTCGCTCGATGCTCAGCGATCCGCCCACCTGGCTTGGCGGGTACTCCTTGAACGTTTGCAGGAATCTTCCCACGAGGGTGACGGCTGGAACCATCGTCCAGAGCTTCTCACCCCACCAACGGCCGTACAACATCGACTGATCCGGGTACTTTTCCCACGGGTCCTGCCGCAGGTTGGTCACGAGAGGAACGTTGGTTGATTCCTCCGTGCCCGTGAACAGGTTGCCCTTTATGGTCTTGAAGCTGAGCTTCCAGTCGGCATAGCGGACGGCGGTGAGGTCGCCGTTGTCGGTGAAGTAGAAGAATTCCTTGCGCGGTCCCTCGGCGACTTCACCCTTGAAGAACGGCATGAAATTGTAACCGTCGAGATGGGTCTTGAAGGTCTTGTCGCCGACCGTCAGGCCATTCAACAGCTTCCCCTTGATATCCGGCTCGCCGGCGGCGGCCAGAAGTGTCGGCAGGAAGTCCTCGCCGGCGATGATGTCGTTGACGATACCGCCGGGCTTGATGGTGCCCGGCCATTTCGCGACCATCGGCACGCGGAAGCCGCCTTCATACGTGGTGCCCTTCTCGCCGCGGAACGGGGTGTTGCCGCCATCCGGCCAGGAGAACGTCTCCGACCCGTTGTCGCTGGTGAACACCACGATGGTGTTGTCGGCAATGCCCGCGTCGTCGATCTTCTTCATGATCGAGCCGACCGCCGCGTCGAGTTCCGCTATGGCGTCGGCATAGATCCCATAGCCCGTCTTGTCCTTCCACTTTGGCCCAAGATGAGTCCACACATGGGTGCGTGTGGTGTTGTGCCAAAGGAAGAACGGCTTGTTGGCCTTGGCGGAACGGTCGATGAAGTCGACGGACCGGCGAACCAGTTCGTCGTCGACGTCTTCCATGTTGAACTTGGCCTTGGGATCCATGTTCGGATGGGGCGGCAGCGGACCGCCATCGACGATGGTCTGCTTGCCGACCTTGCCCCAGCGCGGATCGGTGGTGGCGTCGTCGACCGTGCTCGCCTTGGTATCAATGACATCACGCGGACCGAAGCTGGCGAGGAATTGTGGGCTCTTCGGATATTGAGGGTCATACGGCTCCTCCATTGCATTGAGATGGTAGAGAATTCCGTAGAATTCGTCGAAGCCGTGCACGGTAGGCAGGTACTCATTGCGATCGCCGAGATGGTTCTTGCCAATCTGAGCGGTGGCGTAACCGTAAGGCTTAAGAAGTTCAGCAATGGTCGGATCCTTGTCCTGAAGACCCTGCTTGGCAGCCGGCATGCCAACTTTCAAAAGACCGGTCCGAAATGGCGTCTGTCCCAGGATGAACGCGGCTCGTCCTGCTGTGCAGGATTGCTGCGCGTAATAGTCGGTGAACAGCGCGCCTTCCTTGGCGATGCGATCGATGTTGGGCGTGCTGCCGCCCATCATGCCTCGGTGGTAGGCGCTGACGTTCCAGATGCCGACGTCGTCGGCCATGATCACGACGATGTTGGGCTTCTTGGCAGCCGTTTGCGCTGACGCAGCTCCGTTAAATGCCAGTGGAATCGAAAGCGCCGTGGTCACGAGGAATTTCTTGAACATCAATGTGTCCTTTGTCGTGTTTCAAAATGCGAACGTATCGATCGACCTGCGTAAGTCTTGCTTCGCAAGAACTGGGCCAGCGTGCACTGCAGCACGCTTGCTATGGAAATGCTCAATAGATCAGTCCTGTAGAAATTCTGCAGCCGTTGTGTAGGTCTCCAACTTGTCCTCGGTCTCCGAGATCTCGGAGATTCATCCGAAGTTTCGGAGGAACGCTGGTGCCGGAACGGATGAGGACAACCTGATCGACTATCCAGCGTGCTGTTTTGATAGCGTTTTCTTCCGACGGCGGCTTGCGACGGAAGTTGGCGCACTTCTTGCGATGAGTGGGCGAGTATCGCGCGCTATGTATCTCGGTGACGGCCGAAAGAATTGAACCGTGATCGTCTTCTCCATGCAAATCGTCGCTCCGGACGAGAAGCGCGCCGAGATTCTGCGCACGCTCGGATCGTTGCTGGGTCCCACGCGGGCGGCTGCGGGTTGCGTGCAAGCGCGGCTCTATGCCGACCTCGACAAACGCAAGACGCTCTGTCTTGTCGAGGAGTGGGGCTCGCGCGAGCAATTCGAACGCAATCTCGATACCGCCAAGCTCAACACCATCGTCGCTGCCATTGAACTTTCAAGCGAAGCGCCGGTCGTCCATGTCGACACAATCGAGCGAGAGGCAGGAGTCGACACTCTGGCGCTGCATCGAACGGATCAGAAGCCGCTCACTCCTTGATCCGACATCTCAACCAGATGCGAAGATAGTTCGCGGGAAAGAAGAACACGATGCGAAAGATATTTATCTCGATCGTAATGGGTGCCGCGATGATGACGGTGAATTCGGGCGCAAAGGCCCAAGTGGATCTGAGCACCTATGCCGACCCTGAAGGGTTTCTTGATATCCAGGCGCTGACTTGCGCGCAACTCGCCGGGACCTGGCAGGATCAGGCCGACCTGCTGAGCTCCTGGTACAGCGGCTGGTACAACGGCCTCGCCAAGCGGCACTACATGGACATCAGGAAGGGCAAAGAGGCCGAGCATGAGCTGATCGTGTACTGCAAGGCCAATCCTCAGCTCCGCATTATCCAGGCGATCGATATCGTTTTCAAAAGCATGCGAGAGCGCGCCGGCATCAAGCTGCAATAGGCAAAGATCACCGGCTGTGGATTGGCATTGAACGAACCGAATCGAGCAGCAGAAGAGGGCCGTCACATGAAGATCATTACGACGCTTTCGATGGGCTTTCTTGTCGGGACAAGTTATCTGCCCGGCGCGCTGGCCCAGACCATCAACGGCACGTTGGGAACGCCGAGTGCCACCACCACGATCCAGGGCAATCAAATTCCGGTGGTTCCCCCAAAATTTGGTGGTGTGATCAAGGAAACGGCCACGGATTCCAAACCCTGGTGGCCCCCGACCGTCGTGCCGCCCAAGGGCGCTCCAAACGTGCTCCTCATCATGACAGACGATCAGGGCTACGGCGTCAGCGGCACATTCGGGGGCGTCATCCCGACTCCGGCATTGGACCGCATCGCCAAGTCGGGACTGCGCTACACGCAATTCAGCTCCACCGCGCTGTGTTCACCTACGCGAGCAGCGCTGATCACCGGGCGCAATCACCACTCGTCGGGCTTCGGCGTGATCACCGAACTCTCGACCGGCTTTCCCGGCTACGACTCGGTCATAGGCCCGGACAACGCAACGATCGGAGCCATTCTCAAGGGCAACGGCTACTCCACATCATGGTTCGGCAAGAACCACAACACGCCGGCCTATCAATACACAATCGCCGGGCCGTTCGATCAATGGCCGGTTGGAATGGGATTCGACTATTTCTACGGCTTCATGGGCGGGGAGACCGATCAGTGGACGCCCTACCTTTTCCAGAACAACAAGCAGATCTCTCCGTGGGTCGGCAAGCCGGACTACAACCTCACGACCGATTTGGCGGACGAGGCGATCGGCTACATGAAGGAGCTGAACGCCGCAGCGCCCGACAAGCCGTTCTTCCTCTATTATGTTCCGGGCGGCAGTCACTCGCCGCATCAGCCAAAAGCGGAGTGGGTCGAGAAGTTCAAGGGCAAGTTCGACAAGGGATGGAACGCGCTGCGCGAGGAGATCTTCGCCAATCAGAAGCGTCTGGGAGCCATCCCGCAAGAGGCAAAGTTGACCGAATGGCCGGATAGTCTCCCCAAATGGGACACGCTAACGGCCGACCAGAAAAAACTGTTCGCCCGACAGGCCGAAGTATACGCGGGCTATACGGCCTATACCGACTACGAAATCGGCCGTGTGATCCAGCAGGTCGAGGATATGGGCCGGCTCGACAACACCCTGGTCATCTACATCGACGGCGACAACGGCACGAGCCCTGAAGGCACGTTGTCTGGAACCCCCAATCAGTACACCTCCTACAATGGCATCCTCGACTTTCCGATCGAAGAACAGCTGAAGTTTTACGATGCATGGGGCTCGGCCGGCAGTTACCCGCACATGGCGGTCGCGTGGTCGTGGGCCTTCGACACGCCGTTCAAATACACCAAGCAGGTAGCGTCGCATTTCGGCGGCACCCGACAGGGAATGGCAATCGCGTGGCCCAATCGTATCAAGGATGCGGGCGGCGTCCGGAGCCAGTTCCATCATGTGATCGACATCGTGCCGACGATCCTCGAAGCGGCAGGCATCAAGTCGCCACAAACCGTCAATGGCATCAAGCAGAAGCCGATTGAAGGGATCAGCATGGCCTATACGTTCGACAAGGCGAACGCCAATGCGCCATCGAAACGAAAGACCCAGTACTTCGAGATGATAGCCAATCGTGGAATCTATAACGACGGCTGGTACGCCAATACGACCCCGCCGCACGGGCCGTGGATATTGAACGCACCGTTGCCGCCGATCGCCGAATACAAATGGGAGTTGTACAATATCAAGGAAGACTATTCGCAGGCCAACGATCTTGCGGCGAAGATGCCCGACAAGCTCAAGGAGATGCAGAAGCTGTTCGTGGCGGAGGCAGCCAAGTACAACGTCCTTCCCTTGAACAATGACACATTCGCACGGTCGTTGGCGCCGCGCCCAAGCGCCACGGCGGGCAAGACCATCTTCACTTACACCGGAGTAAATCCGGGAATCAATTCCAGCAATGCACCGAACATCCTCGGCAGATCCTACAAGATGCTCGCCGAAGTCGAGGTTCCCCAAACTGGCGGCGATGGGATGATCGCCACCATGGGCGGGCGCTGGGGAGGCTGGGGATTGTACATGCTCAAAGGCAAGCCGGTGTTCGACTACAACATGCTGATCCTCGCCCAATACCGCTGGGAGGGACCGGATGTACTCTCCGCCGGCAAGCACACGATCGCGTTCGAATACACCTATGACGGTCCGGGTATTGCCAAGGGAGGCAGCGGAGTCCTGAAGGTTGACGACAAAGTCGTCGCTACGGGCAAGCAGGCCAACTCGATCTCCTTCCTGCAAGTGGCTGACGAGACTTTCGACGTCGGGATCGATACGAGGACGGGCGTGAATGACAAGGACTATCAGGTGCCGTTCGCATTCGACGGCAAGATCCATAAGTTCACCGTCGATCTCGGGCCGATGCAGCTTTCCGAGGTGGAGCAGGCCAGGGTTCGCGCGGCAGCGGCCAGGGCGAGCGACTAGATCTGCCGGATAGCCGAGAAGGTGGCGCCGGCATTGCCTGGCGCCACTCTCCATTTCTATCGATCAAGCCGGTATGATCATGAGAAATTTGCTGACCATAACCGCAATCGTCGAGATAGGAGCGGGGGTGTCGCTGCTGAGCTTACCCTCGGTGACGGCATTGCTTCTGCTTGGCGCTGCGCTTGAGGCCAGTGCCGCCGTGAGCCTGGCCCGCGTCGGCGGAGCCGCGATAGTGGCGCTGTCGATCGTCTGCTGGCTGGCGCGCGACGAACAGGGACGTGCCGCACGGGGGTTGGTTTCGGCGTTGATGTTCTACAATCTTGCAGTCGCCGGTGTGCTCGCCTTTGCCAGTCTCAGTGATGGCCTGCACGGCATGCTGCTGTGGCCAGCGGTGGCCTTTCACGTCGCAATGGGCGCGTGGTCCATTGCGATATTGTCTCGAAGCCATGATCGGGCCTTGCCATGAATCCCATACGATGTATCGCGATGAGTGTTGCAGTCGGCTTTGTCATGATCCCGGCGCGCGCGGAGCCGCTTGCTGGCGCGCCCGTGGCGACCTCGGCATCCGAGTTGCCGACTGCATTCGATGCCTTGCCAGGCCGCTGGGTGCGACCGGATGGCGGTTACGTCATAGCAATCAGGTCCGTGGACGCTGGCGGCAAGCTTGACGCCAATTACGCAAACCCAAATCCGTTGCCGTTTTATGCGGCCATGGCGACCGAGGAAGGCGGAAAGTTGAAGCTCTTCTTCGAACTGCGGGCGGGCGGATACAACGGCTCGACTTATACGCTCAACTATGACGCTGCGGGGGGCAGGCTCACAGGCACGTACCATCAGGCAGTCGCAAGGCAAACGTTCGACGTGGTGTTCGTTCGCAAATAAGCCGATCAAGTCGATATTTCCGCAATGACGAAGGCAATGCTGAACCTGATAGGAGAGTGAAATGCTGCTTAAATTGTCCATGGCAATTCTTGGTTCACAGCTGATCATCGCTGTGTCCGACGAGGTTCCGAAATTTGATATCGCCAAGGAGTGCAAGATCGACAGCGCCGCGGCGTTCGATCCGAAGGCGGGCATGAACGGGACGATCAAGCGGTGTAAAGATGATGAGGAGCGCGCAAGGGACCAGCTTCAGGCGATTTGGTCGAGCTTTTCCACGTCAGATCGAACGATGTGCATCGGCGCAACGGTCGGAAACAAGGCAGACGCGAACTCCATGCCGCCGAGCTATGTTGATTTGCAGACCTGTCTTCAGGACCAGCAATTGGCTCGAAAGCTACCTAAGCAATGAGCCGCGAGACATCTTCTCTCGATTGGAAATCACGGCTGCAGTGCAGTGAACATGACCTCAATTAGATTGTCACTCTGGCTTCGCTTCGTCCTGATTGCCGGGCTGGCCGCACTTGCGGCCGGTGCGGGCCTCCTTGGCTATCGGTACTATACCAAGCCGGTCAGCCTGACGGTCGCGGTCGGCTCTATCGACGGAGAAGCCGCCCAGGCCATGTCGGCTATTGCGGGCAAGCTCGTCTCGATGAACGCGCCGGTGCGGCTGACGATCATCGATACCGGTACGGCATTGGCCGCCGGGAAAATGTTTGCCGCAGGCAAGACCGATCTCGCAGTGGTTCGCGGTGATGTCGGCGACTTGTCGGAGGCTCAGGCGGTCGTCGTTGTAAGTCACCTCGTGGCGCTCGTGATGGCGCCTCCTGATACGCCAATTGACAGCATGGGTAAGCTGAAAGGCCGCAATGTCGGCGTGATAAGTTTGGAGACAAATTCCAAGCTGGTGGATGTGTTGAGCAAGGAGTATGGCCTTGATGGCGCCAAGGTGTTCAAAGACGTCGCACTGGCCGATGCCCGGAGCGCACTGCAGTCAAAGCAGATCAGCGCACTGCTCGTCGTAGTCCCCTTGTCGCAAAAATATCTGGCGCTGGTGCGAGGGTTCTTTCAACAAGGACCGAAAGCCTTGCCGGTCCTGATCTCTGTCGATTCCGCCGGGGCGATTGCGCAAGCCGAGCGTGCATATGAAAGCTTCGACGTGCCAAAAGGTACGGTCCGCGGCGCGCCGCCGGTCCCGAGCGACGATCTCACGACGCTGCGAACCTCGTTATACCTGGTTGCAAGAAAGAAGCTCGGTTCCGATCTGGTCACGAGCTTGACCCAGACCATCTTGAATGTCCGCCGCGATCTCATGGTCGAGCAACCGATCTTTGCGCAAATTACGGCGCCGAGCACTGATCCGGATGCTTACCTCGCCGTGCATCCAGGTGCGGCCGCTGTCTACAACGGCACCACGCAGAGCTTTATGGATGAATACGGAAACTGGATCTACTTAACGCCAATGGTTCTGGGCGGAATCGCGACGCTGTTCGCGGCAATCTGGAAGTTTCTCGGGATCGGGCCTGCGGCAGCCGATGCTCCGCTGGACCGGTTGTACGCCATAGCCCGGCGGATACGGAGGACCGACAGTCTGGTCGAGCTCGGAGCGATCGAAGACGAGATCGACGAGGTCCTGAAGGGGCAGGGGGCTAAAGCCGCGGCCGGCGACGAGGCGGCGGTGGATGCTGTTACGTTGAATGTTGCGGCACATCGACTGGAGGGGTTGATCCACGATCGCAGGAAGATGCTTGTGAGCGGGCCAATTGTCTCCCCGGTCGCTTAAGTGTCCGATGGCGAGCCAAGCGGAAGAGTGGGCGTTGCGCAGCTCGGGGGGATTTTCTTCTCTGCCGGCAGGGCGACACACGCGAGAAGCTGAAGGAAACGCTAGTTGATCTTGGCTCGCCCGAGGGGAACAACATGATCGAGACTGGGCTGGGTAGTCCAAGGTTCTTTCGGCGAACTGGGCCCCATTCACTCAACCTGGTTGTGAGCACCGCGGGCGGCTTTGGGGATGGACGTGAATTACTCCTTGAAGGGGTGGCCCCTCTCCAAACCGCAGGCCCTCATGAGGTGAGCTTTCTGGACAATCGGCGATACGCTTCGGCACTCGATCAGACGTCTGCCGGCGCTGTGGTCGTTCATCCCGATATGGCTGCGCGAGTACCAAGGGCAACGGCGGCGATCCTAACGAGCGAACCATATGCGGCTTGGGCCCGCGTTGCTGCACTGTTCTATCCTGTGCCAACGCCTTGTCCTGGTGTTCATCCATCCGCAATTGTGGCTGATGGCGTGCATATCGATCCTTCGACGGAGATTGGACCTCTGTGTGTGATCGAGACGGGAGCAGAGATAGGGCCCGGCTGTCGGATCGGGGCCTGCACAGTCGTCGGAAGCGGCGTGATTATCGGTCGTGACTGCAGGATTGGTGCACATGTAACTCTAAGTTACGCGGTATTGGGAGCACGCGTTTACGTCTATTCCGGCGCCCGGATCGGACAGGAAGGTTTTGGCTTCGCGTCCACCACCAGCGGTTTTCTCTCTATCCCTCAGCTTGGGCGGGTCATCCTTGAAGACGATGTTGAAGTTGGTGCCAATACGACGGTTGATCGCGGATCATCGCGAGATACGGTCATAGGCGCTGGCTCTCGCCTCGATAATCTCGTGCAGATCGGACATAACGTTGTCCTCGGCCGCTGTTGTGTCGTCGTTGCACAAGTCGGTATTTCAGGTTCGACCGTACTTGAGGATTTCGTCCGCGTAGGGGGGCAGGCGGCCATGGCGGGGCATCTTCGGATAGGTCGGGGTTCGGAGATCGGAGCGCAGGCTGGCGTCATCTCAGATATTGCGCCCGGGACGAGGGTTCTTGGAAGCCCTGCTCAGCCGATAAAACTGTTCTTTCGACAGATCGCAATGCTCAAGAAGATTGCAAAAAGGAAGAACTAGAGTTGCGCGCCTAGAGCTGAGCAAATTCCTTCTTCAAGAGTTCGGACCGATCTGATCGCCGGGGCGAGTCCAAGATCTCCACAACCGGGTCTCGGATGAACTCATGGGCATTCTGGGTCGAGGGCACTTATTCGCTCCGGGACTTGCTGTCTCTTCCTCTCCATTGCTTCTGTTGTGTCGGTGCAGATACCCTCCGTCCAGAGGGCAGACCAGAGCTTGCATTCAACAGCTAGAACTCGGCGCTTTTGACCGGACGGACATCAATCCTAACCTAAACGCAAGCGACTTAGTCAAAGAAGAGCAAGCCGATGGCCCAATGAGATGGAAACGTCAGGGTTGATCTGCATCAACGGTGCGAAGCTCCTGCGTACGAGCCTTCGGTAGAAGGTCCTGGTCCAACTCGATTCGCAGTTATCCGGGACTTTCTTGCCTCGACACCGGGCTGGCGCTGTCGCTGTGTGCGGCGGAAGCCATGCTTGCCGCGGCTACGGTCCATACGGTGTCGGTGCTGCAGGAAACGGCGCTCAAATGCACAGTCAACCCGCTGGAGCAATGGACCAGTAGGATTAGCGAATGGCGATCATTGGCGAGATCACGCACAGCACAACCTATAGATATGCGAAACCCGTCACTTTCGGTACGCACCGGGCCATGTTTCAAGGCGAGGTTCGTCTGCGTCTGGTCGGCACGCACGAGCGTGCCGTCAAGAGTCCATTGGACTACCGACTCACGGTCCAACACTGTGACAGTGATGGAGTTCAGCGAGCCGGGTAGCGAGTTGACGTTCACATTCACGGTTCGCGGCATCTATTTCGGAATCAAAGGCGTCGACGCTTTTCCGCTGGAGCCGCGCGCTGAGGAAATCCCCGTGCAATATACACCGGACGAGTGGACCGACTTGGCCGGATATCTTCGTCCTCACGCCGAAGATCCGGATGGCAGCGTGGCGGCATGGATCAAGAGCTTTGTTGCCGGCGACCAGGATCGCACCACCGATGTGCTGCGTCGGATACTGAAGACGTTTAGGACTGATTTCGGTTATCGTGGAAGGGATGTGGAGGGCACCCAATCGCCGGGGGAGACGCTGCGCTCGAGGTCCGGCACCTGCCGAGATTTTGTTTGGCTGATGATCGAGACATTACGCCGGCTCGGTCTCGCATCTCGCTTCGTCAGCGGTTACCTGTATGATGCTGCCCTAGACGGAGGCGCCGTCGGCATGACCGGCTCCGGCGCAACCCACGCTTGGGTCCAGGTGTTTCTCCCTGGCGCAGGCTGGCTGGATTGCGATCCGACGAACAATCTCAACGGGGGTTTTGATTTGATCCCGGTGGCGATCGCCCGGCATCCGGGCCAAGCGATCCCACTCGCTGGCTCGTGGTTTGGAGATACAGGCGACTATTTAGGGATGTCGATTGATGTCGCCGTTCGCAAGATTAGCGACGTGTCTGATCCATCCGAGGGGTAGGGATGCTCGCCTGCCAGGACAGCGAAGCTGAAGGCGCTAGCACCGAGGGAGGCGCTAATACCGCGCGATTGCAGCCGAGCTTCGGTTCGGGTCCTCAAGTATTTCTAAGATACTTGGGTTCACATGCATGCTCCGAGGCTCTGCTCGCAAACGTTAGTGGTCGGCAAGCCAATCCATCATATGCAACCCTGCTTCTGCTTATGCGCTTTAAGCCCAATGCTTCGCGATCTGCACCGAGCGGCAACGATGTTGCTTGTTTCCGCAGCCGCTCCACCTCGGAGGCAGTCGTTCTTCGAGGGTACGCTCCTGCTTTAATGTTCGACGCCGTGGCATCAGACAACAGAATGAATGATCGATCCACGGTGGGAACATTACTCGCAATAAGGTTGATTCAAATGCGGTGGCTAGGTCCGTGCAGCCGGAAGCGGGCCGCGCGGGGCCTTGAACGGGAGGTCTGAAACGTCCTGTGCGGATCGTATCCAAAGGGGCCCGCCGGCTCAAAGGGGCCGCTTCGAGCCTTGCGAATGGGCACCCTCGCGCGAGCGTTCGCTTTGTAGCTGATGGCGCCGCGAAGGCACCCCAACATGGCCACCGCCAAAGGGTTCCTTCGTTAGCAGCAGCCTAGTGCTTTCAGGCCGCAAGAAGCGGTCCTGAAACACGATCGCGCGCGAGGCGACATTCGGCCGAAGCAAACCGAGCGCATGATCCTGCTCACCGAAACGGAGCTAATCATGAGCAGGATTTGGACACTCGCTTGGGCTTCAGTCGTGGTTGCTGTAGTACTCGTTACCGCCGCTGCCGCTATCCCTCAGCGGATTGACAGGATGGAACTGGGCGACGGATGGCAGTGCCGTGGCAATATGTTCTCTACCACCTGCGCCAAAACCGTGGGTAGGAACTCTGCAGATAGCGTGGCGTTCATCGCGTGAATACGCGCTATTCGATGGCCGACCATTCCTCCTCTGCCCGCTGGACACTGGAGAAGACTTGGTCTGCCTGCGTTCTCTTCTTTTCCCTATCTCCGCAAAAGTTCGCCAAGCGAAGCAGTTGCTTCCGCGCACCGTATGCTGTCGATGTGTCTAGAAACGGAAAGTGCATCGCGCTTCAGCGCATCGATTGTTGAGCGCGCGGTGAGGTCACGTTCAAACTCACTCAATCGCTTATTCAAATCGTCCAATTGCGACTGCAAGCTCCCGACAGTCGCTAAGTGACTTGCGCTCCAAATCCTTCGCATAGTTGATCCCCTGCGTTGCCTCACGTCCTTGTGAGGAACGTTCTTGACCGGAATTGGCAACTAAGCCGGCAACTTTCTGGCGGACTTAAGTTCTTTGGAACCGTTGCAGCATTGTCACAGATAACCTGTTTGGGCGCTCCGACGTTTCTTGGTCCGCGATGGGTCTCGGGCTCTGCCTCATGTTCTCGGGCATCAACTTGAAAGTCGTTTCCTCTTCGCCCGCACGCCCGCGCAATTCACTCGATGCGTTGCCCAACCGGTCGAGTATAGCTTTGAGTTCATAACGACGCTGAGGGTCCATCAGATACCCCACTCGCTGTGAGTTACGCGGCGATTTCACTTTTCCGGAAAAGCGATCAGCCTGTGATCTGCTTCGTGGCTATATCCGCTCGTAGGAGCCATCGCGCTGTGCGCTGCCATCCGGGCGCGCAATCTATAGTGATCGAGCACGTAGAGCCGGATGGCGCACGACAGATTTGCGTGAGCCCGTTGACTATCGATTTCCGTGATTAGGCCCTTTAGGTTTGTGCCTTCCGTCAGAGCGATTTGGTGGAGGCTCGTCCAAAATTCGTCCTCAAGGCTGACGCTCGTTTTGTGGTTACGAATGGCAATGGATCGCTTAGTAACCTGCGACATTGGATCTCCTATTAAAATTCGTCCGGTGGCCTCCGGCCTTCCGCCGCATCACGGACCCGCGTCATCATCTTCGAATAATTATCTTCGCGCTCCCGCCGAAACCGTTCTTGGTGCGCTTTGAAATTCTCTACGCGCTTGCTGATCTGCTCGCGTTCGGACGGACCATAATCATAAGGCCGAGGTGCCGGACGGCTGGGCTCGTTTAGGATCGATACGACGAGGTCGATCGGAGCTTGCGGACCGGGAACGTGCGGCTTCTGCGGAATGGCGACGGGCGTCGCCGATGCCAACGCGGCCGTCTCGGCCATGAGCGCTTGTAGCTCTTTGCGGTAGTCCATATTACCAGCCCTCCGCCAAGGGCACATTGTGGTGCGGCAGGGGATAGATAGTCAATCGGTTGCACAGGGGCCCACGGCGACGCCCCGCGCTAGCTGGTTACGTTGACGGGGGTCGGCCTTGGCGGCAAATGTCGCAATATTAGAGCGTCGGCCATAGCGGCTGCTTTGGGGCAGGGCAATTCTAAATGGCTGGCACGGGGTTGCTGGCAATACTGAGCGAAGCTGGCGGCCCCGCGACGCGGATACGCGTACTGGTCACCAACAGAGGTAATCCTATCCCTCGCTCGGGAGCCCAACCAAGTGGCAAGGCGATGCTGCTGGCGTGGCCATTGTCCTAAGGTGCATTGTACTAAGGGACAGATGCGACATCGCTCTCGGCGAAAATTGCAAGCGAATAATCAATTCGATGTCGGGTTTTATCCGATTGTGACTTCTGAGGCACGGTGTTCGAATCTCAAGCGGGCTATAGTTTTCCATCGATGATCGTTCGCGGCCTGCTTCGATTTCAACGACGAGAAAATCAAATGGAGAATAAAATGAACAGAAAAATCTTGCTGGGAACGGTTGGCCTTTTGGCTCTTGGACTATCGTCAGCTTCTGCCGCTGACCTTGGCGCGCGGCCTTATAAGGCAGCCCCGATTGCAGCTCCGATGATGTATGACTGGTCGGGTTTCTATATCGGCGCCAACGGCGGATACGGCTGGAGTCGCCAATGCGTGGATGTCACGGGGGTAAACGGCGCTGCCTTCGGCTTTGCAGAAGGTTGCAAGGATGCCGAGGGTGGCATCGTCGGCGGTCAGGTCGGCTATCGTTGGCAGTCCGCAGCCTTCGTGTTTGGCTTGGAAGCCCAGGGCGACTGGGCCAACCTTCGCAATGAGCGCCCCAGCTTGTTCGCTCCAGGAAACACTTGGAAAACCAACATCAACGGTCTGGGCCTCTTCACGGGTCAGGTTGGTTACGCTTGGAACAACACTCTTCTTTACGTGAAGGGCGGCGCCGCCGTCGCCAACCAGCGCTTTGACCTCTTCAATACCGCAACCGGCATTGGTATCGCGCAGGCTGAGCGTACCCGTTGGGGCGGCGTGGTCGGTGTTGGCGTCGAGTATGGCTTCTCCCCGAATTGGACCGCCGGCATAGAATACGACTATCTCTTCAGAACGAACGGAGGCAACACGTTTGCCACTCCGGGGCTGGCGCCGATTACTTCGATCTCGGCGGACACCCGGACGGATGTCAGCATGATCACGGGCCGCATCAGCTACAAGTTTGGTGGTTATGGCGCCCCGATTGCAGCCAGGTATTGATCAGGTCTGCATATCGAGCAAACTAAAGCCCCGGCATTGTCCGGGGCTTTTTGCGTCTGCTTCTTCTACGAGTTAAAAGCGGCCATGGATGTGAAGGAGGCAAGACTTCTTGCCTGCCTAGCTCCGTTACGTGGACTTGCCCAACCATCGATGCCATCGAGCAAGCAAAGCGCAATTCTGTCTTTGGCCCCCTGAGCCGAACAGCGGCGGCTACGGCACGTCGGCTGTCCGAGGTAGAGCGCGGACACGCCCGGAACTTGCTTCCACCGCTGCTTGTGAACAAGGGGGGACCTCGGTACTTACCGGGGCGCGATGGTTCTCGTTCACGCACCGTTGCGGGTGCCCTAGCGGAGCTGATCTGGCGAACGTTCTCGTTCGTTTTCAATGTTTAGCTTCCGGGAACGAGCATGGAACAGTCAGACGAATGTCGGAAGCTCGCCGCTGACTATCGCCGCCAGTCAGCACAGGGCGAGGTTTCTCCGAGACGGGCCGCCGTACTCAGGAACATTGCTAACAGCCTCACGGCGCTCGCAAGCCAGTACGATATATTGGACGTTATCAATGCAGAGGAGAAGGGCTAGAGGATGTCGCGCCTTGGCCCATTGCTCCCGTTGGCGCGGTGTCGCTGCATGTCGGCTCATAAGGGTAGACCGGAAGTTTGCAGCGGAGCGCTGAACCGACGCAAGTGACTCAAAACGGCGACGGCGCGCTTCCGCTCTGCTGATTTGTTTCGGCCCTCGATGACACAGGCGGCCGGTTGATCTAAATCAATTACGTCCAGGGCGGTTCTCTCAGCATTCCAAGCACCGCAACGGAGAACTGCCATGAGTAATCTAATTGTGATCGCATTCCCGACCGAAGCGAAAGCGGAAGAGGTTCGCCAGAAATTGTTTGCGATGCAGAAGGAGTATCTAATCGAACTGGGCGATGCGGTAATCGCCGTCAAAGACGCCAAGGGAAACGTCAGGCTCAATCAACTGATCAATACCACCGCTGCCGGCGCGGTTGGCGGAGCTTTTTGGGGATCGCTGATAGGACTGATCTTCTTGATGCCGCTGGCCGGCGCGGCGCTCGGTGCCGCTTCTGGCACGCTCGGCGGATATTTAACGGATGTCGGCATCAACGACAAATTTATGAAGGATACCGCTGCCGCAATCCAGCCCGGCACCGCAGCGCTGTTCGTCTTGGTTCGCAAGGTCACCGCCGACAAAGTACTTGAAGGGCTCCAGGGCGAAGGCGGCACCGTCCTGAAAACGTCTCTCGACCATACAAAGGAAGCGGCGCTGCAAGCCGCACTTGCTGGCGTCCAAGCTGCTGTTCCATCTACGCCTGCTTAGAGCCGTTCGTTCTGCCGCCAACTACAGGGCAGAACGCTCGATGTGGTTTGATCTGATGCGACCTGGCGCGCCAACTTTGCACAGCGCCCGGTTGTAGTGTCTGCCCCATCGCGGATGGGATGCGTAGCTGTCCTTAGGCAAGCCGAGACCGGGCTCAGAGGCGAATGATGCAGTTGATCAGGCGGCGGACGCTGACCCCTCTTTGCTCCATAACTTAGCAATAGGCTTGCGGATGATCCGCCGCAGCTCCATCGCGATGCCGTCCAGCACCGCACGCTTTTCTTTCATCCGTTGGGAGTGGTTGTAGACCTTGCCCGTGACGGTCGGCACGATGGTGTCGCCCTTCTTTGTCACGGCGTGGTCAAGGCATTTGGCGATGGCAGCATCGTCAAAGCCGAGATCGCCCGCCAGTGTTGCCGCGGTCCGCCGCAGGTCATGAGGTGTGAACGGCTTGAGGCCCAATAGCTCGCAGAGACCGGGCGTCTTGGTCTTGTCCTTGTTTTTCTCGTGCTTGGTGCCGCGCAGCGCGTCGGCCATCGCTTTGCGGTCGATCGGCTGGCCCTTGTACATCGGGCTCTCGAACACGAACTGCTGGTCCACTGAGGTCAGCGCTTCCTCAATGACCGCCAGGGCAAGGTCCGAGAGCGGCTGCTGGATCACCCGCCGCTTCTTAACCCGCTTAAGAGGTACCTCGAAACGCGGGTTGTCGCCATCCAGATCGAATAGTTCATGCCGGCGCGCACCGAGCAGTTCACGGGAGCGGAGCATAGTGACGAGTTCGAACTTGAGAGCCAGCCGGGTCCGGCGGTCCCAGGGCAGGTCATCACGATCTAGACCGTGCCAGAAGACCCTGATCTCGTCCTCCGAGAGGACCCGGGTGCGCGGATGCTCGGGATCGAGCTTGGGCAGGTTGATGCGGGGGCTGGCGGTCACATAGTCGCGGCCTGCCTCGGCCGCCCACTTGAACAGGCCCGAAGCCGCCTTTCGCATGTGACGTGCGTTGCTGACCGATGGCTTGCCGAACTTGCCTGCGACGATGTCGTTCGAGAGTGTCGCGATGTCGTGCTTGGTGACCTCCATGGCTAGCTTCTTGCCGAGGCGAGGGCGGATAAAGCGGTCGAGGTGGCTGGCGGTGTTCTCCCAGCTCTCCATCCGGGGGCGCATCTCGCCATCCGGCTTCTTGACCAGCGTCTTCATCCACTCGATCCGCTCCTCGATGATTTCGGCGACCATCTTGCCACGCCGCGCTTTCGCCGCCTTCTGGTCGCGGAAGGTCTCGGCGAGGGCGCCGGTACCCAGTCCCTTGAAGCCGTAGACCTTGCTGCGGGCGTCCTCGACCGTAAAAGTCTCGGGATTGTAGACGCCGAGCCAGCCGGTGCACTGCTTTCCGGTCTGCCGGTCGGTGAATTTAAACGAGAAGGTCGCTACGCCCGCCGCCGTGATGCTGACATACAGGCCGGGGCATTTGCGATCATAGCACTTGGTACGCTTGGCGACCCGCTTCTCGCAGAGGCGGTCGGTCAGAATGACGCTGCTGTTGCGGCCGCGCTTGCCGGCGGGGCAGGGGACAATGGTAGTATCCATGTGGTTTCGGCTCCTAAGGCTTGAGACCAAAGGGCTCGGCTTTGAGGTCTTTCAGTTTGTCGTGCGGACGCTGAAAGCCGTAGGGCCGGGCCCTTAGTTTTATGAAGCCCGCTGAAACAGCCCGGATCAGGCTAATCGAAAAGCGCTTCTATTAAAGCGTTTTCTTAGTTTCGGCGTGTTTCACCGAATGCCAAAATATAGACGTGTGGTCCTGGCCGTCGTTGCTACGGTCAAGCTGTCGCGGAGGTGTGTGCGAGCCCAACCGGGCGGACAGCATCATCCAAATTCGCGAGGCGAGGGAGGCCAAAAGGAAAGTTCGGCTCCCGGGAGAGCACGGCATAAGCCGTCCAACCATCGCGCAGGGAAGGCCGAGTGATTGGCTACACCTGTATGCTGCTGTGCGGTTCTTTTGCGCTACATCTTCGCGCAGCGGACCGCGGGTGCCAGCCGGCACCCGGCCTTCCCTGCGCCCTCTTGGCTTAGAGGGTGGAGTGACCAGGCAAAGCTTGGGCGAAACGCGCCGCGAGAACGAGAACTCATGTCCGCTGTTGAAAGATCAGTCGCATCATTTCCCGGGATACGTCGAACGGCGCTCGCGCTACGCGGCCATCTCAGGCGGCCCTGCGGCGGGCCTTCGCCTTCGTCTTTGCCTCTAGCTTTGCCGTCGGCTTCTCCGGCGCCGCCGATGGCGAGTTGCGTCGAGCTCCGGGGCCGGGGTGGGTATGAACCTGAGATTGAAAAGAAGTTCGCCTCCGAGGGCTTTACGGTGTTCGCGGGATGCCGCGACGGCGCCAAGCTCGAACCGCTCGTCAAGGAGATCGAGCAGGCCGGCGGCGAAATTCACGCGCGCGCGCTCGATGCGCGCAAGGAAGACCAGATCATCTCGTTTCTCGGCGATGCCGACAAGCACGCGCCGCTCGAGGTTTGCATCTTCAACGTCGGCGCCAACGTCAACTTTCCGATTCTCGACACCACCGAACGGGTGTTCCGCAAGGTCTGGGAGATGGCTTGCTATTCCGACTTCCTCGCCGGCCGCGAGGCCGCGCGCCTGATGCTGCCCCGTGACCAGGGCAATATCTTCTTCACCGGAGCGACGGCGAGCTTGCGCGGCGGAAGCGGCTATGCGGCCTTTGCCAGCGCCAAGTTCGGCTTGCGGGCGGTCGCGCAAGCGGCGGCGCGCGAATTGGGCCCGAAGAACATTCACGTGGCGCATCTGATCATCGATTCCGGCGTCAACACGGAATGGGTCCGGCAACGGCGGATCGAGGCGCTCGGTCCGAACGCGCTTGATAATCCCGACCTCCTGATGCCTGGACCTTCGAGCTGGAGATTCGTCCCTTCGGCGAGAGATGGTAGCGGAGCCGGTTCACGATGGCCCGTGCAAGGGTTCAGAATGAAAAGGCTTCAGGATGAATTGCCGAAGCGGTGTTCTGGAAGTCCCTGTGCAATATTATCAATGGCCAGAATATGACCCGCTTGGGGTTCGCGGCTCAATTGCTCGCGATCCAGAAACTTTCTGGCCGTCGTCACGAACAAGGTCTTCAGATCGGTTCCGCCGAAGCACACGCAGGTCGGATTGATCGCCGGCACCGGAATGACGGTGTCGATCCGGCCGTCCGGCCGATAGCGTATCACCCGACCGCTGGAGAAGAATGCGGTCCACAGTCCGCCGGCGACGTCGACACACGCGCCGTCGGGCCTCTCGCCGGAGGCGCTGTAATCCGCGAACAGCCGTCTGTTGCTGATCACGCCGTCATCGAGATCGAAGTCGAACTGCCAGGTGCGGTATCGCCTCGTATCCGTGAAATAGAGCGTGCGATTGTCGGGTGAGAACGCAATTCCGTTCGTCACGATGACATCGCCGAACATGCGCGCCGTCCGGCCGTCCGCGTCCACGCGATACAGCGCCCCGTTCGGTCGATGCAGCTGGTTGTCCATGGTGCCGATCCATAGCCGGCCCCGCGCGTCGACGCGCCCGTCGTTCAGGCGGTTGTCGGGGCCGCTTTCGACCTCGCAGAGCTGAGCTGGAGGACCGTCATCGGACGCGCGGCGATAAAGTCCCAGATCCTGCGCGAGCAGGTGGGAGCCATCCGCCGTCAGAGCCTGACTGCCGAGGAAGTTGCATGCGTACGGAACAACCTGATGAGCGCCTGTCGCCGGATCGAACGATTGATGCAGCCGCCGGTCGACGTCGACCCACCACAGCTTGCGGGATCGGTCGCACCACAACGGCGTCTCCCCGAGGATATCGCCCGCGGCGACCGCGGTTTCGACCCGATGCGCGGAGATCATGTCGGTGGTCATCCCGATATCCGATTCCAGCCGCGAGCCGGGCGATCAGTCCTCGTTCCAGGAGGCGAGGGCGTGCGCGACGCAACCGTTGATGTGCTCGGTGAGCACGGCTTTGGCGCTCTTGATGTCGCGCTTGAGAGCACATTCCAGCAGCGCCTTGTGCTGGTTGATCGTCTCTGCGCCGCGGTAGCGCAGCGCATAGCGGAAATATTTGTCGAATACGACCGCGTGGGTCTGCATCAGCTCGCGCGAACCGCAGCTCGAGATCAGCGCCTGGTGGAATTCGCCGTCGTAGCGTTTGCGCAGCTCGGGATCGTCGCCCTCCTTGAGCACGGTGCGTTCGGTCGCCGCCAGCTTGTGATGCGCCGACACCACGCGGCCTTCCCACTCCACGTCGCCGGCGCGGAACGACTCGGCCATCGCATGATGCTCCAGCAGGATGCGCAGACCGGCGAGCTCACGCAGGTTCTGGATGGAGATCGGCGCCACCTCGAAGCCGCGCTGGCCCTCGGCGACCACAAAACCCTCGGAGGTCAGACGATTGAGGATCTCGCGCAGTGTGCTGACGCTGAGGCCGTAATCTTCCTTCATGGCATCGAGCTTGAGGCGTCCGGATGGCGTGAGCACTCCGAAAATGATGTCGGCCCGGATGCGCTGATAGCCACTGTCGCCCGCCGACAGGGGCCGTTCCTCGAGTGACGTCATGCCTTCTGATCCCACCTGTCGCGATCGGTCAGCCACTTCGGAGGCGGCCGAACCATCAGTGTTGCCACCAATATAGCAGATTTCAAATGTCGGACGTACAGTAAATCATCATATAAAATAGATATCATCATTTGACATAGAAATATAAGTGTGATGTCTAAATGGACTGAGGGTGCGAAAAATGATGGCTTAAGCCGCCGTTCGCGCCCGTTCGAACAGGGAGGAAAACGATGAGCTTGCTGGTACGGGCGCTGTCTGCGACGGCGATCTGCGTGGCGCTGACGGTCGGCGCATCCGCTCAGGACGTTCAGGAGCGCACGATCAGGTGGGGACACCTGAACAACACCGATCACCCCGTCAGCTTTGGCGTGCAGAAATTCGCCGAGATCCTGCTGGCGAAGAGCGGGGGCAAGATGAAGGTCCGCGAGTTCGCGGCCTCACAGCTCGGCAACGAGTTGCAGCAGCAATCCGCGCTGCGCGGCGGCACCCAGGAGATGCTCTCGGCCTCGACGACATCACTTGCCACCGTCGTTCCGGAATTCGGTCTGATCGATTTCCCGTTCCTGTTCAACACGACCGAGCAGGCCGATGCTCTCGCGACCGGAAAATTCGGCAAGGCGATGATGGATACGCTGCCGTCGAAGGGGCTTATTGGCCTCGGATATTGGGGCCTGGGCTTCCGCAACGTCACGAACAGCACCCGTCCGATCACCAAGCTCGAGGACTTCAGCGGCCTCAAGCTTCGTGTGATTCCGAATCCGGTCTATCTCGAAAGCTTCAGTGCCTTTAAGGCAAATCCGGTCCCGATGGCTTTCGGTGAGCTGTATTCGGCGCTCGAGACCCGCACCGTCGACGGCCAGGAGAATCCCTACACGGTCATTCTCTCGAACAAGTTCTATGAAGTGCAGAAGTACGTTTCCGCCACCAATCACACTTTCACCCTGAATATCATCCTGGTGAGTAAGATCTTCTGGGACAAGCTGTCGCCAACCGAGCAGGGCCTGATGCGCGAAGCCTATGAAGAAAGCCGCGGCTATCAGAAGGAGCAGACCCGCCTCCAGACCGACAAGGCTCTGGCGGAGCTGCAGGCCAAGGGCATGCAGTACAACGCGATCGCTCCTGAAGAAACGGAGCGCATGCGGAAGGCAGCGCAGCCGGTCGCGGACAAGACGTCGGCCAGCCTTCGTCCCGAGACGGTGAAGCTCTTCAACGAAGAGGTCGAGCGCATCCGCAAGGACGTGAAGTAGTCGACTTCTGCTGTCACGCAGGCGTCGGAGTCGGCCAGTGGTCGGCTCCGCCCCTCATTTGTCCGGACGTCACGCATGGCGCGAGTTCTCGACCTCTATTGCACGTTCCTGAAGGCCGTCATTGCCGCGTGCCTCGCGGTGATGGTGGTCCTGGTCTTCGGCAATGTCGTCCTGCGCTACGGCTTCAACTCCGGAATCACGATTTCCGAAGAGTTGTCGCGCTGGCTGCTGGTCTGGTTGACCTTCCTGGGCGCAATCGTCGCGCTTCGCGAGCACGCCCATCTCGGCGTCGACAGCCTCGTCCGGATGCTGCCGGCCTCTGGCAAGCGCATATGCTTCGTTATCAACTATTGCCTGATGCTGTTTGCCGACTGGCTGCTGCTGTCGGGAAGCTGGCGCCAGACCATCATCAACATTGACGATCGCGCGCCGGCGACCGGTCTCTCGATGGCCATCTTTTACGCGGTCGGCGTGATTTTCGGCGCGTCGGCCGCAGTCATCCTTCTCTACGACCTCGTCCGCGTGCTCACTGGACAGGCGAGCGAATCCGACATGGTGGCCGTCAAGGAAACGGAAGAGCACTGATGTCTCATCGAACCGTGCCAGGCGGCGTCCACATCCAGCAGTCCACCGGGATCGCGTCATGACGATCGCCGTCTTCACCTTCTCGCTGCTGGGCGCCATGGCGCTGGGCATGCCGATCGCCTTTGCGTTGATCGTCTGCGGCGTGGCCCTGATGAGCACGATCGACATGTTCGACGCCCAGATCGTGGCGCAGAATGTCATCAACGGCGCCGACAGCTTTCCGCTGATGGCGATTCCCTTCTTCATGCTCGCGGGCGAGATCATGAACAAGGGAGGGCTGGCCAAGCGTATCGTGAATGTCGCGCTGGTCGCGGTCGGGCATTTCCGTGGCGGGCTCGGCTATGTCACGATCCTTGCCTCCTGCATCCTCGCGTCGCTGTCCGGCTCGGCGGCTGCCGATGCAGCGGCGCTCGCGTCCCTTCTGGTGCCCATGATGGTGGCGGCGGGGCACAAGAAGTCCTATGCAGCGGGCCTCGTGGCGGCGGGCGGCATCATTGCTCCCGTCATCCCGCCCAGCATCGGCTTCGTCATCTTCGGCGTCGCCGCGGGCGTCTCGATCTCGAAACTGTTTTTGGCTGGCATCGTGCCCGGACTGCTGCTCGGCGCAGGGCTCTGTCTGGCCTGGGCGTGGGTGGTGCGGAAAGAGAACCTGACGCCGCCGCCACGGGCCTCGTGGTCGGAGATCGTCAAGGCCGTCGTCGACGGCTTCTGGGCGTTGATGCTGCCGGTCATCATCGTGGTCGGCCTGCGCTTCGGCATCTTCACGCCGACGGAAGCCGCAGTGGTCGTCGCCGTCTATTCGCTGTTCGTCGCGACCTGCGTCTACCGCGAGCTGAAGCTGTCGCAGCTCTACGCGATCTTCGTCTCCTCTGCCGTGACGACGAGCATCGTCATGTTCCTGGTCGCTGCGGCGCTGGTATCGTCCTGGCTCATCACCGTGTCCGAGATATCCGCGCAGGTCGTAACCCTGCTGAAGCCCTTCATGGGCAACAACACGCTGCTGATGCTCGCGATCATGGTTGTGGTTGTCATTGTGGGGACGGCGCTCGACATGACACCGACGATCCTCATTCTCACGCCGATCCTGATGCCGATCGTCAAGGCGGCGGGCATCGACCCCGTCTATTTCGGCGTACTCTTCATCATCAACAATGCGATCGGCCTGATCACGCCACCGGTGGGCATCGTGCTCAATGTCGTCTGCGGCGTCTCCAGGATCAGCATGGAGGATATCATCAAGGGCGTCTGGCCCTTCATGATCGCGCAACTGATCGTCCTGTTCGCGATGGTGCTATTCCCGGGACTGGTGACGATCCCGGCCAAATGGTTTGCCGGCTAGACGCGTCGGCACAAAAGAAGGACAAACGAAAATGGCCGCAAGGATCATGATCCTCAACGGACCCAATCTCAATTTCCTCGGTGTCCGCGAGCCTCACATCTACGGCTCGACGACGCTCGATGAGATCGAGGCGAGCTGCAAGGCGCTGGCCGATCAGCTCGGAATCTCGATGTCGTTCCATCAAACGAACATGGAGGGCGAGCTCGTCAGCCTGATCCAGTCCGCCCATGGTAACGCGGACGCCATCATCATGAATCCCGCGGCCTATTCATTCACCTCGATCGCGCTGATCGATGCGCTGAAGATTTTCGAGGGTGTGAAGATCGAGGTGCATATCTCGAACATCCACGCGCGGGACGAGCTGCACCGCCATTCGATCACGTCGAGTGCCTGCACGGCGGTCATTTGCGGTCTCGGTCCATATGGCTATCTCGCCGCGATGCTCGCGGTCGTCCAACGGTTGGGGCAATTGCCTCAGACCATCGCACCGGCTCTGCACGGGCTTGCGGCCGGCGGCAAGGCGTAAGCATGGAGGGCGCAATGCGCGGCACGGGATTTCTTGCCATCTGGAGCGACGTCGAGGCTCACGACCTGACCGACTACCGGCACTGGCTGACGCGTGAGCACACGACCGAGCGCGTGACGACGAAGGGCTTCCTGGCATCGCGTGTCTTCCGCGCGGCAAGGGACGACATCGACCGCTTCTTTATTCTGTATGAGCTGGAGACGCCGGAGGTCCTCGACGGCGAGGCCTATCTGACGCGCCTCAACGCACCGACGCCGTGGTCCCAGCGCATCATGCCGAAGCTCGGCAATTTCATGCGGGGCGGCGGTGCCATGATCGTGCGGGGAGGGCGGGGCGAGGGCGCCTCGGTCGTGGCGCTCCGGATAGAGATGTTGCCGAAAGATCTCCAGGGTCTGGCTCAGGCGCTCGTTGCGTGCGACGGGGTTGCCGCCGTGCAGATCGGCGCGACTGACGAGGCGCGGACGTCGGTGCGGACGACCGAAAAGGGCATGCGGAAGAACGAGGGCTTCTTCGCGGGGCTTTTGCTGATCGAGGCGCTCGACGTCGCCTCGTTGCAGGCTGCCTTGCAGCGGGCAAGCGAGCTTGCGCCCGACGTCATGGCCGGGGCGAGCGAGCCGGAAGTTTATCAAAGCATGTTTGCGCTCGACGCCCGCATCGCGGATTTCGGTTGACGACAACGTTCTCGCTCGCCGCGCTGACCTGCTCGAGCTTGCGCTGCCTGCTGCTCGACGCCAGATTGGTTTGAATTGCTGGCTGACGTGGCATCCCGATACCCGCGGAACGCGCCGCGTCGGGAGTGCACCGCTTCATCGCGGGGTCCGCAAAAGGCGGCGACGGCGGCTTCGTTCGAGCTCGCGTGATCGCCGCTCCGAACTAGGAACTCTTGCGCACCATCGAGGCTTGACTCAGCGGGCCAGCGTCGCCGCCGATTTGCTGGCCTGCACGGCCCCGCCTCCAAGCCCCCATACCCCCCAGGGTGGGGCCGTGTCTCTTCGCAGGAGATGCAATGCCTGAGCCGACCGATCACGACATCAGAGAACGTGCGCACCGGCTATGGGAGCGAGCCGGCAAGCCGGAAGGCCGCGAGGAAGAGTTCTGGCACGCGGCCGAGCAGGAGTTGCGCAACGAGGACAAGTCGAACCCAATGCGGACGCCGGATACGCTGTGACCGACAAGAGATGCCCATTCTGCCACGGTTTGGGATGGGTCTGCGAAAACCATCCGCTCCGCGCCTGGAGCGAGGAATTGGGCGGCTGCCGCTGCGGTGAGGGCATGCCCTGCACCTGCAACGTGACGGAAGATCCCGAAACAAGAGCAGTGATCGTCGATGCGGACACGACGTGGCACTAGCAAGACCTGGCATTGAAGGCGGAACAGAGCCTTCCAGCAGGAATTGAGGTTGTGAGCAGCACGGGCTGCGACGCAGGCCCGTGGCTACGGCGGGGTTTGCGGTGGACGAGCGGCAAAAGATAGAGCACCAGATCGAACTCGCAACGCGAGCGGCAGCCCTTGTCAAAGACGAAACCACCGTCCAGCGATTCAAGAACTTCGCCGAGGAGCTGAAGCAAAAGCTGCTTCGCATGATGCGGCGCGGCAAGGTACGAGCGCGCGCGTACGAACTCTGGGAGCAGGCCGGTCGCCCGGTCGATCGGGACGTGGAGTTTTGGCTCGAGGCCGAACGGCAGATCGAAGAAGAGCGCGATCAGCGGAGGCCCTCGGAAACCTCAGACAAACGGTAGAAGTTCCGGTAGCCACATCGGCAGCGAACAAGCTTCGGCCGCGCGTTCCTGGACAGAGAAAAAGCCGCCGAGTTCTTCACCCTGGCGGCTTCAAAAGTTCGTAGCTGTTGGTCGCCTCTCCAGCCTGGTGCGTACCGCCGTTACCTTGTTTGCGGCCATGCAAGTTCATTCTAGGCCAAGGCGCTCGATTCTGCTGTGACCTGAAGCACACATTGATATCGGGAAGCTTGCGAGGGCACCGACTTTGATGGGACTGCTCCGTCATGCTTTACGCGCCGGCCGCGACACCCAGGCGGCCGATGCCTGGAAGCTTCAGCGCGGGGCGGCGGATGTCGAGGCCGAGCACCGCGCCGAGGAAATTGATCTCGACCCCTTCGACCCAGCCGATGGTCATGCCGAGATAGCCCGACAGCGAGGCGTAGAGCCCGGTGCCGGACGCCGTGATGCCGGCCCAGCGTCCGCTGTAGGGAAAGTCCTTGCCGATGGCGGTCGGCGGCAGCACCGCGCGCAGCTCGGGAACGGCGTCCAGCGCGGCCTGCACGAAGGTGTTGGAATTCGGTCCCGGCCAGGCACTGTAGTCGCCATAGGCGCGGAACTTGTAATTCTCGATGACGGAACGGATCTTGGGAATTAGCGCTTCGGCCCGCGCGCCGTCGACGGCGACGACGGTTTCCGGGAGGGCGCCGAACCAGCGGCCGTCGGGGGCAAAGCCGTTGCTACGAATCGGGTCGCCCCAGGCCGTGTAGTCGTATCGGCTGTAAGTGGCGGCGCCCTTCTCCTTGACGACGATCCAGGTGTGGACGGCAAAAATACTGCGCCAGCGCACCGTGCGCGCGGCGAACACGCGGATCAGCGCGTCGGGATTGGCGGATGCGGGCGGCAGCAGGCCGGCACTGGAGCGATCCGCCGTCTGCCAATTGCCGCGGCCGTCGCTGCGCAAATAATAGCGGCCGGCCGACACGCCGATCGGCAGGAAGATCAGCAGCAGGAACAGAATCAAGGATTTCCTCAAGGGCCAACGGCGGTCAGGCGGGACGATGTCACCAATATAGTTCGCAAGGCACGCGGCGCCAGCGCTCTCCTGCTCTTGCATTCGGGTGGTGCGGCCATATGTTGCGTCCATGAGGAAGTTGTCGCTCGTCGAGGACCAGGCCATCCAGGCGCGAATCGCGTACATCGCGGGCGCCGAGATTTTCGATCGCCTCTTCGCCGGCATCCGGTTCGACGAAATCGACGGCAATCTGCTGTTTGCCATTGCCAGCGACGAAGACTGCGCAGCCGAGATCGAGGACGAGTTCTCGCACCAGCTCGCTGTGGTCGCAACGCATATCCTCGCGCAGAGCGTGGACGTGGTCGTGGTGCTGCCGAAGGTCCTGCAATAGCTGCCTGCCGGTTAGCCTTCTGCCCGTTCAGGCCGCTTGCCTTTACCCCCTGTCTCTGCTTTTCAACGCAATTGCAAAATTGTAATGACGTCATTGGGCGCTCAGGCCCGAGGTGCGTTATCGACGGAGCTCGACGGGAGGGCTCGTCCTCGCTCGCCTCTATTTGCGAAACAAAGTTGGATACACATTGGCGCCCACCAGGAAAGCCCGGGCCACGACCGGCGCGATAAACACAAAAAGCAAGAGCTCGAAAAGCAAAGGCTCGATAAGCAAGAGCGCGAAAAGCAAGAGTTCGAAGAGCACGAGTTCGAAAAGCACGGGCTCGACAAGCAAGCGCCCGGACAAGAGCGCTTCGCGTTCCGCGGTCGCCTCCTCATCGCCGCTCGGCATGCTGGCGCTGCATTTGCTCCATCACTGGGAGAAGTCCGGCCGCGACGGCCTCGTCTTCCTCTGCGATGACGAGAGCAGGGCAGAGCGGCTGGGCGGCGTAATCCACGCCCTCGATCCTTCGGTCGACGTGCTGGTGTTTCCGCGCCTGAACACGCTGCCCTTCGACGGCCTCGAGCCCTCCCGCGAGATCGCGGGCCGGCGCAGCTCGGTGCTGCGGCGTCTCGCCAAGGCAAAGAAACCCGTCTTCCTGGTGTCGACCGCGGAAGCGATCATGGAACGGCTGCCGCTGCCGGCGAGCTGGTCGCGGTCGAGCCTCACGCTGAAGGTGGGCGCACCCTATTCCGGGCCCGAGCTGGAGACGCGGCTGGAAGCTCTGGGCTACGATCTTGACGAAGAGGCGGAGTATCCGGGCGGCGTCCTGTTCCATGGCAAGACGTTCGAAGTGTTTCCCGCCGGCGCGCTCGCTCCCTTCCGGATCGAGCATTCCGGAGACACGATCCGCAAGATCGTCGCGGTCGATCCCATCGAGCACGAGGTCGTCTATGGGACCGCCGAATTGATCATCGACCCCATGTCCGAACGGATCGCGCTGGGAGCTACGCGCGGACAACGGGCGACGCTACCTGATTATTGCAGCCGCGCGCGATGGATCGCGGATGCCGGGGTATCGGTCCACGCCGAGAGCTGGCTGGGCACGATCGAGGACGCCGCCGGCCGCAGGGACGCGGAGCGCGAGTATCTGGGGCAGGCGGACTGGAGGCAGCTGAAGAAGCGCATCAGCGTGCTGCCGCGCAAGGCCGCCTTCATCTCGACGCCGGAGTTCTCGAAGCTGGCCTCGCCGCGCAAGGCGCTTCGCGCGTTTGTCGCCGACATGCAGCGCGGCGGATCGCGGCTGCTGTTCGTCGCCGCCGTCGAGGATGACCTTCGCGCGATGGAGCGCATGAGCGGCATCAAGGCGGAGCGCCTGGCCGACTGGAGCGAGGTGACGAAGGCACGGAGCCGCGAAGGCGCGCTGCTGGCCGATTTCGACGCGGGGTTCATTGGCGCCGGCCGCAAGCCGCTTGTCGTCGTGACCGCGTCCGACGTGCTCGGCAGCCGGGCCCATCATCCCCAGCCGATGGCGCGCGCCTGGAACCCGGCGTTCGATCATCCCGACGTGCCCGAAAAGGGCGCCGCCATTGTCCATCTGCAACGCGGGCTCGCCGTGCTCGACGGCTTGCAGACCCTGGACATGGGCAAGGGATCGCGACGCGAGATGATCAGGCTCAAATTCGCGGGCGACAATGCCGTGCTCGTACCGCCGTCCGATCTTGCCGTGATCTGGCCTTATGCGGGCGAGCCCGGCAAGCTGACGCTGGACAAGGCGGACGGCAGCAGCTGGTGGGCGCGGCGCACCGAGGCGGAAGCGGAAATCCAGGTCGCCGCCAAGGCGCTCGCCAAACACATCAGCCAGCGCCTCCGCCGTCGCGCACCCAAGCTGGTGCCGCCGGGGCCGGCTTACGAAAAATTCGTCGCACGGTTCCCCTATTTCACGACAGTGGACCAGGGCCAGGCGATTCAAGACGTCCTCGACGATCTTGCGGCGGGCCATCCCATGGACAGGGTGATCTGCGGTGACGTCGGCTTCGGCAAGACCGAGGTCGCGCTGCGAGCGGCAGCCGCCGTGGCGCTGTCGGGCAAGCAGGTGGCGATCGCGGCGCCGACCACCGTGCTGGCGCGGCAGCATGTCGAAACCTTCCGCAAACGGTTCGGCCCTCTCGGCATCGAGGTGGGAAGCCTCTCGCGGGCCAGTTCAGGCCCGGAGACGCGAGAGATCAAGGAGGGGCTGCGGCGCGGCACGCTGAAAGTCGTGGTCGGCACGCAGGCGCTTGCGGCAAAGGACGTGAAGTTCGCCGATCTTGGCCTCGTCATCATCGACGAAGAGCAGCATTTCGGGGCGGCGGAGAAGGCGAAGCTTTCAGGGCTCGCCAAGGGGGCTCATTCGCTGTGGATGAGCGCCACGCCGATTCCGCGCACGCTCGCGGCGGGACTTGCCGGCTTCAGGGATCTTAGCGTGATTGCCTCGCCGCCGGTTCATCGCCTTCCCATCGTGACCAGGATCGCGCCGCTGTCGGACGCTGCCATTGCCGCCGCGCTGCTCCGCGAGCGCAGGCGGCATGGTCAGAGCTTCCTGATCTGCCCGCGCATCCAGGATCTGGAGCCGATGCTGGCCCGTGTGCAATCGGTGGCGCCGGAGCTGCGCATCGTCTGTCTTCACGGCAGACTGCCCGTGGACGAGATCGACGACCGCATGATGAGTTTCGTCGATGGCGAGGCGGATGTGCTGCTGGCGACCAACATCGTGGAAAGCGGTCTCGATATTCCACGCGCGAACACCATCGTGGTGTGCTGGCCCGAAAAATTCGGGCTTGCACAGCTGCATCAGCTCAGGGGACGGGTGGGACGCGGCGGCACGCGCGCGTTTGCTCATTTGCTGACGGAATCGACCTCGGAGCAGTCCGAGAAACGTCTGGCGGTGCTGGAGGAGTTCAGCAAGCCGGGTGCCGGCTTTGCAATCAGCGAGCGCGACCTCGACCTCAGGGGCGCCGGCGATCTGTTTTCGGAACAGCAGTCCGGCCACGTCCAGGTGTTCGGACCCGTGCTCTACAGTCATCTGCTGAAGCGGGCGTCCGAGCGCGGCAGCGATACCGGCGCCGATCTGTGGGTCCCCGATCTCAATATGCCGTTGGCCGACATGCTGCCTGAAGGCTACGTGCAATCGGAAGCGGTCCGGCTCGAGATCTATGGCCGCGCTGCCAGGTGCCGAAGCGACGACGATCTGGAAGACTTGGAGGAGGAGATCTCGCGTCGTTTCGGCAGACTGCCGCTGGAGGCCCGCGACTTCTTCGCATCCGCCAGGCTCCGGATCGATTGCAAACGGCGCGGCATCGTCAGGCTCGATGTCGGGCCCGAGGCCGTCGCCGCGACGTTCCTGCCGGGGCGGCTGCGGAAATCCAGGGGAAAGTCGCAGACGGGAGCACTGCAGCGCGACGGCGACCGCGTTGTTCACGTCGGCCGCCGGGACGAAGATCCGTTCCGCCGGGTCGAGGAGTTTCTCGACCTGCTGGACGGCTAGGCATCATTCGGTCTGCTCGACCGCCGCGGGCATTTTCGCCACCGACATCAGCGAGCGGGCCACCTGGTTGAGGAGCTGATCGGCGTTCTCCTCCTCGGCCAGCGATTTCGACAGCAGGGCGACAATGGCACTGTGGCGCAGCTGCTGGGCGAGGTTGCGCGCCGTGGTGTAGCCTGCGATCTCGTAATGCTCGACGCGTTGCGCTGCGCCGATCAGGGCGAGGTCGGCCGCCGCGTCCTCCTTGTCCTCGCCCTCGGCCATGACTTCCTGGCCCTCCTCGACCAAGCCCATCATGCCCTTGCAGGGCTTGGCGCGGGCGGATTTACCGAGCATTTCGAAGCATTCGTTGATGCGTTCGACCTGCGCTTCGGTCTCGGCGAGGTGCTGCTCGAACAGCTCACGCAATTGGTCGAAGCGGGCGGCCTCCGCCATCTTGGGAAGCGCCTTGGTCAATTGCTTCTCGGCATGCAGGATATCGCGCAGCTCGTTGATGAGCAGATCGCCCAGACCGGCTTCGTCTGCGGGTGGCGAACTCTCGGTGACGATGGCCGAGGCCGGACCCGGTTCGCCCGCCTGAATCGCCGGCGACTCCGTGAAGACCCAGTCGCCGCCCTCGTTCCACGGTCCGCGCGTGTCGATCTCGCCATGATCACCGGCGCCGGTAGAATCGTTGAAGAACTGATCCACGAGGCCGGGTGTCGGGGCGATGCGGCCGATGCTGAACGCCGGCTTGCCCATGCTCTCGAGCGCGAGCGCGAACGCCTTCATGTGCGTGATCTCGCGGGTCATCAGGAACTGCAGCGCGTCCTTGCTGCCGGCGTCGTCGCAGAAATTGATCAGCCGCTCGTAGACGATCTTGGCCCGCGCCTCTGCGGCGATGTTGCTGCGCAGATCGACGTCGAGCTCGCCGGTGATCTTCAGATAGTCGGCGGTCCAGGCATTGCCCTGGGAGTTGAAGAGATTGACCCCGCCGCCGCCCGCGATGGCGATGAGGGGATCGGCTTCGGCTGCCTGGCGGTCGAACTTCGACGGCTTGAGATGCATCCGCGCCAGCGTGCCGACCACTTCCAGATGGCTGAGCTCTTCGGTGCCGATGTCCATCAGCAGGTCCTTGCGATCGGGATCCTCGCAGTTCAATCCCTGGATCGAGTACTGCATCGCGGCAGCGAGCTCGCCATTGGCGCCGCCGAACTGCTCCAGCAGCATGTTGCCGAAGCGGGGATCCGGCTCGTCGACGCGCACGGTGAACATCAGCTTCTTGACGTGGTGATACATGGAAGGACTCTCGGATTGGAAGGACAGGAAAGAAGATGTCTTCCGAACGGGCGGCTTCAGCGTTCGTTCCTCGCGAAACGACCTGCGCCGATGATGTCAGGCGCAGGTCGTTCGAAGTCGATCGGCAGGATTGCGGGCGGGTTCGTTCAGCGTTGATCCGGACGCTTGGCAGGCGGCCCGCTCTTGTTGCCCGGTGCGCCCTGAATATGCGCCGGATCCTGCGATTGCACGGCGGTGTTGCCAGTGGAGCTCGTCGAGCTCGATCCGACGGTCTCACCAGGCTTGGCGGTCGGCCCGTTCTTGTTGCCGGGCTGTCCGGCAATGCCGGCTCCCGAATTCTGTGCGCTCGGCGCGGACGAAACGTCAGGCTTGCTGGCCTGCGCCCAGGCTGCTGCAGGCAGCGCGAGAGCGGCGAGGATAACGGCACCTGTGAACTTCATCTCGGTGTTCTCCGACTGATGCCCCATCTACTCGAACGCCGGTAACCTGCGTGCGTTCCCTGTCGTCATCAACTCGACAGCCTCGGCTCACCGTGTCACGACGAACTATCCCGGCAGTGGCGCCTCCACGACGTCAAGCAGTGCGCCGAGGCCCTGGCGCAGGCGGCGCGTGGCGATGTTCTCGGTCGCGAGGCCGAATACCACGAGGGATCGCCCGGTCATCGCATAAACATGCCCGAATTCGAATGCGGGCATCTGCCCCTCCGGTTGATTGGTGTCGATCAACCCGATCCAGCTGCGTCCCTCGGCGACCGCGGGCAAGGTGAAATTGACGACGTCGTGATGAGCATTGTAGATCAGCAGCATGGTTGCGTCCGAACCGCGGCGCTTGATCCCGGTCTCCTGGGCGCGGCCGTCGAGCAGCAAAGCGAAACATTTGGCGTTGCCGTCCTGCCACTGCTCCGTCGTCATTTCCTCGCCAGACGGCGCGAGCCACGTCACATCCTTGACGTCCAGCTCTTCGTTGTGTGAGCCGACCAGGAAGCGGCTGCGGTAGAGAATCGGAAATGCCTTGCGCGTCGCGATCAGCTTGCGGGTGAATTCGCGTAGGCTGCGGCCATTCGCGGTGATGCCCATCCAGTCGAGCCATGTGGTCTCGTTGTCCTGGGCGTACGCGTTGTTGTTGCCGTGCTGGGTGTGTCCGAATTCGTCGCCGGCTAGCAGCATGGGCGTGCCGTGGGACAACAGCATGGTTGCCAGCAGATTGCGCTTCTGGCGCTCGCGCAGGGCAATGATCTCCGGATCGTCCGTCGGTCCCTCGGCGCCGCAGTTCCAGGAGTGATTGTTGCTGTGGCCATCGCGATTGTCCTCGCCATTGGCCTCGTTGTGCTTGTCATTGTACGAAACGAGATCATTGAGATTGAAACCGTCATGGGCGGTGACGAAGTTGACGCTGGCCCATGGCCGGCGACCGCGCTTGTTGAAGAGATCGCCGGATCCAGACACGCGCTTGGCGAAGTCCGCGATCGATCCCTCGTCGCCTTTCCAGAAAGCGCGCACGGTGTCTCTGAACTTGTCGTTCCACTCCGCCCATCCCGGCGGAAACTGACCGACCTGATAGCCGCCCGGACCGATGTCCCAGGGCTCGGCGATCAGCTTGACGCTGGAGAGCACGGGGTCCTGGCGGCACGCATCGAGAAAGCCGCCGCCTTCGTCGAACCCGTAGGGCTCCCGTGCCAGGATGGTGGCGAGGTCGAAACGGAAGCCGTCGACTCGCATCTCGGTCGCCCAGTAGCGTAGGGAATCCGCGACCAGTTGCAGCACGCGCGGGTGCGACAGGTTCACCGTATTCCCGGTACCGGTGTCGTTGATGTAATAGCGCCGCTGGTCCGGCAGCAGGCGGTAATAGCTGGCGTTGTCGATGCCCTTGAATGACAGCGTCGGACCGAGCTCGTTTCCTTCCGCGGTGTGATTGTAGACGACGTCGAGGATGACCTCGATGCCATGGGCGTGGAACTGGTTGACCATGGTCTTGAATTCGTTCGCGAACGGCGTCTTGAGGTAACGCGGCTCCGGCGCGAAGAAGGCAAGGGAGTTGTAGCCCCAGTAATTGCGCAGGCCTTTCTCGACCAGGTAGCTGTCGTCGACGAAGGCATGGATCGGCAACAATTCCGCACTGGTGATGCCAAGCGATCGCAGATAGGCCGGAACTTCCGAGTGCGCGAGACCGGAGAACGTGCCGCGGTCCGCGTCGGGCACCAGCGGATGCAGCTGGGTAAAACCCTTGACGTGCATCTCGTAGACGATCGTCCGCTCCCACGGCACTTCCGGCTTGCGCGCGGCGCCCCAGGTGAAGGCCGGGTCGATGACGCGGCATTTCTGCATCAAAGGGGCGCTGTCGCGTTCGTCATAGGAGAGATCCTTGTCGGCATGGTCGAGCTGGTAGCCGAACAGCTCCGGTCCCCAGCGCAACCGGCCGACCAGCTGCTTGGCGTAGGGATCGAGCACGAGCTTGTTGGGATTGAAGCGGTGTCCCGCGTCGGGTTCGTAGGGGCCGTGGACGCGGTAGCCATAGACGGTGCCGGGACGGGCCGAGGGCAGATAGCCGTGCCAGACTTCGTCGGTGTATTCTGGGAGTTCGATCCGCTCCAGTTCGGTCTCGCCGTCGTCGTCGAACAGGCAGAGCTCGACCTTGGTGGCATGGGCCGAAAACAGCGCGAAATTGACGCCGAGCCCGTCCCAGGTGGCGCCAAGCGGAAACGGCTTGCCCTCGCTGATGCGGGAGCGGCGCAGGCTCGAGGCCGCCCGCGTCAGGGCGTCGTCCGAATGTACTGTTTGATCCATCGTTCCCCGTACAGCCCTTCAACAATTTGGTGCACTTGCTCTCACTTGCGCGTCGCCCGTTCGCCGACCGTCGCAGAAGTAATCACGGCGACAGGAGGCACATCGTCTGGCTTGGGCAGCGTGGTTGCCCTTTGCAGCGCCGCCTCCTTGCTGATCGCCGCAATCGAGTTGCCGATCCGCTCCACGATGCTGGTCAGCTCCGCATCGGATAGCCCGAGACGCTTTCTGACGAGGCGCACCTGAGTAGGGTCGGCCAGGTCGAGCTTGTTGCGGATCGGCTGCGGCTTCGAGCGGCGCATGTCGAAAACTCCTGTGTAGAGTTGCAACCGCCCCTCAGGCGATTCCGTTCCCTGCTCGTCCTGCAGTTGCCCGTCTAGATCGAAGATTTGTAGATGGCTGCGTACGACTTGGCCGACTGGGTCCAACTGAAGGCCTGCGCCATGGCCGCGCGGCGCATGTGATCGAGGCGGTCCTTCATGCCGAAGGTGGAAAAGGCCCGGCAAAGGCTTCCAAGGAAGCCGGGGGCCGACGCGCGGTCGAACAGGAAGCCCGTCTCGCCGTCCACGATCGTCTCGGCGAGACCGCCGGTGCGATGGCCGATTGGCAGCGAGCCGAAGCGCTGGGCGTACATCTGGCTCAGCCCGCAGGGTTCGAAGCGCGACGGCATCAGGGTAAAGTCGCTGCCGGCGAAGATCTTTCGTGCCTCGGCGTCGTCGAAGCCGATCTTCACAGCGATCGAGCGCGGCGCGCGCACCTGCGCCTGCAGCAGCGCCTCCTCGAACCGCGTTTCGCCCTTGCCTGTCACGACAATCTGGCCGCCCGCATCGACGATCGCTTGCGCACTCTCGATCACGAGGTCGACGCCCTTCTGGTGCACCAGGCGCGCCACGAGCGCGAACAGGGGACCTCTCGAGACCGCCAGCCCGAACTGTTCCCTGACATCGTCGGCGTTCAATGATCGTTCGGCCCAGTCACCGGCGCCGAACGGCTGGAACAGCGAGGAGCAGGTGCGCGGATCCCAGCTCTCGTCGATTCCGTTTAAAATGCCCGAAAGCTGGTTGCGATCGGCCCGTTGCCGCAACAGCCCTTCGAGACCGCAGCCGAACTCGGCCGTGGTGATCTCGCGGGCATAGGTCTGACTGACGGTCGTCAGGTGGGAAGCGTAGACCAGGCCGGCCTTGATGAAGGACAGGCGATTGTAGAATTCCACGCCGTCGATATTGAAGCTCGCCTCGGGTATCCCCAGCGGCGCGAGCGAGCTGCGGTCGAAGACGCCTTGATAGGCCAGATTGTGGATCGTGAACACAGTCGGAATGTGCGCGTAGTGCCATTCCAGATAGCCGGGGATCAGTGCACATTGCCAGTCATTGGCATGGACGAGATCGGCGGCCCAATCCTTGTCGACCAATCCTCTCGCGACCTGCGCTGCGGCATAAGAGAAGGTTGCGAACCGGACATTGTTGTCGCCCCAATCAGCTCCGCGGCCATCGGCATAGGGCGTGCCGTCTCGTTCGTACAACGCCGGGCACCGGACGACGTAATAGGTCATGCCGTCGGCGGTATGCCCAAGATCGATGGCAAAGGCCGGAAGGGCCGCGAAAGGTTGGCATCGTCCGACGGTCGTAAGGTCTTGTAATCCGCGCAGGACGGCCGGGTAGCCGGGGATGATGACGCGGACGTCGGCAAAGTCGCGCAAGGCGCGCGGGAGAGCCGCCGAGACGGCGGCAAGTCCACCCACTTGAATGAAGTCTGATACTTCGGGCGTCGCGAAAAGGATCCGCATGCGTCACGCCGCCCGGCCCGAGGAACACCACTGGCCTCTGCCAACCATCTCTAGAATTCCAATTGCGCTTCCCCAACGGAGCGCAATTCCTGAATTCCGCGCCGCAACAAACGTTCCTAACTTTCGCCACCGAACAGACGTTTTTCGTCCTCGGTTCAAAAGTGCACACAGAGCGTGTGCGCGGGGTGCGGCGCTCGCCTGAGGAACGAATGCCTGCATCTCGGCTTCTCACGTCCTGAGCATGCTTAAGCGATCGTAAAATCGAGCCTCGCGAAGCGTGTCGTAACTTCCAGCCATGCACGCAAAGGCGGCCAGTTTTGAGTCACAGATTGGGAATGGCAGGGCAAGCGCGACACCACGGTCCTCGATGCCTCGACCACGGGGTCTGCTTCAATCTCTGGGCGCCGACGGCGCAATCGGTCGAATTGCTCGAAGCCGGCCGGCCGGCACTTCGAACGACGCGCGACGAGGATGGCTGGTACCAATGGTTGAGCCCCACCGCGCGTGTCGGCACGCGCTATCAGTTCAGGATTAACGAAGATCTGGTCGTTCCCGACCCTGCCGCGTTCTTCCAGCCGGACGACGTCGGGGCGCCGAGCGAGGTGGTGGACACTGCGGCGTTCCGGGACTCGGTGCTCTATCCCGGCCGCCCCTGGGCGGAGGCCGTGGTCTACGAGTTGCATGTCGGCACCTTCAGCGAGGAAGGCACCTATGCCGGTATCGAGAAGAAGCTGCCCTATCTGCGCGATCTCGGCATCACCGCGATCGAGCTGATGCCGCTCAATGACGTCCCCGGCCGGCACAATTGGGGCTATGACGGCGTGCTGCTGAACGCGCCGAATGCACGCTACGGCAGGCCGGAAGACCTCAAGCGGCTGTTACGCGCGGCGCATGCCCTCGACATCATGGTCTATCTCGACGTCGTCTATAACCATTTCGGGCCGCAGCTGAACTATCTGCACCTCTATGCAGAAAGCTTCTTCACCCCGCGCCATAGCACCGGCTGGGGGCCTGCGGTCAACCTCGAGGGACACGACGGCGCGTTCGTGCGCGAGTTCCTGATCGAGAACGCGCTGATGTGGCTGCGCGACTACGGGTTCGACGGCTTGCGGCTCGACGCCGTTCACGCGCTGAAGGACGATTCCGACCGCCATTTCCTGATCGAGCTTGCCGAGACGGTTCGCAGTCAGCTGCCGGGCCGGCGCGTGCATCTGATGCTGGAGAATGAGGCCAATCAGGCCCGCCTGCTCGACCGCGCTCAAGGGCGAACCCGACTCTATGACGCGCAATGGGGCGATGATTTTCACAACGCGCTCCACGTCCTGTTGACGGGCGAGGACGAAGGCTATTATC
The DNA here is from genome assembly GCF_023073025.1 of Bradyrhizobium sp. 76. NCBI lineage: Bacteria > Pseudomonadati > Pseudomonadota > Alphaproteobacteria > Hyphomicrobiales > Nitrobacteraceae > Bradyrhizobium > Bradyrhizobium sp. 76. Next base: position 259,883 of record NZ_JADPIS010000090.1, read on the forward strand.
GCGCCTTCGCAGACAGGCCGCTTGAACATCTCGCGCGAGCGCTCACCGAGGGCTTTGCCTACCAGGGCGAAGTTTTTCCGCTGCATGACGAACCGCGCGGCGAGCCGAGCGCGCATCTGCCGCCTGAGGCCACCATCTTCTTCGCCCAGAACCACGACCAGATCGGCAACCGCGCGCTCGGGGAGCGGCTTTCCGCGCTGGTCGGTCCGGAGAAGCTGGATCAGGCCATGGCACTGGTTCTCTTGAACCCGCATATTCCGATGTTGTTCATGGGTGAGGAAGCCGCGGCCGAGACGCCATTCCTGTTCTTCGCGGACTGGTCCGGCGAAGCTGCCGAGCTGACGCGGGAAGGGCGGCGGAAGGAGTTCGCGCACTTCAAGGCATTCTCGACGCCCGACATGCGCGCCAGAATTCCGGATCCGTGCGATGAAAAAACTTTCGCAGCATCGAAGCTCGATTGGACCGGCACCGATCGCTCTCCCGCCAGCGCCAGGTTTCGCGGTCTGACGACCCTATTGCTGAAGATACGGCGCGAGAAGATCGTGCCGCTGATCAAACGGGGTTTCGTGTCGGCTCATTGCAAGTTGCTGGGGGAGGACCAGCGCAAGGGCGGCCTGGATGCCCGTTGGCGGACGGAGGAGGGGGACATCTTGCAGATTGTCGCCAATTTCGCCGACCGCGAACTGCCCATGCCGGCGCTGGTCGCGGGCGAGAGCCTGTGGCGATTGGGCACGGCCGACGCGCCAGCCCTGTTGCCGAACGACATCATCGTGCGGCTTGGCCAGGAAGCGTGATGGAACGGCGAGGAACGCTTCCGAAAGCTTTCCGTTAGCGGAGCAAATGCCTGGAGCCGCTCCATGACCGACTATCCAAAACCGCCTTATCCTCCGCAACAGCAACCGATGCCCGGTTCGACTCGCGCGATGAATCCGCGACCGGATCACGGCGAGGAGACTTATAAGGGCGCCGGCCGCCTGGCCGGAAAGAAGGCAATCATCACCGGAGGCGACAGTGGCATCGGCCGCGCGGTCGCGATCGCCTATGCCCGGGAAGGCGCGGACATCGTCATCGCCTATTTGAACGAGGACGAGGATGCCGCCGAGGTGAAGGCGCTGGTGGAGCGCGAAGGACGCAAGGTCGTCCTGATCCCCGGCGACATCCGCAATCCCGATCATTGCCGCGCGATCATCTCCCGCACCGTCGAGGCGTTCGGCGCAATAGACATCCTCGTCAACAACGCGGCCCATCAGGACACGTTCAAGGAGATCGGTGATATCAGCGACGAGGAATGGCAGCGGACGTTCGAGACCAACATCCATGCCATGTTCTATCTCAGCAAGGCTGCGGTGCCCCACATGCGCCCGGGAGCGGCGATCATCAACACCGCGTCGGTGAACTCCGACATGCCGAATCCGACCCTGCTGGCCTATGCCACGACCAAGGGCGCCATTCAAAACTTTACCGGTGGGCTTGCCCAGATGCTGGCGGCAAAGGGCATTCGGGTCAATGCGGTCGCCCCGGGTCCGATCTGGACGCCGCTGATTCCATCGACGATGGCGGAGGACACCGTGAAGAATTTCGGCAAGCAGGTGCCGATGCAACGGGCCGGCCAGCCGGCCGAGCTCGCGACCGCCTATGTCATGCTCGCCGATCCGCTCTCAAGCTACACATCGGGAGCGACCCTTGCGGTCACCGGCGGCAAGCCGTTCATCTGACCGAACGTGCGACGAGAAAGTGGCAGCCCTGCGAGCAGGGCCGCCACGCCCAGTACGTCTCGATCAAGCGGCGCTGGACGCCTTGGCATTGACGCCCTTGCGAAGCGCCACCGTGTTCAGCTTGGTGTTGGCGGCCTTCTCTTCGTTCAGGTTCGTCGTGAGGAAGCGCACGATGTCGTCGTGTCCGAGCTCCTCTGCCCATGCGATCAGCGTGCCGTAGCGGCACATTTCATAATGCTCGACCGCCTGTGCGTTGGCCACGATCGCGGCGTCGAGCACGGCCTTGTCCTCGATCTCGCCCGCCGTCTCATCGGCCTCCTTGATGATGCCGTCGATGGCGGGGCAGTGTGTTCCGCTGGGCTCCTTGCCGAGTTTTGCGAACACCTTGCCGAGCCTGTCGACCTGCTTGTTGGTCTCTTCCAGATGAGCTTTCAGTCCGGTGACGAGGTCCCTGTTGGTCGCTTTGTCGATCATCTTCGGCAGCGACTTCAGGATCTGCTGTTCCGCGTAATAGATGTCCTGCAGCCCGTGCAGCAGCAGGTCTTCCATCGATTTGATGTCCTTGGTGAAGAACCCCATAAACGACGTCTCCTTTCACAATGATGGAACTGGAACGCCGCACAGCCGCAGCTGTTCCATTCCTGTGACCAGATCAGGAGAGCCGAATGAGCGATGGTGCGGATCATCTTGCGAGCCTGCTCGGACGGGCGGCGATGGACGTGTGGGGCGACATGCCGCGCGATATCCAGGAAGCGCTGTTCGAGACCGCCATGAAGGGACGGCCTGCGGAGCGGGAAGAGCTCGCGCGGCTGCTGCACGAGCGGCATCCCCGTACGCTGCATCCGGCACGGCCGGGCTGAGCCGCGGCAGGAACGATCCCGCAAGGAGCCGATTTGTAAAATGGGCGAGGCGCGGTGAATGGGATTCGACGAAGCCCGTGAGCCGTGGCTCCGCCCAGGATCATATCGGTGAGTCGAGCGGCGTGACTGAAACGATTATCGGAAAATGGTACGATCCGATCTCCCAGAGATGGATTGTGCCGCGCGAAGCGCCCCCGGTGGCGGGCTACTCGCAGTCCAACCCGGAGAAGGGGTTAGAGACCCGCGCATCGGGCGAGGCGCAGCGGATCTGGGACCTGCTGGTGGATTGCTGCGCGTGCGGGTGATTTCCGAGCCGCACTATCATTGGCTTCGGCAATTCACAGAGTGATGACATAGACCGCGAAGGCAATGATGAGCGCCAGGCTCACGACGGCGGTGCTGATCAGTATCTTGCCCATGGCGCGTCCGTGCTGTCTCGCAGCGTCAATGAAACAGCCGTCCTGTTCGTTCCGGACCATCAGCGGAAGGCAGCTCCGACTGTTCACATGTGAACAAAGGGCGTCGGCACCAAATGGCTTGAACTATATCATTTGATACAGACATGGCTGCGCCCGCTCTTATCATTGGCAATCCAGAAGGGCACCGCATGGTGCCATGACATGGAGACCCGATCGTGCTCAGGCGGCGTCGCGTTCAGCAAACCACCACTCTTCAAGAGCGGCTTGCGGAGTTCACCAGGACCATCCGCGAAAGGGCCGAGTCGTTGCCCGACGGTAAGGAGAGGGATGAGCTGATGAAACGGCTGAGAAGCGCCGACACGGCGTCAAACCTCGACCGTCAATTCGCCGGCAGGGATTGAGCTTACAAGGATTGAGCTGGAAGGCGTCAGCTGCGGTACCAGCTCGCCAGATTCCAAGTCGTGACGTCCCATCCCGACATGTCGACCATGAGGTTGTTGACCCCTGCGTTGACGATGTTGCGGGATAGAAGCGGCAGGAACACGTTGGCCTCGCAAAAAGTTTCGTCGACCTTGATCAGCAACGCGGCGCGCTTGACGGGATCGAGCTCGTTCTGTGCAGCCTTGTAGGCCTTGTCGGCCTCGGGATCGGACCAGCGCGAGACGTTGCGGCCGAGCCATTTGTTGTCCTTGTTGGAAATTTCCCAAGAGACGCACTGGTTCAGGAAGCGCTCCGGGTCGGGCTGCGGTTGCGTGGTGTTGTACATCTCCATGTCGGCATAGAACTTCGAGTAGGTGTCGGGATTGCCGACGTCGGATGAGAAGAACACCGATGCCGTGACCGCCTTGATCTCGATCTCGATGCCGGCCTTCTGGCAGGCCTGCTTGATGATGGCCTGCGTCTTCTGACGCGGCGCATTGGTCGAGGTCTGAAAAACGAATTTGAGCTTCTTGCCGTCCTTCTCACGGAGGCCGTCCGCGCCCTTGGCCCATCCGGCTTCATCGAGGATCTTGTTGGCCTTGTCGACGTCGAACTCGTATTTCAGCTTGGGCGACTTGAACTGTTTGGGTGCGTTGACGAAGCTCGCGGTGGCGATGCCGCCGCGCCCGTAAATGAACTTCTGGATCGAGTCGCGGTCGATCAGCAGGTTGATCGCGCGGCGAACGGCAGGATCGGACAGCGTCGGGTGCTTGGTCTTGGGGCTGGAGCGCTCGCCGTCCACCTCGGTCCACGGGTCTGTCGTGTTGAGGATGATGAACTCGACGTTGCCGGAGGGCGTGACGTCGAGCTTGCCCTTGCCGCTGGCCTCCATGCGCTTGAGGACCTCCTCCTCCACCTGCATGTTCCAGGCATAATCGTATTCGCCGGTCTGCAGCACGGCGCGCGCCGCGGACACCGCATCGCCGCCGCCCTTGATTTCGAGCGTATCGAAATGCGGCTGGTTCTTGACGTGATAGTCGGGATTGCGTTCTGCCCGGATCAGGTCACCGGGCTTGAACTCGACGAATTTGTAGGGACCGGTGCCGACCGGCTTCAGATTACCGGGCGCTTCGCGCGACTTCGCGCCGACATAGTCGCCGAAATGATGTTTCGGCAGGATCGGACCGACCGAGCCGACGAAGGGATCGGCCCAGAACGGCGTCGGGGCCTTGAAGAGCACCTTGACGGTGTAGTCGTCGATCTTCTCGACCGTGATGTCCTTGTAAGAACCCGTGGTGTACGCCGCCGTGGCGAGATCCGAGGCGTATTGCCAAGTGAAAACGACGTCGTCGGCGGTGAAGGGCTTGCCGTCATGCCATCTCACGCCCTGCTTCAGTTTCCAGGTCACGCTCAGGCCGTCCGGCGAAAGGCCGCCGTTCTGCTTGGATGGGGCCTCGGCCGCGAGGCAGGGGACGAGGTTGCCCTCCTTGTCCCAGCCGGCGAGGGGCTCGAAGAAGACGCGCGAGGCGATCTGGTCCTTGGTGCCGAGCGCGAAATGCGGATTGAGCAGCGTCGGGGCCTGCCAGAGCAGAATCTTGAGCGGGCCGCCGCCGCCGGCCTTGGTCGGCTTGTAAGGCAGCGTGGCGTCCGCCATCGCCACGTCGTTCCAGACCAGGATCTGGCTGGCGACCGGCGCTGCGATCCCGATCGCAGCCATCGTCTGCATGAACGAGCGTCGCGACAGCTTGCCCTGCTTCACCTCAGCGATGGACTTGCGGATTTCGTTCTCGTTCATCGGATGATCCCCATTTCACGGACAAGTCGTCACCGGCCAAGGCCCATCATGTTTCATCAAGGGCGAGGCGGCAATGCCGACAGGGTGAGAAAACCATGCGGCGAAATGACGAACGTGCGGGGAGAGGTCTGAAGCCCGGATGGGGCCGAGCGCAAACCAGGATAAGTCCAGCCGCGGCAGGCGGCGCTCCGGATTGCGCTTCGCTCCAGCGGCCTGGGCCCAACGATCCGTGCCGTTTTGCCGTGATGCGCCTCATACTTGCGCAGGTGCATTCGTTCCCCCCATGCGGACGAACGGAGAAGCGTCGTCCGCTCCAGCAGGCCAATATGGATTTCAATTTCATTGATTTCGCGCTGCGGAGAAGCGAATACGGTTCCAATCATTGCCAAGCCATGGAGACCAAGATGTCGTTTCGCCTCCCCCTGATCCTTGCGACCGTGCTCGCCGCCTGGTCGGCCGCCGCTTCAGGCGAGACCATCAAGATCGGCGTGACGCCGGGGCCGCACGCCCAGATCTTCGAGGCCGTGAAGCCGATCGCCGCCAAGCAGGGTCTCGACATCCAGCTCATCGAATTCTCCGATTACGTCGTGCCGAACGCCGCGCTCGATGCCGGCGAGATCCAGGCCAATTCGTTCCAGAACCAGCCTTATCTGGACAACCAGAAGGCCGACCGTGGCTACAAGATCGAAGCCGCCGGCCTGACCGTGAATTTTCCGATCGGCGTCTATTCCAAGAAGCACAAGGCCTTCGCCGACATCCCCGAGGGCGGCAAGGTCTCGATCCCGAACGATCCGACCAATGGCGGCCGCGTGCTGCTGCTGCTGCGCGACAAGGGCGCGATCAAGCTGAAGGACGGCACGGGCTTCAAGCCGACGGTGCTTGATATCACCGAGAATCCCAAGAAGCTGAAGTTCATCGAAGTCGACGCAGCGCAGGCGCCGCGCGCGCTCGACGATGTCGACGCCGCGGCGATCAACACCAATTATGCAACCCAGGCGGGCCTCGATCCCGTCAAGGATCCGATCCTGCGCGAGGACCCGAAGGGTCCCTACGTCAATCTCATCGCCGTTCGCACGGTCGACAAGGACAAGCCCTGGGTCAAGATCCTGGTGGACAGCTACCACACCGCAGAGGTCAAGGAGTTCGTCCTGACCAAGTTCAAGGGCGCGGTACTGCCGAGCTGGTAGGCAGTCTGCCCAGCCAAAGTTCAGCTCAGGGCGATCCCGGCGGGCAGGCTTGCGTACGAGCCCTGCGCAATGCCCGCTTGTCTGGAGCTGCGGCAACCGACATCATTGGGGCCCATCCTCGTCCGACAGGGGTCGTATGAAACGCTTAGCAAACCTGAAACGCCTGGGGTTTTTCACGCGGCTTCTCGACGAGGCCCCGCCGGCTGACCGATATCGCTTCGCGGCCGAGCAGATCGTGCGCGCCGAGAAGGCGGGCCTCGATTCCGCGTGGATCGCGCAGCACCATTTCCACGAGCGCGAGGGCGGTCTGCCGTCGCCCTTTACTTTCCTCGGTTACGTCGCTGCCCAAACCTCGCGCATCCGGCTCGGTACTGGCATCGTCACCTTGCCGCTGGAGAATGCGGTGAGGGTGGCGGAAGACGCCGCGGTGCTCGATCTGCTCTGCAACGGTCGCTTCGAGCTCGGTGTTGGCACCGGCGGCAATCCCTCGGCCTTTGCCGCGTTCGGCCTCGACAGCGCCCAGCGCAACGAGATCTTTGCGCGCAATCTCGAGGTCGTCCGCACCGCGCTGGTGGGCAAGCCGCTCGACGGTGGTGACACGCTCTATCCACAGCGGCCGCAACTGGACAACCGGATCTGGCAGGCGACGTTCTCTGTGGCGGGCGGCGCGCGTGCCGGCAAGGCGGGTGATGGCCTGTTGCTGTCGCGCACCCAGCCCCGGACCAAGGAGGCGCCGAAGGCAACGCTGGCCGAGATTCAGAATCCGGTGATCGATGCCTATCTCGAAGCGCTACCGCCGGGACGCGAGCCCCGCATCATGGCTTCGCGCACCATCTTCGTCGCCGACGACCGGACCGAGGCGATGCGCCTTGCCGATATCGGCCTGCGGCGCGCTCTGCCGCAATTCCTCAAGGGCGGCCACGCCAAGCCGGGCGAGACGCTGGAGGAGATGATCGCGGCGTTCGACACCCATGTCGGCGCGGCCGACGACGTCATCGCCTCGCTGCGCGCCGACGCCACCCTGGAGCGGGTGACCGATCTCGTCTTCCAGGCACATTCGGTCGATGCCCCGCATCCCCATATCCTGCGCTCGATCGAGCTGGTCGCGGAGAAGGTCGCGCCGGCGCTGGGCTGGGCGCGGACGGCGCCCGACGTGGCGCTGGCGGGTTAGTCGGAATGAACGCAATCGCGTTGCACGAGGCTGCAAGAGGCTGAATGATGGCTACGAAAGATATCATCGACACGCTCGCCAGGATCGAACCGGGTTCGGCTCTGGACGGCATTCGCGCCAAGCGCGTGCAGGCGCGCGACAATGCGCAGAAGAGCTATCTCTCTCTGTTCGAGCCGATTGACGCCAGTGACTTCTCGCTCGTCGAGCGTGCCGCAGTCGCGTTCTTCGTGATCGGCCTTCACCGCGAGCCGACTGTAGCTGCCTTCTATCGCGCGAAGTTAGCTGCGACCGCCGATGGCGCGCGCCTGGTCGAAGCGGTCGATGTCGAAATCGCGCGGGGCGAGACCTCGGGCCCCTACGGCGCCTTTCCGGCCGGACCGCTTTCGGTGGAAAACAAGCCCGGCCTGATCTACCGCGTCAGCGCGGAGCGCAAGCCCGGTCTCGGGGATCGGCTCGTTGCGGCGTTCGAGCATGCGCATCTGCTGGTGTTCCGCCCGCGCGATGCGGCCGCGGCCGACATGAGGGCGTTGCTCGCCGCTGGCTGGTCGAACACCGGCATCGTCACGTTCTCTCAGCTCGTTGCGTTCCTGTCGTTCCAGGTGCGCGTTGTCACCGGACTGCGCGTGCTGGGTGCCTCGCTCGGGCGCGCCGCGAACGCCGCGGCCGGCGCGTAAGGAGGCTGCATCATGAGCGCTGCAAACAATGTCAATCCGCCCGCCGTTTTCACCCAGGATGAACTGGGCTGGGTGTCGTGGATCGATCCGCTGCCTGAGACTGAGCTGACCGAGCGGCATTTCGCCGGCCTGGTCGATCGCTCCCGTTCCAAGTCCGAGTATTTCCGACTGCTGGTGCGCGATCCCGAGGTGCTGGAAGCCCGCACCAAGACCGACAAGGACATCTTCTACAACGTTGCCGACGGCCTGCCGCGCGCCGAGCGCGAGCTCGCGGCGGCTGCGACCTCGCGCTATAACGGCTGCATCTACTGCGCCTCCGTGCACGCGCGTTTCGCCAGCACCTATTCCAAGCGCCGCGACGATGTGCAGCTGCTGCTCGACGAGGGCGTTGGCGCCGATCTCGGCGAACGCTGGAATGCGGTCGTCAGGGCCTCGGTGGCGCTGGCCGCAACGCCGATCGCGTTCGGCCCCGACAATATCGATGAGCTGCGCCGCGCGGGTCTCGACGATGCGGAGATCGTCGACGTCATCAACGGCGCATCGTTCTTCAACTGGGCGAACCGGCTGATGCTGTCGCTCGGCGAGCCCTCCAAATAGCCAATCGCACCGGCATGGAAATTGCTGGTTGTTTCAACACCTGACAGGATGGAGCCATCCATGAGCAACATCGATCGTCGTACCCTGGTCAAGGGCTCGCTTGCCGCCATGATGGCGGGAGCAGCCTTCTCGCGCGCCGCGCTTGCGCAATCGTCCGAGCCGATTTTGCTGGGCGTCAGCGGTCCGCTGACCGGGCCGAACGCGCAATATGGCACGCAGTGGAAGCAGGGCTTTGATCTCGCGCTCGACGAGATTCAGGCGGCGGGCGGCATCAACGGCCGCAAGCTCGCTTACAGCTTCGAGGACAGCCAGAGCGACCCGCGCCAGTCGGTGGCGATCGCCCAGAAGTTCGTCTCCGATCCCAGGATCGTCATGGAGCTCGGCGACTTCTCCAGTCCCGCCTCGATGGCGGCCTCGCCAATCTATCAGCGCGGCGGGTTGGTGCAGTTCGGCTTCACCAATTCGCATCCCGATTTCACCAAGGGCGGCGACTTCATGTGGAGCACCTCGGTCAGTCAGGCCGACGAGCAGCCGCTGCTGGCGGCCTATGCCGTGAAACGTCTCGGCCTGAAGAAGCTCGCCGTGCTGCACCTCAACACCGATTGGGGCCGTACCAGCCGCGACTATTTCGTCAAGGCCGCCAAAGAGCACGGCGCCGAAATCGCCGTCACCGAAGGTTACATCGCGGAGGAACGCGACTTCCGCTCCACGCTGGTGCGGGTCCGCGACGCCAATCCGGACGGGTTGATCCTGATCTCCTATTATTCCGACGGTGCGCTGATCGCGCGCCAGGCGCGCCAGGTCGGGCTGAAGCAGGTCATCTGCGCCGCGAGCTCGGTCTATTCGCCGAAATTCCTGGAGCTCGGCGGCGATGCGGTCGAGGACGTCCACGTCGGAACGCGCTACTTCCCGGAAGATCCGCGTCCCGAGGTGCAGACGTTTATCGCGGGCTTCAAGAAGAAGTACAACGGGGTGGAGCCCGACGCGTTCAACGCCTACGCCTATGACGCGATGAACATGGCGGCCGCCGTCGTGAGGATCGGCGGCGCCGACCGGCGCGCGATCCGCGACGCCTTCACGAAAGTGAAGGACGTCTCGAGCGTGATCTTCGGCAAGGCGACGTTCGACGTCGAGAGCCGGCGCGTCAAGGGCGCCATGAACGCCGAGCTCGTCGTGCGCAAGGGCCAGTTCGCCCTCTGGGACGGCAAGCCGACCTGAGGGGATTTTCTGCGTGTCTTCCTGGCTCGACTACACGATCAACGGGCTGATCGTCGGTAACGTCTACGCCCTCGTTGCGGTCGGGCTCGCGCTGATCTTTGGCGTCAGCCGGCTGATCAACTTTGCGCAAGGCTCGATCTATCTCGTTGGCGCCTATATCGGCTGGGTCGCGGTGGTGCAGCTGCATACGCCGCTCCCGCTCACCATCATCGTGGTCGCGGTGGCGGCGGCGCTGGTGGGCTTGATCATCGAGCGGTTTGGGCTGCGTCCGCTGCAGAACTCGGTGCGCATCGCGCCGTTGCTGGCGACCATAGGCATCAGCTTCGTGCTCGATCAGCTCGTGATGCTGACCTTCTCGCCCAATCCGCGCGCGCTGCCGAGCCAGTTGCCGGATGTCCGTTTCCAGATCGGCGGCGGCACGATCGGACCGCTCGATCTCCTCATTGCCGGCGTCGGCCTCACCAGCGCGTTGCTGCTGTTCGTGTTCCTGCGCTACAGCAAGCTCGGCTGGGCCGTGCGTGCCACCGCGCAGGACCGCGACGCCGCGATGCAGATGGGCGTCGACGTCAATCGCGTCAATCAGGCCGTGTTCGGCATTGCGGCCGCGCTCGGCGGCGTTTCCGGCCTGCTGGTCGGCATGTACTACAACCAGATCGACACAGCGATGAGCCTGCAGGCGACGCTCAAGGGCGTCGTCGCCGAGGTCGTCGGCGGCGCCGGCAACGTGCCGGGCGCGGTGATCGGCAGTCTGCTGCTCGGACTGGTCGAGAGCTATGGCGTCGCCGTGTTCGGCACCAGCTACCGCAATCTGTTCGCGTTCCTGCTGCTGGTCGTGGTGCTCGTGCTGCGCCCGAACGGCCTGTTCGCCAGCGCCCGGCAGGCGCCGCCCGAGCCGCTCACCGGCACTTTCATTGCGCCGAGCCGCCCGGTGCGCATTCCGCGCTGGGCTCTGCTGATCGCTGCCGCCGTCTTTGCGATCCTGCCGCTGTTGCCGGTGTCGTTCTATGTGCTCCAGACCCTGATCAACGCCTGGCTGCTCGGCATGCTCGCGCTGAGCCTCACCCTGGTTGCAGGCACGATCGGTCAGGTCTCGCTGGGACACGCCGCGCTGCTCGCGATCGGGGCCTACACCTCCGCGCTGCTGTCGCTCACGTTCGCCGTGCCGGTCGGCCTTGCCATCATCGGTGGCGGCCTGATGAGTGCTGCGCTCGGCACGGCGCTGATCTCGCCGTCGTTCCGGCTGCGCGGACATTATGTGTCGATCGCGACGCTCGCGATCGGCGAGATCGTCTCGCTGGTGATCCTGAACTGGGAGAGCGTCACGCGCGGGCCGATCGGCATCTCCGGCATCCCGCCGCTGTCGCTGTTTGGCTATGAGCTGGTCAGCCCGATTTCGATTTACTGGTTCAGCTTCATCGTGATGGTGGTGCTGGCGCTGCTGCAGGGACGCCTGCTCGGCTCCCATCTCGGCCGCAGCTTTCGCGCCATCCGCGACGACGACATCGCCTCGCGCGCCTATGGGCTCAGCCTGAATCGCTACAAATCGCTGGCCTTCATCTTCGGCGGCTTTGCCGCCGGAGTCAGTGGCGGCATCGCCGCGCATCTCTATTCCTACATCAACCACGAGACCTTCAACACGCAGCAATCCATCCTGGCGCTGACCGTGGTGATCCTCGGCGGCCTCGGCAATGTCGTCGGCGCCATCGTCGGAGCGGTCGCGCTGGTCGGCCTTCCGGAAGTGTTCCGCATCGCGGCGGAGTATCGCATCCTGATCTACGGCATCGTGCTGCTGCTGCTGGTGCGGTTCAGACCGCAAGGCTTGTTGGGGACGATGTGATGAGCACGACCATGCTGTCCCTGCGCGGGCTGACGCGGCGTTTCGGCGGCCTGACCGCCGTCGACGCCATCGATCTCGATCTCGCCAAAGGCGAGCTGATCAGCATCATCGGCCCGAACGGGGCCGGCAAAACGACGTTGTTCAATCTGGTGACCGGGCTTGACCTGCCGGACGCCGGGACGGTTAGCTTCGAAGATAAGGACATCACGGGTCTCTCGCCGGAGCGGCTCGCCGCCGCAGGCATCGCGCGCACGTTCCAGCTCGGCCGCGTCTTCGGCAATCTCAGCGTGATGGATAACGTGTTGATCGGTGCCCACACGCGGCTGCGTGCGGTCAAGCCGGCCGTGCCGGTGATCGGGCCATTGCTGGAATTAGGGTTGGCGTTGCTGCGCCCCGCCAGCGTCAAGGCCGAGGAGGAGCGCTTGCGCGAAGAGGTGAAGGTCATTCTCGCGCGCTTCGGCGAACGGCTGCTGCCGCGCATCGACCAGCCGGCCTACAGCCTCTCCTACGCCAATCGCCGCCGCGTCGAGATCGCGCGGGCGCTCGCGCTGAAGCCGCGTCTGCTGCTGCTGGACGAGCCGACCGCCGGCATGAACCCGACCGAGACCACGGAGATGCAGGGGCTCGTCGCCGAGCTGAAGGCCGAAGGCCTGACGATCTTGCTGATCGAGCACAAGCTCGAAATGGTGATGCGCCTCTCCGACCGCGTCATCGTCATGGACGAGGGCAAGAAAATCGCGGAAGGCCCGGGCGAAGCCGTGCGCGGCGATCCCAAGGTGATCGAGGCCTATCTCGGCCACGGCCTGACGACGAAGGAGGAGAGCGCGGCATGACGAACTCGCCTCCCGATGCGCTGCTCGCGCTCACCGACGTCAATACCTTCTACGGCCAGGCCCAGGTGCATTTTGACCTGTCGATATCAGTGCCGCGCGGCCACATCGTCTGCCTGCTCGGTGGCAACGCCAGCGGCAAATCGACGACGATGAAGATCATTTTAGGCCTGGTGAAGCCGCGTTCCGGTGACGTGACTTTCGACGGCGCCTCGCTGCTCGGACTGACCACGCCGCAGATCGTCCGCCGCGGCATCGCCTCGGTGCCGGAGGCACGGCGCCTGTTCGCGGACATGAGCGTGCGCGAGAACATCCTGATGGGCGCCTTCGTGCGCGACGACCGTGAGGCGATCGCGCAGGATCTCGACAAGATGCTCACGCTGTTCCCGAAGCTCGGCCAGCGGCTGTCGCAGCGCGCCGGCTCGCTCTCGGGCGGCGAGCAGCAGATGGTCGCGATGGTGCGCGCGCTGATGAGCCGTCCCAGGATGATCGTGATGGACGAGCCGACCATGGGCCTGTCGCCGCTTTACGTTGACCGCGTGCTGGAGCTGATCCGCACCATCAACCAGGAGGGCGTCTCGGTCTTCATGGTCGAGCAGAACGCCAGCCTCGCGCTCGAGATCGCGCACGAGGCCTATGTGCTCCAGACCGGCAAGATCGTTCTCTCCGGCTCCGCCCGCGCGCTGAAGGACGATCCGCGCATCCGCGACGCTTATCTCGGCGGCTCCGAGGCGGCGTAGCGCCATCATGGCCTGCATGGTTCGAGACGCCCGCAAGCACTGCTGCAGAACCGTGCCGCCCCCTCCGGGATTGCACTGGTCAGTATGACCATCTTATGAAAAGATCATACCGCCCGTGCGATGGGGCGTGCAGCAGACGGAATGATTGTCGTGACGAGATGGTCTTTGCGGGCGGTCGAGCCCGGGATGGTGCTGCTGTTCGGCGGGTTGATCGCGGCCAACATCGCGGCGTGGGCGTGGGCCTTCGCGGCGTTCGGTGACAAGCCGATGGTGATGGCGACCGCGCTGCTCGCCTGGGTGTTCGGCCTGCGCCACGCCGTCGATGCCGACCACATCGCCGCCATCGACAATGTCGTGCGCAAACAGATGCAGGCCGGCGGCGCGCCGCGCAGCGTCGGCCTCTATTTCGCGCTCGGCCATTCCACAATCGTCGTGGTCGCGACCATGCTGCTCGCGCTCGGCGTCGTGAGCCTCGGTGGCGACAGCCTGCTCAAGGAGATCGGCGGCTTCATCGGCACCTCGGTGTCGGCGCTGTTCCTGCTGGTGATCGCGGCCATCAATCTCGTCATCTTCGCCGGCCTGTGGCGGACGTTTCGCGCGGCACGGGAGCAGGGGATTCACGACGCCGAGGGCCTCGATGCCCTGCTTGCCAATCGCGGTCTTCTGGCGCGGCTGCTCGGCCCGATGTTCCGCCTGGTGACAAAACCCTGGCACATGTATCCGCTCGGCTTTTTGTTCGGGCTTGGCTTCGACACCGCGACCGAAATCGGCCTGCTCAGCATCTCCGCCGGCGAAGCCGCGCGCGGCGCTTCGTTTGCCGATCTCCTGGTCTTCCCCGCGCTGTTCGCGTCGGGCATGGCGCTGGTCGATACCGCCGACTCGGCACTGATGGTGAGCGCCTATCGCTGGGCCTTTGTCGATCCGCTGCGAAAGCTCTGGTACAACCTCACGATCACAGGGGCTTCCGTGGCAGTGGCGCTGTTGATCGGCGGCATCGAGGCGCTCGGGCTGATCGCGGACCGGCTCGGCCTGACCGGCGGCGTGTGGGCATTGGTTGACGCGCTCAACGACTCGCTCGCCAATGTCGGCTTCGCCGTGGTCGCGTTGTTCGTGATCGCCTGGCTCGTCTCGGTCGTGCTCTATCGGCGCATGTTTGCAGTTGAGCGGCGGCGCGCGGCGGATGCGCTTATCGGCGCCGAGGCCACCGAAGCGGCCTGATCGACAATCCGCTGGCTCAAGCCGACGCCGCGCTCGCGACCTGCTCCGCCGGCAGATCGTCGGCGTTGGGATCGCCCGGCGCGGTGGCCCAGGCCAGTTCCACCAGCGTCACGAACCTGCGGCCGGCGCCGTCGAGCTGGCAGACGATCAGGCCCTGCTCTTCCATGTAGCCGAGCAGGCGTTGCGCCCGGCGCAGCGAATGCGAGCCGTAGGCACGTGCGATGGCGGCGTCGCCGGGACACGGCCAGCCTTCTTTCGCCGCGCGCGCGATCATCATGAACACGCCCTGCATGTCGTCGGGCAGGATCGAAGCGCGAAGCGAAACGTCCTGCCAGGCATCGTCCTCGGCATGCTCGGCGCCGAGCCCGGCGCGTGCGCGTGTCAGCATGCGGCGGAATTCGGTGAGGTCGGGTACCGCCGAGCCGAGCCCCTCGATGCGGCAGCGGACCACGAACTCCTGGTAGAGCACGCCGACCGCGCGGAAGCCGGCATCGGGCGCGGCGAGCACGGCACGCAGGGTTCGATCGACGCGTTCGCGCCGCTCCGCGAGCTCCTCGGCACTGATCGGGACCTCGATCATTTCGGGGCCGATCTCCGGTGCCGCAGCCTTCGCGGCGCGGAGCTGTTCGAGCAGATCGGGCGCGGGCCGGCGCTGCGGCCGGCTGGCATCGGGCGGCGGCGCGGCGAGGATCACGGCGCGCATATTTTCGAGTGCCGCTTCAGGCATCGGCATCAGCCGCGGCGTGGAATTGCGCGGCTGGGTTTCGGTCGCGCCGATGTTCAAACGCAGCGGCCGGCGTGACAGCGCGGGGCCGAGCGCCATGAATTGTCCGCGTTCGAGATCGCGAAAGGATTCGGCCTGCCGCCGCTCCATGCCGAGCAGGTCGGCGGCGCGCGCCATGTCGATGTCGAGGAAGGTGCGGCCCATCAGGAAGTTCGACGCTTCGGCCGCGACGTTCTTGGCGAGCTTTGCCAGCCGCTGGGTCGCGATGATCCCGGCAAGCCCGCGCTTGCGGCCGCGGCACATCAGATTGGTCATCGCGCCGAGCGAAAGCTTTCGCGCTTCGTCAGAGACTTCGCCCGCGACCGCAGGCGCAAACAGCTGCGCCTCGTCGACCACCACCAGCATCGGGTACGAATGGTCGCGCCCGACGTCGAAGAGTCCGCCAAGGAAGGCCGCGGCACGGCGCATCTGGTTCTCGGCGTCGAGCCCTTCGAGATTGAGCACGGTGGAGACGCGATGCAGCCGCGCGCGCTCGCCGGCAACCTGAAGGCCGCGTTCGGTGTGATCCTCGGCCTCGATCACGAGATGGCCGAAATGTTCCGCCAGCGAGACGAAATCGCCTTCGGGATCGATGATGGCCTGCTGCACCCAAGGCGCGCTCTGCTCCAGCAACCGCCGCAGCAGATGTGATTTTCCGGAGCCCGAATTGCCCTGCACCAGGAGGCGGGTCGCCAGCAGTTCCTCGAGGTCCATGGCCGCCGCGGCGCCCGCCGTGGTCTGCCCCATCTCGATCGCAACCGTCATGCCCGACTCAAGTCCCATCATTCGCGGACAGGGGCTTATCAACCCGGCCGCGGCGCGTCGAGCGCCACGGCGCAAATCATGGTCCGTTGCCCACGGCGCAGTTAGGCGTGACGCGACAAACGTAGAAGTGCGGGCCGATAGGGGGCTTGTGGATCGTCGTCCTCATTCGAGGGAATGGCGCAGGAGCCGAATTCCTGCCTGATCCGCTCGATTTCGGCGATGCGCTCGTGCAGCCGCTGCAAATGCTCCGGGGATTTCGCCCGCCAGAATCGGAAGGTGTCGGCGGTGAGCGGCAGGAACGCGGTGCCGAACAGCGTCGGCTCGGGAACGACGGTGCGCCCGAGCAGCAGGAACCGGTCGGCGCCGGAGACGACGAGCGTCGCGTAGCCGCGATTTCCGATTCGCTTGATGCCGTTCAGCGACCATTCGGCGAGCTTGCTGAAATAGGGCTCCTCGCGCCAGCGGTCGGGGCAATGGTCATCGACCGTCACGTTCACGGCGTCCTGGCTGAAATGCACGATGATGCCCGACTTCGCCGGAAACCAGTCCTCGTCGAGATGGCCTTGCAGCCAGGCGCAGACGAATGAACGGCACATCCGGGGACGGCGCTCGTAGATGGTGCACCCGGTGCCTGTCTGCCAATGCTTGCACAGCTGGTTTACCGGCTTGTCGACGCCGGCCACTTCGAGGATGTCGCAGCAGGCATTGCACGAGCCGCATTGCCGGGTGGGCGGCGGCGCAGTTCGACCGGCTGCCCTGAACCCCTGGCTATCGCGAACGAGCAGCCGCTGTTTCTCGAGTGCGTTCAATGCGCGCTCGATCTTGAGGCGGGACAAGCCGGTCGCGTCAATGACGCCCTTTATCGTCGTTGCGCCGGCTTCCACGGCGCGAACGACCTGCAACGTCGCCTGATCCATCTTCGACTACTTGTTCTTCTGCCTTCCATCTGACGATTGCGCGCCGGTCGGGAACCTGCGGAACCGCCTGCCGGCCCGTCGCGCGGCGGATAATTCGGCAACTCGCATGGCTAGAACTCGCATGGATGCGATGTTTGCGCAAATCGGTGGCGTCCCGGGGACGGTCCGAATTGCGCCTGATCGCGATCGATGTGCCAATTCCGGGCAGCAAGGCCTGCCGCGCCGATGGTGTTACAGCGCGCCCGATCCGCCCTGCACGATCTTCTCGTTGAGCTTCAGGTCCACGGTCTCGACCGTGCGGTCGATCTCTGCATTGGGCGCGCCGAGCTGATGCGAGATCAGCTTGACCAGCAGATCGACGCGCTCGATGAAGGGCGCGCCGCCGGCCACCGCGCGTGCGGCCGATGACGGCTTCAGCAGGCTCTCGGCGGCCTTGGCGTATTTCGCGAACGGCACCTGATCCTGCGGATCGGCGCCCAGACGCCGGGCGATGGCGTCGACATGCTCGTAGATCGTCTGCGAGCGCGCGAGATCACCGTGCACGGCGTCGCGGATCGACTGCGGCTCGTGTGGCGTGATGCAGCGGTAGTTGCCGGTCAGCAGCATCGACCATTTCGCCAGCGGCACGAACAGAGAATCGAACACTTTCAGCTTCACCGGCACGTCGTGGCCGTCGAGGGTCACCGCATCGATGTCGGCTTCGAGCTCGCGCAGCACCTTGTTGTGCTTCTCGTCGGCGAACACGGATGCTTTGAAATTTGTGGGCAGACCGACGTGAAGCACGTTCGCAGCCTCTTCCGGCGGACGGAACGCCTGCGGGTCGGGCGAGCACAGGGTTACGAGCCCCGGCTCGAAGCGCTCCCACACCTGCGCGTTGGTGTAGGCCTCCTCGAGATCCATGTCTGCGAGCGAGGGAATCCGTTTCAGATAGGGCAGCGGCGGCATGTTCATGATCGACAGGCACGGCAGCTTCGCCGCGGCGATCCTGACCATGAGAACGCGCACCGTGTGGTTGGTGTATTGCGGCTCCTGCATCGCAAGGCCGACCATGTCGTAGCGCGACAACTCCACATTGGCGGGTGTCACGGCGTCGAGCTTGCCGGGCAGGTCGCGCGAGAAGATGGCGCGGTGAACCGCCTCGTCACGCAACTTGATGCGCACCTCGGTCCCCTCGCGGTTGATCAGCTCCGCGGTCTTGGCGCGGCAGACCAAGGTCACGTTGTGTCCCGCCATCAGCAGCTTCGTGCCCAGCAGGGAGCCGTAGGAAGCCCCGAGAATCAGGATGTTACGCGCCATGCCTCGTCCCTTTGCCAATTTGTGATTTTTGAGCCCCGGCCGTCATCCGCGGCCGAGTTTGGCGGGCATGTAAGGCAAAGTGCGTGAGGATGGCAACTGGGATAATGGATACAAGGGCCGGGCGAATATGACATGGCGGGATCGGGCGGAGTGCATCCGGGGCTGCTCGGCCCAGCGTTCGGTACCTTCCCGGATTACGCTTGCACTCCATCCGGGCTACGGGACCTCCTCTGTGTCGCCCTCTGTCAATCTATCTTCGCGAAAATATTCCACTTTACCGAAATTCGGAAATGGCGTATGTGTCGCGCATCCCGGCTCATCCTTGAGGGGCGATCTTGTGGTCGTCATGTTCGCGAGCCAGGCTTGCGGTGGACGCGGCAGCGTTCGGGTACGAGAGGCTAAGGGCAGGGCGGATTGCTCTCCGTGAGCCCAAGGCTTCGTTCCGACGAGCGGCGCTGCTAGGCTTCGTCTCATCTGTAAGTTTCCGGCTTTGTCGACAGGGCTGGGAAAACTGCGGCGAAATGGCGGGCCGTGCGTACGGCAAAACCGTGTGGTCCTGGCCGTCGTTGCTACGGTCAAGCTCTTGCGGATGCGGCATCTGCGTCAACCGGCGCGGTGTCGACGACTTCTGTGAGAGCGAGGGAGGCCAGCAGGAACTCGGCTCCCGGGAGAGCACGGCATAAGCCGTCAACCATCGCGCAGGGAAGGCCGAGTGATTGGCTACACCTGTATGCTGCTGTGCGGTTTCCTTGCGCTACATCTTCGCGCAGCGGACCGCGGGTGCCAGCCGGCACCCGGCCTTCCCTGCGCCCTCTTGGACAAGAGGGTGGAGTGACGAAGCAAAACTCGGGCGAATCGCGCCGCGAGGATGCGAAGCTGTGTCTGCAATTCAAAATGCGAGCTGGAAGAGTGCGGCTACCGCCTCATACTCCGTCATTGCGAGCGCAGCGAAGCAATCCAGTCTGTCGCCGCATTACGCCATGTCGCCGCTGGGTCGCAGCTCTGCGCAGCAACGCTCGCGTGCCTCACCCCTGGTTCGCCATGCGCGCGCGGTCGAGATGCTCCTCGATCTTGGGGCGGTCGCGGGTGCGCTCGAAACTGGTGCAGAGCAGTTCGGTCTCCTCGAGCGAGACCGGGGCGCGATACAAACGGCACATGAATTCCGCCGTTGCGCGTCCCTTGCCGGTACCCGGCCCGCGTTCGGCAAGAAACATGCAGTCCCGGCAGACGCTGGCATCGAGCCGCTGATGTGCTGCGTCGAGGTGATTGAGGATGTCGCGCAGCGAATCGCGCAGCCTGACGCACTCGTCGGGTCCGAGCGCCGTGACCGCGTTCAGCACGTGATTGATCGGATCGTGCTGGCTCAGGCACTTCTCGCCCTGTGCGGTGACGTGCAGCACGACAGAACGCTTGTCTTCGTGCGACGGTTTTCGCACCAGGAAGCTCTTGCTCTCCAGCGTCTTCACGATCTGCGATGCAGTTGCCCTGGTTGCGCCGATGAAGCCGGCGAGCGCGGACGGCGTGCGCGAAAACCTGTTGGCGCGGCCGAGAAAGCGCAGCGCCATCCATTCCCGATCGCGCAACCCATGCTGATCGCCTTCGAAATACCAAGCCCTCGCTGCCTGAACCAGCAGCTCCACGGCTTCTCTTGCCAATGGCATGAATTCCTACCTTGCCCCGGGAGTCACGTTTGCGGCGCCCCCGAGCCGCCTTCCGCCGTCGCGAATGAGCCGTTTGCGAGAAGCCGTACTACCGGCAATGTTCGACACATGCACCGTGCTCTTCTCTCGCGTGAAAGCACGGACTGCCCGGCCCCCGACCTGGACCAATGGGCACTGCAAGCTATGGCACGGTAAGCGGTGTTGCTGATGGTATGCCATTCGCGGCGTTGTCGTACGGGAGCCCGAATAGCCGTCGCCAGCAGACGATGGATCGGAGTAGTTCAACCGAAGCCCCTAAGGTTCAAGTCACACGCAGACGTTTCTTATCTTCCGACGAAACGATGAATGACCTTCTCAACAAAATCAAGTAGAGACCATCTCGCAGACAAGATGTCGTCGCAGGCGAATGTAACGTTCAAGACAATCTCGCTCTTCGGGACACATGATGGTGAACGCAATACGCTGTCCCACGAGCAACATGCACGCAACTATGCGACGGTTTTATTGCACGGCACGTTGTTGGCTGTCGTTGAAGCAAGTTGACCGAAGCTTGTGCATGACGACGATGTGCGTCGGCATGTCATCCACAACTTGTGCGTTCTGCCAAGAACTGTCCGAGGGAACTCACAGGAATTACACGCGGCGGTTGTCCGGGTCGGATCGAGAAGTCGCCGGTTCAGTCGCATTCCGCGCGGCTGCGCGATTTCCCTCACCCGAACGGTGGAGCCGATCACGGCTGAAACCGGAGACGGGCGTGCATGTGCATGCGCTGGAAGCGTGGCGGCATGCGCAATCGTCTGTCGAAAACAACGAGCAAGGTGCGATCGCGGGGCGCCTCGCGCCCCGACTCAAGCTGAGACTTGCTAGTCGCCCTTGAGCATGTCCCGCAGCTCGCGGAACGGATCGGCGCTTGGCGGAGCCGAAGCGTCCTGCCGCATCGCGCCATAGATTCTCGGGACCATGTCGACCGCCTGGTCGAGCCCCGAATCACGTCCCGCCTGGTATCCGCCCATCAGGCGAAGGTCGCGCGTGTCCTCGTATTTGGCGATCATGGCGCGCAGCTTGCTCACCAATTCGCGCTCTTCGGGGTCCCAGACGTTATGGGCGAGACGGGAGACCGAACCCAGAACGTCCACCGCCGGGTAACGTGCCTGGTCGGCGATGTGCCTGGAGAGCACGATGTGCCCATCAAGTGTGCTGCGGATGGTATCGGCGATCGGCTCGTTGTGATCGTCGCCGTCCACCAGCACGGAGAAAATCCCGGTGATCGTCCCGGACCCCTCCTCGCCGGGTCCGGCACGCTCCAGAAGGCGCGGCAGATCGGTGAAGACGGTGGGTGCGTAGCCGCGCGCGACTGCGGGCTCACCTGCGGCGAGCGCGACTTCACGGGCGGCGTGGGCGAACCGGGTGATCGAATCGACCATGAGCAGGACGGATTCGCCCCGGTCTCGGAAATATTCGGCGACCGCCATGGCCGTCTTCGGCGCCAGTCTCCGCATCATCGGGCTCTCGTCTCCCGTCGACACGATCGTGACGGCGCGGTGACGGTCGGCGCCCAGCACGTCCTCGATGAACTCGCGCACCTCGCGGCCGCGCTCGCCCACCAGGGCCAGCACGACGGTGTCAAAACCCTGGCTGCGGGCGAGCATCGCAAGCAGCGTCGATTTACCGACACCGGAGCCGGCAAAGATGCCGACGCGCTGGCCGGCGCAGATCGGGGCGAACAAATCGATGACGCGTACGCCGGTGCGCAGCGGCTTGTGGACCCGCGCGCGCTTCATGGCCGAAGGCGCCTCCGCCTCGGCCGAGACCGGACGCGACCCGGGGGTGAGAGGGCCCTGTCCGTCCAGCGGCGCCCCCAGCGCGTTGATGACGCGGCCCTTCCAGCTCGGATCTGGCGCGAAGGACAGGGGCGGCATCCGGTAGGCGACCGAGCCGAGGCCGCCGGCGAACTGCCGGTCGAACGGCTTGGCGATGATGCCCTCGCTGTCGATCCGCACCACCTCGCCGATCTGGGGCTTGCCGCCGGAGTTGACACCGATCAGTTCGCCGAGCCTGACGAAGCGCGACAGGCCGGAGACACGGAAATGCGTCGACGCGATCTCGGAGATCGCGCCGCTGACGCTTGCCAGGGGAGTGCTCTGCTGAAGCTCCAGCAGCGCCCACTCAAGTTGCCGAAGAGCGTTCAAGGAAACCGTCCAACCTCATTGCGCGCGGGGCGCAGCTATTTGCCGGGTTCGCCCAGCGTCCGGATTGCGTTCTGGAGCGAGCTCTCAGTGCCCTCGATCATTGAATTGGTGCCGTCGAAGGCGCGCGAGGCCGCGATCAGCTTCGTCAATTCCATCATCGGATTGGCGCCCGAGCCCTCGACATAGCCCTGCTTGAAGCCGTCGCGGGAGAAGTCGGCGATGGCGGTCGCAGGCCGGTTGGGCGTGACGCCCGAATTGCCGTAGCGGTCGAGATTGGCGTCGGCGGGAATGTTGAACAGGCCGATGGTGCCGATCTCGTTGTTGTCCTGGGTGATCGCGCCGCTGCGCGCGATCGAGACCGGTCCGCCGTTCGGATCGAGGGTGATTTGCGCGCCACCGGAATCGATGACGGGGAAGCCGGAGACGGTCTGAAGGTCGCCGTTTGCGGCGATCTGGAGTCGACCGTCGCGCGTATAGACCGTGCCGTTCGGACCGGCGAAGGCGATCCAGCCCTGTCCGACCACGGCGACATCGAGCGGGTTGCCGCTCTCGGTGATGCTGCCCATCTCGCGCGAGATGATGTTGTCGCCGGGCGAGGAGAAGGCGACCGGGTTCGCGCCCGCCTTGGACAATACCGTCTCGAACTTCACCACGTCGGTGCGGAACGCCGCCGTGTTGACGTTGGCGACGTTGTTGGCGATCGTCTGGAGGCGTTTTTCGAGGGCGACCTGCGCCGACAATCCTACATAGAGGGCCGATTGCATGACTTACCTGTTGAAATGACTTACCTGTTGAGCTTGATGTTCTGAAGTGTCGTGAGCACGTTGGTATCCATGCCGATCGACGGTGCGGCGCCACCAATCAGGACCAGCGCCGGGTTGGTCGAGTTGTCGCTCTGGGCCCGGGTCGCATCCCACATCGCCGCGAAGCGCTGCACGAATTTGGTGACCTTGGCCGGATCCTGGAAATCGGTGAGCTTGATCTTGCTCGTGATCATCTTGGCCTGGGCATCGATATCAGCCGAGCTGATCGTCGACGGCAGGCCGAGCGCCGTCTGGACCACTTGCGTCATCGCCTTGTCCGCGAGGATCTGGTAGGAATTGGTGATCGTGGAAGCCTTGCGCGTGAAATAGAGCGCCAGCCGCAGGCCCTCGTTCTGGTCGCCGGCCTTCTCCTCCATCGTCTGCGTGACGTATTGGGTCGCCGTGCCGGTCGTGGCCGCGGCGGTTTGGGTCGCCTTGTCGCCGAGGGCGGCGAAATTGAAAGCGGCGGCGAATTGCCGGTAGCGGATGTCGGTCAGCTTGTTGGCGAAGGTCTTGTTGTCGGCGATACCCTCGGTCAGCACCTTGCGCATGAACGCCTTGGCGTAGGTCATGTCGCTGAGGCCATATGCCTTCATCGCGTAGGAATAGAGGCGATAGTCCTTCAGGAAGTCGTCGATGGTCTTCACGTTGCCGATGTGGCTGAGGAAGTAATCGGTGTCGCGGCTGACGTCCGGCTGCGTCGCGACCTGTGTCAGCGACTTGCCCATGTCCTTGGTCAGTCTGGTGTAGTCCGCGATGGTGGATAGCATGACCCGCGCCCCTCTGGCCGCTTTCGCGACGTCGTCCCAAGCTGCCGTGAATCGCTTGCGCGAGGCTGGCGAGGGGAAAGCCAGCCTCGCGCAAGGCTCGCCGACTAGATATTCCCGATGGGATCGATGATGGAGCGGCGCGTTGGGCAGTTTCGTGGGGATCGTCATCACGGTAGCGGCACTGCTGGGCGGATTTGCCGCCATGGGCGGGCATCTGGGCGTGCTGATGCAGCCTTGGGAGTTCGTGATCATCATGGGCACCGCGGCCGGCACCTTCATCATGGCCAATCCCTGGAAGACGGTCGCGGATACCGGGCTTGCCTGCGTGCAGGCAGTGACGGGGGCGGTGCCCGGTCAACGCTACTATCTCGATCTGCTCGGCGCGCTGCACGCGCTGATGCGGGAACTGCGGGGCAAGGGCCGCAACGAGGTCGAGGCGCATATCGACGATCCCGCGTCCTCCGAGATCTTCAAGGCGTTCCCGAGCGTGCTCGGAGATCCGTCGCTGCTCCAGTTCATCTGCGACTACGTCCGTCTCATCATCATGGGTAACGCGCGAACGCACGAGATCGAAGCGCTGATGGACGAGGAGATCCACACCATCGTGAAGAGCAAGCTGGCGCCCTACCATGCGCTGGTGGTGGTCTCGGAAGCGCTGCCCGCGCTCGGCATCGTCGCCGCGGTGCTCGGCGTCATCAAGGCCATGGGCGCGCTCGACCAGTCGCCGAAGCTGCTGGGCGGCTTCATCGGCGCCGCCCTCGTCGGCACCTTCGCCGGCATTTTCCTGTCCTACGGCATCATTTCGCCCTTCGCGATGAAGGTGAAGATGACGCGCGAAAAGCGTTGCCGGCCCTACATCATCGTCAAGCAGACGCTGCTGGCGTTCATGAACGGCGCCATGCCGCAGATCGCCGTCGAGCACGGCCGCAAGATGATCGCGAGCCCCGAGCGGCCCTCGATCGACGTCGTCGAGAACGAGACGATCGCGGGACCCAAGGCGGTCGTGACCGAGGTTGAACCGAAGGCTGCGCGCGCATCATGATGGAAGCCCTCGACGTCGATCAGCGCAAGCCGCTGCCGAACTATCTGCTGGACGCCGCCGGCATCTCGATCGAGCGCATGCCGATGCTCAATGTGATCTTCGATCGCATGGCGGCGTCGTGCACGGACAGCCTGCAGCCGATGGCTGGAACGCCATGCTATTTCTCGGTCAACGGCATCACCAACGACCGTGTCGGCGACATCATCAAGGACTACGAGGCCAATGCGGTTGCGGCCGTGCTCTATGCCGAACAGTGGGACTCCCGCATCATCATCATGCTCGACCGCGACTTCGTGTTCACGATGGTCGAGGCGATGTTCGGCTCCGACGGCGCCGAACCGCCGCTCGACGTCGAGCGCAGCTTCTCGAACATCGAGATCCGCCTGGTCCAGGCGCTGTTCGAGCGGTTCGCCAAGGCGCTGCAATCCGCTTTCGCCGGCACCTCCAACGTCACTTTCCGCGTCGAGCGGGTCGAGACCGCCATGGCATCGCTGGCGATCGGGCGGAGCGGCAACATGTCGATCTGCGCGAACATCATGCTGCAGGCACTCTATCGCGGCGGCCAGATGTTCCTCATCATTCCGCACTCCGCGCTCAACCCGCTCAGGCAGAAGCTCGCGACCGTGGTCGTGAGCGACGGCCGCGCGGCCGATCCGCGCTGGCGCGAGCAGATGGAGACGGAGGTTCACCGCACCGAGGTGACGCTGAGCGCCGTGCTGGACGAAAAGATGATTTCGCTCGGCGACGTCGTGAAGTTCCAGGTCGGCCAGGTGCTCGAGCTCGAAGCCACGCCACGCACGCTGGCTCGACTCGAGAGCAACAACCAGGTGCTGTTCTGGTGTCAGATCGGCCAGCTTGACGGCTACTACGCCATGCAGGTGGCAGATCCCGTCGATCAGAAACGGGAGTTCGTCGATGATATCCTATCTCGTTGATGCCGTGCTGCTGATCGCGCTCGCCTTCACCAGCATGCGGGTGACCCGGATGCATCGCGAGCTGGCGCGGTTGCGCAGCTACCAGGGCGAGTTCTCGACCATCGTCCACGAGACGGCGGGCGCCTTCGACACGGTCATCACCGCAGCGCATGATTCCACCGCAAATCTCGGGCGGCTCGCCAACGTGCTGAGCACGAAGATCGATCAGGCCCACGAGGCGATCGCGGCGCTCGATGCGAGGAGCGGGCTCGCATCCGCAGCGAGCGCGGGCGGCGCCGACGTGAACAAGCATTGAAGCCGAAGCCGGCGGAATAAATACGATCGGAACGTCGCGGCGCTCCGGGAGCGGAAATACCAAGAGGCGATACCAGATGGCGCAATCCTTCGACTATGAGTCAGCATCGGCGGCCGACGAGGGGCATACCGAAACATCTCCGCTGGAGCGGTTGGCGGAGATCGCCGCGCGCACCGCGGAGGAGACCGGCAAGTTCGCCAATGTCGATGCCATCCTGCGCATTCCCGTGACCATGCAGGTGGTGCTGGGATCGGCGACCATTCCGGTGGCAAATTTGATGAAGCTCGGCCGCGGCGCGGTGGTTCCGCTCGACCACAGGGTCGGCGAACCCGTCGACGTCGTGGTCAACGGCCGCGTCGTCGCCCGCGGCGAGGTGGTCGTGGTCGAAGAAGACAATTCCCGCTTCGGCGTCTCGCTCACCGAGATTGTGGGCCCGTTGGGGCAGGGTGATACCTGACCATGGCGGCACAGGTCGGCATGGCTCCTATCAAGCAGCGAGGCGTCACCACGCTGGGCGGAACGGAGAAGGTCGCGGCACTCCTGCTCGCCATGGGCCGGCAGGCGGCCGCGAGCGTACTCGCGCAGTTCGAGCCGCAGGATATCCGCACCGTTACAAAGGCCGCGGCCGAGCTGCGGCCGATCACGGCGCAGGAACTTGAAGCGATCGTCGAGGAGTTCGCCCAGCAATTCTCGATGGGCGCCAACATTCTCGGCACCCTCGGTGGCCTGGAAGCCGTGCTCGGCGACGTGCTTCCGGCCGACCAGGTCTCGGCCATCATGTCGGACCTGCTGGGCAATTCGAGCCGGTCCGTGTGGGATCGCGTCTCGTCGGTGTCGGAGAACTCGCTGGCAAGCTACCTGTCCAAGGAGCATCCGCAGACCGCGGCGCTCATCCTGTCCAAGGTCAAGCCGTCCTGCGCCGCCAAGGTCATGAGCCAGCTGCCGTCGAGCCTGCGCAACGAGCTGATGCGGCGCGTGCTCAGCCTCAAGCCGATCGTCGACGACGCCATGAGGGTCCTCGAGAAGACGCTGCATGAGGATCTGACGCTGAACTTCGCCCGCAACCTCGGCGCGGACACCTATGCCCGCGTCGCCGACATCATCAACAAGATGGAGCGCGGACACATCGAGGACATGCTCAAGAGCCTGTCGGAGAAGCGGCCGAAGTCGGCCGAAGTGCTGAAGGAGCTGCTCTTCACCTTCGACGACGTCACCAACCTGACGCCGAAGGCGCGCACCATGATCTTCGACCAGGTGCCGACCGATCGCATCGTCATCGCGCTGAAGGGCACCGACAAGCACTTCCGCGAGATGATCCTGTCCTCGGTCGCCTCGCGCGTCCGCCGGGTCGTCGAGCACGAGCTCGCCATCGGCGAACCGTCGAACCAGCGCGACGTGCTCGAGGCGCGGCGCGTGATCACCGACCTCGCGCTCGACCTCGCGGAAAAGGGCGAAATCGAGCTCAACCCCGAGCAGGAGGATGAGCTGGTCTTCCGCTGACCGCTGAACGGGCATGGCAGAAACAACCGATCAGGAGAGCAAGACAGAAGAGCCGACCGAGAAAAAAGTCCGCGATGCGCTCGAACATGGCAAAATCCCGGTCTCTCGGGAGGCTTCCATCTTCGCCTCGATGGCCGCGCTGATGGTGATCCAGGCGTTCCTGATCGGCCAGGGCGTTCAGCAATTGACGCCGATGCTGACGGGCTTTCTCGATGATCCCGACGGCTTCCCTCTCAGCACCGGGGCCGACGCCCAGAATCTGCTCATCGTGGTCGGGCTTCAGGCACTGCGGTTCCTGACGCCGCTGGTCGTCACCCTGGCGGCGTTCGGGCTGGCCGCCTCGCTGTTGCAAAATGCTCCCAGCCTGGTGCTCCAGCGCATCACGCCGGACCTGTCGCGAATCTCTCCGCTCAGCGGCTGGAGCCGGCTGTTTGGATCGCAGGGCCTCGTCGAGTTCGCCAAGTCGCTGTTTAAGCTCGCCGCGGTCACCGTCGTCGTCGCGTTTGTGCTGCGCTCGTCGGAAGCGAAGGCGTTCGAGGCGATGTACACCGACCCGGTCGCGCTGCCGGAGATGATTCTCAACATCGCCATGCGAATCGTCTCGGCGATCTGCATCGCGACCATCGTCCTGGTCGCGGTCGATCTGGCTTGGGCGCGCTTCCACTGGCGGCGCGAGCTGCGCATGACGCGGCAGGAGATCAAGGACGAGCACAAGCAGGCCGAAGGCGATCCGCTGATCAAGGCGCGCCTGCGCTCGCTGGCGCGCGACCGCTCGCGCCAGCGCATGATCGCCTCCGCATCGCGGGCGACGCTGGTGATCGCGAACCCCACGCACTTCGCGATCGCGCTACGCTACAACCGCGAGGAAAATCCCGCGCCGATCGTCGTGGCGAAGGGCATGGACGTGATTGCGCTGAAGATCCGCGAAGTCGCCGAGCAGAACCGGATTCCGGTGATCGAGAACAAGGCGCTGGCGCGCGCGCTCTACGAGGCGGTTCAGGTCGACCAAGTGATTCCGGCGGAGTTCTTCCGGCCGGTCGCCGAGATCATCTACTTCCTGCAGTCCAAGCAGGCGCCGCGGTCCGAGAAGGTCCAGTAGAATTCCGAGGACGGCGTCTATTCCATCAGCCTGACGAAAGCTTGCGACCCTAAGGTTACACCGTCTGAACCAGAATGGTGCTGCCGTGGGACCGCTCTATCTCTTCGAACTCGCATCGTCGCAGGCGCGATACCTCGAGCTCCGCCAATCGACGATCGCCACCAACGTCGCCAACGCCAACACGCCGGGCTTCAAGGCGCGCGACGTCGAGCCCTTCAACAAGGTGCTCGACAGCACGCCAGTGAGACTGGTGACCACGTCGCCGTCGCACATGCAACTCTCCGCTGCCGAGAGCGACACGCGGGCAACCGCGAAAAAGGACAGCTGGGACGTGGTTCACTCCGGCAACTCCGTCAGTCTCGAGCAGGAAATGATCAAGGGCAGCGACGTCAGTCGCGACTACTCGATGAACTCGGCGGTCGTGCGGTCGTTTCACCGCATGCTGCTGTCGAGCGCGAAGACCTGAGGTGAACTGACATGCTGGACTCACTGCAATCCTCGTTGACGGTCGCGAGCTCCGGGCTCGAAGCGCAGTCGACGCGCATGCGCATCGTCTCGGAGAATCTCGCCAACGCGACGTCGACGGGGCGCGCCGCCGGCGCCGATCCCTATCAACGCAAGACGATCACCTTCGATGCCGCGATGGACCGCGCCTCGGGCGCTCAGCTGGCAAAGGTCAAGGAAATCGGCGTCGACACCACGCCGTACCGCGTGGAGTACGAGCCGGGGCATCCCGCCGCCGACAAGGCCGGCTACGTCAAGCTGCCGAACGTCAACATGATGATCGAGATGGCGGACATGCGGGAAGTCAACCGCTCCTATGAAGCCAATCTGCAGGTCGTGAAACAGGTGAGGTCGATGCTGGGCATGACCATCGATCTGCTGAGGAGCTGACAATGCTTGAAGCAATTTCATCCACAGCGATTTCGGCCGGGCAAGCGGCGAGCCGCGCGACCGAGGCGCAGGCCATCTCGTCGACGGCGACACCCGCGATCCAGTCCGGCGCCGACGTCGGATTCGAATCTGTCATGAAGCAGGTGACGACGGACGCGATCGGGACGCTGAAGGCGGGCGAGGCGGCCTCGATCTCGGCGATGCAGGGCAAAGAATCGACGCGGCGCGTCGTGGAGGCGCTGATGTCGGCCGAGCAGGCCTTGCAGACGGCGGTCGCAGTTCGCGACAAGGTCGTGCAGGCCTACCAAGAAGTCGTCCGGATGTCGATCTGATCAAGGAGTGACGCTGTGAAATCGCTTGCCATCGCGGCCACGGGCATGAACGCCCAGCAGACCAACATCGAAGTCATCGCGAACAACATCGCCAACATCAACTCGACCTCGTACAAGCGGGCGCGTGCCGAGTTCACCGATCTGTTCTACCAGATGGACCGCATGCAGGGCGTTGCCAACACCAGCGGCTCGTCGCCGATCCCGGAAGGCGCCAATCTCGGTCTCGGCGTCAAGTCGGCGGCGATCCGCAAGCTGCACATCCAGGGCGCGCTCACGCAGACCGGCAATCCCTACGACATGGCGATCAACGGCCGCGGCTGGTTTCAGGTGCTCGGCCCGAATAACGAGGTGCAGTATACCCGCGCGGGCTCGTTCAACACCAACGCCAACAGCCAGCTCGTCACGACCGACGGCTATCTGCTGGATCCCGCAATCACGGTGCCGCAGGGAACGGTTCAGGTCACGGTCAACCAGACCGGACAGGTGTTTGCCAAGCTGGATACGGAAGTGAACCCGAGGCAAATCGGCCAGCTCAATCTCGCCAATTTCGCCAACGAGGCCGGCCTCGAACCGCTGGGCAGCAATCTCTACCGCGAGACCACGGCGTCCGGCACGCCGGTCGTCGGGTTGCCCGGCGATTCCGGCTACGGCAAGATCAACCAGCAATATCTCGAAGCCTCGAACGTCGACCCGGTCAAGGAAATCACCGAGTTGATCTCCGCCCAGCGCGCCTACGAAATGAATGCCAAGGTCATCCAGGCCTCGGATGAAATGGCCCAGACGGTCTCGAAGGGCATGCGCTAGTTCCGGTGTATCCATGTTGAACAGGATGGGCTCGATCATGCGTGGGTTGGCCGCCGTGCTGCTGGTTCTCGTCTTCGCGCGAGTCGCGGCGGCCGAGGAGAAGCGGCTTCCCGTGCCGGCCGTCTCGATCCGCGCCGGCGAGCTGATCCGGGACGACATGATCACCGAGCGCGCCTTTGCGCCGAACGTGCTCGGCGTCGCCGTTTTCATCGAAGGACGCCAGGTCCTGGTCGGCCGCATGGCGCGCCGCGCGCTGCTCCCCGGCCAGCCGATCCCGACCAACTCGGTGGAGGATCCCTGGACGGTCGCCCGCGGCGCGATGGTCAAGGTCGTGGTCGAGGACAGCGGCCTGTCGATCGTGACCTACGGCGCAGCGATGCAGTCGGGCGCGCCCGGCGCGCTCATCCCGATACGAAACACCGATACGGGCGTGATCATCAGGGGCGTCGTCCAGCCGGACGGCACCGTCAAGGTCGTGGACGGATCATGACTAAGGTCCTGCTTGCGCTCGTCCTGCTCGTTTCCGCCGCCAGCGCCCAGGCCGCCGTCCGCATCAAGGACATCGCGGACATCAAGGGATTGCGCGAAAACCAGATCGTCGGCTACGGCCTCGTCATCGGCCTGAACGGCACCGGCGACACGCTCCGCAATGCGCCGTTCACGGAGCAGTCCCTGCAATCGATGCTCGAGAACATGGGCATCAATGTCCGGAACGAGACCACCAGCACCAATAATCCGCCGCGTCCGACGACGCTGCGCACGCGCAATGTCGCGGCCGTGATGGTGACCGCGGACCTGCAGCCCTCGATCGGTGCGGGCGAGCGCATGGACGTGACCGTGTCGTCGCTCGGCGATGCGACCTCGCTGCTCGGCGGCACCCTGGTGATGACGTCGCTGCGCGCGGCGGACGGCGCCGTCTATGCGGTGGCGCAAGGCGCGGTCACGGTCGCCGGCTACAGCGTCGGAGGCCAGGCCCAGAACGTCAGCCAGGGCACGCCAACCGCGGGCCGCATCCCGAACGGCGCGCTGGTCGAGCGCGAGGTGCAGGGTAGTCTCCATGAAATGGAGTATCTTGTGCTGGAGCTCAAGAACCCCGACTTCGTCACCGCAACGCGAATCCTCGACGCCATCAATCGCTACGCGGGCGGACGCTACCGCGCGCAGATCGCCTTCGAGCGCGACTACCGCACCATCGTGCTGTCGAAGCCGCGCCACATCGGCCCGGTCCGCTTCCTTGCCGAAATCGGCGAGCTGACCGTCGAGCCGGACACGCCGGCGCGGGTGGTGATCAACGAGCGCACCGGCACGGTGGTGATCGGACGCGACGTACGGATATCGACCGTTGCCGTGACGCACGGCAATCTGACGGTCCGCGTCACCGAGCTTCCCGTGGTGTCGCAACCGGCGCCCTTCTCGAAAGGGCAGACGGTGGTCGTGCCCCAGACCGTGGTCGAGGCCAACGAGGCCGGATCGCAGGTGGCGATCCTGAGCGGCGTCGATCTCCAGCGCCTGGTGCGCGGCCTGAACCAGATCGGCTTGAAACCATCCGGCATCATCGCGATCCTCCAGGCGATCAAGACGGCCGGCGCCCTCCAGGCGGACGTCATCGTGCAATGACGCGCAAGCGCCGTGCAAGCTTGGTCGCTCAATGCTCTCTTGACTGAGAATCGCACGCGGACCGATGTTGAAGCTGGATCATAAAGCCAAACTCCTCCTCCTGGTCGCGGCCTCCGCGCTCGCGAGCGCTTCGCCCATTCTGGCGCTGGATGAGGCCAAGCCGTCGAAGCCGCTCAACCTGCTGTCCTTCGCGCGCGCCCGCGCGCCTGGCCCGCAGAAGCCGATCTCATCGATCCCGAGCGACAATGCGTCGATGCGGGCGACGGCGTGGGCAGCCGAAGATTCGGGACCCGCGACCACGGGTGCCGTGCCGGCCTCCGAGAAGCCCGCGCCGGCGCCCACAGCCGCGCCGCGACCCGCCAAGCCCGGTAGCGTCACGGCGCCGCCGAAGCCGGTGCCGCCCCAGGCCGCTGCAACCGCGGACAACGAAGTCGCTCTGTTCTGCAGCAATGTCGCCGACCCCGCGGTCGATGCAAGGCTGGCCTGGCAGCTCAAGGAGCTGGAGAAGGCCGAGAACCAGCTCCGCGAGCGGATCGCCGAGGTCGAGGCCAAACGCGCTGAATATGAGAAGTGGATGGCGTTGCGCGACGACTTCCTGAAGAAGGCCGAAGCGAGCGTCGTCGAGATCTACTCGCGCATGAAGCCGGACGCCGCCGCAACCCAGATCGCCGGGATGGCGGACGAGACGGCTGCGGCCGTGCTCGCAAAGCTCAGCCCGAGGAGCTCGAGCGCAATCTTCAACGAGATGGAGACGGGGCGCGCGGCGCACCTCGCCGATCTGCTCGGCGGGATGCGTCGCGTGGATGACGGAAAGACCAAATAGATGAAGAATCTGATCCTCATCCTGTCGCTGTTATCGCTTGCGGGATGCGTCACTGATCCGGCCGAGGTGCTGACTGGGCCGCGATTGTCGCCGGTCGGGAGCGGTCTGAGGACGCAGGCCGATCCGATTCCCGTGACGCCCCGCATGCACTCGCCCGTCAGCTATCGCTCGACCTGGGACGACGGCACCGACCTCTACCGCGATCCCCGCGCCCGGCGCGTCGGCGACGTCGTGACGGTGATCATCTCGATGCAGGACAAGGCCAAGCTCGACAACAAGACTGGTCGCTCGCGCGATTCGCAGATCAAGTTCGGCCTCGACTGGCTGATGGACGTCGCGGGATGGCAGGACAAGGGCTCGACGAGCGCCAACCTCAACACCAACACCCAGATCAAGGGCAACGGCCAGATCGACCGCACAGAGGATATCAAACTGTCGATCGCAGCCATCGTCACCGACGTGTTGCCGAACGGCAATATGATGATCAGCGGCTCGCAGGAGTTCAAGGTCAACACGGAAATGCGCGTGCTCAACGTCGGCGGCATCGTGCGTCCACGCGATATCTCGCGAACCAACACGATCTCCTACGAGAAGATCGCCGAGGCGCGCGTGGCCTACGGCGGCCGGGGAAATCTCTCGGACGTGCAGCAGCCTGGATGGGGACATCGGATCTATGACGCCGTGGCACCGTTCTGAGATGCGCGACCGTCGGGCCGCGTCACGAGGGCAGGGGACGTCATGCGCCTGATTGCGGCCATCGTGGTGCTGACCCTGATCGCGATCGGCGCGGGCGGGCTTGCCGGCCTGCATCTGATTGCGGCCGCCGAGCGCGTCGCCGATGCCAAGAAAACCGCCACGCCGCCGCCTCTTGCCTCGAGCTACGCCGGCAGCGCGCGGCTCAGGAAGCTGTCGCCGATCGTGACCAATCTCGGCGCGCCGGCCAACAACTGGGCCCGCATCGAAGCCTCCATGGTGACCGACAGCATGAGCGACGAGGATGCCGGTATCCTGGCGGCCCATATCAGCGAGGACATCGTCACCTATCTGCGGTCGGCGACGGTGGCGCAGTTCGAGGGATCGCGCGGGCTTCAGCACCTGCGCGACGACCTGACCGAACGCGCCAATATCCGCTCCTCGGGCAAGATCCGCGAATTGATCATTGAGACGTTGGTGATTCAGTGAAACTGAGACTCCTGCTGCTTGCGTTGCTCCTGGTCGTGCTGCCCGAAGTGGCACTGGCCCAAATTCCGGACCTCAATTCGCTGCTGCCGCCGGGTAACGGCTCGACCAGCGGCCGGATCATCCAGTTGATGGCGGTGATCACGGTACTGTCCGTGGCGCCGGGACTGCTCATCATGGTAACCAGCTTCACGCGGTTTGCGGTGGCGCTGTCGTTCCTGCGCGCCGGTCTCGGACTTCAGACCACGCCGGCCAATCTGGTGCTGATCAGCCTCGCGCTGTTCATGACCTTCTACGTGATGGCGCCGACCTTCGACCGCGCCTGGGAAACCGGGATCCAGCCGCTGATGAAGAACGAGATCTCGGAGGAAGAGGCCTATCTGAAGATCACCGATCCGTTCCGCGAATTCATGCTGGCCCATGTTCGCGACAAGGATCTGCAGACCTTCGAATCGCTGGCCGCGGAGAGCTTCCGCAGGAAGTTCGACGACAAGCGCGTCGACATGCGCGTCATCATTCCAGCCTTCATGATTTCCGAGCTCAGGCGTTCGTTCGAGATCGGATTTCTCATCATCCTGCCGTTCCTCGTCATCGACATGATCGTGGCGACGCTGACCATGTCGATGGGCATGATGATGATGCCGCCGACAATCCTCGCACTGCCGTTCAAGATGCTGTTCTTCGTGCTGATCGACGGCTGGAATCTGCTTGCCTCCGGGCTGGTGCGCTCATTCTCGTAACGGCAATGAGCGCCAGGCGGACGGTTATGGTTAGCGATAAGTACCGGACTATGGTTAGCAATAGGTACTGTTAACCATCTGATTTTACAGCGCAATTCAAGCCGATCTTAATCCGCGCGCAAGATTCGGCGTGCTAGCAATGCGTCACGGCGGGTTGGACCCCACCCACGTCAGTCCAAAGGCATGATGCCGCCCCTCCGTACCGGTGAAAGCCCGGTATGTCCCCTCGTGAAAATGTAACGCGTACATAAAGGGACATTCGCAATGTCAAGCCTGCTTACGAACTCGACCGCCATGACCGCACTCCAGACCTTGCGGTCTGTGAGCTCGCAGCTCTCCACCACGCAAACCCGCATCTCCACCGGCCAGCGCGTCTCGACCGCTTCGGACAACGCTGCCTACTGGTCGATCGCGACCTCGATGCGCGCGGACAACGCCGCGCTCTCGGCGGTCTCCGACTCGCTCGGTTTGTCGGCTGCGACCGTCGACACCGAATATACCGCTCTGACCACGGTCATCGGCGACAAGGACTCCGGCCTGACCAAGCTCCAGTCCCTGCTGGTCGAAGCCAAGACCGCCGGTATCGACCGCAGCAAGATCCAGGCAGACGTCACCCAGATCCAGCAGCAGATGAAGGCGACAGCCAGTGCGGCGACCTTCAACGGCATCAACTGGCTGAGCACGTCCGCCACGACGCCGACGACCTTCAGCCTGGTGTCGTCGTACTCGCGTGTCGGCGGTACGCCCACCATCGGCTCCATCACGGTGACGACCGCCAATTACTCGCTCTACACCTCGACGCAGACCGGCATTCTCGACACGGCCGGTTCGACCGCTCCGTCGATCAACACGATGAGCATCTCCGCGTTGACCGACTCGGCAGCTGACCAGACCACGCTCGATGGCTACATCGCGCAGGTCACCGCTGGCATCAACTCGGTGGCCTCGGCCGCCGCCAATCTCGGTGCCGTCAAGAACCGGCTCTCGACCAACACGGACTTCGTGAAGTCGCTGATGGACTCCGTGGACCGCGGTATCGGTCAGCTCGTCGACGCCGACATGAACCAGGAGTCCACCCGCCTGTCGGCCCTCCAGGTCCAGCAGCAGCTCGGCGTGCAGGCGCTCTCGATCGCCAACAACAGCAGCCAGAGCATCCTGTCGCTGTTCCGCTAAGCCTCAAACGATTTTGGGGAGGGCCGCGCTTCTCACGAGGCGCGGCCCTTTCATTTTGGCGTGACATCGCGCGCCGCAATTTCGGCCGCTTTGTTGCGGCAAAGACACAGAGCCACAAGCTCCGCACAAGCTTCGCGGGCTATCGTCGCCGTTACGACAGGTTGGGCCTTGACGCTTCTGCGCAGCCCAAAGGCATGACGCCGCCCTGCCGTACCGGTGTAAGTCCGGTATGTCCCCAAATTTAATTCAATCTCCAAAGGGACATCAAAATGGGTTCTAGCCTCCTCACCAACTCGTCTGCAATGACCGCGCTGCAGACCCTTCGCAACGTCAGCTCGCAGCTCGCGACCACGCAGAACCGGATCTCGACCGGTATGCGCGTCTCGACCGCCTCGGACAACGCTGCCTATTGGTCGATCGCGACGTCGATGCGCTCCGACAACGCCGCGCTTTCCGCGGTCTCCGACTCGCTCGGCCTGTCGGCCGCGACCGTCGACACCGAATATACCGCTCTGACCTCGGTTATCGGCGACAAGGACTCCGGCCTGACCAAGCTCCAGGCGCTGCTGGTCGAAGCCAAGACCGCTGGTATCGACCGCACCAAGATCCAGGCTGACATCACCCAGATCCAGCAGGATATGAAGCTCAAGGCGAACTCGGCGACCTTCAACGGTATCAA
Organism: Bradyrhizobium sp. 76; assembly: GCF_023073025.1. Lineage (NCBI taxonomy): Bacteria > Pseudomonadati > Pseudomonadota > Alphaproteobacteria > Hyphomicrobiales > Nitrobacteraceae > Bradyrhizobium > Bradyrhizobium sp. 76. The sequence goes on from NZ_JADPIS010000090.1 coordinate 296,840, forward strand.
CTGGCTGAGCACGACTGCCACCACGCCGACGACCTTCAACCTGGTGTCGTCGTACTCGCGTGTCGGCGGTACGCCCACCATCGGCTCGATCACCGTGACGACCGCGAACTACTCGCTCTACACCTCGACCCAGACCGGCATTCTGGACACGGCTGGTTCGACCTCTCCGTCGATCAACACGATGAGCATCTCCGTGCTGACCGACTCGGCGGCTGACCAGACCACGCTCGATGGCTACATCGCGCAGGTCACCGCCGGGATCAACTCGGTGGCGTCGGCCGCCGCCAATCTCGGTGCCGTCAAGAACCGACTCGCGACCAACACGGAATTCGTCAAGACCCTGATGGACTCCGTGGACCGCGGTATCGGCCAGCTCGTCGATGCCGACATGAATGCGGAATCGACCCGCCTTCAGGCGCTCCAGACCCAGCAGCAGCTCGGTGTTCAGGCGCTCTCGATCGCCAACCAGAACAGCCAGAGCATCCTGTCGCTGTTCCGCTAAGCCGCGGCTTCGAAAACGACCGTGCTCCTCAGGGAGCACGGTCTCCGCCGTGAGCGGCGGATCCGACGGCACACGACGTGCCCACATCGATTTCCTGACGCCACATTCCAGGCAACACGCCGTCGGCGATCGCACCGCGATGCGACCGGCCGTCCGCTTGTCGCCGACGCGCGCAATTGCGTCACTCAGTCTCTTGTAAAATTGCAACGCCTCGCCGGCGAACCGACACATTCGTGGTCTCGCGCAACCTTCAGACAAGGTTGGCAGCAGAGTGTCCTCTACGTTCGCATTGGTATGAGGTCACATGCTGTTCAGTCGTGCGCAGATACAGCAACTGCTCAATAATCTGCTGGAGCTTGGGCCGCGACGCCTGATGGCCTTGGGATTGATCGGTTTCGCCGTTCTCGTCACCGTCGTGGGCGGCGCCTATTATCTGAGCCGGCCTGAATTCGAAACGCTCTATACCGGCCTTTCCCGCGAAGACGTGACGCGCATGGGTGCCGCGCTGCGCGAGCAAAACATCACCTTCGACGTCAACACCGCCGGCGACGCGGTCTCGGTGCGTCCGAGCCAGACCATGCAGGCGCGGATGCTGCTCGCCGAGAAGGGGCTGCCGACCAGCGCCAATTCCGGCTACGAGCTGTTCGACAAGATCGGTTCGCTCGGTCTGACCTCGTTCATGCAGGAGGTCACCAAGCTCCGGGCGCTGGAAGGCGAAATCGCGCGCACGGTGCAGTTGATGAAGGGCGTGAAGGCGGCGCGGGTGCATATCGTGATGCCGGTGCGCGGGTCGTTCCGCGCGACGCAGCAGCCACCTTCGGCATCGGTCGTGCTGCGCACCGACGGCGCGATCGAGGCGCGCACGGCGCAGTCGATCCGTCATCTCGTCGCGGCGGCCATTCCGGGCATGAGCCGCGACAAGGTCACGGTGCTGGACGCCGACGGTTCGATGCTGCTTGCCGAAGAGGACGAGGCCACTGCTGCTCCGACCAAGATGGCGAGCCTGCAGAAGACGGTCGGCGGGATGGTGCAGGAGAACATCCGCAAGGCGCTGACGCCATATCTGGGCCTCGACAATTTCGAAGTGAGCGTTGCATCGCAGCTCTCCACCGACAAGCGGCAGACCAACGAAACCGTCTACGATCCGGAGAGCCGCGCCGAGCGCTCGGTGCGGAACGTTCGCGAGAACGAGAAGTCACAGAACGCGGACCGTTCGCAGCCGACCACGGTGCAGCAGAACCTTCCCGACCAGCAGGTGAACGCCGGCGGCACCAAGAATTCCAGCGAAGACAAGACCCGCCGCGAGGACGTCACCAATTTCGAGGTCTCGTCCAAGACCACGACGACGGTGAGCGACGGCTATTCGGTGAAGAAGCTGTTCATTGCCGTGCTGGTCAACCGCGGGCGGCTCATTGCCGACCTGGGCGACAAGAGCAACCAGGCCATCGTCGACAGCAAGCTCGCCGAGATCAGCCAACTCGCGGCCACGGCCGGAGGCCTGGACAAGGCGCGCGGCGACCAGATCCAGGTGACGGCCGTCGATTTCATCGAAGGCTCACGCGAACTGGCGCCGGTGCCGCCGATCAGCTTCGTCGAGATGATCAACAAGCAGCTCGGCAGCGTCATCAACGCAGTCACGATCCTGGCCGTAGCTTCGATGCTGGTGTGGTTCGGACTTCGTCCTGCGGTCAATGGCATTCTGACCCACCGCGCGGCGCAGGAGCAGACCGAGGCGGCGGAAGCCGCCCAGCTCGAGTCGGCCGCGGGCGCCCTTGCATTGGCGGATAGCGAGGAGGCCGAGCTCAACCTGGTCGAAGACCTCGAAGGCAAAATGCAGCGAACGCCGCAGAAGCGGCTGGAGCAGATCGTTCGTCTCGATCAGATGCAGGCGGCAGCGATCCTTAAAGACTGGATGCGACGCGAGGAGGCGGCATGAACGCGGCAATCGGAAAGCTCCTGACGCAGTTCGACGTGAACGGGCGGGTCAAATCGCCTCCGCCTCCACCGCCGCCCAAAATCCAGGATGTGCTGACGAGGCCGAAGGAAGCCCGGCGCGAGCCTCAGCCGCAGCCTCAGACCCATTCGCAACCGCAATCGCAGCCGCAGCTTCAGTCGCCGCCTCCGGCGCCGAAGGCGGAAGCCCCGGCGGTCAATCTCCTGGACGATGCCTTTCGGCGCGGCCATGCGGCCGGCGTTGCGGAGGGCGAGTCCAGGATCGCCGAAGAACGCGTGCGGAGCGCGATCCGGCTCGGCGAAGAGCGGGCCAAGTGGTCCGACCAGCAGGCGGTGGCGGTCGTCAGCGGCTTCGACACGGCTTGCCGCGAAATCGAGACCAACATCGCGAGCTCCGTTGCGCGGATATTGCTGCCGTTCCTCGCCGATGCGGTCCGCGACAAGGCGATCGGATCGCTGGTCGAGCAGATTGCGGCGCTGACCGGCAATTCGCCGGTGCCGGTGTTCAAGGTCACCGGCCCGAGCGAACTGCTCGACCTGGTGAAGACGCAGCTCGGGACGGCGCGGCGAACCAGCATCGAGTATGAGGCCGCCGATACATTCGAGGTTCGCGTCGTGGCCGACCAGACCGTGATCGAGACCCAGATCACGGCCTGGAGCGAGCGCCTGAAAGAGGCGCGCCGGTAGTCTGTCATGAATGAGGTCAAGTCAGAACTTGTCATCATCCGCCGGCGGAGCGCCTTTGACGACGAGAAGCCGCACGGCGGCGTCTGGAAGATCGCCTATGCGGACTTCATGACCGCGATGATGGCGTTCTTCCTGGTGATGTGGCTGATCAATGCGCTCAACCAGGATCAGAAGCAGGTGGTCGCGAGCTATTTCAATCCGATCAAGCTCGCGGAGAACGCACCTGCCCCGAAGGGGCTCAAGGATCTCTCCAAGAAGGAGCCGTCGTCGTTCGACGGCCAGGACGGCAGGCGCCAGCCGGGAGGACCGAGCGAGGAACGTCGCGGTGACTCTCCGACGGCCGAGAAGCCGCCCTTCTACGAGGAGAAGGTCCTGTTCCGCGATCCCTATACGACACTCGCCGAGATCGCCAGCAGCGCGAACCAGGCCTCGGGCCAGCGGCGCGCCGGCGCTTTGACGTCCGCCGAAGAGGATGGCCTCAAGGGCGGCGACGCCTACCGCGATCCGTTCGATCCCGGCTATTGGAAGCTTGCGCCGCAGGCACCCAAGGATGCCGATCGCATCATCGAGCCCAAGCCCGAGCTGAAGCCGAATGCGTCCGCGCGCGACACTGCGTCCGGCACAGGCGAGGGCGAGCCACAGGCACGCCGGGCCAGGCAGGACGATGCCGGCGGAAGCGTGGCTCCGAAGGCCGATGCGTCGTCCGCAAGCCTGTCGGCTCTGCTGCCGCCGGGGCCCGCGCCATCACAGGCCTCACGCGAAGGGAGCGCGCAGCCCGGCGCCCAGACTGGTAATCAAGCCAATGCCGCCGCTCAGCCGCTTCCCAACGACACGACGAAGGAATCCGAGCCGCGCGACGCGGCTCAGGCCCAGCAATTAGCGGTCAAGCAGCTTCAGTCGGCGATCGCGGACGCGCTGTCGGACGTCAAGGCTGGCGCCGGACCGGTGGCCGAGGTGCGTCAGGTCGAGGAAGGCCTGCTGATCAGCCTGACCGACGATGCCAACTTCGGCATGTTCGCGGTCGGCTCTGCTGAGCCGCGGCCCGAACTCATCCGTGTGATCGACAAGATCGGCCCGCTGCTGATAAAGCGTCCCGGCGTGATCATCGTCCGCGGCCACACCGACAATCGGCCGTACCGTTCGGAGGCCTACGACAACTGGCGGCTGTCGACGGCCCGTGCGCAGATGGCCTATTACATGCTGGTCCGCTCCGGTGTCGATGCGCAGCGCATCGAGCATGTCGAGGGTTATGCCGATCGGCGGCCGAAACTTCAAAACGATCCGGCGGCCGCGCAAAATCGCCGGATCGAGATCATGGTCCGGGAGAAGCGTCCTTGATCAGGCCTCTTCTCCGCGCCGCGCTCCTGATGCTGCTGCCGTTCACGGCGGCAGGCGCATTCGCCGAGCCGGCACCGATGCCGCCCCCGCTGGTATCGGCATCGGGCGAGCCATACGAGCTCGTTCGGGCGTTGCAGGCCGTGCAGGACGGCATCGCCAACGGCGATACCGCGGCGCACGGCAGCCACGGCGCATTGATCCGGCAGATCGGCGAAAAATTTCTCGCCGCCGATCCGGGCGTATGGAGTAATTCGCAGAACGGCCAAGCGGCCGTCATTTACCTACTTAGCGGCGGCGCGCCGCAAATCATTCGCAAGCTGCCGCGCGACAAGCTGAACGTCGATGGACGGCTGTTCGATGGCGCGCTTGCCTATGTCGAGGGTCGTCAGGACGAAGCGCGCGAACTGCTCAAGGACGTCAAGCCGCGGACGGTTCCGTCGGGCCTGGGCGGACAGCTCGCGCTGGTCCAGGGCGCGCTGTTCGCACGCGCTGAGGCATCGCTCGCAATCGAGCGTCTGGACGACGCGCGCTTGCTCTTGCCGGGCACATTGGTGGAGGAGGCCGCGCTGCGGCGCGAGATCCTGCTGGTCGGGCAAGCCGAGGATTTCGACAAGTTCGAGTTCCTGACGCTGGCCTATATCAGGCACTACCACAACTCGGTCTATGCCGGGGACTTCTGGCAGCGCTTTGCGACCGGCCTGACGCAGTCGAGCCTCGCGCTCGACGAGCGTCGGTTTGCGCGGATCACCACCCTGCTGGAGCAGATCGACCGCGCGAGCCGCCTCAAGCTCTATCTCGTGATCGCGCGGACCGCGATGGTGCGCGGAGGGCTGGCCGTGACCCGGCTTGCCGGCGAGCGTGCCCTGACTCTCAGCGCCGATGCCTCGGCGGAGCGCGAGCGGGCGCATTTGTTCCGCGGCGTGTCGCGGGCGCTCGCCGACGAATATGACGGCGGTCTCGCCGAGTTGAAGGCGCTCGACCGGTCGAAGCTGCCCGAGCGCGACATTCCCTTTCTCAATGCAACGGTGCAGCTCGCACTCGACGTTCGCAAGCCGTTCGCTGGCGGATCCGCCGCCGCAGCCGACAAGTCTCCGGTCACGCCGGCGCGTCTCGACCTCGCGTCGTCGACCGCAACGCTTGCGCGCGCGCAGAAGCAGCTCGGCGAGCTCGAACTCCTCACCAGGGATCGCCGTCCATGACGAAGCTCAGTGGAACCTCCGGCCAGATCTTTTCGAGTCTCGCCGAAAGCCTCAACATGCGGGGCACATCGCGCTCCGGGAAGAGCGCCGGACCGAAGGCGCAGGCGGACTCCTCCTTCAACGATCTGCTGCACACCGTCTCGAATCTCGCGAAGCGGGCGCTCAACGATGAGGGCGGCGACACGGCGGTGAAAGCCGGCACGCTGCGGACGCGCCTGGCGCACCAGAGCGGGAAGGACGACGCCAACGACGAGACGGTGCACGACCGTGCCGCGGCAGCCGAAGAGCCCGGATTCAGGGAGAAACCCACCGAGAAATCGTCCCGGAAACATGAACTCCTCGATCCTACCGAGCAGGCCGACGTCCAGAGCCGATCGAGCATCGCCGGGATCATGGGGCAGGAGATCGTCCCCGGGCCGCCGGTCGTGATTCCGCAGATGCAAGCACCGATCGGCGACAAGAAGGATTCGTCTGGGCGCGACGAGCGATCTTCCACGACGAAGCGCGACGTTCAGGCCATACGCACGGCGAAGGCGACGACAGCCGAGCCCGCGCCTCCCGCGGCTCCAACCACCGCGCACTCGCAGACCGCGGCGTCGCACGCGACGGCTACCGACCAGGCGACATCGCCGCAAGGCAGTGAGCCGTCGCAGAAGGCAACCGCACCCGGCTTCGAGGCCGTCGCGGCCAATGTCGAGCGTGCTGCCAAGGCTTCGGCGCGGGACGCATTGCCCGGGACGACCAAGGTCACCGTAGTCCAGCAAGAGACCCATCTGCCGCCGGCGCAGTTCAACGCTCCGCAGCAGGTTGCCAACGCCGTTATCGCCGAGCTGAAAGAAGCTCCGGCACCGACGGCGTCCGCAGCTGCAGATGTTGCCGCGTCCCAAGCCAATGCGCCCGATCAGCCGCTCAAGATCCTGACCATCAATCTCGAGCCGCCCGCGCTCGGCAATGTCACCGTGCGCCTTCGTCTGGTCGGCAACGAGGTGTCCGTCCACCTTGCCGCCGCGCGCAAGGACACGAGCCAGATGCTGGATCAGCAGCGCGATTCGATCCGCGAGCTGATGCAATCGGCGGGCTACGTCGCCGACATAGCGCCCGTCCAGCACGGCTCGCTGGATGGTTTCCAGAGCGGCTCCGGCCAGTCGCAGCCGCAGCTTTCGGGCCAGCAACAGCCCTCGTCGCAGTCGCAAGGCACGTTCGACGGTACGAGCAATTCGTCGGGACAAGCCGACGGCGGCGCCAAGCAGGCCCGACAGGAGCGCCCGTCCAACCAGGAGACGCGTCATGAGCAGGACGTGGCGCCGCAGATTCGTCGCGGCCCTGTTTATCTGTAACGCCGGCGCCGCGACTGCTGCGACCGACAATTCGCGCCCGTGCGAGCGCGAGATGACGCGTGCGTCCCAGCAGCACGGAATTCCGCTCGGCATTCTCTACGCGGTCGGCCTGACCGAGACCGGCCGGCGCGGCGCGCTTCATCCTTACGCGCTCGGCGCCGATGGACAGACCGTATTCGCCAAAGACATGAACGACGCGATCGCCAACTTCGAAGCCATGCGAGCTAGGGGGATCAAGCTGATCGACGTCGGCTGCATGCAGATCAACCACTACTATCACGGCGACAAATTCGTCTCGGTCCGGGCGATGTTCGATCCCGCAGGGAATGTCGACTACGCCGCGCGCTTCCTGAAGGAGCTGAAGCAGCGCGAGGGCAGCTGGACCATGGCGGTCGCCCGCTACAATGCAGGCCCCAACAACCAGCCGGCGCAGAAGCGCTACGTCTGCCACATCGTCGCGCATCTCGTCTCGAGCGGCTTCGGCGCGTGGACCGACAAGGCGCGCTCGTTCTGTCAGCCCAAGACGAGCTGACGACATGAAGTTGTGCATGGTTCCTTACCATCAGCCCCGCGCAAGCAAAACCCATCATTGTAATTGCAACCTACTTAAGGAGCCCAATCCATGAGCCTCTATGGCATTATGCGTACCGGCGTTTCCGGGATGGCCGCGCAGTCCAACAAGCTGTCGACGGTTTCGGACAACATCGCGAACGTCAACACCACCGGCTACAAGCGGGCTTCGACCGAATTCTCCTCGTTGATTCTGAAGAGCGGCTCCGGCAATTACGATTCAGGCGCCGTCGAGACCACCGTCCGCTACGCCATCAGCGACGCCGGACATACGCAATTCACCACATCGAGCACGGATCTTGCCGTTCAAGGCAACGGCTTCTTCGTGGTGTCCGACGCCACTAACACGCAGCAGTTCCTGACGCGGGCCGGCTCGTTCGTCCCGGACAGCCAAGGCAATCTGGTCAATGCGGCCGGCTACTATCTCCTCGGCCAGCCGGGGAAGGTGACTAATTTCTCACAGAACAGCCTGTCGGGAATGCAGATCGTGAACATCGCCCAGGTCTCGCAGGTGCCCGTGCCATCGACGGCGGGAACGCTCACCACCGGCAATCTTGATCCGACGGCAGCACTCATTGCCGGTCCGCCCGGCCCGGGCGCGTACTCGTCGAAAAGCTCGATCGTGGCCTACGACAATATCGGCCAGCCCGTTAAGGTCGATCTCTATATGTCACATACCGCGACAGCGGCGGGCTTGGACACCTGGCAAATCCAAGCCTACAACTCGACGACGGGCGCCACGCTCGGCGCGACTGGCACTTATACCTTCGACACGACGACGGCCGGAAAGGGCGCGCTGGCCGCAGCGAGCGCCACGACGCTTGCATTTCCGGTCACCGGCGGCGCGACCGTGACCCTCGACTTGTCGAACATGACGCAGGTCGGCACCAACTTCAGCTTCAAGGCCACTGTCAACGGTAGCGTTCCGTCGGCCATCGATAAGGTCGACGTTGACCAGAATGGGTACGTGACCGCCGTGCTCAAGAACGGTCAGCAGCTGACGCTCTACACGCTCATGCTCGCCGACGTGGCGAGCCCCGATAATCTGACGCCCGAGCCGGGCAACGTCTATTCGACCAACCAGAATTCGGGCAACGCTCAGGCCGCGAATGCCGGCACCGGTGGGCTTGGCACGATCCAGTCTGAAGCGCTGGAAGACTCCAACGTCGATCTCGCGGACGAGCTCACCGGGATGATCGAGGCACAGCGTGGCTTCACCGCGAACTCGAAATCGTTCCAGACCGGCGCCGACCTGCTCGACGTCGTCGTCAACCTGAAGCGCTGAATCCTTCTGCACTCGTCCCGGCCAAGAGTAGACCATGTCCCTTACCGCTGCTCTCGACTCCGCTCGCGCATCGCTCATGGCGTCGGGCATCCAGTCGTCGACGATCTCGCGCAACATCGCCGGTGCCAGTGCCGCCGGCTATTCGCGCAAGATCGCCGTATTGGACAATCTCCCCGGGGCCGGCGTTTACGTGGCGGCGATCCAGCGCGCCGCCAGCTCGGGGCTCTACGACAATGTCTTGACCGCAACCTCGACGTCGGCCAAGCAGAGCGCGATCCTTGACGGTCTCCAGAAGATCGCATCTGCCACGGTGGACGATCCGGAACTCGACCAGTCGCCGACGGCGCAGCTCAACGCGCTGAAGAAGGCGCTCCAGCAATATGCCAACGCCCCGGACAACACCACGCTGGCGCAGGCAGCGGTGACGTCCGCCAAGGACATGGCGATCGCGCTCAACCAGGCGACCCAAACCGTGCAGACGGTCCGTGAGGGCGCGGATGCCGACATGCAAACGTCGGTTCAAAACATCAATCGGTTGCTCTCCCAGTTCCAGACCGTCAACACCGCGATCGTGAAGGGGACGATCTCCGGCGACGACATCACCGACTACCTCGACCAGCGCGACAGCATCGTCTCGCAGATGTCACAGGAGGTCGGAGTGTCGATGTCGCTCCGTCCTAACGGGGACGCGGCGCTCTATACCGACAGCGGCGTCGTGCTGTTCGACAAGATAGCGCGAACGGTGAGCTTTGCGCCGACGAACGCCTATACGGCCGGCACCACCGGCAATGCGGTCTATATCGACGGCGTTCCGGTAACCGGCGCCAATTCCGTGATGCCGCTCAGGTCCGGCAAGCTTGCTGGCCTCGCGCAGCTGCGCGACAATGATACCGTTACTTACCAGAGCCAGCTCGACGAAATCGCGCGCGGCCTGGTCGATACCTTCAAGGAAAGTGACCAGTCGCCTGTTCCGACGCTGCCCAACGTCCCCGGTCTCTTCACCTATCCCGGCGCGCCGGCGATGCCGGCGAGCGCCACCGTCTTGGTGGGCCTCGCTGGTACGATTTCGGTTGCTGCATCGGTCGATCCGGCCCAGGGCGGCAATCCTAATCTGCTGCGCGACGGTGCGATCAGCGGCAACGTCGCATACCAATACAATACCGCTGGCAATGGCGGTTACTCGGCCCGGCTGCAGCAGCTCATCGGCGCCATGGATGCGTCGCAGCCGTTCGATGCAACCACGCAAGGCAAGCCGAACGGCAGCTTGATCGACTTCGCGTCGTCCTCGACGAGCTGGATCGAAAACCAGCGCAAGACCGCCGACTCTAACGTCACCTACCAGAAAACGTTGCTCGACCGCAGCACCGCGGCGCTGTCGAACGTCAGCGGCGTCAACATGGACGACGAGATGTCGTTGATGCTCCAGGTCGAACGCACCTATTCGGCCTCGTCGAAGATCATCTCGACCGTCGACGAAATGTTGCAGAGCCTGCTGGCTGCCGTGGGAAATTAAGTCATGATGAGCGCGAACTACATCTCGACCTTGATGCTGTCTTCGTCGTTGAGGTCCTCGATCACCAACAATCAGGCCGCGCTGGCCAAGGCCTCGAAGGAAGCCACCACCGGCCGCTTCGCCGATGTCGGCCTCGAGCTTGGCGCCTCGACGGGAGGCGACGTCACCCTGCGGGCGGACCTAAGCTTCGCCGATCAGCTCGTCGATACCAACGGGCTGGTCTCGGGACGCCTGGACATCACGCAGAGCCGGATCACCCAGCTTGGTTCGACCGCAACGGACTTCCTCAAGGACCTGATCGCGGCGCGCAGCACCGACGGCGGCGGGCGGATCATCCTGCCGCCTGCGTCCTCCAACCTCCAGGATCTGATTGGCGCGCTGAACGTCTCCTATAACGGCTCGTCTCTCTTCGCGGGCATCAACACGCAGACCACGCCGATCACGGCCTACACCGCCGGCTCGGCCAGCAAGAACCAGGTCGATGCCGACTTCCTTGCGACCTTCGGCTTCTCGCAATCATCGCCCAGCGTGAACACCATCACCCCGGCCCAGATGCAGACCTTCCTCGACACCACCTTCGATGCCGAGTTCGCGAGCCCGGCCTGGAACACGAATTGGTCATCGGCGACCGACCAGGTGATGCAAAGCCGTATCTCGACGACCGAGATCGCCGATACCTCCGTCAGCGCCAATCAGACAGGCTTCCGCAAGCTCGCCGAGGCCTACACCATGATGGCGGATCTCGGGAACGCGAATCTGGACCAAGCGACGTTCCAGGTCGTCGTGGACAAGGCCATCGGCCTTGTCGGGAACGCCATCACTGACCTTGCGACCCTCGGCGGCGACATCGGCACGGTCCAGCAGCGGATCACCTCCGCAACCGACAAGCTGAAGACGCAGCAGGACATTCTGAACAATCAGATCGTCGGTATAGAGAAGGTGGACCCGACGGAAGCCTCCGTCAGGGTCAACACCTTGCAGACGCAGATCCAGACGGCGCTTGCGCTCACCTCGCAACTCCAGAAGATCAGCCTCATCAACTATCTCTGAGTCCAGCTCCTTCGTAAGGCGCGTAACCCTTGTCTTGTTGTTCGGTCTCCTGCGCAGAGTTGTCCTGATGACGTTTGAAGCCTATGAATCGGTCGTCGACGAGAGCGGCTATGAGGCGCGGGGCCGCGAGCGGCAGGCGCTCAGCCTCGGCATCGACCGGCTCGAGCGGATCCAGGAGGACCGCTTCAGCCTCGAGGATCTGGTCGAGAGCCTGCTCTATGTGCGGCGGCTGTGGACGATCTTCATCGAGGATCTCGCGCATCCGGAAAACGGGCTTCCGGAAAAGCTGCGCGCGGACATCATCTCGATCGGGCTGTGGGTGGTCAAGGAAGCCGATCGCCTTCGCGAAGAAAAGTCGAACGACGTGATCCAGCTCATCGAAATCAACCGCCTGATCCGAGACGCACTTTGATGAAGATATCCTTGCGTGCGGGCGAACGGGTCTACATCAACGGCGCGGTGCTGCGCGTGGACCGCAAGGTCTCGGTCGAGCTCGTCAATGACGTGATGTTCCTGCTCGAAGGGCAGATCATGCAGGCCTCCGACGCCACAACGGCGCTGCGGCAGCTCTATTTCATCGTCCAGCTCATGCTGATGAATCCGACCGACGTTCGGGACGCCTCGGCTCTCTACGGGCAGCATCATGCCGCTCTGCTCGCCGTGTGCGAGAGCCAGGAGATGCTGGTCGGGCTTGGTGCGGTCGACGACCTGGTAGGGGCGAGCCGTTACTTCGAGGCGCTCAAGCGGATTCGAGCACTGTTTCCGGTGGAGCAGGCCATCCTGGCCGGCGCCAAGATCGATTCCCCATCCGAGGCTGCCTGACAGCGGAGAGCGACATGAACGTCACCAGCGCGACCGATAGCACCAGCAAGTCGTTCAGTTCGACCAGCTCGACGACGTCGAGCACCGGCGTCGACTACAACACGTTTCTTCAGCTCCTCGTCGCGGAGATGAAGAATCAGGATCCGACCAATCCGATGGACACTTCGCAATATATGAGCCAGTTTGCGCAGCTCTCGTCGGTCGAGCAGGCGATGCAGACCAATACCAAGCTCGATGCCCTGCTGTCTTCGCAGTCGCTGTCGCAGGCCAATGGACTGATCGGAAAGACCGTCAGCTTCACGGACTCGACCGGAGCAAGCTTCAGCGGCAAGGTCGCTTCGGTCTCCATCAACAGCGACGGCTCCATCGCGACACTCGAGAACGGTACGAAAGTCGCGATCGGCCCTGGTCTCACGATCAGCCAGTCATGAACGAACGGGATGCCCTCGACATCGTCCAGGCGGCGATCTGGACCATCATCGTCGCCTCCGGGCCTGCCGTCGGTGCCGCGATGCTGGTCGGCACCATCATCGCGCTGATCCAGGCGCTGACCCAGATCCAGGAGGTGACGCTGACCTTCGTTCCGAAGATCATCGTCATTCTCGTGGTCGTTGCCGTCTCCGGCTCCTTCATCGGAGCCCATCTCTCCACCTTCACCGAGATGGTCTATTCGCACATCGAGCGCGGCTTCTGATCCGGGCAGTCCCGGCTGCCCCTGCCACCACCCCCGCGTAAGCTTTGCACGGCAGATTACGGGCCGGATCCTCTGCCGGTGACCCATGACGGATACGTTAGCTGCTAGCCTGCCGACCCCGCGACGATTGGGCGCCGACGCCTTTTTCGCAGGCGGCATCGTGGCCATGCTCACGATCCTGTTCCTGCCCATACCGCCGATCCTGATCGATCTCGGCCTCGCATTCTCGATCGCGCTGTCGGCGCTGATCCTGATGGTCGCGCTGTGGATCCAGCGTCCGCTCGATTTCTCGGCCTTCCCGACCGTGCTCCTGATCGCGACGATCCTGCGGCTTGCACTCAACGTCGCAACGACCCGTCTCATCCTGTCGCGCGGCGGGGAGGGGGAAAACGCCGCGGGCCATGTCGTTGCCGGTTTCTCGAAGTTCGTCATGGGTGGTGACTTCGTCATCGGCCTGATCATCTTCGCGATTCTGGTCACGGTGAACTTCGTCGTGATCACGAAGGGCGCAACGCGTATCGCCGAAGTCGGCGCCCGTTTCACTCTGGATGCCATCCCCGGCAAGCAGATGGCGATCGACGCGGATCTGTCCGCGGGCCTGATCGACGACAAGGAAGCCCAGCGCCGGCGCCGCGAGCTGGAAGAGGAGAGCGCGTTCTTCGGCGCCATGGACGGCGCCTCGAAATTCGTCCGCGGCGATGCCGTCGCCGGCCTGATCATCACCGCGATCAACATTTTCGGCGGTATCATCATCGGCGTGACGCATCACGGATTGACGCTGGCACGCGCCGCCGACGTCTACACCAAGCTCTCCGTGGGCGACGGTCTGGTAACGCAGATGCCCGCGCTGATCGTGTCGCTGTCGGCGGGCCTGCTCGTCTCGAAGGGCGGCACCAGAGGTTCGGCCGAGCAGGCGGTGTTGCGCCAGCTCGGCGGCTATCCGCGCGCGGTGTCGGCCGCCGCGCTGATGATGTTCGTGCTCGCCTTGATGCCGGGGCTGCCGACGGCGCCCTTCCTGCTGCTCGGCGGCGTCATGGCTTTCGTCGGATACTCGCTGCCGAGGCGGCAGGCAGCCCTGAAGCAGAAGGAAGATGCTCGCAAGGCCGACGAACGCGCCCAGGTCGATGCCAAGGAGTCCGTCAAGGAATCACTCAAGACCGCGGAGATCGAGCTGGCGCTCGGGGGCCACCTCTCGGTCCATCTGCTGGGCTCGCGCAACGAGCTGGCGCACCGCGTGGCCAAGATACGCAAGAAGTTCGCCAAGCAGTACGGCTTCGTGGTTCCCGAGATCAAGCTCACCGACAATTTGTCGATCGATCCCAAGGGATACCAGATCCGGATCCACGACACCCGCGTCGCCCAGGGCGAGCTCAGGCTTGGCGAAGTGCTGGTGCTCGTCGACAAGGATGGCAAGCCCGACGTTCCCGGCGAAGAGGTGATCGAGCCGGCCTTCGGCATGAAGGCGCTGTGGGTGACGGACGCGTTCACCGACGAGGTCAAGCGCCAGGGCTGCAAGCCGGTCGACAATCTCTCGGTGCTGCTCACGCATCTGAGCGAAGTGATCAGGGCCAACCTCGCCCAGCTCCTGTCCTACAAGGACATGCGCGGCCTGCTTGACCGGCTCGATCCCGAATACAAGCGCCTGGTCGAGGATCTCTGCCCGTCGCAGATATCGTATTCGGGGCTGCTGGCGATCCTGAAGATCCTGCTGGCCGAGCGCGTGTCGATCCGCAACCTTCATCTGATCCTCGAAGCCATCGCCGAGATCGCGCCCCATGTGCGGCGCTCCGAGCAGGTGGCAGAGCATGTGCGTACACGTCTTGCCCAGCAGATTTGCGGCGATCTCTCCGACAACGGCGTGCTCAACGTGGTCCGTCTCGGCAACCGTTGGGATCTCGCGTTCCACCAGAGCCTGAAGCGCGACGCCAAGGGCGACGTCGTCGAATTCGACGCCGATCCGCGCCTGATCGAGCAGTTTGCGACCGAAGCCAGCGCCGCGATCCGCAAGTTCACCGAGAACGGCACCAGCGTGGTGCTGGCGGTGACCCCGGAAGCGCGTCCCTATGTCCGGATGATCCTGGAGCGGGTCTTTCCGACACTGCCGATCCTGTCGCATGTCGAAGTCGCGCGCAGCACCGAGATCAGGGCCCTCGGAGCCATATCGTGATCAGCGGCCTCACCGATAGTGTGCTGGTGACGTTCATCGTGTTCTGCCGCATCGGTGCCTGCCTGATGCTGGTGCCCGGCTATTCCAGCGTCAACGTTCCGGCCCAGGTCCGCTTGTTCGTCGCGCTCGTCACGACGTTTGCGCTGACGCCGATCCTGATCGCCGTCCTGAAACCTCTCACGGACAATGCGGCGCCGCTGACCCTCGTGCTGCTGATCTGTTCCGAGCTCGTGGTCGGCAGCGTCATCGGGCTCGGCGGTCGCGTGTTCTTTCTCGCACTCCAGACCATGGCCACCGTGATGGCCAGCGCAATCGGGCTGAGCAACATCCCGGGGACGCCGGTCGGCGACACCGATCCGGCGCCGGCCCTGGTGCCGCTGATCATGACGTCCGTCACCACGCTGTTCTTCATGACCGACCAGCACTGGCAGGTCCTGCGCGGGCTGATGAACTCCTACGACGTCTGGCATCCCGGCGACCGGCTCGGCGGCAGCATGCCGCTCGACCAGCTCGTCGGAAGGCTGTCGGAGGCATTCGTGCTGACGCTGCGGATCGCCAGCCCTTTCATCGTCTATTCGGTCGTCGTCAACCTGGCGGTCGGCCTGATCAACAAGCTGACGCCGGCGATTCCGGTCTATTTCATCTCGGTACCGTTCGTGCTGTTCGGTGGCTTCCTGCTGCTCTACCTCACCAGCGACGAGCTCTTGACGCAATTCATGCTTGGCGTCTCCTCGTGGCTGGCGGAGTGATCGGCCATGACGTCGCGCGCGGACAAGCTCGGCCGGATGGTCTCGCTCGTGAAGCTCCAGCTCCGGCTGTCAGAGTGGCAGCTCGCGCATCTGCGGCAGCAGGAGCGCAGCTTGCAGGATGAACAGGAATGGCTGGTCGGAACTCTCAACGAGGGCAAGCCGCCAGCGGGATCATCGAGCGAATCGGTCGCGCGGCGTCTGACCAGAACCAGCGTCGGCGCGCGCGCGGTTCAGGCGCAGGCCTCGCAGCAGCTCGACCAGGTTCGCGCGGAGAGCCGCCGTGTGAAGCAGTTCGAGCAGGTCGCGAAGGCGGCGCTCGCGGACAAGCTTCGCGACGCCGAGAAGCGATCGCTCGAGGAAATGACGGGAACAAGCCTCACCGTGCGCGAGTGGACGCCACGGCAAGCCAATCGGACCAAGACATGATCGTGACAGCGACACCCGACCTCGTTCTCGACGTCCTCGATGCTGCCGATCCCGTGACGCAGCGCGCGGCCACCGCGAAGCTCGACGCGTTGAAATCATCGGACGCGGATTTCGCCGCCACGATGGACGCGGAGGTCGGCAAGGCGAAGGCCAAGACGGCTGCTGCCGATCAATCCGCGACGAAGGTTTCGGAACCGCAGTCGGGCGCGGTGAACGGGGCGCCGGTGCAGGTGATCAAGGCGCCGGCATCCGGCGAGGTGTACCGCAAGTTCGAGGCCTTCATCCTCCAGACCTTCGTCGAGACGATGCTGCCGAAGGAGTCCGAGGAGGTCTTCGGGAAGGGCACGGCGGGCGGCGTCTGGAAGTCGATGCTGGCGGAGCAACTTGGTGCGCAGTTGGCAAAGGGCAAGGGCATCGGCATTGCCAAGCAGCTTGCTGCCGCGCATCCGGCGGGACCGGACGCTACGGGCAAGGCCGGATGATGATTCAGGAATGGGTGACAGAAGTTGAAGGGTGAATTTCCTATGCAGGCACAAGAAGGCGCGGCGGCCATGGTGATGGAGCAGCCGGCCGTGGACACCGAGGCGATGACGACGGCGGCCATGTCGGGGGATGCCCTGTTGCCCGTGCTGCTGCCGAATGTCGGTGGCGAGGTGGCGAACGACGGTGCGGAGGCGGCGAGATCGGACGAGGTGCGTGGCCTGTTGGCTGCGATCCGCCGGCTCGAAGGCATCGTCGAAGAGGAGACGGCTGCGCTCGCGACGGGCAAGAAGATCGACTTCGACGAGTTCAGCGCCCGGAAGAGCCGGAGCATGCTGGAATTCGTCCGCCTGATGCGGGCACGAATGCACCTCGGCGGCGAGGTCGAGATCACCGAGGAGGTCCAGCGGCTGCGCGAGAAGCTCGAGCGAAACCGTTCCATCCTCGAAATGCATTACGATGCGGTGCGCGAGGTTGCGACCATCATCGTCAAGGCCATCAAGGACGCCGAGTCGGACGGCACCTATACCGGTCGCGCAGCACAGGACGCAAAATGATCAGGCTCGTGCTGGCCGGGCTCTGGGTATGCATCCTCACCGCGGGAACGAGCTATGCCGTGGCCTATTGGAAGGAAAATGGCAGCCTGCTGCCGGCAAAGGACGAATATCTTGACGGGCTGCAGTACCAGAAGACGCGGGCGCTGAGCGTGCCGATGGTCGAGAGTGGCAACGTGCAGGGCTACATCGTCGCGCGCTTCGTCTATACCGTAGAGGCGCGGACCATGCACCAGCTCAACGTTCCGCCCGAGCCGTTCGTCGTCGATGAAGCCTTCCGCAGGATCTATGCCGACGACCGCCTCGATTTCAGAAAACTCGCCCGTTACGACCTCTCCATCCTCACGACGGCCATCAAGCAGCGTGTCAACGAGCGAATGCAGGCCGAAGTCGTCCAGGACGTCCTTGTCGAGGACTTCAATTACGTGTCGAAGGAAGAATTCCAGCAGAAGCCCTAGGGCATTACCGGTTCTGATTGAATCAGAAGCGAGCCTCTAGAATATACTTACACGCGAGCCGCAGCGCCGGTACTGCCGCGCTCTATTCGCCGTTGACGTCAGAAACTACAACGGCTTCTGCGAAGGTGGTTCGCAGAGGCCGTTGTCGGTTTCGTGGCAGCGCCCTGCCGATCAGTTTCCGGCCGGATACGCCACTGGGGCGGTATGCGCCCTGTTCAGCAGAATGCCGACTTCGTCGAGCTCCTGCATCGGCACGTCGATGATCTCGCCGGCCGGGATGTCGAGGCGGTATCCGACGTAACGTCGGGCCACGATCGCATCGAAGCCGAGGCGGTCGCGGAGCTTCTTGCGCAGTTTGCTGACGTGGCTCTCGATCACGCTCTCGTCGAATGTCGCTTCGAAGATGCCATAGACCGCGTTGAAGATCTGCGTCTTGGTGACCCACTTGCCGTGGTTGCTGACCATATATTCGAGAATGCGCAGTTCGCGGCGGGGCAGGGTGAGGGCGTGGCCAGCGATCTCGGGGTCACGTCCGTTGAAGAAGACCTGGATCCTGGTCTCGCAGGGCCTCGGCAGTTCCCCGACCCGGCGGCGCGCAATCGCGGCCGTTCGGGCGAGGATCTCGCGGAGGTGAATCGGCACGTGGACGACGTCATCGACGCCCGACTCGAAGAGCTCCAGCGTGTTCTTGAGCATCTTCTGGCCGCTCATGGCGATGATAGGGGCCGAGGAGCGCTTGCGCATCGCCCGCGGCAGGCTTCCGCGGGTGTCGCAATCCCCGAGGAGGAAGGCGTCCACCGCGGCCAGATCCGATTCACTCGCAGATTGCAGCCAGTCCCAGAATTCTCCGGAGGAGAAGCCGATCGACGATACACCTTCGCGAACGAGCCCTCCGACATAGCTGTTCGTGACGCTCTCGCGATCATCAACGATAATATACATCAGTTGTTCGCCCCTGTTTCGCACTTGTTTCGGCCGGTTGTTTGTTGTGATGCCCGGCTCGGCAACTGTGCTGTTTGACGATATTCCGTCCCGCGAACCGTTATTATGGTTTCGATATTCGCGGGCAGCCCTACGCATTCAGTGCCTGCGTCTCGCAGGCCTGCTACTTCGACTCGATACTGAACGCTTACTGCGTGAGGCTCGGCGGGTGTTTTGCGGATCACCTCGCGGAGCGGATTGAGAAAGCGACCTAGAACAGTTGCGCCAAGTTGCTCATTGCATCCGAACGCTACTGTACTGTGTCAATCCCCTCGCCAACTGGCGAGAATCACTTGAGTAGGACCGTAACAATTGCCGATTTCCGATCAAGCGTGCGCAACTAAGCGTTTGCTACACGTGCTTGATGCTGTTGGTTTGGTTCGAGTTGTTTCTTTGTATATTCAATCGCATCAGTTGATTTGGGATTCGAACTAGTTTTGCACCCTGGCGGTTCTAAAGTTCCGCATCCCCGTATGATTACAGACATTTTGGGTGGTGCTGCGCTTAACGCACATCGGTGGGTTTTCAACCCGGGATTGACTCTCGTCATCGTCTTTCCACATGCGACAATTCGACTCATGTATGGCGAGGCGACTCCAGCTTGGCGAAATCTTGGCGAGGGTGTGTCTTTCGAGTCGCACTCTCGCCACGTGCGTGACGCGTTTGACTCATGTGACGGCGCATCGCGCGTGATGAAAAGTTTTCGATGCGTACGTTTCAGGCAAGCTTCGGCAAATAATGTCACCGTTCAACAGATCGAACCGAACGGAGCATTCTCGCATGTTGTCCGATGGACAAGCTCGTCCCAACGCGACCGCCGATGTTTCCGCAGCGGCGAAACCGGCTGCGGAGACGCGCGATGCCAGAGACAATGCGGCGCCGACGGCCAAGCCTTTTGCAAATACCCAGTCTTTTGCAAATACCAAGCCCACTGCAAATACCAAGCCTGCCGCGAATACCAAGCCCGCTGCGAGCACCAAGCCTGCGTCGGCAGCAGCGAGCGATGAAACTCTGGCGAAAGAGGCGCTCGAGGGTCTGAAGCGTATTCGCGCCAAGGCGCGCCTCGACAAGATGGCAATCTCCAAGCCTACGCCCATCGTGATCAAGCCGGCCGTGATCGTGGCCAAACCGCCGCCGCCGCGCCCGACATGGGTCGTGCCGCTCGCGACATTGGCGGTCGCTGCGATCCTGGTCGTCTGTGCCTGCACCGGCGTGATCGCCTATCTCACCACGCAGCCCGCCCAGAGCAACGTCGCGGCCAATACTGAGATCAGGAACCTGCGCGAGACGGTGGCGCAACTGCGCAGGCAGGTGTCGGGCGTGTCCGACAATCTCGACGGCCTGCGCACCGCGGTCGATCAATCGAGCAAGGCGACCAATGACCGTTTTGGCCGGTTTGGCGAAAATCTGGATCGCATCGAACGGGTGAGCTCGTCCTCTACGGTGAAGCTCGACAAGCTTGCCCAGGTGCAGGCCCAGGCTCCGGCGCCCGTCGCCACACTGCCAATGCCAATGATGGCCTCGGCCGCTACGCCCGAGATCACGGGATCGGTAGCACCGTCCGACCGCATCTCGGCGCCGCGCAAGACGGTCAAGGGCTGGTCGGTCCGCCAGGCCTATGAGGGGATTGCGATCCTGCAAGGCCCGAACGGCGTCGTCGAGGCGGTGTTGGGACAGCAGGTGCCCGGCCTGGGCCGTATCGAGGAGATCAAAAACGAGAACGGACGTCTGGTGGTCGAGTCCAGCGGGGGCGTCATCTATTCGTCACGCAAGGCCACGCCCTGATCGAGGGCCACTTCTATTTGCGGTGATGCTCGAAGCTGGTGCATAGCAGATCGACCTCCGCCTCCGCGATCGGCGCCCGAAACAGGCGGCAGCTGAACTCGGCCGTCGTCCTGCTGTCCGTGGTGGTGCGATCTTCGCGGAGGAAGATGCATCGCTTGCAGACGTCGGTATGGTGCCGCTGTTCGGCCGCGTCCGACTGATCCAGCACGTGGCGGAGCGCGTCGCGGAAGCTGACCTTCGCCTCGCCCTCGAGCACGGCGATGGCCTCGACGAGGACGTTGACGGGGTCGCGCACCAGGAACTTCTTGCCCTGTTGTGTCACGCTCAGCATCACCGACCGCTTGTCCTGGGCCGAGCGCTTTCGCTCGAGATATCCGAGCCGCTCCAGCTCGCCGATGATGAACGAGGCGGTACCACGCGTGGTGCCGACGTAACTCGCGAGCGCCGACGGCGTCCTGGAAAACCGGTTGGCGCGGGAAAGGAAACGCAGCGCCATCCACTCGCGGTCACGCAAGCCGTGCTTGGTGCCTTCGAACCACAGGATCCGGGCGACCTGTTCCAGCAGTTCAATCGATTCGCGAGCCAAGTTCATTTCAATTCCAGGTCGGTAAATCTTAATTCAATTGAGCTTTTGGTAGCGCAATCCGGGCGGCGGATAAGGAGGATCCCCAAAGAGGTGGAACCTTCCGGTCGTGGAACTAGAGCGTCGCGAAGAAAGTTCGAGTAAATCGCCCGGCTCAACTCTTCTGAAAATTTCAGTCAAATGACCGCGGAGTACGCGCAAATTCCGATAGCGTGGGATGTGCGTGCAACATGATGTGTCGTTGCGACCACCGCAAAGCCGATTTATTGCGTGATGCGCTTCGAATCGCGCGAGCAGGCGGATCGGCCGCAACTCGGGCCGGAGGAAAGGGGCGCGAGGGAACCACCGTTTGCGGTTAATGGATGTTGCGTTGCAATGCGGCCAGGCGGTTAAATCGAAATAGGATCGAGCCCGGGAATGCCAGAGTGTCGTCCGTGATCGAGCAAGTGAAGCCGTTCAGCGTCAAGCGCGCAGCATTGGCCGCCACCGTCGGCAACATGCTCGAATTCTACGACTTCATCACCTACAGCTTCTTCGCCATCCAGATCGGCCATACCTTCTTCCCGACGGGAAGCGAGTACGGCAGCCTGATGCTGTCGCTGGCGACTTTCGGCGCCGGCTTCGTGACGCGGCCGATCGGCGGAATCGTGCTTGGGATCTATTCCGACCGGATCGGCCGGCGGCCTGCCATGCTGCTAAGCTTTGCGCTCATGGGCTATCGATCCTGACTATCGCGCTCACGCCGTCCTATCAAACGATCGGCCTTGCAGCGCCCGTCATCGTGATCGCGGCGCGTATGGCGCAAGGCTTTGCTCTGGGCGGGGAGGTTGGACCGACCACCGCCTATCTGATCGAGATCGCTCCGCCCGAGCATCGCGCGCTGGTGGTGGCCTGGCAGCCGGCCAGCCAGGAGATCGCCGCGACCGCGGGCGCGCTCGTCGGCGTCATCCTGAGCAGGACGATGGCGCCGGAGATGCTCGACGCCTATGGCTGGCGGGTGGCGTTTCTGATCGGGGCGGTGTGCCTGCCGTTCGGCTTCTGGATGCGCCGGACGCTGCCCGAGACGATCCCGCAGGCCGAAGCCGGTGCCGGCACCGTCGAGCACACCAGTCATCTTTCGCAGGCGAGACGGCACCTTGGCATCATCGGACTTGCGCTGATGATCCTGGCAAGCGGCACGATCTCGACCTACGTCACCCAATATATGACGACCTATGCGCAGAATACGCTGCATGTGTCGTCGACCCTGGCTTTCACCGTGTCGCTGGTCAGCAACGGCATCCAGTTCGTTGGCGCGCTGGTCGGGGGCTGGCTGGCGGATCGTCTCGGTCGCAAGCCGGTGATGATCTGGCCGCAGCTCGCAACGCTGCTGCTGACCTACCCGACCTTCCTGTGGATCGTCCATGCGCCCGGCGCGTTGTCGCTCCTGGTTGGTTGCGGTGTTCTGTCCGTCATCGGCTCGCTGCCGTTCACTGCGTTCTACGCGACCTTCACCGAGGCGCTGCCCCAGAACATCCGCGGCGGCGTGTTCGCGACCGTCTACGCGGTCGCGATCGCCAGCTTCGGCGGGACGGCGCAGCTCGTGGTCACCTGGCTCCTCCACGTCACCGGCAATCCGCTGGCGCCGGCCTGGTACCTGCTGCTTGCGGCGATCGTTGGACTTGTCGCGATGATCCTCATGCCCGAGACTGCGCCGATGAAACAGCGTCAGAACAAGATCTGAAAACAAGCCCCGAAAGTGGCGCGCTCGCAGGCTGGTGATTTGCGTTTCACCGGCAATTATTGGCGAATGCGCGCCTGAAGGATCAGGGCCGCGCATCAGGAAGGATTAACCGATGAGTATCCAAACCACCATGACATCCGACGTCGTCGGGCTGACCAAGGTCGCCCCGGTCTCGCGCCGCGGATTCATGAGCACCACCGCGGCGGTCGCGGCCGGCTACACGCTTGCGGCCGGGCCCGTGCGCGCCGAGGCGATCACGACTGATATCAGCGGCCTCCAGACCGGCGACGTCAAGATCAAGGTCGGTTCCGAGGAGATGCCTGCGTATTTCGCCCGCCCCGCCGGCGACACCAAGGCGCCGGTGATCATCGTGGCGATGGAGATTTTCGGCCTGCACGAATACATCAAGGACGTGACGCGGCGCCTTGGCAAGCTCGGCGCGTTCGCGATCGCGCCCGACTACTATTTCCGTAGGGGCGTCGATTTGACCAAGGTCACCGAGATCAAGGACCTGCTGCCGATCGTCAATGCCAAGCCGGACGCCGAGCTGCTGTCCGATCTCGATGCGACGGTGGCGTGGGCGGGATCGCAAGGCGGCGACACCGGTAAGCTCGGCATCATCGGCTTCTGCCGCGGCGGACGCACCGTCTGGGAATATGCCGCTCACAGCGGCAGCCTCAAGGCCGGCGTCGCCTTCTACGGTCCGCCGGTCGATCCAGCCAATCCGCTGTGGCCGAAAAGCCCGATGCAGCTCGCGCCCGAGATGAAGGCACCGGTGCTCGGCCTCTATGGCGGCGCCGATACCGGCATTCCCGTCGCCCAGGTCGAGCAGCTCAAGGCAGCCTTGGAGCAGAACAAGAAGACAGCCGAGTTCAAGATCTATCCGGAAGCGCCGCACGGCTTCCATGCCGACTACCGCGGCAGCTACCGCAAGGACGCCGCAGAAGATGCCTGGAAACAGGCGCAGGCCTGGTTCAAGAAGTATGGCGTCCTGAGCTGACGCCGATCTTCAAAAGGGCGGCCCGAGCGGCCGCCCTTTTTATTCCAAGGCGTCGATCTCACTTCACCATCGCGCCATAAACGATGTCCTGAACCTGTTCGCGATAATATTTCCGCAGCTCGCCCGACGCCGCCGTTCCCACCACGACCACGAGACGCTCCTTGGGGTCGCAGAAGAACTGCGTTCCGTACGCGCCGTTCCAGGTGAACTCGCCGGGATTGCCGGGGACCGACGACAATCCCTCGCTGGTGCGGACCGCGACCGAGAGGCCGAAGCCGAACCCGGCGCGATGCGGCTCGATGTTCGCCACGTTGTTCTTGATCTCCGGGCCGAGATGATTGGTCGTCATGTGATGCACGGTCCTGGGACCGAGGATGCGCTGGCCGTCAAGGTCGCCGCCGTTGAGCAGCATCTGTCCGAAGCGGATGTAGTCGCCGACGGTCGCGAACGAGCAGGCGCCGCCACAGTCGAATTTTGTCGGCGTGTCCAAAAGCTTGATGGCTTGCGGCTTGCCGGTAAGCGGATCGTTGGCGAACGGGCGGGCGAGGCGAGGGCGCTGTGCGTCGGTCGGGTGGAAGGTCGCGTCCTTCATGCCGAGCGGCTGCCAGACGTTGGCGGCGAGATAGTCGCCGAGCTTCTGCTCGCTCACCTTCTCGACGACGGCGCCGAGCACGTCGATCGAGAAACCGTATTCGAACTCGGTCGAGGGCTGATGCGCCAGCGGCAGCTTGGTGATGCGATCGATGAAGGCCTGGGTGTCACCTTCGATCGCTGGCGCGGTGCCTTCCGGATATTGCCGTGCCACCGGGCTCGCGCTGTCCGGGCGGCCGCCGTACATCAGGCCAGACGTGTGTCGGTACAGGTCATGAATGAAGATCGGTGATGCCTGCGGTTCGAGCTTCAATGAACCGTCGGCCTGCTGAAAGCCGACCTTCATGTCGGCAAAGCCGGGATAATAGTCGGACAGCTTGGCCTGGAGCGGCAGCTTGCCCTGCTCCATCAATGTCAGGCCCGCGACTGCGGCCATCGGCTTGGTCATCGAAGCCAGCGCGAAGATCGCGTCGATAGGCATCGGCGTGCCCTTGTCCGGATCCAGCATGCCGTAGGCCTTGTAGTGCACGAGCTTGCCGTCACGGGCGATCGCGACCACCGCGCCGGGGACCCGCTTGGCGGCGATCTCACGTGCGAAGAAATTGTCGAGCCGTGCAAGGCCTTGTTTCGAGAAGCCGGCGTCGTCTGGACTAGCTTCGGGCAGCGGTGCGGCGCGCGCTGCGCCGAACGTGATGGCGACAGCGGCCGCGGCGATCATGGCGATGTTCTTCATGGAACCCTCCCAAGCTCGGGCTCGTTATGCATTGGCTCGCTCAGCGATTAGATCACGACCGCACCGGCGCGAAGTCAAGCGCGGGCAGGGCATGTCTAGGACGCCGGGAATGCCGGAGCCCTATCCTCATTCCCCCGCTTGCCACAACGCCTCGAGGGCGTGGCGGTAGGTCGGATAAGCAAGCGTGACGCCGAGCTCGCGCTTCATTTTCGCGTTGGAGACGCGGGCGCTGCTCGCATAGAAGCTGCGGGCCATCGCCGACATCTCGGCGGTCTCGAACGGCTCTTCCGGCGGCGGTGCAACGTTCATCAGCTTCGCCGCGTAAGCGATCACGTCCTGCGGCGGCGCCGGCTCGTCGTCGCAGACGTTCCACGTGCCGCCGCTCGGGTGATGAATCGCGGCCATGATCGCGCTCGCGATGTCGTCGACGTGGATGCGGTTGAACACCTGTCCCGGCTTGATGATGCGCCGGGCCGTTCCAGCGCGCAGCGTCACCAGCGCGTTACGGCCGGGGCCATAGATACCCGCAAGCCGCAGGAGCGCGGCGTCGCCACCGGTCGTGTCGGTCCACGCCTGTTCCGCTGCGACCCGCATGCGCGTGCGGTCGAGGTCCGCCTTCGGCGGCGTGCTCTCATCGACCCAGCCGCCGGCGTGACCACCATACACGCCAATCGTGGACAAATAGACGATCTTGCTGTCGCCGCCCGCCG
Organism: Bradyrhizobium sp. 76; assembly: GCF_023073025.1. Classification (NCBI taxonomy): domain Bacteria; kingdom Pseudomonadati; phylum Pseudomonadota; class Alphaproteobacteria; order Hyphomicrobiales; family Nitrobacteraceae; genus Bradyrhizobium; species Bradyrhizobium sp. 76. Next base: position 322,730 of record NZ_JADPIS010000090.1, read on the forward strand.
CCAGCAGGCCGGAGAAGGCCGCGATTGCGGGATCGCCGACGCTGCCGGGCGGGATCGAAACGAGCAGGACATCCGCGTCTCTCATGCGTTCGATCGTCTCGCGTGCCGGACTGCTGCCGGAGAAAGCATGCACCTCGACGCCGGCGAGAGCGCCCCGCTGCGCGGGATCGCGCACCGTGCCGGCGATATGCGAGAAGCGGCCACCGAACAGGCGGACGAAGTGCTGCGCACTGTAGCCGAGGCCAAGGATAAAGAGCCGCATACATCTTCCTTGCAGGTCGGAGTTCCCGTTCGCGCCGCAGCGCGCCTCCGCTCATAAGAGATTTTTGGGTCCGGCAAAAGATATTGCAATTTGTCTCGTCCGCCTGTGCAGGCGATGGTCGCTCGTCGGGAGGGACGTATAGATCATGCAGGCAGAAGCGCCCGCCATAAGGCCATGTGACGCCGCCGAGCTGATCCGCCGCGCCGCCGCGCTGATCTTCGACGTCGACGGTACCTTGGCTGAGACCGAAGAGCTGCATCGGCAGGCCTTCAACCATGCCTTCGCCCGCCACGGTCTCGACTGGCAATGGGACCGGGCCGTCTACAAGGACCTGCTGCGGGTTACGGGCGGCAAGGAACGGATCCGCGCCCACCATGAAAGGCTGAGGATCGCCGCGCCATTATCGGATGTGGACATCGCGGAACTCCACCGCATCAAGACCGCGCATTATGCCGAACTGGTCGAAACCGGCTGCTGCCCCTTACGGCCCGGGGTGACGGATCTCCTCGCTGCTGCCAAGGCGCGCGGCCAGCGGCTCGCGATCGCGACGACCACGTCGCACGGCAACATCGATGCGCTGCTGTCGCAGGCTTTGGGAAAGCGCTGGGCCGCGGATTTTGATGCGATCGTCGCCGGGGATGATGTGCCGCACAAAAAGCCTGCGCCGGATGTCTATTTCGAGATCCTGGTGCGGCTGAAGCTCAACGCACCCGACTGCGTCGCGATCGAGGATTCCGCCAACGGGCTGATCGCAGCCGCGCGGGCGAACATTCCCGTGCTCATCACCAGAAGCATGTTCTTCCGGGACGACAATTTTAGCCAGGCGCGGGTCGTGCTGGATGACCTGTCTGAGCTCGGGGTGAGGCGCCAAAACAAAAAAACTGAAAAACAACCCCATGCACAGTAGAATGTGCCTGCGGGCCGAGTGCCCTCAATGGACGCGGTGGCTCGCTCTATCGTCCTCAGCTTGCTCGACAATTTGCGCGATCGGGCTGGACTGGTGGTGCACCAGGCGCCAGTCGTCGCCGACGCGCCGAAAATGGTTGGCCGCAGCCAATGCCGTGCCGTCGACGATCTCAATGCAGAGCACGCGCGCGCTGTCGCCATCGACGATGGCCTGCGGTTCCGCGCAGACGATCTGCGGCCGTTCCGGACTCTGCAGGATGTCGCGCCAGCTTCCGATCACCGTGGCCCGGCCGATGATGGCCGGCCAGCCGGGATGAATGCAGGAAATGGCGTCATCGTCCGCCCACATCCGCTCCATTTCGTCGAAATCGCCAGTCGAGAAGGCGGCGTAGAACGCTGCGTTCGCGGCGATCACCTTGCTGTCCTTTGCCATGCCTCTCGGGTGGGGCAATGACAGGCAAAAATCAAGCAAGACTTCCGTCGACTTTCCGTTCGCTCTGGACCGCAATGCAGCATTGCTGCCGGTTTTGCGGTCACACCGACACCAGCGTCTCCACCGCGCGCCGCGCGCCATCCTTGTAGAGTCGGCCGAGCGCCGCGGTCACGGCTTCGCGCAGGCGCGGCTCGGCGCCCAGCGGCCCGAACACTTTTTCGACGCCGAGCAGTGCGGGCGCCAATCGTTCGGCGACGGGACCTGCCTCGCGCGCCAAGCCGGCGAACTCGGCAGCGAGCGGATCGCGCACGTCGATGGTGCGGCCCTTCTCGTCGAGGCCGGTGACGTAGCGCATCCAGCCGGCCACCGCGAGCGCATGCGTTGCGATCGGCAGGTTCCTGGCGAGACGATCCTGGATCGCGCCGAGCAGCCGCTGCGGCAGCTTTTGCGAGCCGTCCATCGCGATCTGCCAAGTGCGGTGATGCAGTGCCGGATTGGCGAAGCGCTTGAGCAGCGAGGCGCGATAGGCGGCCAGGTCTGCGCCTGATGGCATCGTCAGCGTCACCGCGGCCTCTTCCATCACCTGCGCGGCGAGGCGCGCGAAATGCGGATCCTGCATGGTGTCGGCGATGGTCTCGTAGCCGGCGAGATAGCCGAGATAGGCCAGCGCCGAATGGCTGGCGTTGAGCAGCCGCAGCTTCATCAACTCGAACGGCTTGACGTCGTTCACCAGTTCGACGCCGGCGGCGGCAAGGTCGGGCCGGCCTGCCGTAAAGCGATCCTCGACCACCCATTGCGTGAACGGCTCGGTCATGACCGGCCATGCGTCGTGCAAACCGAGTGCTGATGAAACCGCATCGCGGTCACCATCCGTCGTCTCCGGCACGATGCGGTCGACCATAGTCGAGGGGAAGGCCGCCGTATCCGCGATCCACTTGCCGAGATCCTTCGAGCGTAGCGCGGCGAATTGCGTCACGATCCGCTGTACGGTGTGGCCGTTGGCGGCGAGGTTGTCGCAGCTCAGCACGGTGAAGGGCGGGGCGCCCAGGGCCCGCCGGCGCGCCAGCGCGGCCACGATGAAGCCGGGCGCCGAGCGCGGCGCGTCGAAATTGTTGAGGTCGTGCACGATATCAGGATGCCGCTCGTCGAGATCGCCGGTCTGCGGCGTGTGGCAGTAGCCCTTCTCGGTGACGGTGAGGGAGACGATGCGAATGGCGGGATCGGCCATTCGCTCGACCAGTCGTGCCGGGCTCTCGCGCGCGACCACGCTGTCGAGCAGCGCACCGATGATGCGGTGTTCGGTGCCTTCGGCTGCACGGACGGCGACCGTATAGAGATGATCCTGCGGGGCGAGGGCGTCGCGTGGGTCAGGGCTGCGCAGGCTGGCGCCGACGATGCCCCACGAGGTGGCGCCGGCCGCAAGGCAATCATCGAGGACGACGGCCTGGTGGGCGCGATGAAACGCGCCAAGGCCGAGATGCACGATGCCGGAGATGACGCGCGAACGGTCGTAGGCCGGGCGGCGGATACCTGGTGGCAGCCGATCGAGATTGGCGCGGCCAAGGCGTGTCGAACCAGGGCGCATGGTCGTCTCTCCCCTTGTTTGGCCGCTGCTTGACATGACGCCTGTCCTCGGTCAATGCTGCGGTCAATTGGTAAGACCAATTTTCCAAAATTGGCGGGCCGCGGGCAGCGAGAGCTGCCGGCATGACCCTTTCGGGAGGACCAGCGTGCCGCTGGAAGCTGTGGAGGCGAGACGGCTTTATCGCCAGGTCGCCGATCAATTGCGAAGTCTGATCGACAGCGGCGAGTACGCGGTCGGCAGTCGCTTGCCGACCGAACGCGAACTCGCCGAGCAGCTCAGGATTTCCAGGCCGACGGTGCGCGAAGCCCTGATCGCGCTCGAAGTCGAGGGCCGCCTCCGCATCCGCGTCGGTTCCGGCATCTATGTGATCGAGCCCGCGGCGGTTGCGGCGACCGCGCCTGCTTCCGTCATCGAGGGCCCGTTCGAGCTGCTGCGCGCCCGCGAGTTCCTGGAAAGTGCCATCGCCGAAGAAGCCGCGCGCGTGGCGACGAAGGACGACGTTGCCCGCATCGATGCGTCCCTTGTCGCGATGGAGAATGTAGAACACCCCGGCGAAGCCTCGATGGTCCACGACCGCGCCTTCCACGTCGCGATCGCCGGAAGCCTCGGCAATGCCGTTCTGGTCCGTGTCGTCGGCGAGTTGTTCGACCAGCGCCTCAATCCCTATTTCGCGCAGCTTGCGCATTATTTCGAGAGCCCGGGCACGTGGCGCACTGCGCTCGACGAGCATCGCGCGGTGCGCGACGCCATCGCCGCACACGATCCTGAAGCGGCTCGCGACGCGATGCGCGATCATCTCGCGCGATCCCAGGAGCGCTTTGCGCAGAACTTCGGCGCCGAGAAAGCGGCAGCACCGTCTTCCGGGCGCACCGCGCGATCGACGGCAAAGCCGTCAAAACCGGAACGTGCGCCGAAGAAGAAGCGAGCTGCGAGCAGCAGCGCGCGACAGCGATGACATTGTGCGGCCCGCACCCGCCTTGGGGACGGGCTGACAAGAAGCAGATTTAAAAGAAGCAGACTTGAAAGATGGAGGAAGTCAGTGTTGAAAAAGATGACAATGGTGCTGGCGGTCTCGGCCGCGGCGATGATTGCTACGACTGGCGCCGGCACGGCGCAGACCAAGCTCAAATGGGCCCATGTCTACGAGACCTCGGAGCCGTTCCACACCGCGTCGGTCTGGGCCGCGCAGGAGATCGGGAAGCGCACCAACGGGCGCTATGCGATCGACGTCTATCCGGCCTCGCAGCTCGGCAAGGAGGCCGACATCAACCAGGGCCTTTCGCTTGGTTCGGTCGACATCATCATCTCCGGCTCGAGTTTTGCCGCGAAGAGCTTTCCGCCGATCGGCGTCACCTATTATCCCTACACCTTCCGCGATGCCGATCATCTGCTCGCCTACACCAAGAGCGACATCTTCAAGGAGCTCACCAAGGGTTATGAGGACAAGAGCGGCCACCACATCGTCGCGGTGACCTATTACGGGGTGCGCCAGACTTCGTCGAACAAGCCGATCAAGACCTGTGCCGATCTCAAGGGCCTGAAGATGCGCGTGCCCGACGTTCCCGCCTATCTGGCGATGCCGCGCGCCTGCGGCGCCAACACCGCGCCGATCGCGTTCGCCGAAGTCTATCTGGCGCTCCAGAACGGCACCGTCGAGGCGCAGGAGAACCCGCTGACCACGATCGAGGCCAAGAAGTTCTACGAGGTGCAGAAGCACATCGTGCTGACCGGCCACATCGTCGACCATCTCAACACGGTGGTGGCCGGCGCGCTCTGGAAGAAGCTCAGCGACGAGGACAAGAAGATTTTCACCGACGTCGCGCAGGAGGCCGCCGCCAAGGCGACCGCGGAGATCAAGCAGAACGAGGCCAAGCTGGTCGCCTTCTTCAAGGAGAAGGGCCTGACCGTCACGGAGGTCGACAAGAACGAGTTCCGCGACACCGTGCTGAAGAACGTCGCGTTCGAGACGTTTGGCTATCGCAAGGCCGACTGGGAACGCATTCAGGCGGTGAAGTGACGACGTAGTCGTCATCCCGGAGCGGTCCGCAGGACCGAACCTCAGGTGCGCAATTGCGCACCTGGGAATCTCGAGGTTCCGGGTCTGGTGCTGACGCACCATCCCGGAACGACGTGATCAGTTTGAGGAGCAACCCATGTCCACCGCCGAAACGCACCGGCAGATCACCGCGGACGAGATCGCCCACACCTTCGAGGAAGAGGCGGCGCCGAAGGTCGATCTCGGCATCTACGCTTTTGAGGACTGGGTCGCGCTGGCGATTTTCTGGGTGATGGCGCTTGCCGTCTTCCTCCAGTTCTTTACCCGCTATGTGCTCAACGACAGCTACGCCTGGACCGAGGAGATCGCTACCTACTGCCTGATCGGCGTGGTCTTCATCGGCTCATCGATGTGCGTGCGGCTGTCGCGGCACATCCAGGTCGATCTGATCTATCGCTATCTGCCGCACCTCGTGGCCCGGGCGTTGTCGACGGTGATCGACCTGATCCGGATCGCCTTCTTCGGCTACGCAATCAAGCTGGTCTGGGTCTACATCCAGATCATCGGCGATGAATCCATGACCACGATCAATCTTCCCAAGGACTACGTCTACTATGCGGTGCTGCTCGGCTTCGTGCTGATGTTCGTGCGCTCCGTGCAGGTGGCAGTGCAACATTTGCGACAGGGCTATTCGATCCTCGAACGTCCCGGCGCCTACGACGGCTTTGAAGGGTAATTCCATGTTGCTGTTGCTTGGAGGCTTCCTCATCCTCATGCTGCTCGGCGTTCCCGTGGCCATCGCCATGGCGGCGTCGTCGCTGCTCTACATCCTGGTCAGCGGCGTGACTCCCGACGTCACGCTGGCACAGCGCATGATCGCCGGCGTCGAGAGCTTTCCGCTGCTCGCGGTGCCGTTCTTCATCCTGGCCGGCAATCTCATGAACATCGCGGGCGTCACCGGCCGCATCTACAAGTTCGCCGTCGCGCTGGTCGGCTGGATGCGCGGCGGCCTCGGCCACGTCAATATCATCGGCTCGGTGATCTTCTCCGGAATGTCCGGCACCGCAATCGCGGATGCCGCCGGTCTCGGCACCATCGAGATCAAGGCGATGAAGGACCACGGCTACTCCACGGAATTCTCCGTGGGCGTCACCGCGGCCTCCGCCACGCTCGGGCCCATCATTCCGCCCTCGTTGCCTTTCGTGATCTACGGCATGATGGCCAACGTCTCGATCGGCGCGCTGTTTCTGGGCGGCGTCATTCCAGGCGTTGTCCTGACGCTGCTCATGATGGCCACCGTCACCTACTTCGCGCACAAGAACAAATGGGGCAGCGATACGCCGTTCTCCTGGCCGCAATTGGGATCGGCGGGGTTCGAGATCGTCGTCGTATTGAGCTTCCCGATGGCCGTCTGGCTTCTGACGGTCGCCGGTCTCTCCACCAATTGGGCAGTTGGTCTCGGCCTGTTCGCGCTGCTCGCGATCGACTGGTACTTCGATTTCTCCGCGGTGATGGCGCTGATGGCGCCGGTGATCCTGATCGGCGGCATGACGCTCGGCTGGTTTACCCCGACGGAAGCCGCGGTCGCCGCCGTGATCTGGTCGCTGTTCCTCGGCCTCGTGCGCTACCGCACCATGACACTGAAGACGGTGGCGAAAGCGACCTTCGACACCATCGAGACCACGGCCTCGGTGCTGTTAATCGTCACGGCGGCCTCGATCTTCGCCTGGCTGCTAACCGTGTCGCAGGCAGCCCAGATGCTGTCGGACTGGATGCTCAGCATCACCCACAACAAATGGGTGTTCCTGGCGCTCGCCAACGTCCTGATCCTGTTTGTCGGCTGCTTCATCGACACCACGGCGGCGATCACCATTCTAGTGCCGATCCTGTTGCCGATCGTGCTCAAGCTCGGCATCGACCCGATCCATTTCGGTCTGATCATGACGCTGAACCTGATGATCGGCCTGTTGCATCCGCCGCTCGGCATGGTGCTGTTCGTGCTCGCGCGCGTCGCAAAGCTCTCGGTCGAGCGCACAACGGTGGCAATCCTGCCCTGGCTGGTGCCGCTGATGCTCGCGCTGATCGCGATCACCTACATCCCCGAATTGACCCTCTGGCTGCCGAAATACATGGGACTTTCCAAATGACCTCAACTGCTCTCGCCGCAACCCTGTTTGGCCCCGAAGATCTGCGCATGGTCGAGCATCCGCTCGACAAGCTCGCTGAAGGCATGGTGCGCCTCCGTTTCGGCGCCGGCGGCATCTGCGGCTCGGACATGCATTATTTCCGTCATGCCCGGACCGGCGATTTCGTGGTGAAATCGCCGCTGGTGCTCGGCCACGAGATCTCCGGCGAGGTCGTGGAGATCGCGGGCTCCGCGGCGAACCTGAAGGTCGGCGACCGCGTTGCCGTCAACCCGTCGCGCTGGTGCGGCCATTGCGGCGCCTGCCGCCAAGGCCGGCAGAACCTCTGCGAAAATATCTACTTCATGGGCTCGGCCTCGAAGACTCCGCATATGCAGGGCGGCTTCGCCAATTATTTCGACGCGATTCCGGCGCAGTGCGTGAAGATTCCCGATCACGTGTCCTATCAGGCCGCGGCGCTGGCCGAGCCGCTCGCGGTCTGCCTGCACGCGGTCGCGCGTGCCGGCAACATCGAAGGCACGCGCGGCATCATCTTCGGTGCCGGTCCGATCGGGCTTCTGACCATGCTCGCCGCGCGCCGCGCCGGCATGACCGACATCACGGTGGCCGACATCGCACCGGCGCCGCTGGACTTTGCGACCCGGCTCGGCGCATCTTACGTCGAGAATGTTGCAGCCGGCGAGGAAGGCCTGAAGGCGCAGGCCGCGTCGCGCCCCTACGATGTCGCTTTCGAAGTCTCGGGCACGGCTGCAGGCCTTGCCAGTGCGATCGGTATCGTCAGGCGCGGCGGCGTTGTCGTGCAGATCGGCAATTTGCCGGGTGGCCAGATTCCGGTGCCCGCCAATGCGGTGATGGCCAAGGAGATCGATTTGCGCGGCTCGTTCCGGTTCGGGCTCGAGTTCATGACGGCGGTGGAACTGATCGCGGACGGCAGTGTCGACGTGCTGTCGCTGGTCACCGCCGAGCGGCCGCTATCCACAGCGCCGGACGCGCTGCGGCTGGCGCTCGACCGCTCGCAGAGTGTCAAGGTCGTGCTGACCGCGAACTGATCGGAGAAAATGGGCATGATGCTAGAGGGATGGCGCTGGTACGGGCCGGATGATCCGGTCTCGCTCGACGATGTCAGGCAGGCCGGGGCGAGCGACATCGTCTCGGCGCTGCATCAGGTGCCGATCGGCGAAGCCTGGACACGCAAGGCGGTCGAGGAGCGCAAGAACTTCATCGAGAACGGCCAACCCGGCCGTTCGCAGCTGACCTGGTCGGTGGTGGAATCGATTCCGATCCCCGACGACGTCAAGCGTCTTGGGGCCAAGGCGACGCGCTCGATCGAGACGTGGATCGCCAGCCTGGAGGCGGTTGCCGCCGCCGGCATCAAGATCATCTGCTACAACTTCATGCCTGTCGTGGATTGGTGTCGCACCGATCTGGAATGGGAGCTGCCGAACGGCGCCCGCGCCATGCGCTTCGACCAGGATCGCTTTGCTGCGTTCGAGCTGCACATCCTGAAGCGTCCCGCCGCTATCCAGGAATACTCATCCGAGCAGCAGGCCCGCGCGAAAAAGCTGTTCGACCAGATGAGCCAGGCCGATATCGACTATCTCGTCATGGTCATCGCCAGCGCGCTGCCGGGCTCGACCACCGAGCCGATGACCATTCCGCAATTCCGCGACCGGCTCGAAACATATCGCGGCGTCACGCCAAAAGTTCTGCGGCAGCATCTCGCCGAGTTTTTGGGCCGCGTCACGCCCGTCGCCGAGCAGCTCGGCGTTTCGCTGACGCTGCATCCGGACGACCCGCCGCGCCCGCTGTTCGGCCTGCCGCGCGTCGCGTCCAGCGCCGACGACTATCAGGCGTTGTTCGATGCCGTGCCGTCGAAGGCGAATGGTATCTGCCTGTGCACGGGGTCGCTCGGCGTGCGCGCCGAGAACAATCTACCCGTGATGGCCGAACACTTCGGTCCGCGCATCGCCTTTGCGCATCTGCGCGCGACCAAGCGCGAAGCGGATGGTTTGTCCTTCTACGAGTCCGATCATCTCGACGGTGACGTCGACATGGTCGCGGTGCTGAAGGCGCTGCTGAAGGAGAACGCGCGGCGTTCGCCCGACCGGCAAATCGTATTCCGGCCCGATCATGGCCATCGCATGCTCGACGATCTCGCGGCGACCAAGCGCACCAATCCGGGCTACACCGCGATCGGCCGCCTCCGCGGCCTCGCCGAGCTCCGCGGTGCGATCCGCGCGATCGAGCATCGCTAACCAGCTGTCGTTCGGCAGGGCATCCGGGTGAGTGCTTCGTTGCCCGGACGGACCGGAGTCTAGTCCGGGACCACCATGCAGAGCTGCGTCTGCTGGCGTGCAGGTAGGCCGTTTCAGCCTTGCGCGCCCTGTCGGGCTGTCCTACGCCAGCCCGGAACAAAATTTTCGCGAAGCTGCGAAACGCATTGCCAAAGCCTTGAGGGAGCCGTCATGACCATTCGCAACACCCGCACCGGGGGCCAGATCCTGATCGATCAGCTGGTCGCGCAAGGCGTCGAGCGCGTCACCTGCGTGCCGGGCGAGAGCTACCTTGCGGCGCTCGACGCGCTGCATGACAGCCCGATCGACGTCATGATCTGCCGCGCCGAGGGCGGTGCGGCGATGATGGCGGAGGCCTATGGCAAGCTCACCGGCCGCCCCGGAATCTGCTTCGTCACCCGCGGCCCCGGCGCCACCAATGCCAGCCACGGCGTCCACATCGCGATGCAGGATTCCACGCCGATGATCCTGTTCGTCGGTCAGGTCGACACCGGCATGCGCGAGCGCGAGGCGTTCCAGGAGCTCGACTACAAGGCGGTGTTCGGCACCATGGCGAAATGGGCGGTCGAGATCGATCGTCCCGACCGCATTCCGGAGCTGGTCGCGCGCGCCTTCCGCGTCGCCATGCAGGGCCGGCCCGGTCCCGTCGTGATCTCGCTGCCCGAAAATATGCTGACCGAGACTGCTGCCGTTGCGGACGCCATGCGGATCGAGCCGGCGGTGAGCTGGCCGGCGCCCGCCGATATCGAGCGCGTTGGCGCCATGCTTGCGAGCGCCAAGGCACCGCTCGTCATTCTCGGCGGCTCGCGCTGGACCGATGAGGCGACCAGGAGCATCGCGCGCTTTGCCGAGCGCTTCGACTTGCCGGTCGCGACCTCGTTCCGCCGGGCCTCGCTGATCGACGCCGATCACTCGCACTATGCCGGCGATCTCGGCATCGGCCCGAGCCCGGGCCTGAAGGCGCGCATCGACAACGCCGATGTCGTTCTGCTCATCGGCGGCCGCATGTCGGAGATGCCGTCCTCATCCTACACGCTGCTCGACATTCCGACCCCGCGGCAGAAGTTGATCCACGTTCATCCGGGCTCCGAAGAGCTCGGCCGCATCTATCAGCCTGAGCTCGCGATCCAGGCCACGCCCGCGGCGTTCGCGGCCGCGGTCGAGATGCTGAAGCCTGCCGGCGCAGTCGCCTGGAAGGGCGAAGCCGCCAAGGCGCATGCCGATTACCTCGCCTGGACCGAGAAGGCGCGCGAGCTGCCGGGCACGTTCCAGTACGGACAAGTCATGACCTGGCTGCGCGATCGCCTGCCCAAGGACGCGATCGTCTGCAACGGCGCCGGTAATTATGCCGGCTGGATCCATCGTCATCACCGCTTCCACAGTTTTGCGGCGCAGCTCGCTCCGACGTCGGGCTCGATGGGCTATGGCGTGCCGGCCGCGGTGCTCGCGAAGCGGCAATATCCGGACCGCACCGTCATAGCTTTCGCCGGCGACGGCTGCTTCCTGATGAACGGGCAGGAATTCGCGACTGCCGTGCAGTACGACGCAGCCCTCGTCGTCATCGTCGTCGACAATGCGCAATACGGTACCATCCGCATGCACCAGGAGCGCGACTATCCCGGTCGCGTGGTCGGCACCCAGCTCAAGAACCCTGATTTCGCGATGTACGCAAAAGCGTTCGGCGGCCACGGCGAGCGCGTCGAGCGCACCGAAGAGTTCGCGCCGGCCTTCGAGCGTGCGCTCGCCTCGGGCAAGCCGTCGATCCTCCACTGCATCATCGATCCGCGGGCGATGTCGGTCGGCAAGGACTTTGCCCCTGCGGTGAAGGCTTAAGCGATGTCGGGGGGCCGCCACGTCGCCATCATCGGTGCCGGCGCGGTCGGCGTGATCAGTGCCATCGAGGCGCTGCGCGAGGGACATCGCGTCACATTGATCGATCCGGGCGAGCCCGGTGGCGAACAGGCGGCGAGTTACGGCAATGCCGGCTGGCTCTCGTCGCATTCGGTGATCCCGCCGGCCGAGCCCGGCGTCTGGAAGAAGGTGCCGGGTTATCTGATGGATCCGCTCGGGCCGCTCGCGATCCGCTGGTCTTATCTGCCGAAGGTGCTGCCCTGGCTGATCAAGTATCTGCTGTCGGGCTGGACCGAGACGCGGGTCGAGACGACGGCCTTTGCGCTGCGCGACCTCCTGAAGGACGCGCCGCTGCTGCACAGGAAGCTCGCGGAGGAGGCGGGCGTTCCTGAATTGATCGAGCGTAACGGTGTGATGCATGTCTTCCCGTCGCGCGGCAATTTCGACAACGACCTCGGCTGGCGCGTGCGCAAGCGCGTCGGCGTCGAATGGCTGGAGCTTTCGGCCGACGAGATGCGTCAGCGCGAGCCCGATTTGCATCCGCGCTACACTTTCGGCGTGGTGGTGGAAGAGGCCGGGCGCTGCCGCGACCCCGGAGCCTATGTCGCGGCCCTCGCGCAACATGCGCTGGCAAGCGGTGCCAAGCTTGTGCGCGCCAAGGCAATCGGGCTGAAGCTATCTGACAACAAGCTCGTGGCCGTCCTGACCGAGGCCGGCGAGATTGCGTGCGATGCCGCGGTGATTGCCGCCGGCGCGCATTCGAAGCGGCTCACCGCATCCGTCGGCGATCCGCTGCCGCTGGAGACCGAGCGCGGCTATCACGTCATGATCGAGAATCCGGAGACGGGCCCGCGCAGCTCGATGATGGCCTCGGATGCGAAGATGGTGGTGAACTGGACCGACAAGGGTTTGCGCGCCGCCGGGACGGTTGAGATCGCAGGCCTCGAGGCCGAGCCCAACTGGAAGCGCGCCGAGATTTTGCGCAACAACCTCTTCAGCATGTTCCCGAAACTGCCGACGGATATTCCGGCTTCGCGTATCAAGACCTGGTTTGGCCATCGGCCCAGCATGCCGGACGGACGTCCCTGCATCGGCTACGCGCGGGCATCGCGCGACATCGTCTATGCCTTCGGCCACGGCCATATCGGCCTGGTCGGTTCGGCCCGCACCGGCCGTCTCGTCGCCCAGCTTCTGAGCGGCAAGCCGCCGGAAATTCCGCTCGCACCGTTTTCGCCCGATCGTTTTCTCTGAGATCGCATCATGACCGCTCCAGCCAACTCGTCCCCCCGAATCGCCCGCGGCGGCAAAGCCATTTATGGGGCGCCGCTCGGCATCCTGATGCTGGAGGCGCGCTTTCCCCGCATTCCCGGCGATATGGGCAACGGCACCACCTGGCCTTTCCCCGTGCTCTATCGCGTGGTGGGTGGGGCTTCGCCGGAGAAGGTGGTGCTGAAGGGTGCGGCCGGTCTGCTGCCTGACTTCATCGATGCGGCAAAGGATCTAGTGCGGCTCGGAGCCGAAGCCATCACCACCAATTGCGGCTTCCTCTCACTGTTCCAGAAGGAGATCGCAGCCGCGGTCGGCGTTCCCGTCGCGACCTCGTCACTGATGCAGGTGCCGTGGGTGCAGGCGACCTTGCCGCCTGGCAAGCGCGTCGGCGTCGTCACGGTGTCCGGTTCGTCCTTGACGCCGGCCCATCTCGCGGGTGCCGGCGTTCCTCTCGATACGCCGCTGGTCGGCACCGAGCACGGCAAGGAATTCTTCCGCGTCTTGATCAAGGCCGAGAAGGACGACATGGACATCGCGCAGGCCGAACGTGACGTGGTCGAGGCCGGCAGGGAGCTGGTCGCCAGGAACCCGGATGTCGGCGCCATCGTGCTGGAATGCACCAACATGCCGCCTTATGCGGCAGCTTTGCAGGCCGAAGTTGGATTGCCCGTGTATGACATCTATTCCATGATCACCTGGTTTCATGCCGGACTGCGCCCGCGTCGGTTTGGCTAAAGGTCGAGAAGCTGCCATGGCGCAGCAATGCGCATCGTTCTCGCTGAACTCATGCGAACGGCAGCAGCTATACAATCCCTCGATACCTGATCGCGCCAGACGGTCAGAGCTTTGGCGCCTGAACATCGCTAGAGTGCCCTCGAAATCCACGGAGACACGCGGTGCACAGCCATCAATCCAATCCCGACATGCGCGCAGACGATTGGCCGTCCGAGCTCTACCGCATCCTGAAAGCCGCCGACGTGCGGCAGATGTCCTACGTCCCCGATGCCGGTCACAGCCAGCTCATCCGCCTGTTCTCGGCAGATCGCGACGTCACCACCAACGTGCTGACGACGGAAGAGGAGGGCGTCGCCATCGCCGCGGGCGCCTGGCTCGGCGGCCAACGTAGCGTGCTCTTGATGCAGTCGAGCGGGGTCGGCAATTGCATCAACATGCTGTCGCTGTCGGCGATCGGACGATTTCCACTGCTGATGCTGGTGACGATGCGCGGCGAATGGGCCGAGTTCAATCCCTGGCAGGTGCCGATGAGCCGAGCGACCCAGCCGTCGCTGGAAGCGATCGGCCTGAAGGTGATGCGCGCGGAGACGGCTGAAGATCTGATCGAGACCGTGGAATCGGCGGCAGCGCTCGCCTACAATTCCGATCAGCAGATCGCGGTGCTGATAGGACAGCGCCTGATCGGCAAGAAGAAGTGGTGATCTCAATGCAAGCCCAGCTCGACCGCCGCGCCGCCGTTGCCGCGCTCTTGAAGAATCGCAAGGACACGCTGGTCGTGTCCGGCCTCGGCTCGCCGACCTATGACCTTCATTCGGTCGGCGACCACGACGGCAATTTCTATCTCTGGGGCGCCATGGGCGGCGCCGCGCTGATCGGGCTTGGTCTCGCGCAAGCCCAGCCGAGAACGCGCGTCCTCGCTTTGACCGGGGATGGCGAGCAGTTGATGGGCCTCGGCGGCATCGCCACCATCGGCGTCGCGCGCCCGCGCAATCTCGACATCGTCGTGATCGACAACCAGCATTTTGGCGAGACCGGAATGCAGGCCAGCCACACCGGGCGCGGCGTCGATCTCACCGCGATTGCCGTGGCTTGCGGCTTTGCCGCCGCCGGAACCGTGCGGACGCTCGAGGAAGTGGAACGTCTGGCGACGCAGCTCGACGAGACGGCCGATGGCCCGCGGCTTTTTGTCATCAAGGTCCTGGCGGAAAATCCGCCGCGCTCGCTGCCCTCGCGCGATGCTGTCTTTATCAAAAACCGGTTCCGTGCTCATCTCGGCTTCGCGGCGGCCTGAGCCGGGTTTCTCACCTGGCGACAGTCTGCCCCAAGCAGCTATCCTGGAGTGAGACCATGAAACTAACCGGCAAGGTCGCCGCCATCACCGGCGCGGCGCGCGGCATCGGCAAGGCCTGCGCAAAACGATTCCTCGACGACGGCGTCAACGTCGTCATCTCGGATGTCGATGCCGACGGCTTGGCCGCGACGGCCGCCGAACTCGCGCGACCGGATGCCTTGCGTACCGTCGTCGGCAATGTCGCCAAGCGTGCCGACGTCGACCAGCTGGTCGCCACCGCCATGAAGGAGTTCGGCCGGCTCGACATCATGGTCAACAATGCTGGCGTCGCTCGCAACCGGGACTTCCTGGAGATCTCCGAAGAAGAATTCGACGAGATCATCGGCATCAATCTGAAGGGCGCGTTCTTCGGCGTGCAGGCGGCGGCGAAGCAGATGATCGCGCAAGGCGGCGGCGGGGTCATCATCAACATGTCGTCGGTGAACGCGCTGCTGGCGATCCCGGCGCTTGCCACCTACGCCATGTCCAAGGGCGGCATGAAGCAGCTCACCTCGGTCGCAGCCGTCGCACTCGCTCCGCACAATATTCGCGTTGTCGCGGTCGGGCCGGGAACGATTCTGACCGACATGGTGGCATCGTCCATCTACACCTCGGAGGATGCCCGCAAGACCGTGATGTCACGCACGCCGGCCGGCCGCGGCGGCGAGCCGGGCGAGGTGGCCTCCGTCGTGGCGTTTCTTGCGAGCGACGATGCCTCCTACATCACTGGGCAGACCATCTACCCAGACGGCGGTCGGCTCATTCTGAATTACACGGTGCCGGTGAAGGAGAAGTAGGGCGGACCCATTCGTGTCATCGCCCGCTTTCGCGGAGCATGACAGCGGAGGTCGGATGAGGCAGCCAGCCCCTCACTCCGCTGCAGCCGTCATCCCGTGACCAAGCCGTTTCGAAATGCCGCCCGCGCAATCGCGCAAAGCATGGGCGATCGGGCTGTCCCACCGCGCGTCAAAAGTGCCTTCCGGCCCCATCGCGGTGATCACCAGCGCGACATGGCCGGAATGGTCGAACACCGGCGCAGAGAATGCGTTGACGCCGGGCAGGGGGTCGCCGAGCGCGCGGGCGAGGCCGTGCTTGCGGACCTCGGTGAGCATCTCGGCGAGCTTCGCGCCTTTCACGGCGCGCTTAGGATTGTAGCCGACGCCGTGACGATCGAGGCCGCTTTCGAGTGCGGCGTTGATCGTCTTCTCCGGCAGGAAGGCCGCAAAGGCCCGGCCGGTCGCCGTCTCCAGCAGCGCCATCACCGAGCCGGCGCGCATCACGATGTGAACGGGCTGGCCGGGTTCTTCGAGCTGCACCACGGTCGGGCCGTGCGTCCCCCAGACCGCGAGCGAGACCGCATGCCCGATCTGACTTGCGAGCGCCGCGATCTTCGGTCCTGCGATGCGTACGCCGGACAGGCGGCGCAGGCTGATCAGGCCGAGCTCCAGCGCCAGCGCGCCGATCTCGTAACGGCCGGTGGTCTCGTCCTGCTCGATCAGGCCGATGCGGGAGAAGCTGGCGAGATAGGGATGCGCCTTGGCCGGCGTCATGCCGGCCTCGCGCGCGAGATCGCGCAGCATCATTGGCTCGCCGCACCTCGCAAGTGCGCGGAGCAATTCTCCGCCGACCTCGATCGACTGGATGCCGCGGCTCTCTCTTTTCATGCGCCTCCTGGCGTGCGGCTCGCTTACGCCGCGTTGCGCTTGGCGGCGCTGTCGGCGAGATGACGGCCGGCAATGTAGCCGAACGTCAGCGCCGGCCCAAGCGTGATGCCTGCACCGGGATAATTGCCGCCCATGATGCTCGCCATGTCGTTGCCGGCGGCATAGAGCCCGGGAATCACCCGTCCTTCCGCATCGAGCGCCCGCCCGTTCTCGTCGGTGACGATGCCGGCATAGGTGCCGAGATCGCCGACCACCATCTTGATGGCGTAGAACGGCCCGTTCTCGATCGGCGCGACGCAGGGGTTCGGGCCGTGCAGCGCATCGCCCTGGTAGCGGTTATAGGCCTTCGAGCCCTTGCCGAAGGCGGCGTCGTGCCCCTGTGGTGCGGTCGCATTGAACTGCTTGACGGTCTCGACGAACGCCATGCTGTCGATGCCCGCCTTTGCCGCGAGCGACTCCAGCGTCTCGCCGCGCATGAGATAGCCGGTCTTGAGGTGATGACCCAGCGGCATCGGGAAGGGCGGCACGCAGCCGAGGCCGTATTTGCGCAGGGTCGGGTGATCGCACACCAGGTACGCCGCGATCTCCTCGCCCGGTTTCGCCGCCTTGACCATGGCCTGGACGAAGTCGTGATAGGAATTGCCCTCATTGGCAAAGCGCTTTCCGTCACGCATCACCGCGATCACGCCGGGTTTGGCGCGGTCGATGAAATGCGGCATCACACCGTTTGAGCCGTCCTTGCGCTTGGTGACCGAGACCGGGACCCAGGCTGCCGCGTTCGGCAGCCGGTCCTCGACATGCCCGCCGGCGCTTTCCGCAAGCCGCAGGCCGTCGCCGGTGTTGCCGGTCGGGCCCGGCGAGAAATGCTCGTTCCCGGTCGGCGCGTGTGGGAACATCTTCTTGCGCCGCTCGATATCATGCGGGAAACCGCCGCAGGCGAGCACGACGCCTTGTCTTGCACGAATGCGGACGTCGCGTCCCTCGCGGGCGACAACGGCGCCGGTGACAGTGCCGTTCTCGACCGTCAGCTCGCGCACCGGCGCGGACAGCCACATCGGAATCTTCAGATCCTGCGCGGATTTTGCCAAGCGTCCGGCGAGCGCATTGCCGTTGGTCAGCGTCATGCCGCGGCCGTAGCGCAGCACGTCCATCAGATGCCGCGACAGGCGCTTTGCGACATAGACCGCCGAATTCAGCGACTTCGTCGCGCGCATGAAATGGACGATGTCCTTGCCGGATCCGAGCATCATGCCGAATACGGTCAGCTCGGGCAGGGGCGAGCCGAGGGTCTTGATCTGGTCGCCGAGCTCGCGGCCGTCGAACGGGCGTGCCACCATCGAACGACCACCCTGAGTGCCGCCGGGCGCCTCGGCGTGGTAGTCCGGGAACACCAGCGGCATGTCGAAACGGAGCGCGGTCTTGCTGGTGAAGAAATCGACCGCCTCGGGCCCGGCGCTCAGGAATGCGTCGACACGTGCGGCGTCGTAATTGTTGCCGGCTTCGTGCCGCAGGTAGGTGCGAGCCTGCTCCGGCGTCTCGGAGATGCCGTAGGCGCGCGCCAGCGAGGTGCCGGGAATCCACAACCAACCGCCGGAGCGGGCGGTGGTGCCGCCGAAGCGTGGCTCCTTCTCGACGATCAGGACGTCGAGGCCGCGATAGCGCGCGGTGATCGCGGCCGACATCCCGGAGGCGCCCGATCCGGCCACGAGCACATCGCACTCATAGGTCTCAATTGCGTTGCGCTCGTTGCCGGTCATGCAGGCCTCACTTCTTGAGCAGCGGACATTTGGATTCGGAGACCGGGCGGAAGGCGTCCTCGCCCTTCACCGTCTTGATGATCTCCAAATAATCCCAGGGTTCCTTGGACTGCTCGGGTGTTTTCACCTTGGCGAGATACATGTCGCGAATGACGCGGCCGTCCTCGCGCAAGCGTCCGCCATGAACGAATGTATCCTCGATTGGCAGCTCGCGCATCTTGGCCATCGCCTTGGCGGGATCATCGGTGCCGGCGGCCTTGATGGCCTTGAGATAATGCAGCACCGAACCGTAGACCCCGGTCTGGATCATGGTCGGCATCACCTTGGTGCGCTCGTAGAATTTCCGCGACCAGGCGCGGGTTGCCTCGTCCATGTTCCAATAGGACGCCGTGGTCATGTAGGTGCCCTGCGCTGATTTGAGCCCGATCGCGTGCACGTCGGTGTCGAACATCAGGAGGCCGACCAGCTTCTGGCCGCCCTGGACCAGGCCGAACTCGCCGGACTGCTTGATCGCATTGTCGGTGTCCTGGCCCGCATTGGCGAAGGCGACAACGTCCGATTTGGAGCTTTGCGCCTGGAGTGCAAAGGAGGAGAAATCGGCCGTGTTGGTCGGGTGCTTCACGCCACCCAAGACCTTCCCGCCCATCTCGTTGATGAAGCGCGTGGCGTCCTTCTCGAGCTGCTGGCCGAAGGCGTAGTCGGCGGTGATGAAGTACCAGGACTTTCCGCCTTCCTTGATTACGGCGGATGCCGTCACCTTCGACAGCGCGTAGGTATCGTAGGTGAAGTGCACGGTGTTCGGGCTGCAAAGCTCGTCGGTCAACGAACTCGCGCCGGGGCCGGAGAGCAGCGCAATCTTGTTGCGCTCGCGCACCATGTTGTGGACGGCGATCGCGATGCCGGAGTTGGGGATGTCGACGACGGCATCGACCTTGCCGTTGTCGAACCAGCCGCGCACGATCTGCACGCCGACGTCGGTCTTCATCTGGTGGTCGGCGCTGATGATCTCGATCGGCTTGCCGAGCACGGTGGGCCCGAATTCCTCCACCGCCATTTTCGCAGCCTCGACGGAGCCCGGCCCGCTGTTGTCGCGGCCCCAGCTCGACAGATCCGTCAGCACGCCGATCCGCACGGCGTCGTCGGAGATTTGCGCGTTCGCAACGGTGGTCATG
This sequence comes from Bradyrhizobium sp. 76, assembly GCF_023073025.1. Taxonomy (NCBI): domain Bacteria; kingdom Pseudomonadati; phylum Pseudomonadota; class Alphaproteobacteria; order Hyphomicrobiales; family Nitrobacteraceae; genus Bradyrhizobium; species Bradyrhizobium sp. 76. Next base: position 342,128 of record NZ_JADPIS010000090.1, read on the forward strand.
GCAGCCGAAGTCATGGCCGCGAGCATGGCGCAGGCCAAAAGCCCTCTCATCGTCGTTCCCTCTCGTTTATGGGCCGCTTGGCGCGGCTGGGTTATTGTGACAGCAAGTTAGATAATGGTGAATAAGTTTGTCAATGGCGAATAAAGGGGATGCAGGTTCGGTGAAGGCCGCGAAGCGGTTGCGGAGCGACGCACGCGACTGTTCAACAACGTCATTGGGAGCGAAGCGAAGCAATCCAGGTTCTTTCCGCTGCGGGATGCTGGTTCGTCGCAAGGGCTCCTCGCAATGACGGTGCTGAAGCAGTCGTGCGCAATTGTCACCCACTGTGATCCTCGTCGACGACTATGCCCGGACAAGTTGCAACCGCCATCGCGATTGGCCATGATGGCGCCCAGGAATCTTGGGGCATGGCGATGACGGCAGCATCGGGGGTCTCCAGTGCGGCGGAGAAATCGACGACGGCGCATGTGGTGTGGGCGAGCGCGCTCGGCACCGCGATCGAGTGGTATGACTTCCTGATCTACGGCACGGCGGCGGCGCTGGTGCTGAACAAGCTGTTCTTCCCAAGCTTCGATCCCTTCGTCGGCACACTGGCGGCGTTCTCGACCTATGCCGTCGGCTTCGTTGCGCGGCCGATCGGCGGTGCGATCATCGGGCATTATGGCGACCGGCTCGGCCGCAAGAAGATGCTGGTCGCGACCATGATCGCGATGGGACTGGGCACGTTCCTGATCGGCTGCCTGCCGACCTACAGTCAGATCGGCGTCTGGGCGCCGATCTTTCTCGTCATTTTGCGCTTCGTCCAGGGCATCGGGCTCGGTGGCGAGTGGAGCGGCGCCGTGGTCATGGTGGCCGAGCACGCCGGCAACCGCCGCGGCTTTTACGGCAGCCTGGTGCAGATCGGCTTCCCCGTCGGCGTCGCCGCGTCCACCGGCATTTTTGGTCTGATGACGCAGCTGCCCGAGGCGGACTTCCTGAGCTGGGGCTGGCGCGTGCCGTTCCTGATCAGCATCCTGCTCGTCGGCGTCGGCTTCATCGTGCGGCTGAAACTCGCGGAGACGCCGCACTTCAAGGAGGTGCTCGAGCGCAAGGAGGTGCTGGCGCAGCCGGCGCTGGAAGTCCTGCGCCGCGACTGGCGCAGCTTCCTGCTCGCGATCGGCATCACGGTGTCCGAAGTCGGACTCGCTTATCTCCTCACTGTTTTCACCGTGGTCTATGCCACGACGCAGCTCGGCCTGCCGCGGCAGGTGATCCTCAATGCGGTCGTCTATGCCGCGCTCGTCGAGCTCGCGACGCTGCCCCTCGCCGGCTGGCTGTCCGACATCGTCGGCCGCAAAGCGCTGTATCTCGCCGGCGGCGTGTTCTCGGTTGCGCTGGCGTTTCCATTGTTCTGGTTCCTCGACACCAGGGACCCGGCGCTGATCACGCTCGCGCTCGTCGTCACGATGACCCTGACGCATGCGTTGCTGTTCGGGCCGAAGGCGGCCTTCATGCCGGAGCTGTTCCGCACCCAGGTGCGCTACAGCGGCGCATCGCTGGGAGCCAACGTTGCGGCTGCGCTGAGCGGCGGCTTCTCGCCGCTGATTGCGACGGCACTGCTGGCATGGGCCGGTTCTTATTGGGCCGTGTCGGTCTACATCATTGCACTGTCGATCGTCACCATCATCGCGACGCTGATGGCACCAGAGACGGCGCGGGACCAGCTCAGGTCCTGAGGATCGCCTTCATCACGTCTGCCGCGCCAGCGGGCCCGCACGTTCGAAGCTATCGTTTTTGTGTGCACGTCCTGACGTCTTCTTATGCGCGCTGCCAAAAGCCGATGCAGCGGGGCGAACCATTAGCCGCGTTTATGCGGCGAATTTTTACTTCCAATTTTACTTCACGACATCCCGCCCATAGCCTCCCTCGCAATTGATCACATCCGCAGCCGGTCAATGGCGACCGGTGCGCAGCGTTCATCGTAGCCAACGAGGGTTGCCATGCTTGACAGGGACAAGGGGACATCCACTGCCAATCCGGCGGGGACGAGCGACAAGCCTGCGAAAAAGCTGAGCCGGCGCACGCTGTTGAAGGGCGCTGCGGCGGTGGCCGGCGCGGCCGCAGGATCGGACGCGATCCGCGGATTCCCGACGATCTGGGCGCAGGAGATCAAGGACATCGAGCTGCGCCATGTCGGCGTGTCCTATTCGGTGGTGAAGGCGATCGGCGACCAGGCGGCCAAGGATCTCGGCTTCAAGGTGACGATGCAGAACCTCGACACCTCCGCCGCCATCAACCGCTTCATAAGCCAGCCTAATACGGTCGACATCGCCGATCTCGAGGGGTGGCAGGCCAAGCTCGCTGCCAAGCGCGGCGTGATCCAGGGCATCGAGGTCAAGAAGGTCAAGGAGTTCGACAACATCTTGCCGATCTTCACCAAGGGCGAGATCGACGGTCACAAGATCCCGCGCCAGGGCATCTCGCCCTACGAGGCCATGTACATCGCCAAGCCCGATTCGACCGATCTGAACGACGGCGTGACCGAATGGGCGACCTTCCTGCCGCAGGTCTACAATGCCGACTCCATCGGCTATCGCCCTGACCTCGTCGGCCATGAAGTTACGGAATGGAAGGATCTGATCGATCCCAAGTTCAAGGGCAAGGCCGCGATCCTCGACGTGCCCGCGATCGGCATCATGGACGCCGCGCTCTGCTTCGAAAGCGCCGGGCTGATCAAGTACGGCAACAAGGGCAACATGACCAAGGAGGAGATCGACTTCACCTGCAACAAGCTGATCGAGCTCAAGAAGCAGGGCCAGTTCCGCGCGACCTGGACCACCTTCGACCAGTCAGTGCAGCTGATGGCGGCGGGCGAAGTGGTCATCCAGTCGATGTGGTCGCCGGCCGTTGCCGCGGTGCGCGTGAAGGAAATCCCGTGCGTCTACGCGCCGGTCAACATCAAGAACGGCAAGGAAGGCTATCGCGGCTGGTGCAACGGCATGGGCCTGATGAAGCATCTCTCCGGCAAGAAGCTGGACGCGGCCTACGAATATCTCAACTGGTATCTGTCGGGTTGGCAGGGCGGCTTCGTCGCGCGCTACGGCTATTACAGCCCGGTCCCCTCGACTGCGAAGAAATTCCTCACGCCGGCCGAATGGGCGTTCTGGTACGAGGGCCAGCCCGCGCCCGAGGTGGTCAACGACCCCTATGGCGTGCCGATGGAGAAGAGCGGCACCAAGCGTGACGGCGGCTCGTTCCTCGACCGCGTCAAGAACATCTCCTGCTGGAACACGCTGATGGACGAAGCCGCCTACATGAACAAGCGCTGGAACGACTTCAAGGTGGCCTGAAACCTGCTTCACCTGACGTGAATGAAGCGCCGGCGCGGCAATGCGCCGGTGCCAAATGACCGAGTTCGAGGCGTTTGCCGACATGCAGCCAAGCCTTAGTCCAGCTCTTAGTCCAGCCCAAACCCCACCACGCGCAAATCTCGCCGGCTGGCTCTACGTGTCGCCGCTCGTGCTGGTGCTCGTGCCGTTCTTCGTGGCGCCGATCCTGGTCGTGCTGGCCGCGAGCTTTTTCGCCACCGACGGCTTCGGCGGGCTGACGCCGGGCTTCACGCTCGCAAGCTATGTCGAGGTACTGCATTCGGCGCTGACGCTGAAGCTGTACCTGGCGACGATCAAGTTCACGGTGCTGACCTGGGTCTTCACGCTAATCATTGGCTTCTTCGTCGCATACTTCCTGGTCTTCCACGTCCGCAATCAGCTGCTGGCGATTGGCCTGTTCCTGCTCTGCACGGTGCCGTTCTGGACCTCGAACATCATCCGGATGATTTCCTGGATTCCGCTGCTCGGCAAGGAAGGCCTGATCAACCAGGCGCTGCTGGGGCTCGGTCTGATCCGCCAGCCGCTGGAAGTGCTGCTGTTCTCGGACCTCGCGGTGGTCATCGCCTATGTCCACCAGCTCACCATCTTCATGATCGTGCCGATCTTCAATTCCATGGCACGGATCGACAAGAAGCTGATCGAGGCCGCGATCGATGCAGGCGCCAGCCGTTTCGACATCATGCGCCTGATCATGGTGCCGATGTCCAAGAGCGGCATCGCCCTCGGCACCATCTTCGTCGTCTCGATCGTGATGGGCGATTTCTTCGTGGTCAAGGTGATGTCCGGCGGCGGCTCGGCCTCGGTGGTCAGCGCGTTCTACGAGGACGTCGGTGTATTGCAATATCCGACCGCAGCCGCAAGCGCGGTGCTGCTGACGCTGGTGCTGGTCGCCATCGTCTCGCTGATCCTGCGCACCGTCGACATCAGGCAGGAGATCACGCGATGAGCGCGGTTCTCGCCGACATGCCCAAAATCGACATGTCAAAGACGGTCGCGCCTGCGACGACCAAGGCGATTGCACCGAGCAAGGGCGGCCGGCCGTGGACGTTTTATGTTCTGGCGACACTGTTCGCGTTCTATGTGATCGCGCTGTACGGCCCGATGTTCTGTATCTACGTCCTGTCGTTCCAGGATATCCGTGGCGGCCTCGTGTTCCCGATGAAGGGCACTTCGCTGCACTGGTTCGTCGATCTCTTCACCCAGGTGCGAACCGGCGACGTCAAGGGCTCGTTCGATCGCTCGATCAAGCTCGCCGTCATTGTCACTGTCATCACGGTGGTGGTCTCGTTCCTCGCCGGGCTCGGCTTTCGCAAGCGCTTTCGCGGCGACACCGTCGTGTTCTACATGATGATCGGCAGCCTGGTCGCACCAGGTCTCGTGCTCGGCCTCGGCACCGGTCTGTTGTTCCAGGCGCTCGGGCTCAATGCGAGCTGGTACACCTCGGCGCTCGGCGCGCAACTGTCCTGGACGCTGCCGTTCGGCGTGCTCGTGATGTTCGCGGTGATGTCGCGCTTCAACCAGGTCTGGGAGGAGGCGGCCTACGACCTCGGCGCCAGCCGCTGGCAGTCGATCCGGCTGGTGATGATCCCGGTGCTGGCGCCCGGCCTGGTCGCGGTCGCGCTGTTCGGCTTCACGCTCTCCTACGACGAGTTCGCGCGCAGCCTCCAGACCGCGGGGTCACTGAACACGCTGCCGCTGGAGATCTGGAGCATGACCTTGAACGTCACGTCGCCCTCGCTTTACGCGCTCGGCACGGTGACGACGATCGTGTCCTTCATCGTCATCGGCGCGAGCCTGGGCAGCATCGTGCTGATCCAGAAGAAACGCGGCAGCAGCACAAAGGGTTGAGCTGGGAAATGAAGAGCGATCGCGGCGATATCGAACTGGCGGGCGTCTGCAAGAGCTTTGACGGCGTCAGCAATGTGGTCGACGGCGTCAACCTCAAGATCGCCGATGGCGCCTATTGCTGCTTCATCGGTCCGTCCGGCTGCGGAAAGACCACGATTCTGCGCATGATCGCCGGCCACGAGGACCCGACCGCCGGCGAGATCGTCATCGGCGGCCAGAACGTCGTCGGGCTCGCGCCGGTGCAGCGACGCACCGCGATGATGTTTCAGTCCTACGCGCTGTTCCCGCACCTGACCGTGCGCGACAATATCGCGTTCGCCTTGCGCGTACGCGGCATGTCGAAGGCCGATCGTCTGCGCGCTGCGGATGCCATGATCGAGAAAGTGCGGCTGACGCAGTTCGCCGATCGCCTGCCGGCGCAGCTCTCCGGCGGCCAGCAACAGCGTGTGGCGCTGGCGCGCGCCGCGATCACCGAGCCGAGGGTACTTTTGCTCGATGAACCGCTCTCCGCCCTCGACGAGCAGCTCCGCGTGCAGATGCGCCAGGAGCTCAGGCGAATGCAGCAGGAGCTCGGCATCACCTTCATCCACGTCACCCACACCCAGCTCGAGGCGATCGCGCTCGCCGATTTGGTGGTGGTGATGGAGCAGGGCAAGATCAAGCAGGCGGGCGCGGCCCGCGACGTCTATGCCCATCCGCACGATCGCTACGTCGCCGAGTTCATGGGCGGGCAGAACGTGCTGTCGGGGCGGGTCGAGAAGGTCAACGGTTCGACCTTTACGCTCGTGCAGGCCGCGCCTGATGGCATCGAGGTCCCACTTCAAGCGCGGTCTACGGTTAGCGTCGGTGACAAGATCGATATCGCCGTGCGCCGCGACGATGTCGCGCTGGTCCGGCCGGGCAGGGAGCTGCCGCCGGGCTGCGCTACGTCGCTGCCGAGTCGCGTGCTCGCGATCGAATACCAGGGCTATTTCGTCAAGGTCATGCTGGACACCGTGCCGGACGACGCGTTCGTCGCCTATGTGCCAGAAAAGACCTTCTTCGCGGATCCGTTCACCGTCGGCGACGTCGTGATGGCCACATGGGCCACCGGCAGCGCGCTTCCACTTTCCTAAAGACCCGTCGCGCACAGGAGTATGATCGTGCAGATATCCTTCACACTCAACGGACGGCCGACCACCATCGATGTTGAGCCGGCGACGCTGGTCGCCGAGCTGCTGCGCGAGCGGCTCAACCTCACCGGCACCCATATCGGCTGCGACACCAGCCAATGCGGCGCCTGTGTCGTGCACCTCGATGGTCTGCCGGTGAAGAGCTGCACGCTGCTGGCTGCTGCGCTCGACGGTACGACGCTGCTCACCATCGAGGGGCTTCACGGCGCCCCCGGTTCGAACCAGATGCATCCGATGCAGGAAGCGTTTCGTGAGCATCACGGTCTGCAATGCGGCTTTTGCACGCCCGGCATGCTGATGACGGCGGTGGCGCTCGCGACCGAGAAGCCGGACCTCACGGAAGCCGACGTCCGCCACGGCCTTGAAGGCAATATCTGCCGCTGCACCGGTTATCAGAACATCGTCGTCTCGGTCATGGCAGGCGCTGCCGCCATGAACGCCGCCAGGGGAGAGTAACCATGGGCAATGTGATCGGGATCGGCGCCTCACCTAAACGGAAAGAGGACCAGCGCTTCCTCACCGGCCGCGGCAATTACGTCTCCGACATCAAGCGTCCCGGCATGACGGCCGGTGTGTTCGTGCGCTCGCCGCATGGACACGCGATCCTGCGCGGCATCGACAAGAGTGCGGCCCTGGCATCGCCCGGCGTCATCGCGGTCCTGACCGGCGAGGATGCCGCCGCGGACAAGTTAGGCTCGCTGCCCTGCGGCTGGGGTATCACGGATGCCAAGGGCGTGCCGATGAAGGAGCCGCCGTTCCCGATGCTGGCGCAGGGCAAGGTGCGCTTCGTCGGCGACATGGTGGCCTTCGTCACCGCGGAGACGCAGGCGCAGGCTAGCGCTGCAGCCGAGTTGCTGACGGTCGATTACGAGGTGCTGCCCTCAGTGGTCGGCGTGCTCGAAGCCGTGCGACCCGGCGCGCCGCAACTGTTCGACGACGTGCCGAACAACATCTGTTGCGACTGGGAGCTCGGCGACAAGGCGGCGGTCGAGACCGCGTTCCGGAAAGCGGCGCACATCGCAAAGCTCAGCCTCGTCAACAACAGGCTGATCGGCAACCCGATGGAGCCGCGCGCGGCGATCGCCGAATATGAGCCCGGCACCGATCGCTTCACGCTGTGGACCACCAGCCAATTCCCGCATGTCGTGCGCTTCCTGATGGGCGCGCTGGTGCTGAACATTCCGCAGCACAAGCTGCGCGTGGTCGCGCCCGATGTCGGCGGCGGCTTTGGCGTCAAGCAGTTCCACTACGGCGAGGAGGCCGTGATCACCTGGGCCGCCAAGCGCGTGATGCGGCCGATCAAATGGGTCGCGAGCCGCTCCGAAGGCTACGTCTCCGATCGCCACGGCCGCGATCACGTCACCGAGGCCGAACTCGCACTGGACGAGACCGGAAAGTTTCTGGCCTTCCGCGTCAACACGCTCGCCAATATGGGCGGCTATCTCTCGACTTTCGGGCCGAACATCCCGACCAATCTCTACGGACCGCTGCTCGGCGGCGTCTACACCACGCCGGCAATCTACTGCAACGTGAAGGTAGTGTTCACCAACACGGTTCCGGTCGACGCCTATCGTGGCGCCGGCCGTCCCGAGGCGACCTTCGTGCTGGAGCGAATCGTCGACGTCGCAGCCAGCGAGATGGGGATCGACCGGGTCGAGATCCGCCGACGCAACATGATCCCGAAGGAGGCTTACCCGTATCAGACGCCGGTGCTGGTGCAATACGATTCCGGCGATCCGATGGGATGTCTCGACGGCGCCCTTGTCGCGGCCGACGTCAAGAACTTCGGTATCCGCAAGGCGGAGTCGGCGCGCAGGGGCAAATTCCGCGGGCTCGGCTACTCGACCTATGTCGAGGCCTGCGGCCTTGCGCCGTCGCGCTTCGCAGGACGGCTGGGCGCGCGCGGCGGGCTCTATGAGAGCGCTACGGTACGCGTGCATCCGACCGGCCAGGTCACGGTCATGATCGGCACGCACAATCACGGCCAGGGCCACGAGACGACGTTCGCGCAGATCGTCTCGGAAAAGCTCGGCGTCGCGTTTGACAATGTCGACATCGTGTTCGGCGATACCGACCGCGTGCAGTTCGGCATGGGCACCTATGGCTCGCGTTCGCTGGTGGTCGGCGGCGCGGCGCTGTCGAAAGCGACGGACAAGGTGGTCGCGAAGGGCAAGAAGATCGCGGCGCATCTGCTTGAGGCGGCCGAAGTGGATATCCAGTTCGAGGCCGGAAAATTCTCGGTCGCAGGCACCGACCGCATGAAGACGTTCGAGGAGATCGCGGGCGCCGCCTACGTGCCGCACGACTATCCGCTCGAAGTGCTGGAGCCGGGACTGGAAGAGCAGGCTTATTATGATCCCGTCAACTTCACCTATCCCGGCGGCTGCCACATTGCCGAGGTCGAGATCGACCCGGAAACCGGCACGGTGACGCTGGTCAATTACACCGCGGTGGACGACGTAGGCACCGTTATCAACCCGATGATAGTCGAGGGCCAGTTGCACGGCGGCATCGTGCAAGGCGTCGGCCAGGCGCTGTACGAGAATGCGGTCTATGACGAGGGCTCGGGCCAGCTGCTGTCAGGCTCGCTGATGGACTATTGCATGCCGCGCGCCGACCACATGCCGATGATGAACATCGCGACCCATTCGACGCTGTGTACGCATACGCCGATGGGCGTGAAGGGCTGCGGCGAGGTCGGCACCATCGGTTCGCCGGCCGCGGTCATCAACGCGGTGGTCGATGCGCTGTCGCATCTCGGCGTCACCCATGTCGACATGCCGGCGACGCCGAACCGGATCTGGCGCCTGCTGCAAAATGCATCGCTGCCGGTCGCTGCGGAATAGGGAGGATGACAATGAAGCCGTTTGCCTATCACCAACCGGACCGGATTCCCGACGCTGCTAAACTGCTGACCTCGATCGAGGACAGCAAGCTCGTCGCCGGCGGCATGACGCTGATCCCGACGCTGAAGCAGCGGCTCGCCAGTCCGCCAGCCTTGATCGATCTGTCGAAGCTCGGACATCTGAAGGGCATCAGCGACGACGGCGCCACCATCACCATCGGTGCGATGACGCCACATGCCATCGTGGCCGCCTCGAAGCTGGTGCAGGCGAAGATCCCCGGTCTCGCCGCGCTGGCCTCGATGATCGGCGATCCCGCCGTCCGCATCCGCGGCACTATCGGCGGCTCGGTCGCGAACAACGATCCGGCGGCCGATTATCCCGCAGGTGTGCTCGGATTGGGCGCGACCGTCGTCACCAGCACGCGCGAGATCGCGGCCGACGGATTCTTCCGCGGCCTGTTCGAGACCGCGCTTGAACCTGGCGAGATCATCACGGCGATTCGCTTTCCGGTGCCGCTCAAGGCAGGCTACGCCAAGTTCAAGGCGCCGGCCTCGCGCTATGCGCTGGTCGGCGTGTTCGTGGCGAAATTCGCCGATGGCGTTCGCGTGGCCGTGACCGGAGCGGGCTCCGGCGTATTCCGCGTTCCCCCGATGGAAGAAGCGCTGTCTCGAAGTTTCGATCCGTCCGCGATCGCGGCAATCAGGATCGATACCGAGGGTCTCACCTCCGACATCCATGCCGAAGCCGACTACCGTGCGCATCTCGTCACGGTCATGGCCAAGCGCGCCGTCGACGCGGCGCTCAGCTAGCACTTTAGGGTTGATGATGACTGATGGTTCCGGCCGAACGGCCTTCCCGCCGGCGCCGACTGGCCTTGGCTCGCTTTCCGCAACCGAGATCCTGGCCGGCTACCGGCGCAAGGCGTTCACTCCGCGCGATGTCGTCGACGACACCATTGCCGCGCTGGAGGTCACCAATGAGGCCTGCAACGCGGTGGTGACGCCGATGTACGAGCAGGCGAGGGCGGATGCCGATCGTCTCACCAGGGAGATGCGCGCTGGCGAGGTCAAGGGACCGCTCGCCGGTATACCTGTGACGATCAAGGACCTGGTCTTTGTCGCGGGCGTGCCGGCCTATGGCGGCTCGCCGATGAACCAGGCATTCGTGCCCGATGTCGACGCGGCGGTTGTCTCGGCGCTGAAGGAGGCGGGTGCAATCGTCACCTGCAAAACCACGACCTGCGAGTCCGGCTACAAGTTGACGGCGGACAGCCCGGTCACCGGCACCACGCGCAATCCGTGGAACCCTGGTCGCACCAGTGGCGGATCGAGCGGCGGCGCGGCGGCGGGCGTTGCCGCCGGCTGCGGTCCGGTCGCGATCGGAACCGATGGCGTCGGCTCGATCCGGGTGCCCTCGTCCTTCTGCGGGGTGTTCGGCCTGAAGCCGACGTTTGGGCTGGTGCCGCGTTCGCCCGGCTTCTCGCCGCCCTCCTGGGGGTCGCTCGCGCATACCGGGCCGATCACGCGCACGGTCGCGGATGCTGCGCTGACGCTGGAGATCATCGCCGGCTACGATCTGCGCGATCCCGCGAGCCTGCCGGTGGCGGCGCGGCGGTTCGACACGAAGGCCGCGCCGTTGAACGGCATTCGTATCGGCGCCAGCGTCGATCTCGGCTACGCCGCCGTCAGCCCCGATGTGCGCTCGGCGTTCGGCAAGGCGCTGGCCATTCTCGATGCCTGCGGCGCGCAGGTCACCATGGATGGTCCCGGCCTCGATGCCGGGATCCTCGAACACACGCTGAAGCCGATCGCCTTCACCGAACAGGCGGCCGCGGTCGCGACCAGGACCACGGCCGATCTCGCCAGTTCCGAAGCAGATTATCTTGACGTCATCAGTGCAGGCCGACGCTATAGCGGCACGGACTATATCGAAGCGGGGTATCGCCGCGGCCAGGCTCGCAGCGGCTTCCTGAAGCTTTTCGAGCGCGTCGATGCGCTGGTGACGCCGACCGTCGCGGTGACCGCGTTCGAGGCCGGCCGCATCGGCGTCGAAATGATCGACGGCGGCAAGGTCGATCCGCATCTCGGCTGGTCGCCCTTCACTTGGCCGATCAACCTCGCCGGCCTACCTGCGGCGACGCTGCCCTGCGGCTTCGATCGCGACGGAATGCCGATCGGCTTGCAGATCGTCGCTCCGTGGCTCGACGAGCCCACGATCTTCCGCATCGCCGCCGCGTTCGAGGCGGCGCAGCCCTGGGCGGCGTTCTGGCCGTCACTGGCGCTCCGCGAAAGTCCCGCGCGCGCGAAGGTATGAAACTCAGGACAACTCGATCGGGTCGCCGCGGCCGCTGAGCTCTTCGTCGAGGCGCAGATAGTGCGCGAGATAGTCGTGCAAGGCGGTCGCCGCCTTCGAGGTTGCGCCGCTCGACTTGTAGAGCAGCAGCTCGATCTTCGGCAGTGGCGGCAGGCCCTCGTTCGGGCCGATCTCGCGCATCGCCGGCACCAGGGCGCTGCGGCCGAGTACGGTCACGGCCATGCCGGCGAAGGCCGCCGCCTGAAGGCCGCCGACGCTTTCGCTGACGCAGGCGATGCGCCAGCGCAAATTCGCGCGTTCCAGCGTGTCGATCGCGTAGTCGCGATAGATGTTTCCGGGCGGCAGCAACGCCAGCGGAATGGGCCGTTCCTGGTGCGCGGCAGACTGCTCACCGGTCATCCAGACCAGTTGCTCGCGCCGTACCACCTGGCCGCCCGTAAAATCATTCATGCGGGTGACAAGCGCGATGTCGACATCGCCACGCTTGACCAGGCCCACCAGCGGCGTCGAGAGCGCGCAATTGAGCTCGACCTGGACGCGGGGGAAGGATTTTCGGAACACGCTGAGGATCTGCGGCAGCATGAAGGCGGCATAGAGGTCCGGCGTGCCGAGTACGACCTGACCCTCGATCTCCTGTGACGCCAATTGCGAAATCAATTCGTCATGCAATCGCAGGATGGACTTGGCGTAGGTGAGAACCGTGGTGCCGTCCTCGCTCAGCGTCAGCCGGCGCCCGGCATGCTCGAACAATTGTTTCCCGGTGAGCTCCTCCAGCCGCTGCAATTGCAGGGTGATCGCCGGCTGGGTGCGGCCCAGCCGCCGCGCGGTCTCGGTAATGCTGCCGGTCTCGACCACGGAGATCAGCGACCGGAGCATGCGGATATCGAGGCTGATGAGGTTCATGCGGCATCCATGTCGCCCAGAATTTATGCAAGTTCCATGCTAGAGCGAATGGGAGCCGGGGTGGGAAGGCTCGGTCGCAGACGGCCTGTTCTCATCAATTAAACGACGTGCCGGTCCAGCATTGCTGGCATACTGAATATTGATTATCAGGCGGCTCGGCGCGCATGATGCGCCCAACGAACACAAAAAGGGAGCACAAAACATGAAAGAGAGATCAGCAACGCGACGAGAGCTGCTTGCAATTGCCGCGGCGGCAAGTGCTGCGTCAATCGCGGAAGTTGCGCCGGCTGCTGCGCAGGCCGTGCCGAAGCCGATCTTTCCGGTGCCGATGGTCACCATTCCGATCGTCGGCGAAACCCAGGTGTTCCAGGTCCGCCGCATCTACTGCATCGGGCGCAACTATGCGGCGCACGCGATCGAGCGCGGCTCGGACCCGAACCGCGAGCCGCCGTTCTTCTTCCAGAAGCCGACCGACGCAATCCAGAACGTCGCTGTGGGCGAGGTCGCCGATCATCCCTATCCGTCGCTGACCAAGAACTATCACCACGAAGTCGAGCTGGTCGCCGCGCTGAAGTCCGGCGGCTCCAACATTCCGGCCGAGAAGGCGCTCGACCATGTCTATGGCTACGCGCTCGGCCTCGACATGACCCGGCGCGATCTCCAGAACGGGATGGCCGCGGAGAAGAAGCCGTGGGAGATCGGCAAGAGCTTTGACCACGCCGCGGTGATCGGCCCAATCCACCCGGCCAGCAAGACCGGCCATTTCGACAAGGGCGCCATTTCGCTGGCGATCAACGGGACGGTGAAGCAGAGCTCGGATCTCAGCAAGATGATCTGGAGCGTGGCCGAGCAGATCGCAAAACTGTCGGAAGCCTTCGAACTGAAGGCCGGCGACATCATCTATTCCGGCACGCCGGAGAACGTCGGTCCGGTCGTGAAGGGCGATGTGCTGTTGTGCAAGCTCGACGGCTTGCCGGACATGTCGATCAAGATCGTCTAGCGTTCCCCTCTCCCCGCCTGCGGAAGTGAGGGGCGGGACGTTTTCGCTTCGTCATGCCCGGGCTTGTCCCGGGCATCCACGTTTTTGGGTGCCGGTTGCGTGGAAGCCCGTGGATGCCCGGGACAAGCCCGGCCACGACGACGCTGAGAGTGGCTTGTATCCCATCTGTCGCAGCGCGACGTCCTGCTCTAGCTCCGGCCGAGGATCTTCTTCGCGGCGCGAAGATGCGGCCTGTCGATCATCTGGCCGTCGAGGCGCAGCGTGCCGGAGTTCGGATTGTTCGCGAACGCCGCGATCACCTTCTCCGCCCAATTGCGCTCGGCCTCGGTCGGCTCGAACGCCGCGTTGACCACGTCGACGTGCTTGGGATGAATCAGCGCTTTCGCCGAAAAACCGTCGCGCCGCGCCGCGCGCGTTTCCTGTTCGAGCCCCGCCAGATTGTCGATGTCGGTATAGACGGTGTCGATCGGCGCGACCTCGGCCGCGGCGGCGGCCATCAGGCACAGATCGCGCGCCAGTCGATAAGGGCTGTGGAACACGCCGCCTGACGCCTTTTCAGTAGCGCCGAGCGAGGCCGAGAGATCTTCCGCGCCCCACATCAGGCCCGCGAGGCGAGGGGAGCAGCCCTTGTAGCTGCCGAGTCCGAAGATCGATCCTGCGGTTTCGGTCGCGACGCAGACGATGCGTGTCGAGCCGATGGCGATGCCAGCCGCAGCCTCCAAAGCTTCGAGCCAGGTCGCGACCTGCCGCACGTCGTCGCCGCCCTGCGATTTTGGCAGCACGATGCCGTCGGGCTTGCCTGGAATCACCGCGGCAAGGTCAGCGAGCGTCATGCCGGTGTCGAGCGCGTTGACGCGGACATAGAGCTGATGGGGCTTGTTGCGGCCGTTGAGCATCGCCAGCGTCAACCCGCGCGCCTCCGGCTTCTTGTCGGTGACGACGGAATCTTCGAGATCGATGATCAGCGCGTCGGCGTTGCCTTCGCTCGCTTTCTCGAATTTGCGCGGGGAATCGCCCGGCACGAACAGCATCGAACGCATCAGACCGGCCTCTTGTGCATCATCGCCATGCGGCGGCATTTGCCGACGATCTCGTCGTTCTGGTTGAGAGCGTAGTGCTCGAACTCGACGATGCCCGCTTTGGGGCGCGATTTGGATTCCCGCAACGAAAGCACCTTGGTCGTCGCCCGCAAGGTGTCGCCATGGAAGACCGGTTTCGGAAAGGTGACGTCGGTCATGCCGAGATTGGCAACGGTGGTGCCCATGGTCGTATCATAGACCGTCATGCCGATCATGATGCCGAGCGTGTAAAGGCTGTTGAAAATGCGCTGGCCGAACTCGGTCTGGGCCGAAAAATGCGCGTCGATGTGCAGCGGCTGCGGATTGAGCGTCAGCAGGCTGAACATGGTGTTGTCCATCTCCGTGACGGTCCGCGTCAGGGGATGCCTGAACTCCTGGCCCACGGAAAACTCCTCGAAATAAAGCCCGGCCATCGCGGTCTTCCTCCCTGCGAAATAACAGCGCGCTCACACCGTCGCGCCGCATGATCCCATGCATGGTACACACAGTTGGCAGGCAAATTCACGTATCTGTACCAGGTTTTTCGAGCTAAAGAACGCAAGCGAGGGCACGTCCGGGCACAGCAATCGGCCGCGGCCTTCGCGTGGGAAACGCGAAGAGGGGAGATGGCGCGGGCGCGGCTCCCAGCAAGGAGACCATCATGGATTTCGCGCTCACCGATCAGCAGGAGGCTATTCGCGACGCCATCGCGAAGATCTGCGAAGGCTTTCCCGATGCCTATTGGCTGAAGAAGGACCACGACGGCGGCTTCCCGCACGACTTCCACAAGGCGCTCGCCGACGCCGGCTGGCTCGGCATCTGCGTGCCGGAGGCCTACGGCGGTTCCGGGCTCGGCATCACCGAAGCCGCGATCATGATGCGCGCCATCGCGGAATCCGGCGCCGGCATGTCCGGCGCATCCGCGGTGCACATCAACGTGTTCGGTCTCAATCCCGTCGTCGTGTTCGGCACCGAGGAACAGCGCAAGCGCATGCTGCCGCCGATGGTCGAGGGCCGCGAGAAGGCGTGCTTTGCCGTGACCGAGCCCAACACCGGCCTCAACACCACCCAGCTCAAGACCCGCGCGGTGGCCAAGAACGACCGCTACATCGTCAACGGCCAGAAGGTGTGGATCTCGACCGCGCAGGTTGCGCACAAGATCCTGCTGCTGGCTCGCACCACGCCGCTGGAGGATGTGCGCTCGCCCACGCATGGGCTGAGCCTGTTCTATACGGACTTCGATCGCAACAGGATCAAGGTCCACGAGATCGAGAAGATGGGCCGCAAGGTCGTCGATTCCAACGAGCTGTTCTTCGAGGATTTCGAGATCCCCATGGAAGATCGGATCGGCGAAGAAGGCAAAGGCTTCCAGTATATCCTCGAAGGCATGAACCCGGAGCGCATCCTGATCGCAGCGGAAGCCGTCGGCCTCGGCAAGCTCGCGTTGTCGCGCGCGACCGAATACGCCAAGACCCGCGTGGTGTTCAACCGACCCATCGGCAAGAACCAGGGCATTCAGCATCCGCTGGCCGTAAACTGGGTTGAGCTCGAGGCGGCCTGGTTGATGGTGATGTCGGCGGCCTGGCAATACGACAAGGGCATGCCTTGCGGCGGCGCCGCCAATGCCGCGAAATACATTGCGGGTGAGGCCGGATATCATGCCTGCGAGCAGGCGGTGATGACCCATGGTGGCTTCGGCTATGCCAAGGAGTTCCATGTCGAGCGTTACTTGCGCGAAGTTCTGATCCCGCGCATCGCGCCGGTCAGCCCGCAGCTTGCGCTCAGCTTCATTGCGGAAAAGGTGCTGGGGCTGGCGAAGTCGTACTAGCTGATGCGCGACCTTTTAGCCGAGACGAATTCGCGTGCTATCCCAGTGGCCGTGCTTTTTCTGCGGCGATCCGGTCCATCGCCATGGCCCGAAGCCGGGCGCGCTGGATCTTGACGCCGTTCGCGCTGTCGGTGACGGGGAAGGCCTCCACGACATAGATCCGCGCCGGGACCTTGTAGCCGGCGAGCCGCTCGCGTAGGCGCGTGATCAACGCGTCCTGCTGCGGCGGTTCGTGCTGGGGGTCCTGGGTGGGGATCACGAAGGCAACGCAGCGGGCGTTTCCCTTCAGATCGACCGCGACGACCTGGGCGTCGGCCACGCCGGCGCACGATTTGAGCTCGTCCTCGATCTCGCCGGGGGCGACAAGAAACCCGCCGAGCCGCATGGCGTCGCCCGCGCGGGTTTCGTAGACGAAGGAGCCGTCGCCGCGCAGCCGGCCGATATCGCCGGTGCGGAAGAAGCCGTCCGCGGTGATGGCGTCGCGCGTCGCGTCGGGATTGTTGTAGTAGCCGAGGAAGCGTGACGGCGCCCGGATCTCGATCTCACCGGAGACGCCGCGAGCCGCGAGTTCGCCGGTCTCGGTGTCGCGCACACGGACCTTGGCCTCCGGGGACATTGGCCAGCCGCCGCCCTCGAGGCGATCGGCGAAGCCATCACTCGAGCGTGCGATCGAGAACAGCGCCTGCACCTCGCTCGAACCGTAGAGGCCGTGCAACGGCATGCCGCGCGCCTCGGCCTCCGCGGCAAGCTCGCGCCAGCCGGGCTGGAACGCGGCAAAGCCGCAGAGTTCGAGATGCGGAAACGGATGCGGCGCGTCGGTGACGGCGAGGATGCGGCGGAACATCTCGTCCGAGCCAAAGGCATGCGTGATCCCGCACTCGCGGAGAATCTTCAGCGCCGGCGCGGCCTCGAAAGCGTCGAGCGCATGGACGGTCGCGCCCGCTGCGACGAAGCCGAGCAGGCTCGTCATGCCGAAGGTGCCGCAGAACGGCAGCATGGCCAGCAGCGCATGGCGCTGGGGCGAGAGTTTTAGCGCCTCGGCGACCGAGGCGGCGTGCGTGGCCAGCGTTCGCTGCGAATGCGCGACGAGTTTTGGTCCTTTGGTCGTGCCTGATGTCGTGTAGAGCAGAACCGGCAGATCGAAATCATCCTGAGCCGGCGGGGCCGGCGGATAGGGCTCGTCGAAGGCGTCGAAGCGCACGCATGGCCATTGGGCGGGAATCTCATCCGCGCCGACCACCGCGATCTCTCGCAGCGTAGGCACCTCGTCCTTGGCGACGTCGGCGAGAATAGCGGCAAAGTCGATCGAGCGAAACGCGGCTTCGATCACCATCAGCCTGGCCCCGGACAGCTTCAGGAGATGCGCGACGTCCGCGCTGCGATAGCGTGTATTGACGGCGGCGACGATTGCCCCAAGCCGGGCGGCGGCGAACAGCAGCGTGATCCATTCGATCCGGTTGACCAGCCAGACCGCGACGACGTCGCCCATGCCGATACCGCGTGCGGCAAGCCAGGCGGCGGTCTGCTCGATCTTTTCTGAGAATTCCGCGCGCGAGACCGGCGTGCCGTCGAACACGAAGGCCGGATCGGCGGTCGTCTCGGTCCGGATCAGCGATTGCAGCGAAAATACATTGGCGCTCATGGCAACCGGACTAACCCGACAGCGCGAACCTGTCTACTTGGTGCCGAACATCCGGTCGCCGGCGTCGCCCAGCCCCGGCACGATGTAGCCGTGGTCGTTGAGCCGCTCGTCGATCGCGGCGGTCCAGACCGGCACGTCCGGATGCTCGCTCTGGAACTGCGCGATCCCTTCAGGCGCGGCCAGAAGGCAGACGAAGCGGATGTCGCGGGCGCCGCGCGCCTTCAGCAGCGAGGCGCCGGCGCAGGCCGAGTTGCCGGTCGCCAGCATGGGATCCATCAGGATCACGGTGCGGTCCGACAGGTCCTGCGGCGCCTTGAAGTAATATTCCACGGCCTGCAATGTCTCAGGATCGCGGTAGAGCCCGATATGGGCGATGCGCGCCGACGGCATCAGCGCCAGCATGCCGTCGAGGAAGCCGACGCCGGCGCGCAGGATCGGCGCCAGCGTGAGCTTCTTGCCGGCGATCTTGGGCGCCCGCATCGGCGCAATCGGCGTCTCGATCTCGACAAGCTCCAGCGGCAGGTCGCGCGTCACCTCGTAGCCGAGCAGCATCCCGATCTCGTTCAGGATCTCGCGAAAGCTCTTGGTCGAGCGGTCCTTCTCCCGCATCAGGGAGAGCTTGTGCTGGACCAGGGGATGGGCGACGACGTTGACGTTGCTGGTGCTCATGAAACCGATCTACACGGTTCCGGGAAACTGCGCCAGATCGGCCGAGTGTTTTTGGTGCGGGAGACGTGCCTTCAGCCGGGCGTCGCGACCGCGCTGCGGAGCCGGTTGCTCGCCCGGTAGGCAGCCATGGTCAATTCGCGGTCGATGGGCGTGACGGTTTATGCTCCGAGCCCGCGCGCCACGAGTGTGATGACGAGCGTCAGGACCGCGCCCACTAGCCGAAATTTTCGCAGCCGACCGGCTCGTAGAGCGGGTCACGCGCGGGACGAATAGTGGGAACGCTCGGACGCGAAACTTCCAGGGCCAATGCCTCGACCTCTATGAAAGCCGACAGCAGCGCGAGCGCGAGATCGGCGTGGCGCGCCTCGACCGCGGGGTCGAGCCAGTCCGGCAACTCGCGCTCGCGCGAGAGAGCGCAGTGCCATTCACCCTCGTCGTAGGCGATGCGGCGGACTTGCCACAGCGGCAGCTCCAGCTCCATCAGTGCCAGCGCGGCATCGGCCCAGGCTTCTGCTTCGATCAGGCGCGTGACGCGCGCAGTGCGCTCGCTCTGCCCGAGCGAAGGGAAGTGCCGGCAGGCGTGATCGATGATCTCGAGCATCAGCGGTCGCGTCATCGTGTGCGCGTGGCGCAGGCGTTCGCTGAGTGAGGGCGGATCGTAGTGCCGGAGAGCGGCGGTCATGTCAGGCCTCCTGGAATTGGCGTCGGTCAGTCGGCCGGCCTCTCCAAGATGGCCAAAACGGCATTTGAAAACGAGATGGGGCGGGGCGGGAGATATAGGGATTTCATAAGTGCGGGTGGGGGCGGTGGCGCGCCATTCTCCGCCTTCGCCGGTACGACGATGTGAGTGCCTCGCGAGCGTTGTCCGACCACGCCGTCAGCCCCGGCCTTTTATGAGATTCCTATAACTTCGCCATGGCCCTCGTCTCGAAAACCTATGCCCGCGGTGGCACTTCAGCCCGGTCAAAAGTTCCGGTGGGCGCCGTGGAAATGCACTGGCATTTCCTTTCGCGCGCCGACCGGGTCTCCCGAGAAACGGTTGCGTCCAAATCAAGGACGCAACGAGGAGTATCTCCATGATGGACATTCTGATGCTGGCGCTGGGCTTCGCCTTCTTCGCCCTTGCGATTGGCTACACCTATGCCTGCGAACGGCTGTGAGGGAGCGGACCATGATCTTCGATTATTCGCTCGCCGGCGTCGTTTCGCTCGGCCTCCTGTTCTACCTCACTTACGCGCTGCTGCGGCCCGAGCGGTTCTGACCGTGCTCACGAAGCCTGAAGGGTTGATGTCATGACTGTAATCGGTTGGCTCCAGATCATTCTCTTTTGCGTCATTATCGTCGCGCTCACAAAACCGCTCGGCTGGTACATGACGCGCGTGTTCAACGGCGAGCGGACCTTCCTGTCGCCGGTGCTGCGTCCCATCGAGGCCGGCATCTACTGGTTCTCCGGCGTCGACGAGAAGCGCGAGCAGCATTGGCTGACCTATACGGTCGCCATGCTGTTGTTCCATGTCGGCGGCTTCCTCATCATCTACGGCATGATGCGGTTGCAGGCCGTCCTGCCGTTCAATCCGGCCGGCCAAGGCGCGGTCGCCGCGGATCTCTCCTTCAATACGGCGATCTCCTTCATCACCAACACCAACTGGCAGAACTACGGCGGCGAGAGCACGATCTCCTATCTCGTGCAGATGCTCGGCTTGACGCACCAGAACTTCCTGTCGGCGGCGACCGGTATCGCACTCGCGGTCGCCCTGATCCGCGGCTTCTCGCGTGCGTCGGCACGCACCGTCGGAAATTTCTGGGTCGACGTCACCCGCTGCACGCTCTATGTGCTGTTGCCAATCTGTATCGTCTATACGCTGTTCCTGGTCTCGCAAGGCATACCGCAGACGCTCGGTGACTATGTCGAGGCCACCACGCTCGAGGGTGCCAAGCAAACCATTGCGGTCGGCCCGGTCGCCTCCCAGGTCGCGATCAAGATGCTCGGCACCAATGGCGGCGGCTTCTTCAACGCCAATGCGGCGCATCCGTTCGAAAATCCAACCGCGCTGTCCAACTTCATTCAGATGCTATCGATCTTCGTGCTGGGTGCGGCGCTGACCAACGTGTTCGGCCGCATGGTCGGCAGCCAGCGCCAGGGCTGGGCGATCCTGTCCGTGATGGGCGTGCTGTTCGTCGCCGGTGTCGCCATCACCTATTGGGCGGAGGCCAACGGTACTTCGACCCTGCACGCGCTCGGCCTGACCGGCGGCAACATGGAAGGCAAGGAGGTTCGCTTCGGCATCGTCGCGTCCTCCCTGTTCGCCGTGATCACGACGGCCGCCTCCTGCGGCGCGATCAACGCCATGCATGACAGCTTCACGGCGCTCGGCGGCATGATTCCCCTGATCAATATGCAGCTCGGCGAAATCATCGTCGGCGGCGTCGGCGCCGGCCTCTATGGCATGCTGCTGTTCGTCGTGCTCGCGATCTTCGTGGCCGGCCTGATGGTCGGCCGCACGCCGGAGTATGTCGGCAAGAAGATCGAGGCGCGCGAAGTGAAAATGGCGATGCTCGCGATCCTGGTGCTGCCGCTGATGTATCTGGGATGGACCGCGGTCGGCGTGGTCTATCCGGCGGCGGTCGCCTCGATGGCGAATGCCGGGCCGCATGGCTTCACCGAGGTGCTCTATGCCTTCACCTCGGCGACCGGCAACAACGGCTCGGCCTTCGCGGGCCTCACCGGCAACACCTTCTTCTACAATCTCACGCTCGCAAGCGCGATGTTCGTCGGCCGCTTCTTCATGATCATTCCGGCGATGGCGATCGCGGGTTCGCTGGCCGCCAAGAAATCGATTCCGCCGTCCGCGGGCACCCTCCCGACCACGGGCGGGCTGTTCGTCGGCCTCGTCGTCGGCGTGATCCTGATCATCGGCGGCCTCACCTTCTTCCCGGCCCTCGCCCTCGGCCCCATCGTCGAGCATCTCGCGAAGAACGCCGGCCAAGTGTTTTGAACAACAAGTGTTCTGATCGACCGCCTTCTGATTGTTTGGAGTGACCTCCATGGATACCATGAAACTGCAAAAACGCGCGTCCGTCTCGGCGATGCTCGATCCCAAGATCGTCGTGCCTGCGATCCGCGCGTCCTTCACCAAGCTAGATCCGCGCTTGATGATCAAGAACCCCGTGATGTTCGTTGTCGAGATCGTGGCTGCGCTTACCACCGTGATCTTCCTCCGCGATCTCCTCACCGCCGGCGAGAATCTCGGCTTCACCTTCCAGATCATCGTTTGGCTCTGGTTCACGGTGCTGTTTGCCAACTTCGCCGAAGCGGTGGCCGAAGGCCGCGGCAAGGCGCAAGCGGAATCGCTGCGCAAGACCCGCACCGAGAGCCAGGCAAAGCTGCTGACCGGCGCCGGCCTGGCCTTCAATCTCGTGCCGGGCACCAGCCTCAAGGTCGGCGACATCGTGCTGGTCGAGGCCGGCGATACCATTCCCTCCGATGGCGAGGTGATCGAGGGCGTTGCGTCCGTCAACGAGGCCGCCATCACCGGCGAGTCCGCACCCGTGATCCGCGAATCTGGCGGCGACCGTTCGGCAGTGACCGGCGGCACCCAGGTGCTGTCCGACTGGATCCGCGTGCGGATCACGGCAGCGCAGGGCTCGACCTTCATCGACCGCATGATCAAGCTGGTCGAGGGCGCGGAACGGGCGAAGACCCCGAACGAGATCGCGCTCAACATCCTGCTGGCCGGTCTCACCATCATCTTCGTGTTCGCCACCGTCACCATCCCGAGCTACGCGGCCTATGCCGGCGGCTCGATCTCGGTGGTCGTGCTGGTCGCCCTGTTCGTGACGTTGATCCCGACCACGATTGGCGCACTGCTGTCGGCGATCGGCATCGCCGGCATGGACCGTCTGGTCCGCTTCAACGTGCTGGCGATCTCCGGCCGTGCGGTCGAGGCCGCCGGAGACGTCGACACGCTGCTGCTCGACAAGACCGGAACGATCACGCTCGGCAACCGCCAGGCGACCTCTTTCCGCCCGGTGCGTGGCGTCACCGATCAGGAGCTCGCGGACGCCGCCCAGCTCGCATCGCTCGCCGACGAGACCCCGGAGGGCCGTTCGATCGTGGTGCTGGCCAAGGAAAAATACGGCATCCGTGGCCGCGAGATGGCCGAGTTGGGAGCCACCTTCATCCCCTTCACGGCGCAGACCCGCATGAGCGGTGTCGACGCCGGCGGCTCGTCGGTGCGCAAGGGCGCGGTCGATGCGATGCTCAACTATGTCGGTGGCGGTGCACCGCTGGTGGTTGCCTCTGGCAACACGGCTCGTTCCATCCAGCTCGCCGGGCTCTCGGACATCGGCCGCGAGATCCAGACCATTGCCGACGAGATATCGAAGGCCGGCGGCACGCCGCTGGCGGTCGCCAGGGACGGTAGGCTGCTCGGCGTCATCCAGCTCAAGGACATCGTCAAGGGCGGCATCCGCGAGCGCTTTGCCGAGCTGCGGCGCATGGGCATCCGCACCGTCATGATCACCGGCGACAATCCCATGACGGCCGCCGCGATTGCAGCGGAGGCCGGCGTCGACGACTTCCTGGCGCAGGCAACTCCCGAGGACAAGCTCAAGCTGATCCGCGACGAGCAGGCCAAAGGTAAGCTGGTGGCGATGTGCGGCGACGGCACCAACGACGCGCCGGCGCTCGCACAGGCAGACGTCGGTGTCGCCATGAACACCGGCACGCAGGCGGCCCGCGAGGCCGGCAACATGGTCGATCTCGATTCCAACCCGACCAAGCTGATCGAGGTGGTCGAGATCGGCAAGCAGCTCTTGATGACGCGCGGCGCGCTGACCACGTTCTCGATCGCCAACGACGTCGCGAAGTATTTCGCGATCATCCCGGCGATGTTCCTGGCGTTCTACCCCCAGCTCAACGTGCTCAATGTCATGAACCTGTCGAGCCCGCAGAGCGCCATCCTGTCGGCGATCATCTTCAACGCACTTGTTATCATCGCACTGATCCCGCTGGCGCTGAAGGGCGTCGCCTATCGCGCGGTCGGGGCCGGCGCACTGCTCCGGCGCAACCTGCTGATCTACGGCCTCGGCGGTATCGTCATTCCCTTCATCGGCATCAAGGCGATCGACCTCGTCGTCGTTGCCTTGCACCTGGCTTAACCCCGTCATTGCGAGCGAAGCGAAGCAATCCAGAATTCTTGCCGCGGCTGAGAGACTGGATTGCTTCGTCGCTTCGCTCCTCGCCACGACGAAAGAAATAGGAGAAACGCATGCTCAGAGAAATCCGCCCCGCCATCGTCCTGCTGCTGGTGCTCACCGCCATCACCGGCCTGGCCTACCCGCTCGCGATGACCGCTATTGCCGGTGCGATCTTCCCCGCGCAGGCGCAGGGCAGCTTGATCGAGAAGGACGGCAAGGTGGTCGGCTCCGCCCTGATCGGGCAGGAGTTCAAGGACGACAAATATTTCCACGGCCGTCCCTCGGCGACGGTGGCGCCGGATCCGAACGATTCGACCAAGACGGTACCGGCGCCCTACAACGCCGCGAATTCGGGTGGCTCAAATCTCGGCCCGACCAGCAAGGCGCTGGCCGACCGGCTGAAGGAAGACGTGGACAAGCTCAGGGGCGAGAATCCGAATGCCGCCGTGCCGGTCGACCTCGTGACGACCTCAGCCAGTGGCCTCGATCCGGATATCTCGCCGGAAGCGGCGCAATTCCAGGTGCCGCGCGTCGCGAAGGCGCGAAACGTGCCGGAGGATCAGGTCAAGCAACTGGTGGCTTCCAACACCCAGGGCCGCCCGCTCGGCCTGATCGGCGAGCCCCGGATCAACGTGCTGACTCTGAATCTCGCGCTCGATCGTGCCACGAAGTAGTCTAGGCTAGGTCCGCGCGGATGATTATATTGATCTGATGGTCCGAGAGCGCCGCGATCCCGAACAACGTCCTTCGCCCGAGGCGCTGCTGGAGGCCGCGCGCCGGGAGGAGGGCGTGAGTGGCAAGCTGAAAATCTTCGTCGGCGCCGCTCCCGGCGTCGGCAAGACCTACGAGATGCTGCAAAGCGCCCACGCCAAGCGCAAGGCCGGCCTCGACGTCGTGGTCGGCTTCGTCGAGACCCATGGCCGCGCCGAGACCGAGGCGCTGGTGCGCGGGCTGGAAGTGATCCCGCGCAAGAAGCTCGACTACCGCGGCCAGATTGTCGAGGAAATGGACCTCGACGCCGTGATCGCGCGCCGGCCGAAAATCGCGCTGGTCGACGAACTCGCCCACACCAATGCTCCTCTTTGCCGTCATCCGAAACGCTATCTCGATGTCGAGGAGCTGCTGTCCCACGGCATCGACGTCTACACCGCCGTCAATATCCAGCACATCGAGAGCCTGAACGACGTTGTCGCGCAGATCACCCATGTGCGGGTGCGGGAGACCGTGCCGGATTCGGTGTTCGACCGCGCAGACGCCATCGAGCTGATCGACCTCACGCCCGACGACCTGATCCAGCGCCTGAAGGAAGGCAAGGTCTATGTCCCCAGGCAGGCCGAGCGGGCGCTGGAGCATTATTTCTCGCCGGGTAACCTGACTGCGTTGCGCGAACTCGCGCTGCGGCGCACGGCCGAACGGGTCGACGAGCAGCTGCTCACCCACATGCAGGCGAACGCGATCGCCGGTCCCTGGGCCGCAGGCGAGCGCATCCTCGTCTGCGTCAGCGAAGATCCGCGCGCGGCCAGCCTCGTGCGTTACACCAAGCGGCTGGCCGACCGGCTGCACGCGCCGTTTATCGCGGTGTCGATCGAGACGCGGCGGTCCCTGCAAATGTCCGATGAGGAGCGCGACCGGCTGGCCGATACGCTGCGGCTCGCGGAATCGCTCGGCGGCGAGGCGCTGACGATCCCGGGCGTCGGCCGCCGCCTCGCCGACGACGTGGTCAACTTCGCGCAGGGCAACAACGTCACCCAGATCGTGATCGGAAAGTCGACGCGCTCGCTCTGGTTCGAGATGACGCGCGGCTCCGTCGTGCACGATCTGGTGCGCCGCGCCGGCAATATCAGCGTGCATGTCATCCCAGGCGACGAGCTCACGAGCGAGCCGGCGCCGAAGACGGCGGTGCAGACCGCAACGCGATCGGACCCGTTCGATGCGCGGCCCTATCTGAAGGCACTCGGGATCACCGCGCTTGGCCTCGCTGCCGCCGTGGCCATCAAGCCTTATTTCGGCATTGAGAACGTCGACCTGATGTTTCTGACCGCCGTGGTGACGGTTGCCGTGCGCTACGGATTATGGCCGTCGCTGCTTGCGAGCGTCGCGGCGTCGCTCGCCTACAATTTCTTCTTTCTGCCGCCGGTCTATACCTTCACCATCACCGATCCGACCAATGTCGCGGCGTTCTTTTTCTTCATGCTGATAGCGTTCGTGGTGTCGAACGTGGCGGGGCGGGTCCGCACCCAGGCTGATGCTGCGATCGGCCGCATCCGGACCACGGAGCAGCTCTATGCTTTCAGCCGCAAGCTCGCCGGCACCGGTACGCTCGACGACGTGCTGTGGGCGACCGCCTACCAGATCGCGCTGATGCTGAAAGTCCGCGTGGTGCTGCTATTGCCGGACGAAGGTCTGCTCACGGTGAAGTCGGGCTATCCCCCCGAGGACGATCTCGATCAGGCCGACCTTGCCGCCGCCAACTGGGCCAGGAGCAACGACCGCCCTGCAGGCCGCGGCTCGGACACGCTGCCCGGCGCAAAGCGGCTGTTCCTGCCGATGCGCACCGGGCGCGGCCCGATCGGCGTCATCGGCATCGACGACGACCGCACCGGTCCCTTGCTGACGCCGGACCAGCGCCGGCTGCTGGACGCGCTGGTCGACCAAGGCGCGCTGGCGATCGAGCGCGTGCTGCTGGTCGAGGACGTCGATCGCGTCAAGCGCTCCGTCGAATCCGAGCGGCTGCGTTCCGCATTGCTGACCTCGATTTCACACGACCTGAAGACGCCGCTCGCATCCGTGCTGGGTGCGGCCTCGACTATGCGCGATCTTGCCAGCGCGCTCTCCGACACCGAGAAGCGCGACCTGCTGGCGACGGTCATCGACGAATCCGAACGGCTCAACCGCTTCATTGCCAATCTGCTCGACATGACCAAGCTCGAATCCGGCGCCATCGTGCCCAACGCTGCGTTGCACGATCTCGGAGAGATCGTCGGCAGTGCGCTCCGGCGTGCAGCCAAGATCCTCACCGCCCACAAGGTGGAGCTGGAGTTGGCCGCAGATCTTCCCATGCTCCAGCTCGATGCGGTGCTGTTCGAGCAGGTGCTGTTCAACCTGCTCGACAACGCCGCCAAATATTCGCCGCCCCACGCCACGGTCTCGATCCGCAGCCGGCGCGACAGCGATCATGTGGTGCTCCAGATCGCCGACGAGGGTGACGGCATTCCGTCCGAGGAGCTCGAGAGCGTGTTCGACAAGTTTTATCGCGCGCAGAAGGGCGACCATGTCCGTCCCGGCACCGGGCTCGGGCTCGCCATCTCCCGCGGCTTCGTCGAGGCGATGCGTGGCACGATCTCGGCCGCGAATCGCGGCGACCGGAGCGGGGCGGTTCTGACGATTCGTCTGCCCATTCCGGCCCGGACCCACGCATTGGATACCGCCGCATGAGCGCAGCCCCGATCAAAGTGCTTGTCATCGACGACGAGCCGCCGATCCGCAAATTGCTGCGGATGGGGCTCTCGACGCAAGGCTATGAGATCCTGGAGGCGTCGAACGGCAAGACCGCGCTGGAGAAGCTCAGCGAGGATCCCGCGCTGATCATCCTCGATCTCGGCCTGCCCGATATCCAGGGCCATGAGCTGTTACGTACCATCCGCGCCCGCAATGAAGCTGTGCCGATCGTGGTGTTGTCGAGCCGTGGCGATGAGGCCGGCAAGGTGGAGGCGCTCGATCTCGGGGCCGACGATTACCTGACAAAGCCGTTCGGCATGGACGAGCTGCTGGCGCGCCTGCGCGCCGCGCTGCGGCACCAGCTTCAGATTCAGGGCGAACGGCCGGTGTTTCGTGCCGGCGATCTTTCGGTCGATCTGGTGCGCCGGATCGTCAGGGTCGGAGAGCGCGATGTCAAACTGTCGCCGAAGGAATATGACCTCCTGCGTGTGTTGGTGCAGCACGCCGGCAAGGTGCTCACTCACCGCTTCCTGCTGAGGGAGCTCTGGGACGAACTGACGGATGCCCAATATCTGCGCGTCTATGTCCGCCAGCTCCGGCAGAAGATCGAAGCCGATCCGGAGCGGCCGCAATATGTGCTGACGGAGACGGGGATCGGGTACCGGCTAAGGGCAGGGGATTAGGGCTGCCCACGTGCAACGATCCGTCATGGCCGGGCTTGTCCCGGCCATCCACGTCTTGACCCAGGGGACCGAGAACGTGGATGCCCTGGACAAGCCCGGGCATGCGCGGTCGGCGCAAGCCTGCATCAGCATCGTCATTGCGAGCGCAGCGAAGCAATCCAGACTGCCCCCGCGGAAAGATGCTGGATTGCTTCGCTGCGCTCGCAATGACGGATTAAGTCAACCCGCCTTCCTCTGCCGCGCCGTCGACCGATGCGTCTTCTTCGCGGCCCGCGTTCGCCCCGATGCCCGGCGCGCATGGGACTTCGCCGCCGTCTTCTTCCCGCCGCGTCCCTTCAAGCTCTGCTTCAGCGCATCCATCAGGCTAACGACGTTGCTCGGCCGCTCTTCGGGCTCCGGCAGCTCGATCTTTTTGCCGCTGGCCTTGCGCTTCACCAGGGCCTTCAGCGCGTTCTCGTAGTCGTCCTTGAACTTGCTGGGATCGAAATGGGAGGCCTTGGTCTGGAGGATATGGCCGGCGAGCTCAACCATGTCCTTGGTGATCTTCGGGCTCTTGATGTCGTCGAAGAACTGGTCCTCGTCGCGCAGTTCGTAAGGGAAGCGCAGCGTGGTGCCGAGCAGGCCCTTGCCGAGCGGCTCGATCGCGATGATGTGCTCGCGATTGGTGAGTACGATCTTGGCGAGCGCGACGCGATCCTGGTCCTTCATGGCGTCGCGGATCACGGCGAAAGCATCGACCGCGGCCTTGCCGTCGGGCGCGATATAGTAGGGATGGTTGAGATAGCGCTGGTCGATCTCGTCGCTCGGCACGAAACTCTCGATGTCGATGGTGTGGTTGCTCTCGATCTGGACCGCTTCGAGCTCCTCCGGCTCGATCTCGACATATTTGCCCTTACGCAGCTCGTAGCCGCGTCCCTTCTGGTCGCTCTCGACGACGTCGCCGGTCTCGGCGTCGATCATCTGCTGCTTCAACCGGTTGCCGGTCTCGCGGTTGATCATGTGAAACCGCGTCTTCTCGGCCGCGGTGGTCGCCGGATAAAGCACGACGGGGCAACTGACCAGCGAGAGCTTCAACGTTCCCTTCCAATAGGCGCGCGGTGCCATTCCGTTCTCCAGCGTCTGCGAGTCATTTTGGAACCCCAACCGTCCCGCGGGGTTTTGGTTCCGGGTGGGATGCGGGCCGTGATAGGCTTCCACGCCGAAAGAGAATCCGGGACCAGTCGTGCTGCAAAAGCTCTCCAAGTATCGACAGAAACGTGATTTCGAGAAGACGCCGGAGCCGTCGGGCAAAACCGCGGTGGCGCCCTCGAAGCAGCGGCGCTACGTGATCCAGAAGCACGACGCTTCGCGGCTGCACTACGATCTGCGGCTCGAGTTCGACGGCGTCTTCAAGTCCTGGGCGGTGACGAAAGGGCCCTCGCTCGATCCGCACGACAAGCGGCTGGCCGTCGAGGTCGAAGACCACCCGCTCGACTATGGTGATTTCGAGGGCACGATTCCGGAGGGCCAGTACGGCGGCGGCACGGTCATGCTGTGGGACCGCGGCACTTGGGAATCCGAAGATCCCGAACGCGGTTTCAAGAAGGGCGATCTGAAGTTCACCCTGCATGGCGAGAAGCTGCACGGCAGTTGGGTCCTGGTGCGCATGCGCAACGACCGTACCGGCGGCAAACGGACCAATTGGCTCCTGATCAAGCATCGCGACGAACATGTTCGCGAGGGCGCAGACAACGACATTCTCGGGGAGGACAAATCGGTCGCCTCCGGCCGTGCGATGGAGCAGATCGCCGGAGGCAAGGGGCGCGCGCCAAAACCGTTCATGCTGGCGAAGGGCACCAAGGCCAAGGCCGACGCGGTCTGGCAGTCCAACCGGGCGGACGAGGCGAAAGAGCGCACGGTCAAGCCGGCGCCCCGCGCGGCGTTGAAAACCGGCAAAACGGCAAAGAAGAAAGCCACGACCGCCACGACCGCCACGAGCGCGAAGAAGGCGGCGGAGATGCCGGACTTCGTCGCGCCGCAGCTCTGCACCTCGGTCGAGCGCCCGCCGGGTGGCGACGGCTGGTGCCACGAGATCAAGTTCGACGGCTACCGCGTTCAGCTGCGGGTCGAGGGCGGCAAGGCGACGTTGAAGACGCGCAAAGGCCTCGACTGGACCGAAAAATTCGCAAGCATCGCGAGGGAAGCGGGCGCGTTGCCGGATATGATGGTCGACGGCGAGATCGTCGCGCTCGATCACAACGGCGCACCCAATTTTTCGTCACTCCAGGCCGCTCTGTCGGACGGCAAGACCGACGAGCTCATCTTCTTTGCCTTCGACCTCCTGTTCGTCGAAGGCCTCGATTTGCGGCGGCTACCGCTCGGGGAGCGCAAGGGCCGCCTCAAGGAGCTCCTGGAGGCACGTAAGAAGAAATCGAGCCAGATTCGCTATGTCGAGCATTTCGAAAGCGGCGGCGACGCCGTGCTGCAATCGGCCTGCAAGCTCGAGCTTGAGGGCGTGGTGTCGAAGAAGCTCGACGCGCCTTATCGTTCGGGGCGGACGGAAAGCTGGACCAAGGCCAAATGCCGCGCTGGCCATGAGGTCGTGATCGGCGGCTACAAGACAACCAACGGCAAATTCCGCTCGCTGATGGCGGGCGTGCACCGTGGCGATCATCTCGCCTTCGTCGGCATGGTCGGCACCGGCTTCGGCGCCGACAAGGTCAAGCGCATCATGCCGTCCCTGAAGGCCATGGAGGCGAAGCAAAGCCCGTTCGGCGGCAAGAATGCACCGAAGAAAGCGCGCGAGGTGCACTGGCTGAAGCCGGAGCTCGTGGCGGAGATCGAGTTCGCCGGCTTCACCGCCGACGGCAATATCCGCCAGGCCGCCTTCAAGGGTCTGCGGCAGGACAAGCCGGCGGTGGAGGTCGAGGCCGAGACACCGGTGGATACCGAGCTTGCCGAGCCCACGACGAAGCGGCGCGCCAAGCCGCGCGCGCAAGCGAAGACTGGCCCACGAACGGCCCAGGCTGGCGGCAGTGCCGAAGTGATGGGAGTCGTCATCTCCAAGCCGGACAAGGAGCTCTGGCCGGACGACGGCAATGGCGATCCCGTCACCAAGCTGGATCTCGCGCGCTATCTCGAAGCCGTCGGCGAATGGATGATCGTGCACCTCAAGGGCCGGCCGTGCTCGCTGATCCGCGCGCCCGACGGCATCAAGGGCGAATGCTTCTTCCAGCGCCATGCCATGCAGGGCACGTCAAATCTTCTGGAGCTCGCGCGGGTCTCCGGCGACCGCGAGCCTTACCTGCAGATCGATCGGGTCGAGGGGCTCGCGGCCGTAGCACAGATTGGTGGCGTCGAGCTGCATCCCTGGAATTGCGCGCCCTACGCCTACGATACCCCGGGCCGGCTGGTGTTCGATCTCGACCCGGCACCCGACGTCGTCTTCGCCGAGGTCGTCGAGGCCGCCAAGGAGATGCGGCAGCGGCTGACCGACATCGGCATGGAAAGCTTCTGCAAGACCACCGGCGGCAAGGGCCTGCACGTCGTGGTACCGCTGCGTCATGGCGCGCGCGATCAGGTGAGCTGGAAGGAGGCCAAGGCCTTCGCACAAGGCGTCTGCCAGTGGATGGCGGACGACGCTCCCGAGCGCTACCTGCTCAACATGTCGAAGAAGTTGCGAGAGGGAAAGATCTTCCTGGACTATTTGCGCAACGACCGCATGTCGACGGCGGTGGCCCCTCTGTCGCCGCGTGCGCGCGCCGGCGCCACCGTGTCGATGCCGCTCACCTGGGCGCAGGTGAAGACCGATCTCGATCCGAAGCGCTACACGCTGCGCAGCGTGCCGGGGCTGCTGCCGCGGTCGAAGGCGTGGGATGGTTATGACGATGCCGCCGCTTCGATCAAGGCCGCGATCAAGAAGCTCGCGGCGAAAAAGACCTAAGGGTGAGTTAGCGAAGAAGTAGGGTGGGCAAAGCGAAGCGTGCCCACCATCCTCTCCTCGGCCGAGCAAAAAGGTGGGCACGGCGCGTTGCGCCTTTGCCCACCCTACTAGATATTCGCTCGGTCGCTAGATCCGTCCCAGCAGTAACAGGATCAGCAAGATCACGATGACTAGCCCGAGGCCGCCGCCGCCGTAATAGCCGGTGCCGTAGAACGGGCCGCCGCCGATGCCGCTGAAGCCGCCGAGCAGCGCGATGACCAAAATGATCAGAATGATCGTACCGATAGACATGCGGAAATCTCCTCCAGCCCTTCGTTGAAGGGTCGTTTGCAACCTGTCCCGTGGTGCGAGGGCAACTTGCCGCAGGTTCTAAAGTTCCGCCAATGAAACACCGGGTGCACGCGCAACTTGCATGGAACCTTTGTGGTACCGGCGGGCATGACTATGTGAGGTTCAATCACTAACCGGGCAGAGCCATGTCAGCACCGCTTGTCGTCTCCATTCCCCACCGCCTCGGCCGCGAGGAGGCGGTGCGCCGGCTCAAGACTGGGCTCGGCCGTGCTGCGGCAAGCATTCCCGTGATGCAGGTCGAGGAGGAGCGCTGGAGCGGCGACAGCATGAATTTCCGCATCCGCGCGCTCGGGCAGATCGCGACGGGGCAGGTCGACGTCGCCGACGATCATGTCAAGGTGCAGGTCGTGCTGCCTTGGCTATTGCAGCGCTTTGCTGAGATGGCGCAGGCCACGATCCGCAAACGTGGCCAGCTGCTGTTGGGCAAAGACGCGAAAAGTTAGCGTTCAAGCGCGGGCGCGCTGCCGGACCGGCTTCGTCGCACCCGCGGGGCGCGCCGGGATCACAGAAGCGGGAAAACCGCGAAGCGCCTGCGCGAGCGGCAGATCGTTGCCGGCTAAACCCGGCACGTTGTAGCCCGTGACGTCGATGGTGGCGTCGGCCCCATCGAGCGCCGGCCATTCGCGTCCGGCTTGCGTGAAAGGTGCGAAGTGGCGCCCGACCGCGACGATCACTGCAGCGCGGCCGTGGCGGCGGGCAAAGGCCACGACATGCTCGGCATGTGCGCCCCGCACCTGAAGCGGCTGGTAGTCACCTCGCGCGAAGACGTCGGGCAGCTCGCTGCGCAGCTTGAGCAGGTGCCGCGTCCAGGCCAGCTTGAGCTGGCCGTCCGGCCAGCTCTTGATCAGGTGATTCCAGTCCGGATTGTCCAGCGTGCCCAGCGCCGCGTGTCGCGCGGAAAAATCCACCGGGCGGCGGTTATCGGGATCGACCAGCGAGAGGTCCCAGAATTCGGTGCCTTGGTAGAAGTCGGGCACGCCCGGCAGAGTCGCCTTGAGCGTGAGCTGGCTCAGCGCATTCAGCGCGCCGAGCAGCGCGACGCGGCGTGCAAGGGTTTGCAGCGCCTCCAGGAATTCGCCTGACAGCGCGGGATCGAGTATCTTCGCGATGAAGCTCTTGACGCCGTTCTCATAGGCCTCGTGCGGGTTGAGCCAACTCGTCTCCTCCTTGCCCTCGCGCGCGGCCTTGAGCGCATAGGCCTGGATACGCGCGACGAAACCGGCATCTGCCATCTCCACAAGCGGCCAGGCGCCGAGCAGGGTCTGGTAGAGCATGTATTCGAACGTGGCCGACGGAGCGCGCAGATTGCCGTCGAGCGCGAGGTGCGGTGCGTTCAGGACTTTCCAGCGCGCGACCGCGCTGGTCCATTCGCCAGGAATTTCACTTAAGGCAGCGATCCGCGCCCGGGCGTCCTCGCCACGTTTGGTGTCGTGCGTGGCGGTCGCCGTCATCCCTTGCGGCCATTCCCTGGCGCGAGCCTGCATGGTGTCGTGGAAAGCGGAAATGGTGAGGCCCTTGCTCGCGGGATCGCCGCCGACTTCGTTGAGGGCGAGCAGCCGGTGGAATTGATAGAAGGCAGTGTCCTCCAGCGATTTCGCCATCATCGGCCCGGTGAATTGCTGCACCTTCAGCGCAAAGCGGCGCACCCGCGGTGCGCTGTGAGGGGGACGGCCAGGCTTGAGCAGGTCCATGGTGAGCGCGTCGCGCAGGAAGTCGAAAATGCCTTCGTCTGCGGCAAACCATTCCCGGCGCGCTTGCTCGATGGTGTCGTCGATCAGCTTGCGATCGTTCGCGGTTGGCGCGCCTGTCGTCAAATAGGTGCGGTACACCGGGAAATGCAGCACGTAGAGCTCGAGCGCCTGCCGCAGGCTGTCGGCGGAAAAGTCGCGGGTCGAATAGTGCCCGTTGGCGATGCGCGCAAGCAGGCGCGTCAGAACCGTGAATTCGCTGGTCAGCAGCGTCTCCAGCACGCGCCTTTTGGCGTCCTTGACGTAAGGCGCCAGCCGTGGCGGCCGGTTGCTGATCTGCCGCCAGATCTCGTCGAGGGCCTCCAGCCCCTTGGCGTCGACCAGAACGTGAGTGATGGCATTCATCCACTCATAGCCGGTGGTGCCCTGGACGCCGGCGAAATGCGGCAGGCGCTCGTGCTCGCACAGGATCTTCTCGATCACCGTATAGAACGGCCTTGTGGTGCCCTGCGCGTCGCGCACCAGCCGGCGCAGCCGCTGGCAATATTGCGCGGGATCGCGCAGCCCGTCGATATGATCAAGCCGGATGCCTTGCAGTTTGCCTTCGGCAATGAGTTGCTTCACCAGCCGGTGCGTGGCGGCGAACGTGCCGGGATCCTCGACGCGCATGCCGGCGAGCCCGTTGACGTCGAAGAAGCGGCGATAGTTGATGTCGCTGGAGGCAAGCCGCCAGTGCCCGAGCTTGTAGTGCTGGCGCTCCAGCAAATGATGCAGCGCCAGCGTCTGCGCGGGGCGGTCCTTGGCGGCGCGATACGCGCCGAGGCCGCGCGCGATGATGTCGGCGCTGCCTGCGATCTCCCTGAGCTCCGCCTTGAAGCCGGGCGCTTCCTTGCGGTTGGGACGGCGCAGTCCCGTGTAGCGCGCCGCGAGCGACAGCATGCGCTTGCCGGCCTCGGTCTCGGCGGCGTCGGCTTCCTTCACGATCATCCGCAGCATCTCGCCATAACGCTCCGGCGCGATCGGCAATCGATGCTCGAAATACCAAGCGGAGAAACTACCTTCATTGGCATCGTAGCGCAGCTCGATATCGCCACTCTCGAGCGCTTCGCCATAGGACGCTCCGAGGATCGGCAGCAGCACGCCGCCACGGGCGCGGAAAGCCAGTTGATCCCAGTCGATATCGAAGGAGACGGCGTGCGGCGAGGCCTGGCCCCATTCCAGCACGTCCAGCCACCAGGGATTGTCGGCAAAGTGGACGCCGACATGGTTCGGTACGAAATCGATGATGAGGCCGAGGTCGTGTCGCGTCAGCGCCTCGCTCAGCCGGGCGAAGCCGGCCTCGCCGCCGAGCTCCGGATTGAACTGGCTGTGGTCGACGGTGTCATAGCCGTGCGTCGAGCCCTTGCGGGCCTTCATCACCGGCGAGGTGTAGAGATGCGTGATTCCCAGCGCCTTCAGATAGGGCACGACCGCGGCGGCCTTGTCGAAGTCGAAATCCGCAGTGAGCTGAAGCCGGTAGGTTGCGAGAGGAACGGCTGAAGGCATGTCAAGCTCCGAGGCGCCAGACCACCGACCAGGGCGCAAGCCGGTCGCCGGTCGCGCCGCCCCAGATCAGGGTGCCCACACCGCGGGAATATGCGGCGTCCTTGTCGGAGAGATTGGCGACGAGGCGCAACGTCGTGCCATCTCCCATGTGCCAATGCGCGGTGAGCAGGCCGCTATCGGCCACGGCGGCATCACCGAAGCGCGCACCTTTCAGTCGTGGCGCGATCTCTTTGTGACGGAGTGCGAGCAGCTCCCGCACCAGCGCGAGACGTGCATCCTGCTCCGGCGTGTGGCCGCTCCAGTCGATCACGGCCGATTGCAGCGTTGCCGGATCGAGCGGGTCGGGCACCTCGTCGCCGTACGTCTCATAGGCCCAGGCATACTCCTGCTTGCGCCCCTTGCGGACGGCATCAGCCAGTCCGCCCTGGAAGTCACAGAAGAACGGGAAGGGCACGGTGGAGCCCCACTCCTCGCCCTGAAACAGCATCGGCACCATCGGCGCCAGCAGGGTCACCGCGAGTGCTGCTTCGATCTGCTTGGGCGATGCCAGGCTTTCGAGCCGGTCACCGAGCGGCCGGTTGCCGATCTGGTCGTGGTTTTGCAGGAAGTTGACGAAGGTTGCCGGCGGCAGCTCGTCGCTTTTCTCGCCGCGCGGCTGCTTGCCCCAGAATTCCGAGATCTCGCCCTGATAGACGAAGCCGGAGGCGAGCGCGCGTGCGAGATCGAGCCGCGGCGTTTGATAGTCCCCGTAATAGCCGGCGAGCTCTCCCGTCAGCATCACGTGCCAGACGTGGTGGTAGTCGTCGTTCCACTGGGCGCGATATTTGCCGTTCGGTGGCTCCTGCGCCGCGTCGAGCAGGCTCGCGCGGTTGTCGCCGTTCTCCAGCACGAGATGGATGTGCCGCCCCGTCGCCTTGGCAAGCT
The DNA here is from genome assembly GCF_023073025.1 of Bradyrhizobium sp. 76. Classification (NCBI taxonomy): domain Bacteria; kingdom Pseudomonadati; phylum Pseudomonadota; class Alphaproteobacteria; order Hyphomicrobiales; family Nitrobacteraceae; genus Bradyrhizobium; species Bradyrhizobium sp. 76. The sequence goes on from NZ_JADPIS010000090.1 coordinate 378,525, forward strand.
CGCCCGCGGCGACGCTGAGGTCCTGCAGCATCGATTGCTCGCCGGGGATCGCCATGATGTGGTTGGCGGCATCCAGCCTCAGGCCGTCGAAGCGATAGTCGCTGAGCCACGACAGCGCGTTCTCGACGGCAAAAGCGCGAACCTGCGGCACGCGATAATCGATCGCACTGCCCCACGGCGTATGCGCGTCGGTGAAGAAGGTCGGCGCGTAGCGGCCGAGGTAATTTCCCTCGGGCCCGAAATGATTATAGACGACGTCGAGGAACATCATCAGCCCGCGCAGATGGGCTTCGTCGATCAGCCTCTTCAAATCATCGGGATGACCATAGGCGCTGTCGGGCGCGTACCACAGCACGCCATCATAACCCCAGCCGCGGCGACCGGCGAAGTCGGCCAGCGGCATCAGCTCGACCGCGGTGATGCCGGTCGCGACGAGATGATCGAGCTTGTCGATCATGGCGCGATAGGTGCCTTCCGCGGTGAAGGTGCCGACATGCGTCTCGATCAGCACCGTCTCCTCCCAGGGACGGCCGCGCCAATCGGATGCGCGCCAGGCAAAGGCGTCATGATCGATCACCTCGCTCGGGCCGAACACGTCGTCGGGCTGGAATGCAGACGCCGGATCGGGCACGTCGATCTCGTCATCGATCCTGAATTTGTAGGTGCTGCCGACGGGCAGATTGGCAATCTCGGCGACATACCAGCCATCCTGCCGGCGCTGCATCGCGTGTCGTCTGTCGAGCAGCAGATCGACACGGCGGGCCGCAGGCGCCCACAGCCGGAACGACACGCCGTCCTTCGTCGGCCTCGCCCCGAAGGATGGCCTCATAGCGCCCCCGCGAAAGCGAGCACGGAGCGCGGCGGCGCCTTGCTGTCGCTTCCGGGCTGGAAGTCGACCGTGTTCAGCTTGGCATCGGTCGTGTTCAGGATTTGCTGCCAACTCTTGTATTCGGTCATTTTTGGCAATTTGAATGCGATATCTTCGGGGGCTGCGTTGAGTACGATAAAGATCGCGGCGCTGCCGGGTTCCATCGGCCCCATCACATAGGAGAGGAACCGCCCTTCCGGGAATTTCCAGTCGCTTTCCGTCATTTCGTCGCCGGCCGGCGTCAGCCACAGCGCGCCGTAGGAGATGCCGTCCTTGGGGCGGCCGTCGAGCCAGCGATAGCTGCGAAGCTGCGAGAACCGACGGCGGATATCGGCGAGCTCGGCGACGAAATCGACCATGTCGTCGCCGTCCTTGCCGAGATTGTCCCAGCCGACCCAGCCAACCTCGTTGTCCTGGCAATAGGCGTTGTTGTTGCCTGATTGCGAATTCCCGACCTCGTCGCCGGCGAGGATCAGCGGAATGCCCTGCGCCAGCATGAGGCAGGCCAGCACGTTCTTGCGAAGCTGCCGGCGCAAGCTGACGATTTGGGGATCGTCGGTCGGGCCCTCGACACCGCAATTGTTGCTGTGGTTGTCGTTGGAGCCGTCGCGATTGTCCTCGCCATTGGCCCCGTTGTGCTTCTCGTTGTAGCTGAAGAGATCGGCGAGGGTGAAACCGTCATGCACGGTGATGTGGTTGACGCTGGCGCGCGGCCGCCGTCCGTCGTGGTTGAACAGGTCGGAGGACGCAGTCATGCGGCTGGAAATGTCGCCGATCAGGCTGCCTTCGCCGCTCCAGTAGCGGCGCATGGCGCTGCGGTAACGGTCGTTCCACTCCGACCATTGCGAGGGAAATGCGCCGACCTGATAGCCGCCGAGGCCGAGGTCCCAGGGTTCGGCGACGAGCTTGACGCTCGCCAGCACCGGGTCCTGGCGGATCGCGGTCAGGAACGAGCTGCCGCGATCATAGCCGTTCGGCCCGCGCGCCAGCGTGGTGGCGAGGTCGAAACGGAAGCCGTCGACGTGGCAGACCTCGACCCAGTAGCGCAGGGAATCCATCACCATCTGCAGCACGCGCGGATGGGTGAGGTTCACCGACGAGCCGCAGCCGGTGAAGTCGTCGTAATAGCGCGGGTTCTCGCGGTTCAGCCAGTAATAAGACGCGTTGTCGATGCCACGGTAGCACAGCGTCGGGCCGAGGTGATTGCCCTCGGCGGTGTGGTTGTAGACGACGTCGAGCATCACCTCGATGCCGGCATCGTGCAGGCGTGCGACCGTGGTGCGGAAGGAATCGAGCGCGTTGTCCTGGGCATAACGCGCCTCGGGCGCGAAGAAGGACAGGGTGTTATAGCCCCAGTAATTGGCGAGCTTCTTCTCCACCAGGATGCGGTCGTCGATGAAGGCGTGGACCGGCAGGAGCTCGACCGTGGTGACGCCGAGCTTCTTCAGGTGCTCGATCATGGCCGGCGAGGACAGGCCGCCATAGGTGCCGCGCAAATTCGGCGGCACGTCGTCGCGTTTCTGCGTCAGCCCCTTGACGTGGGCCTCGTAGATGATGGTGTCTTCCCAGGGGATGTTGGGCCGGATCTCGCGACGGCCCCAGTTGAATGTCTCGTCGACGACGACGGCCTTCGGCATGCCGCGCGCATTGTCGCGCCGGTCGAAGGACAGATCCTCGCGGGGTGAGCCGGTGCGATAGGCGAAATGCGCGTCGCTCCAGACCAGCCGCCCGGAAAGCCGCTTGGCATAGGGGTCGAGCAGCAGCTTGTTGGCGTTGAAGCGGTGGCCGTGCTCGGGCTCGTAGGGGCCATGCACGCGGTAGCCGTAGAGCTGGCCGGGCGAGACGTCGTTGAGATAGCCGTGCCAGACATCCTCGGTGCGCTCCGGCAGCTCGACGCGCTCGAGCTCGCGGCGGCCCTGCATGTCAAAGAGGCACAGCTCGACCTTCTGCGCGTTGGCGGAGAACAGCGCGAAATTGGTGCCGCGTCCGTCCCAGCTTGCGCCGAGGCGTGCAGGCGATCCAGCAGTCAGGCGCATCGTTCAGCTTTCCGGAACGAGGAAGATCGCGGCGAGCGGCGGAATGGTGAGGCGGAGCTCGCCATTGACGGCGTGGACTTCGCCGATGTTGCCGACATCGCTGCCGCCGTAATGGGCGGAGTCCGAGTTGAACACTTCCTTCCACTTGCCGCCGAGCGGCGCGCGAACCCGGTAGTTGCGATAGACGTTGGGTGAGAAGTTGACGATCACCATGCACCGGGCATGCTCGTCAAACCCCTTGCGCAGCCAGGCGAACACGTTGCGGCTGGCATCGTCGGTGATCAGCCACTCGAAGCCGGCCTGCTCGCAGTCCATCTGGTGCAGCGCGGGCACCGCGCGATAGAGCCGGTTGAGATCGCGGATCAGCGCCTGGATGCCTGAATGAGGCTTGTACTCGAGCAAGTGCCAATCGAGCGACTGGTCGTGATTCCATTCGCGGCTTTGCGCGATCTCGGCGCCCATGAACAGCAGCTTCTTGCCAGGATGGCCGAACATGAAGCTGTAATAAGCGCGCAAATTCGCGAAGCGCTGCCATTCGTCGCCGGGCATGCGCCCCAGGATCGAGCGCTTGCCGTGCACGACCTCGTCATGCGACAGCGGCAGGACGAAGTTCTCCGAGAAGGCGTAGTGTAGGCCGAACAGGATGTCGCCGTGATGATGTTTGCGGTGGATCGGATCCTTGCTGATGTAGTTCAGCGTGTCGTGCATCCAGCCCATGTTCCACTTGTAGCCGAAGCCGAGCCCGCCGAACTCGACCGGACGCGAGACCTGCGGCCAGGCGGTGGACTCTTCGGCGGCCGTGCTCGCCTGCGGGAAGCGCGCGAACAGTTCGGTGTTGAAGCGACGCAGGAACGCGATCGCCTCGATGTTCTCCCGGCCGCCGTGCTGGTTCGGAATCCACGCGCCGGGCGGACGGCTGTAGTCGAGGTAGAGCATGGACGCGACCGCATCGACGCGCAGTCCGTCGATCGCGTAGCGCTCGAGCCAGAACAGCGCGTTCGACACCAGGAAGTTCGTCACTTCGGTGCGGCCGTAATTGTAGATCAGCGTGCCCCAATCGAGATGCCGGCCCTGGAGCGGGTTGGCGTGCTCGTACAGCGCTGTGCCGTCAAAGCTGCCGAGCCCGTGCGGATCGTCCGGGAAGTGGCCGGGCACCCAGTCGAGCAGCACGCCGACGCCCTCGCGGTGGCAGGCATCGACCAGCGCGGCAAAATCCTCCGGCGTGCCGAAGCGGCTGGTCGGCGCATACAGGCCAGTCGGCTGATAGCCCCACGAGCCGTCGAAAGGATGCTCGCTTACGGGGAGGAATTCGAGATGGGTGAAGCCCATGTCGCGGGCGTAGGCCGGCAGCTGCTCGGCCAGCTCGCGATAGGTCAGCCATTCATTGCCGTTCTTGCGCCGCCATGAGCCGAGATGGACCTCGTAGATCGACATCGGCGCGGACAATGCGTTGATGCCGTCGGGCGCCGGTCGCGGCCGGGGCAGATGCGCCTCGTCGAACACGATGGAGGCGGTCTTCGGCCGCACCTCGCTTGCAAAGGCCATCGGATCGGACTTCAGCGGGAGCAGATGGCCATGCGGTCCGATAATTTCGAACTTGTAGTGGTCGCCGGCCTTGGCGTGCGGGATGAACAATTCCCAATAGCCAGCGCCGCGCACCCGCATCGGATGGCGCCGCCCGTCCCAGAAGTTGAAGTCGCCGACCACGGAGACGCGCCGGGCGTTGGGCGCCAGCACCACGAAGCCGATGCCATCGATGCCTTCGAGCCGCATCGGATGCGCGCCGAGCTTGTCGTAAAGGCGCTGGTGGGTGCCTTCGCCGAGCAGATAGAGGTCGAAATCGGTCAGGATCGGTGGAAAGCGATAGGTGTCCTCGAATTCGATGACGTTGTCGCCGAACTTCGCGCGAAGCTGGTAGTGCTTCGCGCCGTTCGGCAGAGCCCCGATGAACAGGCCGGAATCATGAACGCGATCTAGCTTCGCCACCTCGCCGTGCTCGCCCACCGCCTCGACGTTGGAGGCATCAGGAAGAAACGCGCGCACCACGCTCTTATCGCCCTCGGGATGCAGCCCGAGATAGTGGAACGGATCGGAGTGGCGACCCTCGATGATTGCATAGGCTTCGGCAGGGAGTTTAGGCATGGGCTTCGCTCTCGATACTGGACAGAATGCGAAGCAGTCCGGACAGCGGCGCATGGAGCCCCTCAGGCCGGTGGGACAGCTCGTACTCTACTTCCTCAAACGCTTGATCAAGCAGGAAAAACCTTAACAGGCCTGCCGCGGATTGCGGATCTTCCGGCCACAGCCGTCGATCGGTCATGGCTTCGCGGTAGGCAGTGAGGAACGTCGCGGTGGTGCGCTCGCGCCATTCGTCCAGCGCAGCCGTAAGCCGGCCCTGTTCGTCGGAAGCACCGGTGAGCGCGCGGTGGAGCGCCGCGTTAACCGAAAGATCAATCGAGCGGATCAGGCCGGCAACGTCGCGCGTCGCAGGCAGCTTGCGCCGCTTGTCGGCCAGCGGCAAACGCGGATCTCCGTCGAAGTCGATGATGAAGATATCGTCCTTCACGATCAGAGTTTGCCCGAGGCGGAAGTCGCCATGATGACGGATGTTCAACCCGCCGATCTCGGAAGGTAAAAGCGCGTCGAGCCGGCCGGACAGGGACGCGCGCTGCGCGGCGAGCTGATTGATCAGCGGCCGATCTGCCTCCCGCAGGCCGTCGCTGCTGGCGGCCAGCCGCTCGAAAACCCGCTCGGCCCGTGTCTTGAGCTCCGATGACCAGCGCTTGACGTGTGCGGAGCCAATCGCCTCCGGCGCGAGATCGCCTGGCTTTGCAGCGGCCAGAGCCACATGCAGCTCGGCGAGCCGTCGGCCGATCTGCGTAATGAAGTGCAGATAGGGCGCCTGCTCCTGGGTCTCGCGGGGCATCTCGCCCGGTGGCAGCACCCGCTGCTCGTCGATATAGCGGTCGAGATAGCCCGCGGTGACGCCCCAGCCGTCGCCCTGGTTCTCGACATAGGCGTGCAGCACGCCGACTGCGCTGCGACGGTCGTCTTCGACCAGCTCGACGCTGCCGAGCAGTGCCGGCGTGTTGGCAAAGCGGGCGATTTCGGTGAGGTAGGAGCCGATCTCGATCTCGGGATTGATGCCGGCTTCGAGCTGGCGATAGATCTTGGCGACATACTGGTTGTCGACCAGCGCGGTGCTGTTCGACTGCTCGATCGCGCGGATGCGTTCGGGCTCCTTGATGGTGTACTCGGCAAACCGGCTGGTCGCCTTGAACTCCAGCCGCAGATTGTTTTCTTCCACCACCAGGTTCTGCGACAGGTTGCGCAGGAACAGCCCGATGAAGATCTGCTCCGTTGCCACATCCAGCAGCGTCCCTTCGCGGGCGCCCTGACGGACGGCGGCGAGTGCCCTCGGATTGAAGCGTTCGCGGTCGAAGCGCACCCATTCAATCTGCATCGGCAGCACGTAGCGCGTGGTGACGTCACCTTGCGCCACCTCGAAGAACGCAATCCAGGGCCTGTTGTCGCCGATGTCGCAGAACGGCACCGCCGAGGTCAGCGTCGGCTTGATCTGCTTGGGATTGTGCTCTGGATACCAGCGCGTGCGCGACAGGAATCCCGGCAGCACCTCGTGCTCGAACACGCCGCGCTCGCGCGCCAGCGACACCCAGGTCGAGTTCACCGGCACCACCAGCGTCTCGAATTCCGGAACTGCGCGCGGCGTCACCGGCTCGGACTTGTCGCGCTCGGTGAGCTGGAACCAGTAGAAGCCATAGGGCCCCAGCGTGACCATGTAGGGCAGTTCGCCGATCGCCGGAAAACGCGTGCGGCCGAGCATCTCCTGCGGGATGCGGTCTTTCCAGGGCGACAGATCGAGCTCGGTCGCCTGGGCCGCGCGCGACAGATTGGCGACGCAGAGGATCACCTCGTCGCGGTACTGCCGGACATAGGCCAGCACGGCGCGGTTGGCCGGGCGGATGAAGGTCATGGTGCCGCGGCCGAAGGCGAGCGTCGATTTACGCACCGAGATCAGGCGCTTGGTCGCGCTGAGCAGCGAGGACAGGCTGCGCGACTGTGCCTCCACGTTCACCGATTCGTAGCCGTAGACCGGATCCATGATCAGCGGCGCGTAGAGGCGGGCTGGGTCACAGCGCGAGAAGCCGCCATTGCGGTCCGGGCTCCACTGCATCGGCGTGCGCACGCCGTTGCGGTCGCCGAGATAGATGTTGTCGCCCATCCCGATCTCGTCGCCGTAATAGATGATCGGCGTGCCGGGGAAGGACAGCAGCAGCGAGTTCATCAGCTCGATCTTGCGCCGGTCGTTGTCCATCAGCGGCGCAAGGCGCCGGCGGATGCCGACGTTGATGCGGGCGCGCGGATCGTTGGCGTAGGTGGTCCACAGGTAGTCGCGCTCGACGTCGGTCACCATCTCCAGCGTCAGCTCGTCATGGTTGCGCAGGAACAGCGCCCATTGGCAGCTCGCCGGAATGTCCGGCGTCTGGCGCAGGATGTCGGTGATCGGGAAGCGGTCCTCCTGCGCGATCGCCATGTAGATGCGCGGCATCAGCGGGAAGTGATAGGCCATGTGGCACTCGTCGCCGCGACCGAAATATTCCTGCACGTCCTCCGGCCATTGATTGGCTTCGGCCAGCAGCAACTTGCCCTTGGAGTAGGAATCCAGCTCATGGCGCAGCCGCTTGATGATGGCATGCGTCTCGGGGAGGTTCTCGTTCGAGGTACCTTCGCGCTCGCAGAGATAGGGAATGGCGTCCAGACGGAAGCCGTCGACGCCGGCATCGAGCCAGCGCTTCATCACCTGGATCAGGGCGCTGACGACGCGCGGATTGTCGAAATTGAGATCCGGCTGGTGCGAGAAGAAGCGGTGCCAATAGAACGCGCCGGCCTCGTGATCCCAGGTCCAGTTCGACTTCTCGGTGTCGGTGAAGATGATGCGGGTGCCCTGGTATTTCTGGTCGGTGTCGCTCCAGACATACCAGTTGCGGGCGCTCGAGCCCGGAGGGCTGCGGCGCGCGCGCTTGAACCAATTGTGCTGGTCCGAGGTGTGGTTGACGACGAGCTCGGTGATAACGCGCAGCCCGCGTTTCTGCGCTTCCTGGATGAAGCGCTTGAAATCCTTCATCGTCCCGAAATCGGGGTTGACCGCGCCGTAGTCGGCGATGTCGTAGCCGTCGTCACGGCCGGGCGAAGGATAGAACGGCAGCAGCCACAGCGCGGTGACGCCGAGCTCCTGGAGATAAGGCAGCTTCTCGGTCAGCCCTGCGAAATCGCCGATGCCGTCATGATTGCTATCGGCAAACGCCTTGACGTGAAGCTGATAGATGATGGCGTCCTTGTACCAGAGTTCATCCACGATCTCGGCAGCCTCGGCTTTCTTGGTGTCGACGGAAGACAATACGTTCATGGCGTGCGCCCTTACGCCAGGCAGCGGAACAGCAGCGCCGGATCGCGGTCGGGATCGATACGCAATTTGATCCCGCCCCATTCGATGCGGGCCTGTTCGCCGGTGAGGAGGTTTTCGAGTGCCGACACGTGGTGTCGCTGCCCGCCGGCGTCAACCGTGATGTCGCCGAGCGGCAACCAGAATTCGCGTACGTGGCGCGAGAGCGCAACCACGGCCACGACGATGTTGGCCGGGTCGGTCGCTTCCTTGACGAAGGCGATCGTCTCGTCGTCTTCGATGCCGAGGAAGCGCAGGTTCGCCGCCTGCTGAAGCGCAGCATTCTCGTTGCGGATGCGATTGAGCTCCGTGATGTACGTCTTGATATTGCCGGGCTTGTCCCAGTCGCGCTGCTTGATCTGGTATTTCTCGGAGTCGAGATACTCCTCGCGGCCGGGGATCGCGTCGTGCTCCAGCAACTCGAACCCGCTGTAGACGCCGTAATTGCCGGACAACGTCGCGGCCAGCGCGACGCGCGATTTGAACGCCCAGGTCTCGCCGCCCTGCAGATGATAGGGCAGCAGGTCGGGCGTGCTCACGAACAGGTTCGGCCGATAGAAGTCACGTTCGGGATAGCGCGTGAGCTCGCCGAGATATTGCTCCAGCTCCCACTTCGCCGTTCGCCAGGGGAAATAGCTGGAGGATTGTGCAAAGCCGAGCTTGGCGAGGCCCTTCATCAGCTTCGGGCGGGCATACGTCTTGGAGAACAGGATTACCTCGGGATGCCGGCGGCGGATGTCACGGATGAGCCATTCCCAGAAGGCGAGCGGCGCGGTGTCATGATTGTCGATGGCGAAGATGGTGACGCCGTGGTCGATCCAGAACAGCATGGCGTCGCGAAATGCGTTCCACAGTCCAGCCCGGTCGACGGACGTGAAATCGGGGATGACGATGTCGGAATAGGGGCCCTCAGCCGTCCGCACCGAGCGGTCCGGGCGCCATTTGAACCATTCCGGATGCTGTGTCAGCCACGGGTGGTCCGGCGAGCATTGCACGGCGAAGTCGAGCGCGAGCTCGAGCCCGTATTCCAGGCAGGTCGCGACCAGCGCGCGAAAATCCTCGATCGTGCCGAGTTCGGGATGCAGCGCGTCGTGCCCGCCTTCAATGGCGCCGATCGCATAAGGCGAGCCGGGATCGCCTTCAGTCGCCACCGGCGTGTTGTTGCGGCCCTTGCGCCGGGTGCGGCCAATGGGATGAATGGGCGTGAAGTAGAGCACGTCAAAGCCCATCGCGGCGATGTCGGGCACGCGCGCGATGCAGTCGCGGAGCGTGCCATGCTGTCCCGGCACCGCGCTCTGGCTGCGCGGCATCATCTGATACCAGGCGCCGAAGCGTGCCTTGTCGCGGTCGACGAACAGCGGGAATAGCGCCGAGCGCGTCAGATCAGGCCGCGACTGGCTCTCGGCCATGGCTGCGCCGAGCTCGGTTGCCAGCAGCGGGGCAACGTCGCCGGTCTGAAGATAGTCCTCGCATCGCTTGACGATGACGGCGGCGGCGTCCTGCTGCGCGCCATGCGCCTTGGTCAGAAGGCCGGCGCCCTCGATCGCATCGAGCGTGACGTCGGCACCGGAGCGTTGCTTGCGCGCGACCGCGTGCGACCAGGTGGCGAATTCGTCGGTCCAGGCTTCGATCCCATAGACATATTTGCCGGGCTCGACGGGTGTGAACGCGCCGGACCAGCGGTCATTGCCGTGAGGGATCATCGGCTCGCTCTGCCATTCGCGGTCCTGCTCTTGTCGCCAGATCAGCGCTGCGCCGATCACGGCGTCGCCGTCGCGGTAGATGTCGGCCCAGACCTCGACCGGTTCGCGCGCGATCCGCTTCACGGCGAAGCGCCCGCCGTCGATCAGGGGATAGACGTCTTCGATGAGGAAAGTGCTGCCGGCTGCGGCACTCTCGACAGTTTGAATTGTCTTGTTCACGGTGATGCCATTGACAAGAAAGCAGGAGCCCGTTTCCCTTGCCGGGAACCTACGCTTGATACCACTATAGAAAGCCGCTTGTGTGTCATTGGTTCCCTGGGGAACGGCAGGCGCGGTTTGCGAGTTAACCCAGACTAACCTCTTCCGTGACCTCGTTAAAATCAATTCCCCCGGCCAGAGAATGGCTTGCAAGCTGCGTGCCGAATGGATCTTTTAGCTCAAGCCCGGATCAAGGGCGTTCAATCCGAATTCGTCGATGCCCTCGGAAAGCTGCGGGTCACCGATCCCGTGGCCCTCAAATCCATCCTCGATGCCCTGCCTGAGAAGCGGGTTTACCGCTTCGTCAGCGGGCCCGTGGTGGTGCGCGCCTTGGGACAGCCGCGCACCGAATTGGTGACGATCGGTGCGCCGCCGCTCAAATGGAAGATGACCGGCAACGGCAGTTTGATCGCGCAAGGTGAGACGCGCGAGCCCGTGATTGCCTGGCCCGCCGGCCTGCCGCTCGGCTATCACCGCCTGACGCTGACCGATGCCGAAGGCGTGACCGAAGAGGTGCCGATGATCGTGGCGCCAGAGCGGGCCTTTGGCGGCGATTTCGACCGCGGCTGGCTGCTTGCCGTCCAGCTCTACAGCGTCCGTTCGGAGCGCAATTGGGGCATCGGCGATTTCACCGACCTCGCCGGTCTCGTCCGGCTCGCCAAGCAGTTGGGCGCCGACGGCGTCGGGCTCAATCCCCTGCACGTGCTGTTCGACGACCATCCGGCCGATTGCAGCCCCTATTCACCGAACAGCCGGCTGTTTCTCAATCCGCTCTATATCGACGTCGAGGCGATCCCGGAATTTTCCCCCGACCTCGTCCCCGACGCGGCCGCGACCGCCGCGCGGCTCCGTGAAGGCGATCGTGTGCCCTATTCGGACATGGCGGCCTTGAAATGGCTGGCCTTGCGTGCCGCCTTCGACAGCTTCGTGAAAACCGCGAGCGGCGTCCGCCGCAACCAGTTCGACGCCTTCCGCGCGGCTCGCGCGCCGCTGTTGTCCCGTTTTGCCTGCTTTGAGGTGCTCCGTCATCGCGCCGTGGCGCCGTGGTGGGAATGGCCGATAGAATGGCAGCAGCCGGACGAGACAAAATGCGCCGAGCTGCGCAGCGGGCCCGACAAGCACGAGGTCGAGTTCGTCGAATTCGTGCAATGGACCGCCGATAGCCAATTGCATGCCGCCAAGGAGCTGGCCGGCCAGCTCGGCATGCGGGTCGGGCTTTATCTCGACGTCGCCGTCGGCGTGCAGTCGAACGGCTTCGATGCCTGGAACGAGCAGGGGGCGATCTCCCGTCATCTCGCGGTTGGCGCGCCGCCGGACGTGCTCAACACCATCGGCCAGGATTGGGGCCTCGCGGGCTTCAATGCCGGCGGCCTGGAGGCGCAATCCTTCGTGCCGTTCGCCGATATGCTCGCGGCTTCGATGCGCCATTCCGGTGCGATCCGTCTCGATCACGTGCTGGGCCTGAAGCGGCTGTATCTGGTGCCGCGCGGCTTCAAGCCCGACAATGGCGCCTATGTGCAGATGCCGTTCGAGGCGCTGCTGGCGACCGTGGCGCGCGAGAGCGCGGCCCATAGGTGCATCGTCATCGGCGAGGACCTTGGCACGGTGCCGGAAGGTTTTCGCGAGACCATGCAGGATTTCGGCATCTGGTCCTACCTCGTCATGATGTTCGAGCGCGACGATGCCGGTCACTTCCGGCCCGTCGATCACTACCGGCCCAACGCGCTGGTGACGCTGAACACCCATGATTTGTCGACCTATGCCGGCTGGCGCTCATTCAGCGATCTCAAGATGAAGCGCTCGCTCGGGCTCGATCCCGGCGAGAACGATCAGGCCCGCTGGGATGCGCTCGGCCTGCTCGACGAGATCCTGCGTGCCAACGGCATCCGTGCCAATGATGTCTATTCGGTGCTCGCCTTCCTGTCGCGCACGCCCTCGCGGCTGCTTGCGGTATCGCTGGAGGATCTGCTCGGCGTGATCGACCAGCCCAACATTCCCGGTACGATCGACGAGCATCCGAACTGGCGCCAGCGCCTGCCCGTGACGCTCGACAAGATCGCCTCGAAAGTCGATCTCGCGGCTTTGAAGGCTGCTACACGCGAACGCTCGTTGCCCGGCGGGCGTTGATCGCTGGGGTCTCCGGACGTCGTTTTCGAGGCTCGCACGACATTGTCTCAGAAAATCGAGGACTATGCGCTGATCGGCGACTGCGAGACCGCGGCGCTGGTCGGCCGCAACGGCTCTATCGACTGGCTGTGCTGGCCGGCCTTCGATTCCGACGCCTGCTTTGCCGCGCTCCTCGGCACGCACAAGAACGGCCGCTGGTTGATCGCGCCGGGCGAGGACGTCACCGCGACGTCGCGCCGCTATCTCGGCGACACCCTCATCCTCGAAACGCGCTTCGAGACGAAGAGCGGCACCGTTGCGCTGATCGACTTCATGCCGCCGCGCGGCAAGGCCTCCGACATCGTGCGGCTGGTCCGCGGAGTCAGCGGCACGGTCAAGATGCGGATGGAGCTCGTCATCCGCTTCGGCTTCGGAGTCGACATCCCGTGGGTGCGGCGGATCGACCATTCCCTGCTGGCGGTCGCCGGGCAGGACATGACCGTGCTGCGGACGCCGGCGCAGACCCGCGGCGAGGATCTGACCACGGTTTCCGATTTCGAAGTGAAGGCCGGCGAGACCGTGCCGTTCGTGCTGACCTACGGCCCCTCGCATCTCGAGCCACCCCCGCCGATCGACCCGGAGCTCGCGCTTCAGGGGACGGAAAAATTCTGGCAGGACTGGTGCAGCCACTGCAATCGCGATGGCGACTATCGCGACCTGATCGTGCGCTCGCTGATCACACTCAAGGCGCTGACCTTCGGTCCGACCGGCGGCATCGTCGCGGCGCCGACCACCTCGTTGCCGGAGAAGCTTGGCGGCGCCAGGAATTGGGACTACCGCTTCTGCTGGCTGCGCGATGCCACCTTCACGCTGCTGGCGCTGATGAACTCGGGTTACACCGAGGAAGCCTCGGCCTGGCACAATTGGCTGTTGCGTGCGGCGGCAGGCTCACCGTCGAACATGCAGATCATGTACGGCATCTGGGGCCAGCGGCGGCTGCTGGAATGGGAGGCGACCTGGCTCGACGGCTACGAGGGCGCGCAGCCGGTGCGCGTCGGCAATGCCGCGCATGCGCAGCTCCAGCTCGACGTCTACGGCGAACTGATCGACGCCTTCCACCAATCGCGGATGGCCAAGCTCAAGCTCGATGACGAGAGCTGGGCGCTGGAATGCGCCGTGCTCAAGCACCTCGCCGAAGTCTGGGACCAGCCCGATCATGGCATCTGGGAGCGGCGCGGAGAGCCGAAGCACTACGTCTTCTCCAAGGTGATGACCTGGGTCGCCTTCGACCGCGGCATCAAGAGCGCCGAGACCTTCGGCTTCAAGGCGCCCCTGCTGCACTGGCGCACCTTGCGCGACGCCATTCATCGCGACGTCTGCAACAGGGGCTTCGACGTGGAGGAGAATGCCTTCGTGGAGTCCTACGGCTCGAAGCTGCTCGATGCCAGCGTGCTGCTGCTGCCGGCCGTCGGCTTCCTGGAAGCGTCGGATCCGCGCATTCGCGGCACCATCGCGGCGGTCGAAAACCACATGCTGCGCGACGGCTTCGTGCTGCGGCACGATCCCCGCGAGGTGCCTGCGGGGCAACCGCCGCTCGAAGGCGCCTTTCTCGCCTGCAGCCTGTGGCTGGCCGATGCCCATGTGCTGTCGGGCGATCTCGACAAGGCGCAAGTCCTGTTCGATCGCGTGGTCGGTATCGCCAATGACGTCGGGCTGCTGGCCGAGGAATATGATTCAGGCGCCAGGCGTCAGACCGGCAATTTCCCGCAGGCGCTGACTCATATTGCGCTGGTCAACACCGCGCATAATCTGTCGGCGGCAAGGCAGGGCAGCCAGAAGCCGGCGATGCAGCGGTCGAAGTAGTGACCTAGGCGACCCCGTTCCGCTTCAAGATCATCTCCATCGCCTCCGCAAAACCGTCCTGCTCGTTGGTCGCGGTGACGTGGGTCGCCTGCTCTTTGACGTTGTCGGCGGCGTTGCCCATGGCTATCGAGGTGCCGCTGACGCGGAACATGGCGAGGTCGTTCTGCATGTCGCCGATGGTTGCGACCGCGTCGGTTGAAATGCCGAGGCGCTTGGCCATGGCTTGCACGAATGTGCCCTTGTCGAAGCCGGGCGGGGTGATGTCGAGGTAGTACGTTTGCGAACGCACCGCCGTCGCCTCGCTGCCGAGCGCCTTCTGCATCGCCTTCTCGCAACGCTCGAGGCCCGCCGCATCGGCGCTGGCGCCGACGATCTTGCAGGCGCTGGCGAGATACGGCGAGAAATCCGTGACGATGGTCGGATCGGAGCGGATCGTATGCTGCTCGTGAGCGACGTATTGGCCATCAGGCCTGTCGATCAGCCATTTGTCGGTGGTGAACAGCCAGATGTCGGCGCCGAAGTCCCGGAGAATTTGCAAGCTTCGCTCGGCCGCGCCGGCGGGGATGAGATGCTGCTCGACCGGATTCATCTCGGGATCGACGATCGAGGAGCCGTTGAACGGGCCGACCGGCAGCCAGAGCGCCAGCGGCTCGATCAGGAAGCGCATGCCGATCGCGGGGCGGCTCGACGTAATCGTGAAACCGATGCCGGCCTGGTGCAGACGCTGCACCGCTGACCTCGCGCGGTCGGTCAGCGTCTTGTCCTTGGTCAGCAGCGTACCGTCGACGTCGGAGACGACGAGCGAGATTTTTGTCATGACGGTCCCTTGGGTGTTTCTTGGGTGTTTGGCCTCAGCGTTTCGTGCCGCCCAGTTTCAACTGCCGCACCGCGCCGTCCACGATCGCTTCCACGGATTCGTCGATCGAGACGGTGATCACGTGCTCGCCAGCCTCCGGCGGCTCCAGCGTGTTGAATTGGCTCGTCAGCAGGCCGGGCGGCATGAAGTGCCCCTTGCGTTGCGCGAGGCGGGCGGCGATCAGCTCCTTCGTGCCCCTGAGGAAGACGAAGCGGACGTCGTCGCGTCCGCGCAGCAGCACATCCCGATAAGTATGCTTTAGCGCGGAGCAGGCGATGATCACGTGCTCGCCCTTGTCACAGACCCGCGCGATCTCGTCGGCGATGGCGTTGAGCCAGGGCCAGCGATCCTCGTCGGTGAGGGGATGGCCGGCCCGCATCTTCTCGACATTGCTGGCGGGATGAAAGCTGTCTCCGTCCTCGAATCGCCAGCCGAGGCGCTCGCCCAACGCTTTTGCAACCGTGCTCTTGCCCGAGCCCGACACGCCCATCACGATCAATGCACAAGGTGCTTCAACGCCCGTCACGAATTCCCCCCGGAAGCGCGGCCTGCTCGACCAGCCAGACGGTCTCGCCATTCGAGCGCGCGCGTACGGCCGGCAGAGTCTCGCCATTGAGCAGGCGCGTCAAGATCGGCTGCTTGTCGTGCCCCGCTATCTCGAACAGCATTTCGCGGCAGGACGCCAGCGCGGGCAGGGTGAGCGAGACCCGCGGCACGAAGGGGGCAACATTGGCCTTGGGGACGCCGACCACCCAGCGCTCGGTCTCCTCGATCGCAGGATAGCCCGGGAACAGCGAAGCGGTGTGGCCGTCGGGACCTGCGCCCATCAAGACCATGTCGAACAGCGGCCGTGCCGGGTCCAGGCTTTCCGCGCCGTAGAAAGCCTGCAGCTCGCGCGCATAGGCCTCGGCGCTCTGATCGGGGGTGTCAGCCGTCGTCGGGATCGGGTGAACATGGCCGGAGGGCGCGTTGCTATCGAGAAAGGTCGCGCGCGCGACCGCCATGTTGTTGAGGGGATCGCTTTCGGGCACGAAGCGCTCGTCACCGATGAACCAGTGCACGCGCTCCCACGGGATTTTTTCGCGCCAGACCTCGCTGCCCAGCAGCTGGTAGAGCTTCTTCGGGCTGGAGCCGCCGGTCAGGCATATCGCGATGCGCCCGGGATTGGCCGCGATTCGCGCCATCACCCGCTCGGCCGCGGCCCGCGCGAGAGCCTCGGCGTCGGCCTCGACGATCAGCTTCGGCTGTCCCGCAGCCGTCACGAAAACTTACGCCAGCTTCGGCCGTCGCGGCGGAGCAATTCATCGGCGCAGGCGGGGCCGTCGCTGCCGGCTTGATAGGTCTCGATGCCGTTGCTGCCCGCGTTCTTCCAGGCGTCCAGGAACGGCTGCACCGCCTGCCATCCGGCCTCGATGCCGTCGGCGCGCTGGAACAGGATGTTGTCGCCGATCATGCAGTCGTAGATCAGCGTCTCGTAGCCGGTCGAGGGATCGGCCCGGAAATAGTCGCCATAGCGGAACTTCATCTCGACGCCGTCGATGGTGACGCTCGGCCCCGGGATCTTGGCGTTGAACTGGAGCTCGATGGTCTCGGTCGGCGCGATGCCGATCGTGAGGAAGTTCTGGGAGAGGCGATCGACAGCGGTGCCTGAGAACATCGACAACGGTGCCTGCTTGAACTTGATCGCGACCTCGGTGCGCTTGTGGCCGAGCGCCTTGCCGGTGCGCAAATAGAACGGCACGCCGGCCCAGCGCCAATTGTCGATCATCAGCTTTAGCGCGACATAGGTCTCGGTGGTGCTGCCGGGTTTGACGTCCTCGGTCCTGCGATAGTCCGGGATCTCATCGTCGCCGATGCGCCCGGAGAGATATTGGGCGCGCACCGAGCTCTTCAGCGCTTCCTCTTCGCTCGGGCGCTGAATCGAGGTCAGAATCTCGGCCTTCTCGGAGCGCACGGAATGGGCGTCGAAACGCGCCGGCGGCTCCATCGCGACCAGCGACATCAGCTGAAACAGATGGTTCGGCACCATGTCGCGCAGCGCGCCGGTGGCGTCGTAAAAGCCGCCGCGATGGCCGACGCCGAGCTTTTCCTCCACCGTGATCTGGATGTGGTCGATATGGTTGCGATTCCAGATCGGCTCGAACATGCCGTTGGCAAAGCGCAGCACCAGGATGTTCTGCACCGTCTCTTTGCCGAGATAGTGATCGATCCGGTAGATCTGGTGCTCGTCCATGATCTTCAGGAGTTCGGTGTTCAGCGCGCGCGCCGACGCAAGATCGGTGCCGAACGGCTTTTCGATCACCAGCCGCCGCCACGCGCCGTTCTCCTTCATCATGCCGGTGCGGCCGAGCTCGCGCGCGGTCGGCGCGAATGCGGCCGGCGGGGTCGCAAGGTAGAACAGCCGGTTGCCACCGGTACCTTCCGAACATTCCAGCTGATCGAGATGCGCGCGCAGGCGATCGAATGACGGCGGGTCCTTTGCGTCGGCCTCCACGAAGGTGACGCATTGCAGGAGCTGCCGGGCGACGACGTCGTCCACGGGGCGGGTTGCGAACTCGCGCAGGCCTTTCATCAGGCTCACGCGCAATTCGTCGTCCGACTGGCCCTTGCGGGCCACGCCGACGACGCAGAATTTCTCCGGCAGCATTTTCTCGGCCGCCAGATTGTACAGCGAGGGCATCACCAGTCGATGGGTGAGGTCTCCGGTCACGCCAAAGATGACGAAGGCGCAATTTTCCGGCTTGCGCTTTGGCTGCGGGTCTTTTGTCACGAACTATTGGCCTTCGCTTGTTACGTTTTACTTCCGCTTCGAGCTATTTGGGCTTCGAAGCAGCCGACTGCTTCGGCTCCTTGTGGCCGCCGAAGCCGGCTCGCATCGCTGAGAGTATTTTCTCGGCGAAGGTGTGTTCCTTGCGGGAACGGAAACGTGCGAACAGCGCCGCGGTCAGGACTTCGGCCGGCACGGCCTCGTCGATGGCGGCATTCACGGTCCAGCGTCCTTCGCCGGAATCCTCGACGAAACCGGAATACTCCGCCAGCGCAGGGCTATCCGCGAGCGCGGTCGAGGTCAGGTCGAGCAGCCAGGACGGGATCACGCTGCCGCGCCGCCACACTTCGGCGATGTCGGCGAGATCGAAATCGTAACGATGATCCGCCGGCAAGGCCTCGATGTTGGCGTTCTTGAGGATATCAAAACCTTCGGCATAGGCCTGCATCAAGCCGTATTCGATCCCGTTGTGGATCATCTTGACGAAATGCCCGGCGCCAACCGGACCGGCATGGATGTAGCCCTGCTCGATGCGGGGATCGCGCCCCTCACGTCCCTCCGTGCGTGGAATGTCGCCGGCGCCGGGCGCGAGCGCGGCGAAGATAGGATCGAGCCGATCGACCACCTGTTTCTCGCCGCCGATCATCATGCAATAGCCGCGGTCGAGGCCCCAGACGCCCCCGGAGGTGCCGACGTCGACATAGTGGATGCCGCGCTCCTTCAGCGCCTTGCCGCGGCGGACGTCGTCCTGCCAAAACGTGTTGCCGCCGTCGATGATCACGTCGCCTTCCTGCATCACGCCCGCGATGGTATCGATCGTGGTCTCGGTGATGTGGCCGGCCGGCAGCATCACCCAGGCCGTGCGCGGCCGCTCCAGTTTCGCAATGAACTCTTCGAGCGTCGCCGAGCCTGTCGCGCCGTCTGCGGCAAGGCCCGCGACGGCCTTGGCGTCCTTGTCGTAGACCACGGTCGAATGTCCCTGGCGCATCAGGCGGCGAACGATGTTGCCGCCCATCCGGCCGAGGCCGATCATGCCGAGTTGCATTTGAGAAATTCCCTTAGTTCAGTGCGTCATTGAGCGCCGCATTGAGCGCCGCGAGACCCTTCTTGAGCCCGCCCTTCAGGTGGACCCGCAGCGCGCGCCGGCCGCGCTCGGTAAGCACGTCGAAGTCGCCGCGCGCCTGCGCGGCCTTGATGACGCCGAAGCTGGCCTTCTGGCCCGGCACCGGCAAGTCCCTGGCATCGTCGGCGGTGATCTGGAGGAACACGCCGCTGTCGGGCCCGCCCTTGTAGGCCTGCCCGGTGGAGTGCAGGAAACGCGGGCCGAACTCGGCGCAGGTTGCGACATGTCGCTTCTCGCGCACTTCGAGCCGCATGGTCTGGAGTGCGTCGATCGTCGCCTTGTCGCGGGCGATGTAGCCGAGCAGGGCGACATAGTCGCCATGTTTGGAGCGCGACAGATGCGCCTTCAGCCATGAGGTGAGGTCGCCGTTGGCGCCGGCGGCCCGCAGGGCCGCGGCATTGGTCTCGTCGGTGTAGAGATCGGCCTCATTGGTGCTGACAACCGGCCGTTCGGCCGGCAGCGTGCCGGTCTTTTCGAACGAGGCGGTGAGCTCTCGGGTCTTGATCTTGGCCGCTTCCACGTCCGGCTGGTCGAACGGGTTGATGCCAAGGATGCTGCCCGCGACCGCCGTTGCCATCTCGAAGCGGAAGAACTCCTGGCCGAGATGGTCGATCGACTTCATCACGATACGCACGACGGGATGGCCGGCCGCTTCGATCGCAGCAAGCTGCGAGTCATGGGCGGGGTCCGCCTCACCCTCGATACGGATGTCGATGAAGAGCCGGTCATTGCCATAGACCGCGAGCTCGCCCAGCGGCTCGCCGTCGATCGGGATCAGGCCCTTGCCGTCCTTGCCGGTCGATTCCGCGATGAGCTGCTCGGCCCAGGCGCCGAAATCGGCGATCTTCTTCGACGACAGGATCGTCACCTTGTCGCGACCTTCGAGCGCTGCATGGCCCATGGCAAGACCGAGCTGCACGCCGGGGTTCTCACTTGGCGGCACGTCCGGTCCGCAGGAGCGGGCCATCGCAAGCGCGTGCTTGACGAAGGTCTTGATATCGATGCCCGCGGTTGCCGCCGGCACCAGCCCGAACGGCGAGAGCACCGAGTAGCGTCCTCCGATGGAGGGCTCGCCGTGGAAGATGCGCGCGTAGTTCAGCGTCTTCGCCGCCTTCTCCAGCGACGACCCGGGATCGGTGACCGCAATGAAGCGATGGCCGGTCTTGACCTTCGGCCCGACCGTCTGCGCGACGCGCTCGTGGAAATAATCCTTCATCGCATTCGGTTCGGTGGTGCCGCCGGATTTGCTGGAGACGATGAACAGAGTGTTGGCGATGTCGATCCTGGCCTCCATCGCCCGCACCTGTGCCGGGTCGGTGGAATCCAGCACGTGCAGCTTCGGGAACCCGGGCTTCTTGCCGAAGGTCTCGGCCAGCACCTCCGGCCCGAGGCTTGATCCGCCCATGCCGAGCACGACGGCGTCTGAAAATTTCTGGCCTTTCACGCGGCCGGCATAATCCTCATAGTCGGCCACGTCGGCCTTGGCGGCGCTGTCGAGCCAGCCGAGCCATTTATCCTCGTCGGTGCCGGTCCAGACCGACTTGTCGCGCTGCCAAAGCCGGCGGATCTTGGCGGATGCGCGCCATTCCTCGGTGCTCTTGGCAACGGCCTTGCCGAGACCGTCGCCGAGCGAGAGAAGCTGGCGGTCGATCGCGGGCCCGAGCACGGTGGCGCGCTTGTGGGCGACCGCGCCATAGAGCTTGTCGGCGGCGTCGGCAAACTGCTTGACGCCGTCCTTGACGAGTTCCTCGGTGATGGCGTCGAGCGAGACGCCGGAGCGCTCCAGCTCTTCCAGCACGCGCCTGGCGTCGTCGACATTCTCTTCCAGGCTGTCGCGCGGCGTGCCGTGGTCGCGGAACGCATCCAGTGTCGCCGGCGGCACGGTGTTGATGGTGTCGGGACCGATCAATTCCTCGACATAGAGGACGTCGCTATAGTCCTTGTTCTTGGTACCGGTCGAGGCCCACAGCATGCGCTGCGGTTTGGCGCCCTTGGCCGCGAGCTTCTCCCAGCGCGGCCCCGAGAACAGGCGCTTGTAATCCTGGTAGGCGACCTTCGCATTGGCGATCGCGACCTTGCCCTTCAGCGCGGCGAGCCGTTCCTTCTCGCTCGGATCGTTGGCGCGGGCGATCTTCTCGTCGAGCTGCTTGTCGACCACCGAGTCGATGCGACTGACGAAGAAGCTCGCGACGCTCGCCACGTGGGAGGGGTCGCCGCCACCTGCGACGTATTGCTCCAGACCGGCGAGATAGGCCTCGGCGACTTGCAGATAGACGTCCCTGGAGAACAGCAGCGTGATGTTGATGCTGATTCCGTCGCCGATGAGCTGTTCGATCGCCGGCAGGCCGTCCGGCGTCGCCGGCACCTTCACCATCAGGTTCTTGCGGTTGACGTCCTTCCAGAGCCGCCGTGCCTCGGTGACCGTTTCACCGGTGTCCATCGCCAGATAGGGCGAGACTTCCAGGCTGACATAGCCGTCGCCGCCCTTGAGGCGGTCGTAGACTGGGCGCAGCACGTCGGCGGCGTTCTGGATGTCCTCGACCGCGACGGCCTCGAACAGGTCGGCGACCGACCGATCGCCGCGCTTCAACGCCTTGCCGATCGGCGCGTCGTACTCGTCCGAGCTGCCGATCGCCTTCTCGAAGATCGAGGGGTTGGAGGTGACGCCCTTGACGCCGTCGGTGTCGATCAGCCGCTTCAGGTCGCCTTTTGCGATGAAGCCACGGGCCAGGAAGTCCAGCCAGACGGCTTGTCCGTGCTTTTCCAGTTCTTTGACGGGATTCATGATGCTAATTTATCTCCAAGCCTGCGGGCGAGGGGTTTCCGCGCCGGTCCTGACGCGCTATCCTCTAGCTTACATGCTTCCTTGAGGGAACCAATCAAGGGTATGGGCGTCATATCCTCCAGTGTAACTCCGTCGCGATCATGGCGATCCGCGTAGAGGGAGCCGAGTTGCGTAAAAGGTCGTTGGCCGTGAGAAATCGGCTTGGCCTCGTTGCGTAACGTCAGCTGCTTCGGCTCGTCGCTCGTGGCTGCGCGGAGTACTCATCAGCGGATTCCGGTCCGCCTGATGCATCGTGGCTCGGTCGCGAATGGCCATGCTGGGGGAAAGCATGCAAGCACATCATGACCGTCTGGCGCTCGCCGTCACAGATAGTCCCCAATCGGTCACGTCGACCGGAAGCGTCGATGCGTCCCACGATCTCGAAATCGGTCCATGTACGACCCAAACGCGGCTGCTGGTCGTAGCAGGCTTCGCCATGACGCTGCTCAGCGCGACACTCGCGTTGGGCTGGTGGGATGCTTTTGGCGATTACGACACGACGGTCGGCTCTGCTGGCGTGGTGGTGTTAGCCCTGATGACCGGTCGGCTGATCTGGATGCTCCCCGCCGAACGGGGATCGGTGGTGATCGTCACCCCCTATGGCATCCGCGATCTCCGCATCGGCAATGAATTTTTGCTGTGGGACTCGATTGCGGAGATTTCGGCTGAAGAACGCCGCGGGCGCAAGGTGATCGTGCTGACGCCGACGCCGGCCTTGCAGCGGCAGCTCTGCACCATCCGCGGCTTGGCCCGTTGTGCGCAGGACGATCGGCAGAACGACCGCATCGTCATCCAGTCGGAGGGCCTGGCGACCGATTTTGATACACTGCTGCGCGCTTGCCGCGACTGTCACGCCGCCGGCGGTCCACGCACCGCATTGCAGCAGGAAGATGAACGCGGCACCCAAGGCTTCGCCGTACAAGCGTCATAAGATCGCCGTTCGCAGATCGCTATGATGGGGCGCCGGATGAACGCATCCCCGGTAACGCCCGGATGTTGCGAGCAAGTGACATTTTCTGGAAATGAGCCAATATAGACAAAGATTCGCTCAAATATCAGGCAGGTGCCTGTTCGTAACTCACCCTGTGCCTACGTTGTGCGTTGCGCCGAGAAGGCGCCCGGGTGTCGAATGATCGTCATGTGCTCACGCTGATTCGAGAGTGGCGCTAAGGAACGGTCCGGTCGCTGCTTTCGTTCAATTGTGTAGCGGAACTCACGCGGAGAGGGATCATGTACAACGATTCTCTATTCAACGCTTTCGCTAAGTCGTTCGAGGCGAGAAGCCAACACGACATGTCGATGGCGGAATATCTGGAATCGTGTCGAAGCGATCCCATGAAATACGCGAACGCGGCCGAACGACTGCTAGCAGCGATCGGTGAGCCCCAGACGATTGACACGGCCAAGGACCCACGCCTTGGCCGTATTTTTTTGAACCGCACGATCCGCACCTATCCCGCCTTCGCCGGCTTCTACGGCATGGAAGAAACCATCGAGCGCATCGTCGGTTTCTTCCGTCATGCGGCGCAGGGCCTCGAAGAGCGCAAGCAGATCCTGTATCTGCTCGGTCCGGTCGGCGGCGGCAAGTCCTCGCTCGCCGAGCGGCTCAAGTCGCTGATGGAAGTGCACCCGATTTACGTGCTCAAGGCCGGCGACGAGCTCTCGCCCGTGTTCGAAAGCCCGCTCAGCCTGTTCGATCCGGATCAGCTCGGCCCGATGCTGGAAGAGAAATACGGCATTCCGCGCCGCCGTCTCACCGGCCTGATGAGCCCGTGGTGCTACAAGCGGCTGGAAGCCTTTGGCGGCGACATTTCCCAGTTTCGGGTCGCAAAGATCCAGCCGTCGCGGCTGCGCCAGATCGGCATCGCCAAGACCGAGCCGGGTGACGAGAACAACCAGGACATCTCCTCGCTGGTCGGCAAGGTCGACATCCGCAAGCTCGAAACCTACGCGCAGAACGATCCCGACGCCTATAGCTATTCCGGCGGCCTCAACCGCGCCAACCAGGGCGTGCTCGAGTTCGTCGAGATGTTCAAGGCGCCGATCAAGATGCTGCACCCGCTGCTCACCGCGACGCAGGAAGGCAACTACATCGGCACCGAGAACATCGGCGCTATTCCGTTCACCGGCGTCATCCTCGCGCACTCCAATGAAGCCGAGTGGTCGAGCTTCAAGGCCAACAAGAACAACGAGGCCTTCATCGACCGCATCTGCGTGATCAAGGTGCCTTATTGCCTGCGGATCACGGAAGAGCAGAAGATCTACGAGAAGCTGATCCAGGGCTCCGAGCTCGCGGCCGCGCCTTGCGCGCCCGCGACGCTGGAGACGCTGGCGCGGTTCTCGGTGATGTCTCGGCTGCGGAAGCACGAAAATTCCACGACCTACGCCAAGATGAGGGTTTACGACGGCGAGAGCCTGAAGGAGACCGATCCGAAGGCGCGCAGTGTCCAGGAATATCGCGATGCCGCCGGCGTCGACGAGGGCATGGACGGTGTCTCCACCCGCTTTGCCTTCAAGATCCTGGCTGCGACCTTCAACCACGATCCGCAGGAAGTCGCCGCCGACGCCGTGCATCTGATGTACGCGCTGGAGCAATCGATCAAGCGCGAGCAGCTGCCCGAGGAAGTCGAGAAGCGCTACCTCGAATTCATCAAGGCGGACCTTGCACCGCGTTATGCCGAGTTCATCGGAAACGAGATCCAGAAGGCTTATCTCGAATCCTACTCGGATTACGGCCAGAACCTGTTCGACCGCTACGTCGATTACGCCGATGCCTGGATCGAGGACCAGGATTTCAAGGACGCCGACACCGGCCAGCTGCTTGATCGCGAACTCTTGAACCAGGAGCTGACCAAGATCGAGAAGCCGGCGGGCATCGCCAACCCGAAGGATTTCCGCAACGAGGTGGTCAAATTCTCGTTACGGTCGCGCGCCCAGAACGGTGGCAAGAATCCGACCTGGATCTCCTACGAGAAGATTCGCGATGTGATCGAAAAGCGGATATTCTCCCAGGTCGAGGACCTGCTTCCGGTCATCTCCTTCGGGTCGAAGAAGGACGGCGAGACGGAGAAGAAGCACGGCGAGTTCGTCGCACGCATGGTGGAGCGCGGCTACACCGAGCGTCAGGTTCGCCGGCTCGTCGAATGGTACATGCGCGTGAAGCAGGCCGGTTGAGGCGGATGGTAAAGTGCCGATTCACATTATTGACAGGCGCCTGAATCCAGGCGGCAAGAGTCTCGAGAACCGGCAGCGGTTCTTGCGTCGGGCCAAATCCCTGGTGCAGGGCGCCGTCAAGAAGACCTCGCAGGAACGCGACATCAAGGACGTCCTGGAGGGTGGCGAGGTTACGATTCCGCTCGACGGCATGCACGAGCCGCGTTTCCGCCGCGACGGCGGAACGCGCGACATGGTGTTGCCGGGCAACAAGAAGTTCATCGAGGGCGACTATCTCCAGCGCTCCGGCCAGGGCAGCGCCAAGGATTCCGGTCCGGGCGAAGGCGACAGCGAGGACGCCTTCCGCTTCGTGCTCAGCCGCGACGAATTCGTCGATCTCTTCCTCGATGATCTCGAACTTCCCGATCTGGCCAAGCGCAAGATCGCGCAGACCGAGAGCGAGGGCATCCAGCGCGCCGGCTACACCACGTCGGGCTCGCCATCCAACATCTCGGTGAGCCGGACGGTTCGGCGCGCAATGGCGCGCCGTATCGCGCTCAAGCGTCCCAGCAAGGAGGAGATCGAAGAGCTGGAATCCGCCATCGCCGCTTGCGCGGATGAGGACGAGCGTCTGGTGCTGATGGCCCAGCTCGAAAAACTGAAGGCGAAGTCCAAGCGTATTCCCTTCATCGATCCGCTCGACATCCGCTATCGCCGCTTCGAGACGGTGCCCAAGCCCGTTGCCCAGGCCGTGATGTTCTGCCTGATGGACGTGTCGGGCTCGATGTCCGAGCACATGAAGGATCTCGCCAAGCGCTTCTACATGCTGCTCTACGTCTTCCTGAAGCGTCGCTACAAGCATGTCGACATCGTCTTCATCCGCCACACCGATCGCGCCGAGGAGGTGGACGAGCAGACCTTCTTCTACGGCCCGGCTTCCGGCGGTACGCTGGTCTCCAGCGCGCTGCAGGCCATGCACGAGATCGTGCGCGAACGCTTCAGCCCGTCGGACTGGAATATCTACGCCGCGCAAGCCTCCGACGGCGACAATTCCTATTCCGACGGCGAGCTCGCGGGCATGCTGCTGACTGACAAGATCCTGCCGGTCTGCCAGTTCTTCGCCTATCTCGAGGTCGGCGAGTCCGGCGGCAGCGCCTTCGATCTGTCCGACTCCTCGCTCTGGACCCTCTACGAGCGCCTGCGCAACAGCGGCGCACCGCTCTCGATGCGCAAGGTTAGCGAGCGCAGCGAGATTTTTCCGGTGTTCCACGACCTGTTTCAGCGCCGCGACACTGCCCAGGAGAAAGCCGCTCCATGACGGAACGCTTGTTCGAAGGCGCCGATTGGGATTTTCACACCTTGCAGCGCATCACGGATGCCTGCGAGGAGGTGGCGACGAAAGATCTCGGGCTCGACGTCTATCCGAACCAGATCGAGGTCATCACCGCCGAACAGATGCTGGATGCCTATTCGTCGGTCGGCATGCCGCTGTTCTACAAGCATTGGTCATTCGGAAAGCAGTTCGCCTATCACGAGGCTTCATACCGCAAGGGCCTGATGGGGCTCGCTTATGAGATCGTGATCAACTCCTCGCCCTGCATCTCCTATCTGATGGAGGAGAACACGGCGACGATGCAGACGCTGGTCATTGCGCACGCCGCTTTTGGCCACAACCACTTCTTCAAGAACAATTACCTGTTCAAGCAGTGGACCGACGCCGACGGCATCCTGGACTATCTCGACTTCGCCAAGAAGTATGTGATGAGCTGCGAGGATCGCTACGGCCGCACCGAAGTCGAGCGCACGCTGGACGCCGCACATGCGCTGATGTCGCATGGGATCGACCGCTATCCCGGCAAGAAGAAGCTCGATCTCCGCGCCGAAGAGAAGCGGGCAGGGCGCCGCCGCCAGCACGAGGAGGAGGTCTTCAACGACCTCTGGCGCACCGTGCCGGCGGGAAAGAGCAAGACCCGGTCCGCGCTCAGCATCGAACGCCGCCGCAAGCTGCTCGGCCTGCCGCAGGAGAACCTGCTGTATTTCCTCGAGAAGAGCGCGCCGCGGCTGGCGCCCTGGCAGCGCGAGCTGTTGCGCATCGTCCGCCACATCGCGCAATATTTCTATCCGCAGAGCCAGACCAAGGTGATGAACGAGGGGACGGCGACCTACGTCCACTATCGCATCATGACCAAGCTGCATCAGCAGGGCCGCATCAGCGACGGCAATTTCCTCGAATTCCTGCAGTCGCACACCAACGTCGTGTTCCAGCCCGAATTCGACGACCAGCGCTTCTCCGGCTTCAACCCCTATGCGCTCGGCTTCGCCATGATGCAGGACATCGAGCGCATCGTGACGCGGCCGGAAGACGAGGATCGCGAGTGGTTCCCGGACATCGCCGGCAAGAACGACGTGATGGGCGTGCTGCGCGACGTCTGGGCCAACTACCGCGATGAAAGCTTCATCGCCCAGTTCCTGAGCCCGAAGCTGATGCGGCACCTTCGCATGTTCCACCTGCATGACGATCCCGAGGAACGCGCCGGCATCCGGGTCGACGCCATTCACGACGAGCGCGGCTTCCGCCGCGTCCGCCGCGAGCTGGCACGGCAGCACGATGTCGGCTACATCGACGCGAATATCGAGGTGGTCGACGTCGATCTCTCCGGCGACCGGCGGCTGATCCTGCATCACCATGTCATCAAGGGCGCGCAGCTCAACGAGACCGACGCCAAGCGCGTGCTCCAGCATCTGGCCGATCTCTGGACCTACGATGTCGCGCTGATCGAGGTCGACGCCAACGACAAGGTGCTGCGCGAATATGTCGTAAGCCCGCGCCCGATCTCGGCGGTGGCCTGACGCTGCTGACTATGCGGAGCAATACGTCGAGATGCGCGTTGATGTGCCCTCGCCCCTTGTGGGAGAGGGCGGCGACGCCGGGAGACACAAGCTCACGGCGGTGAGGGGTATCTCTCCACACTTCCCGTGTCGATAGAGACCCTCATCCGGCGCTTCGCGCCACCTTCTCCCACAAGGGGAGAAGGAAAGCGTTCGTGGCTCCACAACAACTGTTCTATGCGGAACGTTTCGCCGGCTTCTTCTTGGCTTTCGACGCATTCAGCTCCACCGCCGCGCGGATCAGCGCCTTCAACGCCCTCTCGTTGATCTTTTCGCCTTCGCGAATATCGATCGCGCGGCGCACGTTGCCGTCGAGGCTTGAGTTGAACAGGCCCGCGGGATCCTCCAGCGCCGCGCCCTTGGCAAACGTCATCTTCACCACGGCCTTGTAGGTCTCGCCGGTGCAGATGATGCCGTCGTGCTCCCACACGGGAACGCCGCGCCATTTCCATTCCTCGACGACATCAGGGTCGGCGTCCTTGATCAGGCCGCGGATTCGCCCGAGCATCTCGCCGCGCCAGTCGCCCAGCTCCTTGATCCTGCCGTCGATCATCCTGGATGGCGAGGCGCCATCCGTCTTCGTCGTGCTGCTGTTTTTCGCGGTCATGGCCTTCTTCATGTTCACGCCTCTTGTCGGGCGCCACGGCGGCGGCCGAGATATGGCAGCGCCAACATATAGAGCCCGGTCGCAAGCAATGGGATCAATGGGACGAAGGCGAGCAAGCCGATCCACGTCGCCTGGACTTGCAGCGTCAGGGCGACGATGTTGGCGATGACGGCAAGCGTGAAAGCGATCGACAGCCAGCGATGGATCTGCCGAATCCACATATTTCCGGTCAATGAAACCTCCTCTTGAGATGATCGAATGAAGGCCGGCGGCCGAGCTAATCTGCCCGCGCCAGCAGCTCGTCCAGCTTGGCGAAAAACTGCTTCCAGCCGGCGTGCGCGCCGCCGAAAGCCTGCTTCTGCGTTGGGCTGAAGCCCGCTTGCTCGACGCGCAGATGCGTGCCTGCGCCGGTCGGGGTCAGCGTGAAGGTCACGACGCTCTTGAGATCGAACGCCGCGTCGTCATGCGAGAAATTCCAGGTGTAGGCGAGCGTCTTCTGCGGCTCGATGGTGAGGACCTCGCAGTCCAACACGCCGCCCCACTCGCCGCGAAGGTTGAAGCGGTGGCCCACGTTCGGCTTGAAGTCGTTCTTCATCAGCCATTCTTCGATCAGATGTGGCTGCGTCAGCGCGCGCCAGATCCGCTCTGCCGGAAAGGCAAATTCGCGCTCGATGACGACAGATCGGGTTTCGGCCGCGGATTCGTTCATTGGTCCATCCTCTTCAGGAGATCGTCGAGCGCGTCGAGCCGGTTCTGCCAGAACCCGGCCATCTGGCTGGTCCAGTCGATCAGCGGATTGAGCGCGCCGGGCTGGGCGCTGTAATGGGTCTGCCGCCCTTGATGCCGGTCGCGCACGAGGCCGGCCTGCTTCAGCGCACCGAGATGTTTTGAGACCGCCGGCTGGGACACGCCCGACAGTGCCGTCAGGGCCCCGACCGTCTGTTCGCCCTCGCGGCACAGTCGCTCGAAGATCGCCCGACGGGTGGGGTCGGCGAGCGTTCTGAACAGAAGATCGTGGGCGGCGGCGGGCATATAATCCATAACCTGTAAGTTATGGATGTATTCATAACCGTGGAGTTATGGATAAGTCAAGAGCGTTGCGAGCGTGTGGTCCTCGCTCGCGCAACCCGCTCCGCCGTCATTGCGAGGAGCCCTTGCGACGAAGCAATCCAGTCTGCCTCAGTGGAGGGACTGGATTGTTTCGCTGCGCTCGCAATGACGGACAATGTAGCGGCGCCTCCCGCGCCCTACGGCCGCAGATAAAGATAGCCCTGCGACTGGAGCTCGGCCAAACGGACCACGCCGCCCTTCTCCGCGCTGACGAAGCCCGGCAAGAGATCCGTGAGCGTGACGTTCTGCGCCTTCATCGTGTTGCCGCAGGCGGCAAGCTCGACGCCATCCTTGGAGAAATCGCCGACGCGCTTGCTAATGTCAGGGTTGGCCTGCGCCCAGTGAAACGCCTTCAGCGCCGGCCCGTGAATCACCAGCGCGATCGTCACATGCTCGGGGCCGCCGACGCCGTCGATGTGGTTCTGGATGTTGCCGAGCACGAAATTGACCTTCTCGGCATCGCTCAAATGATAGACCACCTTCAGCTTGTTGCCCGTGCCGGCTTCGGTCGCGGCCTTCGCGCTGGAGGCGCCAAGCGCCGCGCCCAGGCCCGAGACGGCGCTCCACAACATGTTCCGGCGGTTCATGACGATCTCCCTCGATTCCGCCGGACACATATCATTTGTGGCGGAGCGCGGCGAGTTCCTTGCGGTCGGTCACGAGCGAGGCGCATTCCTTGTTGTCCGTTCGATCTAGGCGGAAAATCCCGTCATCGGCCCCGGCGACCAGCGATTGCTCGGCATCCTCATCCGGCTTGTTGTTCTGCCAGACCCTGACCCGCGCCAGCCGCACGATCGCCGATTTGTCGTCCTTCGAGAGCGCGACGCCGATGCTGCCGCCCTCGCAGTCGACGCCGCAACCGAGGCGGATCTCGGTGCCGTCCTTGGTGAACACGGCGTGATGACAGGAGCCGCTGGAGTCGAAATCGCCGGAGCGGTGACGATATCTGAATCCGAGGCGGAAGGAGTTGTGGAGCTGCTTGTCCTCCGTGTCCAATTCCGCCGAGATCAGCAGCTTCATCGAGGCGACCTTCTGCTTCGGATGGTGCGCCAGATGCTCGGCATCGTAGCGCCGCACGAAGCAGGCATAGGCCTTGTTGCCGGGTGCACCGACATACATGCGCGCGTTGAAGGTCTCGACTTCGGCCTTGCTGGCCTCACGGATATCGTCGGCCTCCTCGGCGTGGGCCGCGCCGGCAAACGCGGCGAGGAAGACGGCAGCAACGAGAAAAAACTTCATGATGGCCTCGCGTGCAGCAACTGAGCTGTACGCTGTAGACGCCGCCCAGGTACGACGCGTTCAACGTTCGCAATCTGACGTGATCTTCGCAGGAGGGAGCGAGGTGAAGTTCCACGCCGGGCATTAGTCTTCGGTGGGGTCACGAAGGTTCATTCGGGCTGACGCCTTCGCCTTTCGGAACTCGACGCCGACGATTGCTCCGACGTTGCCCGATTTCATCGATGTGATAGCCTTCACAGACGATCGCCTCTCGCAGTCGTAGGCTGGGGTCTGCCTTGTAGTTTGTGGAGTCCCCCCGCAATGGGCGAAATTCGCAACTTCAGATCCGGGAATGACGAGCCGCCCACACACGGCCCTATGCCTCGTCGTCTCGCGGCCATCATTGTCGGTGACATCGCTTCCTACAGCCGCCTGATGCAGGCCGACGAGGAGGGCACGCACGTCCGCGTCAAGCGGATCGAGCGGGATCTCATCCAGCCCAGCATCGTCGAGCACCATGGGAGTCTGGTGAAGACGACGGGCGATGGCTTCATCGCGATCTTCGACAGTCCGGTCGAGGCCGTGCGATGCAGCATCGTCATCCAGCAAAATCTCATCGGCCGCAACGCTTCGCTTCCGAAGGAGACCCGGATCGAGTACCGGATTGGCGTCAATCTCGGTGACGTCATCGTGGAGCCTGATGACGTCTACGGCGATGGCGTCAACATCGCGACGCGCATCGAGGGCATCGCAGAGCCAGGCCAGGTCTTTATCTCCGGCGCGATCTACGAGCAGATCAAGCACAAGGTCGTGTGCGGTTACGAGTCGCTCGGGGACCGCAAAGTCAAGAACATCACCGATCCCGTGCGCGTCTATAAAGTGCTGCCGGATGCCGACGCGGTCGGCAGGACGCGCGGGCGGCGCGAGAATGCTCTGATCTTTCTCCTGGGAATCACGCTGTCGGTGATGGCCGCCGGCGTGCTGTGGTATCTGCTGGCTCAGACGCCGGGCAGGGTGGGCGAGCAGGCCGCCGTCACTACCGTTTCTCCTGCCACTTCTCCTGCCACTTCTCCGGCCGCATCGCCGAGCCCGCAGCCTCCGCCGCGCGAAGCGGCGCCGCAGACGCAGCAGCCGTCTCCCTCCGCGGCTTCGTCATCTCCATCGCCCGCTCCGGCGCCAATTCAATCGACGAGTCAATCGGCAAGTCAATCGCCAATTCCCGTCCGCGAACCCGAGATGGTCGCCATTCGCGGCGGCAGCTTTGCGATGGGAAGCAACGACGACCCGACCGAGCGTCCTGTCCATCAGGTGACGGTCAAGCCGTTCTCGATCGGAAAATATCCGGTGACCGTGCAGGAATGGAACGAGTGCGCCGCTGCAAAGGCGTGCGGCTTCACGGCGATCGGCAAGGACGATGCGCCTGTCAGCAATGTGAGCTGGACCGACGCGCAGCAATATGCGGCCTATCTCGCTCAGGCGACGAAGAAGACTTATCGGCTTCCGAGTGAAGCCGAATGGGAATATGCCGCGCGGGGCGGAACGCAGACCAAATATTGGTGGGGCGACAAGCTGCAGCCGGGCATGGCCGGCTGCAAGGATTGCGGTGATCTCGCGGCCGAGCAGCCCGCTAAGGTCGGCAGCTTCAGGCCGAATCCGTTCGGGCTCCACGACATGGGCGGCGGTGTCGATCAGTGGGTCGAGGACTGCTGGCACAAGACCTATCAGGGCGCGCCCGGCGACGCCTCGGCATGGAGCAGCGGGGACTGCAGCGCTCATGTCCTGCGCTCGGGCTCCTGGAAGAACGATTCGAGATATGTGCGGCCGTCCAACCGCGACGGCTACGACACCAATGTTCGTTATCCCACGCACGGATTCCGCGTGGCGCTCAGCCCCTAAATGGTGGAGTTGGTTTGATGCAGATATTTCGTTGCGTCGCGCTGGCGGCGGCGCTCGCATTGCTCCCGGGGGCAGCCTTTTCACAAGGCAAGGCAGCGCCCAAGGACGCCAAGCTCTATTTCATCACCCCGCATGACGGGCAGAAGGTCCGCGGCGGATTCTGGGTCCGGTTCGGCTTGCGCAACATGGGAGTGACCCATGCCGGCGACGAATATCAGAACGCCGGTCACCATCATCTGCTGATCGACGTCAACGACCCCATCGATCCCAAGGAGCCGATCCTGCAGGACAAGTCGCATCTGCATTTCGGGGCAGGGCAGACCGAAACGCTGCTCGAGCTTCCGCCCGGGACGCACACGCTTCAACTCGTGCTGGGCGACGCCCGGCACTATCCGTTCGAGCCGCCCATCGTGTCGGAGAAGATCACCATACGGGTCAGGCAGCCGGCCGCGGCGCGGTAGTCGGTCACCGCAGGCTGGCGTTGAACTTGTCCAGCGCCGCCGAGCCCGGGCAGAGCGTGTCCGCTTCCAGCGTGTTGAGCGGCGTCTCGACCGTGTTGAGATGCTCGTGCAAATCTTCCGCATCAGGGTCGACGTAGAGCAGGCCGGTGACGATCTGTCCCTTGGCGGCGTGCTTTTGCAGAAAGGTCTGGGCGCCGAGCCGGTCATGCGGATCGTAGTCGGCGTCGATCTTGCGCAGCGCGATCCTGCTGCCGTCATGCTGCTCGACCATCTGCACCGTGCCTGGTGCGTAATCCACCGCGATCGGATCGCGGCCAACCAGCACGTCGAGCCGGTTCACCGCGTCATTGTGCTCGCGGACATAGTCGAAGCTCTTGGTCGAGCCGGCGTGGTTGTTGAATGCGATGCAGGGGCTGATGACGTCGATGAACGACGCGCCCTTGTGGCGGATCGCGGCCGCGATCAGCGGCACGAGCTGGGTCTTGTCGCCGGAGAACGAGCGCGCGACGAAAGTGGCCCCTAACTGCAGCGCGATCGCGACGAGGTCGATGGCGTTGTCGGTGTTGGTGACGCCCTTCTTGGACTTCGAGCCGCGGTCGGCGGTCGCCGAGAACTGGCCCTTGGTCAGGCCGTAGACGCCGTTGTTCTCGACGATATAGGTCATGTTGACTCCGCGCCGGATCGAATGCGCGAACTGGCCGAAGCCGATCGAGGCGGAATCGCCGTCGCCGGAGACGCCGAGATAGATCAAGTCACGATTGGCGAGGTTGGCGCCGGTCAGGACCGAGGGCATGCGGCCGTGCACGGAGTTGAAGCCGTGCGAATTGCCGAGGAAATAGTCGGGCGTCTTCGACGAGCAGCCGATGCCCGAGATTTTTGCCACCCGGTGCGGCTCGATCGAGAGCTCATAGCAGGCCTCGATGATCGAAGCCGTGATCGAATCATGGCCGCAGCCTGCGCAGAGGGTCGAGATCTTGCCTTCGTAGTCGCGATGGGTGTAGCCGAGCTCGTTCTTCTTCAGCCCGGGATGGTGGAATTTCGGCTTTGCAATGTAGGTCATGACACGGCCTTGCGGAGCGGGGTCACCTTGAGGTGATCCTGGTGGTCGCCAATGGCTTTTGCGATGAAGCGGGCGGTG
Source organism: Bradyrhizobium sp. 76 (assembly GCF_023073025.1). Lineage (NCBI taxonomy): Bacteria > Pseudomonadati > Pseudomonadota > Alphaproteobacteria > Hyphomicrobiales > Nitrobacteraceae > Bradyrhizobium > Bradyrhizobium sp. 76. The sequence goes on from NZ_JADPIS010000090.1 coordinate 412,865, forward strand.
ATCGGCGAGCCGTCGTAATGCACGATCGGCACCAGCCGCACCGGGTCGATGCCGTTCTCGTTGACGATCAACTGGCGCAGCTGGCTGTCGCGATTCTGCTCGACGACGTAGACGAAATCGTGCTCGGCGAGGAAGCTCGCCACGCTGGAGTGAAACGGGAAGGCTCGGATGCGCAGGCGGTCGAGCTGGTGCCCGCGCGTTTCCAGCAGGCCGATCGCCTCGTCCATCGCCGGCGAGGTCGAGCCGAAATAGATCACGCCGTATTTGGTCGGCCGTTCCGCATTGGCCTGGAGCGGCCGCGGCACCATGTCCTGCGCGGACTCGAACTTGCGCATGAGCCGCTGCATGTTGTCGGCGTAGACCGAGCCTTCCTCGGAGTAACGCGCATAGCGGTCACGCGACGTGCCGCGGGTGAAATAGGACCCCTTGGTCGGATGCGTGCCGGGATAGGTGCGGTAGGGGATGCCGTCGCCGTCGACGTCGAGATAGCGGCCGAAGTCGCGGCCTTCGTCCAGCATCTCCGCGGTCATCACCTTGCCGCGGTCATATTGCTTGGAATCGTCCCACTTCAGCGGACGGCAGAGCCGGTGGTTCATGCCGATGTCGAGGTCCAGCATCAGGAAGATGGTGGTTTGGAGCCGCTCGGCGAGATCGAAGGCCGCGGCCGCGAACTCGAACGCTTCAGCGGGATCTTCGGGGAACAGCAGCACATGCTTGGTGTCGCCATGCGAAGCATAGGCGCAGGCGATGATGTCGCATTGCTGGGTGCGGGTCGGCATGCCGGTCGAGGGACCGGCGCGCTGGATGTTCATGATCACGGCCGGGATTTCGGCGAAATACGACAGGCCGATGAACTCGGTCATTAGCGAGATGCCGGGGCCGGAGGTCGCGGTGAAGGCGCGCGCGCCGTTCCAGGAGGCGCCGATCACGATGCCGATCGAAGCGAGCTCGTCCTCGCCCTGCACGATCGCGTATTTGGCCTTGCCGGTCTCGGGATCGTGCCGGTACTTCTTGCAGTGGGCGGTAAAAGCCTCCGCCACCGACGAGGACGGCGTGATCGGATACCAGGCGCATACCGTGGCGCCGCCATAGACGGCGCCGAGCGCGGCCGCGCTGTTGCCCTCGATGAAGATGCGGTCGCCGACCTTGTCGGACTTCTTCACCCGCAGCCCGGTCGGGCATTTCAGATTCTGCAGCGCCCAGTCGCGGCCGAGATGCAGCGCGTGGACGTTTGAGGACAGGAGCTTCTCCTTGCCCTTGTACTGCTCGCCGATCAGCTGCTCGATCAGTTTCGGGTCCATGTCGAGCAGCGCCGAGAGCGCGCCGAGGTAGATGATGTTCTTGAACAGCTGGCGCTGGCGCGGATCGGTGTAAGTCGAGTTGGTGATCGCGGTCAGGGGGACGCCGATCACGGTGATGTCGTCGCGGAATTTCGTCGACGGCATCGGCTTGGTGGAATCGTAGAACAGATAGCCGCCGGGCTCGATGCCGGCGACGTCCTTGTCCCAGGTCTGCGGGTTCATTGCGACCATCATGTCGACGCCGCCGCGGGCGCCGAGATGGCCGTCTTCGGTCACCCGCACCTCGTACCAGGTCGGCAGGCCCTGGATGTTGGAGGGGAAAATGTTGCGCGGGCTGACCGGAACGCCATGGCGCAGGATCGCGCGCGCGAACATCTCGTTGGCGCTGGCCGAGCCCGATCCGTTGACGTTGGCGAAGCGGACGACGAAGTCGTTTACGCTGCTGATCGGCTTTTTGTCGGACATGTCGAACCCGCTTGAGTCATTTCGATCAAATATTTCTGCATGTCCCAGGCGCCGGTGGGACAACGCTCGGCGCACAGCCCACAATGCAGGCAGACGTCCTCGTCCTTCACCATCACGCGCCCGGTCTTGAGATCAGAGGAAACGTAGAGGTCCTGGTCGGGATGCAGTGACGGCGCCTTCAGGCGCTGGCGCAGATCGGTTTCCTCGCCATTCTCCGTGAAGGTGATGCAATCCATCGGACAGATGTCGACGCAGGCATCGCACTCGATGCAGAGCGATGTCGAGAACACGGTCTGGACGTCGCAGTTCAGGCAGCGATGGGCTTCGCCGAGCGCGAGCTTGACGTCGTAGCCGAGTTCGACCTCGGTGCGGATGTCCTTCAGCGCGATCACCTTGTCGCGATGCGGCACCTTGTAGCGCTTGTCGTTGGAGATGTCGTTATCATAGCTCCATTCGTGGATGCCCATCTTCTGCGAGGAGATGTGCACCTCCGGCAATGGCCGCTCGGTGACGTCCTCGCCCGAGAGCATTTTGTGGATCGACAGCGCGGCGTCATGGCCCTGCGCCACCGCCCAGATGATGTTCTTCGGCCCGAACGCGGCGTCGCCGCCGAAGAACACTTTTGGATTGGTGGATACGAACGTCTTCGGATCGACCTTGGGCATGTGCCATTTGTCGAACTCGATGCCGCAATCCTGCTCGATCCAGGGGAAAGCGTTCTCCTGGCCGACCGCGACCAGCACGTCGTCGCATTCGATGGTCTGGTCCGGCTCGCCCGAGGGCACGAGATTGCGGCGGCCCTTGGCGTCGTATTCGGCCTTCACCTTCTGGAAGGTGATACCGGTGAGCTTGCCGTTATCGTGGACGAAAGCCGTGGGCACGAGGAAGTTGAGGATCGGGATGTCCTCGTGGAGCGCGTCTTCCTTTTCCCAGGGCGAGGCCTTCATTTCCTCGAAGCCGGAGCGCACGACGACCTTCACCTCTTCGCCGCCGAGGCGGCGCGCGGTGCGGCAGCAATCCATCGCGGTGTTGCCGCCGCCGAGCACGATGACGCGCTTGCCGATCTTGTCGGTATGGCCGAACGAGACCGAGGACAGCCAGTCGATGCCGATATGGACGTTGGCGGCTGCTTCCTTGCGTCCGGGAATGTCGAGCTCGCGGCCGCGCGGTGCGCCGGAGCCGACGAAGATCGCGTCGTACTTCTCCGCGAGCAGCGCCTTCATGCTCTCGATGCGGTGGCCGCCCTTGAAGTCGACCCCGAGACCCAGGATGTAGCCGGTCTCCTCGTCGATGACCGAGTCGGGCAGGCGGAATTTCGGGATCTGCGAGCGCATCATGCCGCCGGCTTGGGGATCGGCGTCGAACACCGTGCAGTGATAGCCGAGCGGCGCGAGATCGCGCGCCACCGTCAGCGAAGCGGGACCGCCGCCGACGAAGGCAACGCGCTTGCCGTTCTTGGCCGCGGGCCGCGGCAGGCGTTGCGTGATGTCGTCCTTGAAGTCGGCGGCGACGCGCTTGAGGCGGCAGATCGCGACCGGCGTCTCCTCGACCCGTCCGCGGCGGCACGCCGGCTCGCATGGACGATCGCAGGTGCGTCCCAGAATTCCGGGAAACACGTTCGATTTCCAATTGATCATATAGGCGTCGCTGTAGCGGCCTTGGGCGATCAGTCGGATGTATTCGGGAACGGGGGTGTGCGCAGGACAGGCCCATTGGCAATCGACCACTTTGTGAAAGTAGTCGGGGGCCGCAATATCGGTCGGTTTCATTCCTACCCTGTCCGCGCAGGCTCAAAGACCCGGCGGCCTTTTCTTGAGCTTGGCGAACGCTAACGCGCGGCGATCTGGTTTCTGAATGACGTCATTGGGTTAGCTTATTAGAACCGTTCCGAAGTACAACGGCAAATTTCGTGCTTCCCCTCTTTCATGGGAGCTACGCGCACACAGCATTAAGCCGAGCGCAGTATGCGGCGGTGCAACATGTTGCGATGCGTGCGACGGCTTAGTTGCGCACGATGTCGCTCTTGGCGAGGTCCCACATCAGGCTGTAGGTGCCGACCGACACGGGAAGCGGGAATGGCGAGGCGGCAGGGCCGGTGAAGCGCGCGGCGATCACGGCCGAGACCGCGCCGACATGCGTGCCGTCGATCAGCACGAACCAGTCGCGCGCGCCTTCATTGCGTACTGCCGGAACATCCGCCGTTGCGCCCGACAATTCCGGCTCGCTCTCGAGCAGATGCATCGAGATGATACCGTCGTGCTTGTCCGGCGCCAGCCGTTCTTGCAGTGCGTCACGCCACGCGGCTGCATTGTCCGGCGTCGGCCGCAGCCGCACGAGGCCGAGCGCCGCGCCGCGTCCGGTACCATTGCTGATCGTGATGCGGGCGACCACGCGCAGCATGTCCTTGAAATGCGCCATGCTCCGCCGCGACCATTCAGTCTGGTTGGCGAGCCGCGCCCGGTAGGCGGGACTGTCGAGCACGTCGAGTGTCGCGGTCGAATACAGCGAGAGGTATTTGGGATTGGCGGCGTGCGCGACATAGCGCCGCGCCTCCAGAAAACCCTCGATCGCAACGCGCTCTTCCAGATGCTCGCGATCATACCAGCGATTGAAATCGGCTTCATCTGAAACGTCGATATTCATCGACGTCAGCAGCATGCCTTTACCTGCGAGTGGCATTTCCTTGTCCCGCTATCGCGAAATCTTCGAGGCGATATCCGCGATCGACTTCATGACCGCGTCCCGCACGCCGGCATCATAGAGCGAATGGCCGGCTTCTTCCACGACGCGAATCTCGGAACCTGGCCACGCTTTCGCGAGCGCCTGCGATGTCTCGGGAGGGCACAACAGATCGTAGCGGCCTTGGACGATGATGCCGGGGATGCCGTCGAGCTTGCCGGCGTTCCGCAACAACTGGTTCTCCGTCATGAAGCTGTCTTGGACGAAATAATGCGCCTCCATGAACGGCGTCGCCGGCAATGTGCGCCACACGTTCAGCGACGCCAGGTCGATCCGCGTCTTTGCCGCCTTGTGCTCCGACAGGGCGCGCTCGGTATCGTGCCAGGCGCGCGATGCGGGGCCATGCACGGCCGGATCGGGATCGAGGATGCGGCGATAATAGGCCTCCACCGGCCGCGCGCGTTCCTCGACCGGCAGCACGCTGAGGAAATCCTCGTAGAGGGCGGGGTAGAATTGCGACAGGCGCGAGGTGAAGGCGATCTCGACTTCAGCACGCGTGCCGAGAAACGTCGCGCGGAGCGCAATCCCGGAGACGCGCGTAGGATGGGCCTGCGCATAAGCCAGCGCCAGCGTCGCGCCCCAGGAGCCGCCGACCACCATCCAGCGCGCGACCCCGAATTTCTCGCGGATCTGTTCCATGTCCGCGATCAGATGCTGCGTGGTGTTGTGTGCGCGCGATCCCTTCGGCCGGCTGCGGCCGCAGCCGCGTTGGTCGAACAGCACGGCATGGAAACGGTCGGGATCAAAGAGGCGGCGATGATCGGGTTGGCAGCCGCTGCCGGGGCCGCCATGCAGATAGACCGCGGGGATTCCGTCGGTGCGGCCGACGCTCTCGACATAGAGCTCGTGGCCGTCGCCGACGTCGAGCATTTCGGAGGTCAGCGGCGCAAAGGGATCGGCGCGCCTGACTGAGCTGGCCGCGTCGGCGTCAGGCATCATTCCCGGATTCCAGAGTGCCCCCGGCGAAATTGCGATAGACGAAGCGGTTGGTTTCGCCCTCGGCCTCGCGCTCGGCCTGCTTGAAGATGGTCTCGTGCAGCGGCGACAGCGCACAGGCAGGATCGGTGTTGGCGGCGTCACCGGTCAGCGCAAAGGCCTGGCAGCGGCAGCCGCCGAAATCGATCTCGCGGAATTCGCAACTCTTGCACGGCTCCTTCATCCAGCCGGTGCCGCGATAACGGTTGAAGGCCTCCGAGTTCTGCCAGATCCAGGCGATCGAATGGTTGGAGCGCACCGATTCGAAGTCGAGCCCGGTGATGCTCTCGGCGGCGTGGCAGGGCAGCACCTTGCCGGCCGGCGAAATGTTGAAGAACTGCCGGCCCCAGCCGCCCATGCACTTCTTCGGCCGCAGCGCGTAATAATCGGGCACGACATAGTCGATCGTCAGCCGGCCCTTCAGCCGCTCGCGCGCCTCCTCGACGATGCGGGTGCACTCGTCGAGCTGCATCACGGTCGGCATCAAGGCGGCGCGGTTCTTCAGCGCCCAGCCGTAATATTGCACATTGGCGACCTCGAGCCGGTCGGCGTCGAGATCGACCGACATCTGGATGATATCAGGCAGCTGGTGCAGGTTCTGCCGGTGCATCACCGCATTCACGGTGAGCGGCAAATCGAGCTCGCGCGTCCATTTTGCCACTTCGAGCTTCTTGCGGTGCCCGTTTTTGTAGCCGCCGACGCGATCGGCGAGGGCTTCTTCAACGCCCTGGAAGCTGATCTGGACGTGGCAGAGCCCGGCATCCGCAAGCTCGCTCAGCCGCTCGCGCGACAGCAGCACCGCCGAGGTGATGAGGTTGGTGTAGAGGCCGACGTCGCTGGCATGCTTGACCAGCTCGACCAGGTCCTTGCGCGCGGTCGGCTCGCCGCCGGAGAAATGCACCTGGAGCACGCCGATCTCGGCGAGCTCGCTCAATACCTTCTTCCATTCCTCGGTGGTCAGCTCCTTGCCCGAGCGGTCGAGCTCGACCGGGTTGGAGCAATAGGGGCATTGCAGCGGGCAGCGATGGGTGATCTCGAGCAGCACGGCGAGCGGAATGCCAAACGTCTCCGCCGTCGAGCGGCTCTTCTCCAGCACCGCGAGGCTGTCGCTGGCGTCGGGCGGGATGGTGGGATTGCCGAGCACATCGCTCATGACGTCTTCTCCCGGGCCTCCGTGAGAAAGCCCTTGTCGGCGAGGTCCTGCAGCATGACGATGACGTCGGCCAGGATCGCCTCGCGCGGCGCGGCGTATTTTGCGGCGAGCTGGTCGGAAACCTCGCCGACACTGCGCTCGCCGTCGCAGAGCTGCAAGACCTCGACCGCGATCTCGTCCGGCGCCAGCACGCGTTCGGGCGCCAGGATCACCCAGACTTTTCGCGTTTCGTCATATTTCAGCTTGGCGTGCCTCGGCAGAACCGGCCGGCTGGTCTCGCTGACGCTGATGTTGCGCGGCCCGGCCATTGTTCCTCAACTCGCTTTTTGGTGTTCTTGGGGCACGAACGCGCCCGGCGGAATGTTGCCCTCGACATAGGCGTGCTGGAGCGCGTCGAGCTGCACCCAGAGCACGTTGGTCTTGAAGATCAGCGCGTTGCAGACCGACGCGCGTTGCTCCGGCGTAGTGGCATGCGCCTTGACATAGTCGAGCGCAAACCCGGCGTCGCGCGGCGCCTGCGCCAGCCGGCGCTTGAAGTAGCTCATGATGTCAGGATTGACGAAGTCGTAGTGCTCCAGCATGCCGGAGATGCGCTCTTCGTGCAGGTTCGGCGCGAACAATTCGGTGAGCGAGGAGGCGATCGCCTCCAGCGGCGACTTCTCGCGGCAATAGTGCACATAGGCTTCCACCGCAAAACGCGTCGCAGGCAGGATGCCTTCAGTCGATTCCACGTAAGCCGTGTCCAGCCCGAGGCCGTCGGTCAGCTTCAGCCAGCGCTCGATACCGCCTTCGGAGCCGATATCGCCGTCATGATCCTCGATGCGGTGGCGCCATTCCACGCGCGTGGCGCGGTCGCGGAAGCGCGAGATCACCACCGCGTCCTTGATCGGGATGGTGCTCTGGTAATAGTAGCGGTTCAGCGCCCAGGCCTGGACCTGGCCCTTGTTCAGCTTGCCGCCGTGCAGCATCTTATGGAACGGATGCAGGCTGTGATAGCGCGTCGCCCCGATATGGCGCAGCGCCGCCTCCAGCTCCTCGGCGCTCGTGAGCCTGATGTCCTTGCCGACCGAGAGCGCGGTCATTCCACTCAGTGACGCGGCATTCACAGCACGATCTCCGTTCCGTCAGCGGGTATCTGCCAGCCCGCCGCTTCAGCGGCCTTGCGCTCGGGGGAAGCGGGCAGCAGCGCCGGGTTCGAGTTATTGATATGCAGAAATATCTTCCTGTCGAGAGTGAGGTCGGCGAGCCGCGCGATGGCGCCGTGGTCGCCGGACATCGCGACGTGGCCCATGCTCTTGCCGGTCTTGTGGCTAAGCCCGGCCTTGATCATCTCGTCGTCCTGCCACAGCGTGCCGTCGAAGAACACCAGCGCAGCGCCGTCGATCTCGGCCTTGAGCGCGTCGGTGACCTCGGCGCAGGCGGCGATGAAGTAGAAGCATTTGCCGGTCGATTTATCGGTGATCTTCAGCCCCAGGGTATCGCCCTCGCCGGCATCGCCGCCCGGATGCGCCTTGCCTTCCAGGTACCAGGCCGATTTACCCAAGACCGCGAAGGGCAGCACCTCGATGCCTGAGCGCGCCCCGTCCGGCAGCCGCGGCTCGAACGGCTCGTTGATGTCGACTGGCTGGCGCTGCACGTTCTTCTCGTTCAGCACGTTGAAGATGCTGTTGGCCTTCAGGATCGCCAGCACCTTCTCATGCGCATAGACCGTGAAGGGCGAGCCCTCGCGTATCGACAGCAGGCCTGCCACCGCGTCCACTTCACTGTTGGTCAGGATCACGCCTGCGATCGGCGTATGGCGCAGCGCGCCTGCCTTCGGATGCAGCTGTGGCGTGGCATTCAGTTGCTGGCGGAGGTCGGGGGAGGCGTTGATCAAGAACCAATGCTCGCCGTCGCCACTGAAGGCGACCGAGGCTTGGGTCCGTTGCAGCTCTTGGCCGTTTTCACGGGCTGTCCGGCAGCCCTCGCAGCCGCAATTCCATTGCGGCACTCCGCCGCCGGCTGCGGCGCCCAGGACGACGACGCGAAGCATGATCCGTCTCCTGGAAGCAATGTCGCGAGGTGGACCTCACGCAACACAAATCCTGTCTTCCGGACATGCATCGTGACCGAAAGATCCACCTGCGCAGAACGCGAATTCACCAACCGCTTACTTGCGGGTGGCGCTCACATACATGTTGATTTCCATGCCACAGGGCACTTCGACGATCTTGGGGGCTTTCCAGGCCATTTCGGCTCTCCATTTTCGAGATTTCGGACGTATCCGCCCGGGGCTAAGTTACTGCGAGCACAAAAGTTCGCCAGTGAAATTTTCCCGAACAAGGGCATATTGCGCCGCGAGAAAAGCGCGGGGAACAGTACTTTCTGGTGATGCGGCCCTGCGCTTGGCGCATTCGGTCGCGAACCCTGTCCTGATAAAGCAGTTGTGAGTGCAGTGCAGCTTTCAATCCGGTACAGGCGACCCAACTGGAACTTCGTGATGCCCAGATATTTCTTCAACACCCGTATCGGCGACGAACTGATCGTGGATCCCGAGGGAGAGGATTTGCGCAATCCCGATCGTGCCTGGGAGGTCGCCCGCCAGATGATTCTGGAGGTGCTGAGATCGGAAGGCACCCAGCCGGCCCTGCTCGAGGCTGTCATCGAGGTCACCGACCGCGAAGGCGAGATCGTGCTCGAATTCCCCTTCACCGAGGCACTCCTGGACATCCCGGACCAGTCCGCGACGCGGCATTAGCCTCCGACGCTTTCTCCCCGTTATTGCGAGGAGCCCTTGCGACGAAGCAATCCAGACTGCTTCCGCGGAGGCAGTCTGGATTGCTTCGCTTCGCTTGCAATGACGGAGAATGAGGCGTCACCCGGCATCCCCCGCCCTTCGCCCCTGCGAAATCCGCATGGCTTTGCCGCGTTCCCGGGGCTAAAAGACGCCGGTTAAACGGAGCAAGCCATGCAAGATCTCTGGCGCCTGTCGGCGGCCGACCTCGCCAACCTCGTCAAAACCAAAAAGGTCTCCGCCAAGGAGGCCGCGCAGGCCGGCTTGGCCCGGCTCGACGCCGTCAATCCCAGCCTCAACGCCGTGATCGACCACCGCCCGGAGGACGTGCTCAAGCAGGCCGACGCCGTCGATGCCGCCATCGCCAGGGGTGAGGACCCCGGTGTGCTGGCCGGCGTGCCCGTCACCATCAAAGCCAATGTCGACCAGGCGGGCTTTGCCACCACCAACGGCCTGAAACTGCAGCGCGACCTGATCGCGCGCGAGGACAATCCGGTGGTTGCCAATTTCCGCAAAGCCGGCGCCGTTCTGCTTGGGCGCACCAACTGCCCGGCCTTCTCCTATCGCTGGTTCACCACCAACCTGGTCCACGGCGACACCAAAAACCCCCGCGATGCCTCGTTGACGCCGGGCGGCTCGTCCGGCGGCGCCGGCTCGGCGGTCGCGGCCGGCATCGGCCATATCGCCCATGGCACCGACATTGCAGGCTCGATCCGCTATCCCGCCTATGCCTGCGGCGTGCATGGTCTGCGCCCGACGCTCGGCCGCATCCCGGCTTTCAATCCGGCCCTGCCGGAGCGTCCGATCGGGCCGCAGATCATGGCGGTGTCGGGGCCGCTGGCGCGCACCGTCAACGACATCAGGATTTCGCTCGCGGCGATGTCGGCCCGCGACGTCCGCGATCCCTGGTTCGTGCCGGCGCCGCTGGAAGGCCCGGCGCGGCCGAAGCGCGCCGCGCTGTGTCTCAACCCGGATGGCCTGGCCACCGCGCCCGAGGTGAAGGCCGCCGTCATCGATGCCGGCAAGCGGCTCGAGCGTGCCGGCTGGACCGTCGAGACAATCGAGAACACCCCGCCGATGCGCGAGGCCGTCGAGTGGCAGATCAAGCTCTGGCTCGGCGACGGCTATGAGGCGCAGCTGGAGATGGCCGAGCGTGAGGGCGATCCGGGCGCGCTGGCGTGCCTGCGCGGCAATCGTGGCAGGGTCACGCCGATGGACCAAGCCAATTACGCCAAGGCTTTGACCCGCCGCGCCACGCTGACCCGCGACTGGATGTTGTTCTTCGAGACCTATGCCGTGCTGCTGACGCCGGTCTCCGGCGAATTGCCGTTCCCCGATCATCTCGACCGCAAGGACGACGAGTCCTTCAAACGCGTCTGGGAAGCACAGCTGCCGCAGATCGCCATTCCCTTCATGGGCCTGCCGGGCCTCGTGGTCTCCACCGGCCTCGTCGGCAAGGCGCCCGTTGGCGTGCACATCGTGTCCGGCCGCTATCGCGAGGATCTCTGTCTCCTTGCCGGCGAGGCGATCGAGGCGGGCGGCGTGCCGCCGTCGCCGATCGATCCCGTGGGTTAGCGATGTCGGTGATCTACGACTTCAAGGCCAACTCGCTTCTCGGCGAAGAAGTGCCCATGCGCAGCTTCGAGGGGCAGGTGCTGCTGATCGTCAACACCGCGAGCAAATGCGGCTTCACGCCGCAATATCGCGGGCTGGAGGATCTGCATCGCGATCTCAATCCGCGCGGCTTCTCGGTGCTCGGCTTTCCCTGTAACCAGTTTGGTGCGCAGGAGCCTGGACCGGCGAGCGAGATCCAGGCGTTCTGCTCGACCAATTACGACGTCACCTTCCCCCTGTTCGAGAAGATCGACGTCAACGGCAGCAATGCGCATCCGTTGTATGAGTACCTGAAACGCCAGCAATCCGGCCTGCTGGGCGCCTCCATCAAATGGAATTTCACCAAATTCCTGGTGGATCGCGCCGGCAAGGTGGTTTCGCGCTATGCGCCGACCGCGCGGCCCGAAGGATTGCGGCAGCAAATCGAGACCCTGTTATGAGCGAGACAATCATGAGCGACGAATTTCCGGACCGCCTCTCGGTCGATCCGAACAGCCCCTTTTACAATGCGGACATCCTGGCGCGCGACGTCGGCATCCGCTTCAAGGGTGTCGAGAAGACCAATGTCGAAGAATATTGCATCAGCGAAGGCTGGGTTCGCGTCACCGCAGGCAACGCCAAGGACCGCCACGGCAACCCGCTGACCATCAAGGTGCACGGCCCGGTCGAGCCGTATTTCAGGGATAAGAAGTAGGAGCGCGCGCTCTCCACCCGTCATCGAGCGCGCTCTCTCCTTGTCATTGCGAGCGTAGCGAAGCAATCCAGGATCTTTCCGCGAAGGCAGTCTGGATTGCTTCGTCGCAAGAGCTCCTCGCAATGACGAAAGTGAAAGGCCAACCCCATGTCCGTCCGCATCGTCGACGTCCGCGAGATCACGAAACCGATCTCTTCGCCGATCCGCAACGCCTATATCGATTTCACCAAGATGACGACGAGCCTGGTTGCGGTCGTCACCGATGTCGTTCGCGATGGCAAGCGCGTCGTCGGCTACGGCTTCAACTCCAACGGCCGCTACGGGCAGGGCGGCCTGATCCGCGAGCGTTTTGCCGCGCGCATCCTGGAGGCCGACCCGAAATCGCTGCTGAACGCGGCCGGCGACAATCTCGATCCCGATAAGGTCTGGGGCGCGATGATGACCAACGAGAAGCCGGGCGGCCATGGCGAGCGCTCCGTCGCGGTCGGCACCATCGACATGGCGGTGTGGGATGCGGTGGCGAAGATCGCGGGCCAACCGCTGTTCCGCCTGCTCGCCGAGCGTCATGGCGTCAAAGCCAATCCACGCGTGTTCGTCTACGCCGCCGGCGGCTATTACTATCCGGGCAAGGACCTTTCAATGCTGCGCGGCGAGATGCGCGGCTATCTCGATCGCGGCTACAACGTCGTGAAGATGAAGATCGGCGGCGCCGATATCGAGGACGATCGCGCCCGCATCGAAGCGGTGCTGAAGGAGATCGGCAAGGACGCGCAACTCGCCGTGGACGCCAACGGCCGCTTCGATCTCGAGACCGGCATCGCCTATGCCAAGATGCTGCGGGACTATCCCTTGTTCTGGTACGAGGAGGTCGGCGACCCCCTCGACTACGCGCTGCAGGCAGCGCTCGCCGAATTCTATCCGGGACCGATGGCAACGGGCGAAAACCTGTTCAGCCACCAGGACGCCCGCAATCTGATCCGCTACGGCGGCATGCGCCCCGACCGCGACTGGCTGCAATTCGACTGCGCGTTGTCCTACGGCCTGTGCGAATACCAGCGCACGCTGGAGGTGCTGAAAACGTATGGTTGGTCGCCGAGCCGCTGCATCCCCCACGGCGGCCACCAGATGTCGCTCAACATCGCAGCCGGCCTTGGCCTCGGCGGCAACGAGAGCTACCCCGATCTGTTCCAGCCCTATGGCGGCTTCCCCGACGGCGTCCGGGTCGAGAACGGCCACATCACCATGCCCGACCTGCCGGGCATCGGCTTCGAGGGGAAATCGGATCTCTACAAGGAAATGAAGGCGCTGGCGGAGTAGCCCGACGCGAGGGGCCGCACACTCCGTCATTGCGAGCGCAGTGAAGCATTCCAGAGTCTTTCCGCGGGCGCAGTCTGGATTGCTTCGTCGCATCAGCGCAAAATTGCTTTGCAATTTTGTCACGAACTCCTCGCAATGACGATGTGGCGAAAGTCTCGCAATCATCTCTTGGTTGTAATATCATGAAAGCTCTCCTCAGCTGAGCACGATCATGAAGCAGCCTTGCGTGTACATGTTCGCCAATCGTCGCAACGGGACGATCTATACAGGCGTCACGTCCAATCCACCGCGCCGCGCGTTCGAGCACCGCGAGGGCTTGGTGAAGGGGTTCTCGTCAAAGTATGGCTGCAAGCTTCTCGTCTGGTACGAGCTGCATGCGACGATGACCGACGCGATCACACGCGAGAAGCAGATCAAGGCCGGCAGCCGGGAAAAGAAGCTTGCGCTGATCGAGAGCGTCAATCCGGATTGGATGGATTTGTACGAGACGCTGATCTGATTGCACCAGGTGTCACCACACACTCCGTCGTTGCGAGCGTAGCGAAGCAATCCAGAGTGTCTCCAAGCAGGCAGTCTGGATTGGCTTCGTCGCGAGAGCTCCTCGCAACGACGGTGGCGAGGGTGATGTCTCTCCTGTCAGCGCCTAGACCGGGGACGGTGGTCTTGATGCCTCAGGTGTCACCACACACTCCGTCATTGCGAGCGCAGCGAAGCAATCCAGAATCTTTCCGCGGCGCGGTCTGGATTGCTTCGTCGCAAAAGCTCCTCGCAATGACGGCGAGAGTGCGTCGTCGGCTGCGTTCGCATTGACGATGTGGCGCGAGCCGGACGTCCCTTACGACAGCCGCATATCCAGCAGCCGTCGCCCTTCGCCCTTCAAGAGCTTCTTCACCGCGCTCGAGGCCACGACCTCGCCGTCATTGGCGTAGGCTTCGTGGTTCTTCTCGATGTCGTCGAGGCGGTAGAGGTAGTTGACCATCACGCCGGCGGACTCGCGCACGCCCTTGGGCGAGAGATCGCCTAACCAGTTGATGCGCTCGAGGCGGGCGCCGTTGCCGAGATGGAAGCGGGCGACGGAGTCGATCAGCTTGCCTTTCGGCGTGCGCGCCTTGAGGAAGTAGTGCGCCGCGAGCGGTTCGATCACTCCACGCAGCAGCGTGGTCGTCTCGGGGTTCTCGAACCATTTGGGATCGTCGAGGCGCTTCAGCACTTCGCGGTCCTCATCCGAAAGCGGCAAATCCTTGTCCTGCTTCACCCATGGCATGAAGCCCGGTACCGGCGACAGCGTCACGAAATTGTCGAGCTTGGGCAATTCGCGGCGCAGCTCCTCCACCACCTGCTTGATCAGGAAGCTGCCGAAGGAGATGCCGCCGAGACCGCGCTGGGTGTTGGAGATCGAGTAGAACACGGCGGTGCGGGCGCGCTCGATCGGGACGGAGGGGCGATCGACGGCGAGCAGCGGCGCGATCGCGCCGGGGATCGTCTCCGTCAGCGCGACCTCGACGAAGATCAGGGGCTCGTCCACCATTGCGGGATGGAAGAAGGCGTAGCAGCGGCGGTCGACCGGATCAATGCGGCGGCGCAGATCGTCCCAGTCGCTGATCTCGTGCACGGCCTCATAACGGATGATCTTTTCGAGGATGTTGGCCGGGGTCGACCAGTCGATCCTGCGCAGCACGAGAAACCCCCTGTTGAACCATGACGAGAGAAGATGCGAAACGTCGCGATCGAGTGCGGCGAGATCGGTGTGCCCGTTCCTCATGTCGAGCAGGTCGGCGCGCATCTTGACGAGATCCCCAGTGCCGCCAGGCGCGCGGTTGAGGCGGCGGATCAGCTCCTGCCGGCGCGGCTCGGAGGCGAAATGAAGCGCGCTGGCATCCTCGTCGGCCGGCTTGGCACGCCATGTCTCGATCGCCTTGGACAGGCGTTCCCGATCCGGGCCGAAATCGCGCACCAGGGCTTCGAAGAAAGCGCGACGTCCCGCCGCATCCAGCTCCTGGTAGATGTCGAGCACCTCACGCGCCATCGCCGTGCCCGACGCTTCGCCCCGGCCCGACAGCAGCGCGCCACAGAGCTCGATGAGCCCGTCGGCGTCTGGCTTGGTGTCGGCAGAATCCCCGCGGCGAAGCAGCGTGCGGCCGCGCTCGGAGATGGTGGTGAGCAAGTCGGAGAAGAAGGCGTTGGCCATCGGGGCTTTCGTGTCGGGTTTGTGCGGTGCGGGAATCTTACACGGGATTTGGGCGGAAGCCGATCACAATCAAGCGGGGGAATTTGGCAAGTTTAGCGGGGGCGTGCGTTTCGAAAACCCAAAGAAAGTTGTCATGCCCCGGCTTGACCGGGGCATCCAGTACGCCGCAGCTTTTCGGTTCTAGCCGCGCCGTCCCCGAGTACTGGATCGCCCGGTCAAGCCGGGCGATGACACCGAGTGTGTAGCAAACTCCGTCGGGGTCCGCCCCGTCACCTGACGGAACGCTGCGGAAAACGCAGGCACGCTGGCATAGCCGAGCTGGGTCGCGAGCTGCTTCACCGACACATTCGCATCGGTCGACAGCCGCTGGATCGCCGCCGCAATTCTTGCGCGCTGGCACCAGCTCTTGAAGCTCAGCTGCGTCTCTGTCGAAAACAGCCGCGACAGCGTGCGCGCGGAGGTTCCGACCTCGCGCGCCAGCGCGTCGATGTCGTGCAGGCCGGTGGGATCGTCGAGCACGATCATGGCCGCGCGCCGGCAGCGCGGCTCGTGTGGCAGCGGCACGAAGGTCGCGGAATCCTCGGCCTGGACCAGTTCCAGCATCACCAGCCGAACCAGCAGATCGGTCCGCTCCTCGGTATTTTGCGCCTCGAACAGCGCGAGGATCGCCTGGTTCAGCAGCGGCGACACCCGCACCACGAATTCCCTGGTCAGTCCCTCATGGCGCTGCTCGCGTTTCAGCCAGGCGAGGTCGAAATAGAGCGTGCGCATCTCGATATCGGCAAGCAAATCGATGGCGTGCTGGAGCCCGGCGGGGACCCAGACCGCGCGGTCCGGCGGCACCAGCCAGCGTCCCCCGGGAGTCGTCACCTGCATGGTGCCCCTGGCGGCATAGATCAGCTGCGCCTCGCGGTGCAAATGCGGATCGATCCGCATGCCCTTGGGGTAGTCGCGCGCGACCAGATGCACGCCCGCGGGCGAGCGATGGTTGCTCCGGACTGCCCGGAGGATTGGCGTCTCGACGACAGTCATTGGCAGCATCCCGTCATGCCCAAGACATATAACTCATTTCGGAGCAGGAGAGGATTCCCATGAACAGCCCCAGCCGGGTGATCAGTTTCGTCAACGCGGGCCATTTCATCGACCATTACGCGATGCTGATTTTCGCCGCCGCGGTGATCATCATGGGACCGGCGCTCGGCATGGCCTATTCGGAGCTCTTGCCTTATGCGACGCCGGGCTTCGTCGCCTTCGGCGCGGGCTCGCTGCTCACCGGCTGGCTCGGCGACCGCTGGAGCCGCCGCCACATGATGCTGATCTTCTTCGTCGGCATCGGCGCCTCCATGATCTCGGTCGGCTTCGTGCAGACCCCGGCACAGCTTGGCGCGGCGCTGTTCGCGATCGGCATTTTTGCCTCGATCTATCATCCCGTCGGCACCGCCATGATCGTCTCCTACGCTGACAGGCTCGGCCGCGAGATGGGCATGAACGGCGTCTGGGGCAATCTCGGCGTCGCATCGTCGGCGCTGGTCACCGGCGTGATCGGCCAATATCTCGGCTGGCGCTTCGCCTTCATCGTCCCGGGCATCGTCACCATCCTGATCGGCATCGCGTTTGCGATGATGGTCGTGCACGAGGACCGCAAGGGTTCGAAACAGGCGGCGGCGCAGGCGCGCGTCGCCAAGCAGGACATGTGGCGCGTGATCCTGTCGCTGCTGATCGTGGTGATCGCGATCTCGACGACCTTCAATGCCGTCACCGTCGCGCTGCCAAAGCTGTTCGCCGAGCGGCTCGCCGATCTCACCAAAAGCCCGGCGCTGCTTGGCGTCATCGCGGCCTGCGTCTATGTGTTCGGCGCGATGACGCAATACACGATCGGCCGGCTGCTCGATCGCTATTCGCTGAAGACGGTGGCGCTGCCGCTGTCCTTCATGCTGGCGCCGTTTTTGTATCTGGCCGCGAGCCTGTCCAATTTGCCGCTGATCCTGGTCTCGATCGGCATCGTCATGGGCGCGTTCGGGCAGGTCACGGTCAACGACGCCATGGTCGGCAAATACACCAGCGAGGAATGGCGCTCGCGCGCCTATGCCGTGCGCTATTTCATCGGCTTCACCGCCGCCGGCGCCTCGGTCGGCCTGGTCGCCTGGCTCTACGAGCAGGGCGGCTTCGTCACCATGCTGCATGCCTTCGCCGCCCTCTGCCTGCTCGCGATCGCAGCGGCGATCATTCTCCCGCGCGAGATCAGGACACCGCAGGCGGTGTGAGGGATCGGCGTGAGGCGCGCGCCCGTTTCAATCCCGTCATTGCGAGGAGCGTAGCGACCAAGCAATCTAGAATCTTTCCGGGGAGGGATTCTGGATTGCTTCTGCCTTCGCTAAAGCTTCGGCTGACAAATCGCTTCGCTCGCAATGACGGGGAGGTCGGGGCATGTCACGCCTGCCATTCGATGATGCCATCATGCCAGTGTTTTGCCCGACGGAGCAATCAGTTTTCGGCAAAGACGAAATATGATTTCGGCGCACACAAAATTTTCTCCAGCCTTTTCAACCTCATCTCTACTGTGCATGGGGTTGTTTTAGCGTTTTTTTGTGTTGCCCCTAACCCCCTGCAAGCGACAGGAACCCGCTGCGCCCACCGCGGGTTCTATCCCCGTCATCCCGGCACCTCGCCGGGGCAGATGAAGGGGGAAAATTCCTGCATGCAGTGGAGCCTGCTCCGACCGGTCGGCCTTGTCGCCGCGGCTCTCGTCCTCACCACTGTTGCGGCCAGTGCCGAGGGCGGCAAATCGGCCGGTCCCTCCGAATTCCTGCTGGTGGCCCAGATCGTGCTGTTGATCGCGGTCGGCCGCGGTCTCGGCGAGATCATGCAGCGCCTCGGCCAGCCCTCGGTGATCGGCGAATTGCTCGCTGGCATCCTGCTGGGCCCGTCGCTGTTCGGTTGGGTCTGGCCTGACGCACAGCACGCGATCTTCCCCAAAACGCCCGAACAGAAAGCGATGATCGACGGCATCGCGCAGTTCGGCATCCTGCTTCTGCTGCTGCTGACCGGCATGGAGACCGACCTCAAGCTGGTCAGGAAGGTGGGCAAGGCCGCGATCGCGATCTCGATCGCGGGCATCCTCGTGCCCTTCGCCTGCGGCTTCGCGCTCGGTGAATTCCTGCCGGACGCGCTGTTGCCGAATCCGCAAGCCCGCCTGGTTGCGTCGCTGTTCATGGGCACGGCGCTGTCGATCTCCTCGGTGAAGATCGTCGCGGTGGTGGTGCGCGAGATGAATTTCATGCGCCGCAACGTCGGCCAGATCATCGTCGCCACCGCCGTCATCGACGACACCATCGGCTGGATCATCATCGCCGTCATCTTCAGCCTGGCCTCGCACGGCACGCTGGATATCGCCTCGGTGGCGAAAGCCGTGCTGGGCACGCTGGCCTTCCTCGCCATCAGCTTCACCATCGGTCGCCGCCTCGTGTTCCAGCTCATTCGATGGGCCAACGACAATCTCGTCAGCACCGCCCCGGTCATCACGGTGATCCTGCTGCTGATGTGCGCCATGGCGCTGATCACCCATCTGATCGGCGTCCACACCGTGCTCGGTGCCTTCGTCGCCGGCATTCTGGTCGGGGAGTCCCCGATCCTGACGCGGCAGATCGACGAGCGCCTGCGCGGGTTGATCTCGAGCTTCTTCATGCCGGTGTTCTTCGGTCTGGCCGGCTTGAGCGCCGACCTCACAGTGCTGCGCGATCCCGATCTGCTGATGCTCACCGGACTGCTGGTCGTGATCGCCAGCGTCGGCAAGTTCGGCGGCGCCTTCGTCGGCGGAACCGTGGGCGGGTTGAACACACGGGAGTCGCTGGCGCTCGCAAGCGGGATGAACGCGCGCGGCTCGACCGAAGTGATCATCGCCACCATCGGTCTTTCGATCGGCGTGCTCAGCCAGAACCTTTTCACGATGATCGTCACCATGGCGATCGTGACCACGATGGCAATGCCACCGATGCTGCGCGCCGCGTTGGCGAAGCTGCCGATGAACAAGGAGGAGCAAGAGCGCCTGGAACGCGAAGAGTTCGAGAGGCGCGGCTTCGTCGCCAATCTCGAACGTCCCTTGCTCGCGGTGGACGAGAGCGTCAACGCCACCTTCGCCGCCCACATCGCCGGCCTGATCGCCGGCATGCGCGGCCTGCCCATCACCGTGCTGCACATCGGCAAGCGCGCCAAGGAGCAGGAGAAGGAGAGCGGCGAGGCGGAAAGCCCCGAAGCAGTGGTGAAGAAGGCCGCTGAAATCGTGTCGGCGCAGGGCGATGGCGATGCCGGCAACGTCGATGTCGTCACCCGGGCAAGGCGTGCGGAGCTCGGCGAGTCCATTGCCGACGAAGCGCGCAAGGGCTTCGATCTCCTGGTCATCGGCGTCGACAAGGTTGCTGCCGCCAAGGATCGCTTCGATCGGAGGATCGAGGACATTGCAGCGAAGTTCGAAGGACCGCTCGCGATCGTGGCGGCCAAGGGCAAGCACCTGAAGCAGCCGACGCCCGAGGCGCTCAACATCCTCGTTCCGGTCTCCGGCAGCGGCGTCTCCAAGCGCGGCGCCGAGGTCGCGGTCGCGCTGGCGCAGGCGGGATCAGGCTCGCTCCGGGTGATCTATGTCGCGACGACGCGCGACAAGGGCGCGCAACGCGGCGCCTCTCGTGGTCTGAGCCACGAGGCCGGCATCCTGAAGGACGCCAGCGATCTCGCCGCCCGCTACGACGTCGACATCACCACGACCTTGCGCGCGAACCGGGCGCCTGAAGCGGCGATCCTGCGCGAGATCGAGACCACCGACGTCGATCTCGTGGTGATGGGCGTCGATCGCATCCAGGCCGATCATCTCTCCTTCGGCGGCGTCGCCGACGCCGTGCTCAGGCAGGCGAAGGTCTCGGTGCTGCTGGTCTCGAGCGGTGAGGCGCGGCAGGTCCCTGCGGAGAAGGCCTAGGACTTCACCTCGGCCACCGCCACCGCCTTCGGGGTTTTCTTCGACGCACGCCAGTTCTCGAAGCGCTGCACCACCACGAAGAACGCCGGCACGAACAGCACCGCGAGGCAGGTCGAGGCCAGCATGCCCGAGAACACGGTGATGCCGATCGACTTCCGCGCGCTGGCGCCGGCGCCGGTCGCGATCACCAGCGGCACCACGCCGAGGATGAAGGCGAACGACGTCATCAGGATCGGGCGGAAGCGGGCGCGCGCGGCTTCAATCGCGGATTCCAGTACCGGCTTGCCGTCGCGGCCGTGCAGCTCGAGCCCGACCTCGACGATCAGGATGGCGTTCTTGGCCGACAGCGCGATCAAGAGGATCAGGCCGATCTGGCAATAGAGATTGTTGTCGATCTTCAGGGCATTGAGGATCAGCATCGGTCCGAGCAACGACAGCGGCACCGCCAGGATCACCGAGATCGGTGCGTACCAGCTCTCGTACTGGCCGGCGAGCACGAGATAGACCAGCAGCATGGCGAGCCCGAACACCCAGTAGATCTGGTTGGAGACGGCCTTCTCTTGATAGGACATCGCGGTCCATTCGAAGCCGGTGCCCGGCGGCAGCGTCTTGTCCGCGATTTCCTCCATCAGCTTCAGCGACTGGCCCGAGGAGTAGCCTTGCGCGGGCAGGCCGATCACGGTCGACGACGGATAGAGATTGTAAAGGCTGATCAGCGAGGGGCCGGTGGCCGGCGTGATCGTGGCGACGGTGCCGATCGGGATCATGTCGCCGTTCGAGTTGCGCACCATCATGTTGGCGATGTCGCGCTCGGTGACGCGGAAGGCGGGATCGGCTTGGGTGTAGACCTGGAACACGCGGCCGAACTTGTTGAACTGGTTGACATAGGACGAGCCGAGGTAGGTCGACAGCGCGGCGAACACCTGGTCGGTCGTGACGTGCAGGGTCTGGGTCTTGATGCGGTCGATCTCGACGTTGAACTGCGGCACCGACGAGCGGAACGAGGATTGCACGCGCTGGAGCGCGCTCTGGCTCTGGCCATTGCTGACCATCGCGCCCGTGATGGCCTGGAGCTTGGCGAAATCGCTGTTGCCGTCGCGCAGCTCGACCTGCATCGAGAAACCGGCGGCGTTGCCGATGCCCTGGATCGGCGGCGGCGGCAGCACCAGCGTGCGCGCCTCCATGATGACCGCGAGCTTGTCGTTCAGCCCGTAGACCAGCGAGCGCAGATCTTCGCCCGGTCCTTTGCGCGCGTCCCAGTCCTTCAGGATGATGTAGGCGACGCCGGCATTGGCAAGGCTGGCGCTGTTGTCGAGCGCGGAGATGCCGGCGATGGTGATGACCTGCTGGACTCCCGGCGTGTCCTTGATCAGCTCGCTCGTTCTGTCGAGCACCTTCTGAGTCCGCTCCAGCGCGGCACCGTCGGGCAGTTGCACGGCGGCGATCAGGTAGCCCTGGTCCTCGATCGGCAGGAATCCGGTCGGCACCCGGGACAGGCCATAGCCGCCGATCCCGATCAGCACCAGCGCGAACGCGACCGAGATCGTGGCATGCCTGCACAGGAAGCCGATCAGGCTCGTGTAGCCGCGCTCGACGCGGTTGTAGACCGCGTTGAAGCCGCGATAGAAGAAGTTGCGCTGCTCCGGCGGCACCGTCGGCCGCAGCCACAGTGCGCATTGCGTCGGCTTCAGCGTCGCCGCGTTGATGGCGGACAGAAGCGCGGTCGCGGCGATCACCAGTGCGAATTGCGAATAGATGCGGCCGGTGAGCCCGGCGAGGAACGAGGCCGGCAGGAACACCGAGATCAGCACGAGCGTGATGCCGACGATCGGCGCGAACAGCTGGTCCATCGCCTTGATCGCGGCGTCGTGGCCGTTCATGCCCTGCTCGATGTTGTGAGCCGCGCCTTCGACCACGACGATGGCGTCGTCGACGACGATGCCGATCGCCAGCACGATCGCGAACAAAGTCGACATGTTGATGGTGAAGCCGAGCGCCGCCATGGCGGCGAAGGCGCCGATGATGGTCACCGGCACCGTGGTCGCCGGCACCAGCATCGCGCGCCAGTCCTGCAGGAAAACCAGGATGACGACCAGCACCAGCAGGCCGGCCTCGATCAGCGTCATGTAGACCTCGTGCACCGAGGCCTGCACGAATTTGGTGGTGTCGAACGGCGTGTCGTATTTCATCCCTTGCGGGAAGGCCTTTGCAAGCTCCGCCATCTTCTTCTCGACGGCCTGCTCGACCTGGAGTGCATTGGCGCCTGGCGACTGGAACACGCCGATGCCGGTGGCCGGCTGCTTGTTCAGGGAGAAGATCTGGCTGTAGGTCTGCGCGCCCAATTCGACCCGACCGACGTCGCGCACCCGCGTGACGTCGCCGCTGGTGCCCGATTTGACGATGATGTTCTCGAACTCGGTGGTGTCGTCGAGCCTGCCGTTGACGTTGAGTGTATACTGGAACGCCTGTCCCGGTGGTGTCGGCGGTGCGCCGACTTGGCCCGCGGAGACCTGCTGGCTCTGCTGCTGGATCGCCTGGATGACGTCCTGCGGGACCAGACCACGGACCTGCAGCTTGTTCGGATCGAGCCACACCCGCATCGAATACTGACCGGCACCGAACACGGTGACGTTGCCGACGCCGGGCAGGCGCGAGAGTTCGTCGCGGAGGTTGATGGTGGCGTAGTTGCTCAAATAAAGGCTGTCGAACGTCTTGTCGGGCGAGGTCAGCGTCACGAACAGCAGGATGGACGTCGACCGCTTCTGCACGGTGACGCCCTGGTTCTGCACCGACTGGGGCAGTTGCGACAGCGCGCTGGAGACGCGGTTCTGCACCAGCACCTGCGCGAAGTTGAGGTCGGTGCCGATCTTGAAGGTCACGGTCAGCGTATAGGTGCCGTCGGAGCCGCTGTAGGACTGCATGTAGAGCATGTCCTCGACGCCGTTGACCTGTTGTTCGATCGGCAAGGCAACCGTGTCGATCACAGTCTTGGCGCTCGCGCCGGGATAGCGGGTCGTGACCTGCACCGTCGGCGGCACCACGTCGGGATATTGCGCGATCGCGAGGTTGAACAGCGCGACGCCGCCGATCAGGATCATCAGCAGCGCGATGACGTTCGAGAGGACCGGCCGCTCGATGAAGAACTTTGAGATCATGGCAGGCGCTCCTACTTACTTGGCAGACGCCTGCGGCTGCTCGATCTTCGTCACCTGCGGGTCGATCTTCTGGCCCGGAATCACCCGCAGCAGCCCTGCGATCACCACGCGATCATCCGGCTTCAAGCCGCTTTCGATCACGCGCAGGCCGTTGTCCACGGGACCGATCTGCACCTTGCGCTGCTCGACAACGTTGTCGCCGTTGACGACGAGGAGATAGCGGCCGCCCTGGTCGCTGCCGAGCGCGGTGTCGGGCACGAGCAGGGCGTCCTTCTCTTGGGTGAAGGGCACGCGAACGCGGACGAAATAGCCGGGCAGCAGCACTCGCTTGTCGTTGGGCACGAGACCGCGCACCGCGAGCGTGCCCGTCGACTGGGTGAGGGTCGGGGCGACATAGTCGAGCTTGCCCTCATGCGGATAGCCGGCCTCGGTCTGCAGGCCGACTTGAATCGGAAATTGCTTCATGTCGGAGGCGGTGAGCCCGCGGCGAGCGGCCTCGGCACGGATGCGCAGCACGTCCTGCTCGTTGACTGTGAAGTTCACATAGATCGGATCCATCGCGACGATGGAGGCGAGTTGAGTCGGGGAGGAGACCCCGACGAGTTCGCCGATCGAGACCATATGCGCGCTGACGACGCCGTCGAATGGTGCGCTCACCTTGGTGTAGCCGTAGTTGACTTCGGCGAGGCGGGTGTTGGCCTGGGCCTGCTGGAGGTTGGCCTGTGCGTTGTCGCGGTTCGAGGTCGAAGTGTCCAGGGTCGCCTGCGAGACCGCCTGGCGCTGCACCAGTTCGGCCTGCCGCTTGAAGTCGGCTTCCGCCTGCCGGAGCGAGGCCTGCGCGCCGGCCTCGGCCGCCTGCGCCTGATCGAGCTTGAGCTTGTAGGTCTCAGGCTCGATCGTGAACAGCTGGGTGCCTTGCTTGACGAACGCGCCGTCCTGGTAATCGATCGATTGAAGGAATCCTTGCACGCGCGCGACGAGATCGACATTCTTGACCGGCGCGGTGTTGCCGGTGGCCTCGACATACCGCGTCACCGGGCGCTGCACCGGCGCGGCGACGTCCACCTTGGGCGGCGGCGGGGCGACGAACGTATTCTTGTCCTCACAGCCGGCGAGGATGGCAACGGCCGCGACGGCGGCCACAGTCGGCCCGACATGCCTCCAGGCCCCGATGCGCTGTGCTGGTGATGCGAGATTCGCGCGCGTCATTCGGTGGCCCCGGTTGCTATCTGTCGGTGCGGCAGGCTACCAACAAACACCCGGCCATGGAACACCATAGCCATGGCAGTCAGCGGCCTTGAACTGCAAGCGGCGGTGTGGCCTTTGACGGGGTTTGTCATGACAAACCGCTTTT
Organism: Bradyrhizobium sp. 76; assembly: GCF_023073025.1. Classification (NCBI taxonomy): domain Bacteria; kingdom Pseudomonadati; phylum Pseudomonadota; class Alphaproteobacteria; order Hyphomicrobiales; family Nitrobacteraceae; genus Bradyrhizobium; species Bradyrhizobium sp. 76. The sequence continues at coordinate 437,559 of NZ_JADPIS010000090.1, forward strand.
CATCGCGCGCACGATCGACCACAATTATCTCAAAGGCCGAGCGACGACGCGCGAAGCGTTCGGAACGAACAAGAGAAGAATAAAAGAAGAAAAGGTCGGGAGATCATGACATGCCCACGTCTCTCCAGTCGGTCCTTAAGTCGGTCCTTGCCGGCCTCGCTCTCGCCGCGGCCGTTGCCATGCCCGCGCTAGCCGATGGTCTGAAGGACGAGATCGCACCGACCGGCAAGCTGCGGGTTGCGATCGCAATCAGCCCGGCGGGCGGTGCATTCTGGTCTACCAAGACCGAAGCCGGTTATGCCGGCGTGCCCGTCGATCTCGGCAGGGAGATGGCCGCCCAGCTCGGCGTCCCCGTAGAATATGTCGTGCACCAGAATTCCGGCCAGATCACCGATGCGGCATCGAAAGGCGCTCTTGAGAAAGGTGCTTGGGATGTCACCTGGCTCCCCAAGGATCCCGAGCGCGAGACCAGGATGATGTTCGGCCCGATCTACGAGGTCGCGGACGCCACCTACATCGTGAAGGCCGGTTCGAACATCACCAGTTTTGCCACGCTCGACCAGTCCGGCATCAAGGTCGCGGCCGTCAACGCCACGACCACGATGCGCGGCGCGGTCGCGCATCTGAAGAACGCGAAGGTCACGGGCTATCAGACCTACGACGAGATCTTCGGCCTCCTCAGCAGCGGCGAGATCGACGCCTTCGCGCTGTCGCGCGACCAGCTCAACAAGATGGCGCAGAAGATCCCCGGCACGCGCGTGCTCGAAGAGACGTTCAAGAAGACCGTCACGGCCGTCGCTGTCCCGCTCGGCCGCAGCCAGGCTTTGGCGTTCGTGAGCAAGTTCATGAACGAGGCGGTGACGAACGGCACCTTGCGCAAGGCCTATGACAACAACGGCCTGAAGGACACGCCGATCCGCACTGAATAAGACGGCGGCGCAGGATGGCTGCGCCGCGCTCCGGCCCTACGGCTCCGCGGTGCGGATGCCCGCGGGGCTCACTTGCATCTTGAGCGTGGATGTCTTGTTCAGCGCCTTGCCGTCGAACGAGAAGGCGATCAGCTCGTTTTCGACCATGCACTGGGCCACGACATATTTGGAGTCCTTGGACCACACCGTGCCCTGGCACCAATGGCCGATCTTCGCTTCCGTCACCGGGGTAAGGTCAGTGCCCGAAATTTTGTAAACCTTGAGCAGGCCGAAATCGTTGAAGAATGGCGAGGCCGGCGGCTTGTTCGAGCCGTTCATGACGGTCACGGCCACATGGCTGCCGTCCGGGGACATCTTCACGGCTTCCGGCGTCTGCCCGACGGTGACCGTCGTGACGACGCGGATCGGCTTCGCCGTCATGTCGATCAGGCTGATCGTGTCGTTGTCGCCGCCACTTGCGCCGACATTACCGATGATTGCGGTGGCGCTTCCGGTGAGGTCGATGTCGTAGGGGCGGATGCCCGCGGAGAGATCGCGCTTGGCGTACTCGACCTTGCTCCCGTCCACAGTCAGAAGCGAGATCTTGCTGTCTCCGTCGCGCGTGACCAGCGCGGTCGCGCCGTCATGGGAAAAGACGGCGTGGCTGGGTCCTGATTTGGCGTCGCCGAGCTGGATCTTGCCTGCCGCCGCAAGCGTGCTCCCGCTGATCGTGAAGACCGAGACCGTGCCTTCGCTGCGGTTCGCGACCAGTGCCAGCGTGCCCGCGCGGTTGATCGAAACGCCGGCAGCGCCGGCGCCGGCTTGCAAGGTCGCCAGCACTTTGGGCGGCGTGGATTTCAGGTCGATGACCGAGAGCTTGTCGTCAGGCACCGTCTTGGCCGGATCCGCAGGATCGAGCTTCATCGCGCCGGTGACGAGGGCGACCGCGCCATCCGGCGCAATGGCCACGCTCGGAGGCGGGCCGACGACGCTGGCCGGGGCGGGCACTTCGCCGAGAAGTTTCAAGCCACCGTCGGTGAAGTCGATGACGCTCACCGTGTCCGGCAGCGGCTGCTTGCGCACTACGGCGCTGCCGTTCTCGAGCACCATCTTGCCGTCATTGGCCGTGACGACGATCTCGGCATGCGCGGCGAAATTGGCCAGGCCGGCCAGCGATGTCGAGATCAAGGCCCATGCGGCACGGTGCGTGCGCTTGCGAAGAGCGGCTGTCATGTGTCCCCCCGAGATTTGTTCTTGTCCAGAGAAGCTAAATGCACCGGGCGCAGGACGCAATGACCAGGCGGCGACCGTTTGCCTTTGAAGACGCCGACGGACGGCTACAAGGCGGGAGCTAGCTCTCACCCGCGTGCCACGCGGCGACGCCCCTCAACGCGGCTTGATCTCCGCATATTTCGCCATCGCCTTCTCGAACTTTCGCTTGAACAGCCACATCGCGCCAAGGATTTCCCGGAAGCTTGCCGAGGTGCGCGCCCGGTCGGCCTGTCCGAATGCGAAGATGCTGTTGTTGCGCAGGTGCTTCATGATCGTCGGACTGGACACCCTGTAGTTCAGGAGATCGCCGGACTTGAGCGCCGACCGCGTCGGCGTAGGAACGATCTGGATCAGCTCGAACAGCTTCATCTGGTCTATCGGGTCGGGCAGCGTCTTCACGATTCCCGGGATCTCCCGGAAAACATCCGCATGCGCGTTCATCAGGCCGTCGCGCACGTTGGTCCAGTGATTGAAGCGATGATCGGTGCCGCGGGCGCGCGCCTCCTCCTTGTCGTCGCGCGCGCTCAACCCGGGATCGGCGGCCGCGATCTCGGCCTTGATGGTCTCCCATTTCCTGCGGCCGTTGCGGTCCTCGGATGGGCCGGTCTGGAAGCTGCCCATATAGGTGTTCGAGCGCCCGTTGCGGACGTTCTGCTTGCCGTTGGTCTCGGCGAAGAACAGCCCGAGGCTGATCCGGCCCGCGGCTTCGGCGTGGTCAGGCGCAAGCCCCTTGGCGCGCGCGATCGCGACCGCGAGATCGACTACGTCCTTGAACGGCGTCGCCGAGTTCTGCGCCCCGGCCGGCGGCGCCTCCATGATCTCGAACAGCTTTGAGTATTCGTCGACCAGCGGCTCGATGTCGGCATCGAAATAGGCCGGAGGTATCTCGAACTTGTTGGGCCTGCCGATCCGCGACGGCATGGCGTCGGTGAGATCCTTGTAAGCACTGATCACGGCGACGCGTGCCAGATACAGCGCCTGGCCCGGCAGGTTCGGCAGCGGCTGCTTGGCGTCGATCTGGCGGCGCCGCTCGGCCAGAATCGTCTTGAAGTCGCCGAGCGTACGCTCGTAGTTCGCAACCGCCTCCGATTGCCTGGCAGTGAGCGTTTGCGCCCGGCACGGGACCAGCGTCGTAAGGAGCAGCCCAAGCGCTGCGATGATTGCGAGGAGTTGACGTCGTGCAGGCATGGCCGGTTCCCCCAACGATTCGTCGGTCGGGGGATCGTAGCCTAGTCGTTGGCTTCGGGCGGCAGGAAGTCGACCTCGTGCAGCGCCGAGATGCGCACGACCTCGGCCGCGTCGGTCAGGTCATGGAGCTGATTGAACAGCGCCTCCAGTTTCTGCATCGGCGAGACCCAGAACAACGCACGGGCCGGTTTGTCGGATTTGTTGAAATAGCCGTGCGGGATGCCGCGCGGCAGGCGCACGAGGTCGCCGGCGTGGGCCTTGACCCATTTGCCGTCGAGCTTGAGGTCGAGCGTGCCTTCCTGCACCAGGATGAATTCGTCCTGGGTCGGATGGATGTGCACCGGCACGAACTGGCCGGGATCGCTGTTGGTCTCGAACGCGAAAGTGGACTCGGTGACGGCCTTGGGGAAGTAGACCTGGCCGAGGATGTTCCAGGTCTTGCCGCCATAGCCCGTACCGTTCGCGGTGATGCCTTTTTCGAGTGACGTCATGGGTCGCCTCCAATGGGATTGTAACTGACACGGAGTGTTGCGCAGCAGCCATGCGCTGTCCATGCGCAAGACGCGCCCTAACGCCTGTCGCGTTCAGCGGCCTGCCTGCGCAGAAAGCCTTCGAGATCGGCCTGCACCGAATAGGGCGTCGGGATCGGATCGCCAACCGCGTCGACGGCGGTGTCGAGAGAGCGGCGCAGCATGCGCGCGAGTTCGGCCTTCCGATAGGGCTTTGTCAGAAGCGGCGCGCCCTTGGTGGCGCGTCCCTGCGCATGCGGAGCGTCGTAGGCATAGCCCGACGTGAACAGCACCCTCAGCGAGGGGCGCGCTGCCACCATCTCGTCGGCGAGCTCTCGTCCATTCAAGCTGCCGGCCATCACGATGTCGGTGAAAAGCAGGTCGAAGGGCGTGCCTTCGGCCGCGATGGCGAGTGCCTCGGCCGCATTGGCGGCCGGGATGACCTTGTAGCCGAGGCTTTCGAGCTGGACCGTAACGTACTGGCGGACGTCGCGGTCGTCCTCGACACAAAGGATGGTTTCCGTCCCGCCCACGACCTTGCGCTCGTCATAGCCGGTCGGGCGAAGCGTGCTCGCCTCCGCCTTCGGCAGGTAGATCGTGAAAATCGTGCCGCGTCCTTCTTCGGAAGCGACCTTGATGCCGCCGCCGGACTGCTTGATGAATCCGAACACCATGCTGAGCCCAAGCCCCGTGCCCTTGCCGACGTCCTTGGTCGAGAAGAAGGGATCGAAGATCCGCTCGAGAATGGCCGGCGGAATGCCGGTGCCGGTGTCGGCTATCTCGATCTCGACATAGTCGCCGGCATAGCCGGCCCCGACCGCCACGGCCTCGCGGACGCCGAACACGACGTTGCGCGTCGTCAACGTCAGTCTGCCGCTGTCCAGCATCGCGTCGCGGGCGTTGATCGCGAGGTTGAGAAGTGCCGAGCTCAATTGGCCGCGATCGACGAGGGCGAGCCAGATGTTGCCGTCGAGCCGGGTCACGATCTCGATCTTCTTGTCGAAGGTTGCCCGAAGCAGCTTTGCGAGCTCTTCGAGCAGTTCGTTGACATCGCTCTCGGCCGGCTTGAGCGCCTGCTTGCGGGCAAAGGACAACAGGCTCGACGTCAGCGCGGCGCCGCGGTCGGCGGCGTCGCTGATCAGCTTGGTGATGGTCGCAAGCGGCGGATTGTCCTTCACGGCGTCGGCGAGGATCTCGATCGTGCCCGTGATTACGGTGAGCATGTTGTTGAATTCGTGCGCGATGCCGCCGGTGAGCTGGCCGATCGCCTCCATCTTCTGGGCCTGGATCAGCTGCTCCGCGGCGGCGCGCTTCTGGGTGACGTCCTTGACGAAATTGTTGATGAGGGTGCGCCCCCCGATGCGGAGCGCCGTGCTGGAGGCCTCGATCAGGATCTCGTCGCCCTCCCGGTGCAGCAGGGTCGCTTCGAACCGGATGCCGATCGGCGTATCCGACAATTCCGGCAGCAGCCGCATCATGCGTTGCCTGAAGCCGTCGCGCAGCGGCTCGGCGATGAGGAGGTTGACGACGTCGGTGCCGAGCGCCTCCTTGCGCGTCCATCCAGTCAGGGCCTCGGCCTGAAGACTCCATTCCAGCACGATGCCACTCTGGTCGGTCTGAATGAAGGCGTCGAGCGCGGTCTTGATGACGGCTTGCGTCATCTGCGCGCTGGCCTGCGCCTGCTCGGTCAGTAGCGCGGCGGCGCGTTTTTCCTGCGCGGTTTCGATCGCGCGCGTGCACAGACGAGCGAGCAGGACCGCAGTGGCGCCGCTTGCGAGCAGGGCGACGATCTGGGCAATGCCGAACCCGGTTCCGGTCGCGGCATAGGAGACGAGGAGAGCCGCCGCGGTCACGATGACCTGCGCGGCCATCGCGAGTGTCAGAAGCCCCCTGAGTTTCATGGTCTCACACCAACGCGTCAGTCGCGGCCCCCGTGGCCGCCCTGTCAATGTCCGGCTCCACGTCAGCTACAGATGTGAGCTACAGATTCCGCGCGGCGGCGTCGAGGGGCAATTTGCGGTGGTGCCGGGTTGGCGGCGCTTCAACCTGCCGGCGAATCGGTCTGGCGCAGCGTGGTCACCCAGATCACGCGGGCCGTCTGCTGGGTCGGGTTGTCGAACATGTGCGGAACGATGCTCGGAAAGCGAAAGCTGTCGCCGGCCTCGAGCAGATGGGCCTGGTTGTCGAGCCACAGCCGCAGGCTTCCCGAGAGGATATAGCCCGCCTTCTCGCCGGTGTGCTGCAGGAAATCGGTGCCGGACGAGGCGCCGGGATTGAGCGTGAGCTCGTAGAGTTCGAGCTGGCCTTTGTCTGCCGGCGTCAGCGCTTCCTTGACCACGCCGCTGGCCGTGAGCCGCAGCAGGCGGCGGCTGTTCTTGCGCACGATATAGCGCTGCACGTCGGCGGGATCGGTGGTCTCGAAGAAATAGGAGATGGGAACGTCGAGCGCGATGCTGAGCAGGCGCAACGTCCGTATCGACGGCATGGCACGCGCGCGTTCGAGCTGGCTGATCATGCCGTTGGAGAGGCCGGTCTTGTTAGCAACGTCCTGGATCGAAAGGCCCGCACGCTGCCGCAGCAGCCGCACGGTCTCGCCCAGGCGCTGGTCGACGGCATCGTCGGCCTCGGTCGCCGGGGCATCCTTCGGATCGCTGATCTCGCCGCGACCATCCATGTCGCTCTCCCGTGCATCATCTCAGCCCCGGACAACGACGGTCTGGAGCTTCAGTCGAAGTGAAAAGGTCGCGCATCCTAGCAATGCGATTGACAGCTGTATTTAGTCGTGATGAACTTTTGATAGAAAAATTTAGAAGCACTAAAGCCCACTCCTGTCCCTTTGCCGGGGATCTCGGGGCGCGGGAGACGGTGCCGCGTGCGACAACGGAGAGTGGTCATGGCGGACGACACCGGGAAGTTCGGCGTTGGGGCACTGCATCTTGGCAATCCGAACCGCCGTCAGATATTCCAGCTCGGCGCGGGCGCCGCGGCGGGATGGACGCTTTCAGGCCACGCATTCGCGCAGACCGAACGCCCGACCAATCCGCCGGACAAGCCGCGCGGACAGGTGATCGCGGCGCTGTCGCAGGAGCCGACGGTCTTTCATCCCCTGATGCCGGGCATCGAAGTCGATCAGGGCATCTGGTGGCAGGTGTTCTCGCCGCTCTGGTTCATCGATCCCGACGGCAAGTTCGTTCCCGACCTCGCCCGCGAAGTCCCGACCCTTGAGAATGGCGGCCTGTCGGCCGACGGCCTGACCTGGAAGATCAAGCTCCGCAGCGACGTGAAATGGCACGACGGCACGCCGTTCACGGCCGAGGACGTGAAGTTCTCGCTCGAGCTGATCGCTAATCCCGATTTCCGCGCGCGCAGCCGCGTCGGCCATAGCCTCGTGAAGGACATTAAGGTCGTCGCGCCCGACGAGATTCACTGGCGCATGGAAGCTCCCTATTCGCCCTACATGTCGATCCTGGGATCGCTGACCTTCATCGTGCCAAAGCACATCCTGGAGAAGGTGACCGATCCGAACGCCTCGCCGTTCCACAACGCGCCTGTCGGCACCGGACCGTTCCGCTGGGGCGAGCGCGTGCCGGGCGACCACATTCAGTTGAATGCTCACACCGGCTATCACGGCAAGGGGCCGTACGTCGAACGCGTGGTGTTCAAATACATTCCCGATCTCACCGTCCTGTACACTCAGTTCCGCACCGGCCAGGTCGACTACACCGGCCTGCAAGGCATTCTGCCAAACTTCGTGCAGGAGGCGAAGACGCTGAAGGGCCGCAAGATCTTCGTCTCCTCGACGTCGTCGGTGGAGCACATCGCGCCCAATCTGGAGTTCGGCGCGTTGGCGGACCGCACCGTGCGCGAGGCGCTGTATCTCGCGATCAACAAGCAGGCGATTATCGACGCGCTGAACTACGGCTTGCCGACGCAGACCGAAAGCTTCGTGCCGCAACAGGCCTGGTCGTTCCAGCAGGGACTGCCGCAGCACAAATACGATCCGGCCAAGGCTAACACGCTGCTCGATGCGGCCGGTTGGGTTCGCGGCGCCGGCGGGGTGCGCGAGAAAGGCGGCGTGAAGCTCGAATTCACCAATTCAACGACGTCGGGCAATGCGGTGCGCGAGCAGACCCAGCAGTTGCTGATCCAGGACTGGCGCGCAATCGGTGCCGCGATGCGCGTCAACAACATGCCGGCCGCGGTGATCTGGGGCGACTTCTGGCAGCAATCGAAATTCAACTCGGTGATCGTGGGGGTGAATTTCATGCTCGGCAGCGACCCCGACGTGACGCCCCGCTTCGGCTCCGGCGCCATTCCTGCCAAGGGTGGCCGCGGCTACAACACCTATCAGTATCGCAACCCGGAGGCGGATCGACTGCTCGCCGAAGGTGCCAAGCAGTTCGATCTGGCGCAGCGCAAGACGACCTATGGCAATCTGCAGAAGCTCATCCGCGACGACCTCGCGATCCTGCCGCTGTTCCAGGGCTTCATTGCCGAAGGCGTGAAGGAAGGACTCCAGGGTTTCCGCCCCAACATCAACATGTCGATCAACTGCTGGAACATCCGCGAATGGTATTGGGCCTGATGGTTCAGGTGCGCGAGATCGCCTGAGATGGCCCGTTACGTCGCCAATCGCCTGGCGCAGGCGATCATGTTGCTGGTGATCGTGTCCGCGATCGGCTTCGCCATCCTGCATCTGGCGCCGGGCGGCCCGCTCTCGCAATTCGCGGCGTCCGCGCAGATGACGCAGGAGGATCTCGATCGCGTCACCAGGCAGCTTGGCCTCGATCGTTCGCTGCCGATCCAGTATCTCGACTGGTTCGGCCGGATGCTGAGGGGCGATTGGGGCCGCTCGTATCGCGACGGCGAGCCGGTGCTGGCGGTGATCTCGTCGCATCTTGGCGCTACTCTGGAACTGATGGCGACTGCGACCGTCATCGCGGTCCTGCTCGGCTGCTGGATCGGTGTGCTCGGTGCGCTGCGCCGCTATTCGCTGTTCGATTCGCTGGCGACCGTCGGCGCCATGATCGCATTGTCGATCCCGACCTTCTGGTTCGGCCTCGTCACCATCTATGTGTTCTCGGTGAAGCTCGGCTGGCTGCCGGCGGGCAACCGGCAGACCGTCGGCGATGGCTCGCCGCTCGATCTGCTTCATCATCTCATTGCGCCGGCGCTGGTGCTGGCGCTGGTCGAGACCGCGATGTGGGGCCGCTTCATGCGCTCCTCGATGCTCGAAGTCATCAACCAGGACTACATTCGCACCGCGCGCGCCAAGGGCATGCCGGAATGGCGAATCCTTACGGTTCACGCCTTGCGCAACGCGCTGCTGCCGATGATCACGGTGGGCGGCCTTCAGTTTCCGACGCTGCTCGGTGGTGCGCTGGTCGCCGAGACCGTATTCACCTGGCCCGGCATGGGCCGGCTGTTCCTCGATTCCATCGGCTACCGCGACTATCCGGTGGTGATGGGCATCCTGATGTTCTCGGCGATCATGGTGCTGATCGGATCGCTGCTCGCCGACATCCTCTATGCCGTCGTCGATCCGCGCATCCGGGTGGGCTAGGCGATGACGAGCGCAGCCCTCACGACCGTTCAGCTCGCGCCGGGCCAGGCCGCCTGGCGGCGCTTCCGCCGGCACCGGCTCGCGCTCGCGGGCGCGTTGATCATTCTGCTTCTCATCCTCGGTTCGGCATTCGGCCCGTACCTCCTGCCGTTCGACGACACCTATATCGACATCATGAAGCGGTTCGCACCGCCGCTGTCGGGCGCGCACATCCTCGGCACCGACGAGCTCGGCCGCGACGTGCTGGCGCGGCTGATGATGGGCGCGCGTGTCTCGCTGTCGATCGGCTTCGTCGCGATGGTGATGGCGATGGCGGTTGGCATCGTCGTCGGCGCCTTCGCCGGCTTCTATGGCGGCGTGGTCGGCGCGGTGCTGATGCGGCTGGTCGATGCGATGCTGTGCTTTCCGACCATCTTCCTGCTGCTTGCGCTCGCGGCGCTCATCGAGCCCGGCTTCGTCACCACCACCGTGCTGATCGCGGCAACCGCCTGGATGTGGGTGGCCCGCGTCGTCGAGGCCCAAGTGCGCTCGCTGCGGGAACGCGAGTTTGCTGTTGCTGCACTCTCGTTCGGCTCGTCGAATCTGCGGATCATGTTCCGCGAGCTCGTGCCCAACGCGGTCGCGCCGATCGTGGTGGCGGCGACGCTGAACGTCGCCAAGGCAATTCTGTTGGAATCCTATCTCAGCTATCTCGGTTACGGCATCCAGCCGCCGGCCGCGAGCCTCGGCAACATGCTCAACAACGCGCAGATCTATCTCACCAGCGCGCCCTGGCTTGCGATTGCGCCGGGTCTCGCCATCACGCTGGCGGTGACGAGCTTCAACTTCCTCGGCGACGGCCTGCGCGACGCGCTCGACCCGCGGATGAATATCCCATGATCTGCAAACTGGCGACGAGCCGAGCTGTCTCGATCGAACTGAATATCTGGAGTGTCCCATGTCCCCGCCGCTCACCCGTATAAAAAGTGACGAGCGCCTGCCGGCGCAGGTGGATGTCGTCGTCATCGGCGGCGGCGTCATCGGCGTTTCCGCGGCCTATCATCTCGCGAAGAAGGGCCTCTCCGTCGCCCTGATCGAGAAGGGCCATGTCGGCGGCGAGCAGTCGAGCCGCAATTGGGGCTGGTGCCGCCAGCAGGGTCGCGCGCGTGAGGAGATCCCGCTGGCCCGCGAGGCGCTGCGCCTATGGGAAGACATGCAGAACGATGCCGGCGTCGATGCCGGCTTCCGCCGCACCGGCGTGCTGTTCCTGACCAAGAGCAAGGATGAGCTCGCGAGTTGGGAGCGATGGGCCGCAACGGCGCGCGAGATGCAGGTGCACTCGACCGTCCTGACGCCGGCCGAGGTCGCCGAGCGTCTGCCCGGCAATTCCGAGACATGGGTCGGCGGCCTGCACACGCCCAGCGACGGGCGCGCCGAGCCGTCGATGGCTGTGCCCGCGCTTGCGACCGCCGCGCGAAAACACGGCGTCACCATTCACCAGGGCTGCGCCGCGCGTGGGTTGGAGACGCAAGGCGGACGGGTGAGCGCCGTCGTCACCGAGAATGGTACCATTCGCACGCAATCGGTGCTGCTGTCGGGCGGTGCCTGGTCGTCGCTGTTCTGCCGACGCCACGGCATCGAGCTGCCGATCGGTCTCGTCAACGCCACCGCATGCCGGACCACGCCGGGGCCGGAGATCACCTCCGGCGCGCTCGGCACCGACTTCTATTGCATCCGCCGCCGCCTCGACGGCGGCTTTACGCTGGCGCTGCGCAATCGCGGCACGGTCGAACTGTCACCCGACCTGTTCCGCTACGCGCGCACCTTCTGGCCGACCTATCTGCATCGCAAGAACGGGTTGAAACTGTCGTTCGGCAAATCCTTCTTCGACCAGCTCATGCGCGGCACGAGCTGGAGCTTGGACAAGCCGTCGCCATTCGAGACCGAGCGCGTGCGCGATCCCGCGCCTGACATGTCGCTGGTCAATGCCGCGCTGGCTTCGCTGATCAAGTCGAACCCTGAATTGAAGGACATCGAGATCGCGGAAGCCTGGGGCGGGACGATCGACTGCACGCCGGATACCATTCCGGTCATCTCGTCGGTCGACGCCATGCCCGGCTTCTTCCTGGCCACCGGCTTCTCCGGCCACGGCTTTGGCATCGGTCCTGCAGCCGGCAAGCTCGCCGCCGACATCGTGACGGGCGCGACGCCGCTGGTCGATCCCGCGGCCTACAGCCACAGGCGCCTGATCGACGGCCGCCGGCTCGCACCGGTCAGCCCGTTCTGAGGGTTTGGTGGCATGACGGTTCTGTACAAGGCCAACATGGTTCGCGGCGCGGAGTGGGCGGGCTTCTTCGCCGAGCGCGCGCCCGATGTGCCGTTCCGGCTCTGGCCCGACATCGGCGATCCCGCCGACGTCCGCTATCTCGTGGCGTGGGTGCCGCCGGACGAGATCGCGACGACGTTCCCCAATCTCGAGCTGGTCTTCTCGGTCGGTGCGGGTGTCGATCAGTTCGACGCGTCAAAAGTTCCGCCGCACATTCCGCTGGTGCGCATGCTGGAGCCGGGCATCGCCGAGACTATGGTGGAATACGTCACCATGGCGGTGCTCGCCCTGCATCGTGATCTCCTGCACTTCATCGGCCAGCAGAAGGCGCAGGTCTGGCGCGAGATCCGGATCACGCCGGCCAAACGTCGTCGCGTCGGCGTGATGGGTCTTGGCCTGCTCGGCCAGGCCGTGCTTGAACGCCTCACGGCGTTCGGCTTTCCGCTTCTCGGCTGGAACCGCTCACTCCGCGAGATCGACGGCGTCACCTGTTACGCGGGCATGGAGACGTTGCCGGATTTTCTTGCGCAGACCGACATTCTCGTCTGCCTCCTACCTCTGACCGATCAGACCCGGGGCATCCTGAATGCGGATCTGTTCGCGCGCCTGCCGCGCGGCGCGTCGCTCGTCAACGTCGGGCGCGGCCCGCATCTGGTCGAAGCCGACTTTCTCGCGGCGCTCGACAGCGGCGCGTTGTCGGGTGCCGTCCTCGACGTCGCCGAGCCGGAGCCGCTGCCTGCGGGGCATCCTTTCTGGAGCCACCCGCGCATCCTGGTCACACCGCACAATGCCAGCATGACCACGCCGGATACAGCGGTCGATTTCGTGCTGGACGTGATCGCGCGCCACCGCCGCGGCGAGGAGCTGCCTGGGCGTGTCGATCGTAGTCGTGGCTATTAGGACACCGGCACGAGCATGGGCGCAAGCGGAGCTGATCAAGTCGCTGCCAACGCGCCGTCGCCGGTGCTGTCGGTTTCCGGCCTGACGACGTCCTTCCTACGTGAGCGGGAATGGAGTCCCGTCGTCCGCGACGTGTCGTTCGATATTGCCTCGGGGGAAACCGTGGCGATCGTCGGCGAGTCCGGTTCGGGCAAGAGCGTCACCGCGCTCTCGATCATGCGGCTCATTCCGAAGGAGAACGGCCGAGTCGAAGGCCGCGTCCGGCTTGCCGGTCGCGAGCTGCTGACGCTGCCCGAAGCGAGCATGAAGGATGTTCGTGGCAACGACATCGCCATGATCTTCCAGGAGCCGATGACGAGCCTCAATCCGGTGCTGACCATCGGCTTCCAGATTGCGGAAGCACTGATCCAGCACCGCGGCCTGTCGCGCGCGGCGGCGGAGGTCGAGACCATCCGCCTGCTCGACCGCGTGCGGATACCTGCGGCGAAATCGCGCTTCCACGAGCATCCGCATCGTTTCTCCGGCGGCATGCGCCAGCGCGTGATGATCGCGATGGCGCTGGCCTGCAAGCCGAGGCTGCTGATCGCGGACGAGCCGACCACCGCGCTCGACGTCACCATTCAGGCCCAGATCCTGGAGCTCCTGAAGGAGCTTCAGCAGGAAGAGGGGATGTCGATCCTCTTCATCACCCACGACATGGGCGTGGTGGCCGAGATCGCGGACCGCACCGTGGTGATGTATGGCGGCCAAGCGGTGGAGACCGACCATACCTCGCGCATCTTCGCCGCCCCTTCGCATGCCTATACAAGGGCACTGCTCGCGGCCGTGCCACGCCTCGGCTCGATGGATGGGCGGATGCGGCCGATGCGTTTTCCGGTCGTGGACAAGCTAACGGGGACCTCGGACGGGCCGGCAGAGACGCCCGATACGGTTTCGATTGCCGAGCGACCGCTGCTCGAAGTCTCCAACCTCACGACGCGCTTTCCAATTCGCTCGGGCCTGTTCGGCAAGGTCTCGGGCCGCGTCCATGCGGTCGAGAACGTCTCCTTCTCCTTGCGCGCCGGGGAGACGCTGGCGCTGGTCGGCGAATCCGGCTGCGGCAAATCGACGACGGGCCGCTCCATTCTCAAGCTGACGGAGCCGGACAGCGGCACCGTTCTGATCGACGGGCAGGATGTGCTGGCCATGAATGCCCGCACCTTGCGTGATTTTCGCAAGCAGATGCAGATCGTGTTCCAGGATCCGTTCGCGAGCCTCAACCCCCGCATGTCGGTGGGAACGGCGATTGCGGCCCCATTGCTCGCCAACGGGCTCGCCACGGCGTCGCAGGCACGGGAGAAGGTCGCCGACCTGCTAGTTCGCGTTGGTCTCACCGCTGACATGGCCGCGCGCTTTCCGCACGAATTCTCCGGTGGCCAGCGCCAGCGCATCTGCATTGCCCGCGCGCTCGCGCTCGGACCGAAGCTGATCGTCGCGGACGAAGCGGTCTCGGCGCTCGACGTCTCGGTCAAGGCGCAGGTCGTCAATCTGATGCTGGACCTTCAGGCCAGCATGGGACTTGCCTACCTCTTCATTTCCCATGATATCGCGGTGGTCGAGCGGATGAGCCATCGCGTCGCGGTGATGTATCTCGGCGAGATCGTCGAGACCGGTCCGCGCGCGGCCCTGTTCGGCAATCCGCAGCATCCCTATACGAAGAAGCTGATGGCGGCCGTGCCGGTGCCCGATCCATCGCGCCGCGGCACCAGGCGCGAGGTAGCGAACGACGAGATCAGAAGCCCGGTGCGCGCGCCCGACTACCAGCCGCCCGTTCGGCAATATCGCGAGGTGTCGCCGGGCCATGTCGTCCAGGCCTGGGGCGAGGAATGGTCCAACTGACGTGCGCAGACTGTGAGCGCAAGGCTCTGTCTATCCATCATTTCCAAAATGCACGATGGAATCGCGCAGCAATCTGTCGGGCAGGTCAACGGTGTTGTCCTTCGCCCTGCCGGGCCTGTGACATCACGCTGAAATCACAATGAAATCATCGCGGCGCAATCTGGTGCGAGGGCCGACCGCGCCAGCTTCGTGCTATGCGCTGCAGCTGGACCGTCGGCCGGCGATCTCCGATAATGCGCGGATCTCGGGAAGGCTGGCGAAGAGGTGCCTTTACGGATGGATTTACTAAAATGACACAGGCAGGCGTCTACGGGCAGAGGCTCGGGCAGGGCCTTCGCTCGAAGCAAGCACCGGTCCTGATCACGCGTTCGCTGCACAGCGCCGAGCTCGCGGTCACCGAAGTCCGCAACGACGATCCGACACCGGATATTTCCGGCTCGCTGGCTGCGGAAGATGCCTATCTCCTCAGCCTGAAACTCCGCGACTATCCGGATTGCGAATGCTGGGAGGAGGGCCGCTGTGTCACCAAGGCGGATGTTCGCGCAGGTGCGACCTATCTTTACGACCTCAAGCGCGACCCGCGCTATGTGATCGACAAGCCATTTCACTCGCTCTTCTTCTATTTGCCGCGCTCGGCGCTCAACGGCATTGCCAGGCAACCGGGCGGACCGCGCGTTGGCGAACTCAGCTACGAGCCCGGTGTCGGTCATGACGACGAGGTCGTTCGACATGTCGGTGCCTCGTTGCGGCAAGGACTGTGTCGGCCCGACGAGACCAACCAGCTTTTCGTCGATCACATGATGCTCGCGCTCACCGCCCATGTCGCCCAGACCTATGGCGGGCTGAAGCCAGCCGCAGAACCAACCCGCGGCGGTCTCGCGCCATGGCAGGTGAAGCGTGCGTGTGACCGGCTCGATTCCGACCTCTCGGGCAAGATCGCGCTACAGCTGATCGCGACCGAGCTTGGCCTGTCAGTCAGCCACTTCTCACGCGCATTCCGGATCTCCACGGGCCTGCCGCCGCATCAATGGCTGCTCCAGCAACGCGTCAAGGCGGCCAAGCAACTGA
Source organism: Bradyrhizobium sp. 76 (assembly GCF_023073025.1). Classification (NCBI taxonomy): domain Bacteria; kingdom Pseudomonadati; phylum Pseudomonadota; class Alphaproteobacteria; order Hyphomicrobiales; family Nitrobacteraceae; genus Bradyrhizobium; species Bradyrhizobium sp. 76. The sequence goes on from NZ_JADPIS010000090.1 coordinate 453,150, forward strand.
TGACAGTCCGCGACCTGCCGTTGTCCGAGATTGCCATCTCGGCCGGATTTGCCAATCAGAGCCATTTCACCCGGGTGTTCTCGTCCATGGTCGGCGTCAGTCCGGGCGCGTGGCGCCGCGAAACGGATGGCGGACGGGAAAAGATCTAGTCAGCGCCGCGTTTCCAGCGAATAGGTGTAGGCCAAGCGGCGCGCCGCAAAGATCTCGTCCGGCGGATGGCCGATGCCGTCGGCAAGATTGGCCGGATTGAAGATGGAGCCGTCGCAGGCCTCATTGGCCTCGAGGCTGGTGATGACGATGGTCCCGAGCCGCACCTGTTCACGGTTGTCCTCGTCCGGCCATCGCAGGGTCACGTCCATGGTGGGATCCTCGGGGCGGTCGAGCAAGGCCATCACGTTGAAGCGGACGTCGCCGGCTGCGATCCTCCGCGCGAGATCGTCATGGAGGAAATCGACCGACTTTGTCCTGGCTTCGTCTTCGCTCAAGGCGACGTCGCCGCCGACAGGCGCGACCTTGAACTTGATAAAGCGGGTCTCGCCCTTCGCGTTCGTCGCGGGAAAGGCGTGCACGCCCCAATAGGTCGTGCCGGAAAAACTGCCGGGCAGCCGGCGCGCCGCGATGTACTTCGCCTGGTTCAGCGTTTCAGGATTGGCCGCGGAAAAAGCCCGGACCTTCTCGATGTCAGGCTCGCCGTCCGCGCCCGGAATTCGCGCCTCGAGGAAGGCGAGCATCTGGTCGAGCGTCCGTGCAAAATGCACCGGAGCGGTTTCGGTCAGGATGTCGGAGCGATGGGCGTCGTCGCCAAGCCTGAAGCTGAAGCCGCGCAGCACGAGGTTGTTGGTGTCGGTTACCCCGGGATTGCCGCCGCCAACGGAGAAGCGCGCCAGCACGCGCGAGGGCTTGGTGAAGCTCAGCGATCGCGTGATCTCTGCGGCGCGGTCGGACGGGGCATAGGTGCCGCGCACGCATCGTCCCTTGGCGAAGCTCGCGCGCACCTTTGGCGGATTGCCTGCGACCGCTTTGAGCGCGTCGACGATCGCGGCCGGGGTGGCGGCAGGTGGTGGCAATTCGGACATGGCTTGGCCTCCGGCGGGAGCGGCATGTCCGTGTTTTAGGTTTGGTGCAGCGTCGGCGTCTTTCCCAAAGCCGCGCTGCCTTGTCCGATCCTGCTGAAGAAATTTGGCGGAGCTTCAGGAGTTCACGTGCACGAAATCCCGCAGCAGCGGGTAAATCTCGTTGTTCCAGCGCTTGCCCGAGAAAACGCCGTAATGGCCGACGCCGGCCTGCATGTGGTGCACACGGCGGTAGGCGCGCACGCCGGTGCAGAGGTCTTGCGCGGCCAGCGTCTGGCCGATCGAGCAGATGTCGTCCTTCTCGCCCTCGACCGTCATCAGCCCCATGCGGCTGACGGCCTTGGTGTCCACCGGACGTCCCCGATGCATCAGCTTGCCCTGGGGCAGAAGGTGCTCCTGGAAAACGTCGCGCACGGTCTCGATGTAGAATTCCGCCGGCAGGTCCATCACGGCGAAATATTCGTCGTAGAAGGTCTTGATGCTGGCGGCCTTCTCCTTCTCGCCCTTGGCGATGTGATCGGCGAGATCGATGTGCTGCTTGATGTGGCGCTCGAGATTCATCGAGACGAAGGCGGTGAGCTGCACGAAGCCGGGATAGACTTTCCGCAAGGCACCGCGGCACTGCATCGGCACGTAGTTGATCAGGTTCTGCTCGAACCAGTCGATCGGCCTGCTCTTGGCGAATTCGTTGACCCTGGTCGGCAGGATGCGCGTGTCGATCGGGCCGGCCATCAGCGTCAACGTCGCCGGCCGCGAAGGATGGTTGCCCTCGCACATGATTGCGGCGGCCGCGAGCGCCGAGACCGAGGGCTGGCAGATCGCGACCATATGCGGGCGCGGGCCCAATTGGCCGAGGAAGTCGATGAGATGCTCGGTGTAGTCGTCGAGCCCGAAGCGGCCCTCGCTCCGGGGAATGTCGCGCGGATTGTGCCAGTCGGTGATGTAGACGTCGTGATCCTGCAGCAGCGTCTTCACGGTGCCGCGCAGCAGCGTCGCGAAATGACCTGACATCGGCGCCACCAGCAGCATGCGCGGCTGCTCGCCCACGCCCTCTTTCTTGAAACGCAGCAGCGAGCCGAACGGGGTCGCGTAAGCGATCTCCTCGGTCACGGCGACCTCGCGATTGCCGACCATGACGCTGTCGATGCCGTAGGCGGGGCGGTGATAGGTGAGGGTGGAGCGGGAGATTAGCTCCAGTGCAGCCGACAGCCGGCCGACGACCTGATCCGACAAGCCCTGCGGCACCAGATTGAGGAATTTGAGCGCGGAGGAGGCCCCCGATCGCCACGGCGCCGTCAGGTCCATATGGTTCTGAAAGGCCTGATAATACATCGACATCATACTGAAACGCCCACCTGTCCCCGTGCTGCTATGCAATATCGGAGCCAATCCGGAGATGGGCCGTCCTCAAGATTGGCACGTCGCTTGCTGCTCTTTTCGCGGGAAGCACAGGCGGTGCGCACTCCCGCAGAGTCCGGGCAGGGTGCGAGTCACAGGCGTGAGGGAAGGCCACATGGCGAAGGCGACACTGACCATCAGCAGCAAGAACTATTCGTCCTGGTCGCTGCGTGGCTGGCTGCTCACGAAATTTTCCGGGCTCGATTTCGAGGAGATCGTCACCGCACCGGACGACGCGTCGGCGCGCGCCGAAATCCTGCTGTTGTCGTCTTCGATCCTGGTGCCGTGCCTGCGGCACGACGGCGCGATCGTCTGGGATACGCTGGCGATCGCCGAATATCTCAACGAGGCGATGCCGGATGCCGGGCTGTTGCCCGCGGATCGCGTTCAGCGCGCGCATTGCCGCTCGATCTGTGGGGAAATCCATTCAGGCTTCACCACCTTGCGCGCGTCGCTGCCGGTCAACCTGAAGGGGCACTTCCCGGGCTTCAAGATCTGGTCGCGCGCGCAGGCTGACATCGATCGCGTCTGGGCGATCTGGCGCGACTGCCTGGAGAAATCGGGCGGGCCCTTCCTGTTCGGCGAGACCCGCACCATGGCTGATGCGATGTACGCCCCGGTAGTGACCCGCTTCGTGACCTACAACGTCAAGCTCGATCCGCGGCTGCAGGCTTATGCCGATACCATCATGGCCATGCCGGAGATGAAGGAATGGATCGCGGCGGCCAAGGACGAGCCGGCCGAGATCGAGGAGCTCGAGGTCGAATATTAGGCAGGCGGGGTGCCATCTGCCTGTTTTGGGAGCGAGCATCCAACCGCCGCACCCCCGCAGTCATGTCATTGAAGCCGTTAACTTTCGACGCCCGTGGCCGGCTGGGCTGGCTCACGCGCTGCGCAGATATTGTGTGCGCGCGCTGGCTGCTTGCGACATCTAGCCGTGAACAGGCGCGTACGGGGGCCTACGGCTGATTCGGACGTGATTCGTTCGGGCCGCGTTCCGAAGGTTAAGCCGGGACGCGGCCCCGTTGCATTTTGAGACAGAAATCAGGGCTCAGGCTACGCCCGAATGCTTCATGCGCGGGACGCGCCAGCCGATGACGGTTGCTTCGACTGCGACGCCGGCCGCGTGGTTCTGCCAGCGTCCCTCGACATAGCGGCAGGCGAACGGCAGTTGATACGTCCCGCTGTGGTCCTCGCACAGCACTTCGACTGCAAGGCCAGGCGGCGGTTCTCCGGCGCCGTCGAATTCCGCCAGTCGTCTGTCGCGCGTTGCCATCAAAAACTCCCCTAAACAAAGCCGCGGAAGGAGCGCCCATTTCCTCCGCGTGCAGATCATCGCTCCCCGTCCGAGGGAACAGCGCAAGCTCAACGCGAGAATGCGGTGCGAGTGTGGTAGCCTCGACAGGCTGCGTGCAAAAAGCGCACATTGCCGTGATTGATTTGACGAGGAACCTGCATGCTGCTTCGAAGCGCCGGCGTCTGTTTCGCGATGTCACTGCTCGCCACGCTGGCGATTGCGCCGGTCCGCGCGCAGGACGTGCCCGGCATCGAGATCTGCACCGTCGAGAAGACCATGGAGCGCCGCACCAGCTGCCTCCAGAGCAACATCGACTTCCTGCAGAAGACGATCACCAAGCTGAACCTCGATCACCAGCAAAAGCTGGACGCCGCGGCTCGTCAGATCGATGCGTTGAAGACGACCGTGGCCGGCTTGCAGAAGATGCTCGGCGATCTCCAGGCCGCGCAGGCGAAGACCGCGGAGGATATGAAGAAGAAACAGGATGCGCCGCCGCCGAAGGATGCGGCGAAATAGGCGCCGCGCTCAGGCGACGCGATATCGCTCCATCACGCTGCGGTCGGGCTCATAACCGAGCCCAGGCCCGGTCGGCACCGCGACATGGCCGGTGGCATCGACATCGGCGCGGCCGCCCCACAGGCAGGCCTGGCGCTTCAGGTAAAACATCTCGACGAAGCCGTCGTCGCGCCCCGCCAGCAGATGCAAGGTCGCCAGCAGGCCGGGGCCGAAATACGGGGAGTGCGGAACGATCTTGACGCCGACCCGATCTGCGAGCGCCCCAACCTTCAGGAATTCCGTGATGCCGCCGACCTTGGTCACCGACGGCTGGGCGTGGCTGACCGCGCCCGCATCCATCATCTGGCGGAATTGATATTCCGTGCAGGCGTTCTCGCCGGCGGCGACGCCGAGCCCGCCCTTGCTGCGGACCTCGGCGAGCGCCGCAAAATCCTCCGGCGGCCAGACCGGCTCCTCCAGGAACATCGGCTGCGCGTCCCGGCATGTCCTGGCGAACGCGATCGCCTCTTCGCCTGACAGCGGGCAGTTCATGTCGACCATCAGCGGAATGCCGGGTCCGATCGCCGCGCGCGCGGCAAACACCGCCGGCGCCGTGGTCTCGTGCAGCTTGATGGCGCCGTAGCCGAGCGCCAGCGCCTTCTTGCATTCGGCGGCGATGTTGTCGGGCGAGCCAATCCGCAACAGGCTCGCATAGGCCGGAATGGCCGGGCGCCTGGTGTCGCCGAGCAGGCGATGCACCGGCACGCTCTTGATCTTGGCGGCGAGGTCCCACAGCGCGATGTCGAGCCCGGAGATCGCGAACATGGTGATGCCGTATCGCCCGAACAGATGCAGGTTACGCTGGATCTGCTCCATCACCGCCGGAATGCCGGCGGCATCGGGAACCTCCAGCCCCCGCGCCTGCGGTGCGATCATTTCCTCGACGGCACTGCGCGTGGTGTGGGGGCAGACATAGGCGAAGGCATCGCCCCAGCCGGTCAACCCGGCGTCGGTGGTGACCTCGACCATCACCATGTCGAGGGCGGTGATGGCGGAGGCGCCCTGACGGAAGCTCGCGACACCGGCGTCATAGGGGATGCGGATATGGTGCGCCCGCACATCGGTGATCTTCATGACGCGGTTCCTCCTGCTTTCTTGTGAGCGGTTGCCAGGACGTCCCGAGTGTAGCCATGAACGCCCGGACGTTGCCAGTGGCTGTTCCGGCGTTATCATCTTGCGGGACCGCAATGCCGATCAAGCGAAGCCTGCGGACTTCCGTGCATCATGGTCGCGCTTCGAACGAGAAACGCCATGAACCCAGCCCAGCGCGCGCTCTGGTATGTCGAGAGCCATCTGGCCGAGCCGATGACGCTCGATGAGATCGCGGCGATATCCGGCGTGTCGCGGTTCCACATCGTGCGCGCGTTTGCTGCCGCGACCGGCCTGCCGGTGATGCGGTACGTGCGCGCGCGGCGGCTGAGCGAAGCGGCGCGCAGTCTTGCGAACGGCGCGCCGGACATCCTGTCGCTGGCGCTGGAGGCCGATTACGGCTCGCACGAAGCATTCACCCGCGCGTTCCGCGACCAGTTTGGCACTACGCCCGAAGCGGTGCGGGCCGCGCAATGCACCGGCCATCTCAAGCTTCAGGAGCCGATCCTCATGGACTCGACCATCTCCGACAACCTCGCCACCCCGCGCTTCGAAACCACAAAGGCCTTCCTCGTCGCAGGCATCAACGAGCGCATCTCCTGCGACAACGGCGCGGCCATTCCGGGACTGTGGCAGCGCTTCCACCAGGAGGTCGCCGACATTCCCGCGCGCGTTGGACCGGTCGCCTATGGCGTCTGCTGCAACGGCGACGATGCGGGCAATTTCGACTACATCGCAGGTGTCGAGGTCGCCGATTTCTCCGATCTGCCGCGCCGTTTCGGCCGTATCCGGATCCCCGAGCAGCGCTATGCGGTGTTCACCCACGCCGACCACGTCGCCTCGATCAGGCGCACCGTCAACGCGATCTGGAATCAGTGGCTGCCGGCCTCCGGCCTGAAGGCTGCCGATGCGCCGAACTTCGAGCGCTACGACGAGAAATTCGATCCCGCCACCGGCAATGGCGGTCTGGAGATTTGGATACCCGTGCGAGATTAGCGCGCAACGCTGGCATACCATCCCGCTTGCTTGGCAAGCCCCGGCGACTTTGTCATAACCGCAGGCAATCTTGCGTGTGGGGCCCGTGCCGGACATCCCGCGCAAGTCATAATAAGCAGCCGGGAGGGTCCCATATGTCCAACGTCCGCGTTCTCGCCACCGACCTCGAATTTCCCGAAGGGCCGGTCGTGATGCCGGACGGCTCGGTCGTGCTGGTGGAAATCCGCGGCCAGCGCCTGACCCGAATCCATCCCGACGGGCGCAAGGAGATCGTCGCGAAGATTCCGGGCGGCCCGAATGGCGCGGCCCTCGGCCCCGACGGCAAGATCTACATCTGCAACAATGGCGGCTTCTCCTGGATCCCGACCCGCAACATGATCATGCCGGGTCCGCAGCCCGACGATTATCTCGGCGGCTCGATCCAGCGCGTCGATCTCCAATCCGGCAAGATCGAGACCGTCGTGACGAAATGCGGCGAGCACGATCTGCGGGGGCCGAACGATCTGGTGTTCGACAAGCAGGGCGGCCTCTGGTTCTCCGATCTCGGCAAGCGCCGCGCGCGCGAGATGGACGTCGGCGGCATGTATTATCTCAAGCCTGGCATGAAAGAGATCGTCGAGGTCGTGCACGGCATACTGCCGGCGAACGGCATCGGCCTGTCTCCGGACGAGGCCACCGTCTACATCGCGGAGACGCCCACCGGCCGGCTCTGGGCCTACGAGCTCTCCGCGCCCGGCACGCTGAAGCCGCGCGACGTGATCTATCGCGGCGAGCGCGGCAAACCGATCTGCGGCCTCGGCGGCTACCAGATGTTCGACTCGCTGGCGGTCGAAGCGAACGGCAATGTCTGCGTCGCCACCCTCGTCTCCGGTTGCATCTCGGTGATCGCGCCTGATGGTACGCTGGTCGAGCAGATCCCGACCGGAGACCGCGTCACCACCAACATCGCCTTCGGCGGTCCCGAGCTGAAGACCGCCTACATCACGCTCTCAGGCAAGGGCGAACTGATCGCGATGGACTGGCCGCGTGGCGGTTTGCCGCTCAATTTCCTAAACAAGTAAACGGTGCTAGTGACCGTCATTGCGAGCGAAGCGAAGCAATCCAGGAAAGCGTCCGCGGTGACAGTCTGGATTGCTTCGTCGCTTCGCTCCTCGCAATGACTAAAGAGAGAGTTTCAAATGCCCTGGCCTGATCCCATTACCCTGCGCGGACAGCATGCCGGTCTGGAGCCGTTGTCGCATCAGCACCGCGAGGGGCTGATCGAGGCCGTGAAGGACGGCGAGCTCTCCACCATCTGGTACACCGCGATTCCGACGTCGGACAACATGGGCAAGGAAATCGACCGCCGGCTCGGTCTTCAGGCCGCGGGCTCGATGCTCCCCTTCACCGTGTTCGATGGCAGCGGCAAGATCGTGGGCATGACGACCTACATGAACATCGATGCCGCCAACCGCCGCGTCGAGATCGGCTCGACCTGGTATGGCAAGAGCGCGCAGCGCGGCCCGCTCAACACGCAGTGCAAGCTGCTGCTGCTCACCCACGCCTTCGAAACCCTGGACTGCATCGCGGTGGAATTCCGCACCCACTTCTTCAATCACCAGAGCCGTCGCGCCATCGAGCGCCTGGGCGCCAAGCAGGACGGCATTCTGCGCAGCCACCAGGTCGCGCCCAACGGCACGCTCCGCGACACCGTGGTCTACAGCATCACCGCGGCCGAATGGCCGACCGTGCGAACGCATTTGAACTATCAACTCAACGACAAGCCGCGCTAGAGGCGGCCGAGGCACCATGGACAGATTTGATTATGTGATCGTCGGCGCGGGCTCCGCCGGTTGCGTGCTCACCAGCCGGCTGAGCGAAGACCCTGCTACCAGCGTCTGCGTACTCGAGGCGGGCCCGAGCGACTGGCATCCCTACATCCATCTGCCGGCCGGCTTCATCAAGACCTTCCACATGAAGAGCATCAACTGGGCCTACCAGCAGGAGGTCGGGCCCTGGACCGGCGGGCGCAGCATCTACGCGCCGCGCGGCAAGACGCTCGGCGGCTCGTCCTCGATCAATGGCCATATCTACAATCGCGGCCAGCGCATGGATTTCGACACCTGGGCGCAGATGGGCAATCGTGGCTGGGGCTATGCCGACGTGCTGCCCTACTTCCGGCGGCTGGAGAAGCGCGTCGGCGAGGGCGAGGACGTTTATCGCGGCCGCGACGGCAATCTCACCGTTACCACCATGAACTGGCGCGATCCGCTTTGCGAAGCCTTCATGGAAGGCGCGGTGAGCCTCGGGATTCCGCGCAACCCCGACTACAACGGCAAGACCCAGGAAGGCGTCTCCTACTGCCAGCGCACCATCGATAGGGGCTTGCGCGTCTCCGGCGCCACCGCTTTCCTCAAGCCCGCGATGAAGCGTCCGAACGTGCATGTCCACACCCACGCGCACGCCACCGAGATCATCTTCGAGGGCAAGCGCGCCGTCGGCGTGCGCTACATGAAGGGCGGTAGTGGCGGCACGCCGGTCGAAGTGCGCGCCAACAAGGAAGTGATTCTCTCGGGCGGCACTTATAATTCGCCGCAGCTGTTGCAGCTCTCCGGCATCGGCTCGCCAGATTTGTTGAGCGCCCACGGCATCGCCGTGCGTCACGCGCTTCCGGTCGGCGAAGGCCTGCAGGACCATTACGCGCCGCGAACGGTCGCGCGCGTCAAAGACATCAGGACCATCAACGAGCTTCGCCGCGGCTGGCGTCTCTGGGTCGAGGCGATGAAATGGGCCACCGCGCGCAAAGGCCTGCTGTCGCTGTCGCCGACCATGGTCTATTGCTTCTGGCATTCCGGCGAGAGCGCCGACAGCTCCGACTTGCAGCTCACCTTCACGCCGGCGTCCTACAAGGAAGGCGTGCAGGGCCAGCTCGAGGACGAGCCCGGCATGACCGTCGCGTCCTGGCAGCAGCGTCCGGAGAGCCGCGGCTATGTCCGGATCCGCTCGTCAGATCCGTTTGCGCCGCCGATCATCCAGACCAACTATCTCGACGCCGAGCTCGACCGCCGCGTCATCGTCGGCGGCATGAAGCTGGCGCGCCGGCTTTTGAAGAGTGCGCCGCTGTCGCCTTACTACGCCTACGAGGATTTCCCGGGCCCGAACATCAACACCGACGACGAGTTCTTGGCCGCCGCCACCGAACGCGGCACCACCACCTTTCACCCCGGCTGCACCTGCCGCATGGGCCCGGCGGACTCCACCTGGGCGGTGGTCGACGACCAGCTCCGCGTTCACGGGTTGCAAGGTCTCCGCGTCATCGACGCCTCCGTGATGCCACGCATGATCTCGGCGAACCTCAATGCCTCAACCATGATGATCGCCGACCGCGCCTCGGACCTGATCCGCGGCAAGCAGCCGATGGAAGCCGCGCGCGTGCCGGATGCGGCGGTGGCGTAGCAAGGTCTCGTGCCCCGGACGCAGCGCACCGCTTCCCCGGCGATGCGAAGCGTCATTCGGTGCCGCGGTGCGCTGCAGAGCCGAAGGCTCATCTCACGCGACCTTGGTCCGCCTCCTAGGTCCCGGCTCTGCGCAGCAGCGCTTCACGCTGCAGCGCGTCCGGGACACGAGAGCGCGTTGTCTTGCTCCGTCATTGCGAGCGCAGCGAAGCAATCCAATCCAGCCTGTCACCGCGGAGGGATTCTGATTGCTTCGCTGCGCTCGCAATGACGAGGTGGAGAGAGTGCGCCACACTCTCGGTGTCATCGCCCGGCTTGACCGGGCGATCCAGTATTCCAGAGGCGGTTATGATTGAGTCGAGAAGCCGCGGCGTACTGGATTCCCCGCCTTCGCGGGGAATGACACCGGAAGGTGGGGCGGCAGCGGAGTGCGCTCGAGCCTACACTTCCCGTCGGCTCAGGAACGCCAGTCGCTCGAACAGATGCACGTCCTGCTCGTTCTTGAGCAGCGCGCCGTGCAGCGGCGGGATCAGCTTGCGCGGGTCGCGCTCGCGCAACTGCTCGACGCTCATGTCTTCGTTGAGCAGCAGCTTGAGCCAGTCGAGCAGCTCCGAGGTCGACGGCTTCTTCTTCAGGCCTGGCACTTCGCGGACCTCGAAGAAGATGCGCAGGGCTTCCTCGACCAGCCGCTTCTTGATGTCGGGGAAGTGGACGTCGACGATCCGGGTCATGGTGTCGGCATCGGGGAACTTGATGTAGTGGAAGAAGCAGCGGCGCAGGAACGCGTCCGGCAGCTCCTTCTCGTTGTTGGAGGTGATCATCATGATCGGGCGCTGCTTGGCCTTGATCGTCTCACCGGTCTCGTAGACATGGAATTCCATGCGGTCGAGCTCGAGCAAAAGATCGTTCGGGAATTCGATGTCGGCCTTGTCGATCTCGTCGATCAGGAGGACCGGGCGCTGCTCGGCGGTGAAGGCATCCCACAGCTTGCCGCGCTTGATGTAGTTCTTGATGTCGGACACGCGGGCATCGCCGAGCTGGCTGTCGCGCAGACGCGACACGGCATCGTATTCGTAGAGGCCCTGCTGCGCCTTGGTGGTGGACTTGATGTGCCAGGTCAGAAGCGGGGCGTTCAGCGCCTTCGCCACTTCCTCCGCCAGCACCGTCTTGCCGGTGCCGGGCTCGCCCTTGATGAGCAGCGGGCGCTCCAGCACGATCGAGGCGTTGACCGCGACCTTGAGATCGTCGGTCGCAACATAGTCCTTGGTGCCGGTAAATTTCATCGTGCGTCCTTGTTGGTCGTCGTCCCAGGAATTGCCAGTTTCATGGCCCTGGTCCAACAAACGGAACGGCCGCGCGTGGCGGCCGTTCCTGGTTCGGTCAGGCTTTCAGACCCGTTTTATCAGCGAAAGGATGACGAGCACAATCACCGCGCCGATCGTGGCATCCACGATGGCCCCGGCCGTGCCGGTTGCGAGCTGGATATGCAGCTGAGGCAGAATCCAGCTGGCCACGAGCGCACCGATGATGCCGACGACGATGTTGCCGATCAGCCCAAATCCCGCCCCATGGACAATCTTGCCGGCAAGCCAGCCTGCGATCGCGCCAATGATGAGCGCTGCGAGAATTCCCATTGCAAACGTCCCCAAAACAACCCCGTGAGACCGCCAATTCTAGAGCAAAAAGCCTCCCGGTCCAGCGCAGAGCAGTGGCCTCCGCCCCTTGACGTTCGCCCCCCGACGGGCAATCTGTCACCCATGTTCCTGCAATTCTTCACTTCTCTGCGCGATGCGCAGGTCCCCGTGACGCTGCGCGAATACCTCACGCTGATGGAGGCGCTCGACGCTGACCTCGCGGACTACTCGGTCGAGAATTTCTACTATCTCTCGCGCACCTCGCTGGTGAAGGACGAGCGCAACCTCGACAAGTTCGACCGCGTCTTCGGCACCGTCTTCAAGGGGCTGGAAAGCCTGCTCGACGCCATGGAGGGGGCCGAGATCCCCGAGGAGTGGCTGAAGAAGCTCGCCGAGAAATACCTGACCGACGAAGAGAAGAAGCAGATCGAGGCCATGGGCTGGGACAAGCTCATGGAGACCCTGAAGAAGCGCCTCGAGGAGCAGAAGGGCCGGCACCAGGGCGGATCGAAGTGGATCGGCACCGCCGGCACCTCGCCGTTCGGCGCCCATGGCTACAATCCCGAAGGCATCCGCATCGGCCAGGACAAGAACCGCAACAACCGCGCCGTGAAGGTGTGGGACAAGCGCGAGTTCAAGGATCTCGACGGCAATGTCGAGCTCGGCATCCGCAACATCAAGGTGGCATTGCGTCGCCTGCGCAAATTCGCGCGCACCGGCGCGCCTGACGAGCTCGACCTCGACACCACCATCCGCGAGACCGCCAATCACGGCTATCTCGACGTGCACATGCGGCCCGAGCGCCGCAACGCGGTGAAGCTGCTGGTGTTCTTCGACATCGGCGGCTCGATGGACGCGCATATCGAGCAGGTCGAGGAGCTGTTCTCGGCGGCGAAGAGCGAGTTCAAGCACATGGAGTATTTCTACTTCCACAACTGCCTCTATGAAGGCGTGTGGAAGCAGAACAAGCGCCGCTTCACCGACCGCACCCCGACCTGGGACGTGCTGCATAAATACCCGCACGACTACAAGATCGTGTTCGTCGGCGACGCCTCGATGTCGCCCTACGAGATCATGGTGCCCGGCGGCTCGGTCGAGCACGTCAACGAAGAGCCCGGCTCGGTCTGGCTCGACCGCATCATCCGCACCTATCCGCATTCGGTGTGGCTCAATCCCGTGCAACAGAAGCACTGGGACTATTCGGAATCCACCACCATCATCAAACGCATCTTCGCCAACCGCATGTACCCGATCACGATCGAGGGGCTTGAGGGTGCGATGAAGGAATTGACGCACTAGCTCGCGCTCCGCGCGCCCCGGAATGACAACAAGAGGGAGAACCACGTGCCCCAGACCATCACCCGCGGCATCAAGGCGCTGATCGACGAGGCCAATGCCGAGATCGAGACGCTCACCGCCAAGGACGCCATCGAGATCTCCAAGAACGGCGACGTCGTCATCGTCGATATCCGCGATCCCCGCGAGATCGAGCGCGACGGCCGCATCCCCGGCGCGTTCGCCTGCACCCGCGGCATGCTCGAGTTTTGGATCGATCCGCAGAGCCCTTATGCGAAGCCGGTGTTCCAGGAGGACAAGAAGTTCGTGTTCCATTGCGCCGGCGGCTTGCGCTCCGCGCTCGCCGCCAAGACCGCGCAGGACATGGGCCTCAAACCCGTCGCCCACATCGCCGGCGGCTACGCCGCCTGGCGCGACGCCGGCGGGCCAACCCAACAGTGGGAGCCGAAGAAGAAGGGGTGAGGGTGCTGCGCTGCCGCTCCAATCTCCGGCGTCATTCCCCGCCAAAGCGGGGAATCCAGTACGCGGCGGCCTTTCGGCCCAATCGCAATCGCGTCTGGAATACTGGATCGCCCGTTCCTAGTGCGTAATTGCGCACTGGCCGGGCGATGACAGCGGAGTTGGATGCACACTGCTTCAACCTCGCTCACGTTGCGCTAGCCCGGAATGACAAGAAAGACCTCGCATGACCACCGATCCCCTCGTCTCCACCGAATGGCTCGCCGCCCACATCAACGATGCCAACGTCAAGGTGCTCGACGCCAGCTTTAAGCTGCCCGGCGTGCTGCCATTGCCGAAGGACGATTACCTCGCCGCGCATCTGCCAGGTGCAGTGTTCTTCGACGTCGACGCGGTCTCGGACCATTCCAACCCGCTGCCGCACATGTATCCAAGCGCCGAGCAGTTCGGCCACGACGTCGGTCATCTCGGCATCTCCAATGCCGACACCGTCGTGATCTACGATGCCGGCGGCTGGGTCGCTGCTCCCCGCGCGTGGTGGATGTTCCTGGCTTTCGGCCATAGCAATGTGCGCATCCTCAATGGCGGCCTGAAGAAGTGGCGCGCCGAGGGGCGTCCCGTCGAGAGCGGCGAGGCGAAGCCGAAGCCAGCGACATTCAAGGCGAGCTACGATTCCAAGCGCGTGCGCAGCATGCAGCAATTGATCGCCAACGTCGAAAGCCGTGCCGAGCAGGTGATCGACGCGCGCGCCGCCGACCGGTTCGAGGGACGGGCGCCGGAGCCGCGCGCGGGCATTCGCTCCGGCCATATCCCGGGCGCGCGCAACGTGCCCTACAATCTTCTGTTCGACGCCGCGACCGGCACGATGAAGCCGCTCGATGATCTCCGCGCCGCCTTCACGGGCGCCGGCGTCAAGCTCGATGCCCCGATTGTGACGAGCTGCGGCTCCGGGGTCTCTGCCGGCGTGCTGACGCTCGCGCTCTATCGCCTCGGCATCACCGACACCGCGCTCTATGACGGCTCGTGGTCGGAATGGGGGCAGGAAAAGGGACCGCCGATCGCGACGGGGCCAGCGTAACCCTACTGACGTGCGCGCGCGGTCGTCGTCGCGGCGAGTGTGGGTTGCGGCTGCCCAAACGGATCGAGTTGCTGAACAGGCGGCGGCGGACGCCGGACAATGCGGCGGCGCTTCTTCACGCGATGCGCCCGCGGCTTGGTCGCCTTGCTCTCCGGCGAACCGCTGTCGGCTTTAGAGTCGGCCTTGGTCTTCGCCGGCGGATCCTTCCAGGCCGTGGTTGCCGGGTCGTTCAATGCGGCGAACTTCGCGCTCGCCATGTCGAACGTGGACCAAGCCGGGGCTCCGCTGGGGGCGGCAGGTGCTGGTTTGCTCGTGAGAGCGATCGAAACGGCCTTGGTCTCGGCGATGGATGCGCTGGCGTCGGCCGGAGTAAGCGTGTTGCTTGAGGCCGGCGCCGCGGCGTCCGTCGTCCTCTCGGCCTTGGTCTCGGCCTCGACATTGGCCGGCTCGGCCGGGACGTCGGCCGGAAGTGCAGCGACCTGCGGCTGACCGTCGGTCTCAGTCGTCAGCGCGACGACCTGTTCGGGCTCGCTCATCGGCAGCGCGATGGTCGGGACTTGATCGCGCAGCGACGGTGTCGGATCGGTGGCTGCTTCCGGCTCGGCGCGCAGGACCGCGAGCACCGGCAGGGCCGGCTCGGGAGCCTGTGCAAACACCTGCTCCTGCGGACCATTCCGCCAGGAGGGGTTGCTGACATACTGCTCGTGGCTCGCCCGCAGCAGCGCGGCGGCGCCCAGGCCGAACACCAGGATGGAGGCTGACAGCAGGATCGCGGCAAACAGGAAGCGAAAGCCGGGAAGCATCGAGGGATTGCGAATTTCCGCCCCGGCGTCGAAGTGGCCAGGGCCCATGAGCCATCTGAACGCGGTGACGGTACTGCTTGCCGCGTTCGCCACGCGGGGATCGAAGCTCAAAGCGGAGGCGAATCAGGCTGATTCGAACATACCGCAACGATTCCGCGCCGTTCTGTAAAAAACGGAGCCGGCGACTCCTGCGATCTCGGGCGTGGGCTGATTTTCGTCCCCTGATGCAAGCAGGCAACGGTAGTCTTGCGGATCACAAATCGGCAAATCAGGCACAAATCCGCCTGTCATGTCTTGAATGTGCCGCTATCTTCCGTCATCTGGCCGTTAACGGTCCGGACGGGGCCCGGGGACTATACAAGAGCGATGATGATCAAACTTTTTCTGACGATATGCGCTGCCGCAACAGTCGCTGCGGCGGGAACCTCGCTCGCGCAGGCCCAGAGCTATCCGGTCCAGCAGGCGCCGAGCTATGGCGCGCCGGCCGAATATCGGCCCGGCGACCGCGCGCCGAGTTTCGACGCGCTGGACGATGAAGACGATTCGATGCCGCAGGCAGCGCTGCCGCCGCCCGGCCCGGATCCGCGCTACGGCCGTCCGCCCGGCGCTCCCCCGGTGTATTCCGCCGCGCCGCCACAGGGGCCGGTGATGTCGCCCGATGATCCCCGTTATGGCCGTCCCGCCGGCGCCCCCGTCTACTCGGCCGCGCCGCCGCAGGGGCCCGTGACATCACCCGACGATCCGCGCTACGGCCGCCCTGCCGGCCCGCCCGCGGTGATCTACGCCGATCGTCCGGCTCAGGCGCCCGGCAGTGACGGCCTGCGTCCGCCCGAGGCTGTCGGTGGTCCCAGCGCGACCGGAACGGTCCAGGCCGGGCAGCCGCCCGTGGGTGCCGACGGCCGGCCGATGGCGATCGCCTCGCTCCCGCCCGAGGAGCAGCCTGACGCTGCCCCGGCGCAGCTGCCGCAGAACCTGCGCCGCCAGGAAGTCTCGCTGGCGACCAAGGAGCCGGCCGGAACGCTCATCGTCGATACCCCGAATACCTACCTTTATTACGTGCTCGGCAACGGCCGTGCGATCCGCTACGGCGTCCGCGTCGGCCGCGACGGCTTCACCTGGACCGGCGTGCAGAAGATCACTCGCAAGGCCGAGTGGCCGGATTGGCATCCGCCGACGGAAATGATCGAGCGCCAGCCCTATCTGCCGCGCTTCATGGCCGGCGGTCCCGGCAATCCGCTCGGCGCCCGCGCGATGTATCTCGGCTCGACCGTCTACCGCATCCACGGCACCAACCAGCCCTCGACCATCGGCAAGTTCGTGTCTTCCGGCTGCATCGGCATGCTGAACGAGGACGTCTCCGACCTGTTCGATCGCGTCAAGGTCGGCACCCGCGTGGTCGTGATGCCAGGTGGTCCGCCGCCGGGAACTGCGACCGCATCCGCCGCGCCCGTGCCCGGTGCTGCCGGCCCCGCTCCGATGGCCGCACAGGCCGGCCCGGTCGGAGGCACCCAGCCGACAGTGGTGCCGCCGCTGCCCGCGCCCGTCACCGTGCGCTGAACTGGCCTCGCAAGAATTGATCTAGCAAGAATTGATCTGATGACGGCGCGTGGCCTTCGGTCACGCGCCGTCATCATTTGGCGCATGCGCGCATGTCTCGCTTGCGTATGCGCATGCCTTGCTTGAACCGCTCCGCACCTCGATTACGTCCGGGAGGATTGCAACGAATTGAGGAGCACAGGATGCGCATCTTTGTTGCGGGCGCGACCGGCGCGGTCGGCCAGTATCTTGTTCCGGCGCTGGTCGCCGCGGGTCATTCGGTGATCGGCACGACATGGAGTGCGGCAAAAACAGATCTTGTGCGGCGATTGGGTGCGGAGCCGATCGTCGCCGACGGCCTCGATGCCGACAGCATGCGCGCTGCGGTGATTGCGGCAAAGCCCGACGCCGTCATCCACCAGATGACAGATCTCGCGGCCGCCACGGACCTCCGCCATTTCGATCGGGCTTTCGCGCGAACCAACGAGCTCCGCACCCGCGGAACCGACATTCTGCTGAATGCCGCACGCGAGGCCGGCGCCAGGCGCTTCATCGCGCAAAGCTTCTGCGGCTGGACCTTCAGTCGCGCCGGGGGAGCGGTGAAGACCGAGACCGATGAGCTGGACTCGAATCCGCCGCGAGAGCTGCGACGCACGCTTGAGGCAATCCGTTATCTGGAGCGAAGCGTCACCGCTTCAACGACGCCGCAGGGCATCGTGCTGCGCTATGGATTCTTCTACGGACCCGGTACGGGCACGCTCTCGCCGGCGATGATCGACCAGCTGCGCCACCGGCGTGTGCCGGTGATCGGCGATGGCGGCGGCACGTGGTCGTTCGTTCACACCGAAGATGCCGCCTCTGCCACGCTCGCCGCGCTTGAACGCGGACGCGCCGGCAGCATCTACAATATCGTCGATGATCATCCGGCGCAGGTGAAGGATTGGTTGCCCGCGCTGACCGAATTCCTTGGTGCCAAGCCGCCGCGTCACATTCCCGCCTGGCTCGGGCGTCTGCTTGCGGGCGAGCACATGGTTGCGATGATGACGGAGGTGCGCGGAGCATCCAACGCCAAGGCAAAGCGCGAGTTCGGCTGGCTGCCGGCGCATGCCTCCTGGCGCCACGGCTTTGCCGATGCAGCGCGGCAGCCCGCCGGCCACCGCACGGCGGCCTGAGGCTTCAGGCCAGCTTCCGCGGCAGCCCGCTGCCCTTGGTGAAGGCGTCGATCGCCTCGACCATCTGGCCGTAATGGATGCGCAAGCCGTCCTCGGTTGCGTAGCCGAGATGCGGCGTCAGCACGAGGTTGTCGAGCTTGCGGAAGGGATGGTCCGTCGGCAGCGGCTCGACCGAGAACACGTCGATGCCGGCGCCTGCAATCCTCTTCTGCTGCAACGCCTCGAGCAGCGCCTGCTCGTCCACGATCGGCCCGCGCGCGGTGTTGACGAGGAAGGCCGTCGGCTTCATTCGCGCGAGATCGGCAGCCCCGACCAGCCCGCGCGAGCGCTCGCTCAACACCACATGGATGCTGACGATATCGGCCTTGGAGAACAGCTCCTCCTTGGTGGCGTAGCCGACGCCGGCGTCCTTGCACTTCTCCGGGGTCAGGTTCGGGCTCCAGGCGATCACGTTCATGCCGAACGCCTTCGCGATATCAGCCATCTTGCTGCCGAGCTTGCCGAGCCCGACGACGCCGAGCGTCAATCCCTCGATCTCGACGCCGGCAAAGGCCTGCCAAGGCTCGCCCGCATGCATGCGTGCGTTCTCGCGGCCGATGCCGCGGGTCAGTTCCAGGATCAAGCCCATGGTGAGGGGCGCAGTCGGATCGCGCGAATATTGCGTGCCGCCGATCGTGATGCCGCGCGCCTTGGCGGCCTCCATGTCGATCGAGGCGTTGCGCATGCCTGAGGTCAGCAGCAGCTTCAGCTTCGGCAGGCTTTCGAACAGGCTCTTCGGGAACGCGGTGCGCTCGCGCATCGCACAGACGATCTCGAAATCGGCCAGCGCGCTCGCCGCGGCCTGCTCGGAGGCGAAGGGGTGGCTGAACACGGTGACGTCGATCCGGTCGGACAGGCTTTGCCAATCGGCGACGTCGAGGGCGAGGTTGAAATAGTCGTCCAGAATTGCACAGCGCAGCCGCGTCATCAGCGTTCTTCCATGGCGAGAGGTGGAACCAGGCCATGGTTGCGCGCAATCAGGACCGTGCGCAAGCCGTTCGCGTCTTCAAAAATCCGACAGCTGATAAAGGCTCAGAGGTCGCGGGGCTTGAGCCGGAACGGCGCATTCATGCCGTGCTTGGCACGCCAGGCGGGGCCGGGGCCGCGCATGTAGTGCAGTTCGGGCCGGTAGGGATTGAAAGCGGTGGCGAAGAAGCGCTTCCAGAAGCCCTTGATCTCCGAGGCAAATGCGGAGGCGCTGCCGGCTTCCGCCGGAACGGGAAGGGAATGGGTCTCGATCATGGCCATGACGCTGTCTCGCTATGCTCCCCGTTCATTCTGAGCGGGTGGCGCTGTTTCCGCGCAAAACCGAGCTTTGGCCTGATTTATTAAAAGATGGTTTCAATTGTCCGGATCGGCGGCGGGATGGTGTCCGTCCCGTATTCATCCGTGGTGAACGGAGGGAAAACATTGCCCTTTGGGGGCGGGATCGCTACATCGGCGGCAAGCAAATTTCCTCAAATCGAAGGTTTTCGGGACCGATGGCGCGCCAGTTCATCTATTTCATGCAGGGCCTGACCAAGAGCTACCCGACCCGGAAGGTGCTCGATAACATCCATCTGAGCTTCTACCCGGACGCCAAGATCGGCGTGCTCGGTGTCAACGGCTCGGGCAAGTCGACGCTGCTCAAGATCATGGCCGGCCTCGACAAGGAGTACAACGGCGAGGCCTGGGTCGCCCAGGGCGCCCGCGTCGGCTATCTTGAGCAGGAGCCGCATCTCGATCCGGCACTCAGCGTGCGCGAGAACGTCATGCTGGGCGTTGCCAAGCAGAAGGCTATCCTCGATCGCTACAACGAGCTGGCGATGAACTACTCCGAGGAGACCGCCGACGAGATGACCAAGCTGCAGGACGAGATCGAGGCCCAGGGCCTCTGGGATCTCGACAGCAAGGTCGACCAGGCCATGGATGCGCTGCGCTGTCCGCCCGACGATGCCGACGTGTCGAAACTCTCCGGCGGTGAGCGCCGTCGCGTCGCACTGTGCAAGCTGCTGCTCGACCAGCCTGAGTTGTTGCTGCTGGACGAACCGACCAACCATCTCGACGCGGAATCGGTGTCGTGGCTGGAAGGCCATCTGCGCAACTATCCCGGCGCGATCCTGATCGTCACCCATGACCGCTACTTCCTCGACAACGTCACCAGCTGGATTCTCGAGCTCGATCGCGGCAAGGGCATTCCCTACGAGGGCAATTACTCGTCGTGGCTGCAGCAGAAACAGACGCGGCTCGAGCAGGAGGGCCGCGAGGACGCTGCGCATCAGAAGACGCTGGCCCGCGAGCAGGAATGGATCGCGTCCTCGCCGAAAGCCCGCCAGGCCAAATCCAAGGCGCGCTATCAGCGCTATGACGAACTGCTGAAGCAGGCGAGCGAAAAGCAGACACAGACCGCGCAGATCACGATTCCGGTGGCCGAGCGCCTAGGTCAGAATGTGGTCGATTTCGAAGGGCTCAGCAAAGGTTTCAGCGATCGCATGCTGATCGACGATCTCACTTTCAAGCTGCCGCCCGGCGGTATCGTCGGCGTGATCGGCGCCAACGGCGCCGGCAAGACAACGCTGTTCAGGATGATCACCAAGCAGGAAGAGCCGGACAAGGGCACCATCACGGTCGGCGAGAGCGTTCATCTCGGTTACGTCGACCAATCGCGCGACGCGCTCGATGGCAGCAAGAACGTGTGGGAGGAGATCTCCGGCGGCAACGAGCTGATCCTGCTCGGCAAGAGGGAAGTCAATTCACGCGGCTATTGTTCGTCGTTCAACTTCAAGGGCGCCGACCAGCAGAAGAAAGTCGGCGCGCTCTCCGGCGGCGAACGCAACCGCGTGCACCTTGCGAAAATGCTGAAATCCGGCGCCAACGTTCTGCTGCTCGACGAGCCGACCAACGACCTCGACGTCGACACGCTGCGTGCGCTCGAAGAGGCGCTGGAGGATTTTGCCGGCTGCGCCGTCATCATCAGCCATGATCGCTGGTTCCTCGACCGCATCGCGACCCACATCCTGGCCTTCGAAGGCGACAGCCATGTCGAATGGTTCGAGGGCAACTTCCAGGACTACGAGAAGGACAAGATGCGCCGCCTCGGCCAGGACAGCATCATCCCGCATCGCGTGAAGTACAAGAAGCTGACGCGGTGATCTCAGCATGATGTGGCGGGTGCTCATAGCTGCGGTGATCGCTATCACCTGCGGCCTGTCGCCCGCCCGCGCTGCCGACGCCGCCTTCACGCAGTTCATCGCCTCGCTGTGGCCGGAGGCGGAGACCGCCGGCGTGTCGCGCGCGACGTTCGAGCGAGAGACGCGCGGCCTCGAGCCGGATTACAAGCTGCCCGATCTGATCCTGCCGGGGCGGCCCGCGACGGGTGCGCCGTCACAGGCCGAGTTCGTGCAGGTGCCGGCGGACTATGTCAGGGAAGCCTCGATCGCGCGGCTTGCGGGCGAGGGGCAGCGGCTGCTGCAAAAATATCGTCCGGCCCTGACCGAGATCGAGAAGAGCTCGGGCGTGCCGGCCACCGTCATGCTGGCGATCTGGGGCCGCGAGACCGACTATGGCCGCTACACACTGCCTTACGATCTCGTGCGCGTGCTGGCGACGCAGGCCTATGTCGGCCGCCGCAAGGACACCTATCGCAACGAGTTCATCCTCTCGCTGAAAATTCTCGGTGACGGCGTGGTGACACGCAAGGACATGCGCTCGTCCTGGGCCGGCGCGACCGGGCTCACGCAATTCCTGCCGTCCGAATATTACAAGCACGGCGTCGATTTCGACCGCGACGGCCGCATCGACATCTGGCATTCGGTGCCGGATGCGCTGGCCTCCGCCGCGCAGCAGCTCGTCAACAAGGGCTGGCAGAGCGGCGTGCGCTGGGCTTACGAGGTGCAGGCACCGGCCAAGGTCGATTGCACCGCTGGCGTGCCCGAGGTGACGAAGCCGATCGGCCAGTGGCTGCGCGAAGGCTTTGTGCCGGTGCGTGGACAAAAGCTCACTGCCGCCGAGCAGGCCCAGCCGGCCTCGCTGCTGCAACCCGAAGGCATCTACGGCCCGTCCTTCCTGACCACGAAGAACTACTTCGTCATCAAGGAATACAATTTCTCCGATCTCTACGTGCTGTTCGTCGGCCATCTCGCCGACCGCATGACGAGCCCGCAACCGTTCGCGACGCCGTGGTCTGCCTCGAAGCAATTGCGAACCAGGGATGTCGAGGCGATGCAGCGCGGGCTCACGCGCGCGGGGCTCTACAAGGACAAGATCGACGGCAAGGCGGGCATGCAGACGCGCGCTGCGCTCGGCGCCTACCAGAAGTCCGCAGGCCTCAAGGTCGATTGCTGGCCGAGCGAAGAGGTGCTGCGCTCGATCCAGGCGGCGCCGTAGGCACAGGGCCAGTTAAAAAAATGCCCGGCCGAGGTGCTCGGCCGGGCTTCGATCGCGGCGCTCATGTGCGCCATGCGATCAGATCAGTAGCAAACGCGAACCGGGCGGACGGTCCAGCCGTAGCCGTCCCAGTAGCGCTGGCGCTGCCAGTAGCAAGGCGGCGGCGGCGGGCCGGGCTCGGCCACGTAAACCGGTCCACCATAGGCGGGACGGCTCGATGCGATTGCGCCGCCGACGATCGCGCCGCCGATCAGGCCGGCTGCGATGCCGACGCCGACGCCGTCATGGGCCTGGGCGGATGGCGTAGCGGTCACCAGCGAACCGGCGATCGTCGCAACCGTGAGGGCGGCAACTAAAGTCTTCTTCATACTCTTGGCTCTCCTGAGAGATGGATGCTCCTTGTTAGGAGCGCCCGGGGTTCAAAGGTTCACGCAGACTCTGATGGAATTGGCCTTGCAGCTAGGAAGCGCGCAAATGGTCAATCCGCGGTAAACGCGCACGGAGCTGTGACGAGAAAAAGCGGTCTTTTTCAGGCCCCTAGATGAACGGCGCATCTGGAATGAACCGGCTTGGGGCGACTTCAGCCACAGACTCTGGCGCGGCGGACGCGCCAGGCATAACCGTCCCAGAAGCGCTGCTTCTGCCAGACGCAGCCGTTGCCGTAATAGTCGTCGGCGACGTAGCCCGGGCCCGGCGCGTAGTAGCGCGGCGGATAGTAGCCCGGGCTATATCCCGGACCATATGCGTAGCCGGGGCCAGGGCCGGGCCCGTAATAGTACGGAGAGGCCAGCGCCCCACCGACAATGGCGCCCCCGATGATTCCGGCTGCCACGCCCGCGGCAACGCCGCGTTGCGCCTGGGCTGGTGTAGCGGCGCTAAGGGCCACAGCGGCGACGGCAGCGATTGCCAGGAGCGACTTCTTCATTGACTGACCTTTCGAGCAAAATACGCGGGAACTCTTTGGGGGTAAAGTTCCATACTTCGATTGAATGATCAATGAACGGCACCTTTGCCGGGGGCGACCAATTAACATGGACCGCAGCTCTGCCAGGGGAGGGCGATGATGGGCAACGCGATGATAAATGCATCGATCGCTGCCGGGATCGTCGTCGCGATCGGCTACGGCTGGATCACCCATCTCCAGAACCGCGGCCAGCGGCGCTCCCGTACCGGGGGCGGCGGCAATAGCGGTGGCGACACCTCCGCGGGCACGGGCGACGGCTTCTCGTTGGGGAGCTGGTTTTCCAGCGACAGTTCCGGCAGCGCGACCGACGGCGGCGGCTGTTCCAGCAGCGATGGCGGCAGTAGTGGCGGAGATTGCGGGGGCGGCGGCGATGGTGGAGGCGGCGGAGGCGACTAGATCCGCCGCAATCTTGATCCAGCGCAAAGACCTATTTTAGAGCCGTTCTAGGCTGTTTCCGGGCTAGTTTGGAATAGCTTCAGATTCCGCTTTTTCCTTTTGCATCCGGCCGGCCCCTTAAATATCGATGATGGCGCATCACCAAAAGGGCCTGCCGCTTCCATGATCGTTTGTTCCTGTAACGTGCTGAGCGATGACGACATCCGCGCCGCCGTCGCCGAGTCCGACGACGCCGTGCGCCATGCCAAGCAGGTCTATGGATGTCTCGGCTGTAGCGCCGAATGCGGCCGCTGCGCTCGGACGATCAAGACCATTATCGATGAAGCGCTCGGCCCCTGTGCCTCGTCCTGCTGCTCCGGCTGCCCGCACAACCACACTGTGGCTGCCAATGACGAGACGGCCCAGCCGGCCGAGTTCGCCCTCGCGGCCTGCTGAAATCTTCCGCAACCCTGACTGAGCTTTTCCCCGGCTGCGTCCCTGTAGCCGGTTGCCCCAGTCCTCAAACTCATTTAGAAACGTTCTAAATTCGGTTTACGGCCGATTTGGACTGCAAGAGCTGGAGTGAACCATGCAGGGCGACGCAAAAGTTATCGACTATCTCAACAAGGCACTGCGTCACGAGCTGACTGCGATCAACCAGTACTGGCTGCACTACCGCTTCCTCGACAATTGGGGCCTGCGGGACATGTCCAAGGTCTGGCGCAAGGAGTCCATCGAGGAGATGGAGCACGCCGACAAGCTCACCGAGCGGATCCTGTTCTTCGACGGCTTCCCGAACATGCAGGTGCTCGATCCCTTGCGTATCGGCCAGAACGTCAAGGAGATCATCGAATGCGATCTCGCCGCCGAGATGAGCGCGCGGGCGCTCTACCAGGAAGCGGCGACCTACTGCCACAGCGTCAAGGACTACGTGACACGCGACCTGTTCGAGAAACTGATGAGCGACGAGGAGCACCACATCGACTTCCTCGAGACCCAGCTCGACCTGATCGGCCGCATCGGCCTCGAACTCTATACCCAGAAGCACGTTGGCGGGCTCGAGGGCGAGGGGCACTAGTTCGGCGCGTAATCGCTGCCACAAACTCCGTGCCGGTCTGATGCGCAATTGCGCGCCAGGCCGGGACGGCAGTCCAGGACGCCAGCTACAACTGCGTCTTGTAGAGCTCTTCCACGATCTCCTGGCTCTGCGGCTCACCAAGGCCGGTCTGCTCGTGGACCACCTCGACGATGCTCGGCATCACCGAGCGCGGCACCTTCTCGGATGACCACAGCTTTGAGCGCATCAGGGCCTTGCCGCAGTGGAAATAGACTTCGCTGACGGCGACGTTCAGCACCGCGCGCGGCGCCTTGCCAAACTCCACCATCGAGGCGAGCAGGTCCGGATCGGCCGACAGCGTGCCGCGGCCGCCGACGCGCAGCGTCTCGTCGATGCCGGGGACGAAGAACAACAGATGCACGAAGCCCGAGCCCTCCACCACATTCCGAAAACTGTCGATCCGGTTGTTGCCGGAGCGATCAGGCATCAGCAGCTGGTTGGGGCCGGCGACGTGGACGAAGCCAACGCCGCCGCCGCGTGGTGAGGCATCGACGCTGCCATCGGCTCCCGACGTTGCGAGCACGCAAAACGGCGACATCTCGATGAATTTCTTCGCGTGCGCATCGATCGCGGGGCGCGCTTTCGCGATCACGCGCGGGCTCGGCTGGGCATAGATGGTAGCGAGGTCTTCGGCGCAAAGATCAGTCACGAAGGTCTCCCTGGTGGAATGTCTGAGAATATCATCTCCCGGCGCGATCGCTATCCCCCTTGTCACGCCGCCACGGCCAGTCGATCACGCCAGCGCAGTACAAAGCCCACCAGATCAGCACCGGCTGCAGCGCCAGCCGCGGCCCGTGATAGAGCCAGCTGTTGGGGACGGGTGGAAGGTCGATGCCCTCCAGGGCATGCTTGATGTTGGCCGGCCACACGCAAAGCGCATAGAGCGCGAGCGCAACGCCTGCCCACCAGCGCAGCGGCTTCGTCACCAGCGCAACCGCTCCTGCGATCTCGCAAACGCCAGTGATGAGGATCAGCTGTGTTGCAAACGGAACCCAGGCCGGCGTGATCGCAAGCAGCTTGTCGGG
Source organism: Bradyrhizobium sp. 76 (assembly GCF_023073025.1). Classification (NCBI taxonomy): domain Bacteria; kingdom Pseudomonadati; phylum Pseudomonadota; class Alphaproteobacteria; order Hyphomicrobiales; family Nitrobacteraceae; genus Bradyrhizobium; species Bradyrhizobium sp. 76. Next base: position 478,855 of record NZ_JADPIS010000090.1, read on the forward strand.
GACCCGCAGATGCGCGATGCCGGCCACGATGTAAAACGCTGCCAGCACAAAGCGCATCACAGCGCGCGTTCTGTCGTTCGCAGGAGCCATCGGCCGAACTAGCACGCGCGGCGCCGAGGCGCTATCGCGCGCTACACCGCATCGGCCGGCACGAAGCAACTAATGATGACGGCGCCGCGGTGACGGACGTACCACACAACGGCCTGCCCCACCGGATTGCCGCGGTCGCGGATGATGGCGCGCTCGGGCACCTCCATCCATTGTCCCTCGATCGGCACCCAATAGGCACCGCTGCGCACGTCGTACTCCGTGCGATGGCCGTCGGAGACGTCACAGCAGGGCACGCCGTTCGGTGCGATCACGCTCTTGAACCAGGCGCGGATGTCGGGCGGGACGTGATCATATTGCCCGTTGTCGAACGCGAACGCGGCGCCTGTCAGTGCCGCGAGCCAAACGCACAGTGCGAGCCTGTGCATGCGATCCTCCTCATCGCGTGTCGTGCCGTTGGCGCGCGATTTTCCCACGCGTCGATTCGGACATCGACGCAATTAAGCCCGAGCCGTCAGCGTAATGCATGCTCAAATAATATGCGGGCTAGACGACCGTTGATGCGATGCAAAATCAGCGGCGCGCGGATTCGATCGTTTGCTGCGGCGCGGCTTGCAGAAATTGCTGGATCTGCTCGCTGTAGAATTTGGCGTTTCCGGTGGTGCCGTGGCCGCGCGTCTCGGTGCTTGCCGGGATGAGATACAGTTTGCTGTTCTTGACCCGCGTCATCGCAGCGTCCGTGATGCCGGTCTCAGGCGGATTGCGTTCGTCGTCGGCTGAATTGATCAGCAGCAGCGGCGCTTCGATGGCCCCCAGCTTCTCGCCGGCATTGTAGTCATGCGAGGACTCCCACTGGTAGACGAAGTCGTTGGCATCTGCCGCGATCGGCATGGCCAGCCGCTCGTCGACGATCTTGTCGGCCTTCGCCGCCGTCGGTGCCTGCGATTGATAGGCCAGCGTTCCACCGATGCTCGCGATGCCGTAGGCGGTGATGGCGTATTTCATGATGCGCGGCTGGCCGGTGTAATTGCCGCCATTGTAGTCGGGGTCGCTGCGGATGGTGTCGAGCATGATCCGCCGCAGCATCCAGTTGCGCGACGCCATCTCGGTCGGCTGCGAGGCCATCGGGATCAGTGCGTCCATCGCCTTCGGATATTTCTCGCCCCACAACCAGGTGTGCATGCCGCCCATCGAATTGCCGATGACGAGCCGCAGGTGCTTGACCCCGAGCCCTTCCGTCACCAGGCGATACTGAGCTTCGACCATGTCGTCGTAATCGTATTTCGGGAAGCTCGTCTTCATCCCGTCGGACGGTTTTGACGATTTGCCATGGCCGATATTGTCCGGGATGATGATGTAATATTTGGAGGCATCGAGTGGCTGCCCGGCGCCGAACATCTCGCCGCCGAAGGCGGGTGACAGCATGCTCGCGCCCGAGCCGCCGGTGCCGTGCAGCACCAGGACGGGCTGGCCGCTCGGCTCACCGACCGTGATGTAGTGCAGCTTCAGCTCCGGCATGGTCTCGCCGGTGTGGAACTTGAAATCCCTGGCGACCCAGTCGCCCTGTTTCGGCGCCGGATAATCGGCCGCCCATGCGGATGTCGAGATGGCCGACAAAGAGACGGACAACAGAATGGCTGACAGCGCCGCGCAGGAAGCTTTCATGTCTATTTCCCCCGTGCGGCTCTGGTCGGCGGCCGCGTTGCGGCGGAACTTAGCAGAACTGTGCGGAAGGATGTAGGATTTCGTTTTCGCCGGTCGTCCTTGAGGGAAAGGTCAGGAGAGACTGCATGTGCCGCAACATAAAGACGCTGTTCAACTTCGAGCCGGAGGCGACGGAGGATGAGATCCACGCCAGCGCGCTCCAGTTCGTCCGAAAACTGTCCGGCTTCAACAAGCCGTCGCAGGCCAACGAGGCGGCCTTCGACCGTGCGGTGGCGGAGGTCTCGGAGGCTGCGCGAAAACTCCTGACGTCGCTGCACACCCATGTCCCGGCGCGCGACCGCGAGGTCGAGGCGGAAAAGGCCAAGGAACGCTCGCGGCTGCGGTTCGGTTAGGCGGCTCGCGCGTCCGTTCCGTGACCTGGCTCACGGTGAAAACGGTCTCAACGCGCGATGATGTTCGCCGGGCCTTTGACACCCGGGAGCACGACCATGAGCCGCCCTCTTCTTCCGCTGAAAGCAGGTGCCATCGTCTTCACGCTGCTGTGGACCGCGTGGATGACGTGGTGGAGCGGCTCGTTCTCGAGCGCGAACGTCGTGATCCTGGCCTTGTGCGGCGCAGCGGTCGGTTATCTCTGGTACCGCGCCATGCGCTGGCAATTCGAGCGCATGGGCATGCTGCCACGACGCGAGAATGGGACGAAATAGATTCGTCTGTCACTCCTTGTGGCCGTGTTTCTTCTTTTTCTTCTTTTTCCTGTGATCGCCTTCGCTGTCCTCGTCTTCGTCACCGAGGGGCGCGTCGTCGGTCTCCTGCACGGCGGCTTCCAGCGCCTCGCGCTCGGCAGCTTCATGCTCGCGCTGGCGGCGCCGCTCGTCCCAGGCGTCGAACAGCTGATCGAGCCACGGCAGCACCTGCTCGATCGACGGCAATGGGCCGGGCGGCCCGGCCTCGCCGCGCGGGCCTTGCGGCCCCGCCGGCCCTTGCGGTCCGACAGGTCCCGGTGCACCGGCCGCCCCGCGCGGTCCGGCTTCGCCCTGCTTGCCTTGCGGACCGGGCTTGCCCAGCGGTCCGGGCTTCCCGATCGGCCCCGGCTTGCCCTGAGGTCCTGGCTTGCCGCGCGCGCCATCCGGCCCGCGCTTGCCCGGATGACCCTGCGGTCCCGGCCGCCCCGGTTCGCCCTGCCGTCCGCGCGGTCCCTGAGGTCCCTGCCGTTTTTGTTCGTCTGCCACGCCGCTGCTCCCTCAACCGGAAGCAAGCTAATTAGCGGCGTTTGACGACAGCGGCAATTCCGCCCGGGCCCGCGCCTGCGCATGATCAACACCAATCGGCCGCACGTCGCGCGCTAGTCGTGATAGGCCGGCACCTCGATGCCGGACGCGGCATAGAGCCTGATCTTGTTGCGCAGCGTGCGCACCGAGAGGCCGAGCACGCGCGAGGCGCGCGTGCGATTGCCGTCGCAGCGCGCGAGCGTCTGCAGCACGAGCTCACGCTCGACCTCGTCGACGGTCGCGCCGATCAGCAGCGGAACGATCTGGTTCGGTGAAAGGAAATATGCGCCCGGTTCGGACGCAGCGACGTGAACAGTGGTCATCGACACACTCCCCGATCAACGCCCGCTTCCGTCTTTGGAAGCGATCGAGAACAAACGACCCCCAAGCCGTAGATCTACGGTGGGCGGGTTTGGTTAACGAAAGGTTAACCGCAGGCGATCGCACGAATTGACCTTGGGAATGCCGCCGCACCGCCGCGATTGGCACGGATTGCATATTCCTGCGAGCATACCCTGCGTTACGGAGCGGGCATCACCCCGCTCACACCGTCCGGTATCCGCCGTCCACCATCACGATCGTTCCCGTGACGTAGGACGACATATCCGACGCAAGGAAGATCGCGGGACCCACGATGTCCTCGGGCTTGCCGGTGCGCGCCAGCGGGGTGTGATCGACGAAGGCCTGCACCAGCGCCGGATTCGTCGCGCGCACATTGGCGTTGATATTGGTCTCGATGAAGCCCGGCCCGATCGCATTGACGCGCACGCCCTCCTTGCCGAGCTCGACCGCGAGCGCCTTGGTGAAGCCGAGCACGCCGTGCTTCGAGGTGGTGTAGGCCGCAGAGCTCGGCGTGCGCAGATGCACGAAGGACTGGATCGAGCCGATATTGACGATGCGGCCCTTGGCTGCACGCAAGGGGCTGAGGAACGCCTGCGTCATGTTGAAGACGCCGTTGAGGTTGAGCGAGATGATGTCGTTCCAGTCCTTCGCCACTGTCTCCGGCTCCGCGGTGAAGGCGTTGCGGCGGGTGATGCCGGCATTGTTGACGAGGATCGAGACCTGCCCGACCTTGTCGGCGACCTGCTTGGCGAGCGCAAAGCAGTCGTCGCGCTTGGTCACGTCGAGCGCAAAGCTCTCGGCCTTGCCGCCGGAATTGCGGATCTCCACGGCGGCTTCCGCGACCGTGTCGGCGTTGACGTCGAGCAACACCACTTGCGCGCCCTCGCGGGCGTAGCCGGAAGCGATCGCCCGGCCGATGCCGGATCCGGCGCCCGTGATGACGGCGATATGGTTTTGGAGGAGAGGCATGGGCGTTTCCTTGGCTGGGTTTTCAACGTTGCCGGCAAGACTAGTTGAAAACGGAAGCGGCAGAAACGCCATACCGCGCTGACGCCTTATGCAATCGGGCGTCGCGGTGACTTCCGGTGGACGTGGCAAAGATGCCACGGCACGGCACGAACATCGCCAGTTCGTTCTTGTCTGATCCGCCGTCGCTTGGGTCCAAGAAGTTTGGCGCCGTCAGCGTCACATCTGTCTCGAATATTTGGGGCGGCGGCGATTCCGCGCGGACGGGGTATTGGGCATGAAGAAATTGAGGGGCGGAAGCGCGGCTCTGGTCGCGTTCGTAGCGACGGTGCCTGCCTTGGCGGCGGATATCGGGGGCGCGCCGACGTACAAGGTCCCATCGGCGGTCACGTCACTCTGGGGCGGATTTTATGCGGGTCTTGGGCTTGGTTTCCGTGGTTCGCGCACGGACGCCACGGCGACATCGGAGACGGTCGCCGGCGCCCCGCAGAATTTGGCGGACGGTCGGCCGACAAGCGCGTCCTTCGACGGGCTGGGCTTCCGCACCAGTGCCTTTACCGGGTTCAACTGGCAATTGGCGCCGCAATGGATTGCGGGCCTCGAAGGCGATGTCGGCTTCGCCGATCAGTCCACCACGCGCCAGTCGCTGGCCTTCTCCCCCGGCTTCGTCCGCTTCGCCTTGCCGCCCGACAGCCTGACCGCAAAGACCGAGTGGGACGCCAGCCTGCGTGCCCGTCTCGGCTTCCTGCTCACACCTGCCACGCTGGCCTATGCGACCGGTGGCATCGCCTGGCAGCGTAGCTACATCAATTCGAACTGCGCCAACTGTCCCGGCTTTACATTTTCGCCCGCCGTGATTTCCGCATCGTCTATCCAGGTTGGTTGGACCGTCGGTGGCGGCATCGAGACCGCGCTGGGCGGCAATTGGTTTGCACGCGCCGAATATCGCTACGCCGATTTTGGCGCTACACCGTTCACCATTGCTCGGACCGCCGTGCCCGCTTCGGGCTTCAATTCGACCGCGGACAAATTCGATCTCAAGATCCAGACTCACGCCGCCTCGTTCGGCCTGGCCTACAAGTTCGGCGACCGGATCGTGGCAGGAGCGCAGGCAGCGATGATCACCAAGGCAGCGCCGATCGCGATGTCATGGACCGGCCCGTATCTCGGTCTTGGACTCGGCGTCCGCGCGCAGCAGGTGGATACGGCGGCAACGTCGGAACTGTTTGGCGTTGCACTGATCCCGCTCGAGAAGAACACCGTGCCGTTCAACGGCACCGCCTTCCGCGCCAGTCCCTATGCCGGCGTCAACTGGCAATTCGCGGCCAAATGGGTCGCCGGCATCGAGGGCGACGCCGGCTTTGCCGACCGGACCGTCACGCTGAGCGGATATCCGGTGTCGCCGGCGTTCGGCACCTTCCACGAGAGCGCCGATTCCCTTGTGGTGAAGTCAACATGGGACGCGAGCCTGCGCGCGCGTCTCGGCTTCCTGGTGACGCCGGCGACGCTGCTATTCGCGAGCGGCGGTGCGGCGTGGCAGCATGACGAGGTGATCTCGACCTGCGGGAGCGCGCCCTGCCGGACCTTGTTTAATTTATCGCCGTCGGTGATAACGAACTCCACGACGAGACTGGGCTGGACCCTCGGTGGTGGCCTGGAGACGGCGCTGGGCCATCACTGGCTGGCGCGCGCCGAATACCGCTTCGCCGATTTCGGCACGTCGACTTACGCAATCGGCCGAACGTCGCACTTCGCGCCCAGCAACACCGTCGATACTTTCGATGTCACACTGCGCACCCACGTTGCGACTTTCGGTCTCGCATATCAGTTCAACTGATCCGTGCCGGGTCTGGCGGCCCATCCGGCGGGGGCGTAACGACCGCGATGGGGTCTGCGCGCAGCTGCGACAATTTCCTTCAGGATTCGTTTCTAAGTTTCATGAAAGGCTAACTCGAAATTAAGGGGTCGGAAACGGCGGCCTTGGCATACTGGTCTTGATTGCTAAACGTTGCGCGCATGATGGAACGGCTTGAATCCTGGAAACTCGCACTCGAACGCCTGCGGTGGGTGGACGGCGCCGATTGGGCCGAGGCCGGACGGCTCGTGGCCGAGATCGCGCGGATGAGCACCGATACCATGCTGCGTCAGGCCGCCGAGCAGGCGCTTCCGGTGCTGCGCCAGGCCGTGGACAATGACGATCACAGCGTCACGCTGGCGGCACGGCGCCGTCTCGGCGTGGTGCTCGATGTCGTTCACGACCTGACCGCGCCGCGCTTCGGCCGCCGCAATGCTGCGCCGAAAAAATTGTCCAGCGAGGATCGCGCCCGCAAGGTGCTCGGCCTGCCGCTTGCGGTGCAGCTCACCTGCGAGGACATCAACCAGGCCTATCGCCGCGCCGCCAAGGGCATGCACCCCGACCAGGGCGGCAGCGCGCAGGCGTTCATCGACCTCGCCGCCGCGCGCGATATCCTGATCCATCCCCGCGCCTACAAGGACGCGTGAGGGCTCAGCTCTTGTTCACGCAACTCGGATAGGGCGCGGCTTCGCCGGCCAAAATCGGGCAGAGCTCGATCGGGCTGAGCGCGCGCAAACGCGCCTGCCAGCGGTCGTCGTTCACCGGCGGTTCGTCGCTTTCGGGGCCGCGCTCGGCCCACTGGATCGTGTAATAGTCGGTCGTGCCCTTCAGCGTGACCAGGAGCGCGGTTTCGCTGTGCCGGGTCGGGCCGCTGTCGACGCGGCCGCAGCCGATCACGGCGACGAAACCTTCGAAGCGGCCGAACGCGGTGGCGCCAAGCGACCTTGCCGCAAAGCTGTCGGGGCAGGCGGATTTGAAACCGCCTGCGATCGAGCCCGCGAACTTCTCCGGCGATGAAGCGGGAGTGAGCGTCATGCCCTTCTCGCCGGTCACGGTGATCATCTCGGTCCAGCGTTCGGGCGTCTCGCTCTTCAGCACGGCCTCGCGGATGTAGTGGCCGCCCTTGGTGTTCTCGAACACCGCGGAAAAATTCGAAGGCATCGCGAAGCTGACAAGCTGGCCGAACACCGGGGAGATCACGCGGAAGGATTGCGGAGCTTGTGCGTTCGCCGTTGCGGCGAGAAGCAGCGATGCGGCCAGAACCGTTGCTGTCGTCGGTGCGCGCATCGATGGGCTCCAAAGCCAGGAGGTGAGAAAACAAGCGGGCAAAAACAAGCGGGCAAGGATGCTGGTTGGCGCGGGACGCCGGGGGCGCCCCGTACAAAATGTGAGTAGGTCTGCCAACGGGCCAGGTTCAAAGCGGATGCGCGGAAAAACGCGTGACGACGGCCGAAAAACCAATGGCGCGTCCAAAAAGAAAAGGACGGACCGCTTGCGCGATCCGCCCCTTGAAATCCGGTCTGTCGCCTCACGCCTAGAGCGTGCAGCGGCGCTCCGCGCGCAGCTTGATCTGGAGCTCCGAGGCGGCCGTGAAAGTCGGGAGCGGCTTGCTGACGACCTTGTAGGTCGACACGCCCCACTGGAACGGCTTGTACTTCAGGTCCTCGTTCCAGACCTGGCAGATGCCGGTGTTGTCCCAGCGGATCACGTAATAGCCGACCGCCGCAGAGGCCGGCACGGCGAACACGGAGGTGGCGATGCCGGCAACGGCACAGAGGGCGAGAACGCGACGCATGAAATATCTCCTGATGGGAACGTGAGAGGGAAATTGGTGCGGCAAAATGGTGCGGCTGGCAAGCGGGGCGGCGACCGTTCACGGATATGTCAGCCGTTCCTCGGCTGTTCGGACGACCCTTATCCCTTGACTATCGCCTGACGAGCACACGTCTACCCCTTGGCCAGCGATGCCACCGCCTCGATCTCGATCAGCATCTTCGGATCGGGCAGCGCGTGGACCACGCAGGTGGTGCGGGCGGGGTAGGGCGGCGGGCCGAAGGCGCCGGCATAGAGCGCGTTCATGGCGGCCACGTCGGAGGCGCGGGTCAGCAGCACGTTGACCTTGACGAGATCGCGGATCTCGGCGCCGGCCTCCGCCAGCACGCGCTTGATGTTGACGACGACGTTGGCGAACTGCGCATCGAAGCCGTCGGGCAGCGCGCCGGTCGCGTCGAAGCCGGGAATGCCGGAGACGAACAGGAGATCGCCGGCGCGCGTGGCAAAGGACAGCGGCGGCGCCTTGACGTGCGGCGGGGGCGCGAAATGCTGGATCGGCATGGATCACCTCGGATGGACAGCTGGAAGCGCAAGCGTAGCGGCAGGCCGGGGCGCCTCCAACAAAAAACGCGAAAACAACCCCATGCACAGTAGCCATCCCGCGGGAACAATTGATGTTTTTTTGGCTTCGGAAAAGCAAAATAATCGGTTGCTTCGTCGGGCAAAACAGGAGCAGAATGGCATGATGGCAGTGGTGCCTGGTCGCGCCAAACTCCGCTGTCATGCCCCGCGAAGGCGGGGCATCCAGTACGCCGCGGCCCATCGATTGAATCACAACCGTCTCGGAGTACTGGATCGCCCGGTTAAACCGGGCGATGACAGTTGAGTGTGTTGCCAAAGACCGCGATTCACGCCCACCCCATCATGTTGCCGCCGCGATGCATCGGATACATTCGCGGCGTCTGATTCGTTTTCCTCCTTGAAGAATAGCCCCCCGGAGACCCCCATGAAGTTCGCATCAACCTTCCGCGCCGCGCTGGTCGGCATCGCCGCGCTGGCCGGCCTCTCGACCTCGGCGCTGGCCGACGGCGGCACCGTGGTGCTGACGATCTACAAGGCGGGCTGGATTATCGGCGGCTCCGGCGGCTCGGGCGTGATGAACTTCCGCGGCCGCGCCTATTCGCTCTCGACCGGCGGGCTCGACTACGGCCTCGTCTTCGGCGGCTCCAAGACGGTGCTGCGCGGCCGCGTCTCCAACATCAACCGGCCCTCCGACATCGCCGGCGTCTACGGCGCCGCCGGTGCCGGCATCGCAGTGGGCAGCGGCGCCCGCGCCATCGTGCTGACCAACCAGAAGGGCGCCGTGCTCGAGCTGTCCGGCACGCAGGTCGGCCTGATGGCGAATGCGGATCTGAGCGGGCTCGCGATCACGATGCGGTAGGGCGCGCAGGGTGGGCAAAGGCGCGCAAGCGCCGTGCCCACCATGGTGCCAGCGGCATACGCAAAGTTGGTGGGCACGCTTCGCTTTGCCCACCCTACGAGACCTGCGGACTACGCGCTCACCATCGCATGCACCCTCTCGCAATGCGCGACGAGATTTGCGTGCGCATCGACGAAGGCCTTCAGCGGCGTCGGGATGGGAAAGTAATAAATGTTGGCGATGAAGCCGTAGATCCCGGCATCGATGCTAGCAGGCGCCGCGCCGTGCACGAAGCCGTTCGCCGGCACGATCTCCGCCAGCACCTGCAGATCGGCAAGCCCCCGCGCATAGGCCTGCTCGGGCGTATAGCGGCCGATGCCCTGGAATTGGTAGCGCTGCGCATTATACGCCTTCGCCTTCTCGAACCCCGCCGCATCGATCTGCTTGTGCTGCGCGATGAAGGCGTCGCGGAACGCGGGATAATAACGCTCGTCCTTCCAGCGCGAATACGACATCACCCAATAGATATCGTCGAGCATGCGCGTGACGAAGTGATTGGTCCGCCTTTGCTCCGCAGTTAGCGCTGCGTCGATGGTGAGGCGGTATCTCGCCCTTGCGTGCGCGATGATCGTCTCGCTGTCGCCGATCGTCTCGCCCTCATCCACGATATAGGGCAGCTGCCCGCGCGGCGCGGCGGAGGCATCGAACACGTGCTCGTGCACGAAGGGCACGCCAGCGAGCTTCAGGAAGGCATAGACCTTGAGGCCGTAACCGTTGTTGTCGGCGACGCCGAACAGTTCTGGATAGGAATAGAGGGTCAGCATGGGACACGCTCCTCAAGCTGAAGTCGTATCGCCGCAGTGACGCCCTTGCAACAGTCTCGCGCTTTGTGCGCCGCCTCGCTCGGCGGACGATCGGCATCGTCGCGGGTTTGCCCCGACAACGCCACCCGGGATTGTTATACTCCGCATCCCCGTGACATCAGCGATGGTGACCCTATGGCGAAAGAGTTGGAAGGCAAGGTGGCGGCCGTGACCGGGGCCGCGTCGGGCATCGGATTGGCCAGCACCGAGGCGATGCTGGCCGCGGGCGCGCGCGTGGTGATGGTCGACCGCGACGAGGCCGCGCTGAAGGCGCTCTGCGACAAGCACGGCGATGCCGTGATCCCGCTGCTCGTCGACCTGCTGGACCCAAGAGACTGCGCAAGGCTGCTGCCGCGCGTTCTGGAGCAGGCCGGCCAGCTCGACATCCTGCATGCGAATGCCGGCACGTATGTCGGTGGCGATCTGGTCGATGCCGACACCATGGCGATCGACCGGATGCTGAACCTGAATGTCAACGTCGTGATGAAAAACGTGCACGACGTGCTGCCGCACATGATCGCGCGCGGGACCGGCGACATCATCGTCACGAGCTCGCTGGCGGCGCATTTTCCGACGCCGTGGGAGCCGGTCTATGCGTCGTCGAAATGGGCGATCAACTGCTTCGTCCAGACGGTGCGGCGCCAGGTCTTCAAGCACGGCATCCGCGTCGGCTCGATCTCGCCCGGCCCGGTCGTCAGCGCGCTGCTCGCGGACTGGCCGCCGGAGAAGCTGAAGGAAGCCAGGGACTCCGGAAGCCTGCTGGAAGCCAGCGACGTGGCCGACGTGGTGATGTTCATGCTGACGCGGCCGCGCGGCATGACAATTCGCGACGTGGTAATGCTGCCGACCAATTTCGATCTCTAGGGCGCTGACCGATCCTGCGAACCCTTCGATGCGGCGGTGAAAACCGCCAGTTGAGCGTCGAAAGCGCGCCTGAAGGCCGGCCGCGCTTCGCTGCGGGCGACATAGGCGGCGATATCTGGATGTTCGTTCAGCAGGCCTGACGCGTTCAACCGGCGCAGCACCGTCACCATCATGAGATCGCCGGCGCTGAACGCGCCGTCGAGCCAGTCGGCATCGCCGAGGCGGCGGGACAATTCGCCGAGCCTGACACGGACGCGATCCTGCAGCATGGGCAGCCGCTCCGCGTACCAGCTCTTGTCGCGCTCGAACAGCATGGCCATCCCGAGCTCGACGATCGGCGGCTCCAGCGTGCTCAGCGCGGCAAACATCCACGCGATCGCGCGTGCGCGGGCGTTCGGCTCGGTCGGCAGCAGCCCGGCATGACGCTCGGCGATACGGAGCACGATGGCGCCGGACTCGAACAAGGCGAGATCGCCGTCCTCATAGGTCGGAATCTGCCCGAACGGATGCAGGGCGAGATGCGCGGGCGCCTTCATGTCCTCGAACGAAACCAGACGCACGTCGTAAGGCTGCCCCACCTCTTCGAGCGCCCAACGCACCCGCATGTCGCGCGCCTGTCCACGGCCGCGGGCGGGCGAGTTTGCGAAGGCGGTGATGGTGGGGGGCATGGGAGGTCTCCATTCGTCGTCATTGCGAGCGCAGCGAAGCAATCCAGACTGGCGCCGGGGAGACGGTCTGGATTGTTTCGTCGCAAGGGCTCCTCGCAATGACGAGGTTTGTGGCAGCGCGCCCCTCACAGATCACGATGCCAGCGAGGTGTTCGGTTCAGCGCTTTGCGTCCAGAGGACGAACGACCGGCGCGGATTCCGACAGATTATCTCGTTTTTTGCTGCCGCGCTGTCGGGGTTGAAAAATTACACGTCCCATGTCGGAACGTCCCTCGCAGCCTCGTCCTTGGAACACCGGGCGCCCCGCCGCGCGTCCAGCCCGAGGCAAAAGGATACAAGTTCATGACCTCTATCACGCCGTTCCTCTGGTTCGACAACAACGTTCCGGAGGCCGTCGCCTTCTACAAATCGGTGTTTCCCAACGCCAAGGTCGAGACTGTCAGCGACTTCATGGCGGTGTTCGAGCTCGAAGGCCAGCGCTTCAACGCGCTCAACGGGGGGCCGCAATACAAGTTCAACGAGGCGGTGTCGTTCTTCATCAGCGTGGAGACGCAGGCGGAAGTCGATTATTTCTGGGACAGGCTCACCGCCAACGGCGGCGAGGAATCCCGCTGCGGCTGGCTCAAGGACAAGTTCGGGCTCTCCTGGCAGGTGATCCCATCAGCGCTCGGCCGCTACCTCGGCGACCCCGACCGCAGCAAGGCGAACCGCGTCATGCAGGCGATGATGGGGATGCGGAAGATCGTGATTGCGGATCTGGACAAGGCGTATGCGGGGTGAGGGGCTGAAGGATGTAGTTTGCAGACGCGAGGTGGTGGGTTACGCTGCGCTCACCCACCCCGCGAACCCCAGGTCCGAGACCTGCCCATGCTGGATAGTTTCGTATGGCCCGAGCCGGACGGGGCTCCCGACGAGATACTGTTCCGCAACGTTCGGGAACACGGCTGCCATCTGATGGGCATCGCCGCTGCGGCGCAGACCCCGGCTTATGTTTTCTCGATTGGCCTCTACCTCAACTACGCGCACGCCGAACTGGTCTTGTTCGGGCTCGACCCCAAAGACGCTTGCGCCGTCATCAACGCCGTTCGCGACCGAGCCGCAGCGGGACGGCGCTACGTCGCGGGCGACGTCTGCGACGACCTTCCGCTCGAGCGTAAGGTCTGCTTCGTCGAGGTGCCGCTCAGGGCCTATGAAGCCTATCTCGGCACGGCGATCTGGTTCTATGCAAGATTGCTGCGGCCGTTTCCCTGCCTTCAGATCGTATGGCCGGATCGCGAGGGACGGTTTCCTTGGGAAGCGGGGTACGATGTGAGTCTCAAAACGTATCAACCGGTGTTGAGATCGTTTTCCTGAAGCTTGCCAATCCACTCGGCCAAATCGTGCCACGGCTCCAATGTCCAATGCCCGGACGCCGCGCCCGACGGCGACGGCAGCACGAACACCTCAGGCAAAATCTCATCGCGGTTCTGCCGCCCCAGCGCAATCACGCTCGACGGCCTGCCATAAAACAAGCTCGCGGCCTTCTTGCTCGTGAACGCAATCGTCCTCGGGCGATACTTCTCGATCTTGGCCTTAAATCCCGGCACGTCGATCGTCTCAGCCGCGATCTGGTGATCCATCCCGGCGCCCGACTTGGACAGATCGGTGAAGCCGATCCCGAGTTCGAGCAGGCTTGCGAACTCGCCCGGCTGATAGCGCCACGGCGTGATCCCGGCCTCATGAATCGCGCGCCAGAAGCGGTTGCCGGGATGGGCGTAGTAGTGTCCGAGCTCGGCCGAGCGCGTGCTGGCGGCGGTGCCGACGAAGACGAGGCGGAGATTGGGGCGGAGTTGATCCGGGAGGCGGTGGGGGAATGTATCGGGCACGTCAATTATCCGCGGCTGTAGCCCGCATGAGCGGAGCGATATGCGGGATGGCAAAGACCCGGATGTCGCTGCGCTCATCCGGGCTACGCTTGCTGGCGTTAGTCCGATTTGCGCGTCACACGCAACGCCCGAGCCGATTCTAGTTCATAAATTCCGGTGGTGCAGTGTCCTGTCAAAAGATCGAGGCTGAATGGTATCCAAGAGTCTCCAATGGGAGACCATGCCTCGCCGGTGAGCATGGTTTCTTGAACATTTATCTTGCGGAAGCCATCCCACGAAATCTGCGGACTATTCCATCGCAAATTATCTGACCGAACTGCGCTGAAATCGACCGACCCTTGGAAAACGACTAATCCAAGCGCCGGTACGGCAATTGCACGCGCAGTGTCACTTGCAATGCGATCTCGAATGGCGTGGTGTTCCGGATCGATAATGCAAGTATCGCCGCGAGCGACAACGATCACGTCTCTTCCGTTGGGATGATCGAGCACAGTGGTGTAATCGAAGATGCCTCCCACGAAATTGCCGATCCATGGATCGGAATCGTTGGGATAGAAGCGGACTACCAAACCTTCCCGAAATTCGCGCTCACCGCGCCCGGTTAAAGAGATGGCCGGAGGTCCGTACGGTGGTAGTCCTGGTAGTATTTCAAACCGCATGGGCTGTTCGTATTGCGTTTCCAACTTTGGGGGCGACGACCGTCGCCCCCAGAATTCGCACGGGCGCCCCTCACAAAACCCGATTACTCTCCTTCACCTTCTCCGCATCCAGATAAACGCTTGAGCCCATCTCCTTGAACTTCGCGCTCATCTTGGCCATGCCGTCCTCGGCCGTCCCGCTCATCGACATCCCGACGCCGTTCGGATCGTTCAGCGTCGCCGCGTAGTCCCGCACGTCCTGCGTGATCTTCATCGAGCAGAATTTCGGGCCGCACATCGAGCAGAAATGCGCGACCTTGTGGGCTTCCTTCGGCAGGGTCTCGTCGTGGAAGTTCTTGGCGGTCTCGGGGTCGAGGCCGAGGTTGAACTGGTCGCTCCAGCGGAAGTCGAAACGAGCACGTGATAGCGCGTCGTCGCGCAGCTGGGCGGCCGGGTGGCCCTTGGCGAGATCGCTCGCATGCGCGGCGATCTTGTAGGTGATGACGCCGACCTTGACGTCGTTGCGGTCGGGTAGCCCAAGATGCTCCTTTGGCGTGACGTAGCAGAGCATGGCGCAGCCGAACCAGCCGATCATGGCCGCGCCGATGCCTGAGGTGATGTGGTCGTAGCCCGGCGCGATGTCGGTGGTCAGGGGCCCGAGGGTGTAGAACGGCGCTTCGCCGCACTCCTTGAGCTGCTTGTCCATGTTGATCTTGATCTTGTGCATCGGCACGTGGCCGGGGCCTTCGATCATGACCTGGCAGCCCTTGTCCCACGCGATCTTCGTGAGTTCTCCGAGCGTCTCCAGTTCGGCGAACTGCGCGCGGTCGTTGGCGTCGGCGATCGAGCCCGGACGCAGGCCGTCGCCGAGCGAGAACGAGACGTCATACTTGCGCATGAGGTCGCAGATCTCGTCGAAATGGGTGTAGAGGAAGCTTTCCTTGTGATGCGCCAGGCACCACTTCGCCATAATGGAACCACCACGAGAAACAATGCCGGTGACGCGGCTGGCGGTGAGGTGGATGTATTGCAGGCGCACGCCGGCGTGGATGGTGAAATAGTCGACGCCCTGCTCGCACTGCTCGATCAGCGTGTCCTTGTAGAGCTCCCAGGTCAGCTTGACCGGATCGCCGTCGCACTTCTCCAGCGCCTGGTAGATCGGAACGGTGCCGATCGGCACCGGCGCGTTGCGCAAAATCCACTCGCGGGTGGTGTGGATGTTGCGGCCCGTGGAGAGGTCCATCACGGTGTCGGCGCCCCAGCGGATCGCCCACACCATCTTCTCGACCTCTTCCTCGACCGACGACGTCACTGCCGAATTGCCGATATTGGCGTTGATCTTGGTCAGGAAGTTGCGGCCGATGATCATCGGCTCGAGTTCGCTGTGATTGATGTTGCAGGGGATGATGGCGCGGCCGCGCGCGATCTCGGAGCGGACGAACTCCGGGGTGATGAAGGCGGGGACTTCCGCGCCAAAGCTTTCGCCGTCGGCAAGGGCTGCTTCCGCACGCTCGAGCTGCTCCTTGCGGCCGAGGTTTTCGCGCGCGGCGACGTAGATCATCTCCTTGGTGATGATGCCGGCGCGGGCGAATTCGAGCTGCGTGATCTTGTGGCCGTCGAGGCCGCGCAGCGGCTGGTGATAGGCCGAGAAGGCGCGCGCGGCCTTGTCGGTGGAGACGCTGCCATTGTCCTCCGGCTTGATCTGCCGGCCCTGATATTCCTCGACGCCGCCGCGCTCCAGCACCCAGGCCTTGCGGCCGCGCGCGAGACCGGCGTTGACGTCGATGGTCACGCTCGGGTCGGTGTAGGGGCCGGAGGTGTCGTAGACCGGCAGGTTCGGCTCGCCGGCGCCCTCGGACAGGATGATCTCGCGCAGGGGCACGCGCAGGTCGGGCGCGGCATCGGGCGAGGCGAAGATTTTTCGCGACGAGGGCAGCGGGCCGGTGGTGACGGCGGGGACGGTCTTGTCGGGATTGGAGCGGATGTTCATGGGATCCTCCGGTTTAATTCGTATGTGTTTGCGTCTGGGCGACGGATGTGAATTCTTGCTCCGTCATTGCGAGCGCAGCGAAGCAATCCAGAATCTCTCTGCAGAGACAGTCTGGATTGCTTCGTCGCAAGTGCTCCTCGCAATGACGGTGTGGAGAGAGGGCGCGCATCACGCCGCCTCCTTGCCTAGGCCGAGCCATTGCCGCACCCGCGCATCCGGGTCGGCATTCTGGGTGACGTCGGAAACGACGGCGATGGAATCTGCGCCGGCGGCAAAGATCTCCGCGGCGTGCTCGAACTTGATGCCGCCGATCGCGACCAGCGGGATATTGCCGATGCGCTTTTTCCATTCCGTGATCTTCGGAATGCCCTGCGGCTCGAAGCGCATCGACTTCAAGGTGGTGAAGAAGATCGGGCCCAGCGCGACATAGTCGGGCTCGGCGGCGAGCGCCGTTTCAAGCTCGTCCTCGTCATGGGTGGAGACGCCGAGCGACAGGCCGGCCTCGCGGATGGAGTTGAGGTCCGCGTCGGCAAGGTCCTCCTGGCCGAGATGCAGGTACTTTGCACCCGCGACAATCGCCGCGCGCCAATAATCGTTGACGACGAGTTTTGCTTGCGTGCCCGCGGTGATCGCGAGCGCATCGGTGACCATCTGGAGCGACTGCGAATCGTCGAGGTCTTTCGCACGCAGCTGGATGGTGCCGACGCCGAGTTTCGTCAGGCGCTCGACCCAGGCGAGGCTGTCGACGACGGGATAAAAGCGATCAGGATACGCGTTGCGATCAGGATACGGCATGCCAGAACGGGGTCCCAACAACAGGGGTGGAAGGGGAGGCGAAATCGCGGGCGTTCATCAGCCCGGCCTCAAAAGCGGTGCGGCCGGCATCGATCCCGAGGCGGAAGGCGTTGGCCATGGCGACCGGATCGGCGGCTTTGGCGATGGCGGTGTTGAGCAGCACGGCGTCGTAGCCAAGCTCGAGCGCTTCGGCCGCATGCGACGGCGCGCCGATGCCGGCGTCGACCACCAGCGTGATATCGGGCAGCCGCTCGCGCATCAGCTTGAGCGCGTCACGGTTGGTGATGCCTTTTGCGCTGCCGATCGGCGCGGCCCACGGCATCACCACCTTGCAGCCGGCATCGACCAGGCGGTTCGCAACCGAGAGATCCTCGGTGCAATAGGGGAACACCTCAAAGCCGTCCTTGATCAGGAGGCTTGCTGCCTCGACCAGGCCGACGACGTCGGGCTGCAGCGTGTCGTTGTCGGCGATGACTTCGAGCTTGATCCAGCTCGTGCCAAACAATTCGCGTGCGAGCTTGGCCGTCGTCACCGCCTCGCGCACGCTGCGGCAGCCGGCGGTGTTCGGCAGCACGGTGACGTCGAGCTCGCGGATCAGATTCCAGAACGCATCGCCGGTCTTGCCGCCGGCGGATTCGCGCCGCAGCGACACCGTGACGATGTTCGAGCCGGAGGCGCGGATCGCCGACTGCATGATCGCAGGCGAGGGATAGAGCGCGCTGCCGATCAGGAGGCGGGAGGGGAAGGTCTTGCCGTAGAAGGTCACCATGTCGGTGTCTCCTCGATTGACGCAGTCATCCCCGCGAAGGCGGGGATCCAGTACGCCGCGGCCGTGCGGCTGGAGCCGAGACGCCGCGGCGTACTGGATCGCCCGGTCAAGCCGGGCGATGACGGCGGAGTGTTTGGCGAGCGCACCATCTTCACCCTCCCTGCCGCGGCGTGATGATCTCGATCTCGTCGCCGGCCTTCAGCGCCGTCTCGGCCCAGCGGCTCTTCGGCACGACGTCGTAGTTGAGCGCGATCGCGAAATGGGTGCCTTCGTAGTCGAGCTCGCTGAGCAGCGCGTCGACGCTGGCCGAATTCACCTCGCGTTGCTCGCCGTTCACGATCACGCGCATTGCATCACCTCATTGTCGATCTGGCCGCGCTCGACAAAGCTCAGCGTCAGCTCGGCCAGAACAGGCGCGATCAGGAAGCCGTGGCGGTAGAGGCCGTTCACGCTGATCGTGCCGTCACGGATGCCGATGCGCGGCAGATTGTCGGGAAAGGCGGGGCGCAGGCCGGAGCCGAATTCGACGATACGGGCCTCGCCGAAGGCGGGATGAACGGCATAGGCCGCGCCCAACAGCTCCAGTGCCGAGCGCACGCTGACGCCGGTGTCCTCGGCCTCGATCGAGGTCGCGCCCAACATGAACAGATTGTCCTCGCGCGGGATCACATAGAGCGGCCAGCGCGGATGGATCAGCCGCACCGGGCGCGCGAGCTGCACCTCGGCGGTCTCGATCAGGATCATCTCGCCCTTGACGCCGCGAAGCTCCGGCTGCTCGTCGCGCGCAGAAAGGCCGCGGCAGTCGATCACGATGCCTTCAGGATCAAGTTTTGCGAGTTCGGCCGCGGCGACATCACTTTCGAATTTGATGGTGCCGCCGGCGGCGCGGATGCGCTCGTGCAGTTTCGGCAGCACGCGGCGCGGCTCGACATGACCCTCGGTCGGAAAGAACAGCGCGTCGCGGAAGCGGCCTTCGAGCGACGGCTCGAGCTCGGCAAGGCCGGCGGCATCGAGCCGGCGATGGCCTTCGGTCATCCGGGCGAAACGCTCGAAGTCGCTGCGCTCGCGCGGGTGGGCGACGACCAGCGAGCCGTTGAAAGGCGTGTCGGGCAGCTCGCGCCGCCAGATGTCGAGCGAGCGCAGGCCGAGGCGGCTGATGACGGGTTCGGAGACTTCCGCCTCGCAATAGGGCGCGAGCATGCCGCCAGCCCAATGGCTGGTGGCATCGGTCATGTCGGCGTCACCGCGCTCGTGCAGGGTGACGGCGTGGCCGGCCTGCGCGAACAGCAAGGCCTGCCAGGCGCCCGCAATGCCTGCGCCGATGATGGATACCGGGGAATCCGGTCGCTTGGTCGTCTGCAACATCCCTGTCCCTTCGCCGGCATGACCCGGATCAGGTTCAAAGGGTCACCGCGGTCCTGGGCGGATTTGCCCATTTAGCGGTATCTCAGCTCCTCCTCGGAGCACCCCTCGGAACGGCTCTAATGTATGCCAGCAGGGCTGGGTGGTCAACGCGCTTGGTGCGAACCGCGCTTACCTGGGCGCCTGCGCCCGGGCGTTGCGGACGCGCTGGGCGAGCTTGCGGTGCGGGACGCTGCCGAACATCGGCTGCGGATTGCCGTTTGGCTCGAGCCAAGGGGCGCCCATATTGGCCTCGCCCATGTTGGCGACCTGGACGGCCTCCTGCCGCTGCCGCTTTGCGGCGTAGTAATAGCCGCCGGCGAAATAACGAACGGCGCGGGCGTGATCGCCATTGGCGGCGTGATAGGCGCCGGCGAGATATTTCACGGCATAGGTGAGATTGGTGTTGGGATCGCGCAGGCCGGCGGCGTCGCCGGTGTAACCGACCCCGCGGGCGGTCGCGAGCTTGATCTGCATCAGTCCGATGGTGCCGCCATGGCCGACGAGGCCGGGCTGGTAGCGGCTTTCGCGCATGATGACGCGATGCACCAGCGCCTCCGGCACACCGTTGGCGCGCGCATGGGCCGCGACCATCTCGGCGTACTCCGCCTGGCCCGCGAATGCGGCCTGCGGCAACGTCAGTCCGGCCGCGAGCAGCGCGGCGACATGTAAAATTTTCATCAGATTTCCCGGAGGTCCCTGAGACTGATTGAAGGCCTGCGCCCGGCTGCCGTTTAGGCCTCCCGAACGCGGCGATGATGTGACCAAACGCCGCCGCTAATTTTCTCGCGGCGTCGAGCCGCAGTGACGACTCAATGCTGGCGCCAGAGTTCCCTCAGGCGGACAAACTCGCGACAGGAGGCCTGTCTATTCGCATGGGCGGACGAAAGCGAGTATGTCACGGCCAGCGAATCGGGAGAGGTGCCATGACAAAATCAACCATGGTCAAAGCCCACGGTGGCGACATGTCAGAACACGATTTGCCCAGAAACAACCCGTGTGCCCAATGCGGCACGCTGATCCCCACGCCCGACTGGATCGAGCCGGGCGAAGGGCGCGTCTCCTATCTCTGGACATGCCACGCCTGCAATTATCGCTTCGAGGCGATTGCGATCTTCGACGAGGCCGCCCTCGAGCACCCGCCGCTCGCTGCCTGAGTTTAGGCCGCAAGCCGCGGCTGCTGCCATGCCTGCAATTGCATCCTCACGATCAGCCCACGCGGCTCTCGGCCGTGCAGCGACAGCTCGCCGCCATATGCGATCGCGCGCGCCGCGTCATCGTCTAGGAATCGTGCGCTGCAAAATGTTCCTGAGTGACTTAGGAACAATCGCACGCGGCTTTGATACTCGCGCAGCACGCGACGAAATTGCAGCACGCGCGGAACTGGGACTGATCCGAGCTGTTTTCTCCGCACGAGTTTTCTGCTGAAGGAGAGGACAATATGTTGATGAAATCGATCGCGGCCGGTCTCGCCGGTACCGCACTGCTCGCAACCGTTGCGTTCGCGCAAAATCCGACCGCCACCACCGACAAGGCGCCGGCTGCCGCCGCCTCGACGACCACCACGACCGCGTCGGGACAGTGGCGTACGTCCAAGATGGACGGCATCAAGGTCTATAACGACGCCAACGAGAACATCGGCTCGATCAACGATCTGCTGATGGACAAGAGCGGCAACATCAAGATCGCCGTGATCGGCGTCGGCGGCTTCCTCGGCCTGGGCGAGCATCTGGTCGCCGTGCCCTATGAGAAGCTGAAGTTCGTCAACGAGGCGGTCGCCTACACCGGCGCTGCCGGGAACAACCCGAACAGCGCAGCCAACCGGCCCGCGGCGACCACCACGACGGGTGCCGCGACCGGCACCGACAACAAGCCCGCGACGACAACGACCGCCACGTCCTCGTCGAAATGGTATCCGGACCACGCCGTGTTCAATGCGAGCAAGGATGAGCTGAAGAACATGCCCGAGTTCAAGTACTCGGAGTAACGCGGCTCTGAACGGCTAAACGAAGCGCGCCCGGTTTTTGCCGGGCGCGCTGTCGCGTGTTTTTTCGCCTCCGGTCATTGCGAGGAGCTGTCATTGCGAGGAGCTCTTGCGACGAAGCAATCCAGGCTGCCACCGCGGAAGCATTTCTGGATTGCTTCGCTTCGCTCGCAATGACGGAGAATACCCTAGTTTCCCTTCACCAGCGGGCAGCCGCCCTTGTCCAGCGGACGGAAGGCTTCGTCGCCGGGCACGGTGGCGATCAGCTTGTAGAGGTCCCACTCGCCCTTGGAGTCCTCGGGCTTCTTGACCTCGAACAGATACATGTCGTGGACCATGCGGCCGTCGATGCGGATCTTGCCGTTCTTGGCGAAGAAGTCGTTGACCGGCGTTTTGCGCATCTGCTCCATCACCTTCGGTGCCTCGTCGGTCTTGATGGCGTCGATCGCCTTCAAATAATGCATGGTCGCCGAATAGAGCCCCGCCTGGATCATGGTCGGCATGTGGCCGACCTTCTCGTTGAAACGCTTGGAGAACGCGCGCGTCTCCTCGTTGGTGTCCCAGTAGAACGCGTCGGTGATGATCAGGCCTTGCGTCGACTTGATGCCGAGCGAATGAACGTCGGTGATCTCCATAAGCAAGGCGATCATCTTCTGGCCGCCCTGTACCAGGCCGAACTCGGCCGCCTGTTTCAGCGCATTGGTGGTGTCGCCGCCGGCATTGGCCAGCGCGACCACCTTGGCCTTGGAAGCCTGGGCCTGGAGCAGGAACGAGGAGAAGTCCGACGAGTTGAGCGGATGGCGGACCTCGCCGAGCACCTTGCCGCCGCTCTCCTTGACGACGTTGGCGGCGTCGCGCTGCAGCGCCATGCCGAAGGCGTAGTCGGCGGTGACGAAGAACCAGGTGTCCTCGCCGCGCTTGACCATGGCCTTGCCGGCGACGTTCGACAGCGCATAGGTGTCGTAGGTCCAGTGCACCGTGTTGGGCGAGCAGGCGACGCCCGTGATATCGGATGAGCCGCCGCCGGAATTGATGTGGATCTTGTTCTTCTCGCGCGTCAGCGCCGAGATCGGCAGCGCCACCGACGAGGTCGGCACGTCGAAGATCGCGTCGACCTTGTCGTTGTCGTACCAGTTGCGGGCGATGTTGACGCCGACGTCGGGCTTGTTCTGGTGATCGGCGGAGACCACTGCGACAGGCTTGCCCGCGACCTTGGCGCCGTAATCGGCGACCGCCATCTCGACGGCAGCGAGCGAGCCTTTCCCGGTCGCGTCCGCATAGAGGCTCGACATATCCGTGAGCACGCCGATTTTGACGACGTCGTCGGAAATCTGCGCCTGGGCCGTGCCTGACGTGGCGGCGAGAGCGAGACCGGCCGCGATCGCGGCGATGAGTTTTTGCATTTTGTTTTTCTCCCTCAGCGTTGTTGTTTGGGCTTTGTTGCGGGAGCCGTTCTAACGACAATCGGTCGCGGGAGCAAAGCCCGGAATGCGCGAGGAGGGTTGAGAAATAAGCAGGGCGCTGCGGTGTTTTTGCCCTCTCCCCGCAAGCAGGGAGGAGGAGAAGTCTCACGCGCTGCTGCCCTTGAGCCGTTCGTTGCGTCGGCGCAAGCCTTCCAGGGTGGCGAGCAGGATGACCGAGACCGTCGTCAGGATCACCGCCGCGGCCGTGATGGTCGGGCTGATGTTCTCGCGGATGCCGCTGAACATCTCGCGCGGCAGGGTCCGCTGTTCCGGACCTGCCATGAACAGCACGATCACCACCTCATCGAAGCTGGTCGCGAAGGCGAACAGCGCGCCCGATGCCACGCCGGGCAGGATCAGCGGCAGGATCACGCGGCGGAACGCGTCGAGCGGCGAGGCACCGAGCGAGGCGGCGGCGCGCGCCAGATTGGTGTCGAAGCTCTGCAGCGTCGCGCCGACCGTGATCACGACGAAGGGCGTCGCCAGCGCGGTGTGGGCCAGGATCAAGCCGAGATAGCTGCCGGTCAGTCCGATCGGCGCGAAGAAGAAATACAGGCCAACCGCGGTGATGACCCCGGGCACGACGACCGGCGACAGCACGAAGGCCAGCACGAGCGGCTTGAACCGGCTCTTCCACTGCGCCAGCCCCAGCGCCGCCAGCGTGCCAAGCACCATCGACAGCAGGGTCGAGGCCACACCGATGATCATGCTGTTCTTCAGCGAATTCATCCAGCGCGGCGAATTGATGAAGTCGTCATACCAGCGCAGGGAGAGGCCCGGCAGCGGATAGGTGAGGTACGAGCCCGAGCTGAAGGACAGCGGCATGATCGCAAGGATCGGCGCGATCAGGAAGATGAACACCAGCGTGGAGATCACGATGGTCGCGGTCCACGCGATACGCTGGCTCGGCGTGCGGATGGAGGAATTGTCGCTCAATTCTTCATCCCTCCCGTGACCTGCTGTCCCTGCACCAGCTTTCCATAGGCGAGCGCAAGCAGAATAGTGGCGAGCAGCAGCACCGCACCCAGTGCCGAAGCAAGTCCCCAATTGGCCGTCTCGGTGGTGTAGAGTGCGATGAAGTAGCTGATCATCTGATCGGCGGCGCCCCCGACGAGTGCCGGCGTGATGTAATAGCCGAGCGCCAGGATGAAGACGAGCAGGCTTCCCGCGCCGATGCCGGGCAGCGTCTGAGGCAGGTAGATCCGCAGGAAGGCGGTGAGGGGTGGCGCACCGAGCGAGGCGGCGGCACGCATGTAAGCAGGCGAGATCGCCTTCATGCTGCTGTACAGCGGTAGGATCATGAACGGCAGGAGGACGTGGGTCATGGCCACGCAGACACCGAAGCGGTTGTAGATCAGGCGCAACGGCGCGTCGATGATGCCAAGCCAGAGCAGGCTGTCGTTCACCACGCCTTTGCCCTGCAGCAGAACGATCCAGGCGCAGGTGCGGACCAGCAGCGACGTCCAGAACGGCAGCAGGACGAAGATCATCAGCAGGTTCGACCGGCCGGGCGGCAGCGCCGCCAGCAGGTAGGCGACCGGGAAGCCGAGGATCAGGCAAAGTGCCGTGACACTGAGGCTGATGAGGAAGGTGCGGACGAAAACGTCGCGGTAGATGGCCTGATCCGTCGGTGCTGCGATAATCGCGCCGTCCGCGTTCCGCGTCAGATCGAGCGCCGACAAAAGGTAGAAGCCGGTCACGGGGCCACTGGCATCCTTGATCGTGGTCCAGGTGGCGCGTTCGCGCCAGGCCGGATTGATCTTGCCCAGCGTCTCCCTGGCCGTGCCGGGCTCGGGCGCAGTCTTCAGGTTGCGTGCGGTGGTGGTCAGGATCGTGCGGAAGCCGTTCAGTGCGTAATTGAGCCGCTTGGCCGCAATCGCAATGGTGCCGGAAGCGCGCCCCGCCATGATGTCGCCCGCCAGCGCCGCGTAGGCCTTTTCGTCCGGCAGATCCCTGCCGTCCCAACTGGCGAGAGCCGCGATGGTCTGAGGCAGAACCAGACGCACCTCCCGGTCATCGACGGCGCGCCACAGCATGCCGGCGATGGGCCCAGCGAAGGTGAAGAGCAGGAAGACGAGAAGCGGCAGCACCAGCGCCAATGCCTTGACCTGGCGTGCGCGCTCCGCCCGCCGCAATCGGCGCTTGAGCGGCACCTCGGTCGACGCATCGGCGCCGGTCAAGAGCGCATCCGTCATTCGTGTTACCTTCGGTCGAGCCCTGCGGGCGCGCTATTTCGCGGCCCATTTGTTGAAGCGCTCGGTCAGGCGGTCGATGTTCTCGAGCCAGAAGGCAACGTTGATCTCGACCGCATTCTTGATGTTGTCAGGCGCTGTCGGCAGGTCCTTCAGAACGGCAGGCGCGAGCAGGGCGGCTGCGTCCTTGTTCGACGTGCCATAGGCAATGTTCTCCGACAGTTTCGATTGGTTCTCCGCTTTGCCGACGAAGTCCAGGAACTTGTAGGCCGCGTCCTTGTTCGGGCTGCCTTTCAGGATCACCCAGGTGTCAATGGTGAAGAGCGCTCCGTCCCAGACCATGCCGAAATTCTTCTTCTCGTTCTTGTTCGCGGTGTCGATGCGGCCATTGTAGACCGAGGTCATCGCCACCTCGCCGGAGGCGAGCAATTGCGGCGGCTGGGCGCCGGCCTTCCACCAGACGATGTCGCCCTTGATGGTGTCCAGCTTCTTGAACGCGCGCTCGATGCCCTCGTCGGTCGCCAGCACCTTGTAGACGTCCTTTGGCGCGACGCCGTCGGCCATGAGGGCGATCTCCAGCGTGGTCTTCGGGCCCTGACGCAAGGCGCGCTTGCCCGGGATCTTCTTGGTGTCGAAGAAGTCGGCCCAGCCCTTCGGGGCCTCCTTGAGCTTGTCCTTGTCGTAGCCGAGAACGAAATCGTAGAGGATGGCGCCGACGCCGCAAGCGTTGACTGACGGCGGGATATAGGCGGTCTCGCCGCCGATCTTCGAATAGTCGAGCTTTTCGAACAGGCCTTCCTCGCAGCCAACCGCCAATTCGTCGCTCTCGACCTGGACGACGTCCCAGGTGGCGGCGCCACCCTGCACCTTGGCGCGCAACACGCCGACGCCGCCGTCCCAGGATTCGTCGTTCATGGGCACACCGGCCGCTTTCTTGAACGGCTCGAAATAGACCTTCTTCTGGGCATCCTGATACGCGCCGCCCCACGACACGACGGTGAGGTCACGCGCCTGCGCGACCGTGGCCAGCGCCGCGCTGGCGGTGAGTGCCGCGGCGAACCCCAGGACAATCTTGCGCTTCAGCATGGTCTTTGTTCCTTCTTCTTCACATGACTTGCGTTGAGCTTGGTCGGTGCAGGCCCGCCCGCGTTGGCGAGATGCTGCATGTTTGGATCAGACGGGATCGAGGGCCAGGCAGTCCTCCGGGCGGAAGGTGATGAATACGTCATCGCCGGGTGTAAGGCTGCCAGCTCTCAGGCTGCCATGCGTCCCCGGCTGAAGCTTGACCATGAACTCCTTGTTGTCGGCGACGTCGAGCACGGCCAGCACGTGGTCGCCCAGATAGATGGTGTTCTGCACCTTGGCTGGCAGTCGGTTGGGTTCGTCGCTGGAGGTGCCATCCGGGATAATGGCGATCCGCTCCGGCCGCACCGACAGCGAGGTCGATGCGCCCGTGCCCGATACGTTGACTGCGCGTGCGGTCACGGCGCCGCCGCCCGCCAGCGCAACGCGGCAATATTGTTTCTCGACCGTCTCGACGGTGCCGGAAAGCACGTTGTTCTCGCCGATGAAATGGGCGACGAAGCTGTTCACCGGATGCTCATACAGCGCGTCGGG
Organism: Bradyrhizobium sp. 76; assembly: GCF_023073025.1. Classification (NCBI taxonomy): domain Bacteria; kingdom Pseudomonadati; phylum Pseudomonadota; class Alphaproteobacteria; order Hyphomicrobiales; family Nitrobacteraceae; genus Bradyrhizobium; species Bradyrhizobium sp. 76. The sequence continues at coordinate 505,301 of NZ_JADPIS010000090.1, forward strand.
CCTGTCGATCTGCTGCACGATGCCGTCGTTGAACACGGCGATGCGGTCCGACATCGTGAGCGCTTCACTTTGATCGTGGGTGACGTAGACGACGGTGATGCCCATCGTCTCGTGCAGTTGCTTGATCTCCAGTTGCATCTGCTCGCGCAGGCGCTTGTCCAGGGCGCCCAGCGGCTCGTCCATCAGCACGAGTTGCGGATTGAAAACCAGCGCGCGGGCCAGCGCCACGCGCTGCTGCTGGCCGCCGGACAGCTGCCCGGGCCGCCGCTGCGCCAGGGTTTCCATCTTGATCATGCGCAACGCCGCTCTCACGCGCTCCTGCGCTTCGGCCTTGTTCGTGTTGCGGACGGATAGCGGGAAGGCGATATTCTCCGCAATCGTCAGGTGCGGAAACAAGGCATAGTTCTGGAACACCATGCCGATGTCGCGCTTGTGTGGCGGCACGTTCTTGATCGGCCGGTCCGCGAGGTAGATCTCGCCCTGGGTCGGAACCTCGAAGCCGGCCAGCATCATCAGCGTGGTCGTCTTGCCCGATCCGGACGGGCCGAGCAGGGTGACGAACTCGCCCTTCCTGATGTCGAGATCGAGGTTCTTCACCACGAGGTGCTCGCCATCGTAGGTCTTTTGAATGCCGGAAAAGCGCACCAGTGCCGGCGCAGGGGGGACCGTGCCGGCTTCCATGTTGTCCTCGCGTTATCAGCTACGATGCTGTCAGGACCTCGTCTGAGGTTGTGAAGAGCAGCTTAGCATCCTCCGACCAGAATGCCAGCGGCGCAAGCGACGACGCGAACGGATCCGTTGAGGAAAGGCGCGCGCTACATTCCCGACAGCTTGGTGACATACACATTGAGCGAGCCGCCGGCTTCGGCGACGATGCGCAGCGTCTTGGAATCGAAGGCGATGTCGGCGAGAGTGAGGCTGTCGATCTTGGCATCGACCTTGAGGCCGTCCTCGTTCTTCTGGTAGTCGGCGATCGCGGCCGCGATCTTCTCACGGGCGTTGGCGGCGATCGGCTTCAGATCGAGAGACGCCTTCTGCACCAGCGCCTGCTGCATCTGCGGCACGACCGCGCGCGCCGCCGCGCCGAGCAGGCCGAAGGCCGCCTCGGATTCCACCGCGAGCTGGATATCGGCGAGTCGCAGCGTCTGCTGCGCCTGGTCGAGCATCGGCCGGCCCCAGATATGCACGGTCGCCTCCGCGCCGAGACCGAGCCAGCTCTTCTTCTCCTTGGCGCGGACCAGGAGCGAGATCAGCAACCGCTCGCCCGACGGGACCACGTTGACGCTTTTCACGGTGACATCGACCGGACCGGAGCCGTCCTCGGGATAGGTGTGGCCGACCATCTGCGCCGCGATCAGTTTGTTGATCTCGGTGAAGGGCACGTCGATCGGCACGCCGATGTTCACGCCGGTGCCGGTCGGCGGCACGATCGAGATCTTGTCGGGGAACGGACAGTCCGGCTTGGACGGTGTCGAGATCACGCGCGTCTCGAGCTCGAGGCCAAGCAGCAGCGTCACGTTCTGTGCGTCGACGCGCGGCTGCGCCGCGATGGCGCGGTTCGGCTTCATCTCGAGCCAGAGCGGCGGCAGCGCCGCGGAAGACCCCGAGCCTTGCAGCGGAATCGAGCGGCAGGCCTTTGCCCATTGTAGCTTCGCATTCTCCCGCAGCGACGGATCGTTGCGGATGCGCTCGGAGACGATGTTGATCTGCTCGCCGACGTTCTTGTCGATCAGCGGCTTCACCTGCGCCGGCACGTTGACCTTGGCGCCGGCGACGTTGAGGTTGGTGTCGCCGAGATTGACCTGGGCGCCGAGATTGGGCTCGAGATGCCAGTTCGCGGCGAGCTTCGGGCGCGAGGTGATGACCACGTTACCCTTGATCTCGGCGCTGGCATTCAGGTTCTTGATGTTGACCGCGCCGATTCGTTTCGCCGCGTCACCGCCGAGCACGCCGCTGAGCGCGTCGCCGAGCGCGCCGGTGGCCTTCGAGGACAGCGATCCCGTCACGTTCAGCTTGCCGCTGAGTGGCGTCGAGATCGTCAGCACGTCCTTGTCGCCGGCAGCCGCCATCGGCCCGCGTACGGCGGACCAGCCGATGTCGGCGTTCTCCAGGATCTGCGAGATCGGGTTCTCGGCCTTCCCCGCGAAATTACGCGGCGCGGCCTTCTCGGCCTGCTCGCGGATCGCCGACACCGCGATGGCGACCGGTGCGATCACGATCGAGCTCTTGGAGGCCGGCGGCAGCGGCGGCAGTTGCGCGACCGGAGGCGCGGAATTGGTCGCGCGCGGCGACAGCCAGTCCATCGCCTTCAGGCTGATGAAGAACGACGCCGCGAGCACCGCGATGGCGATCAGGATAGTCTTCAAGTTCAGCGTTAGTCGCATCAATCCCCCAGGCCGCCCGGAGCGGAAGTCTACAGGGCAGGCGAGGAGGGCGCTAGCCTAGCGCGTGGGCGCCGGGGCGCTACGATCAACGAAAAGCAACCCTGCAATGGCCAGCATGACAGCGCCAAGGATGCCTTCTTGTAGCTTGGCAAACCAGGCGTTGCGGGAAAGCCAGCCGCCAATGCTGGAAGCGCCAGCGGCGATGCCGACATAGACGACGCAGCCAAGGGTCTTCGAGACTACTGCAAGAATCAACAGTTGTTCCCAGACCGGACCAACAGTGTGATCAGTGAATTGGGGCAGGAACGCCGTCATAAACAGGAAGACCTTCGGGTTGAGCAGGTTCGTAGTGAAGCCCTGTATGAAAGCAGCTCGGTGTGCGCCTGCCGGCGCCGCGCGTGCTGTATTCTTATCGAGGCGAATACTCCGCCAAAAAGCGCGAACACCAAGGTATGCTAGGTAAGCCGCACCGAGCAATCTCACGGCGGAGAACAGTTCCGGTGAATGCTGGAAGATTTCGGCGAGACCTAGAACAACAAGCGGTATTTGGATGAATCCGGCAAAGAATGTCCCCAAGACGCTCATGAAGGCAGCTCTAAAGCCTTGCGTCATGCCGCGCGTCAGCGTCAACATCATGTCCGGACCTGGAGTAATGTTCAGCACCAGCGATGCAAGGGTGAACGCGAGCAGAACGTGAGCGTTGAACATAGAAAGGGATACCGTGAAAAGGAATGAGCAGTATGAGATAAGTAGTGCGGAGGCCGACTGTCAATCCATTCATCGGTTCAACCCGCATTGGGGCGAGCGTCTTTCGTACGCCCCTTAGGAATGTGGCTAGGCACTCACGTCCGCATGATCGCAGCGAGCGCAACAGCCAAGTGTCGGCAAGCCATCTTGAATAAAGCTGTGGGGCCCATCCTGAGATTAGCCGCGCCGGGGACGGCGGACGGCTCTCACATTACCGCGATTTCCCCCGCCGCAGAACAAGTGATCGCCGCCGTCGGACTCGAGCCCTGAGACCATGGTACCTGAAGGCAGGTCGAGCTGCTCCAGCACCTTGCCCGTCTCGGCGTCGATCCGCCTGATGTCGCTGTCCTCGCCTTCCCAGGTGCCGTGCCAGAGCTCGCCGTCGACCCAGGTCACGCCGGTGACGAAGCGCTTGCTTTCGATGGTGCGGAGAATTTTTCCCGTCTGGGGATCGACCTGATGGATCTTGCGTTCCCGATACTGTCCGACCCAGAGCGAGCCCTCGGCCCAAGCCAATCCAGAGTCGCCGCCGCCGCCGGGTGCGGGGATGGTGGCGAGCACCTTGCCGGTCGCAGCGTCAATCTTCTGGATGCGGTCCTCGGCGATCTGGAACAGGTGACGGCCGTCGAACGCCGTTCCCGCATGCGCGGCGACATCGATGGAGCGGGTGATCTTGCCATCGGCCGGATCGACCGCGTTCAATCTGTCGCCGGACGCGAACCAGACATGGGTGCCGTCATAGGTGACGCCGTGCACGGCTTCGACGCCCGCAAAGGGCCCGTATTCCCTGACGATCTCGGCGGCTGAACGTTTCATCTGCGCGGTCCCTGTGGCGTGAATCCCACCTTACGTCTTCAGGAGCGGTCCGGGGAGTAACAAGCCTGTCGGGAAACCCGGGACGGGCGGCGTCATCCAGCGCCGCGCCCGTCCGTGTCCGAAGGACTGCACCTTGTTCGATCGCGCTAGCTCTTCGAGGGCCCGCTGCACGGTGCGCGCGCTCGTTCCCAGCGCCAGCGCGAGCGCCGAGCTCGACCAGGGCTCGCCGTCGGAAAGGAAGGCGAGCACATTGGCGTGCTTCTCCTCGACGGGCCGTGCGAGGACGAGAACGTCGCGCGTCTTGCTCGCTGTATTGCGCGGCGTCAGCGCAAATCCTTGTCTGGTCGCGCGGACATCGGCGAGAGGCTCGAGCTTGGTGCGGAGGCGCCCGATTTCGACACGCAGGCGGGCGCGATGCGATTCATCGACGTGCCTTGCCTGAAACGCTCCCGTGATCAACGCTTCCCGCGAGACGTCCGCGGGCCAGGCCTGCGCCAGGATGCGGGCGAGCGCGAACAGCACCGGCCGCCTTCCGAGCGGCACGAGGATGCCTCGTCTGCGAACCGCGTGATGGAACGTGTCCACCACGAGCGCCTCCGATGTCGCGAGGTCCTCGACCTCCTCGAGCCGCAACGGCCGTTCGTGCCCGCGCGTGATCAGGCGCGCTGCGGGCGTGTCGAGCACGTGGCTCGCGCTTTCGACCTCGGCTGCAAGCGCTGGAATGCCGGCCTGCCGTGCTGCGCTCGCCGCGCGCCCGAGCGCCGCGCGCGCGTCTTTGGTTCGGAGCCGCCTGATGGCGATCCCGGCGATCACGAGCTCACGGGCGACCTGCGAAGCCGGGGACAGCGGCGTGGAGTTGATATCGGCCAGCGTGCGTTCGGCGTCATCGAGGCGCCCGAGAAGGAGAAGTCGGCGCGCCTCGATGTGACCCGCATGGGCGGCGTTGGCGAGGTCACCGTGGCTTGCGAGCGTCGCTCGCGCGGCCGCGAGCGTGTTGGCCGGCCAATTCAGGTCGCGCGAGACGAGTGCGATCTCGGCCTCCGCCACCACGCACCTGGCCCGCGCCACCGCCTCTCTCGGGCCGAAGGCGCGTGCGGCGCTGCGCAGCAATGTCTTTGCCTTTGCGAGATCGCCGAGCTGCGCCATCGCGATACCGCGCAGCGCCAGCGAAGGTGCATCGTTGCGCAGTGCGACGCGGTTCAGCGCGCCCAGCGGATCGCCGGCTTGGAGCGCGCGGGCCGCCGCCGTGATCAGCGACTCCATTCAAATCCCGCCACACTTGTTACTCCCACCACGCAACCGTCCGGTGCGAGAGATCGTTGACGGCCGACAATGTGCGGCGAGGGACGAGCGGTTCCGGATCTCGCATCGCGAGATACGGAACGGCCGCCCGGGAAAAATTGGAGAGCCATGATGACATCTGCTGACAACGCAGGAAACAACGGACAGGCCGCCATGCAAACACCGCCGGTGGTGTCGCCGCAGGACTGGGAGGCCGCCCGTCAGCAACTGCTCGTAAAGGAAAAGGCGCATACCCGTGCCCGCGACGCCCTGGCCGCCGAGCGCCGGCGCATGCCGTGGATGGAAGTGACGAAAACCTATGCTTTCGAGGGGCCCGGCGGCAAGGTCAGTCTGCACGACCTGTTTCAGGGCCGACGGCAACTGATCGTCTACCGCGCCTTCTTCGAGCCGGGCGTGTTCGGCTGGCCGGATCATGCCTGCCGCGGCTGCTCCATGGTGGCCGACCAGGTCGCCCATGTCGCGCATCTGAATGCCCGCGACACCACGCTGGTGTTCGCCTCGCGCGCACCGCAGGCCGATATCATCAGGCTGAAGCAGCGGATGGGCTGGACCATACCATGGGTCACCGTCACCGACAGTTTCGATGCCGATTTCGGCGTCGACGAATGGCACGGGACCAACGTGTTCTTCCGCGATGGCGACCGCATCTTCCGCACCTACTTCGTCAAGAGCCGCGGCGACGAGCAGATGGGCGGCACCTGGAATTACCTCGACATCACGCCGCTGGGACGGCAGGAGGTCTGGGAAGATTCGCCGAAGGGCTATCCGCAAACGCCGACCTACAAATGGTGGAACTGGCACGACAGCTACACCGAAGGTGCGGCACCCGACAAGAAATGGGTCGAGATCTCGACCGCCGGCGAGAAGGCTTTTCGCGAGGAGGCCGCGGAAGGACGTGACTAGTCCCGTCAGCGCAACTGTCGGCGCGAGCCGCAACGGCGTGGTGGCCGCGCGCCACCTCGCCAGATGGCTGGGGCTGGCGGCGACCCCGACCTTCGCCATCATGGCCGTGCTGACGGCCATGCTCGATGGCCCGGCCGACATGCTGTGCGGCTCCGGACATGGGGCGATGCTCGGAGGGATGGTGCCGATGTATCTCTTGATGAGCGCCTTTCACTCGGCGGCATGGCTGAGGTTGATTGCAGAGCGGTGGGGCCGGTGGCTCTACTGCGAAGCCGCCTGCAAATAGGCAACGATCTTGCCCGCTTCCTCCGCCGAGACGCCGCCATAGGGCTGCATCTTGTTGCCGGATACGACTTCGTCCGGCTTGACCATGAAGCGGGTTAGTTTGTCCTGGTCCCAGACGAAGCCGGCTTCCTTCATCGACGAGGAATAGTTGTAGTTCGGCAGCGAGCCGGCCTTGCGTCCAACGATCTTATTGAGGTTGGGGCCCAGACGATTGTCGCCCTCCTTCACCGAGTGGCAGGTGCGGCAGGAATTGTTGAAGGCCTGCTGGGCTGCGTCGTCGCTGGCCGGCTGCTGTGCGAGCGAGGGCGCGGACAGCAGCAGCGTCAGTGCGCCGGCGATCGCGCGGAGCCAAGTGCCTTGCGGCGATTGCGGACGTGATTGCATTCGCGCCTCCATCGGGGATCGCGCCGCAGCACGCGCGCGCATCGGGATGCCGAGGGCAAACGAAGACGGCCCCGGTGGGTTCCGGGGCCGTTTGCGTCACAATGTCCTGTCGCTTACCGCGTCGCGGCGCCGAGATCCGCGCGGCGTTCCGTCATCGGCAGCACGATCACCTTGGTGCCGACGTTGACGCGGGAGTAGAGGTCCGCGACGTCGTCATTGGTCAGGCGGATGCAGCCGGAGGAGACGTGCTTGCCAATGGTGTCGGGCGCGTTGGTGCCGTGGATGCGGTAGATGGTGCCGCCGAGATACATGGCGCGGGCGCCGAGCGGATTGCCGGGGCCGCCGGCCATATGGCGCGGCAGATAGGGCTGGCGGGCGATCATTTCCGGCGGCGGGGTCCAATCCGGCCACTCGGCCTTCTTGGTCACCGACTGGGTACCGGACCAGGTGAAGCCGTCGCGGCCGACGCCGATGCCGTAGCGCATCGCCTGGCCGTTACCGAGCACGAGATAGAGGTAGGTGTTGGGTGTATCGATGATGATGGTGCCCGGCGCCTCACGCGTCGCGTAGGAGACGGTCTGGCGGCGGAAGCGGGCCGGCGTTTCGACGGCGTCCTGATCTTCGGACGGCGCGGCCTGATAGGGCGTGGCTTGATAGGGCTGATACGGCTGCGGCGCCGCGATCGGCGGCAGCGGCTGGAAGAACGGGAAGAGCTGCACGGGCGCGGCCTTTGCCGGGCCGGCGAACGCGATCGCGGTCACAGCCACTGCACCAAACGCAACGGCGCGCGAATAAGTCTTCAACGTCTCCAGATTGATCATTGGTCGCCCCTGTTTGCGCCGTGTTTCTTGGTCGCCCGGCACCGTTTCGGTGCTCTGTTGCCTAGATCACTAACGACAAGAAGTTTCGGGACGTTTGCGCGGAAAACCGAAAACGGTTTCATGGCGGAAAGGATTGTTTCATGACGGTTTCGTGGCTGAGCGGACCCGTTAACGAACAAAACAGCGGGCCGACACTTCCATGACGTCACACGCCTGAAATATCCGTGGTTGATGGTCCTAAGCCGAGAATCATAAAAATCTCGGGATTTCCCCATGCGGGTATTAATCGCGACTGACGCCTGGCATCCGCAGGTCAACGGTGTGGTGCGGACGCTGACCTCGCTGGCTGGCGCGGCCAAGGCATTGGATGTCGAGATCGACTTCCTGACGCCGGACGGCTTTCGGTCATGGCCGTTGCCGACCTATCCGGGGCTGCGCGTTGCGCTGCCGAGCGGCAAGGAGATTGCGCGGCGGATCGAGAAGGCGGCGCCGGAAGCCCTGCACATTGCAACCGAAGGGCCGATCGGTTGGGCGGCGCGGGCGTATTGCCGCCGCAACCGGCTCGCCTTCACCACCTCCTACACGACGCGGTTTCCGGAATATGTCTCGGTGCGAACCGGCATTCCCGCGAGCGTTGGTTATGCCGTGCTGCGCCACTTCCACGATGCCGCCGCGATGACGATGGTCGCGACGCCCTCGCTGCGGCAGGAGCTCTCCGAGCGCGGCTTCAAGCGGCTCGGCTTCTGGACCCGCGGCGTCAACACCGAGCTGTTCCATCCCGACAGTCCGGCCAAGCTCGATCTGCCCGGGCCGATCTTCATGACAATGGGCCGCGTGGCGGTGGAGAAGAACCTGGAAGCGTTCCTCTCGCTCGACCTGCCCGGCACCAGGGTCGTCGTCGGTGACGGCCCGCAGAAGGCCGCGCTCGAAAAGAAATATCCCGATGTGGTCTTCCTCGGCGAGAAGAAGGGCGCCGATCTGACCGCGCATCTCGCCGCCGCCGACGTGTTCGTATTTCCGAGCCTGACCGACACCTTTGGTGTCGTGCAGTTGGAGGCGCTCGCCTGCGGCACGCCCGTGGCGGCGTTCCCGGTGACTGGTCCCAAGGACGTCATCGCCGATCATCCGATCGGCGCGATCGACCACAATCTGCGGGCCGCGTGTCTGCGCGCACTCACCATGTTGCGCCAGACTTGCCGCAATTTCGCGCTGGAGCGCTCCTGGGAAAACAGCGCGCGCCAATTCGTCGGCAACCTCACTTCACTTCAGCCCAGTCGTGCCTTGCGCGCCTCGCCGATCATGGCGCGGCGGCCGGTGCGCGGTTGACCCCAACGTTTCGACCACAGCGAGAACCTCATCGATGGCTAAGATCATGAACCTTGACGGCACACAGCAGCTCGACCTCACCCGTGGCACGGTCGAGCAGGCCTATGACCGCTGGGCGCCGGTCTACGACCTCGTGTTCGGAGGCGTGTTCGCCAAAGGCCGGCAGGCCGCGATCGCGGCCACCAACAAGATCGGCGGCCGGGTGCTCGAGGTCGGCGTCGGCACCGGCATCTCGCTGCCGCTCTACGCGCCGCATCTGCGCATCTTCGGCACCGACATCTCGGAGGCGATGCTCGACAAGGCGCGCCAGCGCGTCGCCGAGGGCGGCCTAGAGCACGTCGAGGGCCTCGCGGTGATGGATGCCGAGAAGCTCGAATTCCCCGACAATTCCTTCGACGTCGTGATGGCGCAATACGTCGTCACCGCCGTGCCGAATCCGGAAGTCGCGCTGGACGAATTCGCCCGCGTGCTGCGTCCGGGCGGCGAGTTGATCATCCTCACCCGCGTCAGCGCCGATACCGGCATGCGCCGCTTCATCGAGCAGAAGTTGCAGCCGGTGGTGCGTCCGCTCGGCTTCCGCACCGCCGAGTTCGCCTGGTCGCGTTACGCCAAATGGCTCGCCGGCGCCGACGGCATCGAGCTCGCCGAGCGCCGCCTGATTCCGCCGCTCGGTCATTTCTCGCTGGTGCGCTTCCGCAAGATCGACGTCGCAAAAGCGGCGTAACCCAAGCTCACGCGTGCGTCACCGCGTCGCTGCACATCGTCACATGACAAAATGATGATGTCACACGGCCTACATCGAATCTCTGTAAATCCTGAACCCGAAAGCATTTGGGGGAGAGCATGATCAAGAACTATCTCGAGCAGCTGCGGATCCAGCGCTGGGACGACCATCGCTACTATCACCACAGCCGCATCAATCAGAGCCTGCATTTCGTGAGCGCGCTGAGCTTCCTGTTCGCCTATGTCTGGCTGTTCATCGATCCCATGATCTCGGCGCTGGTCGGCTGGCTGGTCTCGATGACCTCGCGCCAGGCGGGTCACTTCTTCTTCGAGCCGCACGGCTACGACCAGATCAACCAGGCGACGCACGAGCACAAGGAAGAGATCAAGGTCGGCTACAATCTTCGGCGCAAGGTGGTGCTGATGTCGATCTGGGCGCTGTCGCCGGTGGTGCTGCTGGTCGACCCCACGCTGTTCGGACTGTTCACGCCCTGGGCGGGCGCGACCGATTTCATGCGGCAGGTCGCCAAGGTCTGGCTCGTCGTCGGCGGCGGCGGTCTGATGTTCCGCACGGTGCACCTGTTCTTCATTCGCGACGTCGAGACCGGCCTCGTCTGGATGACGAAGATCCTGACCGACCCCTTCCACGATCTGATGCTCTACCGCAACGCGCCGCTGGCGCTGATGCGCGGCGAGCTGATGGACCCCGGCCTGCACCTCAACCCCGAGCACACGCTGGGCCTGATCGGCGAGCCCCCGCTCGAAGAGCAGCACGCCTGAGCGCCGCGATCTCACCAAGGCTTCCGATGTCTGGTGGTTGCGTCATGCCCGGGCTCGTCCCGGGCATCCACGTCTTGCGGCTTTCGCGCGGAAGCGCGTGGATGGCCGGGACGGGCTCGGCAATGACGGCATTGGCGGATTTGGCCTCAGCGCCGGAAGCGCTTGGCGAGCATCTCTTTCAGGATCTGCCGCTTGATGGTCTTGTTGGTGAGGACGCCATCGTGCCACCAGAAGCCGTCGGCTTTCATTTTCTCGGCCGCGCGGACGAAACGCTCGGCGACCTCGGTGAAATCGGCATCTGTGTAGTTGAGGCTGAAGATCAGCCGGCCAGTGCCGACCCAGCTCAAGGACAGGCCTTCGGCGCGAAGGTAGTATTGCAGCATCCAGTTGTAGCGGGATGGCGTGGTGTATTTCACCGTCCAGATCGAGGAGAAGTTGGCGAACCGCACCGGCAGGTCCGCGCCCTCCATCATCCGGTTGAGCTTTTGCGCGCGCTCGTTCCAGGTCTCGTCCAACCCGTCATAGACGGCGCGGAAGTTCGGGCTGGCGAGCCGGCTCAGAAATTCGTCCATCGCCGTCATGACGTAGGGGTGCGAGTTGAAGGTGCCGCGGGCGAAGCAAACGTCGGCGGGGCGATCGTCGCGGAAGCGGCGCATCAGCTCGCGTCGGCCGCAGACCACGCCGACCGGCAGGCCGCCGGCGAGGCTCTTGCCGTAGGTCACCATGTCGGCCTTGATGCCAAAATACTCCTGGGCGCCGCCTGCGGCGAGGCGGAAGCCGACGAAGACCTCGTCGAAGATCAGCACGATGCCGCGTTGGTCGCAGACCTCGCGCAGCTTCTTGAGCCATTCGGTGTAGGCGCCGCGGTCGAAATTGCCGCCACGGGACGAGTCGACCAGTGCGGAATCGCCGGGCGCGTTGCCGTTCGGATGCAGCCCCTGCAGCGGGTTGACCAGCACGCAGGCAATGTCCTTGCGCGTCCGCAGCACATGCAGCGTCTTCTCCGACATCTCGGCCAGGGTGTAGGTCTCGTGCGCGGGAATCGGATTGCCGACGCCGGGCTGCACGTCGCCCCACCAGCCGTGATAGGCGCCGGCGAAGCGGACCAGATGGGTGCGCCTGGTGTGATAGCGCGCGAGCCGCACCGCCTGCATCACGGCTTCGGTGCCGGACATATGAAAGGACACTTCGTCGAGGCCCGAGATCTGGCAGAGCCGCGCCACGTTCTCGAGGATGACGGGATGGTAGGGGCCGAGCACCGGTCCGAGCGCGTGCGCGCGCTTCTCGGATCCCTCGATGCATTCCTTGTAGAAGTCGTTGCCGAAGATGTTGACGCCGTAGGACCCCGTGAGGTCGTAAGAGGTGTTGCCGTCGACATCCGTGACGGTGACGCCGCACGACGACTCCACGAAGGTCGAGGTGCCCAGATGCTCGCGAACGAGGCGCGAGAACTGGAACGGCACGCGGTAGCTCTCGGTGAAGTGCAGGTCGGAGATCTTCTCCGCCGCCTCCCTCGTCATCGCGCGGCCCTTGGGGTAGCGCTCGGCGTAGAGACGCGCGAGACGGAAGAAGCCGTCATTGCGCTGCGTTGCGACGTTCGCCGGCGCGCCGTCGCAGGCAAAATACGCATCGCCTTCGAATTCGTAGAACGGGAGCAGCCTCGCCACCCGGCGCGACATCTTGGAATGTCCCGCGAGCGAGCGGTGCTTGGCGCGGGACAATTCGAGCCGCGCCTTGATTTTCGGGAAGGCGGCGGCAGCGGACGCTGCGGCGGCCACGGATAAAGAAAGAATCGGGAGTGTCGTTTCCATGACAACAAGCGCTAATACTGCGAGCTGACAGATTCATGACAGTCAAAGCCCTCATCGCCTCTTTCACCCAGCAGGAAGACCTCAACTTCCTGTTGACCAACCGCATCCCCCGCGCCGCGCTGACCCGCTTCATGGGCTGGTTCTCCAAGATCGAGAATCCGCTGGTGCGGGACGGCTCCATCGCGCTGTGGAAGCTGTTCTCCGACCTCGATCTGTCGGAGGCGCGCAAGACCCATTTCAGGAGTCTGCACGACTGCTTCACCCGGGAGCTCAAGCCCGGCTTGCGGCCCTTTGATCCGGACCCCTCCATTGTCGCCAGTCCGTCCGACGGCATCGTCGGCGCCCATGGCCGGATCGCCGACACCGAGCTGTTCCAGGTCAAGGGCGCGCCGTACTCGCTGCTCGATTTGCTCGGAGACTCCGTGCTGGTCGACCAGCACCGCAACGGCTCCTTCGTCACGCTGCGGCTGACCTCGAGCATGTATCACCGCTTCCACGCGCCCTTTGACGCGCATATCGAACGCGTCACGCTGATCCATGGCGATGTCTGGAACGTCAACCCGATCGCGCTGAAGCGGGTCGAGCGTCTGTTTTGCAAGAACGAGCGCGCGGTGATCCGCACGCATTTGCCGACGGGCGAAGCCGTGACGCTGGTACCGGTCGCCGCGATCCTGGTCGCGAGCATCCGTCTGCACTTCCTCGACATGGTGCTGAATGCGCAGACCAGGGGGCCGGTCAATTTTCCCTGCGACGTCAACGTGAGCAAGGGCGAGGAGCTCGGCTGGTTCGAGCATGGCTCGACCATCATCATCCTCGCGCCCGGCGATTTCACCTTCTGCGACGGCATCGCCGAAGGCACGCGCATCCGCGCAGGTCAAGCGTTGCTGAGAAAAAACTAGCCTTCAATCCGCCGCGTCGGCCGCCTATATCGTTCGTGGGGACGTTTCTGCGACGACGGATTGGGTGATGGCACGGGCGCCGGTCATGGCGGCGGGTGGTATTGTGCTGCGGCGAGGTGCGCCGCCGCTGATTGCCGTCGTGCGCCAGCGCAAGCGCAACGAATGGGTCTTGCCCAAGGGCAAGCTCGACGACGGCGAAACGCCGAAGCAAGCCGCGCACCGCGAAGTGCTGGAAGAGACCGGCCACGACGTCACCATCCACGAATTTTTGGGCACACTCGTCTACCAGTCGGGCGGACGTTCAAAGGTCGTGCATTTTTGGCGCATGGAGGCCGGGGACGGTCCGGTCCGCAAGCTGATGAACGACATCAAGGCCATCGACTGGCTGACGCTGGAAGACGCGCTCGGGCGCCTGTCGCGCGAGGACGAGCGCGTGTTCCTGACCCAGGTTGGCCCGATCGCGCTCGCGGCCGCTGGGCTTGCGCCGGGGGATGCCGACGTCAGATCGCCGCTCGCGACCGAGGATGTCGATGCAGCCTTGCAGGCGCTGACGCCAGCCGAAGCGGCTTCGGTCGGCGAGTTGCGGCACGGTCTGTTGCAGAAGGTGAAGGCCTGGCTGCGCGGTGAGGCGTGAGTTTTCTTCACCTCGCCCCGCGTTGACGGTGCACCCTCTCCCACAAGGGGGCGAGGGGTGTCTCTCCACGCGCGAAGCTGTCGCAATGGATTCGCGGTGAGAACCCCTCATCTGGCGCTTCGCGCCACCTTCTCCCACAAGGGGAGAAGGAAGAAAGTCATCGCCGCTCCTTCTCCTTCGGAACTGGCGCTGGCCTTCGCGGCGCTACGGGACGTTGCGCGGCGGGGAGGCGCTGCTGGAATCCGCCCGGGCGCTGCATGCCCGGAGGTTGAGCGGCGGGCGGCTGCCCCGGCTGCATGCCGGTGCGCGGAAGTTGCGGCTGCACGTGGGGCTGCTGCTGCGTTCCGGCCGGCTGCTGCGGCGCGACTCCGCCGGGCTGCGTCGGAATCTGTCCACCGCGCTGCGGCTGGTTTTGTGGCCTGCCGTCAGGCTGCGTGCCTTGACCGGCGCGCGGTAGGCCTGCCGGACGTCCCGCGCCTTGCTTCTGGCCTTGTTGCTGCTGACCTTGACCCACGCGCGGCGTACCGGGCTGCACGGCGCCGCCTTGGCCCGGCGCTTGGCCCTGCCGCTGCGGCGGCTGGCTGCCTTGACGGCCTGGCGTGCCTGGCTGTTGCTGCCCCGGACGGTTGTTCTGACCGGGCTGACCGTTCGGCCGCTGGGGCTGTTGCGGCTGTTGTCCTGGCGCCGTGTTTGGCCGCAATTGTTGCTGTTGCGGCGGCTGGAACGGCCGCGGAATGCGCGGGCTCGCGGTCGGATTGGCGCGGCGGAAGTCGCGCTGCTCGGTGACGATCTGCCGGCCCGTGGTCTGCGCCAGATGCACCTGGCTGACGAAGCCGCGGTCGCGCGCAATCTGCTGTGGTGCGATCGTGATCGGCACCGCGGCAAAGCGCATGACCCCGGCCGCGGCCGCGCCCGGCCGGATCGCAAAACCGCTCGCGCCTTGCGTCAGCGCGCCGAGCCGCGTCCCGCTCGTGCGGTCGTCGACGTCGATGTGTCCGACCCGGCCGTCGGCGTCGGGATAGAGCTTGATCTTGACGTTGTTGGTCTTGTTCGCGGCCGCGCCTTCCGGCACGTCGACGACGCCCGTGGTGCCGCGGATGCCCAGCGTCGCCGTCGGCGTCGTGATCTTCATGTTGCCGGTCTTTGCCACCGCCGCCGCGACGAAGGCGCCCGTGCCCTTGCCGATGTCAAAGATGCCTGCGTTCTGCTTGCCGCCGTCCTCATAGACGTAAGTGTCGATGGTGACTTTTGCGCTGGCCGAGAGGTTGAACGTGGTCGCGTCGTTGAAGGTGATGCCGAGCGATGAGTTCGACGAAGTCTGCACGACGTCGTTGAGAAAGATGTCGTCGCGCACGCGCAGCGGATAGGAATTTTTGTCGCGGATCACGGTCGCGATGCCCGTCACCGTCGCGACGTTGCCGATCGGCTCGACGGCGGCGGGCTGCGCGTCGGTCGGGGGAGCGGGTGAAGCCGATGGCGTCGGCGAGGGGGCGGGCGACGGTTGCGCTTCTGGCTGCGCCTGCGCAA
The DNA here is from genome assembly GCF_023073025.1 of Bradyrhizobium sp. 76. NCBI lineage: Bacteria > Pseudomonadati > Pseudomonadota > Alphaproteobacteria > Hyphomicrobiales > Nitrobacteraceae > Bradyrhizobium > Bradyrhizobium sp. 76. The sequence continues at coordinate 520,643 of NZ_JADPIS010000090.1, forward strand.
GCTCGATCGCATCGGATGCGAACGCAACGCTCGCCCCGGCCGGCGGCAACGCCAGCAGCGCAAGCGCGAACATGAAGCGGCGCCAGGCCACGATAAAAGTCACGAAGAGGTCCCGGTGAGAAACGCGAGGCGAGATCGACCGATATCATCCTGATGCAGGTGAACGGCGGATGAATGTCTATCGCACGTGGGCGGTGAAGGTTCAAACCCAACTCTTTCCCCTCATGGTGAGGAGCGCGCCCTTGCGCGCGTCTCGAACCATGCAGGCCCGCTCGCGATCCCGGGCCTCGCCCCTTCGAGACGCCTGCTTCGCAGGCTCCTCAGGGTGAGGGGATAAACTGAGACTGTCGCGCATGATCCCGGGTCGATGCTTCGCATCGCCCGGGATGACGATAGACTAGGACGATGGTGGTCAGCTCACGCGCTTCCAGGTCTGGCCGCCGCAGAACATGCCGCCGAAGGCGCAACCCTGCACACGCATCGCATTCGGGCCCTTCATCGCGATCGTCGAGTCGTAATTGCGGCCGGAGTCGGGATCGTGGATGCGCCCGCTCCACTTCGCGCCGTCGGGCTTCATGTTGATCAGGATGCGCTCATTGGTCTTCGCGGCGTAGCCGCAGAGATTGACGCCGCACTGTTCGACGCGGACATTGCCCTTGTTCTCTTCGGTGGCCCAGACGCCGATCGGCGTGTTGGCAACCGCAACAGGCGCGGCGGCGACCGGAGCCGGAGCGGGGGCCGGAGCAACCGCGACGGGCGCGGGCGCAGCGGCGGGCGCGGTCTGCGTCGTGGCGTCGTAGCCGGTGGACGGAGCAGCGGCAACCGTCGTGCTCGGTGCCGCGATAGCGGGCGCTGCCGGCGCGGTCGCCTGCACCGGGGCCTGCTGCACGGGCTGCTGCACCGGAGCCGGCGCCGGCTGCGCGGTCGTGGCCGGAGCCGGCGTGGTGTCGACGTCGTCGTCCTTGGAGCTGGAGCCAAGGCCCTTGAGGTTGATGTTGTTCAGCTTGATCGGCTTGTCCGACAAGCCCGGCGCCACGATGGTCACGCAGTTGAGCGAGGCGCAGTTGCGCGGCGTCTCGATGCGGATGTTCTGGCCTTCGATCTGGAACGAGATCGCATTGCCGGCATGCGCGGCGGCGGTGGACGCGAGGAAGAGAGCGGTGGCGGCGATGGTGAGCTTGTTCATGACAACCTCCGAAGAATGTGTGGGTCCCGATGGGACTGAAGTCGCGGGTGGATGAAAGCGTGGTTCGACCCTACGCCGGGCTGGTCGGGCGTTCTGTGATAGACGTCACAACGGCTCTCCTCTGCTGGGTGAGGCAGCGCACATTCAGCCGCGATTCCATCTGTGTAACGTCGTCGCCACACAGAGGGAGGCGCCGATGATGCGGCTTGTGACTTCGCTTGGCACCTTGATCGCGCTGATGGCGATTGCGCCCGCAGCCGAGGCCGGATCCTACGCGTTCTCGATCGGCGGTCATCGATTCCAGGTCGAGTCGCCCAGGAATTGCCGATCGGCTTCCTGTGTCGCGGTTTCCTCCCATCGCAGCTTTCGGCCGGACGTCGATACGACACCGGCGCCGACGCCGGTGCTACCGCCGCCGCAGCCGCTCTATCCCGTGGCTGCGGTCAGGCCGGCGCCAGCCATTGCGGTCGCGCCTCCACCGGCGCCGGCGGCGCCTGTCCTTGCCTCGACGACGTCGCAGCCAGTTGTCCTGCCGCCGGCGCCAAGCTCCAATCCGCCACGGGTCGAGCTACCGCGGATGGATCCGCCGAAGACCGTCGCGCTCGATCCGCCGCGCATGGAGGCACCCGTCGTTGCGCCGAGGCCGGTGCTCGAGCAGGCGGTGACGAGCCCTGAGCGCAGCGACGACGAACTCGCCTATTTGCCGCTCGGCGAATGGGAGAGCGCAGGCGCCAAGGGCACGGTTCGCATCGAACGCTGCGGACCGGCACTGTGCGGCTTCGCGCTGACGGAAGCATCGACCAGGGGCGAAAGCGTGCTCGTCAACATGAAACCGAAAACGCACGACGTCTGGACCGGCAACATCTACAGCCGCTCCAGCGGCAGCACCTATTATGCGACGATGACGCTGAAGGGCTCCGGCAAGCTCCACGTCGAAGCCTGCGCACTGGGCCATTTCTGGTGTTCCGGCAACGACTGGACGCGAGCCGAAGAGCGGCCGGAGAAGCTGATCACGACGTCGCGGCAGTGGAGCGCGCCGTCGTAAGGGACGCGTTCGATACCTCCGGCTGAAGCCGCTAGATCATGCCGAGCACGATGGCACCGACAAAGGCCATGGCGAGGTACGCGGTGATAACGCTCAATCTCCCGGCGAACGTCATGAGGTCGCTCCCGCTGTCGCGCCGCCTTGCGCGAGAGGATCATGGTTAACAGAGAGTCTCTTTTCGAAAAAGTCAGCCTTGCTGTCGCTCGTCGGGGCAGGGGCCGCTGCTCGCGCGAGCTGACATGGTTAAAGAACACTGAAATCAACACGTTGAAGAGTCTTTAAGTAAATTCACCGAACGTGCGTGCATGACGCGCGGAGTTCGTTTGTATCTCGTCGGCTCCATCGTCCTTGTTTCGTTAGCGGGTTGCGGACGCGGCGTCTTCCAGGCCGAACGTGAACCGTGGCGGGCCGAGGCCGAAGCCGCATGCCTGAAATCAGGCGCGGTGAAAGAAGGGCCGGATCTCGTCCGAATCGACCCGATCTCCGGGCCGGGCATGTGCGGAGCCGAGTTTCCGCTCAAGGTCGCCGCCCTCGGCGAAGGCTCGAGCAGCTACGGCTTTGCCGATGAGGATTTGCGACCGCCCGGGAGCATCGGCAACCAGCCGCGCTGGCCGGTGACGCAGCCGCGATCGAATTACCCGCAGAGCCAGAACTATCCGCAACGCTCGAACTATCCCGAGAGCGCGGTGCGTCAGCCGTCCGGCTATGGCGCTTCCCCTGGTCCAATGCCTCTGAACGCGCCGGGCGTGGCGCAGCAGGAGGACGAGATCGACCTGCCGCCCGAGGGCACCGATGCCGCGGGCGCGTCGCGCTACATGAATGCGCCGAGCTATCCGGCGCGGCCGGCGCCTTACTCGCAGGCGCCCGCGCAGCAACCGCCGCCGCGTCTTGGTCCGGCACAGGGCAATCCCGTCACCGCCGTCGGCCCTGTTGCGATCAAGCCGGTTGCGACGCTGGCCTGTCCGATCGTGTCCGAGCTCGACCGCTGGCTTGCCGACACCGTGCAGCCCTCGGCGATGCGCTGGTTCGGCACCCGCGTCGCGGAGATCAAGCAGATCTCCGCCTATTCCTGCCGCGGCATGAACGGCAATTCGCATGCCCATATTTCCGAGCACGCCTTCGGCAATGCGCTCGACATCGCCGCCTTCGTGCTCGCCGACGGCCGCCGCGTCACCGTGAAGGATGGCTGGCGCGGCATGCCGGAAGAGCAGGGATTCCTGCGCGACGTGCAGTCGGGCGCCTGCGTGCATTTCACCACGGTGCTGGCGCCGGGCTCGAACGTCTATCATTACGATCACATCCACGTCGATCTGATGCGCCGCGCCAGCCGCCGCCTGATCTGCCAGCCCGCCGCCGTCTCCGGCGAAGAGGTTGCCGCGCGAGCGGGCGGGCGCAATCCCTATGCGAATGCGCGCGATCCCTCCGTGACCGGCTCGCTGGGGACGCGCAAGAGCATGGCGCGAAAGCACGAAGAGGACGAGTACGCCGACGACTGAGGATTGCGCGTGGCCCGTAGCCTGGATTACGGGCAGCGCAATAGGGAAGGTGTTCCCGCATTCCGCTTCGCTGGATGCGGGCTACGATCCCACGCCGGCCGGCTTCGCGCTGACCCCAGCCTGTTCAGCCGGCGTCGCGTCTTCGGCAGAGCGCATCTCGGGCGCAAAAATTTGCGCACGCGCAAATCTCGCCTAAGCCATTGAAGTCAGAAAGACAATTGTGCTGCCGCGGGCTTTTTCGGCAGTTGGCACGGTCGCTGCAATGAGGAAGCTGCCACGAAGCGGCGCTGCCGGCGCCGTGAGCCAGCGGATCCCGTCATGCAGATGCCTGTCACCCCTCCTTATTCGGATCTCGAACAGCGCGTGCTGTCGCGCATCACGGAGGAGCGCTGGCTTGAGCTCGCGTCCGAGCTGATCCGCACCGGCCAGCCCCGTTCCGGCAATCCGCTGGATCCCGATTTGCCGCCTGCCGAGGAAGAGGCGATCTCGATGCTGGTCGCGGGCAAGCTCGAAGCGCTCGGTATGGAGGTCACCAAGCACAGCGCGCAGCCGCACCGGCCGAACGTGCTGGGCGTGCTCAAGGGACGGGACGGCGCGCCTTCGCTCATTCTCAACGACCATCTCGACACCTATCCGGCCGTCGAGCCCGAGAAATGGCACATGACGGATTTCGATCCGTTCAAGGCGACGCGCCACGGCGATCTGCTCTATGCGCGCGGCACGTCCGACACGCGCGGCAACCTCGCTGCATCGTTGCTCGCAGTGCAGGCCTTGACCGAAGCGGGTGTGAAGTTCGATGGCACCCTGATGTGCTGCTACACCGTCGATGAAGAGCGGAACGGCACCGAAGGCTCCATCTACATGCTGAACAAGGTCGGCCTGACCGCCGACTACGAGATCACCGCCGAGCCGACCGCCTGGGGCGACGTCAACAAGGACTGGGGCATGAACCTGTCGGTGGCCAATTCCGGCCACTGCCTGATCGAGCTTACCGTTCACGGGATCAAGTCGCACATCTGGCGACCGGACATCAGCGTCAACGCCATCATGGAAGCGGCAAAGCTGTTGCCGAAACTGAAGGACATGGCGTTCACGCATATCCCCAGCAAGTTCATGGGACATACGCCGCCCTGCTGCGCCGTGGTGCGCATTCGGTCCGGCCTGCCTGGCGAGATGCAGTTCTCGCCGGATGCCTGCACCATCACACTCGCCGTGGTCGGCATCGTGCCCGGCATGACGCTGTCGAGCGTGATTGCGGACATCGAGCGTCTCGGACGGGACACTTTTGCCGGCGTGAACGACGTCAAGGTGGAGGTGCGCCAGGTGCCCGGCTCGCTGTTCGTCAACGCGACCGAACCGGTGCCGGTCGAGGAGGAGCCCTGCCGCTCCCTGCGCGCGGTTTACCGGCGTCTGATGGGCCGCGAGCCCGGGGTCAACCGCAAGAACGCCTTCAATGACACGATCCGCTTCCGCGAAGCCGGCATCAATGCGGTGACGTTCGGTCCCGGAGAAGACGGCTGGGCCGTCGACAACGAGAACATCTCGATCACCAAGTCGGTGATGGCGACGCGGATCTACGCGCTGACCATCATGCAGATCCTGGGAGTGCGGACATGAGCGTCGAGGCGACCCACATGACGATTCCAATCTCGCCGGATCGCACGCGACGCGGCAGCTTGCGGCTGCGGCTTCCGAAGGTCTCGCGATCGGTGCTGCTCTCGACGTTGACCGTCGCCGTGCTGCTGGCCGGCTGGGCCATTGTCACGGAGAGAGGCTGGGCCAACGAGCTGTTCCTGCCGAAGCCGCAGGCGGTTTGGGCCGCGTTCGTCAAGACGATGACGAAGGGATATCAGGGCGCGACCCTGCTTCAGCATCTCGGCGCAAGCCTCTATCGCATCCTCACCGCCTTCACGCTGGCCTGCTTGATCGGCATTCCGCTCGGTGTCCTCATGGGCGTGTCGCGCAACGCACGCGCGCTGCTCAATCCGTTGATCGAGTTCTACCGGCCATTGCCGCCGCTCGGACTTTATACGCTGCTGGTGATGTGGCTCGGCATCGGTGAGAGCTCGAAGCTGTCGCTGCTGTTTCTTGCCGGTCTTCCGGGCATCGTCATCTCGACGATCCAGGCCGTCACCAGCGTGGACCCGGTCTATGTGCGCGCCGCCCAGTCGCTCGGCGCGACCCGGCGACACCTGCTGTTTCACGTCTATTTGCCGGCGGCGGGACCGCTGATTCTGGCCGGCATGCGCATCTCGCTCGGATTCACCTACACCGTTCTCGTCGCCGCCGAAATCGTCGCGGCATCCGCCGGCATCGGCTGGATGATCTGGGACGCCGCAAAATTCCTGCTGTCCGACGTCGTGATCATGGGGCTGATCGTGCTCGGTCTCACCGGCGTCGTGCTCGACCTCATGATGCGCGGCATCGCGAAACTGTTGATGCCGTGGGCCTGAATCCAATTCTGATCGTAAGGGAGACCTCCATGAAGAGACTGATTGCGACGCTCGCGGTTACCACGTTGGCGCTCACGGGTGCAGTCCGCGCCGAGGACAAGCCGGCGAAGGTGACCGTCGGCTATCTGAACCTCGTCAACGCGCAGCTGGTCACCAAGCATCTTGGCCTGCTCGCCAAGGAGATGCCGGGCGTCGACATCAAATACGTCAAGATCGGCGGCGGTGGCGACATGCTGCGCGCGATCGCTGGCAACGACGTCGATTTCGGCGGCCTCGGCAACCCGCCGACCGCGATCGGCGCGACGCGCGCCCTGCCGATCAAAGGCATCCTGGTGATCAACATGCTCGACTACGTCGAGTCGATGGTGGTTCGCGCCGACAAGAACATCACCTCGCTCAAGGACCTCAAGGGCAAGACCGTGGCGGCGCCGTTCGGCTCAACGACGCACTACCTCCTGCTCCAGGCGCTCAAGGACGAGGGTGTCGATCCCGCCTCGATGAAGATCCTGGACCTGGCGCCGTCGGACATCGCGGCGGCCTGGCTTCGCGGCGACATCGACGCGGCCTGGTTCTGGGAGCCGAATCTCGGCAAGGCTGTGAAGAACGGCGGCAAGATCCTCGTCACCTCGGGCGAGATGGCCAAGCGCGGCTACCCGACCTGGGACATCGGCGTCGTCATGAACGCGTTCGCGGAGAAGTATCCGTCCTACGTCGACAAGTTCATCAAGGCCGAATGCGAAGGCATCGACTTCTGGCTGAAGAACCCGGAGAAGACCGCCGAAATCATCGCGGAAGAGCTTTCGCTGCCCATCGAGGACGCGCAGCGAATGATGAAGGGCACCGGGATGATCCCCTGCAACAAGCAGCTCACGGAGGAGTATCTCGGCACATCCGCGAAAAAGGGCAAGTTCGTCGACACGCTGATCTCGACCGCCGATTTCTTGGTGAAGCAGGAGCGCCTGCCGAAGCTGCTGCCGCGCGCCGACTTCGAAGCCTTCATCCAGCCCGCCTATCTGGAGAAGGTGATCGGCCGCTAGGATCGGCGCCGGCGTGTCTGCCTCGCCGGCACATTGCCAATTCCCGCAAGCACGTGACCGATATGAATCTCGCACCTGGCCATCTCCGTGCCGCCTATCGCAGCGGTGAGCTCAAGCCGTCCGATGTCGCCGCCCATGTGTTGTCGCGCCTTGACGACGCCGACCAGAGCGGCGTCTGGATCTCGACGGCAAATCCAGACGGCGTCATGGCGAAGGCCCGCGCGCTCGATGCGCGCATTGGCGAGATCGGCGAGCTGCCGCTCTACGGCCTCGTGTTCTCAGTCAAGGATTGTATCGACGTCGCCGGCGAGCAGACCACCTCGGCCTGCCCGGAATTCGCCTACATCGCGAAAGACACCAGCCCGGTCGTCGCCGACGCCATCGCCGCCGGCGCGTTCTATCTCGGCAAGACCAATATGGATCAGTTCGCGACCGGCCTCGTTGGCGTGCGCTCGCCCTATGGCATCGCCCGCAACCCGCATAACCCCGACTACATCCCGGGCGGCTCGAGCTCGGGCGCCGCGGTATCGGTCGCGACGGGCACCTCATCCTTTGCGTTCGGCACCGATACCGGCGGATCGGGCAGGGTGCCGGCGTCCTATTGTGGCGTGACCGGCTTCAAGCCGGCGCCCGGCGCCTTCAGTCAGCGCGGCATGGTCTACGCGTGCCGTAGTTTTGATACCATCTCGCTCTATACGCGCGACCCCCGCGATGGCCACGAGATCTATCGCGTGTTGGCGCGGTGCGATGCCGGGGACTGCTTTTCACCGGAAGCTTTCGCCGGATGGACGGAGCAGGCTCCTCCAGCGCGGCCGCTCAACATCGCAACGCCGCGTCCGGATCAGCTCAGGTTCTTCGGCAATGCGGAGACGGAGGCGCTGTTCGGCGATGGGCTGCGCAAGCTGCGGCAACTCGATCTGTCGGTGGCGTCGGTCGATTTCTCGCCGTTCATTTCGGTCAACGATCTGATGTTCTTCGGACCCTTCCTCGCCGAACGGGACGTCTCGGTCGGCGCATTCCTCGACGCCAACCCGGACGCGGGCGTGAAGATCGTGCGCGACCTCGTCATCGGCAGCCGGAAGTTCACGGCGGCCGACGCTTATCGCGCGCTCTACAAGGTCAAGGAGGTCCAGCGGTCGCTGCGCGATTTCTGGCAAGTTCACGACGCGCTGGTCGTGCCGACGGTCGGCACCGTGCTGAGCATCGACGACGTCGCGCGCGATCCGCTGACGGCCAACTTCAACAACGGCTATTACACCAACTACGCAAACCCGCTGGGCCTGGCCGCCATCGCCGTTCCGAACGCCGTCACCGCAGCCGGCGTGCCCTATGGCGTCACGTTCCTGGCGCCGGCTGGCCGGGAGCGTCTGCTCACCGATCTGGCCTGCGCTTTCGTGGAGGCTTCAGTCGGGCCCGACCATCTGCGCCGCGTTGCAATCTGAGCGGAGACCTCCTAGCCTTCGAGCCGTCACTCGAAGGGAGACCGATCGTGGAGCGCAGCGATGCGCATGAGGTGGCCGATCCCGCTGAGCCGCGCGCCGAACTGTCACGGCCCGGGACCGGACGTTATGTGCTGAAGGCGTTGGACAAGCCCGATCTGGAACTGGTGATGCGAACCGGCCGGCTCGCGACCTACCAGAACCGCGAATATCTGCTGCGGGAGGGCGAGCCCGCAAACGGCGTCCACATCATCCTGAACGGAATCGTCGAAAGCACCCATGCCGGCACGCAGGGGCGCGAATTGATGCTGTCGACCTGGGAGGCAGGCGACTTCGTCGGGGCGCCCTATATCCTCGGCGATCACCGCCACAGCTGGTCGGCCCGCGCGCTTGGGCGCGTCGAGGCACTGCATCTCGACCAGGACGCGGTCCGCCGGTTGATCGCGCAGTCGCCGTCGTTCGCAGTCGCGCTGATCGAGTGTCTCGGCTTCAAGGGCGAGACCTATTCGATGCTGGCGCAGACGCTGGCGGGACAGAAGGCGGCGGAACGGTTGGTGCTGCTGCTGGTGAAGCTGTGCGAGAACGCGGCCCAGGACGAGAGCGGCCCGATCTCGCTCGGCCGCATCACGCAGGTCAATCTCGCGCGCATGATCGGTGCGACGCGCCAGTCGATCAGCCTGATCCTCAGCCGCCTCCAGGACGACGGCATCATCTGGACTGGCCCGACCAAGATGGTCGTCAACGATCTCGCTGCGCTCCGCAAGCAGGTGACCGACTAGGCGTGTAGTCATAAAGGTCAGCTCACCGCGCAACGGAAGTCTCCCGCCTTGAGCATGATGAGCGGCTTGTGACCCGAAGCAGACCATCCCTACGAGTCGATGCAGGAGGCTGCCGACTGGCTGATATTAGGAGAACGGAAATGGAAGAAAACAAGCGTCTTATGGAGCGGTTCGTCGAGTTCATCAACACCGCGAGCGAGAAGCTCGCTGACGACTAATCTCTCCGAAAGCAATATTTCACGTTCCCGGTCGTCCCGAGCCGGTAGTCGGACCTGCAGGATACATCGAGATCATCGGAATGATGCGCGGCGGTTTTCCCGACATCCAGTGGACTCTAGAGGAAACGATCGCCGAAGGAGACAATGTTGCGGCACGCTTCACCATGAGAGGCACCCATGGCGGGAGCTTCTTCGGTGTTCCGCCTACTGGAAAGAAAATCGCGGTGCAGGCGATGAACTTCTATCGCTGGTCCAACGGACAGATCATCGGCGAACGTGGGCAGCCCGACTTGTTGGGATTGTTGCAACAGATCGGCGCCGCGCCGATGTGATGAGCTTGGGCTCGACCGGCGTCGTAGAAAATCAATTCAGGTCGACTTCGACCGTGCCGGGACTAGCCCCATGCACAGCTGCACCTCGGCCGGGACATTGTAGGTCCGCATGATGTGGCGGCTGTCGCGCAAGCCTGATGCCTCTCGCTGCACCACGAACATCCAGAGCGCGTGGCCGGCTTCCATCACCAGCTTGCGCCTGGCCGGCTGCATCGCGGCCGGCACTTCCGAGCTTGCGTGAGCGGCGTCAAACTCGCGCAAGCGCGCGAGCGCCTGTTCGAGCGTGCGGCCCATTCGTCCAAGCGCGGAGGCCTGTTCCTGGACAATCTCGTAATGGAGGATATCGACGGGCGGGCGGAGATCACGGGTCATGAGCCCAAATATAATGCTCCCGGAACGGCCTGCAACGCAGGCCCGGCTTGCCGCTACTTCGCCCGATAAGCCGCTAGGAACATCCGCGTCGCGCTGTCGACGACCTCGCTCATGCGTTCTTCCGACGGTGCGGGCGCGGCCTGGAAGACGAAGGGCAGGAAGAGCGAGGCCTTGCACAGTTCCATGAACTGCGACGCCGCCAGATCGCAATCGTCGATCGCGAGATCGCCGGAGGCGACATGGGTGTTGAGATAGTCGGAGAGGCGGTTGATGGATTTGTCCAGCACGCGCGCATAATAGCGGCGGCCGAGATCGGGCATGCGCTCGGCGATCGCCATCACGGTACGGATCGCCGATCCGCCGCCGGGCCGGCACAGCAAACGGTTGTAGGCCCGGCCGAAATCCTTCAGCGTGGTTTCAACATCGCGTGCCGGATCGAAATTGAACGCGACCTGCCCATGCTGGAGCGCCTCCTGCTCGAGGATGGCTTCGAACAGCGCGCATTTGTCGGCGAAGTAGACGTAAAGCGTGCCTTTGGAGACCTGCGCCGCGCGGGCGATCTCGCCCATGCTGGCACCGTCAAACCCGAGATCCATGAACACCTTGCGGGCCCCGTCCAGGATCTGGCGGCGTTTGGAGCTGTCCTCCTCCTGGATGACGTGCAGATGTTCGCGGCCGGCTACAACCATTGGTTCAGGGTCTCGCAAAGTTTTTGCTTCGGTCGAGGGTCATGAAACCGAAATAAAGGATTCGGGCCAGTAGGGTCTGCCAGGGAATATTATCTATATTGACCGAACCGTTCGGTCAATGATATTTGGGATCGGCGAGAGGGACCCGGCCGCACGGCGGCCGTCCCTCATCGCGCTTTTTTTGGGGAGGCCTTCATGGCCGTATCGAGAGACCAGGCTGCGCGCGTCCTTCGCCCGGACGCCGCGGAGACGCCGACGCCCGCGGGTGGTGACGCTGCCACCGAGACGTCTGTAGCTCTCGCCGAGCAGTTGCGCTCTCATGTGGCCGAGGAAACCAAGCGCCGCCCCAGCGAGGCGCCGGAGACGCCCGTGACCGACAAGCCGGCCGCAGCCCCGGACGCGCCCGACGCCGCCGGCGCGCCGAAGTCCGGCAAGCGCAAGTTCGTGATGATGGGAGTAGGGCTGGTGCTGGCGCTCGCGGCCGCGAGCTATGCCGGCTATTACACGCTGGTCGGCCGCTTCTACGTCGCGACCGACGACGCCTATGTCCGCGCCAATAACACCATGCTGGGCGCGCGCGTTGCCGGCCACGTCTCCTCGATCCTCGCCGGCGACAACACGACGGTGCGCGCCGGTGACATCGTCTTCCGCATCGACGACGGCGACTACAAGATCGCGGTCGACGCCGCCGCGACCAGGATCGCGACCCAGCAGGCCACCATCGATCGCATCGGCCGCCAGGTCGCGGCACTCGACAGCCAGGTCGCGCAGGCCAAGGCGCAGCTCGTCTCCGCCGAAGCCGGCCTCAAGCGCGCCGACCTCGATTACGAGCGCCAGCAGGCGCTGAGCAACAAGGGGTTTGCCTCGCGCGCCACCTTCGAGAGCTCCGAAGCCGGACGCGACCAGGGCGCCGCCGCGGTCAAGGCTGCGCAGGCCGCCTACGACGTCGCGCTCAGCAATGTCGACGTCGCCAAGGCGCAGCAGGCCGAAGCGCAGGCGCAGCTCGCCGAGCTCAAGACCACGCTGGCCAAGGCCGAGCGCGATCTCGGCTTCACCGCGGTGCGCGCGCCGGTCGACGGCACGTTCTCGAACCGCCTCGTCAGTGCCGGCGACTTCGTCGCGGTGGGCCAGCGGCTCGGCAACGTCGTGCCGCTCGACAACGTCTATATCGACGCCAATTTCAAGGAGACCCAGCTCAAGCGCATCCGCCCCGGTCAGCCGGTGACGATCAAGGTCGACGCCTACGGCATGCGCAAGTTCTCCGGTGTCGTCGACAGCATCGCGGCGGGGTCGGGCTCGGTGTTCACGCTGCTGCCGCCTGACAACGCCACTGGCAACTTCACCAAGATCGTGCAGCGCGTGCCGGTCCGCATCCGCGTGCCGAAGTCGGTCGCAAAGCAAAACCTGCTCCGCGCCGGCATGTCGGTCACTGCGACCGTCGACACCAACAAGGGCGCGGCCGACGCCGACAGCGAGGTCGATCTCGACGACGCCACCATGATCCATCCGCAGTAGCGCGCCTGCGCCGCGAGGTCAGACCATGGCGAACGCCACGACCGCTTCACCTGCCATGATGGCGGACCCCGCTTCGGAGCGCATCGCGCCGAAGCGGCTGTTCGCTTTCATCATCATGGTGTTCGGGATGTTCATGTCGATCCTGGACATCCAGATCGTCTCGGCGTCTCTGAGTGAAATCCAGGCCGGCCTGTCGGCAAGCTCCAGTGAAGTCTCCTGGGTCCAGACCGCCTATCTGATCGCCGAAGTGATCGCAATTCCGCTGTCGGGATTTCTGTCGCGCGCCTTCGGCACGCGGCTGTTGTTTGCGATCTCGGCGGCCGGCTTTACCGCATCGAGCCTGCTCTGCGGCTTCGCCACCACCATCGAGGAGATGATCCTCTGGCGCGCGCTGCAAGGTTTTCTCGGCGCCGGCATGATCCCGACGGTGTTCGCTTCGGCCTACACCGTCTTCCCACGCACCAAATTCCACATCGTCGGTCCCATCATCGGGCTCGTCGCGACGCTGGCTCCGACCATCGGGCCGACCGTCGGCGGCTACATCACCGACCTGATGTCCTGGAACTGGCTGTTCTTCATCAACATCGTGCCCGGCATCGGGATCACCATCGGCGTGCTGGCGCTGGTCGATTTCGACGAGCCGCATTTCGAATTGCTCGATCGCTTCGACTGGTGGGGGCTGCTGTTCATGGCCGGCTTCCTCGGCACGCTGGAATATGTGCTGGAGGAAGGCCCGCAATATGAATGGATGCAGGACCCCTCGGTTGCGATCTGCGCCTGGATCTGCGGCATCTCCGCGATTGCCTTCTTCTGGCGCGTCTTCACGGCGGCCGAGCCGATCGTCAATCTACGCACCTTTTCCAACCGCAATTTTGCGATCGGCTGCGTCCTTCAGTTCTGCATCGGCATCGGCCTCTACGGCCTCACCTACATCTATCCGCGCTATCTCGCCGAAGTGCGCGGCTATAGCGCGCTGATGATCGGCGAGACCATGTTCGTCTCGGGCATCACCATGTTCCTGGTCGCGCCGGTGGTCGGCCGTCTCATGGCGAAGTACGACATGCGCTACATGATCGCGTTCGGGCTCGTCGTGTTCGCGCTCGGCTCCTACCAGATGACCTGGATCACGCGCGACTACGATTTCTACGAGCTGTTGATTCCGCAGATCCTGCGCGGCATCGGCATGATGTTCGCGATGGTGCCGACCAACAACATCGCGCTCGGCACGCTCGCGCCCGACCGGGTGAAGAACGCCTCGGGCCTCTTCAACCTGATGCGCAATCTCGGCGGCGCGGTGGGTCTCGCCGTCATCAACACCGTGCTCAACGACCGCACGGACCTGCACATCACGCGCCTGCAGGAGCGCGTCACCTGGGGCAACGCGACCGCGACCGAAACCCTGACCATGTTCATGCAGAAGTTCCAGGGGCTTGGCGATTCCACGCTGATGGCGATGAAGCAGCTGTCGCAACTCGTGCATCGCCAGGCCGTGGTGATGGGCTTCGGCGATGCCTTCTTCATCCTGACGCTGTTCTATCTCGGCCTCACCCTGCTCGTCACACTGTTGAAGAGGCCGGCCTCGCCGTTCGGCGCCAGCGGCGACGCGCACTAAGCCAGCCACTCATTCGGTGTCATCGCCCGGCTTGACCGGGCGATCCAGTATTCCGAAAAGCCTGTAATAGAGCCGAGGCGCCGCGGCGTACTGGATGCCCCGCCTTCGCGGGGCATGACGGAGGAGAGCGCGGCGACGCGTACTAATTTGCAACACTCGTGCGTGATCTCGCGCGAGCCCCGTTGCAAATCACCAATGACACATCTATAAAACGCACCTCATTCCATCGAACCGGGAGGATTTGCATGATTTCGTCGCATTCGCAGATCGCACGCCCGCGCTCGATGATGTTCTGGCTCGGTATCTGCTCGGCCTCCTAGAGGCCTCTTCCGCCAGCTTCGATTGGGCTTCCAGTCCCGATCGCTCCGCTCCCCAAGTCCAAAACCAACTTCAAGTGACGCCGTCTCGGCCCTCGCGGCCGACCTGCGTCCATCAATGGAGCCGGCCCGCGGCATAAGCGGCCGGATGATGCCATGACCGCTCTGTCAAAAAGGCCCGCGGCGATACGCGTGGTGCTGCCCTTCGTGTTCCGGCACTGGCTGAAGCAGCCGGGGCGTACGCTCGTCGTGGCCGGCGGCTTGTTGGGTGCGACCATCGCCGACCTGTTCATGCCGGTCTTCTCCGGACATCTGGTCGACGCCCTGACGCGCGGCCCATCCGATCCCGCCGCGCGTCACGCGGCGCTGATGGCATTGGGCGGTATCGTGGCGCTGGGCGCAGCCTCCATGGTGCTGCGGCTGACCGGCCTCCAGGCCATCGTGCCGTTCTCGCTGAAGATCATGTCCGAGGTCGCGCAGGAAGCCTTCATGCGCGTGCAACGGTTCTCGACCGACTGGCACGCCAACTCCTTCGCGGGATCCACGGTGCGCAAGGTCACCCGCGGCATGTGGGCGCTCGACCTGTTGAACGACACCATCTTGATGGCGCTGGCGCCGTCGCTGCTGGTGCTGATCGGGTCGATGATCCTGCTCGGCGTGCACTGGGCCTCGCTTGGCGCGGTGATCGCGCTCGGCGCGCTGGCCTATGTCACGATGACGGTGCTGTTCTCGACGCGCTACATCGCGCCGGCCGCGCGCGTCTCCAATGCCTGGGACACCAAGGTCGGCGGCACACTGGCGGATGCGCTGACCTGCAACGCCGTGGTGAAGTCGTTCGGCGCGGAGGCGCGCGAGGATGCGCGGCTTGCCCGTGTCGTCAACCGCTGGCGCGTGCGCGTGCGGCGGACCTGGCTGCGCTACAACTACACCAATCTGGCGCAGCTCTCGGTGTTGCTGGCCCTGCGCGCCTCCGTGATCGGCGGTGCCGTGTTGCTGTGGATGTCGGGGCAGGCCTCGCCCGGCGACGTCACCTATGTGCTGACGAGCTATTACGTCATCCATGCCTATTTGCGCGACGTCGGAATGCACATCAACAACCTGCAGCGCTCGGTCAATGACATGGAAGAGCTGGTGGCGATCCACGACGAGCCGATCGGGATTGCGGATGCGACGGACGCGCGGCCGATCACGATCGAGCGCGGCGAGCTCGTGTTCGACGATGTCACGTTCCATTACGGCGGCCACCACGCGCCGCTCTATGACGGACTGTCGGTCACGATCCGCGCCGGCGAACGCGTCGGTCTCGTCGGCCGCTCCGGCTCCGGCAAGACCACCTTCGTCAAGCTGGTGCAGCGGCTCTACGACGTCACCGGCGGCCGCGTTCTGATCGATGGGCAAGACATCGCCAAGGCCACGCAGCACTCGCTGCGCAGCCAGATCGCGATCGTGCAGCAGGACCCGATCCTGTTTCACCGCTCGCTCGCCGAGAACATCGCCTATGGCCGGCCCGGCGCCAGCCTGGAGGCGATCGAGCAGGCGGCACGGCTGGCCAACGCGCACGACTTCATCGTGCGCCTGCCCAAGGGCTACGGCACGCTGGTTGGCGAGCGCGGCGTCAAGCTCTCCGGCGGCGAGCGGCAGCGCGTGGCGCTGGCGCGCGCCTTCCTGGCCGATGCGCCGGTGCTGATCCTGGACGAAGCGACCTCGAGCCTCGATTCGGAATCCGAGGCCCTAATCCAGCAGGCGATGGAGCGGCTGATGAGAGGCCGTACCTCGATCGTGATCGCGCACCGGCTGTCGACGGTGAAGAGCCTCGATCGCATCCTGGTGTTCGACCGCGGCGAGATCGTCGAGCAAGGCACGCATGCCAAGCTCGCGGCCAAGCCCGGCGGCATCTATCGGGGGCTGTTCGAGCGCCAGGTGGTGGAGCTCGGACAGATTGCAGCGGCGGAATGAGTGACGCGCGGCCGGTGGACCAATGTCGGCCGCGTCGTCAAAGAATCGGTCGAGGAAATCCGTCAAGGATGGAATGACATGAAAGACCTGACCAACGGCTCCATCGCGAAGCACATTCTGGGCATGGCGCCGCCGATCATGGTCGGTATGGTCACGATCATGCTTTGCCAGCTGGTCGATCTGTACTTCGTCTCGGGCTTGGGCGATGCCGCGGTCGCGGGCGTGGCGGCGGCCGGCAATGCCGGCTTTCTCATCAACGCGCTGATGCAGGTGCTCGGCGTCGGCGCGGTGTCGTTGATCGCGCATGCCGTGGGACGCAAGGATCGGCCGGATGCCAATTTGATCTTCAATCAGGCGATCGTGCTGTCGGTGCTGTTCGGACTGTTGACCCTGGTCGCAGGCGCGGCGCTGTCGCGCGCCTACATGCATGCGATCGCCGCGGACGAAGCCACGATCGAGGCGGGGACCACGTATCTGTTGTGGTTCATGCCGGCGCTCGCGTTGCAATTCGCGAGCCAGGTGATGGGATCCGCTCTGCGCGCCACCGGCATCGTGCGTCCCACGATGCTGGTGCAGGCGCTTGCGGTGGCCATCAACATCGCGCTGGCGCCGGTTCTGATCGCGGGCTTGGGCACGGGCCATGCGCTCGGCGTTGCCGGTGCGGGGCTGGCGAGCTCGATCGCGGTGTTGATCGGCGTCGTGATGCTGCTTGCGTATTTTCGCAAGGTCGAACGCTATGTCGCCTTTAATCCGGCGCAGTGGCGTCCGCAGGCGCAGCATCTGAAGCGCATCCTCAATGTCGGTCTGCCTGCCGGCGGCGAGTTCGCGATGATGTTCATCCTCATGGCGGTGGTCTATTTCGTGCTGCGCGATTTCGGTGCGGCGGCGCAGGCCGGTTTCGGGATCGGACAACGGGTCCTGGGCCTGATCCAGATGCCGGCCCTTGCAGTTGCGCTCGCCGCCGGGCCGATCGCCGGCCAGAACATGGGCGCCGGAAAAGGCGAGCGCGTGCGCGAAACCTTCGTCAAGGCGGCGCTGATCACCAGTGTCGTGATGATCGGCTTCATGTGCCTCGCGCAGTCGAAGCCGCAGCTCCTGCTCGCGGGGTTCTCGAACGATCGGGAAACCATGGAGATCGCGTTCCTGTTCCTGCGGATCATCTCGCTCAACATGGTGGCGCAGGGCGTGATCTTCACCTGCTCGAGCATGTTCCAGGGCCTCGGCAATACCAAGCCGGTGCTGTGGAGTTCGGCAACGCGCGTGCTCACCTATTCGCTGCCGGCGATCTGGTTGTCGACGCGGCCGGGCTTCCGGATCGAGCACGTCTGGTACCTGTCGATCGCGGCAACCACGCTGCAGGCGGCCCTGAGCTTGTGGCTGCTACGGCGTGAATTCAGGAAGCGCCTTGTCATGCTCCGACACGAGGAATCCCCGGAGCAGGCTGCGCCGGAGCCCGTGGCGTCTCCTGTACGCGCGCCAGCTTAGCTATCGCTTGTCCCCGCCCCACGGCTCCGGCAAACTTGCCGCGCCGTGGGGATCGCCTGCAGGGGCCAAATGACCGGAGTGTTGTACGAGCAGCGGCCCAATTCCTGGCTCTCCGCGATCTGGGCGGCACGCTATCGCACGCCAGCCCGCTTCGTCGCGCTGATCGCGTTGCTGTTGCCATGGACCACGACCGGGCTCATTTTCGCGCTCATTCCCTGGCTGATCGCGTTCGCGTTCCTCGACCTTCGCGAATTTCCGCGTTCGCTGCTTCGGCCGATCTGCCTGCTGCCGATTGCGCTGGTCGCACTCGCCGCCATCGGCACGCTCTGGTCGGATGCGCCGTGGCCGGACCGAATCCATGCGATCGGCCCGGCAGCGAAGCTGCTGGTGATTCCGCTCCTGATCTACCAGTTCGAGCGCTGGCCCTATGGCAACTGGGTGTTTTCCGCGTTCCTGGTGTCGTGCACGGCGCTGATGCTCTATTCCTTTGCCGTCGCCGCCGATCCCGCACTGTCGCTGAAACTCTATCTGTCGCGCGGGCCTTACAAGGTCGAAAGCGGGATCGCGGTGCGCAATTATATCGACCAGAGCCAGGAATTCGCGCTCTGTGCGATCGCGCTGGTTTATCCCACCGTGTTGCTGCTACGACGAGGCCGCTACCGTAGCGCGGCGCTGTTCGTGGCGCTCGCGATTGGATTCCTCTCCAACATGATGTTCGTCGTGGTCTCGCGCACGGCGCTGGTGACGCTACCGATCCTGATCGTGGTCTTCGCGCTCTTGCATTTGCGCCGCCGCACCGCGCTGCTCGCCGTCGGTGCGATGGGGCTGTTGGCCTTGACGTTGTGGAGCGCCTCGCCGCATCTGCGCACGACCGTCGCCAAATTCAACGGAGACTACGAGGTCAGCATCGTCGGCAACGACGTCAGCGGCATGGGATCGCGACTGGAGTTCTGGCGCAAATCGCTGGCATTCACCGCGGATGCGCCGCTGCTCGGTCACGGCACCGGCGCGATCCGCGGCCTGTTCGCGCGCGCGGCTGTCGGCGAGAGCGGGGTTCGGGCGGAAATCGTCGGTGATCCCCACAACCAGACGCTCAATGTCGCCGTGCAATGGGGCGCGTTGGGCGTCGTGATCCTCTACGCGCTCTGGTTCGCGCACCTCTCGCTATTTCGCGGCGAGGGGCTGGCCTGCTGGGTGGGCCTTCTGGTCATGGTGCAGAACTTGCTCTCCTCGCTGCTCAACTCGCATCTGTTCGATTTCGCCGAGGGCTGGATCTACGTGCTTGGAGTCGGCGTTGCCGGCGGCATGGCGCTCGCCGCGAAGACAATGCGGAGCTAGTGCGTGCCCAAACTGTTCCAGACCAGGCCGAGGCCCGACAGGAACAAGAGACCGAGCACGACATCGCCAAAATGCTTGTCGCTCAACGCGTGGTAGACGCGCGCGCCGGCCCATGCGCCGATCAGCGTGCCCGGAAATGCGATCACCGCAAGCCAGACGACCTTGAACGCGACGAGGCCCGAGGCGGTCTGCAACACCAAAGCGGCGGCCAGCACGGTGAAATTGAAGAGCTGGAAGATGCCGCGCCGCTCGTGCTTGTTCCAGCCGCGGATGTTGGCCCACAGGATCGGAAGCGGCCCCGACAGTCCAGCAAGGCCACCTAATATGCCGCCGGCAAAGCCGATCGCGCCGTCGGCAATGCGGCCACCGAAGGTGACGGCGAGCGGCTGCTTGTTCAGATAGAGAGCGGTTGAAAACACCAGGATCAGCACGCCGACGCTCAGCTTGAACACTTTTGGATCGGCGGAGGCGACCAGCATGGTGCCCAGCGGCACGCCGATCAGTCCTCCAATCAGGAACGGCCAGACCAGCGAGAGATCAAAGCTTTTCCACATCGACGGCAGCGTCGAGCTCTGCGCGATCACCGAGCAGATCAGCACCAGCGGCACCGCGAGCGAGGGCGGCAGCACGTAGAGCCAGATGCCGAGTGCCATCAGCGCTGTGCCGAATCCGGCAAGGCCCGAGACGAAGCCCCCGGCCAGTGCGCCGAGCAGCAGCAGCGCGTAGGTGAGTATTTCCAACAGATTGTCCCTGTCGCCTGTGCGATCCCGAACTGTTGATCGCCGTCGCTCGCATAGCACAGCTGCGGCCGTGCAGGTCAATTTCAAAACCGCACGCAAGCGTGATCCCTAGCGGCGGGCGTTCGCGAAAGACAGGCCTAGATGATGCTCGTACTTCAACCTGGGGGTCCGCTCGACGCGATCATGCGGTTCGATCGGTGATTTCCCGAATGAGCGTATGGAGAAGGACGATGACCCGCACGAAGATTGCCGTCGCGGCCGCGCTAGTGGCGGCGGCGGCCTTGACGCCGACAATGGCTCAGGCCCAGTTTTCCGAGCCTGCGGCCTATCAGGCTGCCCATCCGGACCGCGACGTTCTGAATGGCGGCCAGCTCACGCCCGCCGCGCGCGGGGCCCGCGGCGAGTCCCTCGCGCCGAGCGAAGCCTATGCGGCCTATCCGTCCCCCGTCGCGCCGGTCGTGCGCTCGCGGCATCGCCGCCAACATCAATAGGCTGTTGCTAGACGA
Source organism: Bradyrhizobium sp. 76 (assembly GCF_023073025.1). Taxonomy (NCBI): domain Bacteria; kingdom Pseudomonadati; phylum Pseudomonadota; class Alphaproteobacteria; order Hyphomicrobiales; family Nitrobacteraceae; genus Bradyrhizobium; species Bradyrhizobium sp. 76. The sequence goes on from NZ_JADPIS010000090.1 coordinate 541,158, forward strand.
TCTGTCTGGTGTCGGCGGGCCTGTGCAGCGCGCCGACCAGGATGCGCAGCGCCTCCGTCAATTCCGCCCTGTTGCGCGCCGCGCCTAGCGAAACGCGTGCCGCGTGTGGCGCGGTCCCGTCGACGGTGAAGGCCTCGCCGGCGACGACTGCCAGTCCATTCCGCAGCAGATGTGCCGCGACGTCGGGACGGTCCTCCGGCAGCCGCAGCCATAGATGGTGAGCGGCGGACTTGGCCTGGAACTCGAAGCCTTTGAGCGCGCGTTGCGCGAGCTGCTGCCGGCCGACGGCCTCGCTCCTGATCGCGGTGATGATGCGGTCGGCGATGCCGGTCTCGATCCAATGCGTCACCAGCGCGACCATCAGCGGTGCCGGCATCTGCACCGTCGCCTGCAAAGAGTTGCGCATCTCCCGCTGCGAGCTGTTATCTGGCGTCACCAGATAGGCGACCCGTAGCGCGGGCGCGATGCATTTTGACAGCGTGGTCGCGAGATATGTCCGTTCCGGAATGAGATTGGCGATCGGCGATGCCGACCGATCGAGCAGCCCGTAGGCGTCGTCCTCGATCAGAATCGTATCGGCATCTTTGATGATCTTTGCGAGAGCGCTGCGGCGCTCGGGGAGAAGCGTCGCAGTGGTCGGATTGTGCAGCGTCGGAATGAGATAGACCGCTTTCGGTCTATGCGTGCGGCAGGCCTTCGCCAGCGCGTCGGCCAGGATGCCGCCGTCGTCCATGGCGACGCCGACGAGCTTGACGCCGAGCCGCGCCGCGGCGGCCTTGATGCCGGGAAAGGTGAGCGCCTCCGTCAGCACCACGTCGCCGGGCCGGGCGAGGTGGGCGAGCAGGCTGAACAGGATCGTCTGCGCGCCGGGAAAGATCACGAGCCTGTCGGCATGCGCATGCGGCACGCGTGCGCGCATCCATCGCGCGGCGACCTCGCGCTCGTGTGCGCTGCCGCCGGGCGGCTGGTAGTTGAGATGCGCCGTCAGGCCCGATTGCGCGCGGATGGCTTCCATCCCGGCGATGATGCGCTCGTCGAGTTGCGCTTCGAGAGGTTGCGGCGGCACGTTCATCGAGAGGTCGATCGCGACGGGATGCGGCATATCGACCGCGCGGCGCGCGCTGGTCTCCGACACGAACGAGCCCTGGCCGACCCGGGCCTCCATGATGCCGCGGCGCCGCGCCTCGGTGTAGGCGCGCGTCACCGTGGTGAGATCGATGCCGAGCGCCTTTGCCAGCGCCCGCTGCGTCGGCAGTTGCTGCCCACGCACAAGCCGGCCCGCCGCGATATCGGCCTCCATGGCCTCGACGATGCGCTGATAGCGCGGCCCGCTCAGCTCCGAGATTGTAGGGGTCCAATCCATGCAATTAAGGTCTATATCCTTTGAATGTATGGATGCAAGATATTATTGTATGGATCGTAGAAAAGGAAGAGGTGGGGTCATGGCGACCGTTTCAGTCTCTCTCACGAAAGCGATGTGGCGCGGTTTCTTGGGCAAATGCCCCAATTGCGGCGAGGGGCACGCGTTCGGCCGTTTCCTGAAGGTGGCGGATACCTGCGACCATTGCGGCGAGGAGCTGTTTCACCAGCGCGCCGACGATTTCCCGGCCTATCTCGTGATGGTCGTGGTCGGCCATCTCGTGGTGCCGGCAATCCTCGCGGTCGAGACCGCCTATATGCCGGCCGTCTGGCTGCAACTGGCGGTGTGGCTGCCGGTGACCTTGTTCGCCTCGCTTGCGCTGCTGCAGCCGACCAAGGGCGCCATCGTCGGGCTGCAATGGCAGATCGGCATGCACGGTTTTGAGGCGGGCAAGCTGCGGCGCGAAGCTGGTCAGGGTGCACCCGTTTTCGTCAAGGTGAACACGCGCGCGGCTTAAGGGGCCGTAGCGTTTACATCGCGAGACCGGCCGCTACACTCCATCGTACAAACAAGAACGATGGAAACGCCGATGGCCGCACGCTCAAAAACCTTCCTGCTTTGTCACGGCGCGTGGTCCGGCGGGTGGGCCTGGAAGAAGATGCATCCGCTGATGGCGCAGGCCGGGCATCGCCTGATTGCGCCGACCTATACCGGCCTCGGCGAGCGCGCGCATCTGGCTAGTCCCGCGATCGATCTCGATACGCATATCCAGGACATTCTCAATGTCATCACGTTCGAGGACCTCGAGGACATCGTGCTGCTCGGCCACAGCTATGGCGGCATGGTCGCCACCGGCGTCGCCGATCGCGCGCGCGAGCGGGTGACGCAATTGATCTACCTCGACGCCTTCGTGCCGCGTGACGGCCAATCGCTGTTCGATCTCCATGAGGGCGGGCGCGAGCCGATGCGCAAGGCTGCAAGCTCAGGCGACGGCTACCGCATCCCGCCGAACCCGCCGCCGCCGGACACGCCGCAGGCCGATCTCGACTGGCTCAACGCGCGCCGGATCAACATGCCGATCAAATGTTTCGAGACGAAGCTGAAGCTCAAACATGGCGAGCCGGTGATGCCGCGCAGCTACATCTATTGCACGCGCATTCCGCCGGGCGACGTGTTCGGGCAGTTTGCGAAGCGCACCAAGAGCGAGGATGGCTGGCGCACTTTCGAAGTCGACGCGAGCCATGCACCGAATGTCACGGCGCCGGAGGCGTTGATGGCGGTCCTGGAGAAGATCGTCGGATAAAGCCAAAATGGTGAGGGGCCCGATGCATTAACACCGAGCCCCTCGTCACTTCTTGGTAAGACACGTTTTCTTCACGCGAACCGGAAAACCACTTCGCTCGAAAACGCTTTAGAATATCAGCCGGCCTGTAAGCCGGGTTCTGTAAGGCACCGTCCGCTTGCGCGAACGATACGTGACGGCCATTCCTCTGGGACCATGTTTGCACAGGGCCTCGAGCAACCTACCCGGACGGCGGGCCTGACATCGCCCCGCGGCGTTATCGCTTTCGCGAACAGCCCGCTACGCCGTCCCTATTCGGTCTTGCTCCCGGTGGGGTTTACCATGCCGGCTCCGTTGCCGCAGCCGCGGTGCGCTCTTACCGCACCTTTTCACCCTTACCTGCCTACGCAGCTTGCGCTGCTACGGCGGGCGGTTCGTTCTCTGTGGCACTTTCCCTGGGGTCGCCCCCGCCGGACGTTATCCGGCACCGTATGTCAAGGGAGCCCGGACTTTCCTCCCCGGCGGCCTTTCGGCACTTGCCGGAGCGGCCGTCCGGCCGACTGACGGCTTACGCATGAAGCATTTGTGTCGGTTCCGCAAGCCGATAACGCCATGCACGGTTCGCCCGAAATAATTTATCCTGAAGATGTCGTTGGGCGCGTGTCCCGTTCGACTGGATGTCGGCGATCCAGCCGTGCAACAGGAGTTAAGCGATGCAGTATTTGCTGATGATCTACCAGAACGAAGCCGAGTACGCGAATATGCGTCCGGCGGCCGGCCAGCAGATGACGGCGGAATATCAGACCTTCACGCAAGGCATCATCCAGAGCGGCAATTTCAAGGCCGGCGACCGGCTGCAGCCGACCACGACCGCGACGACCGTGCGCGTGCGCGATGGCAAGACGCTGACGACCGACGGCCCGTTTGCCGAAACGCGCGAGCAGCTCGGCGGCTATTACCTCGTGGAGGCCAAGGATCTCGATACCGCGATCGAGATCGCGTCGCGGATTCCGTCGGCGCGCATCGGCTCGATCGAGGTGCGGCCGATCTGGGTCTACGACAAGTGAAGGCGCAGTCGCGCATCGACATATGACATTGTCCGAGATCGACAAGATCTTCCGCGACGAGGCGGGGCGGGCGCTGGCCACGCTGATCCGCCTCGTCGGCGATTTCGATCTTGCCGAGGACGCGCTCCAGGACGCCTTTGCGGTGGCACTGGAGCGCTGGCCGGCGTGCGAGGTCCCCGACAATGCGCGTGCCTGGCTGGTCAATGTCGCCAGGCACAAGGCGATCGACCGTATCAGGCGCCAGGCCGTTTTCCGCGGCAAGGAGCAGGCGCTCGTGCACGAGCTCGAGCTGAACGCGCAGGCGCCCGTCGAGCCGCCGGCGATGGTCGACGACGACATGCTGCGGCTGATCTTCACCTGCTGCCATCCGGCGTTTGCGCCCGAAGTCCAGGTCGCGCTGACGCTGCGCACCGTCTGCGGGCTCTCCGCGGCGCAGGTTGCGCGCGCCTTCCTCGTCACTGAGGAGGCGATGGGGCAGCGTCTCGTCCGCGCCAAGCAGAAGATACGGCTCGCCGGCATTCCCTATGAGGTCCCCGAGCGCGACACGCTGGTGCCGCGGCTCGAGGGTGTGCTTGCCGTGATCTATCTGGTCTTCACCGAAGGCTATGTGGCGACGTCAGGTGCGGATTTGATGCGGCCCGATCTTGCGGCCGAGGCGATCCGGCTTGGCCGCTTGCTCGACCGGCTGTTACCCGATCGCGCGGGGATCAAGGGCCTGCTGGCGCTGATGCTGCTGCACGATGCGCGCCGCGCAGGGCGCCAGACCGCCGCGGGCGACATCGTGCTGCTGGAAGAGCAGGATCGTTCGCGGTGGGACCGTGCACAGATCGAGGAGGGTCTCCGTCTGGTGGACGACGCACTGCGCGTGCCCGGCCGGCCGCAGCCTTATGCAGTCCAAGCCGCGATCGCTGCGCTGCATGCGCGCGCGCCGAGCTATGAGCAGACAGACTGGCCGCAGATTGCCGGGCTCTACGAAGTGCTATTGCGCATCAACCCGTCGCCGGTGATCGGGCTCAACCACGCGGCGGCGGTGTCGATGGTCGATGGGCCGGCGCGTGCGCTCGATCTCGTGGATGCGACTACTGCGCGCGGCGGGCTTCGTGGCTACGAGCTGTTGCCGGCGGTGCGGGCCGATCTATTGCGGCGGCTCGGCCGGAATGAGGAGGCGCGCGAGGCCTATCGCGCTGCGACGGAGGCGACGCAGTTGGAGCCGCTGCGACGACTTTATGCGCGAAGGATGAGGGAGATGGAGTAGTTGCCACATACTCCGTCATTGCGAGGAGCACTTGCGACGAAGCAATCCAGACTGCCTCTGCGGAGGCAGCCTGGATTGCTTCGCTTTGCTCGCAATGACGGGGTGTGTGGCAGTCGTCGTCACTTCGTCGCGACGGTCGTTGCCTCCTGAGGGAGACTCCCCAACAGCGCCTGCAAGGTCGACAGCGTCGAGTGATCCGCGACCCCATCCAGTCGCGCCGGGCGGAAATGGCGCTGGAACGCGGTGACGACTTCCATGGTCGCGGCGTCGTATTTGCCGGTGAGGGGAACGCCGTAGCCGTATCTGGCGAGCGCCTGCTGCAGGCTCAGCACCTCGTCGCTGATGGTGCCGAGCATCAAGCTCTCGCCGCGCACGACCGGCGCGGGCGTGACCCAGTGGCCGACGCCGGAATTCGCCAGCGAATGCCACGGAAATTTTTCGCCGGGATCTTTCTTGCGCGCGGGCGCCACGTCGGAATGGCCGAGCACCCGGTGCGCGGGCACCTTGCGGCGGAGCATGATGCCGCGGCACAGCGCGATCACGGCGGCGATCTGGCGCAGCGGAAACTCCGGATAACCCCAGTCGTGGCCGCGATTGACGATCTCGATCCCGATCGAGCAGGAATTGATGTCGTCCTCGCCGGCCCAGGCGGACACGCCGGCATGCCAGGCGCGCCTGGCCTCCGGCACGCATTGCACGATGCGGCCGTCTTCCAGCACGACATAATGTGCCGACACCTCGGTGCCTGCCGAGCAGAGCCGCGCCAGCGCACCTTCGACGTCGGGCATGCCGGTGTAATGCAGCACGATCATGTCGGGCTGCCGGCCCTTGTTACGGTCGCCATGGTTCGGTGAGGGGATGATGTCGGAGACGATCGAGGAATCCGGCTCGAACGTCCGCATGTTCGCGGCGGCCTTGGGAACCGGGAGAACACGTTGACGCTTCGAATCAGATCCAGACGGCGTGGACGAACCGGACGACATAAACAGCTCGAGACAGACGGAGAGTGGGCCAAGCCCTTCTCTTTACTATTCCTTTACCCTCCAACGTGCGCAACCGCGCGACGAGGTTAACGGATGCATTTTGGCGCATGTGTGTGGATGAAGCATCACCGCCGCGTCAGCTTTTCGACTTGTCGCGAGCCGATCAACGCTTTCTTAACGCTAAGGGCCGTTACTGAGGGATGAAGAGCCGACCCGCGTCCGGAGGCGGCCAAAGCGTATTTTGGCTCGAAATCCCATGGCTGCCCGACAAATTCCAAGGGGAATACTGGGTTGGTGGCCCGGGACGACCGGGCTCGGTAACCATGTTGGACGGGGGTTGGGTCGTGGAACCGCCGCGACGCGGAATCATTCGAGGCGTTATGAGGTTGTTCGTCCCCGATCTCACTTGGGAGTCCGGCGGGGCGATCGGCAGGCCTGGCGCATGAGCTCGGTTCCGCACATCCCCGTTCTTGGCCGCGAGGCCATCGACCACCTCGCTCCACGCGAAGGTGGCACTTACATCGACGCGACCTTTGGTGCCGGCGGCTACAGCCGCGCGATTCTCGACGTGCCGGGAACCCGGGTGATCGCCATTGATCGCGACCGTACTGCGATCGAGGGTGGCGCCGAGCTGGTCGCCCGCTCCGCAGGCAGGCTGACCCTCGTTGAAGATCGTTTCTCCAACCTCGCCGATGTCTGTGCGGCGCAAGGCCTCGAAGACGTCAACGGCGTCGTGATGGACGTCGGCGTGTCCTCGATGCAGCTCGACCAGGCCGGCCGCGGCTTCTCGTTCCGCCTCGATGGTCCGCTCGACATGCGGATGGGGCAGGCAGGCCCGACTGCAGCCGATGTCGTGGCGCGCGCGTCGGAAGGCGATCTCGCCGACATCATCTATCTCCTCGGCGAAGAGCGGCAGTCGCGCCGGATCGCCCGCGCCATCATCGCGGACCGTCAGGAAACGCCGTTCACGACCACGCGCGCGCTCGCCGATCTCGTCGGCAGGGTGGTTCGTTCCAAGCCTGGCGATATTCACCCGGCGACGCGGACGTTCCAGGCCCTGCGCATCTTCGTCAACGAAGAGCTCGAGGAACTCCAGAGCGCGCTCGTCGCTGCCGAGCGTGTGCTCAAGCCCGGTGGTCGCCTCGTGGTCGTCTCGTTCCATTCGCTGGAAGACCGCATCGTCAAGAACTTCCTCGCCGAGCGCAGCAAGACAGGTGGCGGCTCACGCCATTTGCCGGAAGTGTCTCAGGCGGTGCCGAGCTTCCAGCTGCTGACGCGGCGGCCGGTGATCGCGGGCGAGGACGAAGTCGCGCATAACCCGCGCGCGCGGTCGGCAAAACTGCGCGCCGCCGAGCGCACCTCGGCTCCGGCGCATGACGATCGCGAGCAATCGTCATGGCCAAAACTCTCCGACGTCATGAGAGGTGGCTAGCGCATGCGCTTCATCCACCTCCTCGTCATCGGCGCGCTGATCTTCGCGGCGGCTCATGTCTACCGGATCAAGATGGACTCCACGGCGCGCACCGAAAAGGTATTGCGTTTGCATGCGGAGATCCGCGAGCAGCGCGATGCGATTGCGGCGCTGCGCTCCGAATGGGCCAAGCTCGATGCGCCCCTGCGCCTGCAAGGCCTGTCCGACCGGCATCTGCAGCTCAAGCCGGTCAACGGCACGCAGTATGACTCACTGAAGAATTTGCCCGAGCGTCCGCCGCGGATGTTCAGGCCGGGCGAGCCGGATCCGATCGGCGCCATGCTCAACACCATCGAAGCCGCGAGCGATCCCGATAATGTGACGGGCTCCGTGCCGCAGCCCGAGGACAAGCCATGAGTGCTGTGACCCCGGCCAAACCCACAGAAAAGCCGACCGAGCCTTGGCGCCAACGGCTGATCCGCAGCCTGCTGTACGGGCGCAATGTCGACCGCGCGGCCAAGGCGCGGGCCCGCGTCGGCCTGGCGATGCTCGCCTTTGGCGCGGTCTACGCCCTGATCGGCGGCCGGCTCGTGATGTTCGCGATCGGCGCCGACGCCCACGGCGCGCGCCGCGCCGCGGCGCAGGAGGTGGTCGCGACCGCGCGGCCCGACATCGTTGACCGCAACGGCGCGATCCTCGCGACCGACGTCAAGGCGTCGAGCTTGTTCGGCGAGCCGCGCCGCATCATCGACAAGGACGAGGCGATCGAGCTTCTGACCGCCACCGTGCCCGACCTCGACGAGGCCGAGGTGCGCGAGCGCCTGAAGACGCGCAAGGGCTTCGTCTGGCTCAAGCGCGAGATTACGGCGAAGCAGCAGCAGGACATCCACAAGCTCGGCATTCCCGGCATCGGCTTCCTGCGCGAGAACAAGCGCGTCTACCCGACCGGCAACGAGGTCGCCCACCTCATCGGTCTCGTCAACATCGACAACCAGGGCATCGCCGGCATGGAGAAGTGGCTCGACAATCAGGGGCTCGCCGATCTCCACCGCGCGGGCTTTGCCACCGACCGGCTGCAAAAGCCGATCGAGCTCTCGGTCGATCTGCGCGTCGAGCACGCACTGCGGGACGAACTTCTGAAGGCCAAGGAGAAATACCACACCAAGGCCGCCTCCGGCATCGTCTCCAACGTCAAGACCGGCGAGATCGTGGCGATGGTCTCCCTGCCGGACTTCGATCCCAACAATCCGAAGGAAGCCCACGACCCCGACCGCATCAATCGCCTGACTACCGGCGTCTACGAGATGGGCTCGACGTTCAAGGCGTTCACGCTGGCGATGGCGCTCGATTCCGGCAAGATCAACCTGAACTCGATGTGGGATGCACGGGGAAACCTGCACTACGGCAAGTTCACCATCCATGACAGCCACGCGCTCGGACGTTTCATCAATACCAAGGAAGTGTTCACCTTCTCCTCCAACATCGGCGCCGCGCGGATCGCGCTCGGCCAGGGCGTCGAGGCCCACAAGGCGTTCCTCGCCAAAATGGGCCAGTTGACGCGGCTGCGCACCGAACTGCCGGAAAGCGCGGCTCCGCTGATACCGCGCCGCTGGGGCGAGCTGAATACGGTGACCATCGCGTTCGGCCAGGGCATGTCGGTGGCGCCGCTGCAGGCGGTGATGGGCATCAACGCGCTGGTGAACGGCGGCTATCTGATTCCGCCGACCTTCATGAAGCGCACCGAGTCCGAAGCGGCGTCCATGGCCAAGCGCGTCATCAAGACGGAGACCAGCGACAAGATGCGGTTCCTGATGCGGCTCAATGCCGAAATCGGCACCGCCAAGACCGCCGACGTCAAGGGTTACTATGTCGGCGGCAAGACCGGCACGTCCGAGAAGGTCATCAACGGCCGCTATGCCAAAAAGCGCGTGCTCAACTCCTTCACCGCGATCATGCCCTGCGACGATCCGAAATATCAGATCCTGATCATGCTGGACGAGCCCCAGGCGATTCCTGAAACGAAGGGTTTCATCACCTCGGGCTGGAACGCGGTGCCGACCGGCGGCAAGGTGATCGAGCGGATCGCGCCGCTTTTAGGCGTCGAGCCGCGGTTCGACCTGCCGCCGTCCGAGCGCCTTATTCTTGCAGCATCCAGGACAACCCAGTAATCAACCGGATGGGCCGTTGCCGCTGCTGAGTCGGGATTTCCCTGGAAATTCGGCGATCCGGTCCGGCATGTCGACTGGAAGACCATGAAGCTGCGCGACCTCCTCGGTCAGGACGTTCAGGGCAATGATGCCGCAATCGAGCCCGCCGTCGCGGCGCTCGACGTGAACGGTGTTGCCCTCGACAGCCGCGCGGTCAAGCCGGGCGATCTCTTCTTCGCGCTTGCGGGCAGCAAGACCGACGGTGCGCGCTTCATCGATGCCGCGATTGCCGCAGGCGCGGTCGCGGTCGTCGGCGACCACGCGCCTGATGGCTGCAAGGTGCCGTTCATTGCGGTTGCCAATCCGCGCCGCGCGCTGGCGCTGGCCGCGGCAAGATTTTTTTCCGCGCAACCCGCGACAATTGCGGCGGTGACCGGCACCAGCGGTAAGACCTCGGTCGCAGCATTCACCCGGCAGATCTGGGAGCGGCTCGGGCATGCCTCCGCCAGCATCGGAACCATCGGGCTCGTTTCGCCGAAGCGCACCGTCTATGGCTCGCTGACGACGCCCGATCCGATCGCGCTGCACCGGCAACTCGACGAGATCGCGCGCGAGGGCGTCACGCATCTCGCCTTCGAGGCCTCCTCGCACGGGCTCGATCAGTATCGGCTCGACGGCGTGCGCGTCTCGGCCGGTGGTTTCACCAATCTTTCGCGCGACCACATGGATTATCATCCGACCGTCGCGCATTATCTCGCGGCCAAGCTCAGGCTGTTTCGCGAACTTGTCCCGCCGGGGGGCGCGGCCGTGATTTCCGCCGATCATGATTGCTCGGCGGAGGCGATCAGTGCTGCGAATTCGCGCGGCTTGCGCGTCATGGCGGTCGGTCGCAACGGCGACGGGGCGGGCGAGGGCATTCGTCTCGCCGGTGCGGAGGTCGAAGGGTTTTCGCAAGTGCTCGCGCTCGACCATCGCGGCAAGCGATATGCGGTCCGGCTGCCGCTGGTCGGCGAATTCCAGATCGAGAATGCGCTTGTGTCGGCCGGTCTCGCCATCGGCACCGGCAGCGACGCCGCAGACGTGTTTGCGAGTCTCGAACATCTCGAGGGCGCCAAAGGCCGGTTGGAGCGTGTCGGCGAGCGCAACGGTGCGCCGATCTTCGTCGATTACGCGCACAAGCCCGATGCGCTGGCCAAGGCGCTGCAGGCGCTTCGTCCCTACGCCAGGCGCAGGCTGGTCGTCGTGTTCGGCGCCGGCGGCGACCGCGATGCCGGCAAGCGTCCAATCATGGGCGAGATCGCGGCCGGCAATGCCGACGGAATCATCGTCACCGACGACAATCCGCGCAGCGAGAAGCCGGAGGCCATCCGCGCCGAAATCCTCGCCGCCGCCAAGGGCGCCCGCGAAATCGGCGACCGCGCCGTTGCGATCCGCACCGCGATCGAGGAATTGGAGGATGGCGATGCGCTGCTCATCGCCGGCAAGGGCCACGAGACCGGGCAGATCGTCGGCGGAGAGGTTTTGCCCTTCAGTGATCACGAGGCGGTCGCCGCCACATTAGCGTCGAGGATTGCATGAGCGCGCCCATATGGACGGTGGCCGAAGTGGCGCGCGCGCTGGGCGCTGCCGGATCGTTCCCGGATACGCCGATCGACTTCGTCACCCAGGACAGCCGGCTGGTGAAGCCGGGCAGCCTGTTCGTGGCGCTGAGCGGCACCCCGAGCGGCGGCTTCATCTCGGCCTTCGCCAGCGCGCGTGACGGTTGGGAGTTCGCGGACAAGGCGGAAGCCTCGGGCGCGGTCGCGATGATCGTGCCGCACGAGATCGCGGGCGTCCGCATTCCCCAGATCGTCGTCAAGGACACGCTGATCGACGGTCTCTGGGGTCTAGCGCGCGCGGCACGCGCGCGCTTCAACGGGCCGGTGATCGGGCTCACCGGCAGCGCGGGCAAGACCAGCACCAAGGAATTCCTCGCGGCCTACCCCAATGCCTATGCCAGCCCGTCGAGCTTCAACAATTTCTGGGGCGTGCCGCTGACGCTGTGCAATGCGCGGCCCGATGCCAGTCTCTGGGTCGTCGAAATGGGCATGAACCAGGCCGGCGAGATCGCGCGGCTCAGCGAACTGACGCGGCCGACGGTCGCGCTCGTCGTCAACGTCCAGCCGGTGCATCTGGAGAAGCTTGGCTCGCTCGAGGCCATCCGCCGCGAGAAGGTGTCGATTGCCCTCGGCCTGCCTTCGGAAGGCGTGCTGGTGCTGCCCGCCGGGATCAAGGCGCCGGATTGGAAGGGCAAGGTCATACGCTTCGGCGACAAAGCCGAGGTGCACGAGGTCGCGCACGCGCCACATGGCGACAGCTGGCAGGTCGTGGCCGCGCTTGGCAAGAAGGAGATCGCGTTCAGCCTGACGCCGGGCGCGCCGCACCGCGTTCAGAATGCGCTCGCCGCGCTCGCATCGGTCCGTGCGGCCAACCTCGATGCGGCGACGCTTGCGATCAAGCTCGACCGGGTCGGCATCATGACCGGCCGTGGCGTCGAGCAGGCGGTCGGTGGCGTCACCGTGATCGACGACAGCTTTAACGGCAATCCGGCCAGCGTGGCTGCCGCGCTGCAAAGCCTGCAGGCGCGCAACACGACCGGCGGCCGCCGCATTGCGGTGCTCGGCGACATGCTGGAGCTGGGCGACGGCGCGCCGGCCTATCACACCGATCTCGCCAGGCATCTCGACGGCATCGACGGCGTCTATTGCGTCGGGCCTCTGATGCGTCACCTCTTCGAGGTGCTTCCAGCCGGCAAGGGTCTCGGCTGGCACGACGACCCCGTCACGCTGAAGCCGGGCGAGGTCGCAAATCTGCTGAGGGCAGGCGATGTCGTGGTTGTCAAGGGCAGCAAGAAGATGTTCTGGGTCAACAAGTTTGTGCCGGGCCTAGTGGCCGCCTTGCAGGCAAGGGCGTAAACTGCTTGGAAGGCGCTGTTCCCGAATCCCACCCTTTCCGGCGCGAAGCCGTTCGTTTTCTTAGAGGTCGCCCGACCCCAGGATGAAGACCAGCGAATGCGCGTGAGACAGGTTGACAAGGCCAAGATCAAGGCGCGTGCAAAGGCGCCATAGGACCGTCTGAATGTTTTACTGGCTGATCGAGCTCTCCAACACATTTCCGGGCTTCGGTGCCGTTCGCACCTTCCTGAACGTCTTCCGCTACATCACCTTCCGCACCGGCGGCGCTGTCGTCACCGGCGCGCTGTTCGTGTTCTTGTTCGGCCCCTGGATCATCGACCATTTGCGCATCCGGCAAGGCAAGGGCCAGCCGATCCGGGCCGATGGTCCGCAATCGCATCTCGCCAAGAAGGGCACGCCCACCATGGGCGGGCTGATGATCCTGTCCGGTCTCACGGTCGGCACGGTGCTGTGGGCCAATCCGCTCAACCCCTACGTCTGGATCGTGCTGGCGGTGACGCTCGGTTTCGGCTTCGTCGGCTTCTATGACGATTATCTCAAGGTGACCAAGCAGACCACGACCGGGTTCGGCAGCAAGCTTCGCCTGCTGATCGAGGCGGCGATTGCGCTGGTTGCCTGCTACGCGCTGGTGCGGCTGAACCGCGATCCTGCGTCGACCGCGCTGACGATTCCTTTCCTGAAGGACACCGTGCTGCATTTCGGCTGGTTCTTCGTCGGGTTCGGCGCCTTCGTCATCGTCGGCGCCGGCAATGCGGTGAACCTGACCGACGGTCTCGACGGTCTTGCCATCGTGCCCGTGATGATCGCGACCGCGAGCTTTGCGATGATCGCCTATCTCGCCGGCAACGCGGTGTTCGCCGATTATCTCCAGATCAAATATGTCGCCGGAACCGGCGAGCTCGCCGTGCTCTGCGGCGCGCTGCTGGGCGCCGGTCTCGGCTTCCTCTGGTTCAACGCGCCGCCGGCCTCGATCTTCATGGGCGACACCGGCTCGCTCGCGCTCGGCGGCATGCTGGGGGCGATCGCGGTCGCGGTGAAGCACGAGATCGTGCTCGCGGTGATCGGCGGCCTGTTCGTGCTGGAGGCGGTCTCCGTCATCGTGCAGGTGGTGTCGTTCAAGATGACGGGAAAACGCATCTTCCGGATGGCGCCGATCCATCACCATTTCGAGCAGCTCGGCTGGACCGAGCCGCAGATCGTGATCCGGTTCTGGATCATTTCGGTGATGCTGGCGCTCGCCGGCCTGTCGACGCTGAAGCTGCGGTGAGCGCTCGATGATCCCCGTCACGTCCTTTGCCGGCAAGACGGTCGCGGTATTCGGCCTCGGCGGTTCGGGGCTCGCCTCCTGTCACGCGTTGAAGGCGGGCGGCGCCGAGGTGATCGCCGCCGACGACAATGCCGAGAACGTCGCCAAGGCGGCGCAAGCCGGCTTCATCACGGCTGATTTGCGCAACGTCTCCTGGGCCAATTTCGCCGCGCTGGTGCTCGCGCCCGGCGTTCCCCTGACCCACCCGGTGCCGCATTGGAGCGTGTTGAAGGCGCGCGAGGCAGCTATCGAGGTGATCGGCGACATCGAGCTGTTCTGCCGCGAGCGGCGCCGGCACGCGCCGGATGCGCCGTTCGTCGCCATCACCGGCACCAATGGCAAGTCGACAACGACGGCTTTGATCGCGCATCTGACCAAAGTCGCCGGCTACGACACCCAGATGGGCGGCAATATCGGCACCGCGATCCTGTCGCTGGAGCCGCCGCGCATGGGCCGTGTCCACGTCATCGAGATGTCGTCCTACCAGATCGACCTCACGCCCTCGCTCGATCCCTCCGTCGGCATTCTGCTCAATGTCAGCGAGGACCACATCGATCGTCACGGCACCATCGCGCATTACGCCGCGGTGAAGGAACGCCTCGTTGCCGGCGTGCAGGCCGGCGGCACCGCGATCGTCGGCGTCGACGATGGTTTTTGCCGCGATATCGCCGACCGGCTCGATCGTGCCGGCAAAAATGTGGTGCGCATCTCGGTCAAGAATCCGCTGGCCTCCGGCATCCATGTCGAGCACGGCACCATCGTGCGCACCGCGAGCGGCGCCCGCAGCGAAATCGCAAAGCTCGGCGGCATCGGCTCGCTGCGCGGCCTGCACAACGCGCAGAACGCGGCCTGTGCGGCCGCCGCCGCGCTCGCGATGGGCATCGGCCTCGATATGCTTCAGAACGGCCTGCGCAGCTTTCCCGGCCTTGCGCATCGCATGGAGCAGGTCGGCCGCCGCGGCAACGTGCTGTTCGTCAACGATTCCAAGGGCACCAATGCGGACGCCACCGCGCATGCACTGTCGTCCTTTTCGGACATCTTCTGGATCGCGGGCGGCAAGCCGAAGGCCGGCGGAATAACTGGCCTCACCGGCTACTTCCCGCGCATCCGAAAAGCCTATCTGATCGGCGAGGCCGCGCAGGAATTTTCCGGCACGCTCGGCACGCAGGTGCCGCACGAGATCAGCCAGACCCTCGACGTCGCGGTCGAGCAAGCCGCACGCGATGCGGAGGCGTCGGGCATCACCGACGCGGTGGTCTTGCTGTCACCCGCCTGCGCCTCCTTCGACCAGTACCGCAATTTCGAAATTCGCGGCACCAGGTTCCGCGAGCTGGTGCAGGCGCTGCCGGGTGTGAAGCCGGTGGTGTGAGGCAATTCCAATCATCCGCGATTTCTTAACCTCCCGGTAACCAACCTCGGCGACCAATGGACCGACCTCTGTCCGAAAGCGGCCGCCATGCTCTCCCGTGAAGAACGCACCCCCTTTTCCGAGTGGTGGTGGACCGTCGACAAGCCGCTGATGGGAGCCATCCTGGCGCTGATGCTGACCGGCGTGATCCTGTCGCTGGCAGCGAGCCCGCCGGTTGCGACCCGCATCGGGCTCGATCCCTTCCATTTCTTCAGCCGCCACGTGATGTTCCTGGCGCCGTCCGGCCTGGTGCTGCTCGGGGTGTCCTTTCTGTCGCCGCGGGCGATCCGTCGCTCGGCGCTGATCATCTTCGCGGCCAGCATCGTCCTGATCGTGCTGACGCTCGCGATCGGTCCTGAGGTGAAGGGCTCGCGGCGCTGGATCACGCTGCTCGGCGTCAACATCCAGGCCTCCGAAATCGCAAAGCCGTCGTTCGTGGTCATCGCCGCCTGGCTGTTCGCGGAATCGACCAAGCGGCCGGAGATGCCGGCGACCTCGATGGCGCTCGCGCTGCTCCTGATGCTGGTCTCGCTTCTCGTCATGGAGCCCGACTTCGGCCAGACCATGCTGATCCTGATGGTGTGGGGCTCGTTGTTCTTCATCGCGGGCATGCGGATGATCTGGGTGTTCGGGCTCGCCGGCCTCGGCGCCGCCGGACTGTTCAGCGCCTATCTTTTTGTTCCGCACGTCGCCGGCCGCATCAAGCGCTTCATGAATCCGGCCTCTGGTGACACCTTCCAGGTCGATACCGCCATGGAGGCCTTCTACAATGGCGGCTGGTTCGGGCTCGGACCGGGCGAAGGCATTGCCAAGCGCAGCCTGCCGGACAGCCACACCGACTTCGTGTTCGCGGTTGCCGCCGAAGAGTTCGGCATCATCCTGTGCCTCGCGATGCTGGCACTGTTTGCTTTCGTCGTGATCCGCACGCTGTCGCGTGCCTATGCCAACGAGGACATGTTCTCGCGCTTTGCGGCGTCGGGCCTTGCGATCCTGTTCGGCGTGCAGGCCGCGATCAACATGTCGGTCAATCTCCAGCTCATCCCTGCCAAGGGCATGACGCTGCCCTTCATCTCCTATGGCGGCTCCTCGATCGTGTCGCTGGCCTACGGTGTCGGCATGATGCTGGCGCTGACGCGGCTGCGCCCGCGCACCGAAGTCGAGGCGAGCGGCCACGCCGAGGCGATGCGCAGCTACGCGTAGTTTTTCGTCATTGCGAGCGAAGCTCGCAATGACGGGGGAGACACTGTAAAACTCCCCACCATGGACACCTCCCCCTTGATTCTTCTCGCCGCGGGCGGCACCGGCGGCCATCTGTTTCCGGCCGAGGCGCTCGGCGTCGAGTTGATCCGGCGCGGCTTCCGCGTCCGCCTTGTCACGGACGAGCGCGCGCTGCGCTACAGCGGCCTGTTCACCAAGGACATGATCGACGTCGTCTCGAGCGAGACTGCGCGTGGACGCAATCCGCTGCAGCTGGCCTATGCCGGCCTGACGCTCGCGGCCGGCACGTTGTCCGCCTACAGCCTGATCAAGCGATTGAAGCCGGTCGCTGTCGTCGGCTTCGGTGGCTATCCGACGCTGCCGCCGCTGGTCGCGGCAAAATTCGCGGGCGTGCCCGGCATCATCCATGACGCCAATGCCGTGCTTGGCCGCGCCAACCGGTTCCTGTCGAGCCGCGTCCGCGCCATCGCGACGTCGTTGCCCGGCGTGCTCGACCGTGATCCGGCGCTATCAGGCAAGACCACGACGGTCGGCACGCCGATGCGGCCGGCGATCCTCGCCGCAGCCGGCGTGCCATATGCTGCGCCTGAAGTGAACGGCCCGCTGCGCCTGCTCGTCGTCGGGGGCAGCCAGGGCGCACGCATCATGGCCGACATCGTGCCGGGCGCTATCGAGCGCCTCGAGCCCGCGCTGTGGAGCCGGCTCGTCCTTACCCAGCAGGTGCGCGACGAGGACATGGCGCGCGTGCGTGCGGTCTACGACAGGCTGAAGATCAAGGCCGAGCTTGCGCCGTTTTTCACCGATCTGCCGGCGCGGCTCGCCTCCAACCATCTGGTGGTGTCGCGCTCAGGCGCCGGCACCGTGGCCGAGCTCGCCGCGATCGGGCGGCCCTCGATCCTGGTGCCGCTGCCGGGTGCGATCGACCAGGACCAGTTCGCCAATGCCGGCGTGCTGGCCAAGGTCGACGGTGCGATCCGCATTCCGCAAACCGAGTTTTCCTCCGATCGCCTCGCCGCCGAGATTTCCGCCTTCGCCGCCGAGCCCGCGCGTCTTGCCGCCATGGCGCAGGCCGCCCGTGGCGCCGGCCGGCTCGACGCAGCGGAGCGGCTGGCCGATCTGGTGGCCAAAATCGCGGGAATCTGACGCGAAATCAGCCAGAATTCCTACTTTTGCCGTCATGGCCGGGCTTGTCCCGGCCATCCACGTCTTGCAAGAAGTGGTAAGGATTCGTGGATGCCCGGGACAAGCCCGGGCATGACGAGGGAACTGCGGGATACGCCATGAGACTGCCGCGCGAGATCGGACCCATCCACTTCGTCGGGATCGGCGGGATCGGCATGAGCGGCATCGCCGAGGTGCTGCTCAATCTCGGCTATTCCGTGCAGGGCTCGGACGCCTCCGACAATTACAATCTCGACCGTCTGCGCAAGAACGGCGCGAAGGTCTCGGTCGGCCACAAGGCGGAGAACGTCGACGGTGCCGACGTCGTCGTGGTCTCCACCGCGATCAAGCGTGACAATCCGGAACTGACGGCGGCGCGCGAACGGCGTATCCCGGTGGTGCGCCGCGCCGAGATGCTGGCCGAGCTGATGCGGCTGAAGAGCTGCGTCGCCATCGCCGGCACCCACGGCAAGACCACCACGACTACGATGGTCGCGACGCTGCTCGACGCCGGCGGCCTCGATCCCACCGTCATCAACGGGGGCATCATCAACGCCTATGGCTCGAATGCGCGTCTCGGTGCGGGTGACTGGATGGTGGTCGAAGCCGACGAGAGCGACGGCACGTTCCTGAAGCTGCCGACCGAAGTCGCGATCGTCACCAATGTCGATCCCGAGCATCTCGATCACTTCAAGACCTTCGAGGCGGTGCAAGACGCGTTCCGAAACTTCGTCGAGAACCTGCCGTTCTATGGCTTCGCCGTGATGTGCATCGATCATCCCGTGGTGCAGACTCTTGTCGGCAAGATCGAGGATCGGCGCATCATCACCTATGGCGAGAATCCGCAGGCCGATGTGCGCTTCGTCGACCTGGCCCCGATGGGCGGCGGATCGAAGTTCAAGGTTGCGTTCCGCGATCGCAAGACGGGCGCCGTGCACGAGATCTCCGATCTCATGCTGCCGATGCCGGGACGCCACAATGCCTCCAACGCGACGGCCGCGATTGCGGTCGCGCGCGAGCTCGGCGTGTCGGACGAGGCAATCCGCAAGGCGATCGCCGGCTTCGGCGGTGTCAAGCGCCGCTTCACCAAGACCGGCGAGTGGAACGGCCTTACCGTCATCGACGATTACGGCCATCATCCGGTCGAGATCGCGGCGGTGCTGAAGGCGGCGCGGGAATCCACCAACGGCAAGATCGTCGCGGTCGTGCAGCCGCATCGCTATACCCGCCTGCAGTCGCTGTTCGAGGAATTCTGCACCTGTTTCAACGACGCGGATGCGGTGATCGTCGCCGAGGTCTATGCCGCGGGCGAGACGCCGATCGAGGGTATCGACCGCGACCATTTCGCCGCCGGCCTGCGCGCCCACGGCCACCGCGAAGTGATCCCGCTGCCGGCGGCGTCCGATCTCGCCGGCATCGTCAAGGGCGTGGCGAAGTCGGGCGATCTCGTCGTGTGCCTGGGCGCCGGCAACATCACGCAATGGGCGTATGCCTTGCCGGATGAATTGAAGGCGCTGGGGTAGGGCAGTGAGCTTCCCCGACATCACACCCGACCTCAAAGCCGCGATGCCGGATCTTCGCGGCCGGCTGCTGGCGAACCAGTCGCTCGCCGAGCTCACCTGGTTTCGTGTCGGTGGTCCCGCGCAGGTGTTGTTCACGCCGGCGGACGAGGACGATCTCGCTTATTTCCTCGCGCATCTCGCAAGCGACATTCCCGTCTATGTCGTCGGTGTCGGCTCCAACCTGATCGTGCGCGACGGCGGCATTGCGGGCGTGGTGGTTCGTCTGGCGCCGCGCGCTTTTGGCGAGGCGAGCGCGAGCGGCGATGTCGTCACCGCGGGCGCGGCCGCGCTCGACAAGCGCGTAGCGGAAGTCGCCGCGGGCGCGAACATCGGCGGGCTCGAATTCTACTTCGGCATTCCCGGCACGATCGGCGGCGCGCTGCGCATGAACGCGGGCGCCAACGGCGGCGAGACCAGGGACGTGTTGATCGAGGCGCGAGGCGTCGGGCGCGACGGCAAGAAGCACGTCTTCTCCAATGCCGACATGAAGTTCGTCTACCGAAACAGCGGCGTCGATCCCTCGATCATCTTCACCTCCGCGCGTTTCCGTGGCGAGATCAGGGATGCCGACGCAATCCGCGCGCGCATGGCGGAAGTGCAGACCCATCGCGAGACCGCGCAGCCGATCCGCGAAAAGACCGGCGGCTCGACCTTCAAGAACCCGCCCGGCCATTCCGCCTGGAAGCTGGTCGATGCCGCCGGCTGCCGCGGCCTGCGCGTCGGCGGTGCAGAGGTCTCCGAGATGCACTGCAATTTCCTGATCAACACGGGCAATGCCACCGCGCACGACATCGAGATGCTGGGCGAGACCGTTCGTGAACGGGTGAGGACGAATTCCGGAATTGAGCTACACTGGGAAATCAAGCGGATCGGAATTCCCGGCTAATTTGGACAAGCGACGAGAGAACATGCGCATCACCATCCTCTTCGGCGGCTCCAACCGCGAACGTCTGGTTTCGGTCGCCTCAGCCCAGGCGCTGCATCAGGCGCTGCCCGAGGCCGATCTCTGGTGGTGGGACGTCGAGGACAAGGTGCATGTCGTGCAGTCCAGACAGCTGCTCGAACATGCCCGCCCGTTCGAGGACGAGTTCAAGCCGGGCACGTCAGGCATTCCGTTGGAGCAGGCGCTCGACCAGGCCAGGGCGGAGAACCGGGTGCTGGTGCTCGGCCTGCACGGCGGGCGCGCCGAGAACGGCGAATTGCAGGTGATGTGCGAGGCGCGCGGCGTGCCGTTCACCGGATCGGGCTCGGCCTCCTCGCACCTCGCGTTCGACAAGTTCGCGGCCAAGCATTTCGCCGCGCTCGGCGGCGTGACGCCGCCGGCCAACATTGCGCTGGACCAGATCGACGAGGCCTTCGCCGAATACGGCCGGCTGATCGCAAAGCCCGCCAGGGATGGCTCGAGCTACGGTCTGATCTTCGTCAACGCCAAGCAGGATCTGGTCGCCGTCCGCAATGCGGCCAAGCACGAAGAGTACGTGATCGAGCCCTACATCGCCGGCGTTGAGGCGACCTGCGGCGTACTGGAGCGGCCGGATGGCTCGATCATCTCGCTGCCGCCGATCGAGATCATCCCGGGCGAGGGCAGTTTCGACTACGCGGCGAAATATCTTTTGAAGTCGACCGAGGAGATCTGTCCAGGCCGCTTCACGGCGGAGATCACCGCCGCACTGAAGCAGCAGGCGATGCTGGCGCACCGGGCGATGTCCTGTACCGGCTATTCGCGTTCGGACTTCATCGTCTCGGACAAGGGGCTGGTCTATCTCGAAACCAACACGCTGCCCGGCCTGACCAAGTCCTCGCTCTACCCCAAGGCGCTGAAGGCCGAGGGCATCGCGTTCGTCGAGTTCCTGCGCGGCCTGGTCGAGCTCGCCGTGGCCGGTGTCCGAAAATAATTAGGACTGGTTAACGGCCGAACTGGCGAAACGGCCGGTTTTGGAACCCAAAACCGGTAAAATGCCGGATATTGCGGCATAAATGCCTCACAGGCCTGGGCAAAACGCTCACGTCGTTAACGAACTTTACCTTTTGTTTACCAGGACGTCCGAAGGTTAACGCTGGCGGCGCATATGACGCTTTGGCTGCCGGCGCGTGGACCGTTGCGGGTGTTGTCACTCCCAGCGAACGCTCTGAAGGGGAGAGGTTTTCTTCTGCTGAAGACCAGCACCCGGCCCGGCAAGTCCGAGACGTCATGTTCGCCAGGACCCGCGCGATGTCGCGGGCAAACTGTTGACGAGCTCGTGCAATGGATGGAGCAGGAAGCCTCACTCGGTCGCTTTTCAGATCGCTGAGGCCCCAAGCTGACCTGAAGGCGGCCGCTATTGGAGCGGTCGTGCTTCTGCGCGAGTGGGTGCAGGACAAGCGTCTGGAACGAGTTCACGGCGCGCGTGCTGCGGCCAACGAAAAGATTAAAACCAAAGCCCGGGCCAAAGCCATCATCGAGCGCGAGCCGACGCCGCGGTTGGTCGCGCTGGTCGAGCGCTATCTGCCGCGCCGGGTCGGGATCAGCATGACGGTGCTGCTCCTGATCGGAAGCTGCGGCTTCGGTGTCGTCAAGGGCGGCCATCTCCAGGATTTCATCACGGCGGTCAACGACACCCGCAACGCGCTGGCCAATTCCGCCGGCTTCCGCATCACCTCCGTCGTGATCAACGGCCGCAAGCAGCTCAGCCAGGACGAGATCCTCGCGATCGGCGGCGTCAGCGGCCGATCCTCGCTGCTGTTCCTCGACGCCGACGCCGTGCGCGACAAGCTCAAGGCCAATCCCTGGATCGCGGACGCGACCGTGCTGAAGCTCTATCCGGGCCAGCTCATGATCGAGCTCACCGAGCGCAAGGCGTTCGCGCTGTGGCAGGAGGCCGGCCGGCTCTCCGTCATCGCCGACGACGGCGCCGTGCTCGAACCCTATGTCTCGCGCCGGTTCCTGTCGCTGCCGCTCGTGGTCGGTAAGGGCGCCGATACGCAGGCCCGCGATTTCCTCGCTTTGCTGGCGCGCTATCCGCAGGTCAATTCCATCACCAAGGCCGCGATCTTCGTCGGGGAGCGGCGCTGGAACCTGAGGCTCAAGGATGGCCTCGACATCCGCCTGCCCGAGCAGGACGTCGGTAACGCGCTTGCGATGCTGTCCAGGCTCGACAAGGAGGACCGGCTGTTCTCCCGCGACATCGTCGCGGTCGACCTGCGCCTGCCCGATCGGCTGGTGGTGCAGCTGTCCGAGGACGCTGCCAAGGCGCGCGACGATTTGTTCAAGGACAAGAAGAAGAAAAAGGCCGGGGACGCTGCATGACCGGTCTTGATCGCACCCAGACACCGAAGACACGCCCGATGCCGCACAAGCGCGGCGGCCTCGTCGCCTGCCTCGACATCGGCACCAGCAAGATCGCCTGCATGATCGCGCGGCTGAAGCCGTCGGCGCCGAGCGAAGCCCTGCGCGACCGGACCCATGCGGTGGAGCTGATCGGCTACAGCCAGATCCAGTCCCGCGGCATGAAGGCCGGCGCCGTGATTGATCTCGGCGAATGCGAGCAGGCGGTACGACAGGCCGTCGGGCTTGCGGAGAAAATGGCCAAGGTGCGGGTCGAGTCCGTGCTGCTGTCGGTCTCCGGCGGCCGGCTCTCCGGTCAGCTGGTCGAAGCTGCGGCCGACATCCGGGGCGGCGCCGTGACACCGGCCGATGTCAGCCGCGTCACCTCCACCGGCATGCGCCACGCCACCGGCGAAGGCCGCACCGTGCTGCACGCGCTGCCGGTCGGCTACACGCTTGACGGCGTCAAAGGGATCCGCGACCCGCGCGGCATGGTCGCGCATCAGTTCGGCATCGACATGAACGTCGTCACCTGCGACGCCACGGTGGCGCGGAACCTGATGCTGGCGGTCGAACGCTGCCACATCAACGTCGAAGCCATGGCAGCAAGCCCCTATGTGGCTGGCCTGTCGGTGCTGACCGACGACGAGGCCGATCTCGGCGCTGCCGTGGTCGAGATGGGCGCGGGCACCACCACGATCGCGGTCTTATCCGGCGGTCGCTTCGTGCATGCCGCCGGTTTTGCGGTCGGCGGGCAACACATCACGATGGATCTGGCGCGCGGACTCTCCGCGACCATTGCCGATGCCGAGCGAATCAAGACGTTATACGGGACCGTCATCACCGGCGGATCGGACTCGCGTGAGCTGATGTCTGTACCGACAGCCGGTGACGAGCAGGATCTGCCGCAGATCGTCTCCCGCGCTACCATCGCCAACATCGTCAAGCATCGTGCCGAGGAAGTCTTCGAAATGGTTCGGGACAAGCTGAAGGATTCGCCCTTCGCCTCGGAGCCCAACGGCCGTGTCGTGCTCTCGGGCGGGGCGTCGCAGCTCACCGGTCTGGTCGAGCTCGGAACGCAGATTCTCGGCCGGCCCGTGCGGGTCGGACGTCCGCTCGGTTTCGGCCGGCTGCCCAACGAGGCGAAGAACGCCGCCTTCGCGGTGCCGGCCGGACTGCTCGTCTACCCGCAATATGTTCATCACGAACATGTCGAACCGCGGCATACGCGGCAGCAGGTCAGGACGGGGACCGGCGGGTATTTCGGAAAGGTCGGACGATGGCTACGCGAGGGCTTCTGATGACTCCTTCCCGCAATATTCGATTTTCACCAACTCCCGCGGCCGCCGGCCGGGGCGAACCCACGCGCGCGTGATCGAGAGGCAAACATGACCATCAGCATCAATGTTCCTGATATTCACGAACTGAAGCCCCGCATCACCGTGTTCGGCGTCGGCGGCGCCGGTGGTAACGCCGTCAACAACATGATCACGGCGGGCCTCCAGGGCGTCGATTTCGTGGTCGCCAACACCGACGCGCAGGCGCTGACGATGTCGAAGGCGCAGCGCATCGTGCAGATGGGCACGGCCGCCACGCAAGGGTTGGGCGCAGGTTCGCAGCCGGTCGTCGGCGCGGCCGCAGCCGAAGAAGTGATGGACGAACTCCGCGACCATCTCTCGGGCGCCAACATGGTGTTCGTCACCGCAGGCATGGGCGGCGGCACCGGCACCGGTGCGGCTCCCGTGATCGCCAAGATCGCGCGCGAGATGGGCATCCTCACCGTCGGCGTCGTGACCAAGCCCTTCCACTTCGAAGGCGGCCGCCGCATGCGCACCGCGGAAGCCGGTATCAACGAGTTGCACAAGGTCGTCGATACGCTGCTGATCATCCCGAACCAGAACCTGTTCCGGGTCGCCAACGAGAAGACCACCTTCGCCGACGCTTTCGCGATGGCCGACCAGGTGCTCTATTCGGGCGTTGCCTGCATCACCGACCTGATGGTCAAGGAAGGCCTGATCAATCTCGACTTCGCCGACGTTCGCGCCGTCATGCGCGAGATGGGCAAGGCGATGATGGGCACGGGCGAAGCCTCCGGCGACAAGCGCGCGCTGACCGCCGCCGAAGCCGCGATCGCCAACCCGCTGATCGACGATAGCTCGATGAAGGGCGCCAAGGGCCTCCTGATCTCCATCACCGGCGGCAAGGATCTCACGCTGTTCGAGGTCGACGAAGCTGCGACCCGCATCCGCGAGGAAGTCGACCAGGACGCCAACATCATCGTCGGCGCCACCTTCGACGAAGCCCTCGACGGCCTGATCCGCGTCTCGGTCGTCGCCACCGGCATCGAGCAGGCCGCGATCGCGCGTAACAGCCAGGCCACCAGCGCTCCCGTGGCGAATCCTGCTCCGCAGGCGCAGCAGGCTCCCGCTGCTCCGGCCGCGGCTGCCGAGAGCCGTCTTGCCGATTTGACCGCACGGCTGCGCGCCGACAATCAGCGCATGGCCGAGCGCGCCCAGAAGTTCGAAGGGCAGACCCCGGCCGCAGGAACGGGCCAATTTGCCGCCGCTCCCACGGCTCCGCGTCCGAACGTGGAGCGCGCTGCGCTTGCCGCCATCGCCGCCGCCGTTGCGGACGTCCCGCAGGCTCCCGCGCCGATGCAGACCTATGGCGACGTCACAGTGCGGCCGATCGCGCAGAAGCCCACGCTGTTCCCCGAGCCCGAGCAGGCGCCGATGGCCATGCATGAGCCGATGACGCCGGAAACCTTCATCCCGCCGCAGGCCGAGCGTGCGCCGGTCCGCACACCGCGGATGCCGCGGATCGAGGAACTTCCGATGCCCGCCCAGGCCGAGCTTCGCCAGGCCCGCGGCGAGGTCGAGGAGGAGACCCCGCAGAAGACCCGGCTGTCGCTGCTACAGCGCCTCGCCAATGTCGGCCTCGGCCGTCGTGACGAGGAGAGCGAGGCGCCGATCGCGGCCCGCACCGCCGGTCCCGCGATGCCGCCGCTGCCCGATCGCCGGCCTCAGAAGACCGTGGCGCAGCAAATCGCTTCCACCGAGCCGGTGTCGGAGTATGCCCGTCGTCCCGCGCCGCAGGGCCTGGACATGCACGGCCGTCCCGCGCCTGTTGCCCCGGCGCCACAGGGAGACGACCATCTTGATATCCCGGCCTTCCTGCGGCGGCAGGCGACCTGAGGATTGTTACAATAAGGCAGACAAAAAAGGGTCCCGGCGGGAAGCTTGCCGGGACCTTTTCTTTTGCCCCGTGCGTATCCGGGTTGCGTCGCCAAGCAACTGATTTTAAATAATTAATTACATATTCGATGGTTCAGTAAAACTACCGAAAACGGTCCCGAACTCCGGTCCAATTTGGTTAAGCCTTGGCGCGAATACGGCGGGTTTGGGGTAACAATCGGTAAAAAAGCGTGAGTTGGCGCTGTTTGAGGCAGTGACTATGGTTTGCCGTGACTTGGGGATACGGATTCGGAAGCGAGCGGTCTGGGCCGCTCAGTCGGGTTCAGTATAAGTCGCAGTGGTCGTAGTGGGGCGGTTCCTGATGAAATTTAGCCGGCAAACAACGCTTCGTGCGCAAGCCAGTGTGGCAGGCGTCGGCGTTCATTCCGGTCTTCCCGTCACGCTCACGCTTGGACCCGCGCCTGTCGACGCGGGCTTTGTTTTTATCCGTACCGGGCTTGAGGGAAGTGACCGCGAAGTTCAGGCCACCGCCGAGCAGGTGATTGCGACCGATTTCGCCACCGTCCTCGGAGATCGCAACGGCCCGCTGGTTTCCACCGCCGAGCATGTGCTTGCTGCGCTGCGGGGCATGGGCGTCGACAACGCCATCATCGAGATCGACGGGCCGGAAGTGCCGATCATGGACGGCAGCGCGGCGGCCTTCGTCGCGGCGATCGACCAGGCCGGCATCGTGACCCAGCCGGCACAGCGCCGCTTCATCCAGGTTTTGAAGCCGATCTCGGTCAAGATCGGCGACTCCTTCGGCGAGATCAGGCCCTATGCCGACGGGTTCCGCGCCGAGGTCGAGATCGACTTCACCAATCCCGTCATCGGCCAGCAGAGCTACGCCTTCGACCTCAACCCGGAGCGTTTCCGCCGCGAAGTCGGTCGGGCCCGGACTTTCGGTCTGATGTGCGACGTCGCACGGCTCTGGAGCGCGGGGTATGCGCTCGGCGCCTCGTTCGACAACACCGTCGTGTTCGACGAGGAGCGGCTGCTCAACACCGAAGGCCTGCGCTACGCCGACGAATGCGCCCGCCACAAGGTGCTGGACGTGATTGGCGACCTCGCGCTGGCTGGTCTGCCGCTGCTTGGTGCCTACCGCTCGGTGCGTGGCGGCCACAAGCTCAACCACGCCGTCCTGACCGCGCTGCTCGCCGACCGTACAGCGTGGCGGGTGGTCGAGGGCGAGGCAGCCCGCCGTACCACGCGTCCGGTGGCTGAAACCGGTCGCGGCATCGTCGGCGGCCGGATCGCCGCGGTCTACGGGCCGGACGTTTCCTGAAGCGAGACCTTTCCTGGAAGCGGACATTTCCTAAAGGAGAGACGGGCCTGAAGAGACCCGTCGCCGCAGGCGTTTGGCGGCGGCTTTCCCCGGGAAACTCCTGGTAACGATGATCGGCTAGGATTGCGGCGCGTTCGCCTTAATCCGGGCGGAATGCCTGCCTATCCGGTTGGTTGAAGATCGTTTTTCGGTTACACCGGCGTGGTCGCACGGCACCACAGCTATATTTCGCGCCCAGGACGGGGTTCATGGGCTGGCGGACACCGCACCACAGGGCGTCAGGGCAATATTCATGTCGGCACAGCGTATGACGCGCGGATATCTCCAAGTCCCGTCTCGAGAAGTCTCGTCCCGAGAAGTCTCGTCTCGTGCCCGTGGGCTGATTCAGGTTGTCGCCCTCTTCGTGCTCGCGCTGCCGCTGGCCGGCTGCGGTACCGGCGCGCTGTGGGACAAGTTCACCGCCAAGGACGACACCTTCGTCGAGGAGCCCGCCGACAAGATCTACAATGAGGGCCTGTACCTCATGAACGAGAAGAAGGACATGAAGGCGGCGAACAAGAAGTTCGAAGAGGTCGACCGCCAGCATCCTTATTCCGACTGGGCCCGCAAATCGTTGCTGATGTCGGCCTACGCGTCCTACCAGGGCGGCGACTATGACAATTGCATCGGCGCGGCCACCCGCTACGTCACGCTGCATCCCGGCAGCCCGGATGCGGCCTACGCGCAATATCTGATCGCCGCCTCGCATTACGACCAGATTCCGGACATCAGCCGCGACCAGACCCGCACCGAGAAGGCGATCGCCTCGCTGGAAGAGGTGGTGCGCAAATATCCGACCTCCGAATACGCGACCTCGGCCAAGGCCAAGATCGAAGGTGCGCGCGACCAACTCGCCGGCAAGGAAATGAACGTTGGCCGCTATTACGCGCAGAAGCGCGATTACACGGCGGCGATCAACCGCTACAAGGCCGTGGTGACGCAGTACCAGACCACCCGCCATGTCGAAGAGGCGCTGTACCGCCTGACCGAGGCCTATATGGCGATCGGGATCGTCGGCGAGGCTCAGACGGCCGCCGCCGTGCTCGGGCATAATTTTCCTGACAGTCGCTGGTACAAGGACGCCTATAATCTTGTAAAATCGGGTGGTCTCGAACCGAGCGAGAATCAGGGGTCCTGGATTAGCAAGACCTTCAAGAAGATGGGTCTCGGCTAGGAAATAGAGTTCCATGCTGGCGCGTCTGTCGATCCGTGACATCGTCCTGATCGAACGGCTCGATATCGAATTCGCGCCGGGCCTCGCGGTTTTGACCGGCGAGACCGGTGCGGGCAAATCCATCCTGCTCGATGCCTTTGCGTTGGCGCTCGGCGGCCGCGGCGATGCCGGCCTCGTGCGCCATGGGGCGGAGCAGGGGCAGGTCACTGCCGTATTCGATATCCCAAAAAACCATCCCGCGGCCAAAATCCTCGCGGAGAACGGGCTGGACGATACCGGCGAGATGATTCTCCGCCGGGTCCAGCTCGCCGACGGCCGCACCCGCGCCTTCATCAACGACCAGGCGATCAGCGTGCAGACGCTGAAGGCGGTCGGGGCTGCCCTGGTCGAGATCCACGGCCAGCACGACGAGCGCGCGCTGGTCGATGCCGCCACCCACCGCCGCCTGCTCGACGCCTTCGCCGGTCTCGAAAAGGACGTTTCGGCGGTCGAAGCGCTCTGGGACGCCCGCCGCACCGCCAACACTGCGCTGGAGGAGCATCGCGCCGGCATGGAGCGCGCTGCGCGCGAAGCCGATTACCTCCGCCACGCCTCCGACGAATTGAAGCAGCTCGCGCCCAAGGACGGCGAGGAGACCTCGCTGGCTTCGAGGCGCACGACCATGATGCAGGGCGAGAAGATCGCCTCCGACCTGCGCGAGGCGCAGGAGGCGGTCGGTGGCCACCATTCGCCGGTCGCCTCGCTGTCGGCGGCCGTGCGCCGGCTGGAGCGTCGCGGCGTCAACTCGCCGGCGCTGGTCGAACCCGCGGTGAGGGCGATCGACATCGCGATCAACGCGCTGGAGGAGGCCGACCAGCATCTCCAGGCGGCGCTTGCGGCAACCGATTTTGATCCCTCGGAGCTCGAACGCATCGAGGAGCGCTTGTTCGCGTTGCGCGCCGCGTCGCGCAAATATTCGACGCCGGTCGACGGGCTCGCCGCGCTTGCTGCAAAATACGCCGCCGACGTCGTTCTGATCGATGCCGGCGCCTCCCGGCTGAAGAAGCTGGAGCAGGCTGCGATCGAGGCCGATGCGCGCTATGCGGCGGCCGCCAAGAAGCTGTCGATGGCGCGGCAGAAATCGGCGGAGAAGCTCAACAAGGCCGTCAATGCCGAGCTCGCGCCGCTCAAGCTCGAACGCGCCAAGTTCATGACCCAGGTCCAGACCGACGAGGCAGCTCCAGGCCCGCAAGGCTTCGACCGCGTCGAGTTCTGGGTGCAGACCAACCCGGGCACCAAGCCGGGGCCGATGATGAAGGTCGCCTCCGGCGGCGAGCTGTCGCGTTTCCTGCTGGCGCTGAAGGTCGTGCTGTCCGACCGCGGCTCGGCGCCGACCTTGGTGTTCGACGAGATCGACACCGGTGTCGGCGGCGCGGTCGCGGACGCGATCGGCGGACGGCTGGCGCGGCTCGCCGGCAAGGTTCAGGTGATGGCCGTAACCCACGCCCCGCAGGTCGCCGCCCGTGCCGACCAGCATCTGCTGATCTCCAAGGACGCGCTGGACAAGGGCAAGCGCGTCGCCACCCGCGTCAATGCACTCGCCGCCGACCACCGCCGCGAGGAGATCGCGCGGATGCTCGCCGGCGCCGAGATCACCGCCGAGGCGAGGGCTGCCGCGGACCGTTTGCTCAAGGCGGCGACGGCTTGATTTCGTGTCCCGGACGCGCGCAAGCGCCGGGGCCCTAAACGTTATGTCCGGGGTACGAAACTGTAACCGCCTTTACCCTCCCGCCCGCTCCATCGTATCCAAGCACCATGGCCAGAGCAGCAAAATCGAAACCAGCACCGCTTCGCGACGTCGCCGACCTCACCAAGGCGCAGGCCAAGGTCGAGCACATGCGGCTCGCGCTCGAGATCGAGGGGCACAACGAGCGCTATTACCAGGACGACGCGCCCACCGTCACCGATGCCGCGTATGACGCGCTGCGCCAGCGCTTCAACACGATCGAGAAGCGCTTTCCGGAATTCGTCAGCGCGGACTCGCCGTCGCAGAAAGTCGGTGCTGCACCGTCAGGCCGCTTCAAGAAGGTGCGGCATTCCGTCCCCATGCTGTCGCTCGACAACGCCTTTGCGGAAGAGGATCTGCGCGACTTCGTCGGCCGCATCGTGCGCTTCCTGAAGCTCGACGACGACAAGATCGATTTCTCCGCCGAGCCGAAGATCGACGGCCTCTCGATGTCGCTGCGCTATGAGGGCGGCGAACTCGTGACGGCGGCGACTCGCGGCGACGGCGCGGTAGGCGAGGACGTCACTGCCAATATCCGCACGCTCGAAGACGTGCCGCAAAAGCTGAAGGGCCGCAACGTGCCCGATATCTGCGAGGTGCGCGGCGAGGTCTACATGACCAAAAAGGCCTTCCTCGCGCTCAACGAGCGGCAGAAGGCGGAAGGCAGCACCATCTTCGCCAATCCGCGCAACTCGGCCGCGGGCTCGCTCCGGCAGAAGGATCCGACCATCACGGCCTCGCGCCCCCTCGGCTTCTTCGCCTATGCCTGGGGCGAGATGAGCGCGATGCCGGAGGGCACGCAGAGCGGCATGATCGGTTGGTTCGAGCGCTGCGGCTTCAAGACCAACCCGCTGACGAAGCTCTGTCACTCCGTCGAGGAGCTGCTGGCGTTTCATCATGCGATCGAGGAGCAGCGCGCAAAGCTCGACTACGACATCGACGGCGTCGTCTACAAGGTCGACCGCATCGACTGGCAGGAACGGCTCGGCTTCGTCTCGCGCACGCCGCGCTGGGCAATCGCGCACAAATTCCCGGCCGAGCGCGCCATGACGGTGTTGCGCGACATCGAGATCCAGGTCGGCCGCACCGGCTCGTTCACGCCGGTGGGCAAGCTCGAGCCGGTCGGCGTCGGCGGCGTGATCGTGCAGAACGTCACGCTGCACAACGAGGACTACATCAAGGGCATCGGCAACAAGGGCGAGGTGCTGCGCGAGGGCCGCGACATCAGGATCGGCGACACCGTCGTGATCCAGCGCGCCGGCGACGTCATCCCGCAGGTGGTCGACGTCGTCCTCGATAAGCGGCCGAAGGCTGCCAGGGAATTCCAGTTTCCGAAGAAGTGCCCGTGCCCATTGCACACCGATGTCACGCGC
Source organism: Bradyrhizobium sp. 76 (assembly GCF_023073025.1). Classification (NCBI taxonomy): domain Bacteria; kingdom Pseudomonadati; phylum Pseudomonadota; class Alphaproteobacteria; order Hyphomicrobiales; family Nitrobacteraceae; genus Bradyrhizobium; species Bradyrhizobium sp. 76. Next base: position 572,445 of record NZ_JADPIS010000090.1, read on the forward strand.
GAGGAGACGGCGGCGGGCGAAGAGGGCTCACGCGCTCGCTGCACCGGCGAGTTCGCCTGCCCCTACCAGAAGATCGAGCATTTGAAGCTGTTCGTGTCGCGCCGCGCCTTCGACATCGACGGTCTTGGCGAGAAGCAGCTGCAGTACTTCTTCGACGAGGGTTTTGTGAAGGAGCCAGCCGACATCTTCACGCTGGAAAAGCGCAACGCAAAACTCAAGCTCGAGGACATCGAGGGTTACGGCGCAACCTCGGTGCGCAATCTGTTCAGCGCGATCGAGAGCCGTCGGAAGATTGCACTGGAGCGCTTTATCTACGCGCTCGGCATGCGCCATATCGGCGAGACCACGGGGCTGGCGCTGGCACGCGGCTACGGCTCCTGGGACGCCTTCCACGAAGCCAGCCTCAAGGTTGCCAAGGGAGACGAGGAGGCGATGGCCGAGATGGATGCGCTCGACCAGATAGGCGAGACCGTGATCAAGAGCATCGCCGATTATTTCGGCGAGAGCCACAATCGCGGCATCGTCGAGCGGCTCACCAGGGAGGTCGAGATCATCGACGCCGAGAAGCCGAAGAGTAACTCCGCCGTCGCCGGCAAGACCGTGGTGTTCACGGGCTCGCTGGAGAAGATGACGCGCGACGAGGCCAAGGCCACCGCTGAGCGGCTAGGCGCAAAAGTGTCCGGCTCGGTGTCCAAGAAAACCGATCTCGTCGTCGCCGGCCCCGGCGCGGGTTCGAAGCTCGCGGAAGCCAACAAGCATGGCGTCAAGGTACTGACCGAGGACGAGTGGCTGCAGCTGATCGGGGAGTGAGGGCTTCTTTCGTCATTGCGAGCGAAGCGAAGCAATCCAGAATCTTCCCGCGGGTCGCAGTCTGGATTGCTTCGCTTCGCTCGCAATGACGGAGGACGCGGCGTGCCATCCCTCACATCATCCCGCTCTCTTCCTCTTCCGCCTGCTCGATCAGCGTCTCGCTCACCATGACCTCGCGGCGGGGGACGACGAAGATCATCGTGCAGGCGCACAGCAGGGAGATCGCCAGCACTGCGGCGGTGAGCGGCAGCGTGGTCGCGGAATGGCCGCCGAGATAGGCGCCGAATTGCGACATCAGCGCGCCGATGCCCTGCTGGAGAAAGCCCATCGCACCTGATGCGGTGCCGGCGGCCTCGGGACGGACGCTGATGGCGCCGGCGGCCGAGTTCGCCATCACGAAGGCATTGCCGACCATCACGATCATCTGCGTGCCGAACAGCCAGGCGGGTGCCTCGTTCCAGCCGGTGAAACTCCACAGCAGGTTCAACAGGCTGCCGCAAAGCTGGAGCGCGAGGCCGAACCAGATCAACTTCTCCAGCGAGTGCCGCGGCGCGAAGCGCACGCAGAGCAGATTGCCGACGAGATAGGCAAAACCCGTCGTCGCGAACCACGCGCCGTATTCGGCGCTGGTCCTGCCCATCTGCGTCACCACGATATAGGGGCCGCCGCCGGCGAAGGTGAAGATGATCTGCGAGGCCAGCACCTGGCACATCACGTAGCCGACGAAGGCGCGGTTGCGGATCAGGATGCCGACATCGCCGCGAAAGCCGCTGCCGGCGGCGCGGTCTCGGCGCGTCTCGGGCAGCGCGAATGCGATGCCGACGGCGACGATGATCGCGGCGACGGTGATGGCGTAGAAGATCGCGCGCCAGCCGAATGCTGTCTCGATCAGGCCGCCGGTGAGCGGTGAGACCATCTGCCCGATCATCAGCGCCGCGACCACGAGGCTGATCATCGAGGCGACGCGATCGCGCTCGTAGATGTCGCGGATGATGGCGCGGCTCACCACCATGCCGGCGGCGCCGCCCAGCGCCTGGAAGAAGCGCGCGGCGATCAGCTGCGGCAGGGTTTCCGCGAAGATGCAGGCGACGCTGGCGACGACCATCAGCGCCAGGCCTCCAAGCAGCACCGGGCGCCGCCCGAAACGGTCCGACAGCGGGCCCATGATGAGTTGCGATAGCGCGATGCCGACCATGTACAGCGACACCGTCATCTGCGCGACCGAGATGTCGCTGCCAAAGGTCGTCGCCAGCACCGGCAGCGCCGGAACCAGCATGTAAAGCGAGATCGGCGCGATGCCAGTCATGACGACGAGCAGCAGCAACACCACGCGCGAGGTCGCGATGTTTTTCGCCGTTTCCGGCGGCTTGCTTAACATGCCGTGCATGCCTGACCGTCTCAGAGAAATTCGAATCGGACTGTAGCGCTCTCGCGCAAGACGGATATCGGCGTTTTGGAATGCGGCTATACGGATTCCGGGACGGTGATAATGGCGGCGCGATGATGATGATGAATTGGGCGCGTTGCTCGTGCCGCGTGACAGGTGTCATTCCCCGCGGAGGCGGGGAATCCAGTATTCCAGAGGCAGCAGTGATTGAATCGAGAGGCCGCGGCGTACTGGATGCCCCGCCTTCGCGGAGCATGACAGCTGTGGTGGTGAGACAGCCTTGCACAAAACACGTAGTGCCATGCGACGTCGCGACGACGCGCTTACGCCTTCAGCTCCGCCGTGGCCTGGTCCAGCCACGCCTTCGTCGTCTCATCCAGGGCCGGCCGCACCTCGGCCCTGACGCGCGCGTGATAGGCGTTGAGCCAGTCGAGCTCGTCCTTGCTGAGCATGCCGACATCGATCAGCCGGCGGTCGATCGGTGCCAGGGTCAGCGTCTCGAACGCGTTCATCGATTTCTCAGCGCCCTTGATGTCGGCTGCGACCACCAGTTCGAGGTTCTCGATGCGGATGCCGAAGCCGTCGGTCTTGTAGTAGCCGGGCTCGTTGGACAGGATCATGCCTCGCTTCAGCGGCGTGGTGCCGAGCTTCGATATCCGTGCCGGTCCTTCGTGCACCGAGAGATAGCTGCCGACGCCGTGGCCGGTACCATGCTCGAAATCGACGCCGGCGGCCCAGAGATATTGCCGTGCCAGTGTGTCGAGTTGCGCGCCGGTCGCGCCGTCGGGAAAGATCGCGCGGGCGATTGCGATGTGGCCGCGCAGCACACGCGTGAAGCGGTCGCGCATCTCGTCGGTCGGCTCGCCCACGGCCATGGTGCGGGTGACGTCGGTGGTGCCGTCTTCGTATTGCGCACCTGAATCGATCAGCAGCAGATCGCCCGGCACGATCCGCCGGTTGCTCTTGCGGGTGACGCGGTAGTGTACGATGGCGCCATTCGGGCCGGTGCCCGATATGGTCGGGAATGACACGTCCTTGAGCGCGCCGGTGTCGCGGCGGAACGTCTCCAGCGCCTCGACCGCGTCGATCTCGGTGAGCTTGCCGCTTGCCGCCTCGCGATCGATGAAGGCGAGGAAGCGCGCCAGCGCCACCGCGTCGCGCCGGTGCGCCGTTTGCGTGCCCTTGATCTCGGTCGTGTTCTTGACCGCCTTGAGCAGTGCGATCGGATCGCTGCCGCGCACCGGCTTGCCACCGGCACCCGTGATCAGCCGGCTGAGGGCATCGGCCGCGGTCGCATTGTCGAGCGCGATCGATCCACCGCTCTTGGCGAGCGCCATCAGCGTCGGCGCCATCGCATCGGGCTCGCGCACGTCGGCGGACTGCTCGAGATGGTCGCGGGTCAGATTGGAGAGCTTGCGGTGATCGATGAAGATGGTGGGACGGCCGTCCTTCGGCACCAGCGCATAGGACAGTGGCAGCGGCGTATGCGCGACGTCGGCGCCGCGGATGTTGAAGGTCCAGGCCACGGCATGGCTGTCGGACAGCACCAACGCATCGACGCCGAGCTTGCCGATCTCGCTCCTGATCTGTGTCAGCTTCTCGGCTTCAGTCACGCCGGCATGTTGCGTCCCGTGCACCGTGACCGGCGCAATCGGCGGCTGTGGCCGGTCTTGCCAGATCGCATCGACCGGATTGCTGTCGACGGCGACCAGCTCGGCACCGGCCTTGGTGCAGGCGGCGGACAAACGCTCGGCTGCCGCAAAAGTGTGCAGCCACGGATCAAATCCTAGGCGGTCGCCGGCCTTCAGGTGTGCCGACATCCAGCTTTCCGGCGGGGGATCGATCAGAGATTCCACGGCCCAAGCCCTTGAATCGACCTGCTTGGCCGCCTGGATCGTGTAGCGGCCATCGACGAACACCGCGGCCTCGTGCGTCAGCACCACCGCCAGTCCCGCCGAGCCGGTAAAACCGGTCAGCCAGGCCAGACGCTCTTCCGACGGCGGCACATACTCATTCTGCTGCTGGTCGGCGCGTGGAATCACGAAACCGGTCAGCTTGCGGCGGGCGAGTTCTTCACGGAGCGCGGCCAACCGGGCCGTCAATGCGACGCCCGCCTCGGGCTCCTCGAATGTCTGGAAGTGCGCTTCGAACATGGTGGATCACTTTAGGATCATGCGGATCAGTCCGCAATGTAGACGCATTTGAGGTCGTATCTGGCATGGACTGTGCTTGAACAAGTTCCATTCGAATTGAGTGGAGTACAGGATGCGGCAGTTGCGCTTCGTCCGGATAACAGGGAAATTCGAGCAAGTTGTTCATCTCAATGACGAGGGGACACTCGATGCCAGCGTTCACGTTTGAGAAGATTACGCCGCCGGTGCGCCGCGCCCCGGCTGCGGCAACACCGAAGAAACCGCGCGGCCTCATCAACCAGATGATCGACCGTTTCGCCGAACGCCGCGCGAGGCGCGCCTCGCGGGCCGAGCGCGCGATGCGCCCGGACGAGAAGGCGGCAAAGTAGCGGCATCTACAGCAGCACCCGTACTCACCACATCTTCCGCAGCAACAGGCTGCTCCACCCCTCGATCCGCAAGTGCTTCAGAGGCACTAGGCCGCGCGCGCGGTAGGCGGCGATCACGGCGGGGACTTGGGGCGTCAACAGGCCCGAGAGGATGACGCGCCCTCCGGTCGCGAGGTGCCGCGTCAACGGGCCCGCCAATTGCCGTAACGGATTGGCCAGGATGTTGGCCAGCACCAGGTCGAACGGGCTGCATCTCCCGAAATCAGCCGCCGCGAATCCGGTGGCGCGGATCACTCGCACATGGTGACCGACTTCGTTCAACAAGGCGTTCTCGGCTGCCACCTTGACCGAGGCCGGGTCGATGTCGGAGGCCAGCACCGCGCGATGCAGCGCCTTCGCCGCCGCTATCCCGAGCACGCCGGTCCCGGTGCCGAGGTCGAGCACGCGGCCGGGCCGGGTGCTTTTCAGGACATGGTCAAGCAGGAGTAAACAGCCGCGTGTGGTGCCGTGATGGCCGGTGCCGAAGGCGAGAGCCGCCTCGATTTCGATGGCGAGCTTGTTTGGCGCCACGCGGTCGCGGTCATGGCTGCCGTGGACGACGAAGCGCCCGGCCGGCACCGGGACGAGATCTTCCAGGCTCGATTTGACCCAGTCCCTGGCTTCGACGGTGTCGAAGGCCAGCGTGTCCGCGATCTCATTTCCTGCTGAGGTTGCAACGAGTTCGCGCAGCCACGCCCGGTCCGGCGCGTTCGCGAAATGCAGCGCGACGTCCCACTGTCCGTTCGGCTGCTCGAAGGCGGCGACCGCCGCATCGTCCTCGAAGAACATTTCGGTGAGGACGTCGACAATGCGCCTGGCGGCGATCTCGCTGCCGATCGAAAAACTGGCGCGATGGGTGGGGGAAGGCTGCATTCTCAGGGTTCCGTCCGGTTCAATTTTTGGAACTTTTGTTCCAATTTTTTCCAATAACTTGCATTCACGAGGTTAACCCGACCGCAGGTTGTACCACGTAGATTTGCGGGTGTTGGGCAACCCACACAGCTTGAAATGGAATAGGAGGCGAGACTTGAAGCGCATGATTTTGAAGTTCTGGACCGACGATTCAGGTGCAACCGCAATCGAGTACGGCCTGATCGCAGCCGGCATTGCGCTGGCGATCATTACCGTGGTGAACGGCCTGGGCACCACCATGAACGACAAGTTCACTTCGATTAGCAGCTCCTTGAAGTAATTTCCGCCTCCCATTTGCCGGCGGGGCCAATTCTCCATACGACTGCTTTCGAGCCGCGCCCGTCGGGGGAATTGCCCCCTGGCGGGCGAAGTCGTGTTTGGAGATTGGCTTGCACAGAATGCCCACAGGCTTACCCGCTGGTTTTTCCGGGCTTTGTCCACGGATTATCCCGCCGTTCATCCCCGGATTTTCCACCGACTTGTACTGGCTTTGGAGGAGCGTAACCCACCGCGCCTTCACAGCTTTGCCAACAGTCTGTCCACAGCCCATCCACAGGCTTATCCACGGCTTCCGAACAACGACCGGTGATCCCTCAAAATCGCCTGCGCGGCGTTGTGGCCGGGGGCGCCGGTGACGCCGCCGCCGGGATGGGCGCCGGAGCCGCAATGATAGAGGCCCCTCACGGGTCCGCGATAATCGGCATGGCCTAGCATCGGCCGAGCCGAGAACAGCTGGTTCAGCGTCAGCGCGCCGTGGAAGATGTCGCCGCCGAGCAGGCCGAATTGCCGTTCAAGGTCGAGCGGTGACAGGGTCTGGCGGCCGAGCACGCTTGTCGCAAAACCCGGCGCGTATTTGTCCACAGTCGCGATCATGAGGTCGGCGACCTCGTCGCGATGGTCGTCCCACGACTTCCCATCTGGAAGCTCCGGCGCGACGTGCTGGCAGAACAGGCTTGCGACGTGGTGTCCTGCGGGCGCGAGCGTGTCGTCGAGCGTCGAGGGGATCAGCATTTCCACGACGGGCTCTCGGCTCCAGCCGTGCGCGCGGGCATCGAGAAAGGCGCGGTCCATGTAGCCGAGATCAGGGGCCAGGATGATGCCGGAGGTGAGATGATCGCCGTCGCCCGGCAGCGCCGTAAAGGAGGGCAGGCGGTCCAGCGCCACGTTCATGCGGAAGGTGCCGGAGCCGTTCTTCCAGTGCCGGATGCGGTCGAGGAAAGTTTGGGGAAGCGCATCGGCGGAGACCAGCCGCGTATAGAGCAGCTTCGGATTGACGTTGGCCGCGACATATTTCGCGCGGATGGTCGTGCCGTTCTCCAGCGCCACGCCGACCGCGCGGTCGCGCTCGACGATGACCTCGCGCACGCCCGCATCGGTGTCGATCACAACGCCGCGGTCGCGCGCGGCGCGGGCCATGGCTTGCGTGATCGCGCCCATGCCGCCGATGGCGTGACCCCAGACGCCCTTCTTGCCGTTCACCTCGCCGAAGGCGTGATGCAGCATCACATAGGCCGAGCCCGCGGCGTAGGGGCTGGCATAATTGCCGACGATGGCATCGAAGCCGAACAGCGCCTTGACCAGATCATGCTCGAAACGTTCATCCAGCATCTCGCCGGCCGAGCGGGTGAAGAGATCGAGCAGGCTGCGGCTCTGCTCCAGAGACAACCCGCGCAGGATGTTGGCACTCTGGAATGCGTTCACGGCCTCGCGGATCGAGGCCGTGCCGAAGCCATCGAGCAGGTTTGGCGGCGCGCGCAGCACGAATTGCCGGAGCACGTCGGCGATATCTTCCAGCTCGCGCGAAAACCCGTCGAGCGCGTTTGCGTCGCGCGCGCTCAGCCGTGCGACGGATGCCTGCGTCCGCCCCTCGCCAGTGAGGAGATAGCTGCCGTCGGGAGCAGGCAGAAAATTCTGCGCGCGTCGTTCAACGATGCGCAGGCCCTGTTCGGCCAGCTTCAAGTCGCGGACCACTTGCGGATTAAGCAGGCTCACGGTGTAGGCCGCGACCGAATTGCGGAAGCCCGGATGAAACTCCTCCGTGACCGCGGCCCCGCCGACCACCTTGCGGCGCTCGACCACGCGCACGCGCAAGCCGGCCATCGCGAGATAGGCCGCGCAGGTGAGGCCGTTATGGCCAGCGCCGATGATGATGACGTCGGTTTCGATCATGAAGGTGCAAGCTGTTCCACGGTCATTCCGGGACGGTCTGAGCGCCCCGGTTCGGAATGACATCTGTATATGAAGCATTCCCCGCTGCAACATCACGAGAGCCTTTATTGCTCGTTCAGGCGCCTTGTGCTCCATTGCGCGCGCCCGGCGCCCGCCGGGATATGCTGGAGCTTCCATGGATTCGATCGTGCAACCCGCCGCCACGGAGCAGCCGTCCTCGTCACGCAACCGGCTGCTGCTGACGGTCTACACCGCCGCGATCTTCGTCAGCGCGCTGTTGCTGTTCTCGGTGCAGCCGCTGTTCACCAAGATGGTCCTGCCGCGGCTCGGCGGCTCGCCGGCGGTGTGGTCGGTGGCGATGGTGTTCTTCCAGTCGCTGCTGCTGGCGGGCTACGCCTATGCGCATTTGTTGATGCAGGTGAGGAACCGCATCGTTCCCGTGCTGGTGCATCTCCTGCTGCTGATCGCGGCCTTCGCCACGCTGCCGCTCGGCATCGCCTCCGCCTATGGCGATCCGCCCGCTTCGGGCTACGCGATCTGGCTGCTCGGCCTGTTCGTGATCTCGATCGGGCTGCCGTTCTTCGCGCTTGCCGCCAACAATCCGTTGCTGCAGGCCTGGTTCGTCCGCACCGGGCATCCTGCCGGACATGATCCCTATTTCCTCTATGCGTCCTCCAACATCGGCAGCTTCCTCGCCCTGCTGTCCTATCCGTTCCTGCTGGAGCCGATGTTCACGCTGCACACGCAGAACCGGCTCTGGACCGGCGGTTACGGCATTCTGATCCTCCTGATCGCAGCATGTGGCGTGCTGCTGTTGCGCTCGCCGAAGCTGGCCCTGGTCGATGCACGAACCGAGGATTTGAATGCGCCGGCGCCCGGTTTCATGACGCGGCTGCGCTGGATATTCCTCGCCGGGGTGCCGTCCGGCCTGCTCATCGCCGTCACCGCGCACATCTCGACCGACGTTGCGGCCGCGCCGCTGCTGTGGGTGCTGCCGTTGTCGCTGTACCTCTTGACCTGGGTGGTGGTGTTCCAGTCGCGGCCGCTGCTGCCGCACAAATGGATGCTGATGCTGCAGCCGGTCGCGATCGCGGGCGTCGTCTTCCTGCTGGCCTTCGGCGGCGAACAGAACCTGCTGCTGACGCTCGGCGGCCATCAATTGTGCTTCTTCGTCATCGCCATGGCCTGCCACGGCGAATTGGCGCGGACCCGGCCGGCCGCGAAATATCTCACCGGATTCTATGTCGCGCTGTCGTTCGGCGGCATGGTCGGCGGCCTGTTCGCAGGGCTCGTCGCGCCGTTCACATTCTCCTGGATCGCGGAATATCCGATCCTGGTTGCGCTTGCCGCGCTGTGCCGGCCGCCGGCGAACGAGCGGCTGCCGGGCATCGTCAAATGGTACTGGCTGGCGCTTGCCGCGCTGGTCGTCGTGCTCGTTGCGCCCTTTGCCACGACGGGCGCCCTGTCGAGCTGGTTCGAGGATCACCGCGTCTGGCTGGCCGGCGGCGTCGGCGTGCTCGCCGCGCTGCTGGCGCTGGCGGTCAACGCCGGCCGCTGGAAGATATTCGCCACCGTCGCGCTCGCGCTGGCGTTGATCCGGGTTTATCCGGCGGACGAAGGCCGCGTCACCACGGTGCGCAGCTTCTTCGGCGTGCACAAGATCGTGGTGACGCCCGGCGGCTATTTCCATGTGCTGATGCACGGCACCACGATCCACGGCGCCGAGCGTTTCCTCAACAATGACGGCACGCCGGTCACCGGCCGGCCCGAGCCGATCACCTACTATCACAGGGATGGCGGCATCGGTCAGGCCGTCAGCGCGATCCGGGAACGCAAGGGCGCTCCGTTGAAGGTCGCGGCGATCGGCGTCGGATCGGGCACGCTCGCCTGCGCCGCGGAGCCGGGCGAAAGCTGGACCTTCTTCGAGATCGATCAGTCCATGGTCGACGCGGCAAGCGATCCGAAGAATTTCCGCTACATCTCGAGCTGCATGCCGGGCCTGAAGCCGGTGATCGGCGATGCCCGCCTCACCTTCGCGAAGGAGCCGGACGGCGCCTATGATCTCATCATCGTCGACGCCTATTCGTCCGATGCGATCCCGATCCATCTTGCGACCGAAGAGGCGATGAAGATCTACAAGGACAAGCTCGCTCCGCACGGTGCCGTGGTGATGCACGTCTCCAACCGTCACCTCGATCTCGAGACCGTCGTGGTCGGCATCGCCGATGCCAACGATCTCAAGAGCTGGGTCTACAACGAGGATTCGGGGCGCGATGGCGACTACATCTTCTCGACCGACGTCGTCATCTCCGCCCGCGAGGATGCCGACGTCGGCAGGCTCGCATCGTCGAAATCATGGGAGCAGACCGAAGCCGACGACAGGGTGCGGGTCTGGACCGACGATTACTCCAACATTTTGGGCGCGCTGTACCGGCGCTTGCGGGACGGGGAGTAAGGCCCGCTTCTACGGCTCCACCGGCGTCGCCGCGGGCAACGCAATTGCTTTCTCGCCCGCGACCTGTCGCAGCAAATCGGGCCTGTCGGAGATGATCCCGTCGACGCCGATCTCGATCATGCGCGCCATGTCCTCACGCTTGTTGACCGTCCAGACCACGACACGCAGCCCGAGCGCATGGGCCTCCGAGACCAGCGCCGCGGTCACATCGCCGAAATAGGGCGACCAGACCGCGCCGCCCGCAGCCTTGATGGTCCGGGGCAGCGACCCGCCATGATCGGTCGGGCTGAATCCTGCTGTCCAATTGGTCGCCTTGTCGAGCGCCACCGTCTGGCTCGAGCCGCGCTGGAGCGTCAGGTACACCGTCGGCATCTTCGGTGCCCGCTGCTGGACCAGCAGCAGGGTCCGCCAGTCGAACGACTGGATCATGACGCGGTCGGAGAATTTTTCGGCTTCGATCAGGGCGAGCAGCCTGGTGACGAAAGCTTGCGGATCGAGCGTCTCGTCCGGATGGTTCGGATCGATCTTGGTCTCGATGGTGAAGCGCACGCGCGTATTGCCGGATCTGCGCACCAGCGCGAACAGCTCGCTCAAGGTCGGAATGCGGGTCCCGGGCATGGCGCGCTGGTCGGGGAATTGCTTCGCGTAAGGGCTGTCTGGCCGGATCTCGCCGACGTCATAGGTCCTGATATCGGCGAGCCGCAGTTTCACGAACGGCGTGCCGGGGGCCGCGACATAGGCGCCGCTCGCATCCCGCGTGATATCAGGGTTGAGCCCGCGCTCATGCGACACGACGACTTCTCCGTCGGCGGTGATGCCGACGTCGAGCTCCAGCGTGTCCACGCCCATCGACAGCGCATTGGCGAAGGCCGGAAGCGTGTTTTCCGGCAGCAGTGCCCGCCCGCCGCGATGGGCCTCGAGGTCGAAAGCCGAATCAAATGCCATGGCCGGTCCCGCAATGAGAAGTGTCAGTACGGTCAAGATCGTCGCAGCACGTGACGGCATGGCGGCTCGTGGGGCAAGGGTGAAAGGGCCGATATTTCAACGCGTTTTGGCGCGTCCGGCCGATTGTATAGGTTTTCGTGGCTGTTGAAACCTTAGGCGGTGGCTTGGGTTGCGGCCGGCGCGGGGGTATGTACTCATAGTCGGTGCCCTGGAATCCCGCCCGTGCAGCAGCAACGCGATCATCGAATTATCCGCAGCCGGCATTTTCGCCGGATGCAGCGCCGGCATTTCATCATCTTCGACGTTTTGCCCTTCGTCGGCACGCTGCTGGCGCTGGTCCTTCTGTTCTACCGCTCGATCGGCGCGATGGAGCTTGGCCTGTTCGTCGGCTTCTGGCTGGTTACCGGCCTCGGCCTTACCGTTGGCTATCACCGGCTCTTCACCCACCGCGCCTTCGCGACCTCCACAGCGATGAGTGCGATCCTGGTCGTGATGGGATCGATGGCCGGCCGCGGTCCCATGCTGTCCTGGGCGGCAATGCACCGCCGGCACCACGAATTGTCCGATCACGACGGCGATCTGCATTCGCCGCGGCTGCACGGCGAGGGCGCGTTCGGCCGCCTGCGCGGCTTCCTGCACGCGCATTTGACCTGGATGATCGAGCACGACTATCCCAACGTTGCGCACTATGTCCCGGATCTGATGGCGGATCGCAGGCTGGTTGCCGTCAACAGCTACTATTACAGTTGGGTCGGTCTCGGCCTGGTGCTGCCGGCCGCGATCGGCGGCCTCGCCACCATGAGCCTGTGGGGCGCACTCACCGGCTTGCTCTGGGGCGGCGTGGTGCGCATGTTCGTGGTCGAGCAGACCATGTCCGCCATCAACTCCGTGATGCATAGCTTTGGCGCGCAGCCCTTCGTCACCCGCGACGACAACAGCCGCAATCTCGGCGTGATGGCCTGGCTCGCCTGGGGCGAGGGCTGGCACAACAACCACCACGCCTTTCCCTATTCCGCGGCCTTCGGCCTGCGCTGGTTCGAGTTCGATCCGGGCTTCATCTTCATCCGGGCTCTGGAAGCGCTAGGACTGGCCTGGGACGTCAAGGTGCCGAGCGAGGAGAAGATTGCGCGACGCATGCTGCGGCAGCCGGGTGACATTGCGCCCGACCTCGAAACGGGCTGAGCATCATCCGCCGGCTCACGCCGGCGATGGCGCGGCTTTGAACCGATGCTATTCAACGACTATCCCTTTCTCCTGGTCTTCCTGCCCGCGGCGCTGCTGATCTATCGCGTGGCCGATCCCTATCCGCATCTGCGCATCGGCGTGCAGGTCGCGCTGTCGCTCACCTTCTATGCCTGGGGCAGCCCGTTCTTCATCCTGCTCCTGATCGGCTTGATCGTGATCAACTGGCTTGCCTCGGTCGCCTATGGGCGCTTGAAGTGGCCGGCGGTGCTGACGCTGGTGATCGGGCTCGATCTCGCGGTGCTGGCGTTGTTCAAATACGCCAACTTTCTTCTCGCCAATCTCGGTCTCGCGCTGGGTACGACGTTGCCGGTGCTCGACGTCGGGCTGCCGCTCGGCATCTCCTTCTTCACCTTCCACCACATCATGTATCTGGTCGATCTGAAGCGCGGCAGGGCGCCGCTCTATGCGCTCGACCGCTACGCGCTCTACATCGCCTTCTTCCCGCAGGCGATCGCCGGCCCCCTGGCGCGCTGGTCGGAGGTGATGCATCAGTTCGGCAGGCAGGTCTACGTTCCGGGCTGGCAGCGCCAGTTCTGTGTGGCGACCTGCTTCATTGCGATCGGCCTGTTCGAAAAAATCGTGATCGCCGACGGCCTCGCGCATCTGCTCGATCCCATCTACGCGCAGGCAGCGAACGGGCCCTTGCCCATCGGCGATGCCTGGCTTGCCTTCTGCTTCTCCTTCCAGATCCTGTTCGATTTCTCCGGCTATTCCGACATCGCGATCGGCCTTGGTCTGCTGTTCGGCGTGCAGCTGCCGTACAATTTCAATGCGCCGCTGCGCTCGACCAATATCCAGGATTTCTGGCAGCGCTGGCACATCACCTTGATGCTGTTCCTGCGCGACTACGTGTTTTATCCGCTGGTCAACCTGCGTCTTTTGCCGCGGCACTGGCTACCGATCCAGTTCTTCGGCGCGATGATGATCACGATGGCGCTGTGCGGCCTGTGGCACGGCGCGAGCTGGACCTTCGTGTTGTGGGGCGTGCTGCACGGGCTTGCGCTGGTCGCCTGCACGCTGTGGCGTCGCTATGGTCCGGAGTTCCCGTCATGGCTCGGCTGGACGCTCACCGTGCTCTTCGTGCTCGCGACCGGCGTGATTTTTCGCGCGGGCTCCGTGGAGGCGGCATGGCATGTCTTCTGTGGGCTGGTTTCGCCGCTGCCGCTCGAGCGCGGAAAGCATTTGTGGCCGCTGATTGTAGCGCCGCTGTTCGCCTTCCTGCTGCCGGCGAGCCAGGACATCGTGGCGGTGCTCACGCGTCGCCCCAATCCGTGGCTCGCGGGTCTGCTCGGTCTTGGGCTATTCGCATTGCTGCTTCACATGGGTGGTCGGGATCTCCATGACTTCGTCTACTTCAAGTTCTGAGACCGACCCCGGCTGGGGTCGGAGCTTGCTCGCGTGTCTGGGCACGCTGATCGGGGCTGCGCTGCTGGTGCTCGCACTGATGGTGGTGGTCGATCCCTATGACAGCGGCAAGCTCGGCCTGCTTGGCATCGACGGCGTCGATAATCGTCTGACCCAGATCACGGCGGCGAGCCGCGCGCGGAATCCGGATTTCAATGCCGCGATCCTGGGCAATTCGACGGCGCAGATGATCGAGCCGATGGAACTGTCGCGCGCGACCGGCCTGCGATTCGTGCAGCTCTACATGACCGGTGCGTTTCCCCGCCAGGAGCTCGCGGTGCTGGACTTCTTCCTGCGGAATCACCGCGAGTTCGGTGCCCTGGTGGTCGTGACTGATCCCGGCTGGTGCGTGCATGCACGGCTCAAGGAGGAGGGCGGCGTTCCGTTTCCCGACTGGCTCTATGACAGAAGCGTCGTCACCTACGCTGCGCGTCTGATCTCATGGCAGGCCATCGAGCACGCTTTTCAACGCATCAGCATCGGCCTTGGCCGGCGACCACGGATGAACCCTGACGGCTTTGTCAGCTACGAGGACATCTGGCCGCCGGGCCAATTCAAGGAAGTCGGCTGGCCCAGGGATCCGGCGCCGTCCTTGTCCGCCGAGATGCGGGCGACATTTCCCGAGATCGCTGCGCTGGCAGATATCGTCAGGACATTGCCGGCCGGTGTGCCCGTCGTCATCATCGTGCCGCCGACCTTCGCGACCACCGTGCCGAAACCCGGCACGGAAGCCGCCCTGGAGCGCAGCGCGTGCGATGCCGCGCTGAAGAAAGTGGTCGCGGGCCGACCGCGCAGCAATTTCATCAACTATCGCGTTGACAACGATCTCACGCGCGACCGCGCCAATTTTGCCGACTTCATCCACTATCGCGCCATCCTGGCGCGCAAGATCGAGCAGGGGATCGTTGCGAGCCTGCGCGATGGGGAGAACGCGAAGATCGATTTCTGAGCGGTCCTCAGCCGAGCTGCTCGAAACCGCCATCGAGCCAGAGTTTGCGCGCCAGCTTGCGCTGGATCTTGCCGCTGGTGGTCTTCGGCAGGGTGCCGGGCCGGATCAGCGCGATGTGGCGCGCCGAGAGTTCGTGGTTGTCGGCGATGGCCTCCCGAATCCGGCCCCTGATCGCTTCGGTGTCGATCGAGTGACGCGCGGTGCGCTCGATTTCCTGGACGATGACGAGTGCCTCTTCGCCGATCTCGTCGGGCACCGAGAACGCCGCGCCGCAATTTTCGCGCAAAGCTCCATCGAGCGATTGCACGGTGCGCTCGACGTCTTGGGGATAATGGTTGATGCCGCGGACGATGATGAGGTCCTTGATCCGCCCGGTGACGAACAGTTCGCCGGTGACGTCGAGCAAGCCGAGGTCGCCGGTGCGCAGCCACGCCCCGTTTTCGCCGGTAATCTGCGCATTGAGCCCCTCGTGCGTCGCCTCGTCGTTGCGCCAATAGGCGCGGGCTATATTGGGCCCATTCACCCAGATCTCACCGACGCGGTCCGCGGGCAGGCGCGTGCGGTTGTCCGCGTCCACGATGGCGATCCGCTCGTCGGTGAGCGCACGGCCGCAGCCGACGACGATCTGCGTGTCTTCGGCGCTGGAAGGCGCTTCCGCCGCATGCGCCTGAAGCGCCGTGCGGCTCAGGCTGCGTGTGACATGACCGCCGCCGCGACGTCCGCCGGAAATCAGGAGCGTCGCTTCCGCCATTCCATAGGCCGGATACATCGCGGACGGATCGAAACCGTGCGGCGAAAATGTCTGGATGAACCGTTCGATGGTTTCCGCATGCACCGGCTCTGCGCCGTTCAGCGCGATCCTGAGCGAGGACAGGTCGACGCCCTCCATCTGGTCGGCGCGATAGCGGCTGACGCAGAGGTCGAAGCCGAAATTCGGGCTGCACGCCACTTCCGCGCGGTAGTGAGAGATCGCGCGCAGCCAGCCGAGCGGCCGCTGCATGAACGCGTTCGGCGCCATCAGCACGCAGGTCGCCCCGATATAGAGCGCCTCCAGTGCGTTCAGGATCAGCCCCATGTCGTGATAGAGCGGCACCCAATTGACGTAAGTCGATTGCCGGGTGTTGCCGAGCGCGAGCCGGATCATCTCGAGATTTGCGAGCAGATTGGCGTGGCTCACCATCACGCCTTTGGGCGCGGACGTCGAGCCGGAGGTGTATTGCAGGAAGGCGATGTCGTCCGGCGCCGGCTCGGGCAGTTCGATTGTCTCACCATCGGCCGCGGCGAGATCGACCTCGATCCAGCGAATGTGCTCGTGCGCGAAGCGTGCCCGCAGATCACCACGGAGCGCGACGGCCGAATTGGTCAGCGCCACCGCCGGCGTGCAATTGGCGAGTATCGCGGCGCTGGCATCGCGCGCGCTGTTTCGCCGCGGCATCATCATCGGCACGGCGATGATGCCGGCCATCAGACAGCCGAAGAACGCCACCATGAATTCGATGCCGGGCGGAAACACCAGGATGGCGCGGTCGCCGGGACGCGCGGCCACGGTCAATCGCTGCGCGAGGACGGATGCGGAGTGATGCAGTTGGCGGAAGGTGAGGGCAGCTTCCTCCGTCCCGCGATCGGATACGAAGATGTAGGCCCTATCGTCGGCCTGCTCCGCCGCACGTCGGGCCAGCAGTGCCACGAGCGAGCGGAAGGTTTCCATGGTTGCGCCGGCTTCTGCCGCCCTCAGGCGGCGGGACGGATTGCGCCCTTGTCGGCGAGAAATCGCGACAGCGCCTCAACGGTCGGATGGTCGTAGAAGTCGTCCGTCGATAGTTCTAGGTCGAGCTTCTCCTCGAGTTCCATCATCAGGTAGACCAGCATCGCCGAATCGAGCCCAAGGCGGCTGAATTTCGTGCCGATGTCGACCCGGTCCTTTGAAATTCGCAGGATATTTGCCAGGGCGGCAACGCAGAAATCCGAAATCTGCTCGCGTGTCATGTCATGTCCCAAAAACAATGGGACGACAATACGGGTGACCCCCTGGTTGTCAATTTGGCCGGAACGCCGCTGCGTTGAAGGTTGTGGACTGTTGCTTCCTTGCGTCGGCCGGTGCCCAATCCGTGCACAGGCTGGCGCTGTTTCCTGCGGTCGACTGCGGCAAGCGCCCGTCGCAGCAGCGGCTTTCTGATTCGCTGGCGCGGCAACGCCGCGTTCAGATAGGGTCAGTTCTGGTAGTAATAGCCACGGGGTTGGTAAACTTGCCGGGGCTGCGGCTGATAGTAGGTGCCGTTGCCCTGATTGTAATATTGCTGCGGCTGCTGCTGATAGACCTGTGCGTCATAGAGCGGGCGGCTGCCACGCGGCGCCGGGTAGCGCGCGCCGGTGTCGGTGCCGTCGGCCGGATAGATGTAGTTGTCATCCTGCGGCATGTAGCGGCGGGCAGGTGCGGCCTGAGGCGTCAGGTTCACGGGATCGCCTGATGTGGCGTACTGCTCTTCGGCGGGCTGCGGCGCGCGGGCCACTGCCGTGGGGTTGCGGCCACGCGGATTGCGCGCCAGCGCCACCTGCGCCGAGCCGGTCAGCGTCACCGTGGTGTTGAGCACGCCCTGCTGCTGCACCAGCGCGTAGAGCGTCGTGGCATTCTGGCGCGACAGCCGCACGCAGCCATGCGAGGCGGGCGTGCCGAGCCGACCGACCGAGTCGGTGCCGTGGATGGCGTGCCCGACCTTGGTGAAGAAGATCGCGTGCGGCATCGGCGCGTCGTCGAATTCCTTGGAGTAGTGATCCTCTTCCATGCGGAAGGTGCGGAACGCGCCGTTCGGCGTCTCCCGCGAGGGGATGCCTGTCGACACCGGCCAGTGGTAGCGCGCGACGCCGTCGACAGCGACGGTCATCTGCTGATTGTCCTTATCGACGGTGATCTCGACCTTGGCCTGCGCGGTGCCCGCGCTCAAAAGCATCAGGGAGGTGAAAGCAATAAAAAACGAACGCATCTGACTTGTGGCCTCCGGCCTGTTCACACTAGGCGCCGCGGCTCTCCGTCCCCGGCGTGCACTATGCCTGCAATCCGGCTTTCGTTCCAGCGGCCTGCCCGCCCATCGTTAACGGGACGCCCGGCGTAAGCAAGGCCGCTTTGTGCCGCAAAGCCAGCGGTAGCGCTGACATTTTCGCGAGCGGGAGATGCGTTCATAATGCCGACAATTCATCAGAATGGCGCAACCATCCGGGGCGCAACCATTTGGCCGCATCGGCGTTGATGGTCGCTGCCTCGACCGGCGGCTTCCGCCGCCGGTTTTACCTTTGGGAATGAAGATGAACAAAGTTTGCGTCGCCGCCGCTTCTCGGCCGGCCGGTCTGCCTTTCCGTCTGCTCTTTGCTGGCGCCGCCGTTCTGGCCGCGCTGTCCTGCATCCCACAGCCTGGCCATGCCCAAGGCATCGTTCGGGGCGCCCAGGAAGGTTCTTATGAAGGCAACCGGATAGCCGGCCCCGTGGGTGGCGTGGTTGGAGGCGCGGTCGGCGCGGGTGTCGGCGGTGCCGTCGGCGCGGTCGAGGGGGTGTTCGGCATTCCCCATCGCGGCCACCGTCGCTGCCGCGGCTATTACGACGGATACAACCGCTTCCACTGCTATCGGTGATGTCCCCGTAGCCCCGATGGAGCGAAGCGCAATCCGGGCTACGCCTCTCGATCAGTTCTTCAACCGATACCCCGTGCGGAAAATCCACCAGATCACGACCAGACAGATCACCAGGAAGGCCGTCGTCATGCCGATGCTGACGGCCATGCTGACGTCCGCGATCTCGTAGAAGCTCCAGCGGAAGCCGGAGATCAGATAGACGACCGGATTGAGCAGCGCCACCGTGCGCCAGGCGGGTGGCAGCATGTCGATGGAATAGAAGCTGCCGCCGAGGAAGGTCAGCGGCGTCACCACAAGCATCGGGATCATCTGCAGCTTTTCGAACCCGTCGGCCCAGATGCCGATGATGAAGCCGAACAGGCTGAACGTCACCGCCGTCAGCACCAGGAAGGCCAGCATCCAGACCGGATGGTGGATGTGCAGCGGCACGAACAGGCCAGCCGTGGCGAGGATGATCAGGCCGAGGATGATCGATTTGGTCGCGGCCGCGCCGACATAGCCGAGCACGATCTCGAAATAGGAGATCGGCGCCGACAGGATCTCGTAGATCGTGCCGGTGAATTTCGGGAAGTAGATGCCGAACGAGGCGTTGGCGATGCTCTGCGTCAGCACCGAGAGCATGATCAGGCCCGGCACGATGAAGGTGCCGTAGCTGACGCCCTCGACCTGGCTGATGCGCGAGCCGATCGCGGCGCCGAACACCACGAAATACAGCGAGGTCGAGACCACCGGCGACACGATGCTTTGCAGCAGCGTGCGCCAGGTGCGCGCCATTTCGAACAGATAGATGGCGCGGACAGCGCGGTAGTTCATGACGCCCTCACGAGATCGACGAAGATGTCCTCGAGCGACGATTGCGTCGTGTCGAGATCGTTGAAACGGATACCGGCGGTGCGGAGGTCGCCGAGCAGGCTGGTGATGCCGGTGCGCTCGCCCTTGGTGTCGTAGTCGTAGACCAGCGTCGCGCCGCCGTCGCAGAGGTCGAGCTCGTAATGCCTGAGGCTCTCCGGCAGCGCATCGAGCTTGCCTTGCAGATGCAGCGTCAGCCGCTTCTTGCCGAGCTTCTGCATCAAGGTAGCCTTGTCCTCGACCAGCACGATCTCGCCCTTGTTGATGACGCCGATGCGGTCGGCCATCTCCTCGGCTTCCTCGATGTAATGCGTGGTCAGGATGATGGTGACGCCGGATTGCTGGAGCGTGCGCACCACCTCCCACATGCCCTTGCGCAGCTCGACGTCGACGCCGGCGGTCGGCTCGTCGAGGAACAGGATCTGCGGCTCGTGCGACAGCGCCTTCGCGATCATCACGCGACGCTTCATGCCGCCGGAGAGCGTGATGATCTTGCTGTCCTTCTTGTCCCACAGCGAGAGGTCCTTCAGCACCTTCTCGATATGATCGGGGTTCTTCGGCTTGCCGAACAGCCCGCGGGAGAAGCTCACGGTCGCCCACACGCTCTCGAAGGCATCGGTGTGCAATTCCTGCGGCACCAGCCCGATCAGCGAGCGCGCCTTGCGAAAGGAGGTCTGGATGTTCTCGCCGCCGACGAGGACCTTGCCTTCGCTCGGATTGGCAATGCCGCAGATGATCGAGATCAGCGTGGTCTTGCCGGCGCCGTTGGGGCCGAGCAACGCGAAGATCTCGCCGCGCTTGATGTCGAGATTGACGTTCTTGAGCGCCTTGAAGCCGGACCCATAGGTCTTCGACAAATTGGCGACGGAAATGATGGAGGACATGATGGCCGCAAGTCTGAGGGGGCGAAGGCTGGGGAGGGGAGGCTGGAACCTGCCGGGAGGGGCGGGTCAGCGGAGCCCTGAGATAGGAATGCCCTTGCGCGGCTGCAATTAGCCGAAGAAAAATGGCCTCGAAACAGGCCCTTCCGAGGCAGGTTTCAGGCAAGTGTTGCGCGATGGTCACGACTTGCTGCTAAGATCGTCGTTCACGCGGCTCTTTGTTGCGTCTGCGAGCAGGCCATGGCTACGATTCCGGCCGAAGCATATTCCCAAGGAAAAGATCGATGAGACCGAACGGCCGTCACACCGCTGGCGCCAGCCAGTTGTCCGCCCTCCGTGCCTGGGCGATGGGCCTGCTCCTGCTGTCAGCTGTTGCCATGAGCCCGACCACCGCCAAGGCGGCGCCGAGCCAGGCTGCGGTCGCGACCACGCATGTCTACCTGCTCCGCGGCGTGCTCAACATCTTCTCGCTCGGGCTCGACACCATCGGCGCCCGGCTCCAGGCGCAGGGCATCCCGGTGACCGTCTCGAATTTCGTGTCCTGGTCCTCGCTCGCCGATGAGGCCGCCACCGCCTACAAGGCCGGCCGGCTCAGGACCATCGTGCTGGTCGGGCATTCCTCCGGCGCGACGGCGCTGCCGGACATGATCGCCAAGCTCAACCGTCTCGGCGTGCCCGTGAAACTCGCGATCGGGCTCGACTCCGTGTTCAAGACCAAGCTGTCGACCGGCGCGGAGCGCTACATCAACATCTATATCGGTGACGGCCCCGGCGAGCCGGTAAAGCGCGCGGACGGTTTTCGCGGCAAGCTCGACAATGTCGACGTCCGCGGGTCCGGCGTCGGCCACATCTCGATCGACAAGAACGAGGCGATCCAGCGCCGCGTGATTGCCGAGATCGACGCTGCAATCATGCGCTCGCGCGCACCTGCTCCGGTTGCCGAACCCGGCACGCCCAGGCCGGCGCGGTCGGCGGCGGCAACGGCTCCCCGGAATTAAGCCTTTCGCCGCAAGCCGCTGAATTGACAATGCCGCCGTCATGCCGACGGCGGCATTGTCGTATCTGCACAAGCCAAGCTCGATCACCCGCCGGTCGAGTGAAGGGAACTCTGCACACGATCTGGTGTTGTCACATCATGACAAGGAAACGAAACGTCGGTCCCATGGCGGTTCAGCCCGAGCGGGCGTGGGCCGGTCGGCCTGTTTCCGAAAACGTCCTTGAGAAAAAGCCGCAGCCTCAATTGAGCCAGTTGAGCGCGAAGCGAGCCGGCCTGTTGAGGCAGCACGCGCTGCGAACGCAGCGGGCGTTGCTCGCCGGCAACCGCGACGGTCGCAAGAGTTAAGAGTTCCTCGAATCGACAGGCCGGTTTTCCGGTGTGCCGTCTGTCTGGGGCCAGTCCACGTGAAGATTTATCAGTGCCCGTCATGCCGCCATCCTGTCTCGTTCGAGCACGTCGCGTGCGCGAATTGCAGCACCGAGCTGGCGTTCGATTCCTCGCGCATCGAGATGACGAAACTTGCATCCCATCAATCTTGCCGTAACCGGGAGATCATCGGTTGCAACTGGTGTGTCGAGGGCGCCGACTGGTATTGCGACTCGTGCCGCCTCACGCGCACGATTCCGAATCTCGGCAGCACCAGAAACATCATGCTGTGGCGCCGGATGGAGGAAGCCAAGCGCCGTCTTCTCTATGATCTCAGTCGCCTCAGGCTTCCGCTTGCATCGCGCACCGGCGCACCATTGGCGTTCGACATTCTCTCGGACGAGGTCAGTCCGATCCTGACGGGGCATCTCTCGGGTCTGATCACGCTCAACCTTGCGGAGGCCGATGATGTCGAGCGAGAAGCTCGCCGCGTGGCGTTCCGGGAGCCGTATCGCACGCTGCTCGGGCATTTCCGGCACGAGATCGGTCACTTCTATTGGGACCTGCTCGTTGACGGCACGACGTTCCAGGCCCCGTTCAAGCTGATCTTCGGTGACCAGGCGCAGGACTATCAGGCCGCGATCAACACCTATTACAGCCGCGCCGATCGTTCATACGACCGAAGCGGCTTCATCAGCGAGTACGCCACGTCCCACCCCTGGGAGGATTGGGCGGAAACGTTCGCGCATTTCCTGCATATCGTGGCGACGCTCGACTCGCTGGCAGGTTTGCCGTTGTCGCTGGACGAGCGCGCCCGTCAGACCCTGACGGATCCCTATCTCGAGAGCGACTTCGAGGCACTCCTGGCCCTGTGGATGCCGCTTGCCCGCAGCATCAACGAACTCAACCGCTCGCTCGGGATGAGCGACGCATATCCGTTCGACATATCGCCGGCGGTCAAGGGCAAGCTGCATCTCGTCCACATGGCGATCAGCGCATTCCGCGATCAGCAGAGTTTGGCGGCGTAAAGGTCGCGGCGGACAGCCCCGTTTGAAGCAAGAATCTAGGGCTTCGGTTCTGATTCGATCAGAACCAATCATGCTCTAGGCAGCCGTCACCCGCACGGGCATGCTCTTCAGCCCACGCAGGGAATTGTTGAGCCTGCGCCTCGGCTCTGCCGTGAGCTCGATGGTCTTCACGCGCCTTGCGAGCTCGCCGAAGATCAATTCGCCTTCCAGGCGTGCGATCATCTGGCCGACGCAGGCGTGGATGCCGGCGCCGAAACCGACATGCCCGGTCGCGAGCCGTTCGACGTCGAAACGGTCGGCTCGGTCCCAGCGCGCGGGATCGCGGTTGGCGGAGGCCATGAACAGCAGGACCTTGCGGTGTGCGGGGATCACGCCGCCGCCGATCTCGACATCGCGCGAGGTGGTGCGGAAGAACGTCTGTACCGGTGAATCATAACGCAGCCCTTCCTCGAAGGCATTGCGCGCCAGCTCCGGCTTGTGGTGCAGCTTGCGATATTCATCCGGGTGAGCGGCGAGCGCGAGCAGCGTATTGCCGATACCGTTGACGGTGGTGTCGATCCCGGCGGTGAGGAACGGTCGCACCAGATGGGTTGCTTCATGCTCGCTGATCTCGCCGTCGTCAGCCGCCTGGTAGATCATCATGCCGAGCCCGTCCGGTTGCAACGCATCTCGCGCACAGCATTCCATGATCCAGCTCTGCGCCGCGAGGCCGGCTTGTCGTGACGCCGCCAACGTTTCGTTCTCCGGGCCAAAGCTGTCGAACACGAACGTGCTCCAGGCCAGCAGCCTGTCGCGGCCGTCCGGCCGGATGCCAATCGCATCCGGAAACACCTTCATCGGGTAGGCCTCGGCGAGATCGGTGACGGCATCGAACGTGCCCTTGTCGATCAGCTCCGAAACCTTCTTCTCCGCTTCCTTCTGAAACGTCTCGCGCAGTCGCCGCGCGACACCCGGGGACAGGGTGCGGCCGAGCACGCGGCGGCCCTTGTCGTGGTCGGGAGGATCGATCTGGAGCGTCAGCGGCTTTGGCAGGGCCGGGTTCATCCCGTGCAGCCCGACACCCTCGCCGCTGATGAACGTCTTCCAGTCCTTCAGGGCCGGCTCGACTTCGGCATAGCCTGCCATGGCCCACACGCCGTAGCGCTCCAACGCGAACGCGGGACCGAGCGCGCGCAACGCCTCATAGGCGGGATAGGGGTCCATCAGGAAATCTGGCGCAAACGGGTCGGCCGGACTGGATGCAATGCCGTTCATGGTCAGCTCCCGTCCACTATTGCCTGGTTAGCGGACACTGGCCTTCGCTCTCGGGGCGGAACGCGTCCTCACCCTTGATCGTGGCGACCACCTTCAGCAGGTCCCAAGTCGATGTCGACTCTTCCGGCGCCTTGACCTGGAGCAGATAGAGCGGGTGGATCTTGCGGCCGTCCTTGCGGATGTAACCCTTGCCGAACAGCGGATCGTCGGTCGGCATCTCCTTCATCGCCGCCACCACCGCCTTGCCGTCCTTGGCACTGCCGACCTTGTCGACCGCTTTGAGGTAATGAATCACCGAGGCGTAGACGCCGGCCTGCATGTCGTTCGGATAGGCTTTCGACGGAATGCGTTCGGCGAACCGCTTGGCGAAAGCCCGCGTGCCGTCGTTCAGATCCCAGTAGAACGGGTTCATGATCTGCGCGCCTTGCGCAAACTTCAACCCGAGCGCGGGGAGGCCGTTCATGCCAAGGATCAACCCAACCAGCTTATGGTCCTTGGTCAGACCGAACTCGGCGGCCTGCTTCATCGACGTGATGGTGTCGTCACCGGCATTGGCGAAGCCGACGACGTTCGCGCCCGACGCCTGGGCCTGGAGCAGGAAAGAGGCGTAGTCGGCCGTTCCCAACGGATGCCGGACGCTGCCGAGCACCTCGCCGCCGGACGCCTTGACGGCCTCCGCCGCCTGTTTTTCCAGATCGTGACCGAAGGCGTAGTCAGCGGTGATGAAGAACCATTTCTTGCCACCCTGCTGGACGATCGCCTTGCCGAGGCCGCGCCCGTAGGCATAGGTGTCGTAGGTCCAGTGCACGGTGTTTGGCGTGCATTTTTCGCCGGTCAGCAGCACCGTACCGGCGCCCGATCCGACGAAGACCTTGTTCTTCTCGGCGCTCATGCCGGCGACGGCGAGCGCGATCGACGAGTTCGGAATGTCGAAGATCGCGTCGACGCCGTCGTTCTCGTACCAGCGCCGCGCGATGCCGATCCCGATGTCCGTCTTGTTCTGGTGGTCCGCGGCGACGACCTCGACCGGCTTGCCGCCGGCCTTTCCGCCAAAATCCTCCACCGCCATCTTGGCGGCGACGACGGAGCCTATGCCTTGATAGCTCGCGAACGGCCCCGACTGGTCGTTCAGGATGCCGATCCTCATCACGTCCTGAGCGAGGGCCGGCCCCGCCGCAGCCAGCATCAAGGCCGAAATGCACAATTTATGCAGAAATTTGCTGTTCATTGTCTCCCTCCCGTGGGCGGTCTTGGTGCCGCTAAATAATAGTTATATTTTATATCTATTTTCGGGAGAGTCAATTCGGCGGATTCTTGGGCCGCCGCGGTTCGAGGATCATGAGTTCGTGAAACCCGCAGGGAAGTCCGGCCAGCAGCCGGAGAAATCGTTGAATTTGCAGGCGCTCCAGCGCACGCCGGGCTTCATGCTTCGGCTCGCACAGCTGAGATTCTTCGAGGGCTTCTACGAAGCGTTCGCCGCATTGGGCGTGACCCCCGCGACCTATGCGATCTTCGTCGTCATTCGCGACAATCCCGGCGTTCCGCCAAGCAGCCTCGCAAGCCTGCTGCGGCTGCGCCTGCCCAATCTGATCAAGATCCTGAATGAGCTGGAGTCGTCGGGCTTCATCAAGCGCAACCGCTCCAAGGCGGATCGCCGCGCCGTCGAGCTCGTGCTGACGCCAAAGGGCGCCAAGCTCATCCATGAGGCGACGAGCCTGACGGAGCCGTACAACAAGAAGATGCTCGTGCCGCTCAGCGAAGCCGAGCAGCGCACCCTGCTCGAACTATTAAATCGGATCCTGCCGCTCTAGGTGGCCCGCATCGGCGGGCGTGCCGCCCGACAAGGGCCATAGCCGTTGCTCCTGCTAGGTCAAGAACGCGCGAATGCTGTCCGCGATCTCCTTCGCGTGCGTCTCCAGCGCGAAATGGCCGGTGTCAAAGAACTGCACCACGGCGTTCGGATTGTCGCGTTTGAACGCTTCGGCGCCGGGCGGAATGAAGAACGGATCGTTCTTGCCCCAGACCGCGAGGAACGGCGGCTGGTGCGTGCGGAAATACTCCTGGAAGACGGGATAAAGCGCGACGTTGCTCTTGTAGTCGCCGAACAGGTCGAGCTGCACGTCATCCGAGCCCGGGCGCGCAAGGTAGAAATTGTCGAGGTTCTGGCCGTCCGGTGACACGGTCGTCGGATCGGGGACACCGTGCGTGTACTGCCAGCGCGTGGCTTCCGGCGTGAGGAGCGCGCGGAGCGCCTCGCGATTGGCCGGCGAGGGATCCTGCCAATAGGTCTTGAGCGGAGTCCAGTTGTCGCTGAGGCCATCCTCATAGGCGTTGCCGTTCTGCGAGATGATCGCCGTGATCCGCTCGGGGTGGCTGAGCGCAAGCCGGAAACCAGTCGGCGCGCCGTAGTCGAAGACGTAGACCGCGAACCGGTCGAAACCGATCACTTCGGTGAAGCGTTCGATCACGCGTGCGACGTTATCGAACGTGTAACGGAAGCTTTCGCGCGAAGGCATGTCGGACTGGCCGAAGCCGGGAAGGTCGGGCGCCACAATATGAAACCTGTCCGCAAGCAGCGGAATGAGGTCACGAAACATGTGGCCTGCGCTGGGGAAGCCGTGCAGCAGCAGGATTTTTGGCGCTCCGGCAACGCCGGCCTCGCGATAGGCCACCTTGAATCCGTCGACATCCGCGCTGCGGTACGTGATTGAGGCCATGACATTCTCCATTGGAGGTAACCTTATAAAAGCTTTTTAAGAGGTTACTGTCAGGCCCCGTAACTTGTCAATGACGTTTTAACTGGTTATCTATGTTCATGTTCTCCCGACCGTCCGAGGACCGCTCATGGACCGCCCGCCCGCCATGTTCATCGCCGACTCACTCGGCCTCGACTTTCTCAACTCGGTGGCGACGCCGGTCGATTCGCCCGTGGACTGGATCGACGACGGCGATGGCCTGATCGACTGGCTGGCGCAAGCGAAGCTGGTGCCGGCGGATGATCTCCACGCGCTGACAGCACGTGCCACGCCGGACGAGCTGGACAAGGTCGCGGATCAGGCGCGCGCCTTGCGCGAATGGTTCAGGGGGTTCGTGCGCAAGCATGCGGGCCGGCCGCTCACGACAGATGCCTTGCGCGAGCTCGGTCCATTGAACAGCCTGCTGGAGCGCGACGAAGCCTTCAGCCGGATCGAGCCCGGGCCTCACGATGGCGGCGCTCTGGCATTGCGAATCAAGCGGCGCTGGCGATCGCCGGAAGCGCTATTGCTGCCGGTTGGCGAAGCCATGGCGAAGTTCGTCTGCGACGAGGATTTTTCGAACGTCAAGGCGTGCGAGGGGCATAACTGCACCATGCTGTTCGCCGACCACACGCGCCGGCGCGCGCGGCGATGGTGCATCATGGCGGTCTGCGGCAACCGCGCGAAACAGGCCGCCCACCGCAGCAGGCTCAAGAGCATGCAGTGATTGGGTGTCGAGATGCTGGAATGAGCGTGGATCGAGCCCCGGTTCCGTGCCCCAAATTCCACCCAATCGACCGTCACTAAGCGCCTTTGGGGGAGGCTGCAGCCTCCCGGAGTGGGACTGCTGGACTGATGATCGATTTGAGGCGACTCCTCGCGCTGGCAGCCGTTGCGCTGCTCGCCTTCAGCACCGGGTCGGCCGTTGCCTCACCTGCCAAGACGAAGCCCGCCGCGGCCGCACCGGCCGCGCCGCCGCCCCCACCGTTCGAGCCATTGCCGCCGCCGAAAATCTACCTGTTCCGTGGCGCCATGGGGCCGTTCTTCTCCACCGGCATGGACCGGCTCGAAGAGAAGCTGACGCAGGCCGGCTTTTCCGCCAACGTCTATGAATTCACCATCTGCCGATGGATCGGTGACCGCGCCATCTCGAGCTACAAGGAAACGCCGGCGCCGATCGTGCTGATCGGGCATTCGATGGGCGGGCTTTGCTCGATCGTCATCTCAGAGATGGCGGCCAAGGAGAACATCCCGATCAGCCTCGTCATCACCATCGATCCCGCGCATGCGACCGGCGACGTGCCGCTCAATGTCGAGCGCTTCATCAACATCTACCTCTCCGACAGCGTGCTTGGCGGCGGCAACGTGGTCGCGGTGCCGGGTTATCGCGGTCACTATGCGAGCTATGACCTGAAGGAGAACGCGCGGGTCAGCCACATCAACATCGAGAAGTCCGACGACATCCACCGTCAGATCGTCGACATGGTCACGCAGTTGCCGCGCATCCCGCCCCAGAGGCAGGTCGATGCCGTGCCGCTGCGCTATCTCGTGCCGGCGAATACGCTGGTCGAATTGTGGGACAGTGGCGTGCGGCTCCCGGTACGCCGCGGCGACACCATGGAGAGCATCGCGGCAGCCAATCGCGTGCCGCTGTGGTCGCTGGCGCAGAGCAATTCGCTGCCGGAGAACGCAACCCTCACCCCCGGCCAGTCCATCATCGTTCCGCGCCACCTGACGCCGCCGGAGCCGACAGCCGCCATGGCGACCCCGCCGCCCGCACGGCGGTAAGCGGTCAGCAACGGAGATGGCGGAGATGGGCTTGGCTGATGCCAGGCACCATCCCCGCGGCACCTGTCATTCACGCATCTTGTGCCGTGGCAGCCATCTAGAGGCGGGTGTCGCCAAGGAGGAGCGAGCCGTGGCGGAAGCCCGGCCCGCCGGGCGATAGGGCGCGGCGAGAAGCATCAGAAACAACGTCCTTTCAGCCGCATATTTGGCGGCGGGTCGGCCGTTTTCGCAGCCGTGCATGACCAGGCGTCCTTCCGTCGTGCAGACACGCCACCGCCATGTCCTTCGACCGCATTTCTTCAGGAACACTTCGAATGTCGGGAGCTGTTCGGGCATGTCGATTACCCGTGGCTGCTCGCCGTCAGGCGCGTGGCTGCGTTCCCCATCGCCCGGTTCGGAGCCTGAAAGGTGAGCAGAAAGGCGGAGACGGCGACCTTCTCGATCGCCGAGCGCTCCTCGGACACGCGTCGCTCGATGAACCGCCGTTCGAACTCGGTCAGCTCGGTCTTGAGCAACCGCTGATAGCGGCTGATGTTGCTGCGGTGGCCGCGCAATAGGGCTAGCTCTTCATCGACCATCATCGCAATCCCCGTTGAGCTGTCGTTGCCTAGGCTGCGAGGCCGGTTCGCTCGACGGATCGCGTGCGGACCGGCTTGCCGCCCGGAGGTCCCTTCGGATGGTGGTCGAGGCTCGCGAGCGCTTCCAGGATTTCGTCGATGGTGACGGCTTTGCCCGAGCCGGGCAGCTCCCGCAATGTCGGACTCGAGGCGACACTGGCTGCGTCCGAAGCCCAGGACGCAAGGATCGCGCGCTTCTCGCCGATCGACAGCGTTGGGTCGGCTATGACGTCGCGGGGATGATCATAGACAGAGCCAGGGTGCAATATCGCGTTCAGATCGATGATGTTGTCGACATGATCGAGCATGAGAGGTCCTCCTCCTTTCTCTAAACCTCTGACTTGCATCCGGTACGCGGT
Source organism: Bradyrhizobium sp. 76 (assembly GCF_023073025.1). NCBI lineage: Bacteria > Pseudomonadati > Pseudomonadota > Alphaproteobacteria > Hyphomicrobiales > Nitrobacteraceae > Bradyrhizobium > Bradyrhizobium sp. 76. The sequence continues at coordinate 601,779 of NZ_JADPIS010000090.1, forward strand.
CGAAGGCCATGGCCGATCCCGCCCGACCATCGGGCGGGATCACCGGGTCTCCGACAGACCGAATTCAGGCGGCTTTGCCTTCGAGTTGATGCACGTTGCCGGACGGCGCGGCATTGATGGCAATTCGCCGCGGCTTCATGGCTTCAGGGATTTCCCGGACCAGTTCGATCTTGAGCAGGCCGTTCTCGAACGAGGCGCTGTGCACCTGAACATAATCGGCCAGGTTAAACTGCCGCTTGAACGGCCGCGCGGAAATGCCCCGGTAGAGATATTCGCGTTCGGTTCTGTCCGGCTTGTTTCCCTCGACGGTCACCGCGTTCTGCTCGGCCGTCACCGTGACTTCGTTGGGTGAGAAGCCCGCAATCGCAAGCGAAATCTGGTAGCGATCCTCGCTGAGGCGTTCAATGTTGTAGGGGGGATAGTTGTCCTCGCCGGCACGCTGTGCCGTTTCAACGAGGTCGAAAAGGCGGTCGAAGCCAACGGTCGAACGCCACAACGGAGAGAAGTCGTAAGTGCGCATAGCCAGATCCTCCAAGGAGCAAAATGGATACGAACGACACCGGACACGACCGGTGCCCGTCTCAGTTTCCCGACCCACCAGGCGTCGGGAACGCCACCTCTCGGCGGCAGCGGAAAAATAAAAAAAGCCCGTTTTGGTTTCAAGAGGGGGTCCAAAATTTTTTGGAATCCTCCTGGCGGCTCCCGCTCCAACCCTCTCCCTACAAGAACGGGCGGGGAGGGAGACGCATCTCGGATTACACGTTCGATCCCTGGATCGCCTCGATCACGGCATCAGTCACGTCCTTCGTCGTCGCCGTGCCACCGACATCCGGTGTCAGCACGCCGGCTGCGCATACTTTCTCCACCGCCGCCATCAACCGCACCGCCGCGTCTTTTTCGCCGAGATGCTCCAGCATCTGCGCGCCGGTCCAGAATGTCGCAACCGGGTTGGCGATGCCCTTGCCGGTGATGTCGAAGGCCGAGCCGTGGATCGGCTCGAACATCGAGGGAAAGCGGCGCTGCGGATCGATATTGCCGGTCGGCGCGACGCCGAGGCTTCCTGCCAGCGCGCCGGCGAGGTCGGAGAGGATGTCGGCGTGCAAATTGGTCGCGACGATGGTGTCGAGGCTCTTCGGATGCAGCGTCATGCGCACCGTCATGGCGTCGACCAGCATCTTGTCCCAGGTCACATCAGGGAATTCGGCCGCGACCTCGGCCGCGATCTCGTCCCACATCACCATGCCATGGCGCTGCGCGTTCGACTTGGTCACAACGGTCAGGAACTTGCGTGGGCGCGACCGCGCGAGCTCGAAAGCATAGCGCATGATCCGCGTGACGCCGACGCGGGTGAACACCGCGACCTCGGTGCCGACCTCTTCCGGGAGACCCCGGTGGGCGCGGCCGCCCATGCCGGCATACTCGCCCTCCGAATTCTCGCGCACGATCACCCAGTCGAGGTCGCCGACGCCGACATTGCGCAGCGGCGAGGCGACGCCCGGCAAGATCTTGGTCGGCCGCACATTGGCGTATTGGTCAAAGCCCTGGCAGATCGGCAGCCGCAGCCCCCACAGCGTGATGTGATCGGGCACGTCGGGCGCACCGACCGCGCCGAAATAGATCGCGTCGAACTTCTTCAACTCGTCGAGGCCGTCGGCCGGCATCATGACGCCGTGCTTCTTGTAATAGTCCGAGCCCCAGTCGAACGTCTTGATGTTGAAGGCGAGGTCGCCGCTGCGTTTGGCCAGCGCCTCCAGCACGCGAACGCCGGCGGAGATGACCTCGGGGCCGATGCCGTCGGCGGGGATCGCTGCAATCGAATGGGTACGCATGAGGATGCTCCGTTTGGTGTCAGTGGGATTGCGTGACGGGTTCGACGCGGGCGGTCTGCGCCCGCGACAATAGCAGGGTCAGGACCGCGGAGAGAACCAGCAGGCCTGCAACGCAGTAGAGCCCGCCGACAAAGCTGCCGGTCTGGTCCTTGATCCAGCCGATCATGGCGGGCCCCACGAAGCCGCCGAGGTTGCCGATCGAGTTGATGGTGGCGATGCCCGCCGCGGCCGCGGGGCCGGAGAGGAATAACGTCGGCATGCTCCACAGCGGTGGCTTCGCCGAGGAGATGCCGATGTTGACGAGCGCCAGCGCGATCAGCACGGTCACGACGCCGGTCGCAAGTCCGGCAAAGGCGAGCCCCGCCGCCGCGAGCAGGCAGGCCAGAACGACGTGCCAGGTGCGCTCGCCGGTGCGATCCGAATGGCGCGCCCACAGCACCATGGCGACGACGGCGGCGCTCGCCGGCAGCGCGTTGAGGAATCCGACCTGGAGCGAGGACAAGCCGAACTGCTTGATGATCTGCGGCGCCCAGACGCCGAGCGTGTAGAGGCCGGCCGAGGTGCCGAAATAGATCAGTGCCAGCGCCAGCACCCGCGGATCGGCGAGCCCTCGCCAGATGCTATGCTTCGCGGTCGCTGCTTTGCTGGTGGTCTCTACGTTCATGGTCTCGACCAGCCAGCGCCGCTCGTCATCCGCGAGCCATTTTGCTTTCTCCGGGCGGTCTGTGAGGAATGCCAGCACCACGAACCCCAGCAGCACCGCCGGCAGCGCCTCCAGCACGAACAGCCATTGCCAGCCCTTGAAGCCGAGCATTCCATCCATCTCCAGCAGCGCGCCCGAAACGGGCGATCCCAGCACGGTCGAGAGCGGCGCCGCCGCCATGAACAGCGCAGTCACGGCCGCACGCTGGCGTGCCGGGAACCAGTAGGAGAGGTAGAGAATGATACCGGGAAAGAACCCGGCCTCGGCGGCGCCGAGCAGGAAGCGCAGCGCGTAGAAGCTGGTCGGGCCCTGCACGAAGGCCATCGCGGCCGACACAATGCCCCAGGTGATCATCACCCGCGCGATCCAGATCCGTGCGCCGACCTTGTGCAGGATGATGTTGGAGGGTACCTCGAACAGGAAGTAGCCCCAGAAGAAGATGCCGGCGCCGAAGCCGTAGACGGTCGGCGACAGGCCGATGTCCTTGTTCATCGTCAGCGAGGCGAAGCCGATATTGACGCGGTCGATGAAGGCCACGAAGTAGAGCAGCATGATGAAGGGAACGATGCGCCATGTGATCTTGCGCAGCACGCGCGTCTGAATCTCGGTCGCCATCTCACCTCCCTGATTCCGTTGTGACGGCGGACCCTGAAGGTCCACTTCGGAGCCAAGCTAGGCGGGAGTGGCTGGGGGACTCAATTGGCGCTGGTTTATACAAAAAAATGATATAATCCTCGCCGGGAAGGCCAAGAGGACTGCGAATGGAATTGCATCAGTTGCGATGCTTCGTGGCCGCGGCCGAGCAGTTGCATTTCGGCCGCGCGGCACAGCATCTCCAGATGCTGCCCTCCGCACTGGGCCGCCAGATCAAGCTGCTGGAGCATGATCTGGATACGCGGCTGTTCGCGCGGACGACGCGGGCGGTGTCGCTGACGGAAGATGGCGCGACGCTGCTGCGCGATGCCCGTGCCATCCTTGCCCGCGTCGAGGCGGTCGAGAGCAATCTGCGCAATCGCTCGCGCGCGGGGGCAGCTCGAAAACTCCGGGTCGGCGCGATCGACAGTGCCGCGGCGGGGCTGTTACCGGCATTGCTCCGCGACTTCCGCGCAAAGCACCCGGAGGTCGGGGTGCAGCTTCTGGAGGAGAAGACCGTCCGGCTGCTGCCGAAGATCCTGACCGGCGCGCTCGATCTCGCCTTCGTGCGTCCGCCGGCTCAGCGGGACAAGCGGCTCGAATTCCGCGATCTGCTGCAGGAGACAGCCATCGTGGCCTTTCCGCAGCGCCACGCGCTGGCCAAACGCAAGTCGATCACGCTGGTGGAGATCGCCGACGAAGCGATGCTGGTGCCGGACCGCCGCTCGCGGCCGCACAGCCACGACCTCACGATAAGACTGTTCGAGCAGGCAGGCCTCACGCCACGCATCGTGCAGGTCGCCGACGAGAAGCAGACCATCATCAATCTCGTCGCAACCCGGCTCGGGGTCGCGATCGTGCCACGCTGGAGCACGCGGATGGCGGTGTCAGGCGTGCGCTTCGTGCCGCTGCGGCCAAAGCAGATCGGACCCGTCGGCCGGCTGCCGCTCGCTGCCGCATGGCTGCGCGGCTCGCGTGACCCGACCCGCGACGCGATGCTGTCCGTGCTCGAGACGCGTCTGCGCAGCTATGCGCGCGACGCCTGAGGCGCTATGACATCGGCTGTGCGAGAGGGGTAATGCGATGACTGAACGGCAAGCTTCGAACGAATTGCGGGTTGCCATTGCAGGGCTCGGCTCGATCGGCACCAAGATCGCGACCGCGCTCGATCAGGGCATCGAGGGATTGACGCTCTCCGCCGTGGCGGTGCGCGAGCCCACAAAGCATCAGAAATTGCTCGGCGGCCTGCGTCGTCCGCCATCCGTATTGCCGCTCGACCAGCTCGGCGACGCCGCCGACATCGTCGTCGAATGCGCGCCGAGCAGCCAACTGCGTGCGATCGTCGAGCCCGCAGTGAAACGCGGCAGGGCCGCGGTCGTGGTCAGCGTCGGCGGGCTGCTCGACAATTTCGATCTTGTCGATCTCGCCCGCGCCAATGGCGGCCGCATCCTGGTGCCGACCGGCGCGCTGATCGGGCTCGACGCCGTCAACGCGGCTGCGATCGGCACCATTCATTCGGTGAAGATGGTCACGCGCAAGCCGATCGACGGCTTGAAGGGCGCGCCGTTCATCGTCCAGAACAACATCGATATCGACAATCTGCGCGAGCCGCTGAAGCTGTTCGAGGGCACCGCGCGCGAGGCCGCGAAAGGCTTTCCGGCCAATCTCAACGTCGCGGTCGCGCTGTCGCTCGCGGGCGTCGGGCCGGATCGCACCCAGGTGCAGATCTGGGCCGACCCCACCGTGACCCGCAACGTTCACCGCATCGAGGTCGAGGCGGATTCCGCGCGCTTCTCGATGTCAATCGAGAACGTCCCGTCCGAGAATCCCAAGACCGGGTTGATCACGGCGCTGTCCGTGATCGCGCTGCTCCGCAAGCAGCGCGCCACGCTCAGTGTTGGAACATAACCTTCAAGCGCCGGTGACACGCCAGATCACGTTGCCGACGTCGTCGGCCATCAGCAGCGACTTCTTGTCGGGACCGATCACGACGCCGACCGGGCGGCCGTAGGATTCTTTCTCATCCGGAGCCAGGAAGCCCGACAGGATGTCGCGTGCGGGACCCGAAGGCTTGCCGTTCTCGAACGGGATGAAGACCAGCTTGTAGCCTGACAGCTTGCTGCGATTCCACGAACCGTGCTGGCCGATCGCCATGCCGTCGGGGAAGCCCGGCAGCGTGCCCGCCGGCATCCAGCACAGGCCGAGCGAAGCGGTATGGCCGCCGAGCGCGTAGTCCGGCGTGAGCGCCTTGGCGACCATCGCCGGATCCTGCGGCACGCGATCGTCCACCGTCTTGCCCCAGTAGCAATAAGGCCAGCCGTAAAAGCCGCCATCGTGCACCGAGGTCAGATAGTCCGGCGGCGTTTCGTCGCCGAGGCCGTCGCGCTCGTTGACGACGGTCCAGAGTACACCGGTCGTTGGCTCCCAGGCGAGACCAACCGGGTTGCGCAGGCCGGCGCCGAAGATGCGGTGCGTGCCGGCGGCGAGATCGACCTCGTAGACCGCGGCGCGGCCTTCCTCGACCTCCATGCCCATCTCGGCGATGTTGCTGAGCGAGCCGACGCCGGCATAGAGTTTTTTGCCGTCGGGGCTCGCGAGCAGGCTGCGGGTCCAGTGGCCGCTTGGCTTGAAAGTGGTGAGGCGCTTGCCCGGCGCGGTGATGCGATCGGCATTCGCCACGTACGGGAAGGCCATCACGCCGTCGGTGTTGCCGACATAGAAGGTGTCGCCGACCAGCGCCATGCCGAACGGCTGGCTGAGATTTTCCATGAACGCGCCGCGATACTCCGCGACGCCGTCGCCGTCCTTGTCGCGCAGCAGCGTGATGCGGTTGGCGCTGACGCCGAGCGCGGCGGCGCGTCGCATCGTGGCCTGCATTGCGTAGTGAAACACGGACCGCGGCGCCCCCGCGATCTGCGTCGCCTCCGCGATCAGCACGTCGCCATTGGGCAGCACCTCGATCCAGCGCGGATGGTCGAGACCGGTCGCGAACGCATTGACCTTGAGCCCGGGTGCGACCGTCGGCTTCTGTCCCTCGCTCCAGCCCCGCGCCGTCGGCATCTTCAGTGTCGGGATGGCGCCTTGCGGCTTTGCTTCGGGAATGGCGGGCGACTGGCCCCAGGCCGGCGCAGGCACGGTGCCCGACAGCTTTCGCCATTGCAGCGCGATGCCGCCGAGAAGCGCAACGAACTGCGCAAAGATGCTGGAAAAAGTCATGAGAGGCCCCTGTTTGCGCGCGCATCCAACGGGCTGACGGGGCAGACGTCAACCTGTGTGGAGCGCCGCGGGGCTCTATTCCCGTGGAATGGCAGCCGCTCGAATTTGCATGGGACGAATGCCGATAGGATGGGCCCGGAGATCAGCGGCCGATCTGCCGCTCTGCCCGGCGCGCCGCGCGAAAATCATCCAGATGATGGATGTTCGGCGCGAGCGCCGCCTCCCTGGAGAGGAGATGATAAACGCGCGCCACCGTGCGCTGCTTCTGCTTCGGCCGCCCGGGCGGCAGCGCCCGCGCCTTGCGGACGGCGGCGATCGCGTGCTCGCGAAAATAATCGTAGGCGTCGGACATGGCTCGATGCTCTGCGGTCATTGCAGGTGTCGAGGGGCTAACGGCCGCAGGCAGCAGGGGTTCCTGGCAGCAAGTGTGTTGCGCACACAGCTTCCTCGGCGTCGTCCTGGCGAAAGCAGGACCCATACCGCGGAATCCATCGACTGTGTGCGGCCTCAGTTCCGGGCAATCCCCGCCAAACCGCTCCCTGGGGTAATGGGTCCTGGCTTTCGCCAGGACGACTCCGGAGGTGCAGCCGCGCTACGCTTGCGACGACAGAGTTGAAGCGATACCCGCTCTCACCGCGGCGACAGGAACGGGATGATCATCGGCACGCGGCGGCAATAGGCGCCGTAGGCGTCTTCGCCGAGCTCCTTGGACAGGAACACCTCTTCCATCCGGCCCTTCTGCCACATGCCGAGCGAGATCAGGATCGCGCCGAGCATCGCAGTGACCGTGCCGACCGCGATGCCGGTCACCAGCATGCCGAGGATCAGGCCGGTGTAGATCGGATGGCGCACGATGCCGTACGGGCCGGTGTCGATGACGCGGTGGTCTTGCTTGTGAGTGATGGTGTTGGACCAGAACTGTCCAAGATGCAGCCGTCCCCACCAGGTGAAGGAGATGCCGGCCAGCACGATCAGCGCCACGACGTAGACAGCATTATTGCTGAAGACCCAAAGCGGCTTCTCACCGAGCACCTCGGCGGTCCAGGGCGTAAACAGGATGCCGCCGACCAGGATCGGAATGCGATAGCGGCCGGACTCCAGCGTCATCACCTGCTTCTGGGTACGGCCTTGCCAGAACGAGGCGCCGACCCAGCTTGCGAGCCAGGCGAGCCAGATCAGGGCGAGCAGTTGCGTCGGCCAGGTCGTGGTCCAACCACCCCAGGCGACAGAGAGAAGCTTGCTGAAATCGAAGGACATGCGGAAAGGTTCTTTGGGTTGGGCGGCAGCTCAGCTGGCGCGCGAGGAGAGCGCGTGATGCTCGATGGCGCCGGAGGCAAGCGCGCCGCCGCGGGCGAGAAGATGGGTGATGGTTTCGCGCAGGACCGGCTCGATCGGGCGCGGCGCGTAGCCGAGTTCGGTGCGCGCCTTGTCGATCGAGAGGTCGCTCGCGGCGAGCGCGATGCGCACGCCCTCGGCGGTGCCGTTGGGCGGCCGGCGCGTGATACGATCGGAGAGATATTCGAGCATGATGCCCGACAGTTCGGCCATCTTGCCGGGAACGACGACCGGGAATTGGCGGCGGCCGCTCATCGCGGACATCATCCGCAGAATCTGGCCGAGCCTGACGCAGTCGCCGCCGAGGATGTAGCGCTGGCCGTTACGTCCGCGTTCCATGGTCAGCACGAGGCCCATGGCGACGTCGCGGACGTCGACGAGATTGACCGGGAAGTCGAGATGCGGCTGCACTTTCTTCTGCAGGAAGTACCACAGCATCGCGGTCGGCGGCGTCAGATTATGGTCGGCGGCACCGATCGGCATGGTCGGGGTGCCGATCACCAGCGGAAAACCTTCAGCTGCGGCCTTCGCGGCGCAATGCTCGGCCAGCGATTTCGACCGGGTGTAGGCGCCCGGCATCGCATCGGCCGGCTGCAGCGCCTCTTCGGCGGGAACACCGTTGAGGTCGGAATAGGGGAACAGGATCGATTCCGTCGAGCAGTGCAGGAAGCGCGAGACGCCGCGCTTCATCGCGGCCGCGAGCACGATCTCGGTGCCGCGACAATTGACGTCGTGAAAGGCCTGCTTGTCGGCGACCCACATGCCGGGCAGGCCGGCGAGGTGATAGACCTGATCGACACCCGCAATTGCGGCATCGACCGCGGCGCCGTCCAGCACCGAGCCACGGGCATATTCGACGTCGGCATACGGCGTGGCCGGCGCACGAACATCGAGGACACGCACCCGCTGCCCACGGGCGCGGAGCGCTTCTACGAGATGATGTCCGATGAAGCCGCTGCCACCGGTAACCAGTACGAGAGCCATGCAGAAGGTTTGCTGTTTCGCGTCTAGAACTATCGGGTTGAAAGGGAATTGGTCGGAACAGGCGCCAGAATCGCGGCAAGGTCGCGACGGAAGCCCAATGCAATGAATAATTTTGCCATGACAAACATCGGTCCAAGCAGAAAATGCGTGGGGTGGTCGACCATCGACGGCTGTCGCTCCTCGAAAACCTTGTGGCCGACGATTTGCGACGCGACGCCGAGCCCGATCAGCACCGCAAAAATCGACCACATCATGACGATCGAGACCTGATTGCCGATCGCGGTTGCGACCGAAAGCAGCACGATCATCGCGGCGAGGATGCCGAGCCCGATCCCGGCGTCCAGCATCAGCCAGTAGACCAGCACCGGCAGGGCCAGAATCACGGCCAGACTGACCTCGATCCCGAACACCGGGAAATGCACCAGCGTCAGCGGCAGCACGGCGCCGGTGAAGAGCAGAAGGATGCCGACCACGTGCATCGCGCAGTTCCAGGGATCGCGATGATATTCGACGTAGTCGGCCAGCTGGTGTCGAAAAGAACTGGCCATCTCGGTCTCGTGCAGCATGGGGTCGGGGAGGACGAAAAAAGCCTATAGCACCTGATAGGGCGGTGCACAAACCGGCGCGATTGTCGCGCGAAGCCGCGCTGTTGCGCTGTGAGACAGGTCACAAAACGATCAGGACTTCAAAGGGTTCCGTCAGCCGCCGTGGCGCGTCCGCTCAGTGTTTCTTGGCGGGCTTTTTCGCCGCAGGCGCAGGTGTCGCAGCCGGATGCGCAGGCGCTTCCTCCGGTACCTTGGCGTAGGTCAGGATTTGCAACTGGGCGTTGGCGGCCGCGGTCGGCCTGGCCCGGTCGAGAAACTGCTCCTCGCCGAGGCCGATCGGATGCAGCCGCTTGGTCGAGATCTTGAACGTGTTCACCAGCACGTCGCGAATCGCGTCGGCGCGGCGCTGGCTCAGGATCGCGTTGGCCTCGCGCGTCTTCGCGTTGGATTCGACATGGCCGACGATCAGGAACGTGTAGGGCAGCAGCGAGGCATGGACCAGCGCGTCGGCGAGGCGCCCGACGGTCTGGTAGGACGCCGGCTGGATGATCGGCGTGTCGGCGTCGAACTGGATCTGCGCGGTGAAGGTCGGCAAATTGACCAGATCGGGCGCGATCAGCGGCCGGTTCACCGGACCGGGATCGTTCTTGATCCTGGCCTTGGCCCGCTCCATCACCTGCAGCTTCAGCGCGGGAAGATCGATCTCGGCGGCTTGTTCGAAATGGTTGAGCTTGCCGACGATGTCGTCGCGGGTCGGCGGCGCCGTCTGCGCTTCGGCTGTGCCCGCGAGCAAAGCGAGGCCGAGCGCGATGCATATTCCGGCGGTGGTAAGCCTGGTCGTTGGCATCACCGATACCCCGCGTCGTCGACGGCCTTCAGGCAATTGTTGCTGATGCCCTTGGGCGTCGAGACCAGGCAGGGGACCGCCTTGCTGGTCTCCTTGGTCGAGCCGCCGCAGACCTTGACGATCTCGCGCTGGCAGACGTTCGCCACGGTGACACGGGCTGCGACGCGCTTCTGGATCGCGTCGAAGGCGCCGAGATAATCGCTCTGGCACTGCTGCGAGAGCACGTCGCGGTTGCGCGAGAGGCACTCCTTCAGGCGGGTCGAATCCGGGTTGACGCCGCGGCAATTGGCAACGATTTCCGCACCGCAACTTTTCGCAAGCATCCCGATCGCATCGCCAAAGCTCATGGTCTCCGCCGCCGCAAGCGACGGCATACCCAATGCCAGCAAGATCAGTGTGATGGAGCCCCGGACCATGGCCGCATCTGATACGGGGAAGTTCGCGGTGGTCAAGGGGCGTTCGGGCGAGAAGTGTCGAGAGTCCGACCAGTGCGGCGAACAGTCCTCACTCCGTGGCCTCAGTGAGGGGTGGCCATTCGATCAGGGCGACCGTGTGCTTCCCGAGCTCGTCGGCCACATCAGGGTCGGCCTTGAGCTCGTCCAATGTCCGCGGCGGGGGAAGCTGGCGGCCGTCCGCGATCAGTTCCTGTGCATAGAACGCGAGTGCCTCGGGCGCATTCTCCAGGGCCTCATCGACGTCGTCGCCGCCGGAAATGCAGCCGGGCAGGTCGGGAAACCACACGCCGACGGCTTCGTCCGGGCCGGCGTCCTCGATGATGGCGATGTAGTGCGGCATGCAGGCCTCACGCCCGCTGCACAAAACTGTCCACGACCTTCTTTTCCCCCGCCTTGTCGAAGGCGATGGTGAGCTTGTTGCCGTCGATCTTGGTGACGCGGCCATAGCCGAATTTCTGGTGGAAGACGCGGTCGGAGAGGGAGAATTCCGAGGTCGTGCCGGTGGATTTGGCCACCAGCTCGCCCTCGATCGTCAGCGGCCCGCGGCGACGCGAGGAGAAGCTGCCGAAATCGGGCGAGGACGACTGGGACGAAAACGACGAGGCTTGTTCCTCGAAGCTGCCGCGGCCGCCATTGCCGCCCCCGCCGCCGCCACGATTGCGATTGGCCTGGGCGCGCTGCCAGCCGGGGGTCGAATAGGTGGAGCCGAACGCTTCCATGTCGTCGAAGCGGGAGGCGCCGTAGCCGCCGGTGCCGCCCCAGGCCGAACCGCCCTTGGATTCTGTGATCTCGACATTGGCGGCCGGCAGTTCGTCGAGGAAGCGCGACGGGATCGTGGTCGACCAGGTGCCGTGGATCCGGCGGTTGGTCGCAAAGTAGATTTTGGCGCGGCGGCGGGCCCGGGTCAGGCCGACATGGCCGAGCCGGCGCTCTTCCTCGAGGCCGGCGCGGCCCTGTTCGTCCAGCGTGCGCTGGCTCGGAAACAGGCCTTCCTCCCAGCCCGGCAGGAACACGTTGTCGAATTCCAGCCCCTTGGCCGAATGCAAGGTCATCAGCGACACTGCGTCCTCATCGGCGCCGCTGTCGCGGTCCATCACCAGCGAGATGTGCTCCAAGAACCCTTGCAGGTTCTCGAACTCCTCCATCGAGCGCACCAGCTCCTTGAGGTTTTCGAGCCGGCCCGCGGCGTCCGCCGAACGGTCCTTCTGCCACATCTCGGTGTAGCCGCTCTCGTCGAGCACGATCTCGGCGAGCTCCGTGTGCGAGGTGACCTCGCGCTGGGCGCGCCAGCGGTCGAACTGGGCGACGACGTCGCGTAACGAGCCGCGCGCCTTCGGCTTCAGCTCGTCGGTCTCGACCACCGCGCGCGCCGCCTCGAACAGCGGAATGCGGCGCTTGCGGGCGTGGTCGTGCAGCATCTGCACGGTGGCATCGCCCAGGCCGCGCTTGGGCGTGTTGACGATGCGCTCGAAGGCGAGATCATCGGCCGGTGAATTGATGACGCGCAGATAGGCCAGCGCGTCGCGGATTTCGGCGCGCTCGTAGAAGCGCGGGCCGCCGATGACGCGATAGGGCAGGCCGAGCGTGACGAAGCGGTCTTCGAACTCGCGCATCTGGTAGGAGGCGCGAACGAGAATCGCGATCTCGTTGAGCTTGTCGCCCTGGCGCTGGATCTGCTCGATCTCCTCGCCGATGCCGCGGGCTTCCTCTTCCGAATCCCACGAGCCTGTCACCGTGACCTTCTCGCCGTCATGGTCTTCGGTGCGCAGCGTCTTACCGAGCCGGCCTTCATTGTGGGCGATCAGGTGCGAGGCGGCGGCGAGGATGTGGCCGGTCGAGCGGTAGTTGCGCTCGAGGCGGATGACCTTGGCGCCGGGAAAATCATGGTCGAAGCGCAGGATGTTGTCGACCTCCGCGCCGCGCCAGCCATAGATCGACTGGTCGTCGTCGCCGACGCAGCAGATGTTCTTGACGTGTGTTTTTTCGTTCGCCGGAGGCGGCGCCACATCGTCATTCTCGGCATCACCGGGCCGATGCGAAGCGTCGAGACCCGGTGATCCATCTGGCGAAGAATCGATGGCTTGCCGGGGCAAGCCGGGCAATGACGGATTGGCCGACGGCGCCTGCGACAGCAGCCGCAGCCACAGATACTGCGCGACGTTGGTGTCTTGATACTCGTCGACCAGGATGAATTTGAAGCGCTGCTGGTACTGCCGCAGGATATCCGGATGCTCGCGGAAGATGCGGATGTCCTCGAGCAGCAGATCGCCGAAATCGGCGGCGTTCAAAATCTTCAGCCGCTCCTGGTAGCTCGCATAGAGCTTGCCGCCCTTGCCGTTGGCGAACACGGCGGCTTCGCCCGACGGCACCTGCGACGGCGTCAGGCCGCGATTCTTCCAGCCGTCGATGAGGCCGGCGAGCATGCGCGCGGGCCAGCGCTTGTCGTCGATATTGTCGGCTTGCAGAAGCTGCTTGAGCAGTCGGACCTGATCGTCGACGTCGAGCACGGTGAAGTTCGACTTGAGCTGCGCCAGCTCGGCGTGGGTCCGCAGGATGCGCCCGCCGATGGAGTGGAAGGTGCCGAGCCACGGCATGCCTTCGACGGCATGACCGAGCATCTGACCGAGCCGGTGCTTCATCTCGCGCGCGGCCTTGTTGGTGAAGGTCACCGACAGGATTTCGGATGGGCGGGCGCGTCCCTGGCTCAGGATATGGGCGATGCGCGTGGTCAGCACGCGGGTCTTGCCGGTGCCGGCGCCGGCCAGCACCAGAACCGGGCCGTCCAGCGTTTCCACAGCCTCGCGCTGCTCCGGATTGAGCCCGGACAGGTATTGCGGGCCCACCGAGGCCCGCGCACGCGCGGCGATGCCGCCGGCTGCGGGCTGGTGGTCGGGGACGCTCTGGGACGTGATCTTGCTCGGCTCGGTCATGCGAATCATTTGCCCCACGTTGGCACCGCGGGGTGGTGAAAGGGGAGCCTTCTTAACAGGGATTGGTCCCTATATGGGGCCGCGGGCGGGGGTTTTCCACGTGCGCGAAAAGCCAATTTGTTCCTGCGGGTCAGGCGAATTTCGGCCCTAGCGGCTCGGAACCATTGTTCCGAGTTGGCGATTGGTTCTGCAAGTGAGGCGCGTCAGCCGCGCCGATCGCAGACAGACATCGAAACAGAGGTTCGGATCATGCTTAGCTGGGTAGTGACGTTTCTGGTTATCGCCCTGATCGCCGGTATCCTGGGCTTTGGCGGCCTCGCCGGCGCGTCGATCGAAATCGCCAAGATCATCTTCTTCATCGCGGTCGTGTTGTTCCTGGTCTCGGCCGTTGTCGGTCTGGCCCGCGGCCGCACCAGGGTCTAGCGCGCTTACCGCTTCGAGGGCATCGCCACGTTCCGGCCGATGCCCTCGGGCCGTGGCACCGCGCTGTGGGTCTTGACCACCGCTGCGATGCGCTCGCTTATGTCTGGCGGAAAAGCCGCCACCTTTCGTGAGCCCATGTCGATGTGAAGCGACATGTTTTCGGAGGTCGCCGACAGCCAGCCCTCGGTGGCGTGTCGTAGCTCCTGGAAGGTGTGAAGCCGCTTGTCGTCGGCTTCCAGCAGCCAGACCGAGACCTGAACGGGATCGCCGAGGTGGATTTCGCGCAGATACCGCACGTGGCATTCGGCAGTGAAGGTCGATCCGCCGCGCTCCTTCATGTAGGCCGGCCCGATCCCGAGCGTCAGCCACATCTGATCGATCGCGCGGTCGAACATCACGTTGTAATAGGCCATGTTGAGGTGGCCGTTGTAGTCGATCCATTGCGGCTCGATCTGCATGATCGAGGCGCGGAACGGCGCGCCCTCGATCGTTGTGGCAGCAGTCTCCGGCATGTGTCCTTCCCAAGCTATGCATCCGGTCGCTTGACTTGACCGGTGAGATGTCCTTTGCCACGGTTCGTCTCGTCGGGAGGAACGTCCGTGGGTACGACCATCACCAATAATCCGCCGCGGCCGGCGCCGAAAGCCCTCGCGAGCGCGCTGGAGCAGCTTGCCGCGCGGTTCGGCAACCGCCTCATCACCTCTCAGGCCGTCCGCGAGCAGCACGGCCATACCACCACATGGATCGTGAACCAGCCGCCGGACGGCGTGGTGATGGCGCAGGAGACCGCCGACATCCAGGACGTGGTGCGGATCTGCGCGAAAAACGGCGTGCCCGTCATCGCCTTCGGCACCGGCACCTCGCTCGAGGGCCAGGTCAACGCACCCGCCGGCGGAATCTGCATCGACCTGCGCGACATGAACAAGGTGCTCGCGGTGCATGCCGAGGACCTCGACTGCGTGATCCAGCCCGGGGTCACCCGCAAGGCGCTGAACGAGCATCTGCGCGACCAAGGCCTGTTCTTCCCGATCGACCCCGGCGCGGACGCCTCTCTCGGCGGCATGGCCTCGACCCGCGCCTCCGGCACCAACGCGGTGCGCTACGGCACCATGCGCGATAGTGTGCTGGCGCTGAAAGTGGTCCGCGGCGACGGCGAGATCATCACGACCGGCACGCGCGCGAAGAAATCATCCGCCGGCTATGACCTGACGCATCTGTTCGTCGGCGCCGAGGGCACGCTCGGCATCATCTCGGAATTGACCATCCGTCTGCGCGGCATCCCCGATACGATCGCGGCCGGCGCGGTGTCGTTCGAGACCGTGCACGGGGCGTGTCAGGCCGTGATCCTGGCGATCCAGACCGGCATCCCCGTGGCGCGCATCGAGCTGCTCAACGCCGCGCAGGTACGGGCCTGCAACGCCTATTCGAAGCTGACGCTGCCGGAAACGCCGCTGCTGCTGATGGAATTCCACGGCAGCGAGATCGAGGTCGGCGAACAGTCCAAGGCCTTCGGCGAGATCGCAAAGGACTGCGGCGGCGGCGATTTCTCCTGGACCACCAAGCCGGAGGATCGCACAAAACTGTGGCAGGCGCGGCACGACGCCTATTGGTCGGTGAAGGCGCTGCGGCCCGGTGACAGCATCGGCGTGGTCGCGACCGACGTCTGCGTGCCGATCTCGCGGCTTGCCGAATGTGTCGGCGAAACCGAGGAAGATCTCAAGCGGCTCAACCTGTTGTCGCCGATCGTGGGCCATGTCGGCGACGGCAATTTCCACTGCTCGCTGGTCTGCGACACCAACGATGCCGACGAGATGGCCCGCGGCGAGGAGTTCATGCATCGGCTGGTCGAACGCGCGCAGGCGATGGACGGCACCTGCACCGGCGAGCACGGCATCGGCCAGGGCAAGCAGAAATACCTCAAGGCGGAGCTCGGCCCCGAGGCGATCGATGCGATGCGGGCGCTAAAAAAGGCGCTCGATCCGCAGAACATCTTCAATCCCGGCAAGATCGTACCGGAGGCGTAGCGCGCAGGCTCACCGCCGTTTATGCTCGCTCCCTCACCACGGAGCAGGCAATGCAGTGGTTCGCGCGCAAGACGCGTCAAGACATCTGGGACGAGGCGATCGAACGGCCGCTCGGCGATATCGAGGCCGCCGAGCGCATCCGTGCGATCTGTGACGCCGCTGCGGCGAGCGCGGCAGGGTCCGCGCGCAGCGACAAGCGCGACAGTGAGCGCTACGAGCGCGCGGCGAAGGTCGCGATGGAAATCGCGATGAAGATCGCGGACGGGCTGATGCGCGACGACGCAGTCCGTCGCATCGTCGATCTCTGCATGACAGCGAACGACCTCAAGACGGCGCAAATCCTGTTTCGCGCGATCCATGCCAGCTGGATCCGCGAAACGATCCAGCGGGATCATCCGACATTGGCGCAGTGAGCGCAGTTATTTCGCCAGCCTGCGCACGGCCTCGTCGACACTGTGGAAGACGTTTTCCCGGGGCAGGGCCTCGAACAGTTTGAACCGCTCGAATGCGTCCTGCGCGCGCACCGATTCCAGCCGGGCCAGCGCGACCGTGACACCCTGTTCGCTGCACGCCCTGAACACATCGAGCAGGATCTGCGCGGCGGTGAAGTCGATCTCGACCATGCCGCTCGCCTCCAGCACCAGCAGCTGCGGAGGCGTCGCGCCGAGCACCTTGGTCACGTCGCTGCGAAAGCCGGGCGCGTTGAGGAACGACAGCGGCGCCTGCAGCCCGATCACGGCGACTCCGGCGATGCGCTCGCCGGCGATGTGCGGATGCGCCGGCCACCAGATCGTGGTGCCCGGCACGCGCTCGAACTCGACGAGCCGCGCGCGCGTCGTGCTCCAGATGCCGTGCAGCAGCGACAGCACGATGCCGAGGAACGCACCCTGCTGGATCGGCAGCACGATGATCAGCGCGGCGGTGGCGGCGATCAGCAGGAATTCGCTCGGGGATTGGCGATAGATCGTGACGATCTGCTTCACGCGGATGATGCGCAGCGCGACGAACAGCAGGATGCCGCCGAGGGCTGCGTCCGGAACGTGCTGCAGCAATCCCGTTCCAAACGCGAGCAGCGCCAGCACGATCGCAGCGGCGGCGAGACCCGCGAGCTGCGATTGTCCGCCGGTCTCGGCGACAATGCCCGTCCGCGGCGGGCTGGCATTGACCGGAAACGCGCCGAACAGGCCCGACAGCGCGCTGCCGGCACCCACGCCGAGAAAATCGCGATCGACATCGGCCGGCTTGTCGGGATCGGACGGGAACGAGCGCGTCGTCGCCGCGGTCTGCACCATCACCACGACCGTGATGACAAACGCGAGCGGCACGAGGCGGACCCATTGCTCCGGTGCAAGCTCGGGGAAGGTCGGCCGCGGCAGCGTGCCCGGCACGAGGCCTACGACGTTGACGCCCTTGCTCTCGAGGCCGAGCGCGATCGTGGCCAGGGTCGCGGCGACGAGCCCGATCAGTGCGCCCGGAATTTTTGCGCTGATCTTCTCAGCGACGAAGACCACGGCAAGCACGCCGAAGCCGATGCACAACGTGAAGGGATTGCTGCGGCCGAGCTCGCTTGCGAGCACGCCGATGCGATCGAGCGTCGGCCCGCCCGGCGAGTCCAGACGCAGCACGCCCGGCAATTGCGACACGATGATGTGGACGGAGATGCCGGCGAGGAAGCCGACCATGACGGGCACGGACAAGAGGTTGGCGATGCCGCCAAGGCGGAAGGCGCCGCCGGCCAGCATCATCGCGCCGACCATCAACGCCAGCGCGATTGCGAGGCCCTGATACTCAGGCGAGCCGGCGGCAGCCAGCGCCGCCAGTCCGCCGGCGAAGATCGGCGTGATCGTGGAATCGGCGCCGCAGGACAGGAAGCGGTTGCGGCCGAGCATCGCAAAGCCGAGCGATCCCGCCATGAAGGCGAAGAAGCCGATCTGCGGCGCGAAGCCGCCGAGCCGCGCCGTGGCCATCTGCTCGGGAATCGCGATCGCCGCGAGCGTCAGGCCGGCCATCAAATCGCCCGGCAGCGAATAGGACGCGAGTGAGCGAAACAGCGGCCAAGCTGGCTTGGCGCGAGCGTCGTGCGGCATC
Source organism: Bradyrhizobium sp. 76 (assembly GCF_023073025.1). Taxonomy (NCBI): domain Bacteria; kingdom Pseudomonadati; phylum Pseudomonadota; class Alphaproteobacteria; order Hyphomicrobiales; family Nitrobacteraceae; genus Bradyrhizobium; species Bradyrhizobium sp. 76. The sequence goes on from NZ_JADPIS010000090.1 coordinate 619,791, forward strand.
GATGTGGAGTCCCCGGAAAGCCTGGCGTCAGTCGGTTAGACTACAGCATTTCCGTATCGGGAAGCAGCAGACGCAGTTTATCTCCATCCGTCGACGGAGGACAGATCTGTCCTCCGTATCTCGCGAGTGGGGTCTCAGTACCGGCCGCGGTCGTTGTGATAATCGCCGCCGCGGCCGCCGCCCATTCCCATGCCGATCCCGACACCGATGCCAATGCCTTGCATGATGGCGCCTGGCGGCGGGCCGCGATCCGGTGGCGGCGCGCGCTCGTAGATCACCTCATCAGGCGGCGGCCGGCGTTGCCTGGGCGGCGTGTCGACCACCTTGCGCTTTGGCGGGGTGTCGTCGACGCGCTTTTTGATCACGGGCGCGACTGCCGGGTTGACCGGCGAAGCCGGCGGTGTGGGCGTCGAGCACGGGCAGGTCGGCGCCATTGCGACGGCGACCGGGGCAGGAGCGGCCGCGACCACAGCAGGCAAGACGTAGTTGCGGTTCTGCACGCGGAGCAGCAGCCGGCGTGCGGTCGCAGCCAGATCGCTGTTGTCCCAGTTCGTCAGATAAGCCTCGAACGAGGCGCGGGTGTTGATCGCGGTGGCGCGCTCCCACGCCAGCATCTGGCGCCGGCGCTCCACGATCGTGCGCAGGCGCGGGGTACGGGTATCCTGGGCGTACAACTCGATATAGGCCTGATACGCCGGCACGGTGTCGTCGGTGATCACCATCTCATAGGCGACCATGGCCGGCTTGCCCTGCAAGTCCTTGCGCCAGTCCTCGAGGCTGCGCGTGCCGCTCGCAAGTGCCATGGAGGATGCGCCAGGAAGCGCAGCCTGACTGCCGCTGCCGTCGCCGCCGAAGAACTTGAAGTCGGTCGTCAGCGACGAGCTTTCCCAGGGGATCTGGCGTCCGTCGGTCGATTGCGCCACGGCGACGCGAATGCGCTTGAACACTTCCTCGATCGGCAGATTGGGCTGCTTGGCGACGGTCAGCGCCGCGGTGGTGTAGGGGCTGTCGATGCCGGAGCCATCCTCGGCTTCGGAGCCCGGCGAGGTCGAATAGGAAATGAAGGAGCCCGGCGCGCCGGCCTTGGTGTCGACGATTGCAAGCCCGTGGCCGGCGCCGCTGAGCGCCGGGAACGGGTTGTTGCGGCAGGCATCGAGCATGAAGATGCGGGCTCGTGTCGGCAGCGCGCCGAGCGTGTTGAGCAAATCGTTGAGCCGCACACCCTGCAGCGGAATGTCGGCTTCGCGCTTGGGGTCGAGATCGACGGGAACGAGATAGTTCTCGCCGTCGATCTGGAGGCCGTGGCCGGCATAGAACACCAGCGCGACGGTGTCGGCGCCGCTGGCGCTGACCTTGCCGGCGAAATCCGAGATCGCCTGACGCATGTCGTTCTGCGCCAGATTGGATGCCGTGGTGACGGTGAAGCCGGCATTGCCGAGCAGCTCCGTCATGCCCTTGGCGTCGTTGGCCGCGTTGGGCAGTTCCGGCACGGTGCGATAGGCCGATTGACCGATCACGAGTGCGAGCCGCGCTTCGGCCGCCGCATCCGTGGGCGTCGTCAATTGCGTGAGCGCGAGAAGAGCGGATCCAAGAAACAAATTGCGAAGAACTGGACGGCGCATGGTGTCACCTCCATCGGCAATGCGCGCGATGATGTCACCTTTTCTAGATGGCCGCCATGCGTCTGTCTGTGCAGTGGATCACGTTGAGCTGCGGCAAAATGGGGCAGGAGGTCTGCCAGAGCCAGTGCGGCATCGTTCTGGCGCCATCCATGTGAATTGCGCATTGATCCATGCGCCAATTAGATTGATTGCGATGCCGCGCGCGAAAGCATCCTCTCGCACAATGGACCCGATGCCGGTCTAAGCGAGAATCCCGCAAAAAACACGGTTGTTTCGCCGCGCGCGGATGCCGTCGATCTTCGCGACGCGCCGCTTTGCGACCACCGGCCGCAAGCCTTGCCTGCGCCGTCGCTTTGGCCATACAGTCCGCGCAACGGGCTGCGGCAACGACCGTCGCTCGAAAAATAATAATTGGGGAGAAACCGCATTATGTCCATCGTGCCCGTGAACCGTCGCGCGTTCATCAAGTCGTCGACGGGACTTGCCGCCGGCCTCGTGTTCTCCCCCGCACTCATCGGCCGCGCCGAAGCCGCGACCTTGAAGCTGAAATGCTCCTCCTCGCTGCCGAACGATCCCAAATTCGCCAACGGCCGCGTCTATTACGACAATCTCATGAAAAACCTGAAGGCGAACGGCCTCGGTGAACAGGTCGAGGTCGCGTTCTTTCCCGACAACCAATTGGGTCAGGAAATCGACGTCATCAACTCGGTGAAGCTCGGCGTCATCGATCTCATGGTCTCGGGCTCGTCGATCTCGGCCAATCTGGTGCCGCTGGTCGGGACCTTCGATCTCGGCTTCCTGTTCTCGAGCTTCCCGCAGCAGACCAAAGCGTTCGATTCGGGCGCCGCCAAGCCGATCGAGGACGCGCTGCTCAAGGGCAGCAACATCCGCATCATCGCCTGGGCGTATAATTTCGGCTCGCGCAGCGTGCTGGCGCGGAAGCCGGTGAAGACGCCGGAAGATCTCGCCGGTCTCAAGATCCGCACCCTGCCGAATCCCGTCATCACGGAATGCCTGCGCCTGATGGGCGCCGCCGCGACGCCGCTGGCGTTCGGTGAAATCTACACGGCATTGCAGGCCGGCGTGCTGGACGGGCTGGAGCACGATCCGCCGACCATCCTGGCGAGCAAGTTCTTCGAAACGGCGAAATTCTATTCACTGACGCAGCACAATTTCTCGCCGCTCGCGATCTATTTCAGCGACGCGACCTACAATCGCATGGATCCGAAGCTGCGCGAGGGTTTCCTCGACGCCGCGAGGAAGGCTGCGGCCGACACGCGCACCCACGGGCTCGCGGTCGAGAAGGAGGCGCTATCGGCTTTGACCGAGAAGGGCGTGACGGTGGCCGAATGCGACCGCGAGGCGTTCAAGAAGCGCGTCGCGCCGCAGATCGAGAACTTCATGAAGGCGCGGCCGGACTCCAAGGCCGTCATCGACATCATCCGCGCCACGCAGGCCTGACGTGGCAATGACAGCTGCCGTACCTCTCTCGGGCGGCCGCCACGGGAGCATCGCCCTGCTGCTTCGCCTCAGCGATGCGATCGCGGCCATTCTGCTGGCCGCGGATCTCGTCGTCGTCTGCGGTTCCGTGCTGCTGCGCTTCTGCTTCAACGCGCCGGTGGAGTGGTCCGACGACGTCGCGCGCGGCCTGATGGTCGGCTCGGCCTTCTTCGGCGCGGCGAGTGCGCTCGCGCGCGGCGAGAATGTCGGCGTCTCGTTCTTCCGCGACCTGGCTCCGGTACGGCTGCGCGCGCTGGTCGACGCCGCGAGTGCGCTGCTGGTGGTGCTGATCTCGGGCTACGTCGCCTACAACGCCATCAAGCTCGGCTCGCTGACGGCGGGCCAGACCACCGGATCCGGCTTGCCGCTGGAGCTGACCTTCTACCCGATAGGCGCCGGCGCTCTGTTCATGACGGTGTTCGCGATCGACCAGCTCTGCGCCAGGCCGCTCCCTGATATCGTCAGAGGCCTCGTCGCGATTGCCGTCGTGACCGGCCTCTATCTCGCCTGGGATTATCTGTCGCCGGCCACGGTGCCGTCAGCGGGCACGCTGATGCTGATCGGTTTCTTCGCGACGTTGGTCGGCGGCTTGCCGATCGGCTTTGCGCTGGCGCTGGCCGCGCTGATCTTCATCTGGGTCGAGGGCGCGCTGCCCGGCGTGATCTTCGCCCAGCAAATGGCGCGCGGCATCGACAATTTCGTGCTGCTCGCGATTCCGTTCTTTATTCTCGTCGGCTACCTCATGGAAGCCAACGGCATGTCGGTGCGGCTGATCGAGCTGTTGCAGCGCGGGGTCGGGCGCATGCGCGGCGGCCTCAACGTCGTGATGGTCGCGTCAATGGTGCTGTTCTCCGGCATCTCGGGCTCGAAGATGGCCGACGTCGCGGCGGTCGGCTCCGTGCTGATTCCGGCCGCGCGCCGCTCCAAGCAGAATCCGGGCGGCGCCGTGGCGCTGCTCGCGGCCTCCGCGGTGATGGCGGAGACCATTCCGCCCTGCATCAACCTGATCATCCTGGGCTTCGTCGCGAATTTGTCGATCGGCGGCCTGTTCGTCGCAGGGCTGCTGCCGGCGGCGTTGATGGCGCTGGCCTTGATCGCCGTCTCCATCATCTTCGGCAAGACTCCAATTGAGACGCCAGCTGATGCCGAGGACATCGCGCCGCAGATGCCGGTGTCCGGCCTGTGGAGCGGCGCGATCGCCTCGTTCGGCCTGATCTTCATGATCTTCTTCGGCTTCAAGAGTGGCTTTGCCACCGCCACGGAGATATCGGCCTTTGCCGTGGCTTATGCACTCGTTGTCGGCAGGGTGGTGTTCCGCGAGCTCAGCTTCACATCGGCCGCGCACAGCTTCGTCCAGGGGGCGACGCGCGCGGGGCTCGTGCTGTTCATCGTTGCCGCAGCACAATCGCTGGCGTTCACGCTGACCCTCCAGCAGGTGCCGCATGCGGTCGGCGATTTCATGCTGGGATTGTCCAAGACCAGCGGCACCTGGCTGTTCATCCTGCTCGCAATCGGCGTGCTGATCGTGATGGGCTCGGTGCTGGAGGGCGCGGCCGCGCTGATCATCTTCGGGCCGTTGCTGCTGCCGGTGGCCGTCCAGCTCGGCATTGATCCCCTGCATTTCGGCGTGGTGCTCGTGATCGCGATGGGCATCGGCCTGTTCGCGCCGCCGCTCGGGCTCGGGCTCTACGGCGCCTGCCTGATCGGCAATGTGCCGATCGAGCAGACGGTGAAGCCGATCATGGGCTATCTTGGCCTGTTGTTCCTTTGCCTGCTTGTGATCGCGTTCGTGCCATGGCTCAGCACGGCATTGCCGCGCGCGTTCGGCTACTGAAGGAGTCTTGCCGTGAAAGTCCTGCTGGCCCACACGCCGGAGATGCGCCGCAATTACTATGGCGATCGCAGCCTGAACGGTTTGCGCGCGACCGCCGAGGTGATCCTGCACGAGAGCGATGAGACGCTGGTCTCAACCAGCCTCGTGCGTGCTGCGCAAGATGTCGACATCATCGTGGCCGATCGCATGACCGAGGGACGCGGCGAGATCTTTGCGCAACTGCCGCGCCTGCGCGCCTTCGTCCGCTGCGCCGTCGACATCCGCAACGTCGATGTCGAGGCCGCCTCGAACGCCGGCGTGCTCGTGACCCGCGCCGGGCCTGGCTTCGTGCAAGCCGTTGCCGAGCTCGCGCTCGGCTTCATGGTCGATCTCTCCCGCGGCGTATCCCCGGCGACGGCCGACTACCAGGCAGGCCGCAAGCCGGAAGCGCGGATGGGACGGCAGCTCGCCGGCAGCAAGATCGGCATCATCGGCTATGGCAGCATCGGGCGTTATCTCGCCGACATTGCCAAGGTGATGCGCATGGAGGTGCTGGTCGCAGATCCCTTTGCGACCGTGAGCGACAGCGCCATCCGGCAGGTCAGCCTCGATGAGCTCCTCGCCGCGTCCGACTATGTCGTCTGCCTTGCCATCGCCAATGAGCAGACCGAGAACTTGATCGGGGGGGCGGCACTGGCGCGGATGCAGAAACATGCCGTTTTCATCAATCTCTCGCGCGGCAATCTCGTCGACGAGGCGGCGCTGGCGAAGGCGCTGCTCGAGAATCGTATCGCGGGTGCCGCGATGGATGTCGGCCGCGCGCCCGACCAGATGCCAAGCCCGGAGCTTGCGAAGCTTCCCAACGTCATCGCGACACCGCATGTCGGCGGCCTGACGCCGCAGGCGATCGAATACCAGTCGCTGGAAACCGTGCGCCAGGTCGAGGCGATCGTCAAAGGCGAGATCCCGCAAGGCGCCGTCAACGCCGACCGCTGGACGCGTCGGCCCTGATCCGGCTCTACAGCCGGTCCACTGCTTTGAACGTCCCGTCCTTCTGGATCACCGTCAAAAACACCTTCGGCGGCGCGTCGAGCATGCGCATGCCGACGGTGACGGTGCTGCCGCTGATGTCGAAGCGGCCGACATCGTTGATGGCGCGCAGCAGGTTCGCGCGCGTCGGTTGCGGCCCGGCTTGTTCCAGCGCCGCGGCGGCGAGGCGGCCAGTGAGGTAGCCTTCGAGCGACACGAAGTCCGGTGTCAGCGCCGGGTCGAACGCCGTCTGCGCCGCCTGGTAGTCGGCGACCAGCTTGAGCGAGCGATCCCAGGGAAACGGCACGACCTGGGTGACGACGACGCCTTCGCCCTCGGGGCCGAGCTCCCGGGCGAGCGCCACGGCGCCGACGAAGGAGATGTTGACGAAGGTCGGACGAGCGCCGCTGCGGTGCGCGAGCTTGATGAACTCCGCGCAGGGACCGTAGGTCCCGACCATGACGATCGCCTCGGGTTCGACGCGCTTGATCGTGCGCCAGGCCGACGCGACGGCGCGGGTGTTGCGCTCGAAGGTGCCTTCGGCGGCGAGCTCGAGACCGCGTTTGGCAAGCGCGCGCTTCACGCCGGAAAGACCGTCGCGCCCGAAGGAATCGTCCTGGTAGAAGATGGCGATGCGGGTGAAATGGCGATCCTCCGTGAGGTGCTTGACCCACGCCTCGGCCTCGGCGGCATAGCTCGCACGGATGTTGACCACGTTCGCAAGCTCGAGGTCGCGCAAGAATTCGGCGCCGCTGAACGGACCGATGAAGGGCACGTTCCTGGCGCTGGTGATCGGTATCGTCGCCATCGCGGTCGGCGTGCCCACCGCGCCGATCAGCGCGAACACCTTGTCGTCCTCGATCAGCCGCAGCGTCTGCGCCACCGAGCGGTCGGGATCGTAGCCGTCGTCGCGGCTGATGAGCTGGAGCTTGCGGCCATGGACGCCGCCTTTGGCGTTGATCTCGGTGAAAGCTGCGACGATGCCCTGCCGCATCCGCTGTCCGAGTGTGGAGGAGGGACCCTCGAGGGCTGCGGCCTGGCCGAACAGGATCGCACCCTCGCTGACGCCGATCTCGTCGGCTTTTGCCGGCAGCATGGTTGCTGCCAGGAGCGCGACGGTGATCACGATGGATGTCGCAGATCGAGATCGATACATCAAAAAGTCTACGGGTGCGGGGAGTGGTTTCGGGTAAAGCTATCGCCGCAGGATGAATCGCCGATGTATCGGCGGCTCCGTACTACTCCGGGGAAAACCGGCAACTTATTTCGACAAAGCCCGCACCATCCTGCACTTCATTAACTAAGCCAGCTGATGCAGAAAAGCCGCGTTCCGAAATTGTGCAGTTCTTAACCGGGGTCCTGTTCCGATAGTGGCTCCGGCGGCTCAACCAGAGGTTCGGTTGGCCGGGAGAGGGGACGGCGGTTTCTGGAATGGGCGGTCGGGATCAGAACGATCAGGATCGGGGACGTATGACCGGATGGTGGCGTGCCGCGCCGCTGCTCGGGCTCTATCGCCCTGCACTCGTCGCAGTCGGCGTTGGTCTTCTGTTCTCGGTCGCGGGTGCGGCCGCTGTGGCGCGATGGGAAGGCCGCGTCAACAAGATCGAGTTCGAAAACGCGGCCGAGACCGAAGTGATCGTCATGCAGAACGGCATGGGCGAGTACATCTCCAGGCTCGTCGCGTTGCGCACGCTGTTCGAATCGACCAACCAGGAGATCACCCGCAGCGAATTCGAGACCTTCAGCGCCCGCCTGTTCGAGCGCCATCCCGGCATGCTGCGCATCTCCTGGGTGCCGCGCGTGAACCGCAAGGAGCGCGCCGAATACGAGGCCGCGGCGATCACGGACGGCGTGTCCGGCTATCGCATCAAGTCGCTCCAGGCCGATGCGTTCGCGACCGCGCCGCAGAGCGACGAATATTTTCCGGTGCTCTACTCGACCCAGCCGAAGACGTCTCCGGTCTACGGCATGGACTACGCGACCATTCCGGAGCGCCGCGAGATCCTCGAGCGCGCACGCGACACCGACCGTGTCTCGGCCATTCGCACCCGCCTCTACGAGCCGAAGGCGGGCGGCCGCTTGCCCGACGTACTCGTCGCCATTCCCGTCTACGCCAAGGGAACATCGCGCGACACCGTCGTGGACCGGCGCCGCAATCTCGCCGGCTTCGTCGTCGGCGTCTTCGACCTGCCGCTGCTGATCCAGTCCATTCGCGCGACCACCGGGGCAAGCCCCGCGGTCAGCGTGAACGTCTATCCGCCGTTTACGGCGCAGATCGTCGGCCTGGAGGCCATGCTGCCGGATTATTCGTCGGCCGCGACGGCGCCGCAGTCGATGCGGGACGTCGCGCAGACCCTGCACTGGTCGGGCAATCTCAAGATCGGCGGCATGGATTGGCAGGTGCGGGCGGTTCCGGCTGCCGGGGGTCCGCTGGAGACGACTTACGATCGCGCGGGCGCGGTGCTGATCGTCGGCATGCTGCTGACGCTGTCGCTTTCGACCTATCTCATGCTCGCGAGCCGCAATTCGCAGCGGCTGTCGCTGGCGAACCGGCGGGTGCTCGAACTCGCCCAGACCGACACCCTGACCGGATTGCCGAACCGCGCCTTCTTCCTCGCCCGGCTCGACGAGCTCAATGGCCGTTTGATGGACGCCGGTCCGACCTTCTCTATCCTGATGCTCGACCTCGATCGCTTCAAGAACGTCAACGACTCGCTCGGTCACGGTGCGGGCGATGCGCTGCTGCGTCAGGTCGCACAGCGGCTGAAATCCGCGCTGCGCGCCAGCGACGTGCTGGCCCGGCTCGGCGGTGACGAATTCGCCATCATTCAGGAAGCGTGCGAGGATCAGCGCGTCTGCTCGACCGAACTGGCGGGGCGGATTGCCAAGCTCGTCGCCGAGCCGTTCCTTCTTCCCGGACATCGCGTCGAGATCGGCACCAGCATCGGCATTGCGATCGCGCCCGATCACGGCACCGATCAGGAGCAGCTGCTGAAGAAGGCCGACCTTGCGCTGTACCGCTCGAAATCATCGGGCCGCAACTGCTTCACCATCTACGACAAGGCGATGTCGGCCGAGCTCGAGGCGCGCAGCACGCTGGAAGGCGATCTGCGCGACGCCATCGCCCGGTGCCAGCTCGAGGTGCACTACCAGCCGTTTGTCGACGCCCTCAGCGGCGCGCGGCGCGGCTTCGAGGCGTTGGTGCGCTGGCGGCATCCGACGCGCGGCTTGATTCCGCCGGACCAGTTCATCCCGCTTGCGGAGGAGACCGGGCTGATCGTGCCGCTCGGCGAGTTCGTGCTGCGACGCGCCTGCGCGGACGCGGCCGGCTGGCCGTCCGAGCTCGCGGTCGCCGTCAACCTGTCGCCGATCCAGTTCAAGGAGGCCGAGCTGTTCGAGATGATCAGCGCGGCGCTCGCAGATTCCGGGCTGCCGCCGCAGCGGCTGGAGATCGAGATCACGGAATCCGTGCTGCTGGAACGCGGCGTCGAGAACCACGCCTTCATGGAGCGGCTGAAGAGCATCGGCATCGCGCTCGCACTCGACGATTTCGGCACCGGCTATTCGTCGCTCAGCTATCTGACCGCGTTCCCGTTCGACAAGATCAAGATCGACAAGTCGTTCATCCGCAACCTCACGCATCAGCCGCGCAGCTCCGCCATCATCTCCTCGATCGTGACGCTGGCGCGCGGGCTGGACATGTCGGTGACCGCCGAAGGCGTCGAGACCCGCGAGGAATACGAACGGCTGAAGGCACTCGGCGTCAATTTCGCGCAAGGCTATCTGTTCGGCCGCCCGCACCCAATCGAACGGATCCTGTTCGACGCGCCCGCCAAACCGGCCCAACGCGACGCCGCCTGACGGCGGCCGCCCAAGGATCGCTCAATGGGGCATGCGCGAAAAGCGCTTGACCCGGGCAGTCCCGGATGGTCGGAAGGACCGTCAGGGATGAAACACAATGCGGCTTCCGTTCTTCTACGGCTGGGTCGTGGTCGCGGTGACCTTCGTCACCATGGCCATCGGCGTCAACGCTCGCACCGCCTTCTCGCTGTTCTTTCCTCCCATCATCTCTGAATTCGGCTGGGAGCGCGGCGTCACCGCGGGCGCATTTTCCTTCGGCTTCGTGGTGTCGGGCATGGTCAGCCCGCTGATCGGCCGGCTGATGGATCGCGCCGGCCCGCGCGCGGTGATGGAGCTCGGCGTGGTTCTGATGGGTGGCGGGCTGCTGCTCGCGCCGCTCACGAGTCAGCCATGGCATCTCTACGTCACCATCGGCGTCATGGTTGGCGCCGGCTCGGTGTGTCTCGGTTATTCCGGGCAGTCGCTGTTCCTGCCGAACTGGTTCATCCGCACTCGCGGCCTCGCCATCGGCATCGCCTTCGCCGGGGTCGGCATCGGCTCGGTGACGCTGCTGCCGTGGGTGCAGCACATGATCGAAGGGACCGGCTGGCGCACCGCCTGCACGGCGATGGGCCTGATGATCCTGATCGTGCTGGCGCCGATCAATCTGTTCCTGCACAGGCGCCCCGAGGATATCGGCCTGCGGCCCGACGGCGATGCGGCCCCGGCTGTGGGCGCCGCAAAACCCGTCTCCAACATCGTCGATCCCGTCTGGGCCGGGACCGAATGGACACTCCGGAAAGCGGTCGCCACGACGCGGTTCTGGTGGATCGCGCTCGGCTATTTCTGCGGCCTCTACATCTGGTACGCGGTGCAGGTGCACCAGACCAAATTCCTGCTCGACATCGGCTTCAGCCCGGGTGTCGCGGTGTGGGCGCTCGGCATCGTCAGCCTGCTCGGCATTCCCGGCCAGATCCTGCTCGGCCATGTCTCCGACCGGATCGGGCGGGAATGGGTGTGGGCGATCAGCTGCGCGGGTTTTGCGATCTCTTTCGCGGCGCTGATGGCCCTGAAATTCCAACCGTCATTGTGGCTGGTCTATCTCATGGTGTTCACGCAAGGCGCGCTCGGCTACGGCCTGACCTCGATCATGGGCGCAGTGGTGTTCGAGATTTTTCAGGGCAAGCACCAGGGCAGCATTTTCGGCACGATCATGCTGGCGGCATTGGCCGGCGGCGCCGCCGGTCCCTGGGTCACCGGCTTGCTTTACGATCGGGTCGGCGACTACACGCTCGCTTTTGGCGTTGCCATCATCGTAAGCGGGCTGTCGGCGCTTTCGATCTGGCAAGCTGCGCCGCGCAAGGTGCGCGCCGTCGCCGGGAAGCTTCAGGTGGGCGCCGGCGCCGAATAGGTTCCGTACGCAGCGGATTACCCTCGCTTCTTTTGCAGAACATTAAGCATGTCGCGTCTTGGCGCGGCGCGACCGGGCTGCAAAAACGTCTTGGACACCATCGCGGCACTAGCCTCGGTTGCTGTATCTTCCCGATGCCTCCGGGTCTAGCGATGTCCGCCTCCGATTGTGCCATGACAGAAACTCCGGAAGTGCTGTTGGCCGCGCTCGAACGCGCCGACGAGGGCATCGTCGTCGTCGACAGCGCGCGTCGCATCACGCATTTCAATGCCGGTGCAGAGCGGATCTGGAATCTCGCACGCGCTGATGTGCTCGGCCGCGACGCCGAAACTCTCACCCTCAAATGCCTTCAGGCCGAACCGTTTGCGGAGTTCCGGGACGAGATCAGCCTGGTGCGCCGTGACGGCAGCCGGATCCGCGCGGCCATCTCGCTTTCATCCATTGCAAGTGGCGGCATTGCCTATCGCATCGTGTTCGCGCGCGACGTCACAGCGGACGCCGAGCGCCGCAGCAGGATCGGGCTTCTCCACGCCGTCTCCGACCAGACCAACCGTGCGGTGCTCATCACCGATACCGACCAGAACATTGTCTACGTCAATGCCGCCTTCACGACGCTGTTCGGCTACACCAGCGAGGAAGCCGAGGGCCGCCGCGCCAGGGGCCTGCTCGCGGGCCGCCACACCGATCGCAAGGCCGTTGCGAAGCTCGTCAAGCGCCTGATGGATGGCGGCCACCGCGGCGAGGTCGAGATGCTCGCCTATGACAAGGACGGCGAGGAGATCTGGGTCTGCGCCCGCATCGATGCCTTCCGCGACAAGAAGGGCCAGGTCAAGCACTTCTTCGCGCTGCTCGAGGACATCACCGAGACCAAGCAGCTGCGCTCGCTGCAGCAGCTCATCATGGGCGCGCTCGCCGACGAGGTCCCGATCGGCGAGATCGCCGACCGGCTGTGCCGCCGTGTCGAGCAGATGGCGCCCGACGTCGTCTGTTCGCTGCTGCACATCGATGCCGCGGGCCTGATCCATCCGCTCGGCGGCCCAAGCCTGCCCGAGGACTATTCCCGCGCGCTGGACGGCGTGGCCATCGGCCCCAATGTCGGCTCGTGCGGAACCGCGGCCTTCTACGGCGAGCCGGTGCTGGCGACCGATCTGGAGACCGACCCGCGCTGGCAGCCCTACAAGGCGATGCCGCTCGCGATTGGCCTGCGCGCATGCTGGTCGACGCCGGTCAAGGCCAAGGACGGACGGGTTATCGCCACCTTCGCCTTCTACTACCGGGAGCCGCGCGCGCCGAGCAATTGGCATCGGCGCATCGTCGAGGCCTGCGTCAATCTCGGCGCCTTCGCAATCGAGCGCAAGGAGGCGCGCGCCGAGATCGCGCGGCTCGCCTATCACGATATCCTCACCGGCCTGCCGAACCGCGCGCAATTGCGGCGCCTGATCACCACCGCCATCGATGCCTGCCCGACCGGCAGCCACGTCGCGCTGGCCTTCCTCGACGTCGATCATTTCAAGGACGTCAACGACACGCTCGGTCATGCCGCCGGCGATGAGCTCCTGATCCAGCTGGCGCAGCGCCTGCGCGAGCAGATCGGACCCGAGGACATGCTGGGGCGATTAGGCGGCGACGAGTTCGTGATCCTGCTGCCGCGTCGCAACGCCGAGGGTGCCGAGCGCGTCGCGGCCGGAATCACCGAAGCGCTGGCGGCGCCGCTGCGGCTCGGCTCCAGGCAGCTGCAGATGTCGGCGAGCATCGGCGTCAGCCTCTATCCCGATCATGCGACCGACATCGACACTCTGATGCAGCAGGCGGACGCGGCCATGTACATGGCCAAGCAGGCGGGACGTTCGACCCATCGCCTGTTCAGCGCCGAGATGAACGGGCTCACCGAGCAGCGGCTGGCCTTGATTGCGGCGCTGCGCCGCGCCATCGCCGAGGGCGAGCTGACCCTCAGCTATCAGCCGCAGATTCGCAGCTGCGACGGCGCGATCCATGGCGTCGAAGCGCTGGCGCGCTGGCATGATGCCGAGCTCGGCGACGTCTCGCCGGCAAAATTCATCCCGCTCGCCGAAGAGTGCGGCCTGATCGAGCAGATCGGCCTGTGGTCGGTGCGCGAGGCCTGCCGGCAGATGGCGAGCTGGCGCCGCGCCGGGCTCGAGATTCCATCCGTGTCCGTGAACCTGTCGCCGATCAATTTTCGCAACGTCACGCTGGCCGCGCGGCTCAAGGACATCCTCGCTGAATACGATCTGCCGGCGGATGCGCTGATGCTCGAGATCACCGAGGGCGCGTTCATGCAGGACAGCGTCGCCGCGCTCGAGACGATGAACGCGATCCGGGAGCTCGGCGTCGGGCTTTCCGTGGACGATTTCGGCACCGGCTATTCCAGCCTGAGCCGGCTCGCCCATCTGCCGATCCGCGAGCTGAAGATCGACCGCAGCTTCATGCGCGACATCGAGCGTGACGCTGGCGCGCTCGCGATCGCCACCGCCGTGGTGCGCGTCGGCCAGGGCCTCGGCATGACCGTCGTCGGCGAAGGGGTCGAGACCGAGGCGCAGCGCAAGGTGCTGGCCGAACTCGGCTGCGACGTCGTGCAAGGCTTCCTCTACGCACCCGCACTCGCGCCTGTTGCCTTCGAGCGCTGGTTGATCGAGCACTGCGCCGAGCAGGCGCACGCGATGCTGGCTCGTCTCGACATTACACCGGCCGGCGCGACCGCAGTGAAGCGGTCAGCGTAGAAGCGACTTTCGGCGGGTGATGTCCGGGCTCAGGCCTCCGGTTGCAGGAAGGTGCCGTATTGCCTAGTCGCGACGACCGCGGCTGCGGCCTGTCCGATCATCCGCATTGCTGCCATCATAGGCCACGGTCCAAGACTCACCCGCCGAACGCCGACGCGAGCCAGATCCGGAAGTGCGGGAACGCCTTGTGTCACCATGATGTTGACCGGCAGAGGCGTGAGCTGAACGAACCTTTCAATGAGCGCGAGGTCGGTGAGGCCGGGGACGAAAATTCCGTCGGCGCCGGCCTCGGCATAGACCTTCGCTCGCCCCGCCGCTTCGTTCATGCACTCGTCCGGCGATCCGAATTTCAGCAAGAACGGATCCGTTCTCGCATTGATGAAGAGCTGAACTCCCAGATCTTTTGCAGCGTGCCGCACGGCCTTGATCTTGGCGGCATGGAGCTCGGGATTGACGAGTTGCCGCTTTCCCCCTGATAGCCCGTCCTCGATATTGATGCCGACGGCGCCGGCTTTCAAAATCTCGGTCGCCGATCTGGCGGCAGCCTCCGGGGTGTCGCCATATCCGGCCTCCAGATCGATTGAGACTGGAACAGACACGGCCGCAGTCATCCGCGACACCAGGCCGGTCACCATGTCGAGCGGGACATTTTCTCCGTCGGCGTATCCAAGTGCGGAGGCGACCGCCCCGCTGCTGGTCGCGATGGCCGGAGAGGTCTTCGCGATGGCTTTGGCGGTGGCGGCGTCCCAGGCGTTGAACAGGATGAGCGGATCGCCCTTCCTGTGAAGGGCATGAAAGGTCTCAGCATATTGCTGTTGTGTCTTGGTGTCCATTGCGCGTACTCCGGATTAGAGAACTCAAAGGATGTTGTGGGCGACCGCCCTCTGCGTTCAGTCAGGCGCGTGCGTCTTGAACCAGCCCATGATCAGGCCGGTGACTTCTTCCTCACGCTCGAGGTGCGGGAAGTGCCCGACATCGGGCAGGACAATCCGCTTGTGCGGCCCCTTGAACAGCGGCTCCTCCTTGACCGAGTACCTCGCTGTCGGATCGTTGCTGCCATAGATCGTCAGCGTCGGCGTGTGCATGTCATTGATCGGCAGCCGGCGCGCGAGCCCCGCATCGGTCAGGCCTCCGTAATATTTAAGCGCTGCGGCCATCGTGCCGGGCGAGCTGAGCGTCTCCTTGATTGAACGGATGTGCTCGGCATTGTTGAATGTCGGCGACCACAGCTTCCAGAGATAGTCGACGAAGGGAAGTCCCTCGGTACTGACCGCGGATTCGGCGCCGGGAAGCTGGAAGAAATAGACATGGAAGACGGCTCGAACGAGCTCCGGATCCCGTCTGATGCTCGAAATTGTAATTGGATGTGCGGTGTTCATGACCACGGCGGCCTTGATTGCCGATGGCGCCGTTGCCAGCGCCTGAAAGGTCGAGGTGCCGCCCCAATCCATGCCGACGACGCGCGCCTGTCCGTCGTCACTCAGCGCCGCGATGAGGGCTTCGAGATCCTTGCCCAGTGCGATCGGATCGAAAACTCCGTCCGCCGGAATCTCGGTCGGCGCATAGCCGCGCAGGAACGGCGCGACCGCACGATACCCTGCATCCGCGAAGACCTGCAGCTGCTTTCGATACGACCAGGCATTATCGGGAAAGCCGTGCAGGAACATGACAAGGGGGCCGTCGCCCTGCTCGAGATAGGCGAAGCGCACGCCGTTGGCCTGCACGTATTTCAAGGCGGGTTCAATGCCTCTGGTATTCGCTTGGGCATTCGCTAGTCGTGCCGCGCTCCCAGTATTCATCGTCATTCTCCATGTCATCGTGCCCCGCGATCGAAATATGTGCGGAGCGCACATATTCGTCAAGTTGTTTTTTGTGCGCTCCGCACATATTGTCCTGCTCATGGAAAACGGAATCGCAAATTTGCTGGGGGCGCTTTCGCTCGCCGTCATGGATCGGATCGAGCAGGGCGCGCGCGAGGTCATCGGCCGCGGAGGCGAGACGCCTGCGGCACTGGTCGTCATCGGCTATGGCCAGGGCATGACCAACGACAAGCTGCGGCGGATTCTTGGCCTGTCGCATTCGGGAACGGTCCGGCTGGTGGACCGTCTGGTGTCGGATCGGCTGGTCGAACGTCGGCCCGGACAGGACGGCCGCGAGGTTGCTCTGCACCTGACCGCGAAGGGCGCCGCAACCCGCAACGACTTGATGACCTCGCGAATATCGGCGGTCGCGTCGCTTCTGGATGTGCTGTCGCCGGCTGAAACGAAACGACTCGAAACGCTGCTCCATGAGTTGTTGTCTCGGCAGGATACGTCCGAGATGGATCGCTTCACGATCTGCCGCATGTGCGACGATAGCGTTTGCACGAATTGTCCGTTGCCCACGGACAAGGGCAAACGCGCTCGCTAGCGGGCGGGCTTGCGATCGCCACATCGAGCATTGTGCCCAGTAGGCGAGGACGGTGCCCGGCCATCTGGACATCGCAGCGAGGCCGCTCGGCGAACTCTACAAGGCTTTCTGTCTGCGGATGCTCGCAAACAACCTCCTGTTAATCCTCTGGTGATCAGTTGATCGACTGGTGATGTGATCCGCCTTGTTCACTGGCCGCACCAGCCCCGGAGCCCCCGTCAATGGACCCCATCCTGCACGCCCCCAAGCCGCTCGATCGGATCACGCTTGCCGAACTGCTGGGTGCGCTGAGCCACGCGCTCGATCTCTCGGAGGGGCAGCCGGCGGGACATTGCGTGAGGTGCAGCCGTATCGGCGTCA
Organism: Bradyrhizobium sp. 76; assembly: GCF_023073025.1. Classification (NCBI taxonomy): domain Bacteria; kingdom Pseudomonadati; phylum Pseudomonadota; class Alphaproteobacteria; order Hyphomicrobiales; family Nitrobacteraceae; genus Bradyrhizobium; species Bradyrhizobium sp. 76. Next base: position 636,513 of record NZ_JADPIS010000090.1, read on the forward strand.
TGATCGGCAGGGAGATCGGCCTCGACGAGAACGAACTGGTCGAACTCTATTACGCGCTGTTGCTGAAGGATCTCGGCTGCAGCAGCAACGCTGCGCGCATCTGCGAGCTGTATCTGACCGACGATCTCTCCTTCAAACAGGACTTCAAGCTCATTGACGGCAGCCTGCCGCAGGCGCTGCGCTTCGTGTTGAGCCATACCGGGCTGAAAGCCGGCCTGGCCGAACGGTTTCGCGCCATCGTCAACATCTTCCAGAAGGGCGGCGAGATCGCTCGTGAACTGATCGAGACGCGCTGCCATCGCGGCGCCGACATCGCCCGCAAGATGCGCTTCTCCGAACCGGTCGCGGAGGGCATCAAGAATCTCGATGAGCATTGGGATGGCGGCGGCAAGCCGCTCGGCGTTCGCGGCACGGCGATCCCGATCTATTCCCGCCTCGCATTGTTGGCCCAGGTGGTCGATGTGTTCTATATCGCGAACGGTCCCGAAGCCGCCCTTCGAGAGGCCCGGAATCGTGCGGGCACCTGGTTCGATCCAGACCTGGTTGCCGCTTTTGAGCGCATCGCGGCGCAGCCTGGATTCTGGGACACGATTGGTACTGAAGATGCGTCCGAGACAGTGCCTCCGCTGCCGCAGCAGGCGAGCGTTCCGGTAGATGACGACTATTTGGATGATATCGCGGCTGCCTTTGCCCAAGTGGTCGATTCCAAAAGTCCCTACACCAGCGGACACAGCGAGCGCGTCACGCTCTTTACCGACATGATCGCCGAGCAGCTGGAGTTCACGGCCGAGCGGCGACGCTGGCTCAAGCGTGCCGCGCTGTTGCATGACATTGGCAAGCTCGGCGTCAGCAACGCAATCCTGGACAAGCCGGGTAAGCTTGACGACCACGAATGGGAGATCATGCGCAAGCATTCCGCGCATTCCGAAGCGATCCTGTCGCGCATCGGCGCGTTTGGCGATCTTGCTCCGATCGCCGGGGCGCATCACGAGCGGCTGGACGGCAAAGGCTATCCCCGTGGGCTTGCGGGAGACCAGATCTGCCTGGACACCCGCATCATCACGACCGCGGATATCTTCGATGCGTTGACCGCGGACCGGCCATATCGGGCTGCCATGCCAGTGACGAAAGCTCTTGCGATCATGTCGGGGATGATCGGCACCCAGATCGACGCGGACTGCTTCGCGGCCCTTCGCCGGGCTCTTGGACGTGTCGACGCGACGCTGGCGGCTTGACGAGGGTCCGAGGTCGTCATCGGCTCGCAACGTCTGGTGAGCCGACACGGGCGCGTTCACGTCGCGGAAAGGAACGTCCGGCGCTTCTCCACGTTATCGGCCGTCGAGCGCAAACCGGGCCACACGATGAAGAAGATCGCCACCATCCTTGTCATGCTCTGTAGCTTGCCGGTTGCCGCCGGTGCGGAGAGCTGGAGTGGCTATCGCATTCCCGAGACCGGGACCAACGTCGACATCCCTTCGTCGATCTTCACCGAGCAAGCCGGTCGACCCGACGGGTATGGCATGCAGTACCGGACCAGCGACGGCCGCGCGGATTTGACGGTGCAGGCCGTTCCGAACGACGGCAGCTCACCGGCCGCTTTCCTGGCGCGAAAGAATCCGCCGCCCGGCATCACCTACAAGCGCATCACGCCGCGCTTCTTCGTGGTGTCCAGCACCCGGGGCGGCAAGATCTGGTACGACCGCTGCAACTTTGGCCGTCGCTACGTGCATTGCGTGTTGATCAACTACCCCGCTTCCGAGAAGCGGCAGTGGGATGCGCTCGTGACCCGCGTCAGCCGTACGCTGAGCGGCGGTTGATCCGCTCACAAAGAAAAAACCTGCTCACAAAGAAAAAACTGCCCGCAAGTCGCGGGCAGCAGTCTCGTGAGGATGGTTCAGCGCACGTTCGTCGATGTTGTCGACATGGTCGGCTTGGAGCCTGGCACGTGCGACATGGTCTTGGTGGTGGACCCGACCTCCTCGCCCGCCTTCACTTTGGTGCGGGTGTGGGAGCGGCTGAACGTGCCACCCTCATGCGCCTGCGCGCGCGCATTGGAATTGAGCACCGGACCGTTGCCCTTGTTCATGCTGGTGCCGGACTGCGCCTTGCCGTTGGCAGACGCGGCGCTGCCGCCCGCTGCAATCGACGAGCCGGTCTGTCCGGAGCCCGAGGTCGACGTACCGCCGGTGCCGAGCGTGCTGGCCGAGGTGCCGCCGGCGGCAGCCGAACCGCCGGTGCCACCGGTCATGCTGGTTTGTGCCGACAACGGCGCGGCGGCGGCGAGCAGGAGTGCGACCGACGAGGTCGCGATCAACATTCTCATCTGTCAAATCCTTTTGCTATGGCGACGATGTCGAGATGGTGCAGCCGTTGACTGTGACGGTGCTCGCGCTGGTCGAACCGGGGCCGCCGGCCGTCGAGGACGAACTCGACACGTTGCCGCCACCGGCCTGGACGTGCACCGACGATCCGCCGGCCGAGCTCGAGCTCGAGAGCGAGCCGCTCGATGAGGTCGAGCCGGTTGTGCCCGAACCCGATGACCCCAGCGCGGTGATGCTGCCGTCGGGATGTTTTTCCACCGTGACCCGGCAGGTCTCGCCGGATGCGGTCTTGCCGGTTTTCTGCATGGTTTCCCCCACAGCGGCGCTGCTTATCAAAGTCAAAACTGCGATCGCAACGATTGGTCTGTTCATGCCAGTCCTCCTCAGGAAGGACGAAGGAGCGGCATTGCTGCCGCTCCGCCGGCCGGGATGTCAGTCCTTGTCCTTCTTCATCTCGTCCTTGTGGTGGCCTTTGCCCTTTTCCATGCCCATGTCGCTGGAATGTCCCGCGGAGGAGCCGGCCGCTCCCACGGTCGAGCCGCTCTTGCCGCCGCCGGCCGAGGAGCCGCCGGTGCCGACTGTCGATGCCGAGTTGGAGCCGGAGCCTGCCGCAGAGCCGCCGGTGCCGACGCTGGACGAGCTCTTGCCGCCGCCGGCCGACGAACCGCCGGTGCCGAGCGTCGAGGCCGAGCCTGAGCCGCTGCCCGAACCCGCGGCAGAGCCGCCAGTGCCGATCGACGAACTGCTGGTGCCGCCGCCCGCCGACGAGCCGCCGGTGCCAAGCGTCGAAGCCGAACCCGAGCCGCTGCCCGAACCCGCCGATGAACCGCCGGTGCCGACGGTCGAGTTGCTGGTGCCGCCGCCGGCTGACGAGCCACCCGCGCCGACCGTCGAGCTGGACTGCGCCATCGCGAGCGCCGTACCGGCCAGCAGCGCGGCTGCGGCCGCAGACAATTTCAGAATCCTCATCGCTGTCTCCTCCAATGATCAAATTGCCAAAACAGGCTCGGGATAAAGTGGCAAGGTGAGGAAACGTTCCTTGGATGGGGTACGGTGATGTGGAAAATGCGCGCGTATAATCGCTGCCAGGTTCCAGCGGCGCAGCGCGGCGCGCCGATGTCGAGCGGGAACAGTGAAGCTCGACGATCTGAGGACAACAAGCGCTAGTCCGACGACAATCCCGTCCTGCGCCGCAGATCCGTGATCGCGCGCAGAAAGCTGTCGGCCGGCGTCGTCTCCGGATCGATCAGGCGGTGCAGGCGAAAGCCGTCTTCCAGCGCCAGCACGACGGAGGCCATCCATGGCGGATTGAGCGTGTCGCCCTTCGCGTTGCTCTTCAGCGTGGCCTCGACGATGTCGGCGACCAGCTTGCGCCGCGCGCGCAGGCGCTTTGCAAGCTCCGGTCGGCGCTTCTCCGCGCGCGCGACAAACAGGATCATCTCCATGTGGAGCAGCGGCGAGCGGCCGAGTGGATCCTGCCTTGTGCGATCCATCGCCTTCAGCGCCGCGATGAAGTCGTCGAGATTGTCGTGCTGCGCGAGGATGTCCATGTTGCGCCGGATCGACTGCGCGACATGGTCCTCGAGCATGGCGATGATCAGCTCGTCCTTGCTCTTGAAGTTGGAATAGAACGCTCCCCGGCTGAATCCGGCCGCCACCGCGATCGCCTCGATGCTGGCGCCGCCGATGCCGTCCTCTTCGAACACGCGCGCGGCCGCCTCGAACAGCCTGTCGCGCGTGTCGTCCCTGGTCGGCCTGGTTCTCACCCTTGACATCGGAGCAGGTTAGGGCAGAATGCAATTCGATACAACAATGTATCGAGTTGATAATTCAGGGATGGTTACGCTGCGGCAAGAGGGGCTGCCCAGCGTATGCGATTCATGCGGCAACCGATATGAGGTCACCATGAACGAGCACGTGCAGGGCGCCGGCGGTCCGCTGTTCAATCCGCTGTCGCCGGACTTCATCCGCGATCCCTATCCGCATTATGACCGGCTGCGCGCGATCTATCCGATTCACGTGACGCCGTTCGGCCAGTTCGTCACGAGCCGCCATGCCGATGTCAGCCTCGTGATGCGCGACAAGCGTTTCGGCAAGGATTTCGTCGAGCGTTCCAAGCGCCGCTACAGCGAGAAGATCATGGAGGAGCCGGTCTTCCGCAGCATGAGTCATTGGATGCTGCAGGCCGATCCGCCCGACCACAGCCGCCTGCGCGGCCTCGTCGTGAAGGCCTTCACCGCCCGCCGCGTCGAGGACATGCGGCCGCGGATCCAGGAGATCGTCGACCAGACCATCGATGCCGTGATCGACCGCGGCCATATGGACCTGATCGAGGATTTCGCCTTCCGCCTGCCTGTCACCATCATCTGCGACATGCTCGGCATCCCCGAGGACCATCGCGAGACTTTCTATAACAGCTCGCGCGACGGCGGACGGCTGCTCGACCCCGTGCCGCTCTCGCCGGAGGAGATCGCCAAGGGCAACGCCGGCAACATGATGGCGCAGATGTATTTCCAGCAGCTGTTCGAGCTGCGTCGCAAAAATCCCGGCGACGATCTCATCACCCAGCTGGTGCAGGCCGAGGAAGACGGCAACAAGCTCACCAACGAGGAGCTGACCGCCAACATCATCCTGTTGTTCGGCGCCGGCCACGAGACCACGGTCAATCTGATCGGCAACGGCCTGCTGGCGCTGCATCGCAATCCGGACCAGCTCGCGCTGTTGAAGGCGCGGCCGGAGCTGATGGTGGGCGCGATTGAGGAATTCTTGCGCTACGATTCCTCGGTGCAGATGACCGGGCGGGTCGCGCTGGAGGATATCGACGATCTCGGCGGCGCGAAGATCCCCAAGGGCGAGACCGTGCTCTGCCTGCTTGGGTCGGCCAACCGCGACCCGGCGGTCTATCCTGACCGGCCCGACCGGCTCGACGTCACCCGCCAGAATGTGAGGCCGCTGTCGTTCGGCGGCGGCATCCATTTCTGCCTGGGAGCCCAATTGGCCCGCCTCGAGGCCGAGATCGCCATCGCCACGCTGTTGCGGCGTCTGCCCGACCTGCGCATCGACGACGTCGAAAACCCCGAATGGCGGCCGACCTTCGTGCTGCGCGGCCTGAAGCGGCTGCCCGCGAGCTGGTGATAGCCGCCCGCGTTAACCTCCGCGCGCAACAGTCGCTGTGACTTCGCCACACTTCCCCCTATATAAGGGGCTGTTCCGGTACGTCTGAGGCCCTGCGGCTCAGGCAAGGCCCGCATCCGGTTTGGCCGAGGGGAGACCCGTGCAGACGACGCTGCTCGGATTGGCGATTGCCTTTATCTTAGCGCTGCTGGCCGCTCTGATCGGGCCTTACTTCGTCGACTGGAACCAGTTCAGGCCCCAGTTCGAAGCGGAGGCCGGCAGGATCATCGGCGTGCCGGTGCGGGTGGCGGGCGAGCTCGACGCGCGGCTGTTGCCGGCGCCGACGCTGCGGCTGCGCGGGGTCACCTTCGGCGGCAACAACGATCTCGGCCGCCTGCGCGCCGACAAGCTCGACGTCGAGTTCAGCCTGAGCTCGCTGATGCGCGGCGAATGGCGTGCCACCGAGCTTTCGGTCAACGGCATGGCGGTCGATCTCGGCCTCGACGCGCGCGGGCGGGTCGATTTGCCGTCCACCGCGAGCGGCAGTTTCAATCTGGCATCGCTGGCGATCGAGCGGCTGAACCTCACCGGCCGCATCGCCCTGCATGATGCCGCCAGCCGTTCGACACTGGAGCTCAACGACATCGCCTTCTCCGGCGACGTGCGCTCGCTGGCCGGCTCGGTCCGGGGCGACGGCAGTTTCACGGCCAGCGGCGTGCGCTATCCGTTCCGCGTCTCCTCCGGCCCGAGCGCCGACGGCAACGCCACGCGCCTCCACCTCAACATCGATCCCGGCGAGCGCGCCATCCTGGCCGATCTCGAAGGCGTGCTCGCCTTCGACAACCGCCTGCCGAAATTCGAGGGCGCGCTGACGCTTGCCGTGCCGGCGCCGAAGAAGGCCGGCGATGCAGGGCCGATGCCCTGGAAGCTCACGACGAAACTCAAGGCCGATCCGGCCGGCGCCAAGTTCGAGCAGGTCGATGCCAGCTTCGGGGTCGAAGACTCCGCGCTGAAGCTCGGCGGCGTCGGCGATATCAGGTTCGGAGCGTCGCCGCTGCTGCGCGCGGTGCTGTCGGCGCGCCAGGTCGATGCCGACAAGCTGACGGCCAAGAACGATGCCGAGCCGCAGCGCATCCTGCCGGCACTGCGTGCTGGCCTCGCCGCAATCCCGCAGGCGCCGATCCCGGCACAGATCGAGTTCAACTCCGACCAGATCATGCTCGGCGGCCGTCCGCTTCAGAACATCACGGCCGAGCTTGCGACCGACGGACGGTCCTGGACCTTCCAGCGGCTCGAGCTGCGCGCGCCGGGCCAGACGCAGCTCTCGCTCAACGGCGCGACGCCCGGCGCCGACAGCTTCAGCGGCCGTCTCAGCGTCGATTCCTCCGATCCCGATACGCTGGTGGCCTGGCTTCAGGGCCGCAGCGAGGTCAACCGCCGCAGCACGCGGCCGCTGCGCCTTGCCGGCGACGTGACCATCGCCGCCAACCATTTCGCCATTGACAGGCTGAAGGCCGAGATCGAGGGCGGCGCGGTCGAAGGCCGCATCGCTTTCGTCCAGACCGGCGCGAGCAAGGGCTCGCGGATCGACGCGGAGCTCAAGGCCGACCGCCTCGACCTCGATGCCGCCGCAGGTTTTGTGCGGGCGCTTTCGGGGCCGCAGGGCGAATGGCCGGAGGAAGCGAAGCTGTCGCTCGATATCGGCCGCGCGATATCGGCGGGCCAAGAGCTGCGGCCGTTCACCGCGAAACTCGGCTACGGCCCGGCATCGCTCTCGCTGGAGCAGTTGCGGTTCGGCCAGGCCAGTGGCGTGACCACCGAAGCGAGCGGCAGCTTCGACCGCGCCAAGGCAACGGGCAAGCTCGCGCTGAAATCCTCCGCCAATTCGCTGCGCGATCTCACCGCGCTGCTCGAGCCGTTTGCGCCGTCGGTGCGCGCGCGCTTCGACGCCATCCCGTCGCTGCCAGGTGCGACCCGCCTCAAGCTCGACCTCAGCCTCGACAAGAACACCGAGCACGCCGATCGCAATGACGCGCGCGCGGTAATCGAGCTCGACTCGCCGCAGCTCAAGGCCAGCGCGACGCTGGCCGCGCAGACGCCGGTAGCCGCCGTCAACGGCATCGACATCGAGCGCTTGCGCGACAGCGACTTCACGCTGGATTCGAAAGTCTCGACACCACAGGGAAGTGCGCTGCTGGCGTTGCTCGGGCTCGATCGCGTGGTCGCCGCAGGCGAGGGCGCTTCGCAGTTCGAAGGCCGCTTGAGCGGCGCGTGGCGTCATCAGCTGCAATTGAATGCAAAGCTCAGCGGCGGCGGGCTGGACGCGGACGCACAAGGCACCGTCGAATTGTCGGAGCCGAAAGGCAGCGTGAATTTGCGCGTGCGCAACGCCAATCTGGCCCCGCTGTTCGGGACCAGCCCGGCCGATAAATCCGTGCAGAGCGTCAATCTGTCCTCGCGCGTCAGCCTTTCCGGCAACCGCCTGACCTTCAACGATCTCGACAGCACCTTGGCGGGCTCGCATCTGCGCGGTCATCTGGCGGTGACGCTCGATCAGGAGAAGACCGTCGACGGCGAAGTCGGCCTCGATTCGCTCGACCTCGTGCCGGCGCTCGCGATGGCCATCGGCGCGGCCGGACACGATGCCAATGCGCCGTTGAGTGCCGGGCTTCTCGGCGGCTGGCGCGGCCGCGTCGCCTTCCAGGCCTTGCACGGCACGTTGCCCGGCGGCATCGAGCTGCGCCCCTTCGGCGGTACGGTCCGGAGCGACGGTCAGTCGCTCGCGCTCGACGCAATGAAGGGCGGCGTCGGCGGCGGCGAGATGTCGGCGAGCCTTGATGCGCGCAATGGCGCCAATGGTCTGACGCTCAACGCGCGTATCGAGCTCGGCAATGTCGACGCGGCGGCGCTGCGCTATCGCGACCTCGCGCTGCCGAAGGGACGTGCCTCGGCGCAGATGGCGCTGACCAGCCAGGGCCGCAGCGTCGCGGCCCTCACCGGCGCGCTCGCCGGCAACGGCACGGTGACGCTTGATTCCGCTGAAATCTCCGGCCTCAATCCGCGCGCCTTCGAGATCGCCATCCGCGCCAGCGACGGCGGCCAGGTCGCCGACGACAACCGGCTGCGCCAGCTGGTCGAGCCCGCGCTGTCGGCGGGGCCGATTGCAGTGGCCTCGGCGCAGATCCCGTTCACGATCCGCGACGGGCGGCTGCGCGTCGGCGCAACGTCGTTGGAGGCGAAGAACGCGCGCGCCATCGTCTCCGGCGGCTACGACATCCCCGCCGACCAGGCCGACATCCGCGCCAGCCTGACGCCGATCATGACCGGGCTCTCCGGCGCGCCGCCGGAAATCCAGCTGTTCGCGGCCGGTCCCCCCGACAGGCTCAATCGCACCGTCGATCTCGGGCCGCTGTCGTCCTGGCTTGCGGTGCGCACGATCGATCGCGAGACGCGCCGGCTGGACGCCATCGAGCGCGGCGAGCCGCCGCCGGCGACCGCCGCGCTGCCGACCCTGGTGTCGCCCGAACCGACGCCGGAGCCGTCGCTGCTGGATGTGCCGATGCCCGGCCGCGATCCGCGCCGCGCGCCGCCGCCGAAGCCCAAGGCCGATATCAGGGTTGCGCCGACGCCGAAGGCGCCGCAGGCCGCTCCCGCAGCGCCAAGCCCGCCACTTACAAGCCCTCAACTCACAAGCCCGCCGCTTGCGAGCCACCAGATCGCGCCGCTGCCTCCGCCGATCGACGTGAGGCCGGCTCCCGGCCCGCCGCCCGCAAAGCCCAAGCCAAAGCCGCCGCTGGTGCTGACGCCACAGAATCCGTAGGCGACAGTCCGTCATGCCCGGGGCTTGTCCCGGCCATCACGCCGCAGAGGCATCAGTGCCCCAAGCCTTTTCAGCTAGCGGGAGAGGGGCGCAGCTTCCTCGCGACGCACCGGTAAACGCATTCCCTCGCTTTTTAACGAATTTTGCTCGGCAAAACTGATCTGCCGACTTTACCGGATTCTCGCGTTTGTTCCCTAGTCTCTATTCCCAGAGGAACTCGGCGTCCTGCCCGCACAAGCAGGATGGCTAGCCAAGAACTGGGGTCATCGGGATGAACGGCGCGACAACACTTCTGCAGGATCTGGACGACGCGATCGCACGTGGCACCGACGAAAGCCGGACCAGGGCGTTGTGGCACGCGACCGACATTCTGATCACCGGCCGCTACAGCGACGACGAGATCAGCACGTTCGGCGAGGTCATCGGCCGGCTCGCCGACGAGATCGAGGTCGCCGCACGGGTGCAGCTCTCCGAGGTCATGGCAGCCTGCGATCACGCACCGCTCAATGTCATTGCGCAACTCGCGACCGCCGACGAAATCGAGGTCGCCGGTCCCGTGCTGCGCGACTCCAATCGTATCGACGAGAAGCTGCTGGTCGAGAGCGCCATGACCAAGAGCCAGTCGCATCTGCTCGCGATCGCCCAGCGCAAGTCGATCGGCGAGGCCGTCACCGACGTGCTGGTCAAGCGCGGCGACCAGGAGGTCGTGACGTCGGTTGCCCGGAACGAGGGCGCGCGCTTCTCCGGCTCGGGCCTTCTGCACATGGTCCGCCGCGCCGAGGGAGACTCGATTCTTGCCGAGCAGCTTGGCCTGCGCAAGGACGTGCCGCGTCACATCTTCCAGCAGCTGATCTCGAAGGCATCGGAGGACGTCCGCCGCCGGCTCGAGCACGAGCGCCCGGAAATGATGGCACAAATCCAGAGCTCGGTAAGCGACGTCACCGGCGATCTGCACTCCAAGTTCGGCCCGTCCTCGCGCAGCTATTTCGTCGCCAAGCGCGTGGTGACGACGCAGTACCGGCAGGGCAACCTCAACCAGGACTCGATCTCGAACTATGCGCGCCAGCACCGCTTCGACGAGGTGCAGATCGGCCTGTCGCTGCTGTCGTCGCTGCCGGTCGACGTGATCGAGCGTGCGATGATGGACCGCAATCGCGAGATGATCCTGGTGCTGTGCAAGGCGCTCGATTTCTCCTGGGACACCACCATGTCGCTGCTGTTCCTCGGCGCCAAGGATCACCTGATCACGGCGCGCGAGCTCCACGACAACGAGCGCGATTTCGGCAAGCTCAAGATCGAGACCTCGCGCAGCGTCTTGAAGTTCTACCAGTCGCGCAAGAGCGCGGGTGCCGACGCGGGCCGTCAGCCCGAGCTCCAACAGGTGCACTGAGCATCATCCCGGAATTCGAAGGGGAGTATTTGCAATGTTGCCTCAATTCGGCACCGCAGTTCGCAAGACCAAAAGCCTCACCGCCGATGGCGGCGGAGCGGCCGACCAGGCCTCGGTCGATGCCGCCTGGCTCGTGCTGGAAGCCGCCAACGACCTCGGTGACCATGCCGCTATCGAAGCCTGCCGCCGCGTCATCGACGCCGAGCTGAACGGCACGGCCGCCGGCAGCGCGGATGTCGATCTCGTGCTGGGGTATTTCAGGTAGCAGTCGTGCCCGGCCGAGGATTGTCCGGCACCGTGAGCGGCTGTGAGTTCTACTTGCCGCGATATCGAAGGGTCTCGACGAGCAGCGAGAATGCCGGTGAAGGTTGGCGCCGACTGGGATAATAAAGGTGGTAACCCGAGAACGGCGGACACCAATCCGACAGCACCCTGATCAGCCGGCCCTGCGAGATGTGTGGCTGCACGTGCCCTTCGGTGAGGTAGGCAAGTCCGAAGCCTTTGAGCGCGCCCTCCAGCAGAAGCCCTGCGCTGTTGAACACGAGCTGTCCTTCCACGCGCACGTTGAGCTCCCGACCGTTCTTCTCGAACTCCCAGGCGTAGAGGCTGCCGCCGTGAGTCGGTAGGCGCAGATTCAGGCAATTGTGCCCAGTTAGATCCTGAGGCGTCCTGGGTCGCTTGCGTTCAGCGAAGTAGGACGGCGATCCAACGACGGCCATTCGAAGATCGGGGCTTATTCGCACAGCGATCATGTCCTTGGCGACGAGCTCGCCCGGACGAATTCCCGCGTCGACCTGCTGCGCCACGATGTTGGTGAGCCCGTAGTCGATGATCACTTCGGCGTGGATGTCTGGATACTGGGGAAGAATCTTCCCCAGCGCCGGCAGCAGGATCTCGGCGGCGGCGTACTCCGTCGCGGTCAGCCGTACGGTTCCCGCGGGCTTTTCCCGGAGTTCGCTCAAGGCGGCGAGATCAGCATCCATCTCTGTGAATTTGGGCCCGAGGCTCAGGAACAGCCGTTCTCCGGCTTGGGTTGGCGTGACACTCCGGGTCGTTCGGTTGAGAAGACGGACGCCCAGGCGTTCCTCCAACTTTCGGACGATCTGGCTCAGCGCCGATTGCGTCATACCAAGCTTGGCTGCGGCACGCGTGAAGTTGCGCTCCCTCGCCACGGCGAGGAAGGCCAGGATATCGCTGGCGTCATCCCGGTTCATTGATAAGCCTGTCTTATGACTGCATTCGAATTTTATCACCTAATCGGACCGGGGCGGAAGCCTTACTTTCTCAGCAACATGAGGGGCCACTTGATCTCGTCATCGCCCAAGGGCTCGCCAGCCCGCGATCGGATTGGTCGCAGCCGGGCGCGATCGACGTCCGAACTCTGCCCAGCACTCGTCGCCTTGTGGCTGATGGCGCACCGGCAAATCTGGAAGGATCCACGCGATGAGAATGCTCGCAGCGGCCTTGTTTTCATTCTGCCTGTTTGCTGACGGCCCGGTCGCGGCCAAAGACGCATCCAGCGACGGAGCAAAGACCATATCAAAGCCGGAAGACATCCGTGCGGTCGCGCCAGCCCTCGAAGGCTACGCGCAAAAATTTGTCGACGGCGATCTGTGGAAGCGACCGGGTCTCTCGCCTCGGGACCGCAGCATCGTCACCGTCGCAGCTCTCATCGCCCGTGGTCAGACGGTGGAGCTGCCATACTATCTGGGTCTCTCGCTGGAGAATGGCGTGAAGCCGTCGGAAATATCGGAGATCATCACGCATCTGGCCTTCTACACCGGCTGGGCCAACGCGATTGATGCGATCCCGGCTGCGAAGCAAGTCTTCGAGAGCCGCAACATCGGCGCCGATCAGCTCCCGCCCGCGATGGGACCGCAGCTGCCGCTCGACGAAGCGGCGGAGAAGCAGCGGGCAACGCGCGTCGGAGAGCAGTTCGGGCAGATCACGCCGAGCCTTGTCCAGTATACGACCGACGTGCTGTTCCGCGATCTCTGGCTCAGGCCGGCGCTGGCTCCGCGCGACCGCAGCCTGGTGACCGTGAGCGCGCTGATTGCCACGGGTCAGGTTGCGCAGATCACCTATCATCTGAACCGCGCAATGGACAACGGGCTGACGCGGGAGGAAGCCGGCGAGGTGCTCGGCCATCTCGCCTTCTACGCCGGATGGCCCAATGCTTTCTCCGCGGCACCTGTCGTCAAGGACGTCATCGAGAAGCGACCGCGCTGAAAGAACGAAAATGCCTCGGTCGACAATCCCGCTCGCGATCCTCCACGAGCGGAGACATGCCATGGTGACACGCAGAGACATACTCGTTGGCGGAAGCGCCTCCGCCCTCGTCGGAATTCGACTGGCCCCGGCGCGCGCGTCCGAAGCACTGAAGGAGACTGCAATGGACATCGACATCAAGAGAAACGGATCTCGCCCTTCCCAGAAGGGCCCTGAAGACTGGTTCACCGGGACAGTGCGCATCGACCCGTTGTTCGCGGCTCCCGAGCCTGCGCGCGTGAGCGGCGCCCAGGTCACTTTCGAACCTGGCGCACGCACGGCCTGGCACACGCATCCGCTTGGGCAGACGCTGATCGTGACAGCAGGGCTCGGCTGGGTGCAGCGGGAAGGCGGTCCTGTCCAGGAGATCAGGCCCGGCGACGTCATCTGGTTCCCTCCAGGGTTGAAGCACTGGCACGGCGCCTCGGGCACCACAGCCATGACGCACATTGCCATCCAGGAATCGCAGGACGGCCGAGCGGTCGACTGGATGGAGAAGGTCGGCGACGAGCAGTACCGAATGTGAAGACACTTCATCGGGCGCATCATCTGACCCGGGCGAGCGCGCCCAGTCGATCGGAAGAGGTTTCATGAGCGTACAACTCGCCCCAAAAAACGAGACGCTGTCGCCCGGTCCGGCATGGAGCGCGGTCTTTGCGCTGACCCTCTGCGTCGGGACATTGATTGCGTCCGAGTTCATGCCAGTCAGCCTGCTGACCCCCATCGGGACCGGTCTCCACATGACCGAGGGGCAGGCGGGCCAGGCCATCGCAGTCTCCGGACTGTTCGCCGTCTTCGCCAGCCTTGCGATCTCCTCGGTGACGCGGGGCATTGATCGGCGCAGTCTTCTGCTGGGCCTCACCTCGCTGATGATCGCTTCGGGGCTGATGGTGGCGCTGGCGCCGAACGCGCTGGTGTTCATGGTAGGGCGCGCGCTGATCGGGGTCGTCATCGGTGGGTTCTGGTCGATGTCGGCGGCCACCGTGATGCGCCTTGTGCCGGAGCAGCAGGTCGCGGCCGCCCTTAGCCTCCTCAATGGTGGCAACGCGCTGGCGACAACGATCGCCGCGCCGGTCGGGAGCTTTCTAGGTCAGTTCATCGGCTGGCGAGGCGCCTTCTTCTGCGTCGTCCCGCTCGCGATCATCACCCTGGTCTGGCAATACGCGACATTGCCCTCGATGCCTTCGGAGCGCGACGCCGCAGGGAACGTATTCGGGTTGCTCCGCCGGCGGTCTGTCGGCATTGGGATGCTCTCGGTCGCTCTCCTGTTCATGGGCCAGTTCGCGCTTTTCACCTATTTGCGGCCATTTCTGGAGACCGTGACGCGCGTAGACGTCTCCACGCTCTCGGCCATCCTGCTCGTGCTCGGAGTCGCGGGCCTGCTGGGGACCTACCTCATCAGCTTCCTTCTGAGGCGGAGCCTGCAAGCACTTCTGATCGGGATGCCGCTTGCGATGGCGGCCCTTGCCCTCGGCTTGATCGCCTTCGGAAGTTCAACCATCGTTGTCACCGTGCTGCTGGCTGGTTGGGGCCTCATCGGCACGGCCGCGCCGGTCGCCTGGTGGACCTGGATGAGCAGGGCGCTGCCTGAGGATGCGGAGGCGGGCGGCGGGCTGATGGTCGCGGTGATCCAACTCGCCATCACGGCGGGCGCCTCCCTCGGAGGATTCTTGTACGACAGCAGTGGATACCGGAGCGCCTTCATTGCCGCCGCCATCCTGCTCTGCGGCTCCGGACTTCTAGCTTTTGGGGTCAGCACGGTACGAGATCGGGAGAAGGAACGACGGGCCGCCTGAAAGCATCGCACGCATCCGTGATCTCCGAAACCTGCCGAAGCGGGTAACGACGGAAGCTCCGCTTCGTACAGCCTTCAGCGAGCGTATTCTCGCAGAGCTGTTGGATGTGCAACCGGGGAGACATGGTCGGATGAAAGAGTTCAACGTCGCTGAAGTCGGGGGTGGTTCCTATCGTCCTCTCGCCATTCTCCGCTGGGTCATGGTGATCATATTCGTATCGTTTGGCATGCAAAAATTCACGCCGCAGTCCGCCCATGGGATCGCGCAGTTCATCAGCAACAGCCCGTTCATCTCCTGGCTGTCGGTGTTCGGCCCGAGGGGAGAGGCCTATGTCCTCGGTGTCGTTGAATTCGTGATTGCGGCGCTGCTCGCGGCAGGCAGCTTCAGCCCGGTTTCGTCCGCGCTCGGTTCATTGATGGGCATGGTGACCTTTGCGATCACCTGGTCATTCTTCTTCACGACGCCCGGCGTCGTTAAATGGAGCCTTTCATCCGATCCGATGGCGTGGAATCTGACCGGCGAATTTCTGTTCAAGGACATCGTCCTGCTGTGCGTTTGCGTGGTGTTGTTTCTCGCCTCCCTGCCGCAATCGGTTGTCCGGCTGCGCACCGAGTGATCGTCAGGCCGTCTCTCACCGCTGGCTGCGGTAGATGACGACGTCTTCGCCGTGACGGAACGTGCGTCGCTCGAGGAGATAGTTGGACTTCTCCAGCACGCGGCGCGATGCACCATTATCGGTATAGACCAGGCCGATGAGGGACGGCAGCTCGTGGTGTAGCAGCCCGATATCGGTCAGCGCGGTCGCGGTCTCGCTTGCAAGGCCACGGCCCCAGAATTCGCGCTTGAACGCGTAGGCAATCTCGACCTCGTCGGTATCGTCCACCAGGATGTGCCGGATGCCCGCTCGCCCGGCGAATGCCCCGTCTTTCGTTCGCAGCACCCACATCCCGAAGCCATACTGGTCCCAATGGGAGATATTTGCGTCCAGATAGGTCTTCGTCCTCTCCGCCGGGCGGACGCCGCCGAGATAGCGCGAAACGTCCGCATCGAGATGCAATGCGACGAGATCGGCGAGATGATTTTCGTTCAGCCTCTCGGCCGTCAGGTTCTCGGTGCTGAAATGATCCATGGACCCGGATAGCCGCTTTCGGAGCAGGGCAGGATGACGCGCCTTCGCCGCCCCTCATGATTTCTAACACATCCTAACGGGCAATTTCAGCGCCATCCGGTCAATGTCTCCATGGAAAAGCGGTGGAATTTCCAAACAAGCACGAAGGTCGACGGAGATTGCATGACGTCCAAAACGCAAATCGAATCACTGCAACGGCCCGCGAGCGTCTCGCGCCGCGGTTTCGTGGGAGGCCTGTCGGCGGGCGTTCTGGGGGCGGTTGCGACCGAAGCGGCGGCGGCGCAAACCCTGGCCGAAATCCCTGATCGCGGGCCCGGCGCCGATCTCGGTGCGCACAGCGAACGATCGCGCTTCGTCAAGATCGATCGCATTCCCGAGGCAACACCAGGCAAGCGCAACGTCGACCCCAGTGATGCCATCAACTCCAAGACGCCGCATCAGAAGCTGGTGGGCAACATCACGCCAACCGATCTGCATTACGAGCGCAGCCATTCCGGGGTGCCGGACATCGATCCCGCGCAGCACCGTCTGCTCATCCATGGTCTGGTTCAGAAGCCGCTGGTGTTCAGCGTCGACGATCTCAAGCGGATGCCGTCCGTCACGCGCGTGGTCTTCATCGAATGCACCGGAAACGGCTGGGAAAACTGGAAGAAGGCAGACCCTGACCTGACGGTGCAGAACACGCACGGCCTCGTCAGCACCAATGAGTGGACTGGCGTTCCGCTGAAGTTCCTCGTTGGACTCGCGGGCAAGGAGAAGAACTCGAACTGGATGCTCGCGGAGGGAGGCGACGGCGCGGGCGTCGACCGCAGCATTCCGTTGACCGACGAAATCGTGAACGAGGCCTTTGTCGCCTACGGTCAGAACGGCGAACCACTGCGCCCCGCGCACGGGTTTCCAATGCGACTGGTGATGCCGGGTTTCGAGGGCAACCTCAACATCAAATGGCTGCGCCGTCTCAAGTTCGGCACCGAGCCCTGGATGACCCGCTGGGAGACGGCGCGCTACACGCAACTGCTCGCCAACGGCAAGGCCCGCCAGTTCCAGTTGAGGATGGAAACCAACTCCGTCATCACGCAGCCCTCGGGCACGATGCAGATCCGGCCCGGCTACAACATTATCTCCGGTCTGGCCTGGAGCGGCCATGGCAAGATCGCCAAGGTCGAGATATCGACCGACGGCGCGAAAAGTTGGAAACAGGCGCAGCTGAATCAGCCGGTGCTGTCCAAGGCCCAAGTTCGATTCCAGATGGACTGGGTCTGGGACGGCAAGCCGACAAGGATCGTGAGCCGCGCGACCGACGAGCAGGGCAACGTTCAGCCGGACCGGCAATCCTTCATCGCCGCGATGGGGAGCAATGCGCTGTTCCACTACAACGCGCAGCAGACCTGGAGCATCGACGAGGCCGGGAGGGTCCGCAATGTCCTCGCATGACAATGGGCTTGTCGCAGCCGCTCTCGCGCTCGGCCTGCTCGCGGCGCCCGCATTTGCATTCGATTTAGGCCGTCCCGCGACTCCGGAGGAGATCAAGCTGTGGGACATCGACGTCACACCCGATGGCAAGGGGCTGCCTGTCGGCAGCGGCACGGCTGCGCAGGGTAAGCAGGTCTTCGCCGACAATTGCGCGGCCTGTCATGGCGACAACGGCCAGGGCGGGATCAAGGATCGTCTTGCCGGTGGGCAGGGCACACTCGCCTCCAGCGCGCCGATCAAGACCGTCGGCAGCTTCTGGCCCTATGCGACGACCTTGTACGACTACATCCACCGCGCGATGCCATATCCCACGCCGGGTTCGCTCAGCACCGACGACACGTATGCCGTCACCGCCTACATCCTGAGTCTGAATGGCATCGTTCCCCCCGACGGCAAGGTTGATAAGGACAGCTTGCCGAAGATCAAGATGCCCAACCGCGACGGCTTCATTCCGGACCCGGAATTCGATCCGGCAAAACTATTCCGCAAGAAATGAGCGTGTGATCATGAGGGTTTCGGCGCTGCTCAAGATCCTCGCTTTGGTTGCTGCGACATGTTTATGGGAGACCCAAGCCATGGCCGTCGACGGACTGATCACGATCAGGAGCAGTTTCGGGCCTGAAGAGACGATGAAGCGGCTGGAAGAGGAAGTGATGGTCAAGGGCCTCACAATATTCGCCCATGTCGATCATGCCGCGGGCGCCGCCGCTGCCGGCCTGCCGTTGCGCCCGACCAATCTCATCCTCTTCGGGAACGCAAGGGGTGGTACGCCATTGATGCAGCAGTCGCAGACCAGCGGCATCGATCTGCCGCTGAAGGCCTTGGTCTGGCAGGACGAGCAAGGTGCGACGTGGCTGTCCTACAACGATCCGGCGTATCTCGCCGGGCGTCACGGCATCGGCGAGCCGGCCAAGGCTGCAATCGTCGCCATGACGGCGGCCCTGCATGCGATTGCGACCAAGGTCACCGCCCCCTAAATTGACGGGACGGCCGTGCGACGCGTGCTCCCTGAGGAGAGATCCATGAACAGCACAGACGGGCAACCGGAATCACCCGCTCCCGGAGACGGCAAGATCGCGAGATGGGCGGTCATAGCGGTGCTGTGCGCTTTCCTCGTCGGTGCCGGCGCGCTCGGCTATCTCGGCTGGTTCAGCACGACGACCGAGGTGCCGGCATCGGGTTATGTCGCACTGGTGCTCGGTGTCGTGTTCTCGCTGGTCGTGGGCATCGGCTTGATGGCGCTGGTGTTCTACAGCAGCCGCAAGGGTTACGACGAACCGGCGGTGCTGATCCGGGAGCCAGAGAATGATTCGGACGAAGACGGCGTCAGCGCAGGCTCCGGTCCACCGACCGAGCCCACTGAGCGAGCCCACTGAGCCGGATGCTCGCATCGAGATGCAGTGTGACGAGGTCGGCGAGGTGATCTTCGCGAAGCCTCGGTGCGCTTAGCCTCGCAAGACCGGGCTCAGCTTCCTGAATCTTTCAACCAGGAGGCAATCGTCTGATTAAGGTAATCAGGCACTTCATGCTGAATGAAGTGGCCAACGTCAGGCACGATCTTGACCGTAAGATTGTCGGGATTTTCAATCCATGACTTTTCCAGATCGATCGTGCTTAGCAAAGCGTGGCTCTCCTCGATTCCGTGCAGATGCAAGACCGGGCATTTGATCACGGCACCGGTGAGCTTCTTCATGGTTGGGTCGAAAAGATTGAGCGCAAGCTGGGAAAACGCGTAGTTGGCTTTGTAATAATTCATCATGGACGAAATGGAAGATTTCGCGAAAGCCTCGACGTATCGACTCCTCACCTGTGGATCGACAACCCAGTATGCCAAATCCTGCGCAGTCAAATTGTCGCCTTTGCCTCGAGCGAAGAAGCGTGTGGCGTAGGCGCTGGCCTTGGCCTGCGCGATAGGGTGGTTCCAAGGGAGCAATTCCCGCGTGATGGCGCCAGGATGAGGAACGCTGAGGACGACAAGTCTTTCGATCAGGTCCGGATTTTGCCCGGCGAATAGCCACGACAAAGCGGCGCCCCAGTCGTGCCCGATCAGGATGGCCTTGCGACCGTTTCTCTCTGCATTGATCACGGCACGGATGTCATCAAGGAGAACCGGAAACTTATAGTTCTCGACGCCTTCCGGCCGATCGCTCAAATCGTATCCGCGCAGATCGAGAGCGACCACCTGATAATCTGCTGAAAATGCCTGGATCTGATTTCGCCAGGAGTACCAGAAGTCAGGAAATCCGTGCACGAACACCATCAGCGGTTTTTGATGGGATCCCATGGTGACGTAGTGGATTTTCGTTCCTGCATTTTCCGCATATCTGTGCAGAAGGTTCGGATCCTTATCGATATCAACCGCCGGCTCGCTCAAAGCGACAGGGATTTTGTTGTGCCAGATGGCATCGCTTGACGTTTCTCCGCAAACGACGCGGCTGGACATCGCAGTGAACATGGCAGCTCCTAAAAGCATCATCGCGCAGGATCTAGAGGCCATCTCGGTGGTCCCGTTCGCTGGAACAATTGCCGAAATCGAAGCTGCTTGAGCCCATTTGAGTATGTCCTGCGCAGCAATCTGTGAGAGCGTAGTACCAGATGTTGCAACTTCTGGAGGTGAACTTGACAGCCGCGACACGGCGGGCGCATTTACTATGGTGATCGCCATAGTATGGCGATCACCATAGCGGTGTCAAGCCGTGCGTGTTATGCTGACGGGATGCCCCGTAAGACTGACGCCCGCGATCGCGCGATTGCCACTGCCGAGCGACTGTTTCGCATCCAAGGCTACACTGCGACGGGATTGAGCCAGATCATCGAAGAAAGCGGCTCGCCCAAAGGATCGTTCTATTTTCATTTTCCGCGCGGTAAGGCCCAGCTCGCAGAAGAAGCAATCGATCATTACGTTGCGACTAGAATGGCTGTGTTGGGGGCGATCTCGGCGAATACGACGGGCGATGCCCTGAGTTTTGTTCGCCAGATTTTCGGCGCGTTCGCGGCCGAGATGGTCGCCTCTGATTTCCAGTATGGATGTCTCATGCAGAATCTGGCGAATGAGCTTCCTGCACTCGACGCTGAACTGACCAAACGGGTCGCGCGCGGATTTGCCGATTCAACCGAGATCGTCGCGGAGCATTTCAGAGGGTGCGGTTTCACGTCCGCGCGCGCATCTTCGACCGCTTCCGCATTGGTCGCTGCCGTCGAAGGCGCACGTACGATCGCCCGCCTGCAACGCACAGCGGCTATATTCGACGCGCTAGCGGATGTGAGTGTCCAGGGGTGGGCGGCCCCGGAGGGGAGACCCGAGGTCAGCTCCCGGCGGCGCGGACGGTAGCTGCAACGGCCGACTTCCTTGCCGTTGCAATGGGCATGAAACGATGTTCACCGCGTCGTTCCAGGCGAGCGGCATCGAATGACATTGACGCGGAATAACGGGCAGTGCTTCCTACCATTGCAAGGACGCGCTTTCGTTGGGGGTGACGGTCGTCCAGCGAAAGTTCCGACCCGGAGTGGCAATGGATTTCGAGCGCAACATAGCCAAGGTCAGCGGAATCGCTGCGGTCTCGACCATCCTCGACGTGGTCAGCCGGACCACCGGCATGGGGTTTACGGCCGTTGCCCGCGTCACCGGGGACAGGTGGATCACATGTGCCTCGCGTGACGAACTTGCGTTCGGGCTGAAGCCCGGTGACGAGCTCAAGGTCGAGACCACGATCTGCCACGAGATCCGGCAGAGCCGTGAGGCGGTTGTCATCGACAATGTCAGCGAAGATGCCGCGTACTGCAAGCATCACACGCCCGCGCAATATGGCTTCCAAAGCTACATCTCCGTGCCGATCATTCTTCCCGACGGTTCATTCTTCGGAACGCTTTGCGCCATCGATCCGAAGCCGCGCAAGCTTCGGACCCCCGAGATCATCGGCATGTTCAAGCTGTTTGCGGAGCTGATCGCGTCTCACCTCGACGCGGCCGACCGTGTCGAGCTGATCGAGAACAGGCTCGCGCTGGAACAACGCAATGCTGAACTGCGCGAGCAGTTCATCGCCGTGCTCGGTCACGACCTCAGAAACCCTCTCGCCTCGATTCAGGGCGGCCTGCGGCTTCTGAACAAGAAGGTCGATGACGAGGGGAAGAACTGGATCAACCTCCTGCAGGGAAGTGTGGCCCGGATGGCGGGCCTGATCGACAATGTCATGGACTTCGCCCGCGCGCGGCTCGGTGCCGGGATGCAGCTCAAGCTGAGAGAACAGGCCCTCGAGCCTGTCATCAAGCAGATCGTTGCGGAGTTCGAGAACGTGCATCCGGATCGCGTCATCGAAACCGTCGTCAGCGTTCCGGGGAGCGTGAGGATCGACGCCGACCGCATAGGTCAGATGCTGTCCAATCTTCTCGGGAACGCGATTTCCTATGGAGCCGCCAACGAGCCGATCAGGGTGCTGGCCCAGGCGACCGGCGCCGGCTTCGACATCAGCGTTGCCAACAAAGGTGCGCCCATTCCGGCGGAAGCGATGCCGCGCCTTTTCACTGCATTCGACCGTGGCGACGTTCTGCCGAACCAGAAAGGGCTCGGGCTCGGATTGTACATTGCCCAGGAGATCGCGCGCGCCCATGGCGGGTTGATCGTCGCGTCGTCGATGCGGGATGAAACGGTGTTCACCGCGTCGCTCCCGGCAACACGGGCCAGCGGTTGAGAAGGCGTGCCAAGCTCTGGTATCTTGCCGTCACCGAGCGTCTCGCCAATTCTCGAGCAATACCATCATGCGCCTGTTTTGCCCGACGGCGCAACGCACCTTGTGTGCCGGCGTTGCTTCTGGCCAGCTACGGTCAGCTGATTTGAGCACACGCGTAAGCCATTGATTTCACAACCCCCGTCTACTGTGCATGGGGTTGTTTTCGCAGTTTTAGTTTTGAGAGGGACTATCCCGCCCCGAACGCGACCGCGACGTTGTAGGTCAGGAGGCTCGCCGCATAGGCCAGCACCAGCATGTAGAAGAAGGTGACGGCCATCCAGGTCCAGCTTCCGGTCTCGCGCCGGATCACGGCCAGCGTGGACGCGCATTGCGGGGCGAAGATGTACCAAGCCAGCATCGACAGCGCGGTCGCGAGCGACCATTTCGTCGCCAGCACCTGGCCGATCTGCTCGGCCGCTTCCTTGCCGCCTTCGATCGCATAGACGGTGCCGAGTGCTGCGACCGCGACCTCGCGCGCCGCCATGCCAGGGATCAGCGCGACCGCGATCTGCCAGTTGAAGCCGACGGGGGCGAGCAGTGGCTCGAGCGCCTTGCCAATGATCGCGGCCAGGCTGAAGTCGATCGCCGGTTCGGTGGCGCCCGCGGGCGGCTGCGGGAACGAGGCCAGGAACCAGATCAGCACCATCATCGAGAAGATCGTGGTGCCGGCGCGGTGCAGGAACATCTTGGCCCGCGTATAGACGCCGATCGCGATCGATTTCAGCCGCGGCATCTTGTAGTCCGGAAGCTCCAGCATGAAAGGCGCCGGCGCATAGTCGCGCAGCATGAAGAATTTGATGAGGAACGAGACGGCCAGCGCGCTGGCGATGCCGACCGCGTAGAGGCCGAACATCACGAGGCCCTGGAGGTTGATGAAGCCCCAGACGTCCTTGGCCGGAATGAAGGCGGAGATGATCAGCGTGTAGACGGGAATGCGCGCCGAGCAGGTCATCAGCGGCGCGATCAGGATCGTGGTCAGCCGGTCGCGCTTGTTGTCGATCACGCGCGTCGCCATGATGCCGGGGATGGCGCAGGCAAAGCTCGACAGCAGCGGAATGAAGGCGCGGCCGTGCAGGCCGGCGCCGCCCATGATGCGGTCCATCAGGAACGCGGCGCGCGCCATGTAGCCGAAATCTTCCAGCAGCAGGATGAACAGGAAGATGATGATGATCTGCGGCAGGAACACGATGACGCTGCCGACGCCTGATATCACGCCGTTCTGCAGGAAGCTCTGCAGCAGGCCGGCGGGCAGGGTGGCGTGCACGAACTCGCCGAGGGAGTCGAAGCCCGAGTTGAGCAGCTCCATCAGCGGCTGCGCCCAGGCGAACACCGCCTGGAACATCACGAACAGGATAGCCGCGAGCACGATCAGCCCGCCGACGGGATGCAGCACGATCGCGTCGATCCGCGCCGTCCAGGTGTCGGGCCGGCTGGGAAGGCTGACGCAATCGGCGATGATGCGGTCGGCTTCGCGCTGGGTGGCGCGCAGATCGGCAACGCTGAGCGCCCGCCAATTGTTCTCTCCCGGCTCGGCGGCGAGCTTTGCCGAAATCTCGTCGGTCAGCGACAGCAGGTCGGCCGTGCCGCCCTTGCGCACCGCGATCGAGGTGACCACAGGCACGCCGAGTTCCTTGGCGAGCCGCTCGACGTCGACAGTGATGCCTCGGCGGGTCGCGATGTCGAACATGTTGAGCACGAGGATCATCGGCCGGCCGGTGCGCTTGAGCTCCAGCAGCAGGCGGATGGTCAGGCGCAGATTGGTGGAATCCGCCACGCACAGCACGAGGTCGGGCAGGGTCTCGCCGGAAGCCTTGCCGAGCACGAAGTCGCGGGTGATCTCCTCGTCCGGGCTGCGGCCGCGCAGGGAATAGGTGCCGGGCAGGTCGACCACGGAGACCTGGCGGCCCAACGGCGTGACGAAGAATCCTTCCTTGCGCTCGACGGTGACGCCGGGATAGTTCGCGACCTTCTGCCGGCTGCCGGTCAGCGCATTGAACAGCGAGGTCTTGCCGCTGTTTGGCGTGCCGACCAGGGCGAGATGAAGTAGGGGCAATTCCATGAAGTTGGGGTCCGGTCGCTTCAGGCGACGATGATGGCCATGGCTTCGCGACGGCGGACCGCGATGGTGATGCTGTCGACCCGCACGGCAATCGGGTCGCGCCCGACCAGCCCCTCGTGCAAAACCTCGACCCGGGCGCCCTCGACGAAGCCGAGCTCGATCAGCCGGCTCTCGAGCTCGATGTCCGAGAGCGCCGAGCCTGCGTCCTTGGGGGAAAGGTGCTGGATGACGCCGGTATAGCCGCGCTGGGCCAGGCCCAGCGGCATCTGCGGACGCGTATCATGGATGTCGGTCATGCCCTGTATTTTCAACGCAGGGCATCGAGGTCAAGCGCGCTCGGTCGCTGAAACTGCACCTTAGAGTGATTTTAAAGTACCAGCTTCGTGACGGAGGCGATTGGCGCCAAGATCGGGCGCCAAGCTCGGCACCAAGACGGCTACTGGGCCGGGACCTTTTCCGCCTGGATGGCGGCCATGGCGCGGCTCTTGAAGTAATCGAGTACGAACAGGCGGATCGCCGAGGACAGATTGCCCTGCTGGCGGTTGCCGTCGATCTCGCCGACCAGCTCGGACAGCGTCATGTTGCGCAGGCCCGAGATCTCCTTCATGCCGTTCCAGAACGCCTCTTCCAGGCTGACGCTGGTCTTGTGGCCGGCGACGACGATCGACCGTTTCACGACGGGCGACTTCATGGCTGCTCCTCGCGATCGATCTGGTGCTGGTCCAGGTGCGCCTTCGCCTGGTCCGCGCGCGTCTCCTCCGCCGACCGCTCCGCCTTCGTGCGGCCGAACTTCGTTCGGTTGGCGTCCGCCTGCTTCGCCGTGGCTTGCCGCTCGGCGCGCTTCCGGAAACGATTCAGGTTGATGACGTTCCCCATGTCGCGTCTCCATCATCCGATCCTCCGTGGGCAGGATGAAACATTCAGAAACTGTGCGCCGCACTGCGCCCAATGAGACTTGATCGCCATTCGCTTGTCCTCGTCAATCGACCCTTGGGCCATCAAACGATGAATTCCGCCCCGTGGGGGCGGAGGGGCTGCGTAACACGCAATCCCGCCGCGACATTGACGGTAATCAAATCCTGTCCTTTAAGCCCTACATTTAATGGAGCTTGGGGCTCCGTATCATTACGGATGGCTATCGGAATTCGGAATTTATCCCGGGCTGGTCATCTTCTCGGGGCGCACCAGGCGGTCGAACTCCTCCGCCGAGACGAAGCCGAGCCGCAGCGCCTCTTCCTTCAGGGTGGTGCCGTTGGCATGCGCCGTCTTGGCCACCTTGGCCGCGTTGTCGTAGCCGATCTTGGGGGCGAGCGCCGTCACCAGCATCAGCGAACGCTGCATCAGCTCCTTGATGCGCTTCTCGTCGGCGCGGATGCCGCTGACGCAATGCTCGGTGAAGGAGCGCGCGGCGTCCGCCATCAGCCGGATCGAGTGCAGCATGTTGTAGGCCAGCACGGGCTTGTAAACGTTGAGCTCGAAATGGCCCTGGCTGCCGGCAACCGTGATCGCGGTGTGATTGCCGAACACCTGGCAGCACACCATGGTCATCGCCTCGCACTGCGTCGGATTGACCTTGCCCGGCATGATCGAGGAGCCTGGCTCGTTCTCAGGCAGCATCAGTTCGCCGAGGCCCGAACGCGGGCCCGATCCAAGCAGGCGAATGTCGTTGGCGATCTTGAACAGGCCTGTCGCGACCGAATTGATGGCGCCGTGCGCCAGCACATAGGCGTCGTTCGAGGCCAGTGCCTCGAATTTGTTGGCGGCGCTGGTGAAGGGCAGCTTGGTAATCCCGGCAACGTGCTTTGCGAACAGTTTTGCAAAGCGCGGCTTCGAATTGAGCCCGGTGCCGACGGCGGTGCCGCCTTGCGCCAGCGGATAGAGCTCCTTCACCGCGACCTTGAGCCGGGCGATGCCGCTTTCGACCTGGGCGGCATAGCCGGAAAATTCCTGGCCGAGCGTCAGCGGCGTCGCGTCCTGGGTGTGGGTGCGGCCGATCTTGACGATCTTTGCGAACTCCTTCTCCTTCTGGCGCAGCGCGCGCAGCAATTCGCCGAGGGCAGGGACAAGATCGGCGGTGATGCGGCTTGCCGCCGCGATATGCATCGCGGTCGGGAACGAGTCATTCGACGACTGGCTCATGTTGACGTGATCGTTGGGATGCACCGGCTTCTTGGCACCGAGCTCGCCGCCCAGGAGCTCATTGGCGCGGTTGGCGATGACCTCGTTGAGATTCATGTTGCTCTGCGTGCCCGAGCCGGTCTGCCACACCACCAGCGGGAAATGATCGTCCAGCTTGCCCTCGATCACCTCGCGCGCGGCGCGGATGATGGCATTGGCGCGGCGCTGGTCGAGCAGACCGAGCTCCTGGTTGGACTGCGCTGCGGCGAGCTTGACGATGCCGAGCGCATGCACGAGCGAGATCGGCATGCGATCGATGCCGATGCGAAAATTCTGGCGCGAGCGTTCGGTCTGCGCCCCCCAATAGCGATCGGCGAGGACCTCGATCGGGCCGAAGCTGTCGGTTTCGGTGCGGGTCGCGGGGCGCGAGGAGCCGTGGGTCTTCGCGCGAGAAGTTTTCGAGCTGGAGGTCTTCGAGCTGGAGGTCTTGGCCATGAGCACATCCATTCCGCCGCACGAAATGCCGCGCGGCCTCATCATGTGCCTCTATATAGGGAGTTTGGCCGCCTGCGACGGGCTCCAGCCCAATCTAGATCATTTCTTGCGGAAACGATCCAATCGCACGACTTCGGCGCCGCCCTGGTTCGGAGCCGCCGGCTCCTCAGTTCCTTCTGCAGGTTCAGTGGCGGGGGGCACCGCGACCGCGGACGGGGCGGGAGTGGCCGGCAATGTCTCGGGCGAGACGTCGGCGACATCGGAGGTGTCGAACTGGAGGCCGAATTTCACGGACGGATCTAGGAAGCTCTTGATGGCGCTGAACGGCACGATCAGCCGCTCCGGAATGCCGCCAAAGGACAGGCCGACCTCGAAGCGGTCCTCGAGCACGGTCAGATCCCAGAACTGGTGCTGCAGGATGATCGTCATCTCTTCCGGATATTGGGCCAGCAGCCGCGACGACAACTTCACGCCCTCGGCCTTCGACACGAAGGTGATGAAGAAATGATGCTCGCCGGGCAGTCCCTGGGACGCGGCGTCGGTCAGCACCTTGCGCAACACGCCGCGCAGCGCGTCGCGGGCCAGCACATCGTATCGGATATGATCGGTCGCCATGGTGGTCCTGTTGCATTCCAGGAGCTGGGCCCTGCCGGCCCGACTCGCCAAGCCGCAATAGTACCGCGCCTGACGGGTCAACAGGAGTCCCCGCGGGGTAGGAAATAAGAGGTAAGTGGAGGCTTCTGTTGCCAGGTGCCTCCGAACCCCGCCTAACGGAGCTTAACCCGTTAGGACTTCAGAATGGTCTTTCAAACTGCGTTACGCAGCCTGAGCAACCGGAGCAAAGTTGTCGTTGGCAACTATTGCATAGCCCGATAACGGCGGAACAATACCGAGAAAAAGAACGCCCTTTACGCCCTCGTCGATCCTATTTCGCCCCCGCCAAAGCCCGCTTTCAGGGCCAGCCCACTGGTGGGCTTTGGTGGAGGCGCCGGGTACCGCCCCCGGGTCCGAATGGTTTATTGCGACGACCGTTTATTTCCATAGCCGGCGAACCGGCACTCCCAATATAGGGGGCAAATGTTTCAAATAACAGGTGTTTCGAGCGATCATTCCGAGGTTCCCTTGGGATAGGTTCCCGGCAGGCTTGGCCGCGTGCCGGCCGGCGTTCTAAGTTCCTGACATGTCCGAGGATTCCGCACCGGCTGCCCAAAAACGAGATCGCGAGCCGGACGGTCCAGCCATCAGTGCTGTTCCGCCGGGCTTGCTCGCGCTGTTCCTGGCCTTCGCCCGGATGTCGCTGGCGGGCTTCGGCGGGGTTTTGGTCTTCGCCCGGCAGGCCATCGTCGAGCAGCACCGCTGGATGACGGCGGACGAGTTCAACGAGACGTTTGCGCTCTGCCATTTCCTGCCCGGGCCCAACATCGTCAATCTGTCGATGGTGTTCGGCGCGCGGCTGCGAGGGATCGCCGGCGGCATTGCCGCCTTTGCGGGGCTGTTGTTGCCGCCCACGCTGATCATGACGGTGCTCGCGATCGTCTACGCCCGGTTCGGCGATGTGGAGGTGCTGCGCCGCATTCTCGCGGGCATCTCCTGTGCGGCCGTCGGTCTCTTGATCGCGGTGGTCTTCCGGATGATGACGCCGCTGCTCAAGCGGCTGGACGCCGTCGCGCTCATCCTGATGCTGGGCGTCTTCCTCGCCATCGGCGTCCTTCGCCTGCCGCTCCAGGTCGTGCTTTTGGTCGCGATCCCCGTCAGCGTCAGCGCCATTTTCCTGATGCGGCGGAAGGTAGCAGCATGAACGCGGAGAACCCGATCTGGGCGCTGATCTCGACCTTCGGTCTGATGTCGCTGTTCGCAGTCGGCGGCGCCGCAGCGGCGGTGCCCGAGATGCATCGCATCGCAGTCGATGTGCATCACTGGATGACCGACAAGCAGTTCGCCGACGCCTATGCGATCGCGCAGCTCTCGCCAGGTCCGAACGTCCTTATCGTCACGTTAATCGGCTATGCCGTCGCCGGCATTCCCGGTGCCCTGGCGGCGACCCTGGCCATGTGCCTGCCCACCGCGCTGCTTGCCTATTATGTCAGCCGGCTCCTCAACCGGCCGAGCCAATCGCGCTGGCTCGGGCTGATCCAGGCTGCACTGGTTCCGCTCTCGATCGGCTTGATGGCGGCGAGCGCCCTGATCCTCGCCGAGTCGACCGATCGCACGCTTGCTGCGCTGCTTCTGACCGCGACGGTTGCAGTGGTCGCATCCGTCTCGCGCATCAATCCACTTTGGATTTTGCTCGTCGGGGGCTTGCTGGGTTTTGCTGGCATTGTGTAATGAAAATGGCTAGGCAGGGATCCGGGCGGGGGCATCGATTTCCAGCCGATTAGAACAACAGTGCTCGTGGCTTACGGGTCGCGGAGGAGACATGCATGGCCGATACGATGGGCCACTCGGCGACAGCCAACCGAAACACCTCGGTGGTGATCAGCTTTTGTCTGCTGGCCATAGCGCCGCAGATCTTCGAATTCATCTGGTCGTTCGGGACGATCTTTGGCTGGGGCGCCGGACGCGGCCCGGCCGCTGTCGTGATCAGCCACGCTACGGCGCTGCTCGCGGGGGCGCCCGGCGCGTTGCTCGGGGCGGTCGGCGGTGACACTAAGAAGGCGTCATCCGACGTGCTGCTGGCGCTGATCTATTCCTATCCGATCTTTGCGGTGGCTATTCTCACGTTCTTCATGACGATCAGGTCGGCGCAGGATTATGTCGGCGGGATCGTGCTGATGGCGCTCGCCCTGTTCGCACTGTGGGCCTCCAGCGATTTGCAGGGGATGCGCGGCTTCTCCTTTGGCGCCGGCACGGCGCCGCGGATGTTTGGCGGACTGCTCGTCGCACTTGGCGCGGGCATTGCGTTGACGGGACTGCTGACCGACGGGCCGAGCATGGCGCACTATGCCTGGCGCGGGCCGCTCTTCGTGATGATCTCGATCGTCTTCTTCGCGCTGGCGATTCGTCCGCTTGGGGTGGTGGTTACGGCATTCTCGAGCTTCCTGATCGCGGCGATGGGCACGCATGAGACGCGCTGGGTCGAAGCGGTCATCGTCGGCGCCTGCCTGACGCTCGGCTGCGCGCTGCTCTTCCCCTACGTGCTCGGACTGCCGATGCCGATGTTCCCGCGCTTCCTGGTTCAGTGAGGGTGTGATGTTCGATCTCTTCCACAATCTGGGCCTCGGTTTCGGTGTGGTGTTTCAGATCTCGTGGTGGTCACCCTGGTGGCTCTACGGTCTGTCTCTGCCGATCTCGATCAACATTCTCATGTGCCTGATTGGCGCATTGGTCGGCACGCTGGTCGGCGTGCTGCCCGGTATCGGCACCGTCGCAACCGTGGCGATGCTCCTGCCGATCACGTTCGGATTGCCGCCGGTCGGCGCGCTGATCATGCTCGCCGGCATCTATTATGGCGCCCAGTACGGCGGCTCCACCACCTCGATCCTGGTCAATATTCCCGGTGAGGCGACGTCGGTCGTCACCGCCATCGACGGCCACCAGATGGCGAAGCAGGGCCGTGCCGGCCCGGCGCTGGCGATCGCGGCGATCGGCTCGTTCTTCGCCGGCTGCGTCGCGACCGTGCTGATCGCCGTGCTCGGCGCGCCGCTGACCAAGCTCGCGCTGGCGTTCGGTCCGGCCGAATATTTCTCGCTGATGGTGCTCGGCCTGATCTTCGCGGTGGTGCTGGCCAAGGGTTCGGTGCTGAAGGCGATCGCGATGATCGTGTTCGGCCTGATGCTGTCGATGGTCGGCTCCGACATCGAGACCGGCGCCTCGCGTATGGCGTTCAACATTCCGGAGCTTGCCGACGGTCTCGGCTTTGCGACGGTGGCGATGGGCGTGTTCGGTTTCGCCGAGATCATCCGCAACCTCGACGCGGGCGCCGAGATGAATCGCGACCTGGTGCAGCAGAAGATCACCGGCCTGATGCCAACCCGGAAGGACCTGGTCGACTCGGCGCCTGCGATCCTGCGCGGCACCGTGCTCGGCTCGATCCTCGGCATCCTGCCGGGCGGCGGCGCGGTCATCGCGTCCTTTGCGTCCTATACGCTCGAGAAGAAGATCGCCAAGAACCCGTCACGGTTCGGCCGCGGTGCGATCGAGGGCGTGGCGGCGCCGGAAAGCGCCAACAACGCCGCGGCGCAGACCTCGTTCATCCCGCTGCTGACACTCGGCATCCCGCCCAACGCCGTGATGGCGCTGATGGTGGGCGCGATGACCATCCACGGCATCGTGCCGGGTCCGCAGGTGATGCAGAAGCAGCCGGAGCTGGTCTGGGGCATGATCGCCTCGATGTGGATCGGCAATCTGATGCTGATCATCATCAACCTGCCGCTGGTCGGAATCTGGGTGCGGCTGCTGCGCGTCCCGTACCGGCTGATGTTCCCCTCGATCGTGATCTTCTGCGCGATCGGCATCTACTCGGTGAACAACGCGCCGGTCGACGTCATCCTGGCAGGCGTGTTCGGTCTGGTCGGCTACTGGCTGATCAAGCACGATTTCGAGCCGGCGCCGCTGCTGCTCGGCATGGTGCTCGGACCGCTGATGGAAGAGAATCTGCGCCGCGCGCTGCTGATCTCGCGCGGCGATTGGAGCGTGTTCCTGACACGTCCGCTGTCGGCCGTGCTGCTGGCGATCGCGGCCTTCCTCCTGGTGCTCACGGTGCTGCCCGCGTTGCGTGCCAAGCGCGACGAGGTGTTCACGGAATCCGAAAACTAGGAGCGCCGCGCCTGCGTCGGCGCGCCGTGGCTCGAACCCAAGCCGGCAAGTTGGCCAGCAGGATCAATCTGATAGACGAGGGGCGGGACGCTAAGTTCCGCCCCTTGTCGTTTGCACCGGGAACGCTCACTTTTCCGGGTATAATGCCCAGGGATGGCGAATCGCCGCTGTCGCAGCGTGGGGGCGGCCGCTAAATTCGCCGCCTCCCCAAAGGCTCACGCACATGCACCAGTATCAGGACCTGCTCGAGCGGATTCTTTCAGACGGCGCCGAAAAAACCGACCGGACCGGCACCGGCACGCTGTCGGTGTTCGGCCATCAGATGCGCTTCAATCTATCTGCCGGCTTTCCGATGCTGACCACCAAGCGCCTGCCGCTGAAGGCGATCGTGCATGAGCTGTTGTGGTTCCTGAAGGGCGATACCAACATCAAATATCTGCGCGACAACGGCGTCACCATCTGGGACGAGTGGGCCGACGCCAATGGCGATCTTGGCCCCGTCTACGGCCATCAGTGGCGCTCCTGGCCCGCGCCGGACGGACGCAGTATCGATCAGATCGCGAACGTCATCGACATGATCAAGCGCAATCCGGACTCGCGTCGGCTGATCGTCTCGGCCTGGAATCCGGCCGAGGTCGACAAGATGGCGCTGCCGCCGTGCCACTGCCTGTTCCAGTTCTATGTCGCCAACGGCAAGCTGTCGTGCCAGCTCTATCAGCGCT
The DNA here is from genome assembly GCF_023073025.1 of Bradyrhizobium sp. 76. Classification (NCBI taxonomy): domain Bacteria; kingdom Pseudomonadati; phylum Pseudomonadota; class Alphaproteobacteria; order Hyphomicrobiales; family Nitrobacteraceae; genus Bradyrhizobium; species Bradyrhizobium sp. 76. The sequence continues at coordinate 668,700 of NZ_JADPIS010000090.1, forward strand.
CGGCTGACGTGTTCCTCGGCGTGCCCTTCAACATCGCCTCCTACGCGCTGCTCACCATGATGGTGGCGCAGGTCACGGGCTTGAAGCCCGGCGACTTCGTGCATTCGTTCGGTGACACTCATCTCTATTCCAATCATCTGGAGCAGGCGAAGCTCCAGCTCACGCGCGCGCCGCGCGCGCTGCCGGTGATGCGGATCAACCCCGACGTGAAGGACATCTTCTCCTTCCGTTACGAGGACTTTGAGCTCGTCGGCTACGACCCGCATCCGCACATCAAGGCCGCGGTCGCGGTCTGACGCCGATGTCGCTCAATATCCGCCGTGTGCGTCCCGGCGAAGCCGGGCTGGTTCTCGCTTTCATCCGCGAGCTCGCCGAGTACGAAAAGCTTTCGCACGAGGTCGAGGCGACCGAGGCTGACATCGCCGACGCACTGTTCGGCGAGCGACCGCAACTCCATTGCGCCCTCGCCGAGTGGAACGGCGAGCCGGTCGGCTTCGCAGTGTGGTTTGCGAATTTCTCGACGTTCAGCGGCCGCCACGGCATCTATCTCGAAGATTTGTATGTGCGGCCGTCGCATCGGGGTAGGGGCCTCGGCAAGGCTCTGCTCGTGCACCTTGCCAGGGAATGCGTCGAAAACGGCTGGTCCCGGCTGCAATGGGCGGTGCTCGACTGGAACGCGCCGTCGATCGCCTTCTATAAATCCCTCGGTGCCGTCATGCTGGACGACTGGACGCTGTGCCGCGTCACCGGGCCTGCGTTGACGCGGCTTGCCGGGAGCGCGTCCTGATGGAGATCGTCTTCGTCGTCGCGATCGCGGAGAACGGCGTCATCGGCGCCGGCAACGCGATGCCGTGGCGAATGAAATCCGACATGGCGCGCTTCAAGGCGCTCACGATCGGCAAGCCCGTGATCATGGGCCGCAGGACCTTCGAATCCCTGCCCCGGCCGCTTCCCGGCCGCACCAACATCGTCGTCACGCGCGATGCGGATTATCGCGCCGCCGGCGCCATCGTGACGACATCGACTGCCGAGGCAGACGCCATCGCGCGCGGCGATGCCCTGCGGCGTTCGGTCACCGAGATCGCCGTGATCGGCGGCGCCGAAATCTTCCGGCAATGGCTCGATCGCGCCGATCGCCTCGAAATCACGGAAGTGCATGCCCGCCCCGAGGGCGACACGCATTTCGACATCGACAGGGCAGATTGGGATGAGGTTGAGCGCATCCGTCATCCTGCCGGACCCCACGACAGCGCCGACTACTCCTATGTGACATATCGTCGGCGGGCGGGCCATTAACCGCATTTGCCAATGTTAACATTGACTTTTCTGCCCCCGAGCTTAGCTCGGAGGGCGGCGATGGCTGCGTTGTAAGGGACCTGCCTGTCCCCTATAAAGCCGGACCGGACAAAGCGGGCGGGGGGCAATTTCACCCTGCCGAGGAGAGATTCGAATGCCGTGGAAGAATCAGGGCGGTGGCCCATGGGGCTCGGGTCCGAAGGGACCATGGGGCAACGGCCCGCAACCGGTCGGGCCAAGGCCGCCGGATCTGGAAGACCTTCTGCGGCGCGGCCAGGACCGCCTCCAGCAGATCATGCCGGGCGGCTATTTCTCCGGCATCGGCATCACGCTGATTGTGCTGCTCATCGTCGCGTTCTGGCTGCTGTCGGGCTTCTTCCGGGTGCAGTCCGAAGAGCTCGGCGTCGTGCTGCGCTTCGGCAAGCATGTTCGCACCGTGGAGCCCGGCCTGAACTACCATCTGCCCTATCCGATCGAGACCGTGCTGCTGCCGAAGGCACTGCGTGTGTCCACCATCTCCATCGGCATGACGCTGATCGACGATCCGGCGCGGCGCGGCCGCTCCATTCGTGACGTGCCGGAAGAGAGCCTGATGTTGACCGGCGACGAGAACATCGTCGACGTCGACTTCACCGTGCTCTGGCGCATCAAGCCCAACGGCGTCGGCGATTTCCTCTTCAACATCCAGAATCCCGAGGGCACCGTGAAGGCAGTCGCCGAGAGCTCGATGCGCGAAGTGATCGGTCGCTCGCAGATCCAGCCGATCCTGACCGGCGCGCGCAATGTCACCGAACAGGGCGTGCAGGAACTGATCCAGAAGACCCTCGACAGCTACGGCGCCGGCATTCAGATCAGCCAGGTGCAGATGCAGAAGGTCGACCCGCCGGCGCAGGTGATCGACGCCTTCCGCGACGTCCAGGCGGCGCGCGCCAATCTGGAGCAGCTGCAGAACGAGGCGCAGACCTATGCCAACCAGGTCGTGCCGCAGGCACGCGGACGGTCGGCGCAGATCATGCAGGCCGCCGAAGGCTACAGGGAGCAGACGGTCGCCGAGGCCAAGGGCCAGAGCTCGCGCTTCCTGAAGGTTTACGAGGAATACAAGAAGGCGCCCGACGTGACGCGTGAACGGATTTACCTGGAGACGATGGAGCGCGTGCTCGGCGGCTCGGAAAAGCTCATCTATGATGGCGGCCAGTCGGGCCAGGGCGTGGTGCCTTATCTGCCGCTCAGCGAACTGACGACCAAGCGGCCACCTGCAACCGGCCAGCAGACGACCGGAGGCAACCGATGAGATCTCCGGTCACAGGCATCGTCACGCTGCTCGGCCTCCTGCTCGTCGTGATCGTGGGCTACATGTCCCTGTTCACGGTGGCGCAGACCGAGCAGACCATCGTGCTGCAGTTCGGCAAGCCCGTCGACGTCGTCACCGCTCCCGGCCTGCACTTCAAGGCGCCGTGGAATTCGGTGATCAACATCGACAAGCGCATCCTCGATCTGGAGAACCCGTCGCAGGAAGCGATCGCGTCCGACCAAAAGCGGCTCGTGGTCGACGCCTTCGCGCGTTACCGCATCAAGGACGCGCTTCGCTTCTATCAGAGCATCGGCTCGATCCAGGCCGCCAACATCCAGCTCACCACGCTCTTGAACGCGGCGCTACGCCGCGTGCTCGGCGAGGTCACCTTCATCAACGTGGTCCGCGACGACCGCGAGAAGCTGATGCAGCGCATCCGCGATCAGCTCGACCACGAGGCCGACGGCTACGGCATCCAGGTCGTCGACGTCCGGATCCGCCGCGCCGATTTGCCGGAGCAGAACAGCCAGGCGGTCTATCAGCGCATGAAGACGGAACGCGAGCGCGAAGCCGCCGAGTTCCGCGCGCAGGGCGGCCAGAAAGCACAGGAGATCCGCTCCAAGGCCGACCGCGAGGCGACCGTGATCGAGGCGGATGCAAGGTCGCTGGCCGAGCAGACGCGCGGCGTCGGCGATGCCGAGCGCAACCGTCTGTTCGCCGAAGCCTACGGCCAAGACGCGGATTTCTTCGCCTTCTACCGCTCGATGGCGGCCTATGAAACCGGGCTGCGCGCGAACGACACCCGCTTCCTGCTGCGCCCGGACTCGGATTTCTTCCGGTTCTTTGGTAACCCGTCCGGCAAGACGGCGACCACGACGCCAGCGAAGCCGTAAGTGAGACAAGGGCGGCAGGTCTGCCGCCCTTCGTTCAGACAAGAACAGCACAACGGGAGGTTCCAATCCGATGAGGTCCATTGCGTTCACCGACTTCCTCATCGGTTTGGGCATCCTGTTCGTGCTGGAAGGCTTGATGTTCGCGGCAAGCCCGGCCTGGATGCGCAAGGCCATGAAAAGCGCGATGGCCACGCCGGACAATGTCCTGCGGGCGGTCGGTATCGGTTCGGCCGTGGCCGGCCTGGTCCTGATCTGGGTTATGCGACGTCCAATTTAGCCGTCGCACCAACGCCAAAGTGAAGGCGAGGGACCGGTTTTCGCCTTATTGTCCGGGTCTTGAGGCCCGTTAAGGTCCGCGCTTGCGCCATCCCCCCGTTCGAGCGCAGTCTTGACGTCGAATCCTGATTTCCTGGAGATCACAATGACCGCTGCCACCATTGCCCCGACCCGTTTGCGCTTAGGGCTGGCCGCGCTCGCCGTCGGCGTTTTCAGCGCACTCGGCACACCGGCCTATGCGCGCGGACCGGATGGCATCGCCGACGTCGCCGAGAAGGTGATCGACGCGGTCGTCAACATCTCGACCTCGCAGACCGTCGAAGCCAAGGGCGGGGGCGGCGGCAATGCCATGCCGCAACTGCCGCCCGGTTCGCCCTTCGAGGAGTTCTTCGACGACTTCTTCAAGAATCGCAAGGGTCCCGGCGGCGGCAGCAAGGGCGGCGAGAATAGCCCGGCGCCGCGCAAGACCAACTCGCTCGGAAGTGGCTTCATCATCGACACATCAGGCGTCGTCGTCACCAATAACCACGTCATCGCGGACGCCGACGAGATCAACGTCATCCTCAACGACGGGACCAAGATCAAGGCCGAGCTGGTCGGAGTCGACAAGAAGACCGACCTTGCCGTGCTCAAGTTCAAGCCGTCGAAACCGCTGGTGTCGGTGAAGTTCGGCGATTCCGACAAGCTGCGCCTCGGCGATTGGGTCGTCGCGATCGGCAATCCATTCAGCCTCGGCGGCACCGTGACGGCCGGAATCGTCTCGGCGAAGAACCGTGACATCTCCTCAGGTCCCTACGACAGCTACATTCAGACCGACGCCTCCATCAACCGCGGCAATTCCGGCGGTCCGCTGTTCAACCTCGATGGCGACGTCATTGGCGTCAACACGCTGATCATCTCGCCTTCCGGGGGCTCGATCGGCATCGGCTTCGCCGTACCGTCGAAGACGGTGGCGGGTGTCGTCGACCAGCTCCGCCAGTTCGGCGAATTGCGCCGCGGCTGGCTGGGCGTGCGCATCCAGAGCGTCACCGACGAGATCGCCGAGAGCCTCAACATCAAGCCGCCGCGGGGCGCGCTGGTTGCCGGCGTCGACGACAAGGGCCCGGCCAAGCCGGCCGGCATCGAGCCCGGCGACGTCGTCGTCAAGTTCGACGGCAAGGACGTCAAGGACCCCAAGGATCTCTCTCGCGTGGTCGCCGACACCGCGGTCGGCAAGGAGGTCGATGTCGTCATCATCCGCAAGGGTCAGGAGGAGACCAAGAAGGTCATGCTCGGCCGGCTGCAGGATCCCGACAAGGTGCAGGCCGCAGTGAAGACCGACGAGCCCGCACCTGAAAAGACCGTGACACAGAAGGCGCTCGGCCTCGATCTCGCGGCGCTGAGCAAGGATCTGCGTACGCGCTACAAGATCAAGGACAGCGTCAAGGGCGTGGTCGTCACCAATGTCGACGCTAATTCGGATGCCGCCGAGAAGCGCCTCTCCGCCGGCGACGTCATCGTCGAGGTGGCGCAGGAGAGCGTCTCCAGCGGCGCCGACATCCAGAAGCGGGTCGACCAGCTCAAGAAGGACGGCAAGAAGTCGGTGTTGCTGCTGGTTTCCAACGCCGACGGCGAGCTGCGGTTTGTCGCGCTGAGCGTGCAGTAGGCGCGGCGCAGTTCCGTAAGGTGGGCAAAGCGAAAGCGTGCCCACCACTTTTCCACCACTGCTGCAAGGGTGGTGGGCACGGCGCCAATGCGCCTTTGCCCACCCTACAGCAGTTGGGCGTGCGGTAAGACTTACGCCTCCACGAACTCCTCGCGTCGATACCCCTGCGCGTACAGCAGCGCGGTGAGATCGCCATGATCGATCCGCGCCGCTGCGGCAGCAGCCACCGCCGGCTTGGCGTGATACGCCACGCCCAGGCCCGCCGCCTGGATCATCGCGAGATCATTGGCGCCGTCGCCGACTGCCAGCGAGTCGATGTCGTCGAGATCGAACGACTCCATCAGATCCACCAGCGTCGCGAGCTTTGCCGCGCGCCCCAAAATCGGCTCCTTCACCTCGCCGGTGAACTTGCCGTCGCGGACGACGAGCTCGTTGGCCCGGTTCTCCTGGAAGCCGATCCTGGTGGCGACCGCGCTGGTGAACAGCGTGAAGCCGCCGGAGACGAGGCAGGCATAGGCGCCATGGGCGCGCATGGTCGCGACCAGTTCGCGACCACCCGGCGTCAGCGTAATGCGCTTGGCCAGCACCTCGTCGACGGCACTGGCGGGGAGGTCCTTCAGCAGCGCAACGCGCTCGCGCAGCGCCGGCTCGAACTCGACCTCGCCGCGCATCGCGCGTTCGGTAATGGCTGCCACATGGGCCTTCACCCCGACGAAATCGGCGAGCTCGTCGATGCATTCCTGGCCGATCATGGTGGAATCCATGTCGGCGAGAAAAAGCTTCTTGCGCCGGAAGCCGACTGGCTGCACCACGATGTCGATGGGCAGGTCCCCGCGAAGCTCGCGGAGCCGCTGTTCGATGGCGTGACGGTCGCCTTCGAGGTTACTGTCGGCGCCGAAGGGGATGTCGACTGCAACCCCGTCGAACAGCCAGTGCGCGGGAGCCGCCTGTGGCAGCACGGCGCGGGCGCCGTCGACGATGGTCGAGTCGAGCGCGGGATTATTCGGGTTGCAGATCAGCGTGGCAACGAGGGACATTTGAGGTTTTCGTGAGCGAGAGGCAAGTCGGCAGAAGGCATGTTGGCAAGGCGGTGCTTATCGCAGGCCCGACCGCCAGCGGCAAGTCGGCGCTGGCGCTCGAGCTTGCGCTCGCTGCGGGCGGGGTCGTGATCAATGCCGATTCCATGCAGGTCTATCGCGACCTCCGCATCATCACCGCGCGCCCCACAGATGGCGACGAGGCGCAGGTGCCTCATCGCCTGTACGGCCATGTCGATGCGGCCGTGAATTTTTCGGCTGGCGCCTGGGTGGGCGACGCGGCCAAGGCGCTCGAAGAGGCGCAAGCCGAAGGCCGCCTGCCGATCTTCATCGGCGGCACCGGGCTGTACTTCAAGGCGCTGACGGCGGGCCTTTCCGTGGTGCCGCCGATCCCTGTCGAGGTGCGCGAGGACGTCCGGTCGCGGCTGGAGCGGAACGGCGTGGAGGCGCTGCACGCAGAACTTGCGGCCTCCGATCCGCGGGCGGCCGAGCGATTGAACCTTCGCGACCGCACGCGCATTGCGCGCGCGCTCGAAGTGGTCGAAGCCACCGGCCGTTCGCTGCTGGACTGGCACGATGAGGGCCAGCCGCCGCTCTTGCCCAAGGACAGTTTTCGCGCGGTGTTCCTCGCGCCCGAGCGCGACGAGCTCTATGCGCGCATCGACGCCCGCTTCGATGCCATGTTGGGTGCCGGCGCGCTGGAGGAGGTCGAGCGTCTCGCTGCCCGAAACCTCGATCCGCTGCTGCCGGCGGTGAAAGCTCATGGCGTGCCGGCCCTGGTCCGGCATCTGCGCGGTGAGCTCAGCCTGGAGCAGGCGGCCACCATCGGCCGCGCCGACACCCGCCACTACGCCAAGCGGCAGTTCACCTGGTTCCGGCATCAATTGCCCGAATTCGAGTGGGTGAAGCCGGAGGAGATTCGGGGCTGGCTGGCGGCGATCGTGAACGCGGCACAGGACCAAGGCTGACACGCTTTTGTGCCTCCGCTCCCGAATTTACCTCTCGCCCAACCCCGGGAACACCGCTACACTGCCAAAATCGCGCGGGAACGGCTGCATTGCCTTGACATCGGGGCGCCGGCCGTTATGTTTCGCGCAACCTTTGGGAAGCTGGGCGCCTGCCATGCGTAACATTATTACCAAACTCCTTATCGCCGTCGTACCCAGGCACACCGCCGGGGGTGGCTAGCTGCCATCCACATGACAGGCGGTGTGCATGGGCCCTCTTCGGGGCCTTTTTTATTTTCGAAAACCCGACACGAACGAAGCCGCTGACAACAGCGCATCCGGAGCAAGCCAATGAGCGACAAGAGCCACGATCCGAACCAGATGACCGGCGCCGCGATGATCGTCCGCGCGCTCATCGATCATGGCGTGACGGACATTTTCGGCTACCCCGGCGGCGCGGTCCTCCCGATCTACGACGAGATCTTCCAGCAGAGCGAGGTCCAGCACATCCTGGTCCGCCACGAGCAGGGTGCGGGTCACGCCGCCGAGGGCTATGCGCGTTCGACCGGCCGGCCCGGCGTTGCACTGGTGACCTCCGGTCCCGGCGCCACCAACATGGTGACGCCGCTCACCGACGCGCTGATGGACTCGATCCCGCTGGTCTGCATCTCCGGCCAGGTGCCGACGCATCTGATCGGCAACGACGCGTTCCAGGAATGCGACACCGTCGGCATCACGCGCCCCTGCACCAAACACAATTGGCTGGTGCGCGACGTCAACGATCTCGCAAAGGTGCTGCACGAGGCCTTCTACGTTGCGACCACGGGGCGACCGGGCCCGGTGCTCGTCGACGTGCCCAAGGACGTGCAGTTCGCGACCGGCACCTATCATCCGCCGCGCAAATCCGACGTGCATCGCTCCTACGCGCCGCGGGTGAAGGGCGATGCGACGCAGATCCGCAAGGCCGTGGCGCTGCTCGCAGGCGCCAAGCGCCCCGTGATCTACAGCGGCGGCGGCGTGATCAATTCCGGCCCTGAAGCCACCAGGCTGCTGCGCGAGTTGGTCGAGGTCACCGGCTTTCCGATCACCTCCACGCTGATGGGCCTCGGCGCATATCCCGCCTCGGGCAAGAGCTGGCTCGGCATGCTCGGCATGCACGGCACCTACGAAGCCAACATGACCATGCATGATTGCGACGTCATGCTGTGCGTCGGTGCGCGCTTCGACGACCGCATCACCGGCCGCGTCGATGCGTTCTCGCCGGGCTCGAAGAAGATCCACATCGACATCGATCCGTCCTCGATCAACAAGAACATCCGCGTTGACGTGCCGATCATCGGCGACTGCGGCAACATCCTCGGCGACATTCTCCAGGTGTTCAAGGCGGAGGCGAAGAAGCCCGACATCAAGGCGTGGTGGCAGCAGATCGCGCAGTGGCGGGCCCGCAACTCGCTGTATTACAGGAAGAGCAACGACGTCATCCTGCCGCAGCACGCGATCCAGAGCCTGTTCGAGGCGACGCGCGGCAAGGACACCTACATCACCACCGAGGTCGGCCAGCATCAGATGTGGGCTGCGCAGTTCTACGGCTTCGAGGAGCCGCATCGCTGGATGACCTCGGGCGGTCTCGGCACCATGGGCTACGGCTTGCCGGCCGCGGTCGGCGTGCAGGTTGCCCATCCCGACAGCCTCGTCATCGACATCGCGGGCGATGCCTCGGTGCAGATGACCATGCAGGAGATGTCGACGGCGGTGCAGTACGAACTGCCGATCAAGATCTTCATCCTGAACAACCAGTACATGGGCATGGTGCGGCAGTGGCAGCAGCTGCTCCATGGCAACCGCCTGTCGCATTCCTACTCGGAGGCGATGCCGGATTTCGTCAAGCTCGCGGAAGCCTATGGCGGCGTCGGCATCCAGGTGCACAAGCCCGGCGATCTCGACGGCGCCATCCAGGAGATGATCTCGGTCAAGCGTCCGGTGCTGTTCGACTGCCGCGTCGCGTCGCTGGAAAACTGTTTCCCGATGATCCCCTCCGGCAAGGCGCACAACGAGATGCTGTTGCCGGAGCAGGCGAACGACGAAGCCACCGCAAAGGCGTTCGCCGGCGGCAAGGCGCTGGTGTGATGTGATGTTCGACCTGAACGAGCTCGAACGCGCGCATGCGATCGTGGGGCGAGCGGTGCCGCCGACGCCGGCGCACGCCTGGCCGCTGCTCAGCCAGCGGCTCGGCACGCAGATCGTGGTCAAGCACGAGAATCATACGCCGACGGGCGCCTTCAAGGTGCGCGGCGGGTTAGTCTATCTCGATCGGTTGAAGCGCGAACGGCCGAACATTCCGGGCATCATCTCGGCGACGCGCGGCAATCATGGTCAGAGCCTCGCCTTTGCGGCGAGCCGCCATGGTGTGCCTGCCGTGATCTATGTGCCGCGCGGCAATTCGGTCGAGAAGAACCGCGCGATGAAGGCGTTCGGCGCCGAGCTCGTTGAGCATGGCGAGGACTTTCAGGCCGCACGCGAGGAAGCCGGGCGCCACGCGCAGTTCGCCGGGCTGCACATGGTGCCGTCGTTCCATACGGACCTGGTGCTGGGCGTGGCGACCTATGCGCTTGAATTGCTCCGGGCCGCGCCCGATCTCGACATCCTCTATGTGCCGATCGGGCAGGGCTCGGGGATCTGCGGCTGTATCATGGCGCGCGATCTGCTCGGCCTGAAGACCGAGGTCGTCGGCGTGCAATCGACCGAGGCGCCGTCCTACGCGCTGTCGTTCGCGGCCGGTCATGTCGTGACGACCGAGACCAGCAATACGCTCGCGGACGGCATGGCGACGCGGATTCCCGATCCTGAAGCGCTCGCGGTCATCCTCAAGGGCGCCTCGCGTATCGTCCAGGTGACGGACGATGAGATCGCGCTCGCGATCCGTGCGCTCTGGACCGACACGCACAATCTCGCCGAAGGCGCCGGCGCCGCCGCGCTCGCCGCAGCGCTTCAGGAAAAGACCAAGCTACAGGGCAAGCGCGTCGGTCTCGTGCTGTCCGGCGGCAATATCGATTTCGATCTGTTCCGCGGTTGGGTCGGCACGGAAGCGCCGGTCGCTCGTCGGGCGACGGCGTAACGACGAGAATGAAGGGGACGACAATGAACCAGCCCGCATCCGCCTATTTCATCGAGGAACGCCACGACCCGAACGAGACGCACACGCTTTCGGTGCTCGTGCAGAACGAGCCCGGCGTGCTCGCGCGCGTAATCGGCCTGTTCTCGGGGCGCGGCTACAACATCGAGAGCCTCACGGTCTCGGAGACCGAGAGCCAGAAGCATCTCTCGCGCATCACCATCGTCACGACGGGCACGCCGATGGTGATCGAGCAGATCAAGCATCAGCTCGACCGCATGATCCCTGTGTATCGCGTCGTCGACATGACGCTGACGAAACGCTCGATCGAGCGCGAGCTTGCAATGGTCAAGGTTCGCGGAGAGGGCGAGCATCGCGTCGAGGCGTTGCGGCTGGCGGACGCGTTTCGCGCCCGCGTGATCGACGCCACCACCGAGAGCTTTGTGTTCGAGATCACAGGCAACACCGACAAGATCAACCAGTTTATTGACCTGATGCGTCCGCTTGGCCTCGTCGAAGTGTCGCGCACCGGTGTTGCCGCGATTGGTCGCGGGCCTGAAGGAATGTGAGCCATGCTGGCGCGCGACTGGTATTACAACGAGCGGAACCGGATGGGGATCGGGCCTGCAGTGGCCTCGATCTACGACAGTCATGACGATGCCGATCTACGCGCGCGCGCCGCGCTGAAAATGCTCGGCGTCCAGCGCGGCTGGCGCATCGCCGATATCGGTTGCGGCAATGGCGTGCTCGCGACCGAGGCCGCGCTGATGGGCGCCGAGGTCGACGCCATCGACATCTCGCCCGCGATGCTGGCGCTCGCCGAGATCTACGCGCGCGACCGCAAGGCGCCCGTGCGCACGCAGTCCGCCGGGCTGCTCAGCTTCGCCTACCGGCCGGAATCCTATGACCTGATCGTCAGCGAGTTCACGCTGCACCATCTGCCGGATTTCTGGAAAGCGGTGGCGATGTCGCGGATCTATCGCGCGCTCAAGCCCGGTGCCACTTTCTATTTGCGCGACATCGTCTACGCCTCGATGCCCGATGCGCTCGAGCGCGACGTCGATCAATGGGCCGACTTCGAGATCAAGAACTACGATGTGCCGCGTGAAAGCGTCGTCACCCACATGCGCGACGAATATTCCACTTTTGGCTGGGTCATGGAACGGATGCTGACCGACGTCGGCTTCACACTGGTCTCGGCCGATTACCACGCCCCGATGCACGGCACTTATCTGCTGCGGAAATCCAATTCTTCCATTTAAAGGCCGGCGAGCAAGGCTCGATCAGAGCAACAAACAGGGCTGCACGACAGGGCAGAACCGGGAACGACAATGAAGCCGGCCGACATCCTCATCGCCATCCTGGTGGCGGTCATCTGGGGGCTTGCCTTCGTGGCGAGCCGGATCGCGCTCGACGAATTTTCGCCGGAGCTGATGACGGCGATGCGCTTCACCATTGCCGCGGTGCCGTGCCTGTTCATTCGCAAGCCGAAGGTCGCCTGGTCGCTCCTGATCGCGATCAGCTTCACGCTCTTTCTCGGCCAGTTTCTGAGCCAGGCCTATGGCATCGCCCATGGCGTGCCGGTGGGGCTGACCAGCGTCGTCGTCCAGAGCCAGGCGCTGTTCACGATCGGCTTTGCCGCGATCGCATTCGGCGAGCGGCCGACGCCGGTGCAGACGCTGGGCATCGCCATCGCAGCCCTCGGCCTTTTGATGATCTGCGGCACGGTCGGCTATGATTTCAGCGTCGGTGCCTTCGCCGTGCTGATGATCGCGCCGGTCAGCTTTGCGGTCGGCAATATCCTGCTGCGCGGCGCCCGCGGCGTGCCGATGTTCGATCTGTTCGCCTGGTTGTGCCTCGCCACCGCGGTCCCGCTGTTCGCGCTCACGCTGATCGTCAACGGACCGACGCCGACCTGGCAGTCGCTGATCCACATGTCGCTCACCGGCCTCATTTGCCTGCTGTTGATCGGCGGCATCTCCACCAGCATCGCCTATTGGCTGTGGGGCCGGCTGCTGCGTGACTATCCCCCTGCGCAGGTGGTGCCGTTCGCGCTGCTGGTGCCGTTCGTCGGCTCCGCCGCGTCCAGCATCGTGTTCGGGGAGCGGTTCGGCCCGCTGCGCCTCGCCGGCATGCTCACCGTGATCGGCGGTATCGCGGTGATGGTGCTGGCGAAGCGCCCCGAGGCGGTACCCCAGAAAACCGCAGCCGAAGGCCGCGTGAGGTGAGCATGTCCCAGTCGCTGCTGTATGCCTTCCTCGCCTTCATGGCCGTGATGTATTTCACGCCTGGGCCGAACAACATCATGTTGCTGTCCTCAGGGCTGACCTATGGCTTCCGGCGCACGATTCCCCACATCGCCGGCGTGGTCATCGGCTTCGCCTTCATGATTGCAGCGGTCGGCCTTGGGCTTGGCACCGTCTTCCTGGCCTATCCGATCCTGCAGACCATTTTGAAATATGCCGGCGCCGCCTACTTGCTCTACCTGGCCGCCGTGATCGCTTTCTCGGGCCCGGCCAAGCCGGACGAGGGGGATGGCCGCGGCCCGATGACTTTCCTGGGCGCCGCCATGTTCCAATGGATCAACGCCAAAGGCTGGGTGATCGTGATCGGCACCATCACCGCCTATGCGGCGATCGCCCAATTCCCGCTCAACATCGCGATCCAGACCTTGATCAGTCTGCTCGTGGGCACGGTCTCGACGGTGGTCTGGGCCTTCTTCGGCACCGCACTGCGGCCCGTCCTGACCTCCGTGCGGCTGGTCCGCGCCTTCAACATCCTGATGGCGATCCTGCTGCTGGCGTCGCTCTATCCCGTCGTCATGGATGCATGATGCCCCGGCTTTCCATGCAGAAACGGGTTTCCCAGGGGGCCGAAAATGCTCTAGACAGCCCCCGAAATCCGCAAATTTCACCGTCCGAGACCTGACTAACAAGACCTGACCAAAGGCCGATTCCGGCCCCTGAACGAGGAAACGACCATGCGTGTTTATTATGATCGCGACGCCGACCTGAACCTGATCAAGGGCAAGAAGGTCGTCATCGTCGGCTATGGCAGCCAGGGCCACGCCCATGCGCTGAACCTGAAGGATTCCGGCGTCAAGGACGTGGCGATTGCGCTTCGCAAAGGTTCGGCCTCGGCCAAGAAGGCGGAAGCTGCCGGCTTCAAGGTGATGGAAGTTGCCGAGGCCGCGAAATGGGCCGACCTCGTCATGATGCTGACCCCGGACGAGCTCCAGGGCGACATCTACCGCGAGCACCTGCACGACAACATGAAGAAGGGCGCAGCGCTCGTCTTCGCGCACGGTCTCAATGTCCACTTCAACCTGCTCGACCCGCGCGCGGACCTCGACGTGCTGATGATCGCGCCGAAGGGCCCCGGCCACACCGTGCGTTCGGAATACCAGCGCGGCGGCGGCGTGCCCTGCCTGATCGCGATCGCCAAGGATGTCTCGGGCAACGCCCACGACCTCGGCCTGTCCTACGCCTCTGCCGTCGGCGGCGGCCGTGCCGGCATCATCGAGACCACCTTCAAGGAAGAGTGCGAGACCGACCTGTTCGGCGAGCAAGTGGTGCTCTGCGGCGGCCTGGTCGAGCTGATCAAGGGCGGCTACGAGACCCTGGTCGAAGCCGGCTACGCCCCGGAGATGGCCTATTTCGAGTGCCTGCATGAGGTGAAGCTGATCGTCGACCTGATCTATGAAGGCGGCATCGCCAACATGAACTACTCGATCTCCAACACCGCCGAGTACGGCGAGTACGTCACCGGTCCGCGCATCGTCACCGACGAGACCAAGAAGGAGATGAAGCGGGTTCTGAACGACATCCAGTCCGGCAAGTTCGCCCGCGACTGGATGCTCGAGAACAAGGTCAACCAGACCTCGTTCAAGGCGACCCGCGCCAAGCTCGCCGAGCACCCGATCGAGGAAGTCGGCGCCAAGCTGCGCGACATGATGCCCTGGATCAAGAAGGGCGCGCTGGTCGACAAGTCGAAGAACTAAGTCGCGGCCTTCGGATACGGCGTATCGGTTACGCCGCAGCCGGACACGCGAGCGAAAACACAAGCTTCGTTCGCCGAACCAATTCTTAAATCTTTCGCGGCTATATTCGAGCGAGATCGCAACCAGCGGTCTCGCTCTTTTCGTCTCGCGCGAAGCATTGCTGCTTCATTCAAATTCTTCGCGAGCTGAAGTGCTCCCTGAGCACGAAGAACTGACGCTTAAACCACATTCTTGGTCTCGCGTTGTTTTTCGGAATTTCTGCTCCCGATCCTCAAAAACCGAGCGTCTTCAGAGTCAAAGATTCGGCTCTTCATCCATATCTTCACGGTGCAATCGATCTCACGTCGCGACGTTCGCGCCTCGCTTCAACTTAAGAATTGACATCGGCGGCGTTTCCTTGAGCGGTGGACGGCATTGCGCCGCGGCACCTTTCCACTGCATGATCGCGGGAGCTCTTCGGGGGGAAAAGACCATGCGATCCGTCGTCGTCACCGGCGCGTCCACCGGGATTGGCTGGGCCATTGCTAAATTTCTGATCGGGCGCGGCTATCGTGTTTTCGGTAGTGTCCGCAAGCAGGCCGATGCGGACCGGCTCACGGGTGAGTTCGGTGCGAACTTCACGCCGCTGCTGTTCGACGTCACCGACGAGGCGGCGGTCCTCGCGGCTGCGCGAAAAGTCCGCGAGGCGCTGGGCGGCGAGACGCTGGCCGGTCTCGTCAACAATGCCGGCGTCGCGGTCGCCGGTCCCGTGCTCGAATTGCCGGTCGACGACTTCCGCCGGCAGATGGAGATCAACGTCATTGGCCCGGTCATCGCGACGCAGGCCTTTGGGCCGCTACTCGGCGCCGATCCGTCGCTGAAGGGGCCGAAGGGCCGGATCGTGATGATCAGTTCGGTCGCGGGCAAGAACGGCAATCCCTTGTCGGCGCCTTACAGCACCTCCAAGCACGCCATCGAAGGCCTGTCGGAGAGCTTGCGCCGCGAGTTGATGCTGTTCGGCATCGACGTCATCATCGTCGCCCCCGGCGCAGTGAAGACGCCGATCTGGAGCAAGGCCGAGCAGATCGATCTCTCGGTCTACCAGAACTCGCCTTATCTGCCGGCGCTGAACAAGGTCATGGCGTTCATGATGAAGCTCGGCGAGACGGGGCTGCCGGCCGAGCGGATCGCCGAGGTCGTTTTCGAGGCGCTCACCGCCGGGAGGCCCAAGGTTCGCTACCAGATCACGCCGGACCGGATGCGACATTTGATGACGGCCGCGCTGCCCAAGCGTGTGGTCGACCGTATCATCGCCAAGCGGCTTGGGCTGCTGCCGCAGGGCTGAGCCTCCGAGGCGAGACCATTGCCAGACAGGTGATCGATTTCCGATCGTGGGAGCGTCTTGAGATGCCGGCTTATGTGATTTTCGACGTCGAGATCAGGGATTTGCAGCAGTACCAAAGCTTCATGTTGGGCGTGAAGCCCGCGCTGGAGGCCGCTGGAGCCAGATATCTGGCGCGAGGGGGCGCCCACAAGGTCTACGAGGGAGACTGGCAGCCCCGCAGGATCGTTCTGCTGGAATTCCCATCCGTCGCAGCCTGGGAGGCGTTCTACGCAGGCGCGAGCTACCAGGGACTCAAAGCGGTCCGGGACGCTTGCAGTTCTGCCCGCCTGGTCAGCGTCGAGGGCCTCGACTAGACGGCAAGTCGGTTCTGCACTGCGGGATTTGCCCTGGGGACGGATTGGATGCGGAGACCAATCGGCTTCCGCTAACATTAAGCGAAGGTCGGATCGCGACGCGCGTTGCTTGTCCGTGACCGTTCAATTACAGTTTTGTGACACGGTGCAGGCCTTCCGGCTGCGCCGAACGCCGCAGGCCCGGTCAGCCGGCTCGGCATCACCGTGCCGGACCAGCAGTTGCGTGTCGTCGATGGCGTCCGCGCCCAATCCAGGTCCTTCTGCCACGACCGCCGTGCTGGCGAGCGTCGCCGCGCTCGGTATCTGGCGGCTGCTCGCGGTTGCGGCGCCGCATCTCGCGGCGCTCGTGCTGATGTACGAGACCGAGACGGATTTCGGCGCACGGCTCTCCTTCGTGCTGGCCTGGGGCATCCTCAACTTCTTCTGGATCACGCTGCTGCGGCGGCCGGCGCTCTCGGGTGCGCTGTCGCTGACCATGGTCGTGGTGCTGGTGCTGCTGTCGCGGCTGAAGCACGACGTCGTGCAGATGACGGTCAACTTCATCGACCTGATGATGATCGACCGCGACACGGTCGCGTTCCTGTTCACGATCTTCCCGAATTTGCGCTGGTCGGTGATCGGGGCCGGCCTCGTCACGCTGCCGCTGATGTATGCGCTGTGGTGGCTCGACCCGTTCCGCATCCGTAGGCTACCGGCACTCGCCTGCAAGCTCGCCTGCCTCGCCGCGCTGGTCGGCTATTCGCTCTATCATCCGGACGAGGCCTGGCGCGGCTATTACGACGACGGCTATCTCTCGAAGTTCTTCCGCTCCGGCGTCAGCGCGGTCTCCGACTTCGCGCAATACGGCTTCATGGAGTCGGCCGCTTCGACCAACGAACGGCTCAACATGCCGCTGGTCGATGCCTGCCATCCCGCCGGCCGGCGGCCGAACATCATCATGGTCCATGATGAATCGAGCTTCGACATCCGCGCCGCGCAGGGCATCAAGGTGCCGACCGGCTACGGTAGCCATTTCAAATCCTGGGACGGCAAGGAGCGCGCGTTTCTGGCCGAGAGCAATGGCGGGCCGAGCTGGTTCACCGAATACAATGTGCTCGCGGGGTTGTCGTCGCGCTCGTTCGGCCGCTTCGCCTATTTCGTGACGCGCATTGCAACAGGCCGTGTCGAGCGCGGGCTGCCGCTGGCGCTGCGCCGCTGCGGCTACGACACGATGTCGCTCTACCCCGCCAATGGCGGCTTCATGGCCGCGCGCAGCTTTCAGGTGACGACCGGCATCGAACGCTTCCTCGACTCCAAGGATCTCGGCGCCAAGGATGTCGAGCCGGATAGCTTCTTCTACGACAAGGCGCTCCGGCTGATGGCTGAGCGATCGCCGAACAAGCCGCTGTTCACCTTCATCTATCTCGGCGCCAATCATTTCCCCTGGGAGACGCGCTTCCGCCCGGATCTGCTGCCGAACTGGCGCGCACCGGGCAATGTGCCGTCCATCGACGAATATCTGCGTCGGCAGGCGATGAGCGCCGAGCAGTACAAGGTTTTCCTCGCGGGCTTGAAGAAGAATTTTCCCGGCGAGCCTTTCCTGATCGTGCGCTATGGCGACCATCAGCCCGAGTTCGCGCCCGGTATCCTCGAGCCCGGGCTCGACGAGGGTGCAATCGGCAAGAAGCTCGACGCCTACGACCCACGTCTCTACGCGACCTATTACGCGATCGACGCCGTCAATTTCGAGCCGGTGAAGAGCGAGGCCGTGATGGACACGGTCGATGGTCCGTATCTGCCGCTGGTCATCCAGGAAGCCGCGGGCATCCCGCTCGATCCGTCCTTCGCCGAGCAGAAGGAGATCATGCTCCGCTGCAAGGGCATCTTCTACGGCTGCAAGGACGGCGCCGAGGCGCGCCGGCTGAATCGGCTGCTGATCGATGCGGGGCTGATCCGGGGGCTGTAGCCGGCCTACCGCCCACCCACCTTCTCCCACAGCCATTTCGCCACGGCATCCGGCGACGAATTCGCATCATTGCCGGCGGCGCGTAAATTGGCTTCGCGCATGTTCGCGATGTCGATCTTGCCGAGCAGCGGTTTCAGCGCGGCCTGCAGCCGCTCGTCGCCGGCCCGTTTCGGGGCCAGCAGCAGGATGGCGTCGTAGGGCGGGATCGCGTGCCTGGGATCGTCGAGCGCAACCAGATCGTATTTTGCGATCAGCCCGTCGCTGGTGTAGCCCGCGATGACATCGACCTCGCCGCTGGCGACCGCCGCATACATGAAGTCCGGCTGCATCTGGCGCTGGGCGCGGAACGAGAGCCCATAGGCCTTTTGCAGCGCCGCCCATTCGGGTCGCGAGAAGAACTCATAGTCGCCGGCGATCGACAGGGTCGAAGCATGCGCGGCGAGATCGGCGATGGTACGGATGCCAAGCGCCTCGGCGCGTTTCTTCGGGATCACCAGCGCATAGGCGTTCTCGAATCCGAGCTCGCCGAGCAGGGTGATGTTCTCCTTCGCAAGCGTCGTCTGCAGCTCCGCCAGCAGCTCCGCCCGCGGTTTGATGTCCGTGCGGTGAAGCTGATTGGCCCAGAGCGTGCCGGAATAATCGACATAGAGATCGATATCGCCGGCCTTCAATGCCTCGAAGATTACGCTCGAGCCGAGACCGGATCGTGCGACGGCGGAAAGGCCGGAGGCCTGCAGCCGGTCGCGCATCAGCGCCGACAGCACATACTGCTCGGCAAACGTCTTTGCGCCGACGACATAGCTGTTCGGTGAGCGCTCCATCGTCGGCACCAATGTTGCGGCGACCAGTGCCGCGATCCCGGCCGCGCCAAGCGCTGTACGCGCGCGGCTGCGCCGGCGCAGGCCGCTCTCGATCAGGCCGAGCAGTTGATCGACCGCGAGCGCCAGCAGGGCCGAGGCAAAGCAGCCGAACAGCACGAACACCCAATTCTGGGTCTGGAGCCCGGCAAAGATGTAATTGCCGAGGCTGGTCTGCCCGATCGGGGTCGACAGCGTCGCGGTGCCGATCACCCACACGGCGGCGGTACGGATGCCAGCCATCATCACCGGGAGAGCCAGCGGCAGTTCGACCATGACCAGCGACTGCCGTGCGGTCATTCCGACGCCTTTGGCAGCCTCGATCAGCGCGGGATCGATGCCGTTGAGGCCGGTGATGCCATTGCGCAGCACCGGCAGCATCGAATAGAGCGCCAGCGCCAGCATCGCCGGCAGGAAGCCGAAAGCGGAGAAGGAGACGCCGAACCAGGCCAGCGCCACGGAGGCCGCGAGCAGCAGGAGCGGATAGAACAGCGCGAGCAGCGCCAGCCCGGGCACCGTCTGCACGATGCTGGCTAGCGCGAGCAGGACGGCGCGCGGCGTTGGGCGGTTGCGCGTCAGGATCGCCAGCGGCAGGCTGACGATCAGGCCGAGCGCAAGTGCGGCGAGACTGACCCGTACATGGTTGCCGAGATAGTCGGGCAAATGCCCCAGCGCCTCGCCCCAGCGCGGATCGGTGAAAAGGCTCATGCCGCCCCGCTCTGTGGCAGCAACGCGTTCAATCGCTCGACCTGGCGTCGTGGCGTCCGCAACAGCTCCAGCACGTAGGCGTCGCTGCTTTTCGAGAGCTCCACTGGCGTGCCCTGCGCCAGCAGCTTCCCGCTGCGCATCACCGCGATGCGGTCGGCGAGCAAAATCGCTTCCGTCATGTCGTGGGTGATCATCACGGTGGTCAGGCCGAGCTTGCGGTGCAGCTCGCGAAAATCGTCGCCGAGCGCATCGCGGGTGAGGGGATCGAGCGCGCCGAAGGGCTCGTCCATCAGCACGATGCGGGGCCGTGCCGCAAGCGCCCGCGCCACGCCGACGCGCTGGCGCTGGCCGCCCGAGAGCGCATCCGGCAACCGCTCGCGATGCGCGGCCCGGTCGAGCTGCACGAGCTCGAGTAACTCATCGACCCGCGTTGCGATATCCGCCGCCGGGACGCCGAGCAGTTTTGGCGTGATTCCGATGTTGTCCGCGACGCTTAGATGCGGGAACAGCCCGCCGCTCTGGAAGACGTAGCCGATGCGGCGCCGCAGCGCGACCGGATCGACGGATTGCACGTCGTCGCCCTCGACCGTGATCGTGCCGCCATCCGCCTCGATCAGGCGGTTGGCGAGTCGCAGCAGCGTCGTTTTGCCCGAACCCGAGCCGCCGACGACAGCCACAAACTCGCCTTCGGCGATGTCGAGTGACACATCGTCCACGGCCTTGAGTGCGCCGAAGCTCTTGGTGACGTGGGCATAGCCAATCATCGGCCTGGATGGCATCGGGCGGGGCTCACTACGCTAACCCGCCCGTGGGGCAGGGGATGACGAGGCCCATGCGTACCACGCTTGGCGGCTTGATTGAACTTGGCCGCGCGAGCGGCTAAGGCATCGGGCCAAGTTCGGAGGGAACACATGATAACGCCTACGGCAGTGGCGCTGGAAGATGCCAAGGTCGCGTTCCAGCTGGGGGACGGGCGGGTCTATACGGCGGTGGAGAAGGCGCATCTGACGGTGGCGCAGGGCGAGTTCGTCGCCATCGTCGGCCCGACCGGCTGCGGGAAATCAACACTGCTCAACGTCGCGGCCGGGCTGCTGAAGCCGGCTGCCGGGAGCGTCAGGATATTCGACCAGCCGCTCGCCGGGCTGAATCGGGATGCCGGCTATCTGTTCCAGGCCGATGCGCTGTTCCCCTGGAAGACCGCGCTGGACAACGTCGCGATCGGGCTCGAAGTCAGCGGCACGCCGCGCAGCGAGGCGCTGCCGCGGGCGCAGACATGGCTGACCTCGGTCGGCCTGGGTGCCTTCGCCAACCGCTATCCGCACATGCTCTCGGGCGGCCAGCGCAAGCGCGTGGCGCTGGCGCAGGTGCTGATCCGCGATCCAAAGATCCTGCTGATGGACGAGCCGTTCGGGCCGCTGGATGCACAGACCCGGCAGGTCATGGGCAACCTGCTGCTCGACCTCTGGAACGCCGACCGCAAGGCCGTGCTGTTCGTCACCCACGATCTGGAGGAGGCGATCGCGCTCGCCGACCGCGTTGTGATCATGTCGGCGGGGCCGTCCTCGCGCATCATCGGCGACTGGCGCGTGAGCCTGCCGCGCCCGCGCGACATTTTTGAAGTGCGGCTGGACAAGGAATTCCATGCGCTTCATCGCGAGATCTGGAGCGTGCTCAAGGACGAGGTCATGAAGGGCTACGCGCAATCCACGCAAGCGGCGGAGGCGGTGTGATGTCGCGCGTGACGCTGCTTGCGCTGCAAGTCCTAGTCGCTGTCGTCTGCCTCGCGCTGTGGCAATTGCTGTCGACCGTGCCGGTGTTCGGCAAGATCCTGCTGCCGCCGTTCTTCTTCTCCAACCCGGTCGATGTCTTCGCCCAGATCGTCAAATGGTTCTCGTCCGGCGTGATCTGGAAGCATCTCGGCATCACGCTGACGGAATCGATCCTGGCCTTCGTGATCGGATCGGCCGGCGGCGTGCTGATCGGCTTCTGGTTCGCGCGCCAGCCGCTGGTCGCCGCGGTGTTCGATCCCTACGTGAAGATGGTCAACGCACTGCCGCGTGTGGTGCTGGCGCCGATCTTCGCGCTGTGGCTGGGGCTGGGCATCTGGTCCAAGGTCGCGCTCGGCGTGACGCTGGTGTTCTTCATCGTGTTCTTCAACGTCTATCAGGGCGTCAAGGAGGTCAGCCGCACCGTGCTCGACAATGGCCGCATGCTCGGTATGAGCGAGCGGCAGCTGATGCAGCACGTCTATTGGCCCTCCGCGCTGTCGTGGATGTTCTCCTCGCTGCACACGTCGGTGGGCTTTGCCGTGGTCGGTGCGGTCGTCGGCGAATATCTGGGATCGGCGGCGGGGCTCGGCTATCTCATCCAGCAGGCCGAAGGCATATTCGACGTCGCCGGCGTGTTCGCCGGCATGTTCGTGCTGTCGGCCTTCGTCATCCTGATCGACTTTGGCGTGACGTTGGTGGAGCGGAGACTGCTGGTGTGGCGCCCGACCGTGGACGGACGGGGCTAGGCCGCGAGGGGCCCGCGCACCGCGCGAGCCCCGGATCGATCAGTCCAGCAGTTTGGTGTCGTCGGGGGCCTGCGGCGGCGTCTTGATCGCGATCGCCTTGACCTGTCCGCTGATCGGCTTGGTGCCGCCATGCGGCGTCCCCTTCGGGATGATGACGAGGTCGCCCGGCTTCACCGTGACTTCCTTGTCGCCGAACCAGATCGTGCCGGTGCCCTCTAAAATGTACTGGATCTCGTTGGTGTTGGGATGCATGTGCTTGGGCACATTGCCGACCTGGATCGAGATGGTGGCGCCGTCGGCGCTCGCGAACATCTTGGAACGGAAGCCGACGGCGTTCGCGTTCCCGAGCGCGTCACCCTCCATCTCGCCGGTGTGGATGATCTGCGGCGTGATGTTCTCCGCGGCCAGCGCCGGCCGAAGCAGGTGGGTTGCGCCGCATCCGGCGGCAAAAGCGGTGGCGATCGACAGTCCGATTGCAAGGCGATTCATGGATGATCCTCCCCATCAAGAATTGTTCTTGTGGGCGCATGCTATTGCGCCGAAAGGCCGATGGCCAGCGCCTTCGGTCCTGCTTCTCAAGCCAGTCCGGCTGCTCTATGGTGCCGCCAGCCGAACGGAGGAAACCAATGAAGAACACGATAGCCAGGCTCGCGGGCGCGTTGATCGCGCTGACGCTCACCACCGGTCTTGCCGCGGCGCAAAGCAAGGTCACCATCGCGATCGGCGGCGGCTCCTGCCTGTGCTATTTGCCGACGGTGCTGGCAAAGCAGCTCGGCGAATACGAAAAGGCCGGTCTCAATGTGGAGCTCGTGGACCTCAAGGGCGGCTCGGACGCGCTCAAGGCCGTGCTCGGCGGCAGCGCCGACGTGGTCTCCGGCTATTTCGACCATTGCGTCAACCTCGCGGCCAAGAAGCAGGAGCTTCAGGCGTTCGTCGTCTATGACCGCTATCCCGGCCTCGTGCTGGTGGTTTCGCCGTCGCACACCAACGAGATCAAGTCGATCAAGGATCTCGCCGGCAAGAAGGTCGGCGTCAGCGCGCCCGGCTCTTCTACGGACTTCTTCCTCAAATATATGCTCAAGAAGAATGGCGTCGATCCCGCCAGCACCGCCGTGATCGGCGTCGGTCTCGGCGCCACTGCGGTCGCCGCGATGGAGCAGGGCCAGATCGACGCGGCCGTAATGCTCGATCCCTCCGTGACCGTGCTCCAGGGCAGCCACAAGGATCTGCGCATCCTCTCGGACACCCGTACGCAAAAGGATACGCTCGAGACGTTCGGGGGCGAATATCCGGGCGGCGCGCTGTACTCGACCGCGGCCTGGGTTGCCGGCCACGAGAAGGAGACGCAGGCGCTGACCAACGCGATCCTGGGCACGCTCGCCTGGATCCACTCGCACTCGCCCGAGGAGATCATGGCAAAGATGCCGGAGGAGACGGTCGGCAAGAACAAGGACCTCTATCTCGCGGCGCTGAAGAACACGATCCCGATGTACTCCGAAACCGGCAAGATGGACCCGAAGGGCGCGGACGCAGTGCTCGCGGTGTTCAGCGTCGGCTCGCCCGACGTGGCGAACGCCAAGATCGACGTCAGCAAGACCTTCACCAACAAGTATGTCGAGCAGGCCAAGAAGACCACGGGGAGCGCCAAATAACTGACGCGAAGGCTCGGTAACCAAGCGTCATGACGTCACTGACAATCCATCGGGTCACGACGCTTGATCTTGCCGTCCGGCCGATCGTCTGGCCGTTCGCGGAGGAGCGGCGTGACGAGATCGCCACGCATTTCGCCGAGAAGCAGCGCGAGCGGCCAAAGATCTGGAACGGTCGCGTCCTGATCGGGCGGGATGCCGTGTTTACCGACGGCCATCTCGCCGCGACCTATTTCGAGACCGATTTCGCGAGCTTCCTCGCCTGGCGCGACTGGGGCTTTCCCGACAAGGCCGTGTTCAACGGTTTTGGCATGGGCGCGCTGCGTAGCTCCGACGGCGCATTCGTGATGGGCGAGATGGCGCAGCATACCGCCAATGCAGGCCGGATCTATTTCCCATCGGGCACGCCCGATCTCGACGACGTCAGGGGCGACACGCTGGACATTCCCGGCAGCGTGATCCGCGAACTCGAGGAAGAGACCGGCCTCACCGCGGCCGACTATCGGGTCGAACCGGACTGGCACTGCGTCGTCACCGGCCCCACGATTGCGATGTTGCAAATTATCAACCTGGACATGCCGGGTGATGTGGCGCGTGCGTGGATCGAAGCCAATCTGGCGCGCGAGGCCGAGCCGGAGCTGTCGGCTATCCATCTCGTGCGCGGAATGAGCGATCTCACGCCGTCCATGCCGCGATTTGTCACGGCCTTCGTCGAGCAGCAGTTCGCGTTGCGCTGACGCGCGAGGCTTGACATCGCTGCGCCCAGCCCATGTGATGGGCAAAAATACAAAAGCAAAAAGAATGCAATGCACAATCGGCCAGGGAGGTTTTGATGCGCGTGCGCATGGCTGCCCGTTTGGTACGTGGGCTGTTGGTCGCGATATCAGCGACGGGCTTGGCGCTGTCCGCCCAGGCCCAGGATCAAGGCAAAGAGAAGAAGATCAAGATCGGCGTCGTTTTCGATTTGACCGGGCCTCTCGCCGGCGGCGGCTCTGAACTCGGTTATATCGGCGCAAAGATCGTCCTCGACCATTTCGCCAAGACCGGCGTCGAGGGTTACAAGATCGAAGCGGTCTATGCCGATGCGCAAAGCAAGCCCGACATCGCGATCAACGAATCCGTCCGCCTGCTCGAGCAGGAAAAGGTCGACATGGTGCTCGGCTTCTTCTCCTCGGCGCAATGCGTGCCGGTCGCAGCCCGCGTCGAGCAGCTCAAGAAGTTCATGTGGATGACGACCTGCATCTCGTCGGCCGTGTTCAACGAGAAGGGCTACAAATACGTCTTCCGCCCGCAGGCGAGCGGCGACCAGTTCGGCATGATGACGATGGATTTCATCGCGCAGAACGCCAAGGCGAAGTTCGACAAGGAGCCGAAGGATCTGCGCGTCGCGATCATTCACGAGGACGGCGCCTATGGCGTCGACGTGTCCAGGGGCAACGAGGCCGGCGCGAAAAAGGCGGGCTTCAACGTCGTGATGAAGGAAGGCTATTCGGCCACCGCGCCTGACCTCTCCGCGCTGGTGACCAAGTTGAAGCGTGCCAAGCCCGACGTCATTTTCCACACCGGCTACAACCCCGATATCACGCTGTTGCTGCGTCAGGCGCGCGAGCAGGGGCTGAAATTCGGCGCGCTGATGGGGCACGGTGCAGGTTACGGGGTCTATGAAAAACTGAAGGAAGGCATGGGCGCCGATGCCACCTACATCTTCAACACCGACCCGATCTCGATCTGGCTTGCCAACCAGAAGACCATGGATCCCAAGCTCCCGCCTGTGATCAAGATGGTCGGCGAGGAATTCGACAAGATCCGGCCGGGCGTCGCTATCCGCTCGGCGCATGTCGGCATCGGTGCGTCCAACACTTATGTGTTCATGAATGACGTGCTGCCGCGCGCAATCAAGAAATATGGCGGGGTCGATCCAGATGCGCTGCGCAAGGCGGCGCTCGACACTGATATTCCCGAGGGCGGCACCATGCTCGGCTTCGGCGTCAAGTTTTACGGCGAGGGCACGCCGATGGCCGGGCAGAACGAGCGCTCGTTTCCGGTCGTGATCCAGTACATCGACGACAAGTCCTCCGTGGTGTGGCCCAAGAGCCAGGCGCAGCGCGAGGCCGTGCTGCCGTTGCCGAAGGGCACCACCTACAGCAACCAGTAGCGCAAATGCGCGCAGAGAGGAGAGCGGGACGGTGCTGGAAGTCAGCGGGCTGGTGAAGCGGTTTGGCGGCTTCACCGCCGTCAACAATGTGTCGTTCAAGGTCGGCCAGGGCGAGATCCTCGGCCTGATCGGCCCCAACGGCTCGGGCAAGAGCACGATCTTCAATATGCTCTCGGGCACGCTGGCGCCGACGTCCGGTTCGATCCTGTTCGACGGCTCCGAGATCGCAGGCCTTCCGCCGCACCGGATCATCAACAGCGGCATCGGCCGCACCTTCCAGATCCCGCGGCCATTCCGCCGCCTGACGATCTTCGAGAACGTCGCGCTCGCCGGCTTCTACGGCCAGGGCCGCCACAGCCGTGCCAGGGCCGAGGAGGCGGCCGAAAGATCGCTGGCGATGGTCGGCCTGCCGACCGATCGCCATGCCAGCGTGGATGGCCTCGGCGCAGCCGGCCTGAAGAAGCTCGAGCTGGCGAAAGCGCTCGCCACCGCGCCAAAACTCCTGCTGGCCGACGAGAGCCTCGGCGGCCTCGACGAGGCCGAGATGGGGCAGGCGGCCAACATGCTGCGCAACATCCGCGACGAGCTCGGCATCACCATCATCTGGGTCGAGCACATCATGGGCGTGCTGATGCGCGTCGTCGATCGCGTCATGGTGCTCGATCACGGCGAGAAGATCTCGGAAGGATTGCCAAGTGCCGTTGCCGGCGATCCCCGTGTCATCGAGGTCTATCTCGGCACCGATGCCGAGACCACGCAGGCCGCGGCCGCCGCAGCGCGCCGCCGCGCGGGGGTGCAGTGATGCTTGAGCTCCGCGGCGTCAATGCCGGCTATGGCACCTTCCAGGCACTGTTCGACGTCGATCTCGACGTGAAGGCGGGCGAGGCTGTCGGCGTCATCGGGCCCAACGGGGCCGGCAAGACCACCCTGATGCGCGTCATCTCCGGGCTGATCCGTCCCTCGCGTGGCTCGATCAGAATGGAAGCCGTCGACGTCGTGGCCACGCCGCCGCACAAGATTGTCAGCCTCGGGATCGCGCATGTGCCGGAGAACCGGCGGCTGTTTCCGCAGCTCTCGGTCGACGACAATCTCAAGATGGGTGCCTTCATGCAGGAGGCGCGCGGCCACTATGCCGAGCGGCTGGACGTGGTGTTCGAGCTGTTTCCGCGCCTGAAGGAGCGCCGCCACCAGATGGCCGGCACCATGTCCGGCGGCGAGCAGCAGATGTGCGCGATCGGCCGCGCGCTGATGTCGAATCCAAAGCTGCTGCTGCTCGACGAGCCGTCGGCGGGGCTCGCGCCGGTCGTGGTGCAGCAGGTGTTCGAGCTGGTAAAGCGGATCCGCGCCAGCGGGCTGACCGTGCTGATCGTCGAGCAGAATGTGCAGCAGGTGCTGAAAGTGGTCGATCGCGCCTATCTGATCGAGGCGGGCACGATCAGGTCCTCAGGCACCTCGGCCGAGATGCTGGCGAGCGACACGGTCAAGGAAGCGTATCTCGGGGTGTGAGGTTCATGCAGGCATGCAAGCATTTTTGGACATTTTCGACATCTACCTGCTGGAGGCCGTGATCAACGGCATCCTGCTCGGCGGCGTGCTGGCGTTGCTCGCGCTCGGGCTCAATTTGATCTTCGGCGTCATCGACGTGACCTGGATCTGCTATGCCGAGCTGGTGATGATCGGCATGTACGCCATGTACTTCCTGGTGCAGTATTACGGCATCAGCTACTTCCTCGCCGCGCCGCTCACCATCCTGCTGGTCGCCTTGCTCGGCGCGGCGCTGCATTACCTCGTGATCGCGCCGCTGCTCACCGCGCCGCCGATCAACCAGCTGCTCGCCACCGGTGGGGTGCTGTTCGTGCTGCAGAGCTTTGCCACCGTCGCCTTCGGCATCGACTTCCGCAACCTCGGCATTCGCCTGCCGGTGCTCGCCTTCGGCGACATGAATTTCAGCTACGCACGACTTCTGTCCTTCCTGGCCGCGCTGGTCGGCATGGTCGCGGTCTATCTGTTCATGACGCGGACCTTCACCGGCACCGCGATCCGCGCGATCTCGCAGGACCGGCAGATCATGGCGCTGATGGGCGTTGATACCAAGCGGATCTATCTCATCACCTCCGCGATCGGCGGGGGATTGGCCGGGCTCGCCGCCTGCCTTCTTGTGCTGCAATATGACGTGCACCCCTTCGTCGGCCTGTCGTTCGGGCCGATCACTTTCCTGATCTGCGTGCTCGGGGGCTTGGGCAATTTCATCGGCGGCTTCATCGCCGCCTTCGTGTTCGCCGAGATCATCTCGCTCGGCGGCCTGTTCTCCGATCTCGAATGGGGCTATGTGCTCGCCTTCGCCTTCTTCATCGTCATGATGTTCATCCGGCCCGCGGGCCTGCTCGCGAGGCGCCGATGATGGGGCGGGGACGGCTTGCAGCCTGGGGGATGGGATTGGCGGCGCTGGTCGCGCTGCCTTTCGTTTATCGCGATCCCTATCATCTGCACATCCTGGTGCTGATCCTGATCTGGTCGTTCGCCTATACGTCCTGGTCGATGATGGGGCGGTTCGGCCTCGTCTCGCTCGGCCATGGCGGGTTCATGGGAATAGGCGCCTATGTCACCGCGCTTCTTTGGAATCACCTGGGATGGTCGCCCTGGATCGGCATCCCCATCGGCATGGTCGCGGCCGGCGCGCTGGCGCTGATCGTCGGCTATCCTTGTTTTCGCTTCCGCATCACCGGGCACTATTTCGTGCTGGTGACGCTCGCGCTCTCCGGCATTGTGCTCCAGGTCATCACGGCGACACGCGACTACACCGGCGGCTCGCTCGGCTACACGCCGAACCGGGCCGCGGGCAACAAGCTCTGGTCGCTGCAATTCGACGACAAGATCACCTGGTACCTGATCGCGCTCGGGGTCTGGCTGTTCGGCATCGTGGTCTGGTACTGGGTCGACCGCAGCATGGCCCGCTATGCGCTGGAGGCGATCTCGGAGGACGAGGACGCCGCGGCTGCCGCCGGCGTCGACGTCACCGCGGAGAAGCTGAAGATCACGCTGCTCAGCGCGCTGATGACGGCGCTCGCCGGCGCGATCTACTGCCAGTACCAGATGTTCATCACGCCCGACACCGTCAGCGGCATCGCGGTGTCGCTCCAGATGGTGTTCGCGGCCATCGTCGGCGGCCTGTTCGTCTCGCTCGGCCCGACCTTCGGCGCCGTCATCACGATTATGCTGGCCGAGACCCTGCGCATCGGCTTCGGTACCAAGGCGGTCGGCTGGGACAATCTCGTCTACGGCGTGCTGCTCGTGCTTTTCATCATATTCCTTCCGAAGGGCATCCTTGGTAGCTTGCTCGATCGATTGAAGCCGCAACGCAAGGTGTCCCGCGCTCATGAGCAAGAAGTCGTCCAAATCGCTCGCCCAGGAACTTGACCGCTACATCACGCCATTCCGCTATGATGGTTCGGGCAAGTTTCATCTCAAGGATCACAAGACCAACGAGAAGGGCGACCTCGACAAGGAGAAGGCCCAGGAGATTCTCGATGCCAACATGAAGCGGCTGATCGCGTTTCAGGAGAAGCTCTACGCCCAGGACCGCTGGTCGGTGCTGATCGTGTTCCAGGCGATGGACGCCGGCGGCAAGGATTCTGCGATCAAGGCGATCTTCGAGGGCATCAATCCGCAGGGCTGCGCAGTCAGTGCCTTCAAGGCGCCGAGCAGCAAGGAGCTCGATCACGATTTCCTCTGGCGCCACGCGATCGCGCTGCCGGAGCGCGGCCATATCGGCATCTTCAACCGCTCCCACTACGAGGAATGCCTGGTGACGCGCGTGCACCCGGAGATCCTCGCCAAGGAGAAGCTGCCGCAGAAGCTCCTCACCAAGAACATCTGGAAAGAGCGATTCGAGGACATCTCTGCGTGGGAGCGCTATCTCTCGCGTAACGGCACCGTGGTGCTGAAATTCTTCCTCAACCTGTCCAAGGACGAGCAGCGCAAGCGCTTCCTCGATCGGCTGGAGGATCCGTCCAAGCAGTGGAAGTTCTCCATGGACGACATCAAGGAACGCGCGCTGTGGCCGCGCTACCAGGCGGTCTATCAGGACATCGTCCGGCACACGGCAACGCCTCATGCGCCGTGGTATGTCGTGCCGGCCGACCACAAATGGTTCGCCCGCGTCGTGATCGGGTCGGCCATCGTCGCGGCGCTCGAAAAGCTCGATCTGCGCTTCCCCCGCGCCGACAAGGCCTCGCTGGGCGAGTTCGACGAGGTGCGCAAGGCGCTGGAGAAAGAGGAGAAGGCGGACAAGAAACAAAAAACGCGAAAACAACCCCATGCACAGTAGCCGGGGATAACGAAATCAATGACTTGAAGGTCAGCGCGAGGCTTGCGGATTCATTGCTGATTTAACGAAATCGTTTGACCTGTCGGGCAAAACAGGGGCATGATGTCATCATCCCAAATTCCTCAGGACCCGCGTGCCCACCAGTGGCAGAAGCGCTCCACATTGACGGGAAGGGTAGTCTCGTAACTCGCCCACTTTTCGTATTTCGCTGCAGCGAATCCGTCGCAGTGAGATGGAACGCACCCTCAAATGTGATTTGTGCGCCATTGATCTTGCTTGACAGTCCTGCGTCAAGGGGGGACCATCGCAATGGTCGCAAACATGCGACGCGCAACGTCCACATCAAGAGCAAGGGGAGGTCTATGACACCACCTCCGCAGATCCAGCCGCGGTAAGTGCGATGGAGCTCGTTCGGACTATCGCATAGCGGCAGAAAACCGCGAACGGCACGCCGGGCCAAGGTTTAGAGGGCTGCATCAGTGTGGCATAGCCCCTACCTGCCCGGCGCTGTATTCTGCAGCACATCGATTGCATCACAGCGAATTATGTGGATGGCCGTGACGCGGCCGTCGCGCTTTTTGACGTCCTGCTTCTCTCCTCCTCATCGCCGTCATTCCGGGCCGACTCCCGGAGTGACGGTAGAGGTTTTGTGCGTCCTCATTCCA
This sequence comes from Bradyrhizobium sp. 76, assembly GCF_023073025.1. Taxonomy (NCBI): domain Bacteria; kingdom Pseudomonadati; phylum Pseudomonadota; class Alphaproteobacteria; order Hyphomicrobiales; family Nitrobacteraceae; genus Bradyrhizobium; species Bradyrhizobium sp. 76. Next base: position 699,695 of record NZ_JADPIS010000090.1, read on the forward strand.
GTGGCGCACGTCCCAGCTTGAGACCGCGGTTCCCGTTTCCTGCACCGCGGCAAATGCCAAGAGAATGTCGCCTCATTGGCCAACTTCCGACACAGCGCCCGGGCGAATAGCGTCGATCCGACATGATGCATGTGCTTCGGCGGTGACGGTCCCGACGTCGCCGTCGCATTCATTTTTCCCAGGGAATCCCTCGTGTCGCATAAGCTTGCCTCCGCGCTTCTCGCCGCGCTCTTGATCGCGATCTCATCTCTCTCCAGCACCCGCGCCGCGCCGCCTGCACCGGCGGCAAACAGCGCTGCCGCGTTGTCGCCCGATGAGGCCAAGCGCGCGCTGGACACGCTTCAGGACGACAAGAAACGCGCGCAGATGATCGACACGCTGCGCGTGATCGCCAATGCGTCCGGTCCACAGCAGTCCGCGCCCGAGCCAAAATCGCCGATCCCGCTCGCGGCCGACGGCCTCGGTGCGCAGCTCATGCTCACCGTGTCCGAGGAGATCGGCGAAATTTCGCGAGACGTCGCCGATATGGCCAGGACGCTCACCCACTTCCCGGCGTTCTACTACTGGATCGTGCGGACCGCGAACGATCCCGCGGCCTACAATCTCCTGATCGAGATTGGTTGGAAGCTCGCGCTGGTGTTCGGCTGCGCCTTCTGCGCCGAATGGGTGATCTTCCGTCTGATCCGCCGCCCCGTCGCGTTCCTGGAAGGGCGCATGCCGCAAACGGCGCGCCTGCCGGTGCAGGTGTTGCCCATTGCCGATCCGCCGTCATCGGTCGCCGATGTCACCCCGGCGCCCGAACTGCAAATGCGCCGCCACAGCTTGGCGCGGGCCTGGCAAATCATGCTGCGGCTGCCGCTCGTGCTGGGACGCTTCCTGCTCGAGCTGCTACCCGTGTTGGTCTTTGTCGGAGTCGCCACGGCGCTGCTCGGCACCGAGATCGGCGAGCCCACCACCGTCCGCCTCGTGATCCTCGCCGTCGTCAACGCCTATGCGTTCTCGCGCGGGCTCATCTGTGTGGTCTGTGTGCTGGCGGGACCGTTCGGCTTGTTTCCGGTCAAGGCCGAAACCGCCGCTTATATCGAGATCTGGGCGCGCCGTATCGTCGGCGTGGGCGTCTCCGGCATCGCCTTTGCCAATGTGGCGCTGCTGCTCGGCCTGCATCGCGCCGGCTATGCCGCGCTCTTGCGCATGGTGATGCTGGTCGTGCATCTCTTCATTGTCGTCATCATCCTGCAATGCCGCCGCCAGGTCGCCGAAGCCATCCGTGCGCCGGCCGACCGGCAGGGGATCGCGGCGCGACTGCGCAACCGTATCGCGGGCAGCTGGCACTATCTTGCCATCGCCCTCGACCTCGCGCTGTGGGCGGTGTGGGCGCTGAACATCCGCAACGGCTATTCGTTGCTGCTGCAATATTTCGTCGGCACCATCGCGGTGGCGCTGATCACGCGTGTCGCCATCATGCTGACGCTGGGCCTGATCGACCGCGGCTTCCGCATCAAGCCGGAAATCCTCCAGCGGTTTCCGGGCCTCGAGATCCGCGCCAACCGCTACCTGCCGCTGCTGCGCAAGATCGTATCTGGCGTGATCGCCTTCATCGGCCTGGTGGCCGTGCTCGAAGTCTGGGGCGTCGACGCCATCGTCTGGTTCTATGGCGGCCAGATCGGCAGCCGGCTGATCTCGGCGGTGGTGACGATCGGACTTGCCGTGTTCATCGCAGCTGCGATCTGGGAAGCCAGCAACGCGCTGCTGGACCGCCAGATCAATACGCTGTCGCGCGATGGGCACTATGCCCGCGCAGCGCGGCTGCGGACCTTTCAGCCGATGCTGCGCACGGCCTTGCTGTGCGTGATCGCGACCATCGTCGGCCTCACGGCGCTCAGCGAGATCGGCGTCAACGTCGCGCCGCTGCTGGCGGGCGCCGGCATCGTCGGCATCGCCATCGGCTTCGGCTCGCAGAAGCTGGTGCAGGATCTCATCACCGGGCTGTTCCTGCTGCTGGAGAACACCGTCCAGGTCGGCGACAGCGTCAGCGTGTCCGGGCTATCGGGCGTGGTCGAGAACGTCTCGATCCGCACGATCAGGCTGCGGGCCGGCGACGGTGCCGTTCACATCGTGCCGTTCAGCGCGGTCACCACCATCACCAATGCCAGCCGTGGCGCCGGCAATGCGTCCGTCAGCGTCAACGTCGCCTACAAGGAAGACACCGACCGCGCCGGCCAGATCCTCAAAGATATCGTCGACGAGATGCGCCGCGAGGTCGAATTCCGCAGCCTGATCCGCGGCGATCTCGAGCTCTGGGGCATCGACAAGGTCGACGGCGCCATGGTGTCGATCGTCGGCCAGATCCGCTGCACCGAGGCCGGCCGCTGGCCGGTGCAGCGCGAATTCAACCGTCGCATGAAGCAGCGCTTCCAGCACAACGGCATCGAGGTCGCATCGGCCACCCAGACCATCCTGATGCACATCGCGCCGCCGGCTGACAACGCCGCTCATCTGACGCCGCGTCGAGCCGCAGGATAGTGGCGCGGTAAACTTACCGCTTGCCTTGGTCGAACCGGCAGCGTTCACTTCGCCCCAGCCCGCTGACGACATGCGGGCGGCAAAAAAGGGTGGATGGAATGCAGGGGCGGTGGGCTGGACTGCGCGGTCATGTGATCGTCATTTGTGCGTTGTTCGGATGTGCGGCTTGGACCGCTCCTGCGAGCGCGCAGCCGTTTCCGTCGCGGCCGATCACCCTCGTAGTGCCGTTCGCGGCGGGCGGTCCGACCGATACGCTGGCGCGCATCCTGTCCGAACGCATCGCCGCCGAATTGCACACGACAATCGTCGTTGAAAACGTGGCGGGCGCCTCCGGCAGCATCGCCGGCGCCCGCGTCGCGCGCGCAACGCCTGATGGTACCACGATCACGATCGGCCATTGGGGCACGCATGTGCTCAACGGCGCGATTTTCAAGCTGCCCTATGACGTGATCGCCGATTTCGAACCGGTCGCGACGATCGCGATGGGCACGCAGCTCATCGTCGGCCGGAAGTCGCTCGAGGCCAACACCCTGAAAGAGATGATCGCGTGGCTGAAGGCCAATCCGGGCAAGGTGACTGCCGGCACCGCCGGCGCCGGCACAGGGGCCCACGTCGCCGGTGTCTTCTTCAAGGAGAGAACCGGCACCGACTTCCAGTTCGTGCCCTATCGCGGCGCGGGGCCCGCCATGATCGACCTCGTGGCCGGGCAGATCGACATCATGTTCGATCAGGCCTCGAATTCGCTGCCGCACTACAAGAACGGTGCGATCAAGGCGTTCGCGGTGACGTCGCCGACGCGGCTCGCCTCCGCGCCCGATATTCCGACCGTCGACGAGGCGGGGCTGCCCGGTCTCTACATCTCCTACTGGCACGGCATCTGGGCACCGAAGAACACGCCGAAGGAGATCGTCACGAAGCTCAACGCGGCCATCGTCACCGTGCTTGCCGACGCTTCCGTCAGGCAGCGGTTTGGCGAATTGGGGCAGGAGATTCCTCCGCCCGATCAGCAAACGCCCGCGGCGCTCGGAGCCTTCCAGAAGGCCGAGACCGAGAAATGGTGGCCGATCGTGAAGGCCGCCGACATCAAGGCGGAGTAACGCTGTCGCCCATACCACTGACTCATCCTGAGGAGCCCGCGGAGCGGGCGTCTCGAAGGATGCGCCGCGGAGAGCAGGGCCTGCATGATTCGCCCGGCGATGCAAAGCATCGTCCGGAGATGCGCGTTCCGCGCTCCTCACCATGAGGGGCGAGAGCCTCGCGGCGTTAACCTTTTCGTGCGCACGACGACCGGTCTGTCACCAAAATCTCGCTGCGGTGCGGGATCACAATGCTTGCCGCGGTTTTCTGCGTCCTTGATCTCAGGTGAGCGCTGGCCGACAATGCCCGACCTTCAATAAGAAACTCCCTGGGGGAATTCGTGAATAGACCTGCTCGGGTCAGCGCCCATTCGACATCGTCCGATTCCGTGCACGGCATGGCGCTGCTGCGCGATCCCCTGCTCAACAAGGGCACCGCCTTCACCGCGCAGGAGCGCGACGACCTCGGCCTGCGCGGCTTGCTGCCGCCTTGCGTGCTGACGATAGAGACCCAGGTCGAGCGCGTGCTCGTCAACCTGCGCACGCTGCCGACCGATCTCGAAAAATATGTTGCGCTGAATGCGTTGCATGACCGCAACGAGGCGCTGTTCTTCCGCGTCGTCGTCGACAATATCGACGAGATCCAGCCGATCATCTACACGCCGACGGTCGGGCTCGCCTGCCAGAAATACGGCCTGATTTTCCAGCGGCCACGCGGCATGTTCATCTCCTCGCGCGATCGCGGCCAGATCGCCGAGATCCTGAAGAACTGGCCCTATCCGGCCAAGCTGATCGTCGTCACCGATGGCGAGCGCATCCTGGGCCTCGGCGATCTCGGCGCCAACGGCATGGGCATTCCGGTCGGTAAACTCTCGCTCTATTCGGCCTGCGCCGGCGTGCATCCCGAAACGTGTCTGCCGATCGTGCTCGACGTCGGCACCAACAACGAAGAGCTCCTGAAAGACCCGTATTATCTCGGCCTACGCGAGCGGCGGCTCACGGGCGAGGCCTATGACAGCTTCGTCGACGAGTTCATGGTCGCCGCGCGCAAGACCTTTCCGGGAGTGCTGATCCAGTTCGAGGATTTCGCCAACCACTCGGCGTTCAAGCTGCTGCACAAATACCGCGATGAGGCCTGCGTCTTCAACGACGACATCCAGGGCACGGCCGCGGTTGCGCTCGCCGGCCTGTTCTCGGCCTTGCGCGTCAACGGCGGCAAGCTGAAGGATCAGCGCATCCTGTTCCTCGGCGCGGGCGAGGCCGCGACCGGCATCGCCGATCTCGTGACGTCCGCCATGATGGCGGAGGGCGCCTCCGAGGCCGAAGCGCTCCGCCGCAACTGGCTGGTGGATTCCCGCGGCCTGGTCGTTGGCGGCCGTGAAGGCCTGTCCGGTCACAAGCTCCGTTATGCCCATGCCGACCAGGCGCCGATCGCCGACTTCCTCACCGCGATCAGGACGCTGAAGCCGACGGCGATCATCGGCGTTGCCGCGGTCGGCGGCGCCTTCACGCCCGAGGTGCTCAAGGCGATGGCCGAGCTCAACGAACAGCCGATCGTGTTCGCGCTCTCCAACCCGACCTCGAAGGCCGAATGTTCGGCGGAGGACGCCTACCGCTACACCGGGGGCCGCGCGCTGTTTGCCTGCGGCAGCCCGTATGATCCTGTGAAGCTGAACGGCCGCACCTTCGTGCCGCGCCAGGGCAACAACTCCTACATCTTCCCGGGCGTCGGCCTCGGCGTTATCGCCAGCCGCTCGCGGCTGGTGACGGACGAGATGTTCATGGCGGCCGCCCATACGCTGGCCGATTGCGTCGGCAAGGACGATCTTGCGCAAGGCAGCCTCTACCCGGCGCTGCCGCGCATCCGCGAGGTCTCGGTCCGCATCGCTGCCGCCGTCGCCGATGTCGCCTATCAGCGCGGACTCGCGGACGGACCCGCGCCCAACGACGTGAAGGGATTGGTTCAGTCCCAGATGTACGAGCCGAAGTACTGAAGCCTCCGCATCGTCATGCCCGGGACAAGTCCGGGCATGACGACCGCCTAAAGCAAGCCCCGTTCGGTCAGCATCCGATACCATTTCAGGTAGAAACCCCGTTGCGCGGCGCGGCGGTATATGCGACGCTCTGTAGCGCTACAGGAAAATTCGAAAACCAAGGTAAGCCGCCATGGACGATCGTTTGCCCGACCTGGGCGACCTCGAGCACGAGGTCATGCAACTGGTTTGGGCCCATGGTCCTGTCACGGCCGAAATTGTGCGCGAAAAGCTGTCGCGTCGGCTGAAGGAATCCACCGTGCGCACGGTGCTGCGCCGGCTGGAAGAAAAGGGCTATGCTCGGCACACGGTGGACGGACGCACCTATGTCTACCACGCAGCCGAAGCGCGCGCGCGGGTTGCGGCCAAGGCGGTGCAGCGCATCGTCGACTGGTTCTGCAACGGCTCGATGGAGGAGGTCCTCGTCGGCATGGTCGACAATGCAATGCTCGACCAGCAGCAGCTGCGCACACTGGCCGACCAGGTCGCCAAGGCGAAGAAGGCGAGGGGAGTGAAGAAAGAATGATCGCAACTCTGGCGGAGGCGGCGCTGCGCTCCCTTGTGCTGGGAGGCGTCGTCTGGTTCGGCCTCAACCTGTTTCGCGTGCGCAATCCGCACGTCCACATGACAGCGTGGGTCGTCGTGCTGCTGGCATCGCTGGCGATGCCCGTGGTGATGCATTGGCCGACGGTCACGATCACCCGGCTGCCGTTGTCGGTATCGGTGCCGGCTGATGTCCTGCCGGCTGACATCTCGATGTTCGAGATGCCGCAGCCCATGCAGCCGATCGCGCCCGGCGCGGCGATTGCTTCCCCGGCGCAGAGCGGCGTCTCGATCAATTGGTGGCTTGTCGCCACAATCGTCCATGTCGCCGTCGCCAGCCTGTTGCTGCTGCGGCTGGCCATCGGCCTCTATCTGACCTGGCGCCTCGCGCGCGCGGCAAGGCCGATCAATGGTCCGCACCTGGTCGACGCCGATGTGCGCGTCAGTCGCGACGTCGGCGGTCCCGTCACGTTTGGCTCGACCATTCTGGTGCCGCCGCAATTTGCCGGCTGGGACGCCAAGAAGCGGCTCGCGGTGCTCGCGCATGAGGGCGCGCATGTCGCCAACCGCGATTTCTATATCCTCCTGCTCGCCTCTCTCAATCGCGCGGTGTTCTGGTTCAGCCCGTTCGCCTGGTGGCAGCTCGCGCGTCTTGCCGAACTTGCCGAGATCATCAGCGACGCCGAGGCCATCGAGGTGATCGACGACCGGCTGTCCTATGCGGAAATCCTGCTTGATTTCGCAAGCACGGTAAACCCGCGCCCGCTCGAGCTCGCGATGGCGCGGGCCTCGACCGTGCGCGCCCGCGTCGAGCGCATCATCGCGACTGCCGCGATGCCCGTCGCGGTCGGCTGGCGCAAGCGAGCGTGGATCGCGGCCGCGATCGTCCCGGCCGTGATCGTGTCCGCCGGCATGATCGCCTATCGTACCCCGGAGCCTGCGCCGCTCGCCGCGGTTAGCGGCGAGGTGCCGGCCCAGCATTACCGCCCCTTCGTCAATTTCTACGCCATGGGTCCGGCCTCGGTGTTCGCCATCTTCCGCGAAGGTGACGATCTCTCCGGCCAGCTCACCGGGCAGCGACGGCTGCGCCTGACGGTCGGCAGCGACGGCACAGCGTCCTACATGGCTTCGTCGGGCGAGATCACGTTCCCGCTCGATGCGGAACGTCGCTCCTCCGAACTGATGCTGCGGATCAACGGCCGCGACGTGCGCGCGGTGCGTGTCACCGAGATGCCGGCGCCGACAACCGAACCTGCCTCGCTCGATCAATATGTCGGCTGGTACAGGATTGCGCCGAACCGCGTGCTCACCGTGCGCCGCGATGGCGATCGTCTCTGGTTGCAGGAAACCGGGCAGGGCACGACGCAAATCCTGGCCGAGGGCACTGATGCCTTCTCCTTCCGCGGCGACCATCTCGTGATCTTCCTGCGCGACGAGCAGTCGAGGGTCTCGCGCGTGTTGCTACAAAGTGCGGTTTTCGGCGCCCGTCTTGCGGCCCGCGTCGATGCGGCGGTGGCTCAGGCGGTCGAAGCGGATTTCGCGCGCCGCCTTGCCGAAGTCCCCGATCGCTTCAGGGAGCAGGTCCCGGCCGTCGGCGGCAAGGAGATGATCGTGCGCGGGATCGAGGATCTGCGCGCCGGCACGCCGAACTACGACCGCATGAGCGCGCCGCTCGCCGCCAAGCTCCACCGCCAGCTCAATGAAATGCACGCGACGTTCGTTGCGCTCGGCGGGCTGGAATCGATCTTCTTCCGCGGCGTCGGACCCGGCGGCTACGACATCTACGGCGCGAAGTTCGAGAACGGTACGGCCGAATTCCGCCTGCTGCTCGAGCCCGACGGCAAGGCCGGCGATGTCATCTTCAGAGCCGACGGCAACGACGAGCTCGGTGGCATCGTGCCTTGCTCTGAGGAGGCGAACGTGCGCGGTCGCGCCGGCACCTCGCCGATCAGGATCATGGTCTATAACGAAATGGGCGACGACATCCAGGTCTTCAATCTCGATGCCGACGGCAATCGGAGGACGCAGAGCGCCGTCAGGCCCAACATGACCTGGGCCTCCACCACCACCGTGAACAATCCGTGGGTGATTGCCGACAAGTCGGGACGGTGCATGGAGATCCTGGTGCCGGGCCGGCAAACGCGCTTCCACAATGTCGAGGCTTCGAACCTCGGCGCGCGTCCGAGTCGCGCGGCACGGCGCGCCGTTCCGATCGCCAATGGTGAGGAGATGCTGCGTCGCTACATCGAGGGAGTGGGCAAGGGACAGCCGGACTACGAGCGCATGACGTCGGAAGTGGCCGACATCACACGCGCGCAGCTTCCGTTCGATCAGGCGATTCTAACGCGGCTGGGTGCGCTGCGTGCGGTCTCCTTCCGCGGCGTCACCGCGCTCGACAGCGACATCTATGTCGCCCAGTTCGCCAACGGTTCGGCGGAATGGCGCATCGGCGTCAGAAACGGCACGATCACGAAGATCGCGCTCGGGCCCAATTTCTAGAAGGATCGCCGCCGCTGATCTGCAGGACCGGCGGCTCCCGAGTTGTTGACGGCGCTCTCTCAATCTTCGCTTGCCGGTCTTTGTCGTGAATGCTACAGTATGTAGCATTACGCTTCGTAGCTTCGCGCCGAAGTCGTCGGCAGGCTCGAAAGGATTGGGCATTCGCCATGAGCAGTTCTGCAAAGGCAAAGGCCGAGGCCGTGCTGGCGCTTCATCGCTTCGGGATGGGGCCGCGTCCGGGATCGATTGCGGCTCTCGGGACCGACCCGCGTGGCGCGCTGGTCGCCGAGCTCGACGGCCCGCTCGTCCTCAACGCCGCCGCGAGCCTTCCCTCCAGCGCAAAGGCCTATCGCACCGTGGCCGATGCCAATGCGCGGCGCGCCGCGCGCGCCAAGCAAGCCCAGCAGCAAGCTAAAAAGCAGCAGGTGGCGGCGACGCCGACCATGTCGGAAGACCAGACGCAAGGCCAGGGAGCGGACAAGGATGCCGCCGAGATGGCGGCCAAGCAGGCGGCCGAGGCCGTGCCCGATCCGGGGCGTCCGATCTATTTGCAGGAAGCCAAGGTGCGCACGGAAGCCGCGCTTTCTGCCGACATCGGTTTCGCCGAGCGGCTGGTGTGGTTCTGGTCCAACCATTTCTGCATCTCAGCCAACAAGATCCAGAGCATGTCCGGCGCCTATGAGCGCGAAGCCGTTCGCGCCAATACGCTCGGCCGCTTCGTCGATCTCCTGTTGGCCGTCGAGGGCCATCCGGCGATGCTGTTCTATCTCGACAATCTCGGCTCGATGGGCGCGAACTCGATCGCCGGCATCAACCGCAGCCGCGGCCTCAACGAGAACATCGCGCGCGAGATCATGGAGCTGCATACACTCGGCGTGCGCGCCGGCTACACCCAGGACGACGTCATCAGCTTCGCCAATGTGTTGACGGGATGGACGCTGGTGCCGCCCGGCGACAATCCCGAGCACGGCGGCGAATTCACCTTCAATCCGCGGCTGCACGAGCCCGGCGGACAGACCGTGCTCGGCAAGCGCTACGAGCAGGAGGACGTTGAGCAGGGCCGCGCGGTGCTGCGCGATCTCGCCGCGCGTCCGGCGACCGCGACCCATGTCGCGACCAAGCTCGCACGACATTTCGTGGCCGACGAGCCGCCGCCTGTGCTGATCGAGCAGATGGCGAAGATTTTTCGCGACACCGAGGGCGATCTCAAGCAGGTCGCGATCGCGATGGTGTCGTCGGACGAGGCGTGGCGCGGGCCGCCGTCGAAACTCAAGCGTCCCAGCGAGTGGGGCGTCGGCATGGTGCGCGCGACCGGCATCACGACCGTCGATCCCGTCCGCTTCACCGGCGGCCAGGAGCTGCTCGGTGAAGGGCTGTGGCGGCCATCGGCGCCCAAGGGTTATCCGGAGGACGAGGCAAGCTGGATCGACGGCATTGGCCGGCGGCTCGACATCGCCAACAATTTCGCCGAACGCATCGCGACCACGGCCGATCCGCAAGTGATCATCGAGGACGTCTTCGCATCGGAGATATCAGCCGAGGTGAAGCAGGCGGTCGGCCGCGCCGAGAGCCGGCAGCAGGCGTTGGCGCTCTTGTTCATGTCGGCGGATTTTCAGAGGAGGTGAGCATGGGCGTCGTCAATCATTTGCCCACGCGGCGCGAGCTTCTGGTCGGGTCCGGCGCGCTGTTCGCGTGGAGCCAGATGCCGCGGATCGCGCGCGCCGAAGGGCGCGATCCGCGCCTGCTGGTCATCGTGCTGCGCGGCGCGCTCGACGGCCTTGGCGCGGTTGCGCCGGTGGGCGATCCCGACTGGATCTCCTTGCGCGGCGATCGCGCGCTGGTGCTGGACGGCAAGCCGCCCGCGCTGCCGCTCGATGCTTTCTTCGCGCTCAATCCGGCGATGCCGAACCTGCATCGGCTCTACAAAAGCGGCAAGGCTGCGATCGTCCATGCCACCGCGACGCCCTATCGCGAGCGTTCGCATTTCGACGGCCAGGACGTGCTGGAGAGCGGGCTCGTCAAGCCGGGTATGACGAGTTCGGGATGGCTCAACCGCGCACTGCTCGCGCTGGAATCCGGCGGGCGTGTCGACCCGCGCGGCAGCCGCGCACTCGGCATTGGCTCTGTGACGCCGCTGGTGGTGCGCGGTTCGGCGCCTGTGATGACATGGGTGCCGCAGAGATTGTTGCCGGCGAGCGAGGACACGCAGAGCCGCCTGCTCGATCTCTACCGGCACACCGATCCGAAGCTTGCGACCGTGCTCCAGGCCCGCATGAGGCTCGCGTCGCTCGGCGGCGCATCGGGCACGGGCGATCCGATGTCCGACGATCCGACCTTGGCGCCGCCCGGCATCGCGCGCGTCCGCGCCTATTTCGCCGAAGCCGCCGGTACCGCCGCGCGCTATCTCGCAAAGCCCGACGGTCCGCGCGTCGGCGCGATGGGCTTTGTCGGCTGGGACACGCACATCGCCGAAGGCGCGGCCTCGGGCCAGCTCTACAATCTGCTGGGCGCGCTCGACGGCGCCTTTGCCGCGATCGAGAGCAACATGGGCGAGGCGTGGCGCGAGACCGTCGTCGCGGTTGTCACCGAGTTCGGGCGAACCGCGCGCATCAATGGGACGCAGGGCACCGACCACGGCACGGGCACGGTCGCTTTCCTGATCGGTGGCGGGCTTACCGGTGGCCGCGTCATCGCGGACTGGCCGGGTCTGAAGCCGGCGCAACTCTTCGAGGATCGCGATCTCAAGCCGACCACGGATTTGCGCGCAGTGTTGAAGGGCCTGCTGAGGGATCATCTGCGTGTCGAGGAGAAGGTGCTGGCCGATACGATTTTCCCGGGCAGCGCCGACGTCAAACCGATGGGAGGTCTCGTCGGCTGACGACGCGGCTCTCGCAACCGGATCGGGTTCATGATGTGCACGCTGACACAACGGGAGCTCGACTTTCTCGCCGGCCTGAGGACCGGCTGGCGGCGGCTCTATCGGCGCGAACTCGCACGGCTCTTGAAGGGCGACGCCGAGCCTGGCGAGGTTCCTCCGGAGACGCGCCCGATCTGGCGCGTCGTATCGGGCTTATCCCAGGAGTCTGTCTCGATTCAGGACAAGCCAGTGTGGTGGAATCGCCACAGCTAAACCTGAAACGGCTGCGGCCGCAGGCGCGCTTTCGTTCCGACAAGGTTCTGCCCTCATTGCCCACCGAAACTCGGGCTCGTTCGGAGGGCGTATCATGTCTCGATTTGCACGTGCCGAAACTGCCCGGATTTCGCCGGCAACCCTGTGCCGGTTGCTGCTCGCCATCATCGGCGCGGCGTCGCTTGCCGCGTGTGCGCAATCGCCCGTCGGCCGCCAGAAGGCCGATCTCGGCACCCACCGCCAAGCCGCTGTCGAACGACCGCACAGGGTGGCGGCGCTGCATCCACGTCCGATCAGCCGGGCGCGCGTCCCCGACGGTGATGCAAAGCAAAGCGTCTCGCATGGCGTCGCCAGCTTCTATTCGGACACGGAGACGGCGAGCGGCGAGCGGTTCGACAAGAACGAATTGACCGCGGCCCATCCCAGCCTGCCGTTCGGCACAAAGCTGCGCGTCACTGACGTTTCATCCGGTCGCTTCGTGACCGTCAGGATCAACGATCGCGGGCCGTATGTTCGCGGACGCGTGGTTGACATCTCGCCCTCCGCGGCGGAGGCGCTCGGCATGGTCGACAAGGGCGTCACCAATGTCAGGCTCGACGTGGTGCAATAATTTGCAGTGACATCGATCCGAAACGCTGTGCTTAACCGGCTGTTAGCCGCCTCCAGCCACCATGGATACCCAATCATTCGGGACTCCAGATTGAAGCTCTTGGGAGGCGGCGTTTGACCACGATCCAGTATCTCGAAGATCAGGCCGCACGCGCCGAGCGGCTGGCCAAACGGATCACGGATACGCTGACGATCGAAAAGCTCCTGACCTTCGCGGACGAACGCCGCCGCGAGATCGAGGTCATCGCCGGCAAGTACCGGCGCGCCTGATTTTCATCATCCAACGCGCGCTCAGCTGTGGCTCTCGACGAAGTCGCTGAGATAGTCGGGCAGCGTCACTCCATCGATGTCGCAGCGCGCCCGGATCTCACCGGCGACGTCGGTCGAGATGTCCTTCATCCAGTGCTCCAGCGTGTTGAACGAGATGACCTTGACGGGGTCGTTGAAGCAGCCGGCGACGAGCTCGCCGATCGTGGCATCGAGATCGCTTCGCTCGACACGGATCTCCGTCGCCTTGTCGCGGCGATCGATCACCACGAACAGGGTCTGGTCTGCGCCATAGGGCACGACAGGGGCTGGCACGCCGGCTTCAAGCATGTGAGGCACTCACGCCTTCGCTTCCGATCACCATCAACGGGAAGAACCGGTAGAAGGTTCCCGCGCTCAGCCGGTGCTTCTGCGAGGATCAGAGAAATTCGCGCAGCCGCGCCAGCTCGGTGATGTGCTCAGGCGAGAGGATGTCCGTGACCAGCGGTGGTTGCGCGATGGTACGGATCTCATAGAGATGCCTGGTCGCCGCCGGCTTCGCCATGAACGCCGAGATGCATTCGTCGAGCGTGCCCTCGATCACCTGGTAGGACGATCTGTCCGTCCGTCGCTGGTTCGCAAGCGATGGCCATTTATGCAGCACCGCAAGGACACCAAAATCGACCTTTGAATCCCCAACCACGTCCCCCATCGTCCCGCCTCACGCAAAAAGAACCCCGGCACACTAGCCTGCGTGCCGGGGCCCACACCCATTACTGCATCTCAATGCCACAGCACCAAACGCGGTGACCGGGAAATGGTTCCCGGCCGATATTCGCTTTCAGCTCGCGGCCGCCGCGATCTTATGCCCCGGGCTGGTATGAACCTGACTGGGATCGTCGCCGCGGCTGACCTCCGGTGGCAACCCTGCGAAGCGCCGCAAGGCCTCGGCCATCTGCACCCGGCCCGGCGCGCCGGTGATGATCACGTCCACCATCGTGAAGGACGAATGGAAATGGCCGCGCGCCTTGAGTTGCTCGACCGGGACGCCGGCAGCGGCCATTGCCTCGGCATAGGCGATGCCTTCGTCGCGCAGGGGATCGAACTCGCAGGTGACGACGAAGGCCGGCGGCAGGCCTGCGACCTTGCCGCGGAGCGGCGAGGCGCGCGGATCGGTGCGGTCGGCCGGCGAGCAATAGAGGTCCCAGAACCAGTACATCAGCGAACGGGTCAGGAAATAGCCGGTCGCATTGTCGTTGTAGGAGGGGCGGTCGAAAGTGCAGTCGGTGACCGGGCAGATCAGGAGCTGGCCTCCGATCTCCGGCCCGCCGCGATCGCGTGCAAGCTGGCAGGTGACGGCGGCGATGTTGCCGCCGGCACTCCAGCCCGCGACCAGCACCGGGCCCGGCCTGCCGCCGAGCTCGGCGGCGTGCTCGGCGATCCAGCGCGTCGCCGCATAGCCGTCTTCGGCCGCAGTCGGGAAACGATGCTCGGGCGCATGACGATAGCCGACGCTGACGAGCATCATGCCGGTCCGTCGCACCATGTCGCGGCAGAACGGCTCGTCCGACTGCTCGTCGCCGAGCACCCAGCCGCCGCCGTGGAAATAGACCACGACCGGATGCGGCCCTGATGTTGCCGGTTTGTAGACCCGATAAGGCAAGGGACCGTCGGCGCCGGGCAGCGTGCCGTCGACGATCTCGCCGATCGGCCGTCCAGCGGGACGGCCCTTGTTGAACTCATTGACGAAGGCGCAGGCGCCTTGCGCGCCCATCGACTCGATCGGCGGCAGGTTGAGCGACGCCAGCAGGTTGAGCACCAGCCGCACATCGGGCTGGAGGCGCACCACCTCGCCGTCATTGCATTGCGCGGCGACGTTGGGACCGGTCAGCTTGAAGCCGAGCATACCGCGGCTGACGACCTCGTCGCAGATGCTGCGATAGGGACCGACGCCGCCGGTATAAGGCATCAGGCCCTGCACCTTGCCGGGCACGTTGGCGCCCGTGTACCAGGTGTTGGCGAGCCGGTGCAGCGTCACCATCGAGCAGTCGGCCATGTGCCTGTTCCAGCCGGCCTGCGCCGACTCCGTCGGCTCGATCGTGGTGAACCCGGCGTCGCGCAACGCCTTGAGCCGATCGACGACCCAGTCGACATGCTGCTCGATCGACACCGCCATGTTCGACAGCACCGACGGGCTGCCGGGTCCGGTGATCATGAAGAAGTTCGGAAAGCCCTCGACCGTGAGCCCGAGATAGGTCTGCGGCCCCTGCGCCCAGACATCGGTGAGCGATCTGCCGCCACGGCCGGTGATCGGATGCACGGCGCGGATCGCGCCGGTCATGGCGTCGAAGCCGGTCGCGAACACGATGACGTCGACATCAACGCTGCGCCTTGCCGTCGTGATGCCGCTTGCGGTGATCGCCTTGATCGGCTCCTGACGCAGATTGACCAGCGTGACGTTCGGCCGGTTGTAGGTCGCGTAATAGTTGGTATCGAGGCAGGGCCGCTTGGCGCCGAACGGATGATCGTCCGGCATCAGCGCCGCGGCGGTCTCGGGGTCTTTGACGGCGGCGCGGATCTTCTCGCGGATAAGGTCCTGGACGATCTTGTTGCCGTCGATGTCCACCGCCTGGTCGGCCCAGAGCTGGGTCAGGATGTGGACGAGGTCGCCGGCCGCCCACGCGCGTTCGAACCGCTCACGACGCTCGACATCGCTTAATTGCCAGCTCACGACCGTCTGCTGCGGATAGGGTACGCCGGCCATCGACTGGCGCGCCTGCTCGCGATAGGCCGCGCGATCGCCTTGCAGCAGGCTCATGCGATCGGAAGGCGCTGGGCCGTTATGCGCCGGCAGCGCGAAGTTCGGCGTACGCTGGAACACGGTCAGATGTGCGGCCTGTTGTGCGATCAGCGGGATCGACTGAATGGCCGACGATCCCGTGCCGATCACCGCGACGCGTTTTCCGGCGAGATTGACGCCGTCATGCGGCCAGCGTCCGGTGAAATAAACCTCGCCCTTGAAGTCCTTGACGCCGTCGATCTCCGGCGGCTTCGGCGCCGAGAGGCAGCCGGTGGCCATAATGTAATGGCGGCAGGAGACCGGCGCGCCATTGTCGGTGGTGAGCTGCCAGCGTCCGGTGGCCTCGTCCCATTTCGCTTCCGTGACCTTGGTCTTGAAGCGAATGTCACGCCTGAGATCGTAACGGTCGGCGACGAAGCCCAGATAGCGCAGGATCTCGGGCTGGGTCGCGTATTTCTCCGACCAGGTCCAGGCGGTCTCGAGGTCCGGATCGAAGGTGTAGCTGTAATCGATGGTCTGGATATCGCAGCGCGCACCGGGATATCGGTTCCAGTACCAGGTGCCGCCGACGTCGCCGGCTTCTTCGAGGCCGACCGCCGTGAGGCCGGCTTTGCGCAGCCGATGGAGAAGATAGAGGCCGGCAAATCCGGCACCGACCACGGCAACATCGACCTGCTGGCTGGTTCCGCGCCCCGCGTCAGAGGCACGCGCAGCAACCATTGCATCAGGCATGGCATTTCCTCCCGTGTGTTTTGTTTTGCCGGCAGGCTATCGCTGCAGGTTCGGCTTGTCATCACGGCATGTGCAATCTTCGGTAGCCATTTGCGGCGTCATCATGGCCGCGTGAATGTTGCGGCAGCACACGCATCGCGATGCACAATGGCCGTGATTTCCCGGGCTAATCATGGTCGATCCACCTGTGTATGCTCTTGTTTTGCCACGCGTGCCGACGGGCGTCATGACAGAGTTGAGTGAGCGGACCAAAGCGAACATGGACGTCGTCCTGGAGGAGACGTGCCGCCAACTGCCGCACGGCGGCGATCACGACAGCCGCAGGTTCATCGCCGAGCGGCTGATCGAGGCGGCGCGATCCGGTCACACCACGCTCGGTGAGCTCGGCATCATCGCACGCCACGCACTGGCGGAGCTTGCCGCCAAGCGGAGCTAGGCGCGGCCGCGGCGCTTGCCTCGCAGCGGGCCACGGACATAACCTGCTCAAATCCTTCCGTGCATCGAGATGCTCCGAAGATGCGGTCCGTGTTCGCGCTTTTTGCGACGTCTCTCGTCCTCTGTTGCGCCGGGCCGGTCGTGGCCCAGCCGGTTGGCCAGTTTCCGTTTGCGCTGACGCGCGAAGGACAGATGCTCGGCGCCGTCGAAGGCGAGGTAGCCTCGTTCAAGGGGCTGGCCTATGCGGCCGCGCCGATCGGGCGGCTGCGCTGGCGTCCGCCGCAGGCTGCACCAGAGAGTTCGGAGATGCGCACCGCCTATGCGTATGGCGCGCCGTGTCTTCAGCCGTCGCTGCCGGGATCGAGCGAGGATTGCCTCACGCTGAACGTGTTCCGTCCGTTCGGGGTCGATGGCCCGCTGCCGGTGATGATGTTCATCCACGACGGCGCTTTCGTCAGCGGCACTGCGAATGATCCGCTGTTCGATGGTGCCAGGCTCGCGCAAGCCGGTCTCATCGTGGTGACTGTGAATTTTCGCCTCGGCGTGCTCGGCTGGCTCACCGATCCCGCGCTGTCGGAAGACGGTTCCGGCAATTACGGCCTGATGGACCAGATCGCGGCGCTGCATTGGGTGCACGACAACATCGCGGCCTTCGGCGGCGATCCCACCAATGTCACCTTGTTCGGCAGTGGCGCAGGCGCGACCTCGATCGCGCTGCTCATGCTGTCTGAGCAATCGCGTGATCTCTTCCAGAAAGTCATTCTGCAATCGATTCCTGGCCGTGCGCGCCTGCGTTCGGCACAAGAGGCCGAGATTGTGGGGCGGCAATTCATGGCGGCGCTGGGGCGACAGGCCGATTTGCGCGCCGCCGACCCGCGACGCCTGCTTGCCGTCGAAACGCATCTGCTGGAAAAATCGCCGCGCAGCTTCGGGCCGACGATCGATGGACGTCTGGTCAGCGAGGAGGTCGCCGCAGGCTTCGCGGCCGGACGTGAGAGCCGCATCCCCCTGATCATAGGCTCGAACGACGACGAGACCGGTTTCGACGGCGAGCTGGATGTCCGGGAAGAGCTGGCATCGTCAGGCGCCACCAGCGATGAGCTGCGCAGGCTCTATCCCGACCTCGCCAAACCTTCCAGCCGCGCGGCAAGGTTCTACACCGACAAGGTCTTCTCCGAGCCGGTGAGACTGCTGGCGCGCCTGCATGCCGCCAGCGGTGCGCCGACCTTTCGCTATCGCTTCGCCTATGTGCCGGAGGCACGGCGCGCAAACCCCGAGGGCGGTCACGGGCGGGAATTGCAGTTCATCTTCGGCGTGGAAGGCATGCCCGGTGCAGGTATCCTGTCACGAGGCGATCGCGAGGTCGCACACCGCATGCGCGCGTACTGGATCAATTTTGCCAAGAGCGGCGATCCCAACGGTGCGGACCTGCCGCGTTGGGATGCGGCCGCAGGCAGCGATCGCCTGCTGCTGATCACGAACGATCGCATCGCGAGCGGAGGCGACTCCTGGTCGGAGCGCCTGGACCGGTTCGGGCGTTAGGGCATGTTGAGTTGGACTTAAGCCGCGAGCTCGACACGCGGCGCGGGGCTCAGCCGGTCTTCCTCCAGATAATCCATCGCGCCGTCTTTCTCGACGGCGTAGAACTGCTGGCCTTCCTTCGACTTGTAGGCGGCGCGAACGACGCCGCGGCGGCCCTTGTCACTGTTGACGACGTCCCCCAACGCAAACTTCTTCATTTCACGTCCCTGGCTGCTGGCCGACCCCTTCGGCTACGCCGGATTCTGGGCGGAAAATCGTTAACGTCTTGCTAACCATACGGGTTTGCCTATGCTCGCGGCCGATCGCGCGGGCAGCTCGCACGCGCATGTTGGCAATGAAACGAGCCTTCGCCCATGGTGCGACTTCCGACTTTCTTCCTGTCACATGGTGGCGGTCCCTGGCCGTTCATGGAAGACAGGCGGGTGCAATATGCGAAGACCGCCGAGGCGTTCGGCCGGCTGCCGCAGCTCTTGCCGGGGAAGCCCAAGGCCGTGCTCGTCATCACAGGACATTGGGAGGCTGACGCCTTCACCGTGTCGACCTCGGCGCATCCGCCGATGGTGTACGACTATCACGGTTTCCCCGAGCACACCTATCACCTCAAATATCCGGCGCCGGGGCGGCCCGAGCTCGCCGCGGAGGTGAAGGCGCTGCTCATTCGCGCGGGCGTCGATTGCCGGGAGGATCCCAACCAGGGCTTCGATCACGGCACCTTCGTGCCGCTCGGGCTGATGTATCCGAACGCCGACATGCCCATCGTGCTGCTGTCGCTGAGATCGAGTTACGATCCGGCCGAGCACATCAAGGTCGGGCAGGCGATTGCCTCGCTGCGGGACGAAGGCATTCTGATCGTCGGCAGCGGGCTCACCTATCACAACATGCGCGGGTTCGGCCGCGCGGAGTCGAAGCCGGTCTCGTATGATTTCGAGGCGTATCTGAACGAGGCGATTAGCCACAAGGACGCAGCGCGCCGCAACGCGATGCTGGTTGACTGGGAGAACGCACCGAGCGCGCGCCTGGCCCATCCGCGCGAAGATCATCTGCTGCCGCTGATGGTGGCCGCCGGCGCCGCCGGCAGCGACGCGGGCCAGCGCGTATTCGTCGACGAGGTCGCGAATGTCGCGATGGCTTCGTATGTGTTCGGGGGGTGATCTTCTCCTCTTCTCGCAAGCGAGGAGAGGTGAAGAAGAGTGGCTCACCCGTATTTCAGCTTCATGAACAGGATGCCGCCGGCGAGCACGATGGTGATGGCGTTTGCGGCGACGAGGGGCGCATCGCCCGACAGCAGGCCGTAGACGAGCCAGAGCGCCAGGCCCAGCACCATGACCAGGAACATGCCGAGCGAAATATCACCGGTGGAGCGGGTCTTCCACACTTTGATGGCTTGCGGCGCGTAGGCCACGGTGGTGCAGGTCGCGGCGGCAAAGCCGATCAGCTTGATCAAGAACGGGTCCATGGCGGCTCTATAGCATTGATTCGACGATGTCGGGCCTCAGGCGCGCGCGGTGATGAGGCTGCGATAGAGCGCGGCATAGTCGCCGGCGCGGTTGCGCCAGGACACGTCGGTCGCAAGGCCGCTCAGTTGCAGGCGGCGCCAGGTCAGCTTGTCGTGAAAGGCGATGTTGGCCTTGCGCAGCGTGCCGGCGAGGGCATCCGCGGTGACGGGTGCGAACTTGAAGCCGGTGGCATCGTGACCCGATTTGTCGGCCTCGCCGATATCGACGATGGTATCCTCGAGGCCGCCGACCCGCGAGACGATGGGCACGGCGCCGTAGCGCAGCGCGCAGAGCTGGGTCAGGCCGCACGGCTCGAACCGTGATGGCACGATGAGCGCGTCCGAGCCGGCCTGGATCAGATGCGCCATGATCTCGTCATAGCCGATCACGACGCCGATGCGGCCGGGGTTCGCGCGCGCAACGGCCTGATAGCGATCCTGCAGATCGCGGTCGCCGCTGCCGAGCAGCGCGAGCTGCATGCCTTCGCGCAAAATGGTCGGAATGGCTTCGAGCAGGAGATCGAGCCCCTTCTGCCAGGACAGGCGGCTGATGACGCCGAGCAATGGCGCTTCGTCCGAGGAATCCAGATTGAACTGTTGCTGCAGCACCGCCTTGTTCGCGGCCCGGAACGTGAGGTCCTCCGCGCCGAAGCGGTAGGCGATGTGCGGATCTTCTTGCGGATTCCAAACGGAGACATCGATGCCGTTGAGGATTCCGCTCAGCACGTGCGCGCGGGCGCGCAGCAAGCCGCCAAACCCCATGCCGCCCTCGTCGCTCTGGATCTCCTGCGCATAGGTCGGCGAGACCGTGGTGATGCGATCGGCGAATTGCAGGCCGGCCTTCAAAAAACTGATGCCGCCGAAATATTCGAGGTCGTTGACGCCGTAAGCGCGCCACGGCAGGCCGATCGAACTGATCAGCTCGGGCGCGAACTTGCCCTGATAGGCCATGTTGTGGATGGTCATCACGGTGGCGGGCCGCGGCCGGTTATCGTAGTGCAGATAGGCCGGCGCGAGCCCGGCCTGCCAGTCATGGGCATGCACCACGTCGGGCACGAAGGCGGGAACGAGGCCGTGGCCGATGTCGGCCGCGATGCGCGAGAGCGCGGCGAACCGCATGCCATTGTCCGCCCAGTCGACACCTTCGGCCGTCACGTAGGGGTTGCCAGGCCGTGCGTAGAGATGCGGCACGTCGAGCACGAACAGATCGAGGCCGTCATGCGAGCCGGCGAGCAAACGGCCGGGTCCGCCGAAATAATCCGGCCAGCGCCGGATTTCGTCGGCTCCCCCCAGCATCCGCATCACGTCGGGATAGCCCGGCATCAACGTGCGCATCTCGACGCCATGCGCCTTCAGCGCGATCGGCAGCGCGCCCGCGACATCGGCGAGGCCGCCGGTCTTGACGATGGGATAGACCTCAGAGGCGACCGCGAGGACGCGAACAGGCGTCATGTATTGAGCCTGTCGAGCATCGGCTGGGTGATGAGCGAAATGCCCTGCTCGGTGGTGCGGAAGCGCTTTGCGTCCAACTCGGGATCCTCGCCGACGACGAGCCCTTCCGGGATCTCGACGCCGCGATCGATCACGACGTTCTTCAAACGCGCGCCGCGGCCGATGTTCACGTACGGCATGATCACGGCGTTCTCGACCTGAGCATAGGAGTTGACGCGCACGCCGGTGAACAGCAGCGAGCGCCGCAGCGAGGCGCCGGAAATGATGCAACCGCCCGAGACTAGCGAGCTCACGGCCTGGCCGCGCCGGCTCTCCTCGTCATGGACGAATTTTGCCGGTGGTGTGATCTCCGAATAGGACCAGATCGGCCAGGCGCTGTCGAACAAATCGAGCTCGGGCACCACGTCGGTGAGGTCGATGTTGGCGGCCCAATAGGCGTCGACCGTGCCGACATCGCGCCAATAGGCGCGGGGGTCGCTGCCGGAGCGGACGCAGGAGGTCGAGTACTGGTGCGCCATGGCGCGACCGTTCTTGACGAGATAGGGGATGATGTCCTTGCCGAAATCGTGGTTGGAATTCGGATCCTCGGCGTCGCGCTTGAGCTCCTCGAACAGGAATTTCGCGTCGAACACGTAGATGCCCATGCTGGCGAGCGAGACGTCCGGCTTGCCCGGCATCGGCGGCGGATCTTTCGGCTTCTCCAGGAACTCTTTGATCCAGCCGTTCTCGTCGATATGCATGATGCCGAAGCCGGAAGATTCCTGCCGCGGCATCTCCAGGCAGCCGACGGTGACGTCGGCGCCGCTCTCGACATGCTGGCGCAGCATCACCTCGTAGTCCATTTTATAGATATGGTCGCCGGCGAGAACCACGATGAAGCGGCAGGCGTGGGATTCGATGATGTCGATGTTCTGGTAGACTGCATCGGCCGTGCCGACATACCACATGTTTTCGGAGACGCGCTGGCTCGCCGGGAGGATGTCGAAGCTCTCGTTGCGCTCGGGACGGAAGAAGTTCCAGCCCATCTGAAGGTGCCGGATCAGGCTGTGCGCCTTGTACTGGGTGGCGACCGCGATGCGGCGGATGCCCGAGTTCACCGCGTTCGACAGCGCGAAATCGATGATGCGGGATTTTCCGCCGAAATAGACCGCGGGCTTGGCGCGCCGGTCGGTCAGCTCCAGCAGCCGGCTGCCGCGTCCGCCGGCCAGGACGAACGCCAGGGCCTGACGGGCAAGCGGCTCGGGTCTCGCGGCACTCATGTCATTCTCCCACAACTCTGGCGCTCGCGAGAAGCCTCCCGGCCGCGCACATTGGAACCGATAGTAACGGCACGAATAGTCAATCGGGAAGGTGGTTGTTGGTTGCGAATGCGCCGGAAGCTTAATGCTTTGCCGCGGTCATCGGGCCCCAGCACCGTCCTGCCGGTGTCACACGCGGCGAGGTCGTCGAGCCCGTCGGATACCGGTTGATCAGAATGGAGGCATGCGTCTTGTGCGGTGCACGCAAACTCGAGGCCGAATTTCTGGCTTCGACCTTGCGCCAGGATGCCCGATCATGGGCTGCGTCCATGTCCAAGCGAAACGTCAGACAGGGAGTAAGACGATGAGGATCTGGAAAACGGCAATTGCCTGTTCGCTGGCCGGCGCGGTCATGGCCGGCCAAATCGAGCCGGCCGCTGCGGGCCCGATGCCCACGAATGTCGCGACCATGAAGGCCGCGGCCGGCGATGATGTCACGCAGGTGTATTGGCGCGGCCGAGGTTTTGGATGGGGCATTGGCGGCCTCGCAGCCGGTGCGATCATCGGTAGCGCCATCGCCAGCAGCTCGCCTTACGGCTACGGCTACTATGGCGGCGGGCCTTATTATGGCGGCTACGGATACCCGGGGCCGGCTTACGGCTATGCTCCTGCCTATTATGGTGGCTATGGACCGGGTTACGGTTATGGCGGCTACTACGCGCGTCCCCGCTATTACGGCTATCGCGCCTATCGTCCATATTACGGTCCGCGCTACGGCTACTACCGGCCGTACCGGGCGTATCACCGCGGATATTGGTGATCGATCAAACGGGCGGACCGCCTCGCCGCAGCGCCACGATGCCGAAGAGGTTTGTGGGCCGCTGCAGGCAAGCGGCCCGATCGGCTTGCGCGCGTTGAACCCGGTGATGCGGCACGACGAGCCGGCCATGCCCGCCCGCGACAATCCCGATGCAGATCGCGACGATGATCGCGATCTCGATGCACCATTCCAGCGGTCCCGAGCTCATGGCAGCGCGATGGTGTTGGCGAGATCGAACTCGGACAGGCCCGGGCCGCCGCACGCAAGGTAGATTGCGAGGAGGAAGACGCGGCTGAGGACGGTGATGCCCAATATCACCCTGACGTCGTAATGGCGAATGGCAAAAGCGAGAGGCGGGATCGCCAAATGTCTTAAAATGCTCATGGCCAACTCCTTGCCAAAATTCAGGCATCGACTGCCTGTCGACTGAAATGACAGCGTGATGAAAGGCCGTCCGACGCCTTGCCGGCGTCTCTGAAATGGACAGGCCAATGCTAGTGCCGGCGCAGGGCGCAGGTCTTTATCGTGTCCTTACATTTGGCTGAGCTTTCCCTTAAGGTGGGGGAGCATCCGGGGGTCGGAGCCGTGCGTACAGACGCGCTTGCCTTTGGTGAATTCCGCCTCGACCGTGCCAACGCGCTATTGTGGCGAGGCGGGGAGCGGATCGCGCTGGCGCCGAAGCCGTTCGAGGTTCTTTGCCATCTTGTCGGTCGGCCCGGTGAGCTCGTCACCAAGGAAGAGTTGCTCGACGCGGTCTGGTCCGATCTGCACGTCAGCGAGTCGAGCCTCGCCGTTGCCGTGAACGCGCTACGCTCGGTGCTCGGCGACGACAGGCAGTCCCCCAATTACATCGAGACAGTCACGCGGCGCGGCTATCGCTTCATTGCGGCGGTCGCGACCGTCGAATTGCCTGCGATCGAGCGAGCGCGCGAACAGGAGGCGGCGTCCGCCACGGAGCAGGCCGTCGATCGACGCCGGCACTGGAGGGTCGGGCGCACTGGGGCACTCGATACGCTGGACAAGGCGTTGCAACTCGCCCGTACCGGACAGCGTCAGGTCGTCTTCATCACCGGCGAGGCCGGGATCGGCAAGACCACCCTCTTGCAAATGACGCTCGAGAGGATGAACCAGCAGGGACTGGGCGTGCTGCATTGTAGCTGCAACGAATTGTTCGGCACCCATGAGGCCTTTCTTCCGCTGATCGGCGCGCTGAACGAGTGCTGCCGTCGAACCGATGGAGCATCGCTGCTGACTTCGATCCGCGAGCACGCCCCGACCTGGCTCGCGCAAATGCCCGGTTTCCTCGGCGACGCAGACCGGGCCGCATTCCAGCACGAGGTCTTTGGCGCAACCCGGGAGCGCATGCTGCGCGAATTTGCCGATCTCATGGAACATCTCGCCGTCACGCGACCATGGGTGATCATCCTGGAAGATCTGCATTGGAGCGACTTTGCCACCGTGGATGTGCTCTCCCGGCTGGCGCGGCGGGATCGGAGGGCTTCTATCCTCGTGCTGGCCACGTATCGGCCGATGGAAGTCGCCGTCGGCGGACATCCTATCCGTGCGGTTCACCAGGACTTGCGGATTCACGGACACGCCACCGAGCTCGCGCTCGATCGACTGACCGGCACCGACGTCGAACGCTATCTGTCCCTGCGCTTCAACTCGGCCGATTTCGCCAGAGAGCTGGTCGAGCGCATCTTCGCGCGAACCGGCGGGCATCCTCTATTCGTGTCGTCTCTGCTCGATCATCTCGTGGCCCAAGGCGCGCTGGTCGAGCACGAATTGGGCTGGCGGCTGGTCAGTGAAGACGCGGCCTCGCAGGACAGCATGCCGCGCGATCTGGAAGGAATGATCAAGCAGCAGATCGATCACCTCACCGCGGACGAGCGCTGCCTGCTCGAGGTCGCCAGTGCGGCGGGAGCGGAGTTTTCGGCGCTCCATATCGCCGGTGCGCTGGACCGTCCCGTGCTGGATGTCGAGCAGATGTGCGAGGACCTGGCGCGGACCGATCGCGTCATCGTCGTTGCCGGCATGACCGAGTGGCCGAACGGAGGCGTCTCCGGTCGCTATGCGTTCCAGCACGCGCTTTACCAGGAGATCCTCTACCAGCGGCTCGCGCCGGCGCGCCGCACGAAAACCCATGCGCTGCTTGGGGCGGGGATCGAGCAGGGCTACGGGCCGCAGGCTGTGGAGCTCGCCGCCGTTGTCGCGCGCCACTTCGAACTGGGCCGCGATTTCCCGAAAGCGATGCATTATCTGGGCGCGGCGGCCGAGGGCTCGGCGCGAAGGTTCAGCACGCGCGAGGCCGCCAATTACCTGTCCCGCGCTTTGGACCTGGTGCCGCATCTGCCGCCGGAGTTTCGAGTGACGACACGTCTGAAGTTGCTGCTTCAGCGCGCCTGGGCCTGGCGGGCCAGTGGAGATTTCCTGAATTCGCTGCAGGATCTCAGCGCGGTCGTCGCGCACGCGGCGGAGAACGGGCACGTGCGCGAAGAGGTGAACGCGCTGGTCGATCTCAGCAGATTTTGTCTCTACGTCGATCGCCGCCAGAGCCTGCCTGTTGCGGAACAGGCGCTTGTCAAGAGCCGGGCGATCGACGACGCGGCGTTCAGCGCTCTGGTCCAGGGCAACGTTGCCAATTTGAAGCTGATGCTCCGCGGCTGGGATCGCGAGAATGCCGACCTTGCCGAGCGTGCGTCAGCACTGATCACCGGAGAGCAGGATCTGAGCATGCGGCTGCGGCGCTGCTCGATGGAGATGGTGCTGGAATTCCTGCGCGCGAATTATCCGGCCTGCTGCGATGCGACGACCAGGGGAAAGGAGCTCGCCCGCCTGGTCGGTGACGTCTATCTGTTCGTGCTCTATGAATCGGTCGAGGCCTTTGCCCAGATTTATCTCGGTGAATGGGGACGGGCGCAACGAAACGTCGTCTCCGCGTTGGCTATCTCGGAGCGGAATGCAAATCCGCAGGCCGTCGCGCTGTGTCATCTCACGATCGGATGGCTGTATTCCGAGGCGGAGGAATATGGCAGCGCGTCACGGCGTGCGGAGGATGCGCTCGGCCCAATGATCGAGGCCAATCCGTTCACCTTCTTCGTTGGCAGGAACCTGCTGGCGCGAGCTTATGTCCGGATGGGCGACCTGCCTCGGGCGCGGCAGCATCTCGATGCGATGGAGCGGCGGATGGAGGTCGACCGGGTGCCGATGGAGTCGCTGGTTATCCCGCATTATCTGCTGACCTGCTGCGACTATTGGATCGCGACCGGCGATCTGGACCGCGCGCAAACATGGGCCAGCCAGTTTCACGAGGTGACGAGCGCGGCACCCGACCGGCCGTTTCTCGCGCTGTGCTACGAGGCCATGGCGAGAATTGCGATCCTGAAGCAGGATACGCAAGTCGCCGGCGAGCATTTGTTGACGGCCATTTCGATCCTCCGCCATGCCAGGCTGCCGCATGCCAGCTGGCGGGTTTATCGCACGACCGCGGTGCTCTATGAGAGCCTCGGACAAGCGCAAAGGGCTGCCAAGTGGCAGGACCGCTCCAGCCAGGTGATCGCATCGCTGGCAGAGACGCTCGATCCCGGCGATCCGCTGCGATCGGCGTCATTTTTCGACGCAGGCCGGGACAACGGGTCCAATCATGAGGGACGGTGACCAGTTTAATCCGGCAGGTCCGCGATCTCCCGTGGTTCGCCGGGCCGTTGCTTGACCTTGAATTGATTTTGCTGCTGCCGCCGCGTGCGGGAGGCACGGTAGGCATCCCTGCGCAACCGCATGATCGAGCCGAGCGGCTGATGCGCGGCGAGACATCGCCATGGGTCGAACGAAAGCACCTCGTCGGAATAGACGCGACGCGCGGGGCTGTCGGCGGTCTGGCGCGGAAGCGTGATCTTGCCGAGTGCTTGCGGCGGCGCGACGTCTTCGGGCCAGTCGATCGAGGCATCTTCGATCGGTGTTCGCTCCAGGTCGGTGCAGAGCTGGGCAAACAGTTCGTACTCGGCCGCATTGTCCTTGAAGAACGCAACGACGCTGTTCAGCACGGCATCATCGGCATCGTGGCAGGGCTGGCCGGTGAGTTGGCGAACCGACGCCGAGATCGGTATCAGGCGAAGCCTTGCGATATAATCGCCAAACCGCAATGCTCCCTCCGTATGAAAGGTTTCTCCGAGGATATTGCTGCCGGCATCACCGAGCGCTTTCAAGACGATCGGGATCGGAATGCCTGTTCTGTCCGATGCGGCGACCAGGACGCGCGCCAAAAAGCCTATGGGTCCGTACGCCAGATCAGGCAGGAACAGGGTGTGCTCGACCTTTTGCTGTGCGCGCATATAGGCCATCGCATCCGCGAAATAGCTGGGGTGATTGACGAGCAGGAGATCCTGGTTCGTCGTATCGTCGTCGCCGAGCGCCTTAGCCCCAGTCACGCCCAGGACCTTGATGGCAAATCCCCGTGGCGAGCGTACGCGATCGCTCCTGTTGAATGCGGTGGAGAGGCGGACGATGATCGGGAAGTGGCCAGCCTGCTTGAACAGGCCCTGGCGCAGATGATCCGGCAAATCGTCGTAGACGATCAGCTCGCCCCGGAGATAGCCGGCGCCCTTGGCGTGCTGCTGTCGGGTCCCGTGCTTGTCTTTGTGAAAAGTGCGATCGCTCGTTCGCGAAATCGAAGCAACGATCGCCTCGACGGCCGCCGCTTCCTCCGGCCGGATGTGTTCGACGGACGGGTCGTAACGAAGGTACTGATCGGCTGACATGGCGCTGATCTCCAGCCCGAAGGTCGCCTTCCCATTGCAAGCGTCGACGGCCGCAGGGCGGATCACTGTAAGCCCGTCCAGTCGGGATCGGCAACCCGAGAGCGAGTTGTGATTGCCTGGACAAGCCGTGGGATGAGGCATCCTGTTACCGACGCGATCACACGGTCGATGCTAGGCCAACGGCGTCTCGTAAGTCCTTATGGGCTCCTTATGTTGTCCTGATCTTTTCCTTAAGGCCGGGCCGGCGAACGGCGGCCCTGGCTGGCGTCTAAAGCGATAGCCACACGATCAGGCCCATGCAGGCCAAATGCGCGAGCACGATCGCGGCGAGATGCAGCGGGCCCGCCTTGAGACGAAGCGCGCGCATCCCGCCGACTCTGCTCTAGTTCGATCCCGCGGCCGCAGCGGTGAAGCTGCGGTCGACGGCTTTGCTCACGTCGAGCTTCTTCGGCAGGATGCCGTAGCGCGTCGAGCGGTCCGAGGCTTCCTGCACCTCCTTCACGACGTTCTCATCAATCGGAATCGGGCTGGTGCGCTGCGCGGTGTAGGCCGAGAACAGCACGTCCTCCGGTAGCTTGGTCAACTCGGCCGTGCTCTTGGCATATTCGCCGAGATGATCCAGCGACCACAGCCGCGCCTTGTTTAGCCGCTGCACGAGGTCCTGCACCGCCGCGCGCTTGGTGGTGATGGCGCTGTCGGAGGCGACGATGAAGGTGATGGTCGGCGTCAGGCCTTCGCCGTTGGCGATCACGCGGGCTTTGTCCTTGAGCGTCGCGAAAGAGACGTAGGGCTCCCACACCGCCCAGGCGTCGATAGAACCCGCGACCAGCGCGATCTTGGCGTCGACCGGGCCGAGCGGCGCGAAGGTCGCGTCCTCCAGCTTGATGTCGGCCTTCTCCAGCGTGGCGTCGATCAGGAACTGGCCCCAGCCGCCGCGCGTGCCGGCGAGGCGTTTTCCCTTGAGGTCGGCGGCCGATTTGATCGGCGAATCCTGACGTACGAGAATGGCTTGCGTCTTCGCATCCGACCTGGTGCCGCCGATCGCCTTGATCGGCGCGCCGGCCGCGTAGACCGAAAGGAATGAAAGGTCGCCGGTGTAGCCGACGTCGAGCGCGCCGGCGTTGAGCGCCTCCAGGATTGGAGCTGCCGCGGGGAATTCCGACCACTCGATCTTGTAGGGCAGATCCTTGGCGTAGCCCGAGATCTCGAGCAGCGAACGGTTGCCGCCCTTCTGGTCGCCGACGCGCAGCACGATTGCGTCGGCCGCGAACGAGGCGGCGGCCGTCGACAGGGTGATGGCGGCGGCAAGCAGCGATGCTGCGAGCCGGCGCGTGATGGAATGATCGAGGGAGTTGATGCTCATGTGGCCTGTCTTGTTGCTTTGCCCACGACGCGTGAGCGAACGATGCAGCGAGACGATCAAGTCTATGATCGCGCGATGCGCGGTCAATGAAATGGCTAACCGTATTGCGCGCGCGATCAGCAAGGACGTTTCAACGAAGCTCTGCTTTCGAGAACGTGCGGGATGTACGGCCGAAGCTGCGCAAAAATGAAGCAGCAGAGGGAGTCGCGCCGGTCTCCGCCAACCGATGCATCGGCGGAAATCCTTTCATCGTCCTTGCACGCGCAGATGGAGAGAATGACTTCGCTTCGTGCCACATTCGAAATTCCATTTCATTGACGATACGGCGAACGCGCCGCATGATTTGCGCATCGCATCAAGGCACCGAGCAGGCGCTGGCGAAAAGAATTTCTCTTGACGCAGCTCCGCACGGAACAGGCGCAACGCAAGCCGTTGTGCCGATGGCGGAGCCGTGCCAGCGCAGGAGTGGAGACGGATGAACGACGATGACAAGCGCGACGGATCGAGGCTCGACCGGCGCCATTTGCTCCAGGCGGGATTAGCTGCGGCATTCGCTGCGCCGCTCGGTGCCTTCGGTGCGGCACAGGCCTTTGCGCCGCGGGCCATCGCGCCCGGCGTCGATCTCTCGGAGTTTCCGCTGTGCCGGACGGCGTCGGATGTGCCCGCGCTCACCGGGGCGCCGCGCAAGCTCAAGCTGTCCTGGAACGCCGGCGCGGTCTGTCTCGCCCCGGTGCCGGTCGCCATCGAGCACGGCTTCTTCCAGAAGCACAATCTCGACATCGAACTCATCAATTATTCCGGTTCGACCGACCAGCTGCTCGAGGCCATTGCGACCGGCAAGAGCGATGCCGGGCTCGGCATGGCGCTCCGCTGGCTGAAGCCGCTGGAGCAGGGCTTTGACGTCAAGATTGCCGCCGGCACCCATGGTGGCTGCATGCGGGTGCTGACGCGCGCCGATTCCAGCGTGAGCAAGCTTGCCGATCTCAAGGGCAAGATCGTCGCGGTCGGCGATCTCGGCGGCCCCGACAAGAATTTCTTCTCCATTCAGCTCGCCAAGCTCGGTATCGATCCGAACAAGGATGTCGACTGGCGCGCCTATCCCGGCAACCTTCTCAACGTCGCCGTCGAGAAGGGCGAGGTGCAGGCCTTCCTGTCGTCCGACCCGCTGGGTTATCTCTGGCTCAAGGACAGCCAGTACAAGGAGGTCGCCTCCAATCTCGATGGCGAATATCGCGACAAGAGCTGCTGTATCCTTGGCCTGCGCGGCAGCCTGGTGCGCGAGGAGCCGCTGGTCGCGCGCGCCCTGACGCAGGCGCTGCTCGATGCCGCGATGTTCACTGCGCAAAATCCGTCAGTGACGGCGAAATCGTTCCAGCCTTACGCGCCGAAGACGGCGTCGCTCACGGATATCGAGGGTATGGTGCGCTACCACACTCATCACCATCACCCCGTCGGCGAAGTCCTGAAGCGCGAGCTCAAGGCCTATGCCGACGATCTCAAGAGCGTGCAGGTGTTCAAGCAGAGCACGGATACGGCCAGATTTGCGGAGCGCATCTATGTCGACGTATTCGCTGTCTGACGGCCTTGCCTCCGGCGCGCCGCGCCTCTCGCGCGCACCGTGGCTGACGAGCTGGGTCCGGGACTCCGGTGTCGGCATTCTCGCCAGCGTGGCGTGGATTGCCTTCGGACTGTCCTGCCTGTGGTGGGAGGACGTCGGCGACTGGTCGCGGACCCATTCGCTCGGCATTGCCGCACTTGTCATCGCAGCGATCGCGCTGTTCGGGACGGTCGGCGCCGATTACCTCGGTTCGACGGGCCGGGCCTTGCGCCAGCGCGCGCCGTGGCTCGTCGTGCTCGGCGTCGTCCTGACCCTGTGGGAAGTCGCGACGGCGAAATTCGCCTGGCTGCCATTGCCGTTCTTCCCGCCGCCGCAGTCGATCATCGAGGTCTACACCGACGATCTGCCGAAACTGCTCGACAGCGTGTTCGCCTCGGTCAAGCTCCAGCTGGGCGGTTATCTGATCGGCGCGACGGTCGGCTTCCTGACCGGCGTCTCGATCGGCTGGTCGCGCGCGGTCGGCTATTGGGTGCACCCGGTGCTGCGCTTCATCGGCCCGCTGCCGGCGACCGCGTGGCTGCCGATCGCCTTCTTCACGTTCCCGTCAAGCTGGAGCGCGTCTACCTTTCTGATCGCGCTGGCAACGGGGTTCCCGGTCACCGTGTTGACCTGGTCGGGTGTCGCGAGCGTGAGCAACGCCTACTATGACGTCGCGCGGACGCTGGGGGCAAAGCCGTCCTTCCTGGTGTTGAAGGTCGCAATCCCCGCGGCCTTGCCGCACGTTTTCGTCGGCCTGTTCATGGGGCTCGGCTCGTCCTTTGCCGTGCTCGTCGTCGCCGAGATGATCGGTGTCAAGGCCGGCCTCGGCTGGTACCTGCAATGGGCGCAGGGCTGGGCCGCCTACGCCAATATGTATGCGGCGCTGATCGTGATGTCATTGCTCTGCTCCGGCGCGATCACGCTGCTGTTTGCGATCCGCGATCGCCTGCTGGTCTGGCAGAAGGGGACCGTGAAATGGTAGCCGCAACTGCACTGGCTGAAATCGACGCTCACTCGGCCGCGGGCGCCGCGCTCGACATCGAGCAGGTCAGCCACGCCTTCGACATCGACGGCGCCGAGCTGCCGGTGCTCAGCGACGTCAGCATCTCCGTCGAGCCGGGCGAGTTCGTTGCGCTGCTCGGTCCCTCCGGCTGCGGCAAGTCCACGCTGCTGCGCCTCGTCGCAGGCCTCGACAAGCCCCGATCCGGAACGCTGCGCGAGGACGAGGCGCGCATCACGAGACCGCACCCGTCGCGCGTTGTCGTGTTCCAGGATCCGACCTTGTTTCCCTGGCGCACAGTCTGGGACAATGTCGCGCTCGGGCTGGAGGCGCAGGGCATCTTGAAGAGCCAGCGTCACCGCGTCGATGCCGCCCTCGATCTCGTGGGGCTATCGTCCTTCCGCAATGCCTATCCGCACCAGCTCTCGGGCGGCATGGCGCAACGCGTCGCACTGGCCCGCGCGCTGGTCAACGATCCGAAAATCCTCATCCTCGACGAGCCGCTGGGCAAGCTCGATTCGTTGACCCGCATCACCATGCAAGCCGAGCTGGTCTCGCTGTGGCAGTGCAAGGGCTTTACCACGCTGCTGGTGACGCATGACGCCGAGGAGGCGCTGGTGCTCGCCAACCGCGTCATCGTGTTCAGCGACCGCCCGGCGCGCGTGAAGGCCGATATCCGTGTCGACCGGCCCTATCCGCGCCATCGCGGTGATCCGTATCTGGCCGATTTGCGCCGCCAGATTCTTGGCCTGCTCGGATTGGACGCCACATGGTAACTCCGATCGCCAAGGGGCGCGCGGCGCATCACGAACCCGACTACATCGCACGTGCCGAAGCGCTGGCCGAGGCTTTCGCTGCCCGTGCGGCCGAGTACGATCGGACCGGAAGCTTCCCGTTCGAGAATTTTCGCGAGCTGTCCGAGGCAGGCCTGCTGTCGCTGACGGTGCCTGCCGCCCATGGCGGCGCCGGGGCCGGCGCACGATACGCCGCACGCGTCCTCGGCATCATCGGCAAGGCCGATCCGTCGACCGCGCTGGTGCTGTCAATGCACTACATCAACCATCTGGTGATGGCACGGAGCCCGACCTGGCCGGCGCGGCTGTCGCGCAAGCTCGCGCGCGAGAGTGTCGAAGACCTTGCGCTCGTCAACGCACTCCGCGTCGAGCCCGAACTGGGTTCGCCTGCGCGCGGCGGCCTGCCCGCGACCATTGCACGCCGGACCGAGACCGGCTGGCGGCTCTCGGGGCACAAGATCTATTCGACGGGATCGCCGATCCTGAAATGGTATCTGGTCTGGGCGCGGACGGACGAAGCCGAGCCGCGCGTCGGACAGTTCCTGGTGCCGGCGGGCCTGCCGGGCACGCGTATCGTCGAGACCTGGGATCACCACGGCCTGCGGGCCAGCGGCAGCCACGACGTCATCTTCGACGACGTCGTGATACCTCTCGATGCCGAGATCGACGTGCGCAAGCCGGCGGACTGGCGCGCACCCGATGTCGCGCAGGCGACCGTCCACACGATCTTTGTCGCCGCGATCTATGACGGCGTTGCGCGGGCTGCACGCGACTGGCTGGTCGGGTTCCTGAAGCAGCGCGTGCCGGCCAGCCTGGGAGCGCCGCTTGCGACCTTGCCGCGCGCGCAGGAGATTCTTGGCGCGATCGAGGCGCGGCTCGCCGTCAATGCACGGCTGATCGCATCCTTCGCCGCTGATTTCGACGACGGTGTCGCGCTTTCGGCGGCCGAGTCCAACGTCATCAAGCTGACCGTGACCAACAACGCCGTCGCCGCGGTCGAGGAGGCCTTGTCGCTGACCGGCAATCACGGCCTGTCCCGCGCCAATCCGCTGGAGCGGCACTATCGCGACGTCCTGTGCGGTCGCGTGCACACGCCGCAGGACGATTCCACGCGCACCGGCCTCGGCCGTGCCGCATTGGGCCTCTAGCCTGCCGCCAAACATTCAGGGAGAACATCATGTCGATCGAGTTCATCGGCTTTATCGCCAACAGTAATGCGTCCGAGACCATCGTGCGTCAGGGTCCGGTGCTCGATCCGGTTTATATCGAGACCGTCGCGAAGGCGCATGAGCTCGCGGGTTTCGACCGCGCGCTGCTGGCGTTCCATTCGACCACGCCGGATGCGCTCCAGGTCGCCCAGCATGTGCTGACCATCACCAAGTCGTTAAAAGTGATGATCGCGCAGCGGCCGGGCTTTACCGCGCCGACGCTGCTCGCGCGGCAGCTGGCGACGCTTGACCAGCTCTATGGAGGCCGCGTCTCGCTGCACGTCATCACCGGCGGCAATGCAGCCGAGCTCAGACAGGACGGCAACACGCTCGACGACAAGGACGAGCGTTACGCCCGCACCAGCGAGTTTCTCGATGTGGTGAAGCTGGAATGGACCAGCGAGAAGCCGTTCAACTACAGCGGCAAGTACTACAACGTCGAGAATGGTTTTTCGCAGGTGAAGCCGCTGCAGAAGGCCGGCATCTACACCTTCGTCGGCGGTGGCTCCGACGCTGCGATCGACGTCGCGGGCAAGCATGCCGACACTTTTGCGCTGTGGGGCGAATCCTACGCGCAGGTGCGCGACGTCACCGCGCGCGTTCACAATGCGGCCGTCAGGCAGGGCCGTCCGACGCCGCGATTCAGCCTCTCGGTGCGGCCGATCATCGCCCCGACCGAGAAGCAGGCCTGGGACAAGGCGGAAGAGATTCTTGCGCGCGCCACCGCGCTCCAGGACAAGACCGGCTATCGCAAGCCCGCTGACGGCCATGCCACCGCCGGCGCGCGGCGCCTGCTCTCGCTCGCCGACCAGGGCAGCCGCATCGACAAGCGGCTGTGGACCGAGATCGCAAAGCTCACCGGCGCCAACAGCAACACCACCGCGCTGGTCGGCACGCCCGAGCAGGTCGCCGAGGTCTTCGGCGACTATTACGACCTCGGCGTCAGCCATTTCCTGATCCGCGGCTTCGACCCCCTGATCGACGCCATCGAATACGGCCGCGAGCTGATCCCGCTGACGCGCGAGGTGATCGCCAAGCGGCAGGCCGTTCGCGGCGAGGCGGCGGAATGATCCGCCTCATGCTGGCCGGCGCGCTGCTGTTCGGCTCGTTCGACCTGGTAGCGGCGCAAACCACCTTGCGCGTCGGCGACCAGAAGGGCAATTCGCAGGCCGTGATGGAAGCGGCGGGCGTGCTCAAGGACGTGCCGTACAAGATCGAGTGGAAGGAATTTCCCGCGGCTGCGCCGCTGCTCGAAGCGCTCAGCGCCGGCGCGATCGAGACCGGGCTCGTTGGCGACGCACCCTTCACCTTCGCCGCCGCCTCAGGCGCGCCGGTGAAGGCGATCGCCGCGATCCGGCAGACGCGCGAGGGGCTTGCCATCCTCGTGCCCGAGAATTCGCCGATCAAGAGCTTTGCGGATTTGCGCGGCAAGAAGATCGCGACTGGCCGTGGCTCGATCGGGCACCAGTTGATCCTTGCCGCGCTCGAGAAGAACGGTTGGGCTGCGGCTGACGTGCAGATTGCGTTCCTGGCGCCGTCCGATGCCAAGATCGCCTACACGCAAGGCTCCGTCGACGCGTGGTCGACCTGGGAGCCTTATGTCAGCCAGGAGGAGGTGTTGTTCAAGTCGCGCCGTGTCATCACCTCGGAGGGTCTGACGCCGGGGCTGAGCTTTCAGGTGGCGCGGCCCGATGCGATCCGCGACAAGCGCGCGGAGCTGACCGACTTCATCCGACGCCTCACCGCGGCGCGGGCGTGGTCGCTGAACGATATCGACAGCTATGCGGCAACCTGGGGCAGGCTGATGAACATCCCGACCGCCGTGCCGCAGAACTGGCTGTCGCGCGCAAAAATCCGGATCGCGCCGATCGATGACGGCGTGGTCGCGGACGAGCAGAGCACGATCGATCTCTATTTTCGCTGGGGCTTTATCAAGCAGAAGCTCGATGCGGCCGAGGTCGTAGATCGCTCGTTCTCGGATGCGATTGCGAAGGCAGGGCTGTAGGGCACCCGGGTGTCCCGGACGCGACGCTTACCCCTCTCCCCTTGCGGGAGAGGGTGGCTCGCCGCGTAGCGGCGAGACGGGTGAGGGGTTCTCTCCGCGAGTAGTCTCTCACATTGAAGTGAGCCGATAGAACCCCTCATCCGGCGCTTCGCGCCACCTTCTCCCGCAAGGGAGAAGGAGTGCGGCGAGCGTTGGTCTTTCCTCGAAACGATCCTTCTGCATTCCGCGCTCATGACAACACCCGCGTTGCTATTTGCACGACCTCCCTTGCGCCGCGCTCCATCCCGGCAAAAATCATAACGACGACCACATCGGGAGACCGGCCATGGGCCTGCAAGAAACAAAAATCGAATCGCTTCCCTTCGTCACCGCCGAACTCAACTATCTCGCGCCGGTTTCCGGCAAGCCGCGTACCTACGCCTTCGATCCGCCGCCTGGCGAGCCCAAGAGCACGTCGTTGCCGGAGCCGCATCAGGTCCCGATCTTCGATGCGCGACTGATCGCGCAGAATTTCTCGCTCGACCGCGAAGGCTTTGCGCTGGTGCGGCATCCAACCCAGGTGAAGGACTTCAGCAACGACGAAGAGGTGAGGGCGGTCTATCCCGCCGTCGAGGCCTTCCTGCGCGCAACGCTGAAAGCCGACCGCGTCGTTATCTTCGATCATACCGTGCGCAGGCGGGTCGAGGGCGCCGCGGATATTCGCGACGGTGGCCCGCGTCAGCCGGCAACACGCGTCCACGTCGACCAGACCGCCGTCTCGGGCGCCAACCGTGTGCGCGAGCATCTGCCCGATGAGGCCGAGGAGCTGCTCAAAGGCCGCGTCCAGGTGATCAATTTGTGGCGGCCGATCCGCGGCCCGTTGCGCGATTCGCCGCTGGCGATGGCCGACGGCACGACGATCGCGCCCGACGATCTCGTCGCCTCCGACCTGATCTATCCCAACCGTCGCGGCGAGACTTATTCGGTGAAATACAATCCAAACCATCGCTGGTTCTATTTCCCGGAGATGACGGCGGACGAAGCGCTGCTGCTCAAGTGCTACGATTCCGCGACGGACGG
Source organism: Bradyrhizobium sp. 76 (assembly GCF_023073025.1). Lineage (NCBI taxonomy): Bacteria > Pseudomonadati > Pseudomonadota > Alphaproteobacteria > Hyphomicrobiales > Nitrobacteraceae > Bradyrhizobium > Bradyrhizobium sp. 76. Next base: position 736,651 of record NZ_JADPIS010000090.1, read on the forward strand.
CCGCACCCGCTTCGGGCCCCACACCGCGTTCGTCGATCCCACTACGCCGGCCGATGCGGCACCGCGCGAAAGTATCGAGGTTCGGACGCTCGTGTTTCACAAACAGTAACAATGTGTGATGGCCCCGCCGGCCGCGACCCGGCGGCGCCTGAGGAACCCACGGGAACCAACAAACGTTGCTGCGCGGGGCAGGGCCAACCGGGAGTGGTGCCGTGCGAGCGCAGACCACGCTATTTTCTTGCCTTGCCACTTTTTCGCTTTCTGCAGTTTCCTTTGCCCAGGCCGAGAGCGGGCTTGCCTCCTATTACGGATACGGAAAAGCCGGAAAAGGCGAGCTGACCTGCGCGCACCGGACGCGCCCCTTCGGGAGCGTGCTGAGGGTGTCGTACGGCAGCCGCTCGATTCAATGCCGGGTCAACGATCGCGGCCCCTTCATCCGCGGCCGCATCGTCGATCTCTCGGTGCCGGCCGCCAAGGCGCTGGGCATGATGAGCGCCGGCGTGGTGCGGGTCTCGGTGGAATAGGTCCGCCGGCGCGCTATAGTGCCGCCCAAAGCATGGGTCAGGGGGCGCTATGGCCAGGATCAGGGTGGGACTCGTCGGCTGCGGCTTCGTGTCGGAGCTGCATATGTATGCGTTCCGGCGCGTCTACGGCGTGGATGTCGAGGTCGCGGCGGTCGCTGCGCGCGGCGACCACGTCGTCGAATTCGCCGGGCGCCACCAGATCCCACGGGTCTATCGCGGCTTCGCCGAATTGATCGCAGACCGCGAGCTCGACGTCATCGACATCTGCACGCCGCCCAATCTGCATGCCGAAATGATCGTCGCCGCCATGCAGGCCGGCAAGCACGTGATCTGCGAAAAGCCGTTCGCCGGCTATTTCGGCCGCGACGGCGACCGGCAGCCGATCGGCAAGCATGTGCTGAAGGCGCTGATGTATGAGCGCGTGCTGGAAGAGATGGACGCCACGCGTGCCGCGATCGAGCGCACCGGAAAGCTCTTCATGTATGCCGAGGACTGGATCTACGCCCCCGCGGTGACCAAGACCGCGGAGATTCTAAGAGCGACCAAAGACAAAATCCTGTTCATGAAGGGCGAGGAGAGCCATTCCGGCTCGCACGCGGCCCATGCCGCGCAATGGGCGATGACCGGCGGCGGCTCGCTGATCCGGATGGGCTGCCATCCGCTCTCCGCCGTGCTGTATCTCAAGCAGGTCGAGGCCAAGGCGCGCGGCGAGACCATCCGCGTCGCCAGCGTCACCGGCGATGTCGGCAACGTCACGGCCGTCCTCAAGCCGGAGGAGCGTACCTACATCAAGGCAAATCCTGTTGACGTTGAGGATTGGGGCACGCTGACCGCGACGTTTTCGGACGGCACCAAGGCCACCGTGTTCTCCGGCGACATGATCATGGGCGGCGTGCGCAATCTGATCGAGACCTACACGTCAGGCGGTTCGCTGTTCGCCAACATCACGCCGAACACTCATCTGATGAGCTACCAGACTTCCGAGGAGAAGCTCGCCTCCGTCTACATCACCGAGAAGGTCGACCGCAAAACCGGCTGGCAATATGTCTGCCTCGAAGAGGAGTGGACACGCGGCTATCTCCAGGAGATCCAGGACTTCGTGGAATGCGCCGCGACGGGACGGCAGCCGCTGTCGGACCTCGCGCTGGCGTATGAGACGATCAAGGTGAACTACGCGGGCTACTGGGCGGCGGAGGAGGGACGGCGGGTGGTGTTGTAGGGCGTGACAACGCCGATCTAGCTGAACCCGGTGCGTCCGTATTCAGCGCCTCCCGAGTGTCGTCAATGAGAAGCGCTGTGCGTCGCCTGGTCTCGCTCGCGACCTTGCCGCGACAAGGGCGCGAGCCTGATCGAGCGAATAGGCGCAGACTGTGAACAGCGGCTTCGGGCTCTGGCCGGGGATCGGCTGAAGGACTGTGAAGGGCTTCGGGTTTCGCATGGCTTGCTCCGGGCTTGCGACGACGATGCCGTCCTGTCCCGGTTCGGCCACCAGTGGGCGATGCAGGAAAACCGAGCTTTTGCCCCGAAATTCATTGTCCGACGCTGATTGCGGGGCCTGATAGCCGCCGCCGAGGTCGCGGCTGAAGCCGCCCCCGTTGTGCCAAGGACCCCACCAGCCCATCGTAGCGCTTGACGAGGGGACATGACTGGCAAATCTTTGTCGCGTTATTGGCACGGTCTGTTTGGATATGGATTAAATCATTGTGGAAAGTTCAGCTCAAACTACGCTTGGAAATACACTCGTCTCGCTCCTGATCTGGGCCTGCATGGCGAGCGCTGCGTTGGCTCAATCTGGCAGTGCGGGCGGGAGTATCTCGAATGATGAGAAATCCCTTTCCGGCTTGCGGCAGGCACCGCGCATGGTGGAGCCTGAGAAGCCCGCACGACGCAGCAAGCCCGAAGCCGCCCGGAAAAGCGGTGGTGGTGGTAGCGGTGTTAGCAAGTTCGACGGCGTGTGGCTCGTTACTGCAGTGGGCTGCGGTACCACCACCACGTCGACAGTCGTCGTCTCCGGCGGAAGCGTCAGTGGCGGGGGTGCCACCGGAACGATCAACGCCAACGGGGTCGGCCACTCCGTCGGCATCTACGATGGGGTCACCGTCACCGGTACCAGCTTTACTTCGGGCAATCGAGGCACCGGAACGTTCAGAGCATCGACTGGCTGTACAGGCACAGTCACCTCAATCAAACAGTAAAACGATTGCCTAATTGGGGAGGTGCGACCTACTCACCCGTCTCACCGCTTCGCGGCGAGCCACCCTCTCCCGCAAGGGGAGAGGGTGCACCGTCGTCGCGGCGCGTAGCCTCACGTCCCGTAGGTCGATCCCTTCGGCAGCGGAAACACCGGGTCTTGCGTCCTGATGTTGGTCGGCCACACCACCGAGATGTGCTCGCCGGCATTCTGCATCACGACGGGGGTCGAGCGTTCGTTCTGGCCGGAGAGCGGCGTGCCCGGTGGGAAGAACTTTACGCCATAGCCCTGAATGGTGCCGCCGGCGGGAATGTCGACGTCGAGCGCGGCCTTGCGAATGGCCTCGGGCTCGAAGCTGCCGTACTTTTCCTTGGCGACCGGCAGCACGCTGTTGAGCAGAATCCAGGTCTGGTTGAAACCCATCGAGCAGTGCGGCGGCACGTCGGTCGCGCCGGTCTTGGCCTGGTAGCGCGTGACCATGGTCTTGGTCAGATCGCCGATTCCAGGCGCAAGCTTGGCGGAATCGAGCAGTTGCGCCGGCACCGGATCGATGTTGCAGAAATTGTCGATGTCGGGGCCGAAGGTCGCGCGCAACTTGTCGAGCTGGCTGTAGCCGGCGCCCGCGCCGAACAGCATCTTGAAGCGCAGGCCGCTCTCGCGGGCTTGACGCAGGAACAGGGTGATGTCGGGGTTGTAGCCGGCGTGCGAGATCACATCGACCTTGGCGCGCTTGAGCTTGGTCACAAGCACCGAGAGATCGGGTGCGGACGCCGAATAGCCTTCGCGCATCACCACCTGGATGCCCGCCTGCTTGGCATAGGCCTCGTCGGCCGCCGCGACGCCGACGCCGTAAGGCCCGTCCTCGTGGATCAGCGCAACCTTGACGTCCTTCGGGTCCATGCCGAGCTTGCCTTGCGCGTGCTCGGCGACGAAGCCCGCGAAGGCCTGGCCGTACTGGTCGGAATGGATCTGCGCGCGAAACACGTATTGCAGGTTCTTGTCCTTGAACACGGCGGTCGAGACCGCTGTCGTGATCCAGAGGATCTTCTTCTGCTGCTCGACCTTCGCGGCCATCGGCACCGCATGCGCGCTGGAATAGACCCCGTTGATGATGTCGATCTTTTCCTGGCTGATCAGCCGCTCGGCCTCGTTGATCGCCACGTCCGCCTTGCTCTGCGAGTCCGCCGCGACCGGCACGATCTTGGTCTTGCCGCCGATGCCGCCCTTTTCGTTGACGAGGTCGATCGCGATCTGCGCGCCGACCGAGGAGGCGACCGAGCCGCCAGCGGCGAACGGACCGGTGAGGTCGTAGATCAGGCCGATGCGTAAATTTTCGGCTTGCGCCTGGGCCCGTGTCCAATCGAGGCTGAGTGCGGCGGCGGCAGCCGCCGAGCTCTTCAGCAGCTGCCTGCGTGAAGTCGGCATCCTATCCTCCCTCAAAATCGTCTTATGATTTGGTCTTGTTATTCTTTTTCGAAGTATGGGGAGGGGGGCGGTGGAAAGTCAACATGGCGAAAGTCGGGGTCCCGCCTTCGCGGCGCAGAACGCAATTGCGAAATGGGTGATGAGACCGAGCGCTACTGTTTCAAGCGACGGGCGAGATAGCCGGCGGTCTTCCCGCCGGCCTTGGCCACCTCGCGCGGTGTCCCTGACGCAACAATGCGGCCGCCTTCATCGCCGGCGCCGGGGCCGAGGTCGATAATCCAGTCGCTGTGAGAGACGACATCCATGTCATGCTCGACCACGACCACGCTGTTGCCGGCGTCCACGATGCGCTCGAGCTGGGCGATCAGTCGCTCGACATCCTTGGGATGAAGACCGGTGGTCGGCTCGTCCAGGACATAGAGCGTGTGACCGCGTTGTGGCCGCATGAGCTCGGTCGCGAGCTTGATGCGCTGGGCTTCGCCACCCGACAGTTCGGTGGCGGACTGACCGAGGCGGATATAACCGAGCCCGACCTCGCGGACGACCGACAGCGACCGGTTCAGTGTTGAATCTTCGCGGAAGAATTCGAAGGCCTCGTCGACGCGCATCGCCAGCACATCCGCGATGGATTTTCCGCGGATCTTCACCTCCAGCGTCTTGTCATTGTAGCGCGCGCCCTTGCAGGTCGGGCAGGGTGCGTAGACGCTGGGCAGGAACAGCAGCTCGACGCAGACAAATCCCTCGCCTTCGCAGGTGCTGCATCGGCCTTTCGCGACATTGAAAGAGAAGCGCCCGGCATCGTAGCGGCGGGATTTTGCCTGCGGCGTCGCGGCGAACAGCCGCCGGACGTGGTCAAACAGGCCGGTATAGGTCGCAAGGTTGGATCGTGGCGTGCGGCCGATCGGCCTCTGGTCCACCACCAGGAGGCGATCGATCTGGTCGAGGCCGGCGACAATCTTGCCGCCCAATGTCTCGACCGTGGGTGCTGCCAGGCTGTCGTCGTCCGCGTCCGCGGCCCGTGTATGGCCGAGATGCTCCGCCACGGCATCGACGAGGAATTGGCTGATCAGGCTCGATTTGCCGGAGCCCGACACGCCGGTCACGCTGGCGAGAACCCCGAGCGGGACATCGACGTCGAGACCGCGCAGATTGTTGCGGGTCACCCCCCGGATCTTCAGGTGGCCCTTCGGCTCGCGGCGGACCGTCGGCAGTGGCTTTCGTGGATGCGCGAGATAATGGGCGGTTCGCGATTGTGCGACCTGCCCGAGCCCTGCGGGGGGCCCGCTATAGAGGATTTTCCCGCCGCCTTCGCCGGCGTCCGGCCCGACGTCAACCAGCCAGTCGGCATGTTTGATCACCTCGATCTCATGCTCGACCACGAAGATCGAATTGCCCGCATGCTTCAGCCGGTCCAGCGCCCGCAGCAGCGCCTCGGTGTCGGCGGGATGCAGACCTGCCGATGGTTCGTCGAGCACGTAGACGACGCCGAACAGGTTGGAGCGAACCTGTGTCGCAAGTCGTAGCCGCTGCAACTCGCCCGGCGACAGCGTCGGCGTACTGCGCTCGCAAGCGAGATAGCCAAGCCCGAGATCGAGCAGGACCGCCAGTCGCGCCGACAGATCCTCGCAGATGCGCCTGGCGACGATGGTCTTCTCCGATGCTCCATCCGTCGAAGCCTTCGCGAATGGCTTCATCACCTCCTGCAGCTTCTTGAGCGGCAGATGCGACATCTCGGCGATATCAAGACCGGCGAATTTGACCTTGAGCGCCTCGGGCTTCAATCGCGTGCCGTGGCAGGTCGGGCAGTCCTGGGTGATCATGAATTGCGCGACGCGGCGCTTCATCATCGCACTCTCGGACTTGGCATAGGTCTGCATCACGTAGCGCTTGGCGCCGGTGAACGTGCCTTGGTAGCTCGGCTCCTCCTTGCGGCGGAGGGCTCGTTTGACTTCGGCCGAGTCGTAACCGGCATAGACGGGAACGGTCGGCTGCTCCTCCGTGAACAGGATCCAGTCGCGGTCCTTCCTGGGCAGCTCACGCCAGGGCTTGTCAACGTCGTAGCCTAGCGTCGTCAGGATGTCCCGGAGGTTCTGTCCCTGCCAGGCACTCGGCCAGGCCGCGACGGCGCGCTCGCGAATGGTGAGGGTGTCGTCGGGCACCATGGATTTTTCGGTGACGTCGAGCATCCGGCCGATACCGTGGCAGGTCGGGCAGGCGCCTTCCGGCGTGTTCGGCGAGAACGACTCCGCATAGAGCATCGGCTGTCCGCGCGGGTAATCGCCGGCACGGGAATAGAGCATCCTGAGCAGGTTCGAGATGGTGGTCACGCTGCCGACGGACGACCTCGTCGTCGGTGCGCCGCGCTGCTGCTGGAGCGCGACGGCGGGCGGCAGGCCTTCGATGTCGTCGACCTCGGGGATCTGCATCTGGTGGAAGAGGCGGCGCGCGTAAGGCGACACCGATTCCAGATATCGCCGTTGGGCCTCGGCGTAGATCGTCCCGAAGGCGAGCGAGGATTTTCCGGAGCCCGACACGCCCGTGAACACGACGAGGGCGTTGCGCGGAATACTGACGTCGACGTTCCTGAGATTGTGCTCACGCGCGCCGCGCACGCGAACGAAGCCGTCGTCCTGCATCAGGCCATCGGGTCGTCTTGGTCGGTCGTCCATCTGGCTGCTCCGGCCCACGCATGGGAGGTTAACGGCAGGATCGCAGGATGGGTCCACCGATGACAGCGTACCAGTGGCGTTCTGCACAAAACAAAGGCCCGTCGCGGCTGGAGCGACGGGCCTTGCAAAGGCGATGGGGCGCTCGGGACCGAGCCCGGTGCCCAGTCCGGCGTGTTACTGCGACAGCTTCACGAAGCTCGGAAACTTCAGCTTGCCTTCCGCGATCTTCTCGGGCCAGACCACGACCTGCTTGGAGTCCTGCCACTGGAAGACCAGACCGGATACGGTCGTCGGACCGGACTTGATGCCGTGGGTGAACTCGTCGTCCTTGCCGTAGAACTGGATGCGGCCGATCGTGCCCTCGTAGTCGGTCTTTTCGAGTTCGGCGACCATCTTGTCGGGATCGGTCGAGCCCGCGCGCTTGATCGCCTCCGTGATGAAGTAGACCTCGTCATAGGCCGTGTAGCCGGTATAGGCCGGCGGCGAACCGAACTTGGCCTTGAAGGCGGCCGCGAACGGCTTCGTCTTTGAGGTCACGGCGACGTCGGGCGTTGCGACCGCCAGCGACGGCACACCGTCGGCGGCGCCATTGGTGTCCTTCCAGAAGGTCGGGCTCAGCGCCTGCGCACTGATGCCGAACATCGGGATCGGCACTTGCTGGTTCTTCCACTGCACCGTCGGCTGCACGCCGACATGCGAGATGCCGGTGACGATCACGTCCGGCTTCTTGCCCTCGATATTGTTGAAGATCGGCGTGAAGTCGGTGGTGTCAGGCGAGAACCGCACGTGCTCGACCACCTTGAGGCCTGCTTTCGGAAGACAGGCCTCGTAGCCGACGTCGAGCGGCTTGGTCCAGGCGGCGTCCTCGCTCATGATCGCGACCGTCTTGAACTTGAGCTTGTCGACCAGGAGATCCTTGGCGGCGTCGCAGACGAGCTGCGCTTGCGCGGCCGAAGTCAGATAACCGTGGAAAGTGTACTTGTTCTTCTCGTAGTCGTTATGGATCGCCTTGGTGATCTCGTTCGAGGCGGCGCCGGGGGTGATCAGCGGCATCTTCAGCCGCGCCGCCCAGGGTTCGAGCGCGAGGACGACCTCGCTGATATAGCTTGCGATCACGGCGGAGACCTTGTCCTCGCTCACCGCGCGCTGGAACGCACGCACCGAGTCCGCCGAGGAGCTTTTGTTGTCGTAGGTCACGATCTCGATCTTGCGGCCGAGAATGCCGCCCTTGGCGTTGATTTCGTCGGCGGCGATCTGCGCGCCGCCAGGCGTCGCGGCACCCGCGATCGACTGCACTTCGGCGATGACGCCGATCTTGATGGGCTCGTTCGACTGCGCGTAGGCGGGAGCAGCGAGGCACAGCGCCAGCGCGGAGGCGAGGAGAAAGCTGCCGCTCAAATTCGTCGATGGTCGCATGGTCGTTTCCCTTTTGCTTGTTTGTTGTTGATATGCGCGAACTAGAGAAAATCGGCGCCAGCCTCCGCGGCGAAGCGGCCAGGATCGCCCTCCCAGACGATCCTTGCATGTTCGAGCACATAGACGCGGTCGGCATGCGGAAGCGCGAAGGTCACGTTCTGCTCGCCGAGCAGCACCGTGATCGACGTCGTCTGCCGCAGCCTCGTTAGGGCCTTGGACAGGAGTTCGAGAATGACGGGGGCGAGGCCCAGCGTCGGCTCGTCCAGGATCAGGATCTGCGGCTGCATCATCAGCGCGCGGCCGATCGCAAGCATCTGCTGCTCGCCACCGGAGAGCGTTTGCGCCATCTGGCCCTGGCGCTCTTTCAGGATCGGGAATAGCTCGAACAGCCAGGCAAGCTGTGCCGCGCGCTTGTCGTCGGCGAGGTGTTGCCCGCCGAGATCGAGGTTTTCGCGCACGCTCATCTCGCCGAACAGCTCGCGCGATTCCGGGCACTGCACGAGGCCGCTGCGGGCGATTTTCGCTGGGCTCGTGCCGCGCAGATTCTCGCCGTTGCGTACGATCTCGCCGGTATAAGGCAGGAAGCCGGAGATGGTGTTGAACAGTGTGGTCTTGCCGGCGCCGTTGAGGCCGACAATGGAGACGAACTCGCCCTCGTGGACGTGGATCGAGACGTTCTCCAGCGCCTGCGCCTTGCCGTAGAACACGCTGACGTTCTCGACCTGGAGCAGCGGCACCTTGTCCTTGAAGCTGGTCTCGGGCCGCGCATGGGTCTCGATGGCGCCGCCGAGATAGACCCGCCGCACCGTCTCGTTCTTCATGACGTCCTCGGCCTTGCCGGTGACGATCTCCTCGCCGAGATACATCGCGAGCACGCGGTCGACCAGCGCCGCGACGCTCTTGACGTTGTGGTCGACCAGCATCACCGCGCGGCCCTCGTCGCGAAAACTGCGGATCAGGTCGGAGAAGATTTCGACCTCCGCCCGCGTCAGCCCGGCAAAGGGCTCGTCCACCAGCACGACTTTGGGGTCGCGCGCGATCGCCTTGGCCAGCTCGAGCCGGCGCAGGTCGGCGAAGGGCAGTGTCGGCGGGCGGCGGTTCATCACGTTGCCGAGGCCGACGCGGTCGGCAATCCATTTGGCGCGCTCGACCAGCGCCTTGTCGGGAAACAGCATGAACAGGCTGTCCGGCAGCAGCGCGACCATGATGTTCTCCAGCACGGTCTGCCGGTTCAGCGGCCGCGAATGCTGGAACACCATGCCAAAGCCTTTGCGCGCGATCTTGTGCGCGGGAAGGCCGGCGACGTCCTCGCCCTCGAAGATCACTTCGCCGGCGGTCGGGCGCTCGATGCCCATCACGCTCTTCATCGCGGTCGACTTGCCCGAGCCGTTCGGCCCGATCAGGCCAAAGATCTCGCCGCTATTGACCTCGAAGCCGAGGTTCTTCACCGCCGTCAATCCGCCGAAGCGCTTGGTCAGGCCACGGACTTCGAGCACGGCCCTGTTTGAAGTTCGCATATCCATCACGAGCGCGCCTCACGCGAGAGGGCCGCTCCGAGGAAGCCGCCGGGGAAGAACAGCACGACGAGCAGCGCGACGGCCGAAACGATGAAGGTCGCAAGCTCTCCGGTCGGGCGCAGGAACTCGCCGGCGACGATCAGGAAGATCGCGCCCAGCGCCGCGCCAAGCACGGTGCGCCGGCCGCCGAGCACGGCTGAGACGATCACGTTGACGCCGACCGCGACGTCGACGACGGTGCCGACCGAGGCGGTGCCGAAATAGAACACCAGCAGCGCGCCTGATAACCCCGAGAAGAACGCGCTGACGATGAAGGCGGCAAGCTTGTGCTTGACGATGTTGAAGCCAAGCGCGCCGGCCTGCACCGGATCCTGGCCGCTGGCTTGCAGCACCAGCCCGATCGGCGACTGCGACAGGCCATAAAGAATAGCCGCCGAGATCGTCATGAAGCCGAGCGCGATCCAGTAATTGACCCCGGCGTTGATGGAGATGACGTCGGGAATGGTCAGGCCGATCTCGCCGCCGGTGAGGTCGGCAAACACCACGATGAAATTCTGCAGCATCAGTACCGCGACCAGCGTGGTCAGGCCGAAATACGGTCCGCGCACCCGAAGCGCCGGCAGCGCCAGCACGAGGCCCGCGATGACGGAGGCGAGCGCGCCGAGCACGATGCAAGCGTAAACCGACCAGCCGAACTGGGCATTGAGGATGCCGGCGGTGTAGGCACCGACGCCGATCAGGAAGGTCGGCCCGAAATTGACCTCGCCGGCGAAGCCGAACAGCAGGTCCCAGGCCATCGCGAACACGCCGAAATAGAAAGCGACGGTGAGGAGCCCGAGCACGTAGCCGGAGACGTAGAGCGGCAGCGTCGCCGCGATGACGACCAGCGCAAGCGAGATGAAGAACAGGCGGGTCGTAAAGAAGCTGGCCATCTCAGCGCCTCCCCAGAAGGCCCTGGGGCCGGATGTACATCACGAACACGAGCAGCAGCAGCGCCGGAATGGTGCGGTAGGCCGGCGAGATCAGGTAGGCCGTGAGCGTTTCGAGATAGCCGACCACAAAGGCGGCGATCAGCGAGCCGGAGACGCTGCCGAGGCCGCCGAGCACGACGATCGAGAACGCGCTCGCGGTCAGCGGTCCGACGCTGTAGGAGCTGACGCCGAGGAACATCCCGAGCAGCACGCCGGCGATGCCGGCGAGGATGCCGTAGATCGCCCATACCACGACGTAGATGTTGGTGAGCTCGAGGCCGAGCAGCGTGACGCCACGTGGGTTCATCGAGGCGGCCAGCACCGCCTTGCCGGTGCGGGTGCGGTTCACCAGGAGCCACAACAGCGCGATGACGAAGCAGCACACGATCGCGGTAAAGATCTCGTTCCTGGGCGTGCGTACGCCGAGGATCTCGACGACGCCCTCGACGATCGGCAGCACGGTCTTGGCGTTGTTGGTGAAGAAATAAGCGATCACCTCCTGGATCATGATCCCCCACAGCAGCGTGCCGGTGAGGACGAAGATCTCCTTCTCTTCATTCGGGATGCGCCGGGAGTCCTGGATCGGCTTCACTACGGCGAAATAGGTCGCAAAGGATGTCAGGAGGGCGACACCGACCCCGATCAGCGCGCCGGCATAGGTGCCGACATTCAGGATGCTGGCGGCGGCCCAGGCCGCCACCGCTGCCGCCACCATGATGGCCCCGTGGGAGAGGTTGAGGACGCCGGACACGCCGAAGATCAGCGTGAAGCCGGTGGCACCGAGAGCATAGAGAGCGCTGATGGCAAAGCCATCGATCAGAATCTGGAAAGCACGCATCTAGGGTTGGCAATCTGATTTATGAGAGACGATGTTGCTGGAGCAACGTGCTGCGGGGCCGCATGTGGAAGCTCCCGGGAGCTGGTCCCGGGAGCGTGTCCTGCTAGTTCGAGAGCTTGATGAAGCTCGGGAACTTGATGTCGACCTTGGCGACTTCCTTGGGCCAGACCGCGCTCTGCTTGCCGCCCTGCCATTGCAGCATCAGCCCGGTGATCAGGCCCTTGCCGTATTTGATCGAGTGCGTGAACGGATCGTCCTTGCCGTAGAACTGGACGCGGCCGATCGTGCCTTCCCAGTCCGTCGTCTCCAGCGCGGCGACCAGCTTGTCGGCGTCGGTCGAGCCCGCGCGCTTCACGGCGTCGGCGATGTAGTAGACCTCGTCATAGGCGGTGTAGCCGGCATAGGACGGATAGTTGCCGAACTTCTTCTTGAAGGCTTCGGCGAACGGCACCGATTTCGGCGTCACCGCGACGCCTGGCCCGGAGACGCCCTGATAGAGCACGCCTTCCGCCGCCTGATTGGTGTCCTTGCCAAAAGTCTCGTTGGTGGCCTGCGAGGCGATGCCGAACATCGGGATCGGCACTTGCTGGTTCTTCCACTGCACCGTCGGCTGCACGCCGACATGGGAGATGCCGGTGATGATCACGTCGGGCTTGGAGCCCTCGATCTTGTTGAAGATCGGCGTGAAGTCGGTGGTATCGGGCGAGAAGCGGATGTGGTCGAGCACCTTCAGCCCGATCTTGGGCAGGCATTCCTCGTAGCCGACGTCGAGCGGCTTGGTCCAGGCGGCGTCCTCGCTCATGATGACGGCGGTCTTCATGTGCATCTTGTCGACCAGCAGGTCCTTGGCTCCGTCGCAGACAGAAAGCGCCAGCGCGGCGGAGGTCAGATAGCCGTGGAAGGTGTACTTGTTCTTCTCGTAGTCGGCATGCACGCTCTTGCTGATCTCGTTGGACGCGGCACCGGGCGTGACGAACGGAGTCTTCAGCCGCGAGGCCCAGGGCTCCAGCGCCAGCACGACTTCGCTGATGTAGCTGGCGATGACCGCATTGACCTTGTCCTCGTTTACCGCGCGCTGGAATGCGCGCACCGAATCTGCCGAGGACGAGTGATTGTCGTAAGAGACGATCTCGATCTTGCGGCCGTCGACGCCGCCATTGGCGTTGATCTCGTCGGCGGCGAGCTGTGCCGCCTGAGGGATGGAGGCGCCGGCAATCGCCTGCGCTTCCGCGATCACACCGATCTTGATCGGATCGGCTGCAAGTGCCGCGCCTGACGTCATCAACACAGCGGCCGCGGCGGTACCGAGTGCTATTCGCAACGCAACAGAGAGCGGTTTCTTCATCTTGTTCTCTCCCTTAACAGGCCTCTTATGAGCCATTATGCCGCGACTATACCGGCGGAGACATTCTCGGCAAGTGAAACCGCGTCCAGGATCGTGAGGCACGGACTAAAGTCTAGCGCTGCGCAAATAGCGGGCAGGAAAGCTGTCGGACCCGCTTCACGCGTAGGCATGCAGATTTCGTTGGTAGGCATGCGCAGCTATCGCGGGCGCACAGCAACGCGATCCATGAATGCGATGCCGTCGCGTCGGCTCAGCGCGCTCGCAGCAGCGATGGTTCGAGCGGCGGGAGCCGGGCCGGATCAAATGGCGAGATGTCGACGCTGCGCGTCGCACCCTCCGCGATCAGTTGCGCCATGGCCTCGCCTGTAGCGGGCGCATTCAGGATGCCCCACACATTGTGCCCCGTCGCAACATAAAGACCTTCACTTCGCGGCACCTTGCCGATCAGCGGCAGGCCGTCCTGTGTCACCGGCCGGAAGCAAGCCTGCCGCGCGATGATCCTCTCAGAGCGGAACTGCGGCGACAGCCGCTCGGACATGGTTTGCAGGCGCGCGATCGCGTCGTGGTCCGGCGTCACGGCGGCCGGATCGAGCGGAAGCGGCGCGATGTCGGAGAGAGCGGTGATATGCGTGCTGCCGTCGGCGCGAGGAAAGACCTCGATCGACACGGCACTGCCATTCTCTTCAGACTCCAGGAACAGCGCATCGGCCGGCGCATCCGTGCCGGTGTCGTACACGATGCTTGGGCTGCGCTGGCCGTAGACGGCGGGCAGGCTCATCCATTGCGCGGCGAGCAGCGACCATGGTCCCATCGCGATTACGACGGCGTCCGCCTCGACGATGCGGCCGTCGACCTCGACGCCCGTCGCGGTCGTGCCGTCCGCATCGCGCATGATACCGGTCACCTGGCCGATGCGAAGCTCGGCGCCTTGCGCGAGCGCCGCGTTCATCACGGCCGAGGTGAATTTTTTGGGGTGAACGATCGCGGTGGTCTCCGTCGTGCCGATGCGCTGCGTGATGATGACGCCGTTGCTGAGCCAGCCAAGCGCGGACGGTGTATCCCGGCGTGGATGGCCGTCGGCGGCAACGGAGCCGCTATAGGCACTCATCGGGCGATAACCCCAATCGCCTGCGATCTCGTCCGGCAGCTGCGCATGGATCGCAAAGCTCCGTCGCGCCAGCGCGTCGAGCGGCGAGCCCTCGCACCAGTCGCGCGCGAGGAAGCCGCCCGCCTTACCTGACGCTGCGGCCGCGACGTCCGTCCGCTCCACGACGATGACATCGATGCCGTTCCGGCGGAGAAACCAGGCGGTGCAGGCGCCGATGACGCCGCCGCCGCAGATCACAACGCGCACGAATGCTCTCTCATACAATGAAATCCTTTGCATGGAGATCCGCGGTATGGACCCCCTCCAGCGTAATCGTATCGGTCGCCGTCAGATGGATCACCGCGTTTCCTGTGCTGTCATCGCTGATCAGGCTTTTCAGCGCCGCCCAGTCTGCGAAGCCGTAATCGTGCAAATTGATCAAATCATGCTCTCGCGCCGTGCTGCCGACAGCCTTGTTGCCCTGGTCGAAATCGTTGATCACGTCCAGGCCCGAGCCCTTGTCGAAGAGGAATCTGTCGTCGTTCGGTCCGCCCCAGAGTTGGTCATTTCCGCCACCGCCGTTCAGCATGTCCTTGCCGCCCGTGATCGAGCCGGCCGTGAACGGGGCGTAGGACTGTGCGTCGCCATACAGCAAATCGTCGCGGCTGCTGCCGAGAAGAATATCATCTCCGCCATGCGCGTTGCCTGACATGTTCGAGGCATCTCCGACGAGCACGATGGACGTGGAGTCCGGGTTGCCGTTGACGGCCGCGATCAGGATATCGTTGCCGCCGCGGCTATCGTCGCTCATGTAGCCGGCGTCTCCAACCAGAGACGCGCCTCCCGATCGGGCGGTGGCGCCGACGGTGTAGCTGAGGATGTCGTTGCCGCCGCGCGCATCGCCGCTCATGGACACCAGGGCGTCGCCCGATATCGAAGCGCCGCCGTAACTGCCGACCTGGGTCACGCTGAGGATATCGTTGCCGCCATGTGCATGATCGCTCATGGAACTGCCGGAGTCTCCGCTGAACGCGCCGGACGATCTGTTTCCCATCGATGCAATGACGACGTCATTGCCGCCGCTCGTATCGGCCGACATGGCGGTTTCGGCATCGCCAAAAACACCGAGAGTCGCGTAGATCGATGTCGATGCATCGACATGAAGCACATCGTTGCCGCCACGGGCGTGGCCCGACATCGCCTGCGTATCGCCGTCGACGAACACGTAATCGCCGAAGCCGGTGACGGTCGCAGCGAGATGGTCGTTTCCGCCGTGAGAATATTCTTGCAGGGTCTGGTCGTCGCCAACGAATATCAGGACCGCGTTGCCCCCGTCGACGGTCGCGATCATCTTGTCGCTGCCGCCGCGGCCGTCGTTCGGCAGGCCCGGGTCCCCGAACTCGGTCACGAATTGCTGGGACCCAACGCTGACGATGATGGTGTCGTTTGGCATACGGCGCATCGCGCAACTCCCCGTTCAGTCGGGCGCGGGAACGAAGGGCGGCATCATGCCTTCGCAACGCGCTGCGGCCTTGCCGCGCGATACAATCTTCGTTGGATTGATGGCGGAGATTTGCCCGGGGCGTAGCTTGATTGCGATTAGGGAACCGAGGGCGCCGGCGGTCCACGCCGACGCCCGTGCTTGTGGTCTCTCGCGCGGGCTTAGCCCGGGCCTGCGCCTTGCGTGGCCGTGTACACCGCATAGAGCGACTGGCTCGCGGCCATGAACAGGCGATTGCGCTTGGGGCCGCCGAAGCAGATGTTGCCGCACACTTCGGGCAGCCGGATGCGGCCGAGGAGCTTGCCGTCCGGCGACCACGTCGTCACGCCGCTATAGCCGACGGCGCGGCCCGCATTGCTGGAGGCCCAGACATTGCCGTTGACGTCGCAGCGCACACCGTCCGGCCCGCACTTCACACCGTCGATCACGCACTCGCTGAACCGCTTCTGGTTGGTGAGCTTGTTGTCGCCGCCGACGTCGAACACGAAAATCTCGCCCTTGCCGCCGGGCCCGGTGTCGCCGGGTCCCTTGCCGGTTGAGACGACGTAGAGCTTCTTGAAGTCCGGCGAGAAGCACAGCCCGTTTGGATCTGGCACCTGCTCCTCGGTGACGACGAGGTCGACACGGCCGCTAGGATCGATGCGATAGCAATTGGTCGGCAGCTCGCGCTTGCCCGGTGCGAAGCCGGCTGGCTGTCCAATCCGCGGATTGAGCTTGCCGCCGGTGTTGCTCGGACCGCCCGCGGCGTCGGGCTCACCTTCGTAGAGCTGGCCGCCATAGGGCGGATCGGTGAACCAGTAGCTGCCGTCAGGATGCGCGACGACGTCGTTCGGCGAGTTCAGCTTCTTGCCGTTGTAATTGTCGCAAAGCACGGTCGCGGTGCCGTCATGTTCATAACGCGTCACCCGCCGGGTCAAATGTTCGCAGGAGAGTTGACGGCCCTGGAAATCGAACGAGTTGCCGTTGGAATTGTTGGACGGCGAGCGGAACACGCTGACGCGACCGTCGTCTTCGCTCCAGCGCATCTGCCTGTTGTTAGGAATGTCGCTCCATAGCAGATAGCGGCCCTGTGCACTCCACGCCGGGCCTTCAGCCCACAGCACGCCCGTATAGAGACGCTTGATCGCCGTGTTGGGCTGCGCGAGATCGTTGAAGGACGGATCGACCGCGATGATGTCGGGGTCCCAGAAATAGGTGGTCGGCGCGCCGTTGGGACCGAAATCGCGTGGTGGGGTGGTAATCGTCGTCGGCGGCGCGGCAGGTCCGGTCTGGGCCAGCGCGGAGCCGGCGCCAGCAAAAGTGGCGGCGCCGAGCGCAAGCCCCTGAACGAGCGTTCGTCGTGAAAGCGCAGCATCATGGTCACGCTGCTTTTGGCGTATCATCGCGTCCTCCCGGTCATGTTCGGCTAGCCGGTTGATCCGGCCGAGCAGGGCGAGGTTAGTCCGGTCCGATGACGGTTGCGAGGGGGAGGTACGCATCCTCAGCGAGATATCGGGGCGGCAAAAGCGCTGCAACATCGAACACGGAAACGACAAATTCGTCCGGCGCGACGGAGTTTACCGGAACTGCGTTCGGGACATTGCCAAGCTGTGGAGCATGTCAAGCCTTGACCTCCTGCGCGAGGCTGGCAGAACGTCATTGGGGGCGTAAGTCGGAGTTTACTGTGGTCGCTGTCGTCGTACTGGTTTTGCTGCTCGGGATTGCATTTGCGGCCGGCTATTTCACCCGCGACTACGTGTCCCGCAAAAGGCGGGCCGAGGCGCGCCGCTGGCGTGAGTACAGCGAGCCGGATTGGCTGAGTGCCAACGCACCGGCCAATACCAACGAGATCGCGATCGCCGGCAAGGGTGCGCCGGTTGTCACCGGCGAGCTCGGTCAGATGCTGAACCGCTGGGAGAGCAGGGCTCGCGCTCGTCGCACGGCGTAGCTTGACGGTCTCGCCGACGCTCGGTCGGTCACACACCCGGCACCGGGTCCTTCCACGCATCCGGCGCTGCGATCATGTCAGCCCTTCTGTCCATCTTTTGGCGTTGCAGTTGCTGCCATTTCTCGTCTAGAAACGGTAGATCGAGCCTCCCGGCAACCAACCGTCAACGGTTTTGACCGAGGATTGAGGGCTCAAAGGGTCTGGCAATGCTGATTCGCGGCCAAATCGATGGGATTTCGGGGGAGGTGGCTCTGGCCGCCGCCACGATCTCGGCCGCGCTGCTGCCCACCCTCCTGATTGGCGGGCTTCTTCTTACTTGCCCCTGAGGGCCGGCTGGGCGCCATGCGCCTGGGCGCTCAGGGGTTGGTCGAGATCACCGGACACCTCAAGCGCCTAGAAGACTGACGGCGCAAAAGCTCAAAAGGAAATTCAAATGGCCCCCGTGAACAAGTCCGATAAGGACCGCGTCATCATTTTCGACACCACCCTGCGCGACGGCGAGCAGTGCCCCGGCGCCACCATGACCTTCGAGGAGAAGCTCGAGGTCGCCGAGATGCTGGACGATATGGGCGTCGACGTCATCGAGGCCGGCTTCCCCATCACCTCGGAAGGCGACTTCCAGGCGGTCAGCGAGATCGCTCGCCGCTCCAAGAACGCCGTCATCGCCGGTCTGTCGCGCGCCCATCCGGCCGACATCGACCGCTGTGCCGAAGCGGTGAAATTTGCCAAGCGCGGCCGCGTCCACACCGTGATCGCGACGTCGCCGCTGCATATGCGGGTGAAGCTGAACAAGACCCCGGAACAGGTGCTCGAGACCTCGGTTGCCATGGTCGCGCGCGCCCGCAACCAGATCGACGACGTCGAATGGTCGGCCGAAGACGGCACCCGCAGCGAGATGGACTATCTGTGCCGCATCGTCGAAGCCGTCATCAAGGCCGGCGCCACCACGGTGAACATTCCTGATACCGTCGGTTACACCACGCCCGACGAATACACCCACTTCATGAAGACGCTGATCGAGCGCGTGCCGAACTCGGACAAGGCGGTGTTCTCCGTGCACTGCCATAACGATCTCGGCATGGCGGTGGCGAATTCGCTGGCTGGCGTCGTCGGCGGCGCGCGCCAGGTCGAGTGCACCATCAACGGCATCGGCGAGCGCGCGGGCAACGCCGCGCTGGAAGAGATCGTGATGGCGATCAACGTGCGCAACGACAAATTCCCCTACTGGAACAAGATCGACACCACGCAGCTGACCCGCGCCTCGAAGGTGGTGTCGGCGGCGACCTCGTTCCCGGTGCAGTACAACAAGGCCATCGTCGGCCGCAACGCGTTCGCGCATGAGAGCGGCATCCATCAGGACGGCGTGCTGAAGGACGCTTCCACCTACGAGATCATGCGGCCCGAGATGGTCGGCCTGAAGCAGTCCTCGCTGGTGCTGGGCAAGCATTCCGGACGCCATGCCTTCGTGCACAAGCTGGAGGAGATGGGCTACAAGCTCGGCCCGAACCAGCTGGAAGATGCGTTCACGCGGATGAAGGCGCTGGCCGACCGCAAGAAGGACATCTACGACGAGGACATCGAGGCGCTGGTCGACGAGGAGATGGCGGCTTCGCACGACCGCATCAAGCTGACCTCGCTGACCGTGATCGCCGGCACCCATGGCCCGCAGCGCGCGACCATGAAGCTCGATGTCGACGGCCAGATCAAGATCGAGGAGGCCGAGGGCAACGGTCCGGTCGACGCGGTTTTCAACTGCATCAAGCGCCTGGTGCCGCACGAAGCCAAGCTCGAGCTGTACCAGGTCCACGCAGTGACTCAGGGCACCGATGCGCAGGCCGAAGTCTCGGTGCGGCTGTCGCATGAGGGACGTGCGATGACCGCGCGCGCGGCGGATCCGGATACGCTGGTGGCCTCGGCAAAGGCCTATCTCGGCGCGCTCAACAAAATCGTCATGAAGCGCCAGCGCGACACCGTGACGACCGCCGCCGCGAGCTGAGGTTGCTACCACCGCCTCTTCCGGAAGCGGAGAGGCGGTGATTGCGGCGTTCACCATGAATGGCTGCCCTGCTAACGGCCAATAGCAGCTTGTGATGTCGACCTGTATTGATGCTAACGGCATAGGCCACCCGTGCGCCGGGTGGCCCAAATAACAACAGGGAGAGATTATGCGCACCTTCGCGATCGCTGCGTCCATCGCGGTCTTGGCTCTTGGCTTGACCGGGCCGGCATCGGCCCAAGCGCCCATCATCATCAAGTTCAGCCACGTTGTGGCCACCGACACGCCGAAGGGCAAGGCGTCGGAGAAATTCAAGGAGCTCGCCGAGAAGTACACCGGCGGCAAGGTCAAGGTCGAGATCTATCCGAACTCGACGCTCTACAAGGACAAGGAAGAGCTTGAGGCGCTCCAGCTCGGCAGCGTGCAGATGCTGGCGCCGTCCAACTCCAAGTTCGGCCCGCTCGGCATCCGCGAGTTCGAGGTGTTTGATCTGCCCTACATCCTCCCCGATCTGAAGACGCTGCGGAAGGTGACGGAAGGTCCGCTCGGCGCCAGGCTGCTCAAGCTGCTCGAACCGAAGGGTATCACCGGCCTTGCCTATTGGGACAACGGCTTCAAGGAGATGAGCGCCAACAAGAAGCTGGTGACACCGGCCGACTATCAGGGCGTCAAGTTCCGCATCCAGTCCTCGCGCGTGCTCCAGGCGCAATTCAAGTCGCTCAGCTCGCTGCCGCAGGTGATGGCGTTCTCGGAAGTCTACCAGGCGCTGCAGACCGGCGTGGTCGACGGGCAGGAGAACACATGGTCGAACATCTATACCCAGAAGATGCATGAGGTGCAGAAGTACATCACCGAGACCAACCACGGCTATATCGGCTACGTCGTGATCGTGAACAAGAAGTTCTGGGACGATCTGCCGGCCGACATTCGCGACCAGCTGACCAAAGCGATGAAGGAAGCGACCGACTTCAACAATACGCAGTCGCAGAAAGAAAATGAGGACGCGCTCGCCGAGATCAGGAAGAGCGGCAAGAGCGAGATCATCAAGCTCACTCCGGAGCAGGATGAGGCGATGCGCAAGGCCATGGAGCCGGTCTACAAGGACGCGGCAAGCCGTATCGGGCAACCGTTGATCGACGAATTCCAGAAGGAAGCGAAGAGCACGACGAACTGATTTGAACGGATGATGAATGAGGGCTTCCGTGCCGGGCGCGGAAGCCCCTTTTGTTGCGAATGATTTCCGATTGCGACTGAATAAAGGTTCAGGAGCGTTACATCTTCGAAAGAACCCGCTCCCTGTCCAAGTTGTAAGTTGCGCGTAAGCTGCGCTGCGCTCATCCTCATGACATCCTTCCAGAGGAGAGTTCGCATGAGGAAGTTCACCATCGCCGCCATCGCCGTGCTCAGCATCGCCGGCTCGGGCGCGGTCTATGCCCACTATCATCGCCCGTGGATGCACGAGCACATGCGCCACATCCGCATGAACCCGGAAGACCGCGCCGCCATGGTCGACGCGCGGATCGCCGCCGTCCATGCCGGGCTGAAGCTCAACGCCGACCAGGAAAAGCTGTGGCCGCCGGTCGAGGCCGCCGTGCGCGACTTCGCCAAGCTGCGCATCGACCGCGCCAATGCGCGGATGAATGCCGGTCCCGGCGATGCCGGCAAGGACGCGAATAAGGACGCCAATAAGGATGCCGACAGGCCGGAGGATCCAGTCGCCCGCCTGCGCCAGCGCGCCGAGGACATGGGGGCGACGTCGGCGGCCCTGAAGAAGATCGCCGATGCCGCCGATCCGCTCTACAAGACCCTGGACGAGGGCCAGAAGCGGCGCCTCGCCGTGCTGACCCGCCACCGCGGCCCGTTCGGCGGTGACGAAGACGGCCCGCGCCGCCACTTCATGGAGCGTGGCATGGACCGCATGATGGAGCGCGGTATGGACCACTTCCACCGTGACCGTTTCGACCGCAACGGCGGCCCAGACCGGGACCGCGAGGGCCGGCTCTGAGCTGCAAGGGTTGCCGCGATCAACCCTAGCGAAGCCGCTGGAATCCAGCGGCTTTTCGCTTTTTTGGGGGATGTGGGCATACCCTTGGAAAACTTACGTACCATCGCTTGCCAGACCCGGATCGCTTTGCTAAACGACCGGCCTCGCAAGGCATTGACCGCCTTTCGGGCGCATAGCTCAGTTGGTAGAGCAGCTGACTCTTAATCAGCGGGTCCCAGGTTCGAGCCCTGGTGCGCCCACCATCTAATCCTCAACATCATCAGTCGTTTAAGCCGGCCTCGGTTCGTTCTTTTGGCCGCCGTGCGACACGTTGTGCGACCGATTTTGTCGCACGGCGTGCGACATTTGAGTTAGATGAGTGTCCGCAGGCTATCGGGGTCGGTTAATGGTAGAGCTCACTGCGGCATTTGATGAGGGGGCCGGTCTGAGTATGCAGGCCAGTCTCTCAACGCGCGAGAACCATGGAGTGCCCTATCTCATGGGTGCCGCGCGGTTCTCGCGACGGGTCGGAGAGGTGGAGATAGCCAACTCCGGCCAACCTTTCGGCAATTTCTGGGAGGAAATGCGGGATTGTGCGACGGCCTGCGTGCTCATGTCTGATGCTGCGATCGAGAGCTATGCGAACGAATTGTTTTCCGATGCGGAGAAGATTTTTCCGCCTGAATTTGTCGCGGGGCTCGATCTGCTTAAGGCGGACGTCGAGAAGAAGAATGTGTTCGAAAAGCTCGACCTCGTTCTGGTGCTCCGGGGCAGGGACAAGCTTGATCGCGGTTCCTCTTCATTTCAAGCCGTGAAGATGCTTGGGTTGCTTCGCAACGAGCTGACGCATTTCAAACCGGAATGGTCGCACAAGAAGCAGAGACACCTTGTTGTTTCGGAGAAGCTGCGAGGGCTATTTACGCTTAATCCATGGTTCGGCCGCGAGGGCGCCTTTCCGAGCGCTTGGGTCAGTCACAGCTGCACGATTTGGGCAGTGACATCGGCGATCAAATTCCTGCAGGAGTTTGAGGACCTGGCCGATTTGCCTGGCCGCACGCCGTGGCCCGCTTTTCAGGACCGGCTAATTCCTTGACGGCTATCGCTTGTGCCAGGGACGGCTATTGTCGTTCTCGATCGCGCGCGCCTTTTGGATCTGATCGTAGCTGATCTGCGCCTTGAGATCGTCCCACGCTTTCTGAAACTGCGTTTTCGCCTGGTTGAGGGTGTCGGCGCAGCCGCGGTGATGGGATCGTTGCGGCACGCTCGCGAGCGCGCAGGACCAATTCCAGACGTCATGCCCGCCCAGGCCTGGTGACGAGTGGATGCGGCCGATCGAAAGATCGTCCCAGATCACGAGGTAGTCGTTCGGTGCGGTCTCGCCGCCGATCACGGTGCGGCGGAGAAAGAGATCGTCGGGCATGGAAATCGCTACAGGCCTGAGCGCATAACGGTCGCTTTGCCGACGAACAATGTCTCCCATTCGGGGGCAAGCGAGCTTTCGCCACGCCAATACGCGCGGGCCCGTTTGCGCGTCTCCGAAAGCGGTTCGCTGTCGCCCAATAACAGAGCCGCGTCGGCGCGAAGAACTGTACCGGTGCAAGAAAGTTCGCAGATAGCGCTCGACGGATCCGCGAGCCTTGATTGCCAATGCTTTGCTTCGCTCAAGGTGTCACTGGCATAGAGGCACCGCTGCCTTGACGGAGGTTTGCCGCCAAACTCGTTCAGACGGATATCTTCCATGATGAGTTCCCGGCTGAGCATCACGTAATGTTGCGCGACCTCAAGTGCGATTGCAGGCAATACACCCGCGTGCGGAGCTATCTGCCCTTCGCGAACCAGAGACAACCAGCGGATCGCCTTGACGTTCACCATGTTGCCATTGTCGATGATGGCGTACTCGCGCGCCCCTTCGTAGAAACTGAAGAAGGGATTGTCCATCTCGCCGACCACGAACTCCTGCCCGACCAGCAGCGCTTGTTTGTAGGGCTTGGAAACCGTGACGTGATAGAGAGGGTGAGATCTTACTTTAGCTGTCGGCGGGCGGCTGGCTCGCTTGCCGAAGATGCACCATGCACTCACGTGAGGCCTTCCCTACCCAGAAACGCCACCAGCTTGTCGATCGCCGCATCGGCGCGCGCCGCATTGCGAGCGCGGTAGTGCTTCATGATCAGCTGCGCTGACTGGTAGCTGTGGCCCGTGACGTCGCAGATCGATAGCAGATCGTTGCCGGCGCGATCGAGCAGCATGACGCAGGTGTCGCGCAGATCCTGATCGTGCTTCTGGTCTGGGGCGCCCGATGTGGGGTTGATAAACTGCAGCGACGGGCAGGCAGGAACACTCGGAACTTCGCTGCCGCGAATTGCGAGATCGCGGACCTCGGCAAAGACGTGGCGATAGGTGTGCTCGTTGTAGGCGCGTCCGGTGACCTCATCGATGATGATCTCGTCGGGCACCGTGTTCAGCCGATGCTTCTTGGCGAGCTCGCCGACGCGAACGCGCGCTTCGAACAGCCGCTTCGCCAGCTGCGGCGTCTGCTTGATCGACACGAGCGCTCCGGTCTTGCTCTGTCGGAAATGCCGCCGCCCATTGACCAGGCCCTCGTCTTTCAGTCTCAGTCGATCGGTCTGACGCTGGCCGGTGTACAAACCCAGATAGATCGCATCGCCGATGGACGGGCGTCCGACCGCGTCCGCGGCCGCGACGAGTGCGTTAAACTCTTCAAGGGTGATCAACACCACGCGACCCTCGGGCCGATCGAATTCCATATCGAGACGCGGGTTGTTGCCCAGCCGCCATTTGCTGCTCTCGCGGCCCCAGGTCAGGGCGGCGGAGAGGGCGGCGATGGCGGCTAGGGCCATGTGATGGCCACGGGCGCCCTTGAGATAGTTGTAGAAGTCGCGCAGCTCCGGCGCGCCGATCGCGCCGGGTGTGACGGAGGCGATCGGCTCCCTGGTCCGCTCTGGTACGGCCTGGCCCAGCACCGCTGCGGCCTTTTCGCGCTCTCGGCGCTGCTTGGCGTCCTGTCGGCTCTCCGGCTTGAACAGGACGGCGCGCATCGCCTTGCGATACGAGCTGATCGAAGCTGGCTTCAGCTTCTGCACCTCTTTCGAGTTGATCCAGTCAGTGAGAAGGTCCTCCACCAGGCCGATGCGGACAGCGGCCGCGGGCGCGACCTTCTTGCGCGACGTTCGCGCCTTGTGGATCTCCCCGACATGCGTCTCGGCGAATGCCCTGGCTTCCTCGTAGCTGAACCAGGCGCCGGTATCGTCGTGGCGCAGGTCGCGGTCGACGAAGCCCTTGGCGCGCTCGCGCGGGCCGTGAACGAGGCGTGGGCGACCCTCGCGCCATTTGATGAAGGGCAGTTTGACGGTCATGGGCCGGCTCCGGTGCGGCGGAACGGGAAGGGGCATCAGCCTCAGGCGTGCTGCCGCCTCATGTCAAGGGCAGGGGTGCAAGTTTGTGGTGCGTAGGCCGCGCGCAGCCGGGCCCGATGCTCATCCTCGAGGATCGGTTGCGGCGGCGCCACGATGTCGTTTGCTGGCGCTGGCGGCCGCGCGGGATGGTGCCGCGTCAACCATGCGTCGAAGCCGGAGCGCTCCCAGCGCAGCGGGTGCTCGGTGATGGGGCGCGGCAGCCGGTCTCGCGCGTGGCGGGTCTCGCGCGTGCGGTACAGCGTGTCGAGCGTGATGCCGATCGCCTCGCAGATCTCGCGCGCGTTGTAGGGCCGCAGGAACGTCATCGCAGCACCAGGACCGCGCAAGCGGCCAGGAACAGGATGAAGGTGCCTACGGCGAACAGGCCGAAGCAGCCCCAGAGCGCGCCTTCGTGCGTGCTTTGATCGTGCGGCATCACAGGCCTCCGTCGAGACGATAGGGGCGAACGCGGCGGTAGCAGCCGAGCGTTTCGGTGCAGATGTGCGGATCGCCGTTGAACATCACGACTTCCGGAAAAATGTCGTTGGCGACGACGATGCCGGCGCTGCAGATTTTCGCGCCTTGCTCGTCGACCAGGATGACGTGCGCCGCGCGCACCGCCGGGGCTGGCAGGTCGGTGCGCGCGGCGGCGGTCATCGTCCTGCTCCGCGTGAGCGATCGAGCAGGACGATGCAATCCCCGGTCTGGCCGGGAAACATGCGCGTGACCTTACGGCCGGCGATCAGCGCATCGACGACGGTGTCGCCGACGCTGGTGGCGCCAAAGCGCCACTCATCGCCGAGCCGCACCAGGACGCCACGGCGCAGCAGAGCCATGGCGCGGTAGTGCTGGGTGTTGAACGCGATCGCGCTCACGAGAGGACCGCCTGCTTGTTCGCCAGCTGGCGCGCGGCGGCGACGTGGGTGTCGATCTGCGCGCTGGAATAGCCGAGCAGCTCGAGGCCCTCGCGGGTGAGCCCGCCTTCGCGATAGGCGGCCTCGCGCATGTCGGATGCCATCTGCTCGATGGTCTCGAACGGGCTGAGCTTCGCCCTCGCCGGGACCAGCGAGGTCTTGATGTAGTCGGGAATGGTGGGCTGAGGGGTTAGTCGGCTGCCGCGGGCGGGCAGGCGGTTGCAGTGGGAACGGCGCATAACTGTCTCCCCGTGAACGATTTCACGTGAAACAGAAACTATGCATTACGAATAGTTAAGTCAATGCGGCACGCATAGTCTATGCGTTCTGACCGCTAAATCACCTCGGCACCATCGTTTTCACCTTGGCGGCCCAGTCGATCTCTGTGTCGAGGATCGGTGGTTCGGTTTGGGAAAGCAGGTGGAACAGCCCCCGCGCCTTACTGCGCTGGATCTTTTTGATCAGAATTCGACCATCACCCAGGCCGACGACGCAGAGCTTGTTGATGAGATCCGAAGTAACAGGCCGTCGGACGTCGTCGTAGTAGACCAGCCAGCGATCGAAGAATGTGCCGAGGCTCTCGCCGCGGATCTCGACGGCGACCGTAGCGTCCGACATGCCCTCCACCCCGGGCACCTCGTCGAGATGGCCGCTGTCCTGAGCAAAAAAGTGAGTTTCGGCGCCGGCACCGACGTAACCGACCAAGCCGACGCTGGCCGGCGCGTCCCCGTCCCGGGTTGCTCGCGCCTTGCGCGGCTGCCCGCGACCCGTGAGGAGCCAATCCAGCGAGACGTGGAAGAACCGAGCGTAGCGTTCAGCAGCACGTCCCAAGCCTCGGCTGCCGTTCTCGTGGCCGTAATAGGTGGGGCGTCGGACGCCGAGGGCATCCGCCGCCGCGGTCGCGTCGGAGAAACCGGCTTCCTCTCGCGCGCGCTGCAGGCGCTCATGGGGCAAACTCATCCATGCGTTATGCATAGAGTTTGTATGCGTTAGGCATTGACACATACTATGCGTTGCGCATAGTCGCCGATATGGATGCACAACTGATTCGCAGAGCCCGCAGCTTGGCGGGCGAGAGCCAGGCGGCATTTGGGGTCAGGTTCGGCGTCGACCAAAGCACCGTCCATCGTTGGGAGAAATACGGACCGCCACCGCGCGGGCCTGGCCGCCTCGCGCTTGTGCGCGAGGTGCAGGCCATTCTTGAGGCGCACGGGCAGTCCGAAGGGGATGCGTCATGCAACGCAGCGTAGGGAACCGAACTGGAACCGGCAAAAGCGACCATTGCCGACCCCGGCAATCAAAGCCGACACCCCGGCAATCGATTTCACCGGTGATGGCGACAGTGCAGGGACTGCTCCCTGCCGTTAAGGCTGCGCAGCACCTGCACATTATGACCGATGTGCCGGTCTCGACCTGTGAAAAACTCCTGAGCGGACAGCGCGGCGAAAGCTCCGAGACGCTGATCGCTTTTCTCCGCTCCGACCTCGGCCGTGATGTGCTGTTCGCCCTCATGGGCGACGCCCGGCCGGCCTGGTTCACCCGCTATCGCAAACAGCTCGACGTCAATGCCGCGCGGCGCCAGCTCGAACAGAGCATGCGCGCGATCGAGCAGTTGCAGCGTGAAGCATCTGAAGGGGAGGGCTGACACAATGAAAACACGTCACTTCACCAACGCCACGCCGGAGGGGACGCGAGATCTTCGCCTCGCGCTGGCGTGGGTCGCCGCGGCGCTGATCGCCGGCGCCGCGGCGAACGTCTGGTTCTGCCTGCTGCAGGTGAGCCGATGAGCGACAGCTGCGCCATGCCGCGGGAGGCATCCACCTCCGACACGCCGTTCGGCCAGGTCGCCGACATGCAGCGCAAGGAGATCGAGCGCACGATCGGCCTCGATCTCGCGGGCTGCAACGTCTGCTCAATCGTTACGGCGCTCGACGAGTTCGACCTGCGGCGTCTCGGCAATTTCGGTCACCGGATGGAGACCTGGCCGGAGGCCGTGCGCGCGATCATGGAGAAGGAGCTGACGGGCTTTGCCACCCGCAACGGCGGCGCCCGGATCGAGGCCATCACCACCGCGATCGGCGGCACGCCAAAATGCTTCATCCTCTGTGTCCACTGGCGGGGCAAGCAATGATCCCGCAGCGCACGGCATCTGCAGGCGGGCAAGTCACCCTCGCCCAGCTGAAGAAATATCCCGACGTCGTCGTGATGTGGCAGCGCAAATTCGACACGGCACGGATCGCGTCCGAGCTGAAGCTGCCCGAGCACCTGGTGCACGCGTGGGTGATCAATTTCCGCGAGCTGGGCAGGGCTGCGGCATGACAACCGACGTCGCAACCGTGCTGCAACGGCTGATCATGGCCGGCGAGAACGTGCTGGCGATGCGCGATCCTGGCGACACGACCGCTTTGCTCGACGACGTCATGGACTGGCTGGCGCGCCCGACCGATCGCATCCGGGTCGTTCACGATTACACGCTGCTCGCACTGCATGCCGTTCAAGGCGCCGCCAGCGCGAAGCGCAGAAGCGGCGACGACCACGCCGTTTACTACCGCGTCGTCGGGGCGCTGTTGCCGGACATCCGCAAGGATTGCTGGGAAGCCTTTCAACAGCGCAACAGGCCAACGCCATGAGGCAGCTAGCAACCTGTCACCGGCCCAACAACAATCAACCAGGAGATTGAAATGTCGCAAGCCGCACAGCTGAAGGCCGAGCCGGAAGGTTTCCAAGGCAAGAAAAACATCTACGTCTGCGAAAAGTGCAAAGGCCATATCGTCACGGTCGACATCGACCGCGGTGTGACGCCGTTCACGATTGACTGCAAGGCGACCGTCTTCTGCGACGGCTGGATGAAATCCAGCATGTATCGCGTTTTCGATCAGAGCATGAAGGCCAGCTTCGAGTGGTACCGCCCGACAGCGATCGAAGTCCTTTCGCCGGGCGCGCAGCACCACGTCGATCAAGGCGGCCTTTTGATCCGCAAGGCCACCTCGTGAAGCAGCTAAACACGTCTTCCCTGCCGGAGCAAAAATGAAGGCTTGCGATACCTGCGTGCATCTGAAGGTGCCGGCGAACGCGGAGCACGCGAAGAACTATCGCGTATGTACGGTCGTCACGCCGCTGCCGGCGAATATGCATGTGTGGTTTCGCGCCGAGATGGAGGGGCGCGTCGAGGGCTCGGCGCGATGGATCACGATCAAGGCCGTAGAGGAGCGGATCGGCCTTAAGGACTGCGAACTCCATCAGCGTAACGCGTTGAACGACGACTAGACCGGGGCCTGCATCATGACCGACACCTATCTCGCGCCTGCGCCGGCGCCTCGACAACTCGACATCATCGCTGACACCGCACTGCGCAAAACGCCGGGTGTGTTGTCAACCGCCCCATCGATCCAAACGCCGGGTGTGTTGTCAACCGCTCGGAAAAACGAAACACCGGGTGCGTTGTCAACCGCAACGATCAAGGACATCGAGAAGCGCCGGCTCAAGGCCGGCATATCGATCCCGAGACTTTGCACGGCGGCGGGCATCCACCCTCGCAGCTACGAGGTGGCACGAGCCGGCAAGGGCGGCGTGCGTAAGACGACCTTGCGAAAGCTCTCGGATGCGCTCGATCGCCACGGCGAACGCGTCGAGCCGGAGGAGCGCCGCACCCTCTGTCAGTCCTACGTCCGCAAGGTCACGCGAGATCTCGCGCGACAGTCCGGGTGGGACCCTGAGTTGATGCTCAACCAGGATTTCTCCTCGGAGAATACCAACGATCCCGTGTGGCTTCAGGCCTCGCGCTTGCGCCGATGCGCGATTTACCTAGTCGTCGAGGGTCTGTTCTCTGGGAAGCGTGCGCCGGTGGCCCGTGCGATCGGGATCTCGCGCCAGGCTGTGCACAAAGGCGTTGCGGCAATCGAGGCCGAGCGCATGCGCAACAGCGAATTCGACAAGAAAATGGAATTGGCATTGCTGGAGCTGCGGGCGGACCGATGATCGACCTCCGAACGCGCCAGGGCTGGGAGGATCTCAAGCGGATCCTTGACGATCGTATCGGCGAGGTGCTCTCGCTGTGCAATCTCGACATGCCCAAGCGCAACGGCTGGACGCTTGTCGACGATCCCCGCGGCGCCGGCAGCAAGTGCTTTGGCCTCTGCCTGCGCGCCGACGGGCTGGCGTGGAAGAAGTTCAACGGCACGGAAAAGGGCAGGGCGCTCGAGCTCGTCGCCTATTGCTACGGCTGGTACGATTTTGAAAAGCGGGGAGCCGACCCGGCGGCCCGTTTCGTGATGGAGCGGCTCGGCCTCGGCCGCGTGTCGGAGGAGCAGCTCGCGCGCGATCGTGCGAGTGCCAAGGAAAAGCGCGCCCAGGCGGAGCGTGACAGCCATCAGCGCCGCGACAAGAAGGCGGCCGCGGCGTTCGCGTCCTTTGCCGGCGCAAAGCCCATCATCGGCACGCGGGCGGATCTGTATCTGCGGGATGCGCGCGGCATCGATCTTTCCGCGCCGCCCTTTGTCGGCCCGCGCAATGGCAACATCGCGCCTGGCTCGCTGCGCTACGCGCCAGCGCAGCGCTACTTGCGACGCGATCGGCAGAACAACGTCGTCGGCGAATATGCCGGCCCCTGCATGATCGCCTGCTGCACGGACGCGGCCGGGCAGATCCGCGCCATTCATCAGACCTGGATTGCCGAAGACGGCAGCGACAAGGCGGCGATCGCGCCCGCGCCCGACGGCACAACGCAGCCCGCGCGCAAGGTGCTGGGCGAATTCGCCGGCCTCGTCATCCCGCTCTGGCGTGGCGAGGGGCATTTCTCGGTGAAGGACGCCGAGAAGCACGGCTTGCTGCAGACGCTGATCCTGACCGAAGGCGTCGAGGACGGACTGTCGGCCATTCTGGCGGCGCCGCAGCATCGCGTCTGGGCGATGATCTCGCTGTCGAACATGGTCAACGTCGCAGCGCGGCTGCCGGCCTGCGTCGACAGCGTGATCGTCCATCGCCAAAACGACTGGGACAAGCTGAGCGCGGTGGCCGCGTTCGATCGCGGCCTGAAGGCGCTGCAGGCATCCGGCCGCGCAGTCGCCGAGGTGCACGCCACCCACGGCAAGGATCTAAACGACACGTTGAGAGGGGTGGCGTGAGCAAGGGCAAGGGCAACGTCGTTCAGATGGCCAAGGCGCAGCGCGAGCTCGAGCGCCAGCGTCGATCGCGTGAGGATACGCCGCCGATGACGCCGCGCGGTCCGAACGAGGTGCTGGCCGGCCAATGGAGCCCCGACATCTACGGCATGCCGTCGGATCCAGGCTGTGAGTGCCCGGTCGAGTGCATCGGCTTCGAGGGTGCCTACAAATACGTGATCGACAGCTCCGGCCAGTTCCGCGCGATGAAGGCGGCCGACTTCAACCAGGTGGGCATCCAGGATCTGTTTTCGGCCACGCCCAATTACCCCAAATGGATGCGCCCGCGCTGGTTCGTGCCCAAGGGCGTCGACGAGCAAACCGGCAAGCCGCACAAGCCCCAGATCAAAAGCTTCGAGGCCGACCAGATCAAGGAAGACTTCTTCCGCGCCTGCGCACGCAAGGGCTTCTTCTCGCCCAATGACAAGATGCGCGGCCGCGGCGCATGGACGTTCCGCTCCGGCAATTTGGTCTATCACTCCGGCGACGCGCTCTGGATCTGCGAGAAGGGCCGTTTCAAGACCCTGCAGACCGGCGTGCATGAGAACATGCTCTATCCGCGCCTGTCGGCGCTGTCGGAGCCGTGGACCGAGGCGATCACGCCTGACGAAAACCCGGCGAAGAAGCTGCTGGAGACCTTCCGCAAGTGGAATTGGACGCGGCCGGACGTCGACCCGGTGCTGCTGCTCGGCTGGATCGGATGCGCGCTGATCGGCGGCGCGCTCGACTGGCGGCCGGCCGTGCTGCTGATCGGCGACCGCGCCACCGGCAAATCGACGCTGCAGCAGGCGCTGCGCAACATCTTCGGCGATACGCTGTTCCGCTCGGCCGACACGACAGCGGCCGGCATCTACCAGGCCATGGCGCACGATGCGCGCCCCGTTGCACTGGATGAGCTCGAGCCGGACAGCGATCCGCGCAAGCTCGACAACGTGGTGCACCTGATGCGCACCTCGGCCTCCGGCGATATCGGCCGGCGCGGCGGCCCGACCAAAGGCGAGGCCAGTGAATTCCAGATGCGCTCGGCCTTCCTGTTCTCGGCGATCAACAATCCGTTGCGCTCCGCCCAGGATATGAGCCGCGTCGCGGTGCTGCGCCTGATGCCGCTCAATCTCAATCAGGCCAAGCCCGAGCCGATCGATACCGACGTCACCGGCGCCATGATGCTGTCGCTGATGATGCAGGGCTGGGGCGACAACGGGGCGCGCTTTGCCGACACGCTGCAGCGCTTCAAGCGCGCGCTGGAGCAGGGCGGCCATGGCGGCCGCGGCCAGGACACCTATGGCGTGCTGCTCGCCTGTGCGGCCACGCTGCTCGGCGATGAAGTGGCGGCCGAGCTCGGCGTGCCGCTCGGGCCGGACGAGGAGCGCGAGTGGTCGCGGCTGCTCGGCGCCGAGACATTGCCCGAGGTGGAAGATGCCAAGCCGAATTATCGGCAGTGCTTCGATCAGATCCTGACGGCCGTGGTGAAAAGCTGGCGCAATTCGAGCCGCAACACCATCGGCCAGACGCTGCAGGAGCTGCGTACGGTCGACGATGACGGCAATGCGATTGCCGAGGAAAGCCGGCTCGATCGCGGCACGGCCAAGCGCGACATCAACATCGCGGGCTTTGGCTTGTTCAACACGCGCGAGCTCGTCGCTGGCGTGATGCGCAGCGAGAAGATCGGCCTGGCCGAGGCGTTGATGCGCTATGGCCTGCCTGACGCCGGCTGGGTGCTGGCGGTGCCGAACAAGTCGACCAAGGTCGCCGAGCACCTGATCGGAAGCGACTGGCAGCACGGCGCTTGGAAGGACGCGCTGCGGCAGTGCCCAGTGGCCGGTGTGGTGATCACCAATGCCGAGATCAACAAGGTCACCATCGACGGCACGCAGACCAGGTGCACGCTGGTCGTGATCGACCGGTATCACCAGGCGCCGGAGAAGTGAGTTAATCTAGGGACCTCTTGGGCCGATGATTATGCGCACAGTCGCCGTCGTTAGCGGTGTGCCAACAGCATTGCCCAAGCTCACCTGCGTGTTCGGGCCGCTCACGGCATCTGCGAGCGCGTTGACGATGGTGCGACCGACAATGTTTTGTTCAAGATCGGGGTTGCCTTTTGTGACAACTGATAGCCCCCAAGGCTGGCCACCTGCCGCTACTATCCAAGATAACTTGCTCCAGTATAGCTCGCGGAGCGGCGATTCTGGTGGAGGCGCTAGCGGCTCTGGGAGCGATTGTGCCGACTGCCAATGCGCCTTAACGAACGCCACGCTGATCACGCCTGCAAGAAAGAGGGCATCGGGCGCGTTTACGTCATAAAGAACCTCAAAAGTTGCTGGCTCTAGCCCCGAAATTGCTGCAACAAATTTCTCGTCGTTGAATGTTCTAGGAGATTTGAGCTGTTGCAGCTGGAGTTGTGCCGAGGCCGTTTCCTTCCGGGCCTGCTCCGCTTCGACTGAAAGTTTCGCGATCTGTTCTGTGGCTTGCGCTGCGGTTTTGTTAGCGTCAGCAGCTTGAGCATTGGCTTCTGCAATGCGCTCGTTGGACTGCTGCTTGTAGGAGTTCATCGCGGCCTCAGCCGCCTCAAGCTCGGCTCTCTGCAACTGCACGACGGCCCACGTCGATATGCCCACGACGGCGGCAGCCACGGCGGCGGCCGAAAGCGAGGTCAACATCATGTTTTCCCATCCGTGTATCCCCACACCCCAAATTGTGCGCATCCTCGGTCTCCTATCGAATAAGCGTGTAATTTCTCGACCGCTTGCGCCGTGGCTCGACGATTGACACAAGTATGCCGTGGTTGAGCGCGCGCATCATGTCAGTGCGCGCCATTAGTAGGTCGCCGCCGCGCTCTGCGACCAGCAACAGAAACTCGGCCGCGGTCTGCCAGTGCGCATGGCGCTGCTGCGCGGCCGGCATGGCAGCGACGTAGTGGCCTGCATCCTCGAGCGTGACGAGCTCTCGGCCGTCGGGCAGGAGGATCGGATCGAAGAAGGCTGTTGACCAGGGCACGTCAGCGCTTGCCTACGCGAGCCTTCAGAACTGCAATCGTCGCTCTGTCGACGTCCTGGTCACGCCCATCCCTGTACGCCTTAGCGACCGCTTCCTGCGACGAGAAGCCCATCTCGCTGAGAAGCTTCATCTTTGCCGGGCCGCAGGCCGCGAACACCCCCGCCGCGACGCTGCGCGCATCGCTGCGTCCGTCGTCGAGCCTCACCGCCTGCTGATCGAAGCAAGCCAGCAGCTCGGTATCCAGCTGCAGAAACCTGTTCGCATCGATCGCACCCGCGCCCGATGCGCTCGCAATCAGCAGCAACACGACCAGCGTTCGCGTCATTCCCTCGCCCTCGCCCCGTTGGCGTTTAAAAATGACCGCGCGGCTTGCCTCGCGGTCGCGTCAAAACCACCCGATTAGCACCAGATCGCACGCGACCGCGCGCCACGCGGCCTCTGTTTCCTTGCGAACAACGGTTGACGTGCTGCTGTCGGCATCATGGTGACGGTGCGCTCAGCCTCAAGGCCATCGGGTGCGGGAGAATAGACACCAGATCGGACGGTGTCTAACTCACTGGATAGCGCAAGGCGCTGATCCACAAGCGCAAATCTCGATATCAGACACTCTAGACACTTAGACACCGCGCTCTCTCGCGTGTGCACGCGCGCACGCGCGCGCGCGAGGGCAAGTGGGTGTCTAAGTGTCTACGCTGTCTAAAAATGAAAATAGAATAGAGAGAACAACAGTTTGTAAAATCCAGTCGATTAGACACTCTAGACACTTGCGGCCGATCCACGCCGGTTGTCGCCGCGCGCGCTGAATTAAATATTCGCCGAAATTCAGCGAGGTAGCGCCGATCATGGCGAAGAAGGACCAGAAGGCCGCGATCGCGGAGGTGATTGCGGCGGCGGCGCCGGCGCCCGCGGCTGTCGAACAGCTCGAGCTGATGCCGGCGATGCGGGCGAGCCTCACCGAGCACCAGGTCGACCGCGTCGAGACCGCGATCAAGGCCGATCGGCGCGGCCGGCCGCCTGGCGCGCAGAACAAAACCACGCGCGAGATGCTCGAATTCGTGCGGAAACTCTGCGGAGATCCGCTGGAGCGGCGTTTTCGCTATGCGATGCACACGCCGGAGACGCTCGCGATCGAGCTCGGCTGCACCAAGCTGGAGGCGTTCGATCGCCTTGATCGCATGTGGAGCGAGCTTGCGAAATACTTCTATGCGCAGCAGGCGCAGGTCGACGGCGCCGGCAACAGCGTCGCGCCTCGGTTGACGATGGTGTTCCCGGGGCAGAGTGCGCCCGCGATCGGGCCTGACGGCTCGACCAGGGCACCGTGGCTGTACATTGAGCAACGTGAAGAAAATCAAGCGCTTAGCGCACCCGATCAGAACGTGTCGCACGGTGACGTGTCGCACGGTGACGACTAGCGCAGCGATCTCAAGGGCTTGTGGCAGTAGGGCAGCTACTCCCAAATCACCGGCCGCGAGGCCTTCCAAGCCGGTGACGTCGACCTCGATCGTGCGGATCGAGCGTCGACCTGGCCGCAGGCGCCGCAGCAATGCGGAGGCCTGCGGCCGAGTTTTCAAGGGTGCACCCCCCCGGCCTGGCCGGGGGGCGGTACCCCCAAAACCTAACCTCGCCACCCCTTGCCCGTGCCTCCGGCGATTTTTTTCGCCGCCTCGTTTTTCTTCGACCTTCTGCCTTGTTCGGTCAACTCGATCTGAAAGTGCGCGATCTTTATTGTCGCAAATCGGGGCGGGGGGAAACGCGTGAGCAACCCGCCGCTGCTAGCCGATACGTCGCTCGCCGACGAGCTCGGCCACTCCGACCCGTACAAAAACCTGATGGGGCATGTCGACGCCAACGACGAATGGCGCAAGGAGCACCCGCAGGTCGTTGATCAGCTTTTCAAGACGGAAGAGAAAACCGGAAAGATCAATCTGCTGCGCAGCGCCGGTCCGGTGTCCGATGCGTTCATGCTCAACACGCACGGCATCAGCGTGATCTGCGGGCCCGTGGGCAGCGGCAAAACCATCGCGAGCGTCAAAAAGGGGTTGGTCGAGGCCCAAAGAATTTATCCCGGTGCGGACGGGGTGCGCAACTACAAGCTCGGCTGCGTCACGCAGAAGTACGACAACCAGTGGAAGGCGACAATCCCTTCCCACTGGAAAATTTTCCGCAAGGACCTCCCGGGGTCATCCTGGTCGGGCGCGAGCCCGCGCCAGGCGCAGCACATTCTGCGGTTCGAGGACGGCTTCGGCGAGATCCGCATGATCAAGGATTTCTTCTCGTTCGGTGAAGAGGCCAACGAGGAAGATCTGCGCGGACTGGAATATACCGACATCGAGCTGATCGAGATCGATACGCTGCCGCACAAGCTGTTGGTGGGCCTCGGTCGCGCCGTCGGACGTGAACCGCCGCAGGAGGTGATCAAGCGCACCGGCCGTCGCTGGGGCGCGCTCAACGCACCGACCACCCAGAACTGGACCTACAAATTTTTCTGGGAGGAGGAGCGGCCGCCCTACAAGCTGTTCATGCAGCCGGGCGGCATGGAGCCGGACGCGGAAAATCTCGAGGCGCACGGCGGGCGCGGCTACTACGAACAGATGATCGCCGAGAACTGGGCCGATCAATATTACGTCCGCCGCATGGTGCACGCGATCCCGGGTCCGATCCGCGCCACCAACATGGTCTACGACAAGTTCAACGAGATGCAGCAGCTCGCGAAGACGACGCTGATACCGGATCCCGTACTGCCTGTGATTGTCGGCATCGATGGCGGCTTCACGCCGGCTGCAGTCTATACCCAGGAGATGCCGGACGGGCAGTTCCGGGTCTACGCCGAGATCGCGCTCGAGCGCGGCGGTATGGAGGAGCTCGCCAAGGCGATGCTGGCGCTGGAGGCGCGCCGCTTTCAGGGCTGCGAATTCCGCGACGTCTGCGACCCCGCGATGGTGGCCGGCGAGGACAACGTTCCGGAAGGCGAGATCCAGCAGATCTCACGCGGGTCGGATCGGCAGCGTCTCTCGAAATTGCTGGGCCGGAAGGTGCAGCTGGCCCAATCGAACGACGTCGGCCGGCGACACGACGCGATGCGCGCGAAGATCGGCGACGGCGGCTCTGGCTATCTGTTGGATCCATCCTGCAAAGGGCTGATCCGGGGCAAGCGCGAGACCTATCAGTTTCGCACGATCCAAGGCAGCAACGATATCTCCTCGGTCAAACCGACCTTCGACACCCACGTCGCCGACGCCGAGCAATACGCCGCAATGGAGTGCGGCACCGACGCTGCGCGGCGCCGGCGCAGCGATCTGCACATCACCCGCGCGAAGCGCCGCGACCAGGCGCGGGCGGGCGGCCGCTACAACCCGATGAAGCGGAAACGAGGTTGAAAACGGCGGTTGACGGGCCGGACGCGCCCGTAGGGTCGGTAACCTCAACATAACCCGCGGGCGCCTCATGGGCTGGAGTTTCGGCAAAATCATGGATGACTGGTTCGGCATGGATCCGCCGGATACCAGCAAGGCCGACGCGGCACAGGCCGCCGCGACTGCGACGCAGCAGCAGGCGCTGAAGGCACAGCAGGATGCGGCTGTTCTGGCGGCCGCTGCGGCGGCGCCGGCGAGCGACAGCGAAAGCGCGGTGGTCGCGACCGAGAACCAGAAGCGAAAGCTGCAGCAGGGCTCCTCCTTCGGGATCGGAATGCAGACCCAGCTCGGCGCTCCGCCCATCGGCTTCCGCCTGCTGTCGGGCCAGTAATGTCAGCCTGGTCGGAGATCGAGGGGCGTCACGCCGAGCTGAAGAAGAAGCGCGCGCTCGAGGAGCCGCGCTGGCGCGAGATCGCGCGGCTGATGCAGAGTGACGAGGATCTCTCCGGCGGCAACCGCAACGACCAGCGCCAGCCGAATGGCGATGATCCCTTCGACAGCACGCCGCTCTATGCCAACGACGACTATGTCGGCGGCATGTTCTCGAAGGCGACCAACCCGGCCGAGCGCTGGTTCTCCTGGGGCGTCCCGGCCGATCCGGAGCTCGCAAAGTGGAAGCCGGCCAAGGATTATCTGTGGAATTACACCACGCTGATCCTGGCCTCGATCGACCCGACCATCGACAATTTCTATCTCAACGTCCCCGGCTGGTTCGGCGACATGGGTATGCTCGGCTCCGGCTTCATGTGGCAGGAGGAGATGGTCGGGCAGGGGCGCATCGTTACCCCTAACCTCGCGATCTCCGGCTGCTACAAGGACGTTGACGCCAACGGCGACCTCGACACGTTCCATCGGGAATTCCGGCTCACGGGGCGCCAGGCCAAAGGCAAGTTCGGCGATCGCGCCCCAACCGCGCGAGACGATGAAGAGATCGTCTTCGTGCACGCGCTTTCGCCCAATCCTGAGTTTCGGCCAGGCAGTCCGT
This sequence comes from Bradyrhizobium sp. 76, assembly GCF_023073025.1. NCBI lineage: Bacteria > Pseudomonadati > Pseudomonadota > Alphaproteobacteria > Hyphomicrobiales > Nitrobacteraceae > Bradyrhizobium > Bradyrhizobium sp. 76. The sequence goes on from NZ_JADPIS010000090.1 coordinate 774,920, forward strand.
TCGCGAGACACATGCCGTTCAAGTCCTGCTACGCGTCGCCCGACAAGACGAATTTTTACACAGAGAGCGGCTATTTCGATCTGCCGGTGCATCAGATCGAATGGTCGATGCGCTCGGGCCGCGTCTGGGCGCGTGGTCCCGGGCACAACGCGCTGCCGGACATGTCGTCGCTCGACGAGGTCGCGCGCGCCACTATGGTCGGCATCCAGTTCGATGCAGAGCCGATGTGGTGGGCGTCCGACGAGGACGTGATGACCACGGCCGACATCGTGCCGGGCAATGTGCTGTTTGGCGACAGTGCCGGCAACGGCAAGCCGCCGGCGCAGCTGCTGGAGCGCTCGAAGCAGCTCGCGCTGCCGCTGCAGCTGCAGAACGATTTGCGCAACCAGGTGCGGCGCGCGTTCCGCTTCGCGTTAGCCTCGACGCTCGGCGCGCGGCCGCAGATGACGGCAGAGGAAGTGCAGGCCTTCAGCCAGGACGAATTGAAATCGCTGGCGCCAAACCTGATCCGCGTGCAGCGCGGCCTTGCCGGCTTCATCCGTCGCCGTGCCCTGCTGCTCGATCGCCTCGGCGTGGTGACCCGCACCATCGGCCCGCCGCCGCCGGAGTTGCTGCGTGCCGCCGTGACGCCGACCTTCGTGTCGCCGTTCGTCAAGGCGCAAAAGGCCGATACGGCGAACGGCGCCACCAGCTGGGTGTCGACCAAGATCAAGCTGTTCGAAGCGACGCAGGATCCGCGCTGGGTCGACGATATCGACGTCGACGGCTATTCCGGCGTGCTGCATGACGCGCTCTCCGGCGTTCCCTCGATCAAGCTGGACCCGCGGCAGGTCGAACAGATCCGGCAGGCCCGCGCGCAGGCGCAGCAGCAGGCGATCGCTTTGCAGCAGCAGGAGCAGCAGGCGGCAATCTATGCCGACGTCTCGCACGCTGACCAGGCCAAGACGCTCGCGAAGGGCCGCGCCGGCAGATGAAGATCAAATTCGAGAACTGGCCCAACTGGTTTCGCACCGTCTGGGGCGACGATCAGCGCCGGATGGAAGTCATTCGCGGTTACGTCGGGTTCGGTGGGCAGTTCAAGGCAACGCTGGCGGACATCGCGCTCCGCAATCACGTGTTTGCGCCAATCAACGAGCCCAATGCCCATCTTGCCGCGATCGCCGAAGGGCGCCGGCAATGCGCGCTGGAGATCTTCAAGCTGGCGAACGTCGACCATCTCGCCCTGTTCGAACTGACCAAAATTGACCGCACGCAAGGAGGCACCAAGTGAGCACTGATCCATCGCCGTCACCCGCGCCCGCACCGTCGCCATCGCCGGCACCGGCGCCTTCTCCGTCGCCGTCGCCATCTCCGGCCCCAGCCCCGTCGCCTTCCCCCGCACCGGCGCCGGCACCGGCGCCGGCGCCTTCACCATCTCCTAATGATCAAGGCTGGTGGCGGTCCCCTGATCATGGCTTCGATGCGGACACCGTCAAATATCTCGACGGCAAGAACTTCCCCGACCTGAAAACGGCACTGTCATCGGCGCGCCAGGCCGACGAGATGGCGCGCAACCGCAACGTCGTGGGCAAGCCCGACCCGAACAATCTGAAGGGCTGGGGCGGCTACACTGAGCTCGGCTGGAACCCGGACCGGCAGGCCTACACGATTGAGGCGCCAAAGCTTGCCGACGGCGAGGTGCACGACGAGAAGGCGTTCGGCAAGTTCGCGGATCTCGCCCATGACGCGCGGCTGGCGCCGTGGCAGGCCAAGGCGGTCTATGACGGCATGCATGCGCATGAGAATGCGCAGCTGAAGGCATTCCGCGATGCCGGCGCCGTCGCCAACCGTGAGCTCGACAACAAGCTTCGCGGCAACTGGGGCGATAAGTACGACGAGCGCACCACGATCGCGAAGCGCGCTTTCGCGTTCTTCAAGCCCGACAGCGTCACCGGCGCCCAGATGGATCAGGCGATGGGCTCGCCCGCGATGGTCGAGCTGTTCGAGCGGATCGGCGCCGCGATGGGCGAGGATAAACTCGTCGGCCAGGCCGGCGGCAGCTTCGGCGCCAAGACGCCGGCGCAAGCGCGTTCGGAACGGCTCGCGCTTGAAAACGACAAGGAGTGGTTCGCGGTCTTTAACAATCCGCGGCATCCGCAGAACGCCGCCTTTGTGAAGCAGCGCTCCGACTTGATGGAGATCGAGGCTCGCAAATAGCGAGCTTCAATTGAGTGTGGCAGGAGCAACAGGAGCAAACGATGGAAGCTGAACTCACGGCGGGCGAGAAGGCCCGGATCAAAGAACTGATCGAAGGCCTCGAGGCCGAGCTTAAAAGAATGGATGACGCCGGCGTCAAGGCGCTGGCGCAGCGCGCCGACGTGCCGATCGAGAAGTATCCCGAGCGCAAGGATCTCGAGGCGGCGATCCTGCTCAAGGCTGAAGCCGACGCGAGCGAGGGTGTGCGCCGGATCCGCGCCATGGATGAGGAGGAGGCGGCGATGGTCGCCACCTCGGACGACAAGCGGACCGAAGCCGCAAGGGCGGTGCGCCGCGTCCACGCGGAATATTCCCGCGACATCCCCCAGGAGGGGCGCGCCGGCAGCTTCGAGCCCGGTGAGGACGACGAGCGTTTCGGCGGCGAGCACCCGGTGCCGGATGGAAAGTACCGCCCTGCGGGCTCCGACCATGTCTACGAGTTCAAGAAGAAGCGCCTGGTCGGTGTCATCCGCGCGACCGCCGGCAACGATTACGGCGGCAAGAACGTCAAATCGGTCGACTGATGCGGTTGACGGCCTCAGCCGTCACCTAGGTTTGCATCCGTGCGGCGGCGTTCGCGCCGTCGCTGCCCTCCTTGGGCGTTTCCTCCCTAGACTTGGGCCGCTCCTCATGAGCGGCCCCATTTCTAAATCGGCCGCACCCTCGTTCGCGAGGCCCGCCTGACCTGAGCGAAAGCCGCTCCGCCGAATGCAGGCGTTAAACGATAGGCGGGCCCGTTCGTGCGCAAGCATGAGCCGCACCCCGGCCGAAGCAACCGAACCCTTCAACGCTTCGTCCGGAGATCCCAATGGGACCGATTACCGACGCACATAAACTCACTTACCAGAACAACATCATGCTGGCCGTGCAGCAAAAGCGCTCGCGGCTCGACATGGGCTTTTCGTATCAGACCGGGCTGTCCGGCCGGCAGTCGACGATGGTTGAGCTGATCGGCTCGGCGTCGGCCGTGGTCGACCTCGGCCGCAAGGCTGACACCCCCGACATCGACAACTCGATCGAGCCGGTCTGGATCACGCCGCGCCAGCTCGCCTGGGGCAAGCTGATCGAGAAGGAAGACGCGATCAAGGCGCTGACCGATTATCAGGGCCCGTTCACCCAGGCCGGCGCCGCCGCGATGGTGCGCGGCAAGGACACGATCCTGTCGCAAGCCGTGTTCGGCTCGCGCAAGATCGGCGCCGACGGCACCACCGTATCGGCGTGGGCCGGCCAAACCGTCACCGTCGGCATCGGCGCGTCCTCGACCGACGACACCACGGCGACCGGCATGAACGTGCGCAAGCTGCTCCGCGGCCGCCGGCTGATGCAGTCCGGCCAGGTCATCACGGGGGATGAGGAGCTGTTCTACTCCGGCAATGCGCAGCAGATCGAGGAGCTGTTCCGCGATCTCACCTTCATCAGCCACGATTACCGCAACGGCAAGCCGCTCGAGACCCCGGACGAGCCGCAGCGGATCCTCAACATCACCATCCTGCCGCCGAATGATGGTTCGGCAGCGTTCGCAGACTACGACGGCTCGACCTACACCTCCGCGCTGTTCTGCAAGTCCGGCGTGTATTGGGGCGAGTTCGATCCGCTGACGGTCAACGTGCCCTTGCGACCCGACAAGATGATGCGCCCGCATCCGCAGATGGAGCAGTGGCTCGGTGCGGCACGGTCGGAAGACATCAAGGTCGTCAAGATCCTGACCAAGAAGTAACGCGCGCTGGCGTCGGCCTCGGCCGGCGCCTTCACCTTTTTCCAATTCACCAGGAGACGAAGATGTCAAAGAACTATCAGCGGGGACTGGCGATCGCCGGGTTGCTCGCAGTTGTGGCGCTTGTCGGCGGCATCGTGCAGATGGACGCTGTGCACCATGCGGCGGGCGGCGCCGGTTTCGTCGCGATGGCCGTCGTTATCGGTTACGGAAGCGGTGCGCGCGATCCGTCGTCTCTCAAGGCAATCGACGGCATCAACGCGGCGGCGGAGGTGCGGCGCATCAACTCGCTCATTGCGATCGCGAACGGCGACAGCATCGGTTCGAAGTATATGATTGGCGAGGTGCCGGCTGATGCAATTATCGATCCGCTGTCGAGCATCGTCACCACCGCAATCACCAGCGCCACCGACAACGATATCGGCCTGGCCTATCCCAACGGCGGCGCGATGATCGTGGCGGACTGTATCGTCAACGGACAGACGCTGGCCGCGGCGGCGACGGTTTCGCTGGCGGCGGCAACCGGCTCCGGCGTTGCGACGCCGGCGAACATGAAGAAGCGCGCATGGGAGATCGCCGGCCTGTCGGCCAACCCCGGCGGCAACCTTGCGCTTTGGCTGACGCTCAATGTGGCAGCGACGGCAGCCGGCAGCGTCTGGAGCAACATCTCGTACAGCAAGGGCGCCTGACGCCTCCACGCCGCGCGGGTGACCGCGCGGCGTCTCCTCTCGTCTTGGGGCGACGATGACCGCAACCGTCGGTACTGAAGAATTCGCGGCAAATCTCGCGCTCGGCCATCTCGGCCAGCCCGAGATCGCGTCCATGTCGGACACCACGACCCGGGCGCGCAAGGTGCGGCAGTTTTTCCCCGTGGCGCGCCAGGCCACGCTCCGGCTCAAGCCATGGAATTTCGCCACCGGCTGGGTGCAGCCAGCGCAGGATCCTGTGCAGTCGCTTGGTCACCTGAAGCTCCGCTTTCCGATGCCGGCCGAGTGCCTGCGCGTCCGCTTCATCAAGGGCGATAATCAGCGCGAGTGGGACGTCGAGAGCGGCGCGGCCTCGGTCGGTGGTGTGGACGTCGAGGTGATTATCCTCGTCACCAACATCACCGACCCGACCGTCTGCTACACCAAGGATGTCAGGACACCGCGGCTGTGGGACAGCCTGTTCCTCGACGCCTTTGGTTTCATGCTGGCCAGTTATCTCGCGGAAAGCCTCGGCCGCTCGCGCGAGCTCGGCGAGCAGATGCGCCAACGCGCCGAGGGCGCTGTCTCAGGCGCCGCAACGATCGATGCCAAGGAGCGCCGCCAGCAATGCCGTCCCGAGACCTCCTGGGAGGCGGCGCGCCGCGGCCGCGGCTTTTCCGGCCGTCGGCTCTGGTGAGGCGGCATGACCGTCCGCTCCTCCATTGACCGCGTCACGTTTGCCGGCGGCGAGATCGGCCCGCAAATCGCCGCGCGCGCGGATCTCGCGAAATACCAGATCGCCGTCGAGGCGATGGAAAACTTCATCGTCATGAAGGGCGGCGGCGCCACGCGCGCGCCAGGCACGCGCTTCGTGCTCGAGCTCAAGGATCAGTCGCAACGCGGCAAGCTGGTGCCGTTCCGGCGGACCTCGAGCGACTATTACGCGCTGGTGATCAATGCCGGCGTCAGCCGCTTCGTTCGCCAGGGTGGGTTTCTGCAGAACCCGGACACGACGCCGTACGAGGCGTCGGTGCCGTGGGCCGAGGCAGATCTTGCGAATTTGCGCGCGGCGCAGGCGGGCAACCAGATCTTCGTTGCCTCCGGTACCGCAAAGCCGCAGACGATCACGCGGGTCTCGAACCTGAGCTGGACCTGCGTCGACTACGCGCCGACCTCAGGGCCGGTCGACACCCAAAATCTGGACACTGCCATCACGGTGCAGGCGGCCGCGAACTCGGGAACGGGCGTCGCTCTCACCGGCGTCGGTAGCCCATTCGCGGCCGACATGATTGGCGCCGTCATGCGGCTCGACGATCGCGATCTGTCGCTGACGCCGGAATGGTCGGCGATCGAAACCGGCATTGCCTCGGGTCAGCAGCGACGCTGGAACGGCAATGTTTATGCGGCCACGATCGGATCCGCGGACGCCGGGCCGAATGCTCCCATCCATATCGAGGGCGATGTCTCTGCGGGCTCAGGCAAGCAAACATGGCGGTTCCTGCATCCCGGTTACGGCTTTGTGCGCATCACGGGCTACACCAACGCCAACAGCGCTATAGGCACGATCCTGACGCAGCTGCCTGCGACGGTGGTCTCCGGGGGCACCTATCGGTGGTCAGCGCCGGCTTGGACGGCGAGCAAGGGGTATCCGGAAGTCGTCGCCTACAATTATCCGCGGCTCGGCTGGTACCGCGGCAATATCGGCTGGCTGACAGGTGAAGACGACGTTCAGAACTTCGACCTCGCCAAGGCCGACGACACCGACGCGATCGCATTCCGGGTGATCGCGCCTGACGGGTCGCTGGTCGAGATCAAGTGGGCGCTGCCGTCGTCGGGCATCCTGATGCTCGGCACCTCCGATATCGAGTGGGTGCTGCGCGGGCCGTCCGCTTTCGATGCCCTGACGCCCAAGACGACCCGGCCGTTTGCGATGGGCTCGGACGGGTCAGCGCCGCAGATTGCCAACGCGATCGACGGCGGCGTGATGTTCCTCGGCCGCACCCAGAAGCGGCTGCATTACGTCAAGGTCGACCCGGCGAGCCAATCGCAGCAGCTCGCGAGCCAGGAGCTCTCGGTGGTCGCCGAGCATATTTTTGCGCCCGGCGTCGTCGGCGCCTGCTGGCAGCGAGATCCGAACCGGGTGCTCTGGTTGTGGTTCTCCGACGGCAGCCTGGCGTCGCTGACCTTCATGCCGGAGCAGCAGGTGGCGGCATTCTGCCGGCATCCGCGCACCAATGCCTTTATCGAGGACATGTGCAGCATTCCTTCGGTCTCGTCGGGGACCGATGAGGTCTATTTGATCGTGCGACGCACGATCGCCGGCCAAACCAAGCGCTATGTCGAGCAGATGGCCGACTACTTCCAGCCGCAGGACGTCAAGGCGGCGACGGCGGCCGGCGCCTGGTTCCTCGATTGCGCTCTGCGGATCACGGGTTCGGGCCTGACGCAGATCACCCAGCTGGCGCATCTGGAGGGACAAACGGTCGGAGTGTTCGCCGACGGCGCGATGCAGAAGCGCAAGGTCGTGGTTGGCGGAACCATCGCGCTCGACCGTCCGTCCGATGACGTCCTGGTCGGCATTCCGGTGCGAGGCTACATCCGCGATCTGCCGCGCAATTTCAACACGCAAACCGGATCGACGGCCGGCGAGCAAAAGACGGTGCATGAGGCGCTGGTGCAGCTGCTCTATGCCGGCGGCGGGCGGCTGCGCGTCTACAATTCGGAAGAAGACAATCCGGATCTGTGGGAGCCGGCGATCGAGACCGGCGCCTATGAATATTCCGCGATGCCGCCGCTGGTCTCGAAAAAGCTGAAGATGACGGTAGAGGGCGCCTGGGCCGAAGAAGCCCAGCTCGAATTGGAATGCGACGACGCGCTGCCCTGCACGGTACTGGCGCTGTCACCCAAAATCGAAGTGGCGGAGGACTGAGATGGATCCGTTCACGATTGCGCTCGTGGCCTCTGCCGGCGTCAACGCGATTGGCAAGTTGATGGGCGGCGCATCGTCCTCCGCCATGGATGCGCTGCAGGGCAAGGCGTACGACAACAAGGCCTCGCTTGACGGTGTGAACGCCGAGATTGCCGGCATGGGCGTCGACTTCGCAGCGTCCAAAGAGAAGACCGAGCTCGGCAAGATTGCGGAGATGGGCCGCTCGACACTGGCGGCGCAGCGGTCGTATTTCGCCGGCGGCAACCTCGACCCGTCGTTCGGCTCGCCCTTGTTGGTGCAAGGGCAGACGGCAGGGCGCATCCAGACCGACATGAACATTGCGGCCGCGTCGTTCGACATCGACAAGGCCAACGCGCTGACGAGCAAAGCGAGCTACCAGGCGCAAGGCGCGTCCGACATGCTGAGTGCGACGATGGCTCGCTACAAGGGCGATGCGGACATGACGGCCGGCATCATCGGCGCCGGCAGCGCTCTGCTGTCAGGCGTCAGCGCGATGGGCGGCGGTGCGGGCGGCGGCTCGGGTGGAGCGCTCGGTACCATTCAGGTGGGTCAGCAGTCTTTCCCGGCCTATCGGTGAGGTTGATGTGATGGCAGGGCTTCCCGAGTATCACCAGCAGGAACAGGTCGGCGCATCCAATTCGCCGTTGCGCGCGTTTCAGCCGGCGTCGATGCCGGCAACGCCGGATGTGTCCGCTGTCGGCAAGGCCGTCAGCGGCCTGGGCCAGGAGATGCAGCAGGTCGCGACCAAGCTGCAGGAAGGCGAGCAGCACACGCTGGCGTCCCGGGGCATGGAACAGTTTCTGACGAAGAATGCGGAGCTTCGTCAGCAGCACGTCGAAAGCCAGGACTTCCAGAACGCCGAGAAGGATTATCGCGACCAGGCTGCGGAGAACCAGCGCGACGCCCTCGCCAATATTTCCGACCCGAAGCTGCGAGCCGCAACCTCGCTGCAGATGACACGCGTGGCGTTGTCGTCGGAAAACGAGGTCCGTACCGCCCAGCTCGGCCGCCAGCGCGACGTCAACATCGCCGGCAACGACACGCTGACGCAGACCTCGCTGAACGATGCGGCCACCGCGAAGTCGCCGCAGGAGCGGCAGGCCGCGATCGACCGCGTCAGCTCGGACCTCGAGCGGCTGCATGGCGCCGGCTGGATCGACGGGCAGACGGCTGTTGCGCGGTTCAAGTCGTTTTCGGGGCAGCTCGATCAGGCCGATGCCATGGGGCTGGTGCAGAGCAACCCGGCGGCTGCGATCAAGGCGCTGAATGACCCGGCGGTGTTTGCCTCGCTCGACCCGGTCCGGCGCGAAAGCCTGAAGATCGCGGCGCAGGGGCGGCTCGACGGCAATTCACAGGCCGCCGTGGTGAATGCGGCGGCGTTCCACCCGGAGGCGGCGTCGCTCTCGATCGGGCGGGTTGTGCAGCCGGACCATGCCCAAAAGATTTTCGACAACGGCATCGTCGCGATCGAGAGCAATGGCGACAATTCGGCGGTGTCCCCCAAGGGTGCGCTCGGTGCTTCGCAGATCATGCCGGGCACGGCGCGCGAGGTTGCGTCGGCGCTTGGCCGCAAGGACATCGCGGCGCTGTCGGATGCAGATCTGAAGCAGCGGCTGACGACTGACCAAGGTCTCAACCTGCAGCTCGGTCGGGCCTACTGGCAGCAGATGGTGACGCGCTATGACGGCAACGTGGCGCTGGCTGCTGCGGCCTACAATGCCGGGCCCGGGCGCGCCGATGCGTGGAAGGCCAAAGCGGAAGAAAAGTTCGGTACCGGCTTCTCGCCCGGCCAGCTGGCCTCGGTCGTCGACATCAAGGAAACCAAGGACTACATCGGCAAGCTCTACGGCCGTTTCAATGCGCCGATGGACTTGCAGTTCTCCTCGCCGTCGGCGACGCTGCAGGCAACGGCGGCCGTTGGCGCGGTGCTGCAACAGCAGAACGCGCGCGAGACGCATCTGTTGACGGTGCAGGCCGCGGCCGCCGAAACCTCCGATCCTATCCCGAGCCTGATGCGCGCCGGCTATGAGGTCGCGCCGCAGCGGATCGCGGACTATCGCGCCAGCCAGACGGCGGCAGCCGCGCGGGGCGATGCGGCCGCTGCCGGGCGGCTGCGCGATCTCGACTTCGCGGAAAAGACCCAGCCCTTGATCCGGCAGGCCTGGTCGACGCCGCCTGCGCTGCTTGACGCCGGCATCAAGCAGATGGAGGCCGAGATGTCGGCGCCTGGCGCCAGCGCGACCCAGACCGGCGCGAACATGCTGAAGGCCTTCAAGGCTGTCCGCGACGACCAGGTCAAGCGGCGCGACAGCGAACCGGTAATGCTCGGCGGCCAGGACGGCGGACGGTTCTATGCGCTGCAGCCGATCGACCCCAGCGGTGCCATGGGCGATGATTTCATTTCGACACTGAGGAACCGCGACGCGCAGGCCCAGATCGCGCATCGGGTCTATGGCGGATCCGGCTCGCCGTTCACGGCGCAGGAGGCGGAAGGGTTTCATCAGCGCTATGCCGATGCGACCCCGGCGGATCGCGCCGCCCTTATCGGCCAGCTTGCGAAGGGCCTGTCGGCGCAGACCTTCGCGGCCGCCCTGCCGCAGGTCGTCTCGGGCAGCACCGCAAAGACCGACCGGCCCGCGGTGACGATGGCGGCCGGCCTCTACGGCCTGGCGCCTGAGGTGGCCGGTTCGATCCTGCAGGGCATCGACGCGCAAAAGACCGACGAGAAGTATGTGCCCACGGGCACCAACCGCCAGACCTATGACAGCTCGCGGGCGAGCTACCTGCCGGCCGCCGCCTTCAACGTCGCCTCGCGCACGGATCCGCGCGGCTCCTATGCTTCGATGCAGGATGCGATCGACGCGCGCTATGCGTTCCTGTCGGCGCAGGCTAAGGACAGCAGCGGCAATCTGAGCACCTCGCGCCTCAAGCAGGCGACCGATGACGTCACCGGTGGCGTGCTGTCGCACAATGGCTCGGCCGTGATCGCGCCGGCGCGCGGTATGACGCAGGCTGCCTTTGATGGCGTGCTGCTCGGCTTGACGGATGCCGACGTCGCGGGCGCACAGACGACATCGGGCAAGCCGATCACGGCAGAGTTTCTGCGCGGCAGCACCAGGCTGCAGGCTGTCGCCGACGGCCGCTATCTCGTGCAGGTCAACCGCGACGACGGCAACCCACAATACGCGGCGAGCGGTGATGGAAAGCCGTTCGTGCTGGATCTGCGCGGCCGCAAGCCCGCTGCCCTGCCTATCAATGATCCTCTCGCCCTATCGGGGGCTTTGCCGTGAGCCTCGACCTCTTCAATCCGCTTCCAGCGCTGCAGAATGCGCAATCCAATCTGGCGCCCGATCTGCCGGCCGAGTTCTCCGAGGCCTTCGACGTCTCGACGCGGTCGATGACCGAATGGAATTCCTCGCTCAACTATCAGAATGCGCGCGAGCGGGCGCTTGCGACCTATTACGATGACATCAAGGCGCAGACGGGCGTGCAGCTGCCGCTGTATGGCATGGGCGGTGCGGTAAGCCTCGAGGAGCTCAACGACGGCATCGCCAAGCTGCCCAGGCCGTTGGAAGGGGCCGGGCAGAGCTGGCGGCCATTGAGCGAGAGCGACATCGACGGGATGGCGCTGTCACGTATGCGCAAGGCGCACGAAGATGCTGCCGCCTTCGGTCGCCGTGAGGCCACGTGGGGCGGCACGCTTGGCACCATCACCGGCACCCTGGCCGCGGGTGTGTCCGATCCCGTCGCCATGGCCACCCTGCCGCTCGGCGGCGCCGGCCAGGCCGGCATTGCTTTCCGCGCACTCGAATTCGCGCTGATCGGCGGCGGGACGGAAGCCGCTATCGCAGGCAGCGGCGCGAGCTCGCGGGCGGCGGCTGTCCCCGGCTCGCTGCGCGAGATCCCCGGCGAGATCGCTTCGGCTGCGCTGTTCGGCGGCATCTTCGGCGCCGGTATCGGCGGCCTGCAAAAGCTGGCCGGTACCGGCGCCAGGACGCTGCCGGTGACCGTGCGCGACGAGGTGCATGCGGCGACCAGCGAAGCGCAGCTGAACCTCTCCAATCCATTCCCAACGGCGGCGGGCGAAGCGGCGGCGCGGGATGCGACGATCGAGGCGACCAGGTCGGCGGTGCGCGGCGAGCCGGTGCGGGCTGGGGAGGGTTTTGATGCGGCCCATGTGGCTGATTATGCGTTAGCTGCCAAGTCGCAGACGCCGGAGGAGCTCGCCATCGCCGGCGAGAAGCACCTGCGGCCGGAGACCTATGGGCTGGCGCCGGAGGTCGAGCGGTTCGACCGCATGCCCAGCGAGGCCGACGACGTCGCCAGCTATTGGGACAAGCGCCTCGAGGCGGCCACGCCAGAGGAGCGGGCGGCGCTGGGCGCGACCGACGAAAACGTCGTTGCGTCACCTCGTGACGTATCCGCCCGCGATCTCACGACGCAAGAAATGTCGGCCCTCGAGGCCGATCCGAAGACGTTCGATGCGGCCGCGCACGACATCGACCACGTCCTCGCTGCCAACCCGGACGCCGAGTTCACGACGCAGGCGCGGCTGCCCGACGGCAGCTATCAATTCACGACGCAAAAGCTCTCCGACGTCATCAAGGAGCTCGACGAATTCGAGCGGGCGGCAAATGAGCTTGAGGCCTGCGTGATCGGTCTGGAGGCGGCGGAATGAGCGTCAAGGATTGCCTGACAAAACTGCAGAAGATGGGCAAGATCACGCGCGCGCAAGCTGATGCGGCCGACGCGCTGTGGCGGCGCTACCAGAACAAATTCTCGCTCGACATGCCGGCCGCGAAGGCCGATGCCGCTGCCGCGTTGCAGGCGGCGCGCGAGATGATGACGACGTCGCGGCAGAAGAAGAATGCGGTCGCGCTGCAGGTGCAGCGCCAGACCACGGCCGAGCAGGTGTCGCAGGCGCATCCGTGGGGGCCGGCCGCCGGCGGCATGGCGGTGCTGACGCGCGACATCTACCGGACCGGCACGCAAAATGTCGACACCCGCGCGCAGACGCTGCGCGAGATCCTGTTCTCGAAATTCAATGCCGGTTTTGAGGCCTATAAGTCGCAGCTCGCAGGCCTGAAGCAGAACACCGCCGGCGCCCGCAATTTGGTGTCCGAGCTGTTCAACGTCGACAGCGGCGATGCCGTGGCGAAGGCCGCGGCCGCCGGCTGGAAGGACGCAACCGCATATGGCGTCAAATTCGTGCAGTCCGCCGGCAAGATCTTCGAGGAGAACGAAAACTGGCGGCTGCCGCAGTTCTGGTCGGCCGACCGGGTCCGTCGCTTCGGTACCGGCGACGAGTTCAGGCGCGACGTCGCCAATGCGATCCAGTCCGGCGGGCTGAAGGTGTTCGACAAGGAGCGGCTGGAGATCGCCACCAACCCGGCGCGCATCCAGCAGCTGGTCGACAAGGCCGCGCGCGACATCATCACGGAAGCGGGAGCCGCGCTCGCCTTCTCCAAGGAGATGCGCACGTTCCAGTTTCAGGATGGCCGCGACGGGCTCAACGCCTTCCTGCAGCTGCAGGAGAAGTACGGCTCGGGCGCGGAGATCTTCTCCACCCTGATCGGCCACCTCGGCGCCATGGCGCGCGAGGGCGCCCTCGTCGACGTACTGGGCCCGCAGCATGCCGTGACCGCGTCGATGCTGGCGAAGAACGCGCGCGCTTGGGAAAAGCTGGGGCGGCCAGGCTCGGCCCGGGTCCGGCCTGCGCGCACGCTGGGCATGGAAAGCGGCAACGCGATCGACCGCACCTATGCCGTGCTGTCGGGGCGCGCCAACGGTGTCGACAATGCGATGTGGGGCGGTGTGCTCGGCTCGGCGCGCTCGCTAATGGCGGCCTCCTCGCTCGGCTCGGCGACCGTCTCGGCCTCGATCGGCGACAGCGTCACCGCGCTGCTGGCCGCCCGCTACAACGGCATGGACGGCGGCAAGGTGCTGGCGCGCGCAATCGAGACCATCTTCGCCGAAAATCCAAAAATGCAGGAGGACGCTGCACGGCTGCTGGTGACCGGGCACGCGATGAGCGACCACGCGGTCTCGACGTTCCGCTATGCCGACCAGATGTTCACGCCGGAGCTGATCAAGAAGACGTCGGACTTTGTCATCCGCGCCTCCGGCCTCAATGCGTGGACCGAGGGCATCAAGAAGGCGTTCACGATGGAGATGCTGGGCTATGTTGCCCGCAACTCCGACCGCGCCATCGGCGACCTCGAGGCGCCGCTGCAGGCGTTCCTGAAGCGCTACGGCATCACGGCGGTCGAATGGGACAAGCTGCGGGCGCTGCCGCAGTTCGATTTCAAGGGCGCCAAGTTCTTCGACAGCTCGCTGGCGGCGTCCGACGACACGGTGCGCAAGCTCTATGAGGGCGTGCTGCAGGAGCGGGCGCTGGCCGTGCTCGAGCCCGACGCGCGGATCCGCAACGTCACCACGCAAGGCGCCCAGGCCGGCACCTTCATGGGCGAGGTCGCGCGCACGGCGACCATGTTCCAGTCGTTTTCGATGACGATGATCGCCACCCACATGACAGCGCTGGCGATCAAGGACGGCGTCGCCGGCAACAAGGCCATGAACAACGCGCTGTTCTATGGCCTGCATCTGCTCGCCGGGGCCGGCATCATCCAGGCGCGCCAAATGCTATCGGGACGGGACCCGATCGACATGCACCAGGTCAAGTTCTGGGGGCAGGCGGCGATCCAGGGCGGCGGCGCCGGCTATTTCGGCGACCTGGTCGGCGGCGTCTCGCAGGCGGCTGACCGCAGCGTCATCGGCAAGTTTTCAGGTCCGATCGGCGGCTTCATCGACGACGCCGGCCGATTTGGCGCAGCCGCCGTCAAGGGCCGGCCTGGCGCGATCGGGCAGGGCATCGAGCTCGTCAAGCACATCACGCCGGGCTCAAACCTGTGGTTCTCGCGGCTGGCGACCGACCGACTGATCTTCGACCAGATCCATCGCGCGGTCGACCCGACCTATTCGCAGAGCTTCGCCCGGCGCGAGCAACGGGCGCAGAAGGAGTACGGGCAGGGCTATTGGTGGCGCCAGGGCGAGGCGACGCCGGAGCGGGCGCCGAACCTTGGGGCGGGCTTCGGCGGCGGTTGACGGGCGCCTGGCGCCCGTAGGGTCGGACGATCCAACGGAGCAGCACCTATGGGTATCGAACGCGAAATCGCGGGACTGGCAGGCGCCGCAGATGCGGTCGCAGTGACGCCCAGCGACAGCACAGTCTTGAGCGCCGTGCGCGCGCTGTTCGTCGGCACCGGCGGTAATCTTACGCTGACGTTTCCCTCTGGAGACGTCGTGCTCAAGAATGTTGCCAACGGGCAGTTGCTGCCCGTGCGGCCCAGCAAGGTGAAGGTCGCCACGACTGCAGCCGACATCGTCGCGTTCACCTGAGATGATCGGCATCGGCCTCGATATTCCGACGTCCGCTATCCTTGGGAGAGCGGGCACGAACAACGTCCCTAACCTCACGTTCAATTGGGTGGCCGAAGGTGACAGCATCACAATCGGTCTCGGTGGAACTCCGGCATGGCCGTTCGCCGCCCTAGGCACGATGCCGGGGGCAACCCCTTCAACGCCGGGCACGAACACCCCCACGAGTACGTCTCTGACTGGAGGCGCGACGGTCAATCTCAACGACATCGCCACCAGCGGAATTTCAGCGCTGACAATCCGCGACAACTATTCTACGCGCGGCGGTGCGGCCTTCGATGGGGCCAAAAATATCAACATCTTTTCGATCATGGCTGGCACCAACACCAGCGGCGTGAACGACACTACGCCGCAGCAAAAATACCTGATTTTGCGCACGATCTTGCGAAAGGCCAGGGTCACGGGGTACCAGCGCAAAGTCATCGGCACTATTACGGCGAGAGACGATAACCCGGCTTTCTGGACGGGCACGTTAGTTCCGCTCAATTCGTACATAGCCGCGTACTGGAATAGCGATTTAGATTGTGACGGTCTGATCAATTTCTCTGGCGATGCTAGGTTTGGCTCAGCCGCCGCTGCTGACGATTTGACCTACTACGGCGCAGACAAACTCCACCCCAATGTCGCTGGCGAAGCCGCCATGGGTTCGATTGCAAAGTCGGTTATGATATCTGCGCTGCAAGGCGCAGGTACTCGCGTGAACGCTCCGGCGACGTGGAGCATTTTCGACTATGGAACGTCATATCTAACTCTCTCAAATGCCAACCGCACTGTCGCTTGGTCCACGACCGGCTTTACTGATGCTGCCTTTCGCGGATTCATCGGTAAAAGAAGCGGGAAATGGTACTGGGAGACGGTATTTGACAACATCGGGAGTGCCATCGTCGGCATCATCAACGAAAATTTTGATGCCACGCTACAGGTTAACAATTTGCAGGGGACTGTTAACGCGATGGGATATGGTGCCGCGAGCGCATACGGCACCCAAAACATTAGAGGCAACAGTGTTGTTCTAGCTTCAATGTCCGGAGCTTCCGTGAACGGTGACGTCATCCGGCACGCACTGGACCTTGATAACGGCAGCTACTGGATGGCTATAAATGGCGGAAACTGGAACAACAGCGCCAGCAACAACCCCAGCACCAATGTCGGCGGTGCCAGCACTTCGGTGCTGACTGCGAACGGCACCGGCGGATTGATCTATCCAGCCGGGGAAATCCACACGAACGGCGGCCAGGTTACTTCACGGTTTGCATTGGCCGAACAGAGCTTTTCCGTCCCGTCTGGGTTTAAGGCGCTGGATCAGTAACATCCGTAAACGCCGGTATGGGCGACGCGCCTAAAGGTTTGATATCAGGGACTCTGATGCTTTTGATGCGCCGTCTTGCCGGGTTCTCGATCAGCACGTTGGTTGCGTAAGATGCAGCCAGAGCCGCAGCGACGCTTAAGAGGAGCGACAAAAAGGAGTGCATGTCCTGTGGCATCAACCTGCCGGCCCAGTACATGACGGCTTCGTGCAGCAGGTAGACTGAAAAGCTCACGGTGCCGAGGAAGCGCATCGGCCGTGTCGCGAAGAGGGCTTCGCCCAGCCAACCGTCGAACGATAGGCCAAATACGATAATCCCGGCGACGGCGGTGCGGGGCACGCTATCATAAAAGGCGGTCATGTCCTCGCCGACGTCGCCGAACGTCTTGAGGAACGACGAACTGAAGCAGATCGCGAGCAACAAGGCCGCGCTGATCGCGTGCACGAAAAAGGTCGCGAAGTTGTTGAGGGTGATGTGAGGGCGGATCGCGGCAATCAAAACCCCGCACGCGAAAATATGGAATTTGGATAGCACGAAGATGCCCGGCCAGAACCTGATCGTGACGACGCAAATCGCGCCAAGCGCGATTGTGAACGCAAAGAACAGGGCGCGGCTTCTATACGCGATCCACCAGAGCAAGATGAAAAGGCCGTAGAACTGCACCTCCGGCCCTATCGACCAAAAGACTGACACGCTTCCGTTGAAGGTCAAGAGGCGCGCGAGTTGCACGGCGGAGATCTGGTAAACGAAGTCGGGGTCCCATTTGCCGATCGCGTAGGAGATCAACACGACCGCGAAGTACAGCGGCAAGATACGTGCGACGCGCGATGTGGCATACTCGATCACTGCACGATTGGTTGGCTGTCTCGGCAGATAGAGGCTGCCCATCAGGAAGCCGCTGAGAACGAAAAAGATCAGGACGCCATAATCTCGCGCGAATGGTTGAATGATCGCAGGATATTGCAGCATTGGAGCGTGGCCGAGCACGACGATGAGTGCCGCCAGCCCGCGCAGCCCGTCCAGGCACGGCATATAATTCCGATCAAATCGGTCCATTATCAATTTCCTGCCCAAAGTAAATTGATCGTTCAGTATCGCCTAGGTTGTCAAGCCGTGCCCTTGGGTTGGCCAAGGTATTTCCTTGAGATGTCCGCTAGCGCTGACCGTGATTGGGTCCCGCTCCCTTCAGGTCAGAACAACCTTCGACAATAGTCCGACAACTTCTTGATCTCCAAGTCTACAGGGCCGGTAACGTCGAATTCCATCGTAAATACCATGCGGTACTCGCGTTCAGGCTGATTGTCGGCGCCTTTGATGAAGAATTTCTGGGGCGACAAGATATTGATCGTGTCCCAAGATATCTCTCCAAGCTTAACCAGGTGTTCGTTAAAGCCATGCATGGGACCGACGACGACACGCGAGTGCTGATAGGAGCACCGTGAATGGCCGACTTGCATGAGCCGATTTGCCCCGGACGCCGCGGATCGCAGTTGGAGAGCGTTGCTCAGTTCTGACAAGAAGCCTTCAGGATTTGTGACTTCGACACAGGAATCGTAGCCCTCAAATCTAACGCTCCGGTCTGTAGTCGTGCAAAACAGGAGTGAGTGCCTACCAATAGTTGAAGCGTTGACGACGATCCGTTCCACCCCGATCCCGCACTCGATGAACGCGGCCTCCCTTTCGTCCTTAATTGCGGGCGCTTCGACGGTGGTAAAGTAGAGCGCTGGATTGAGGCGAATAATTCCGAGCTTAACGAGATTGTCCGCGTGCTTGGCGGGCCACATCTTGTAGAGGCGACTAGGAGTGGGGCGAGATGGGGACCTAAGATCAAGGTACTTGCCTCTCGCAATTTCCAGCTCGACATCGCTCGATGTCCATTCCGGGAGGTATGTCCGATGGCAATAGGCTAACGTCTTAGCGAGATCCTCTCTGCTTATCCTGGCATCGAGAACCATGTGTGAAGCCAAGGATGCCGAGGGCACGGGTCCGCCGGGGCCGCCGGTCAAACCCGTCGATGTCATGTATTGAGCCATGGACGGGAGCATGCAGTGACCGTTCGGCATAGTCCACTCCCTTCAAGGGACTGCAGAGATGCCTCAAGGACAGCGGACGCGCTCTCAGGCGTCCTCAGGCGGTAGCTTTGCGACAAGGTGGGGCCAGTTGCGCTGGATGATGCCCCGCATCTCGGCATCGACTTCCTCGATGGTGTCGAACGCCTCGAGCTGCACGCGGAGTTCTTCCAGTTGATGCGGTTCGAGCACGTGGCCCTGGTAGATCTCGATCGGCATTCGCCTCTACTCCGCCTTCGTACGCTCAAGCTCCTGCACGGCCGCGACGACCTCTTCGTCATCGAGCACGGTGAGCAGGGCGTCGACGGTTGCCTTGTTGTCCGGGCCGCCCGGTTCGATGTGATGTGCCAGTATGTTCTGGGCGCTCCGGATGGCAAGCAGTACGCGCTTCTCTGGGGTCATGATCGATCTCCGCCCTGAACAACGCGGGAGCGCGTTTATTGCTCCAATCCTGCCGTTCGACCACCGCCTCAAGGGCTGTGAACGGCATCGGCTACCGGAGCAGGCTTACAAGGATCGCGACCAGCACGAGGGCACCCATGCAAATGGCGGTGCGGCGGCCGATGCGGTTCACTTTGTGCCTCCCGAGTTGGTGGTCGAGCGGGCGGTTGACGTCCCCGCGCAAGCCCTACCTTGCCGGCATGACGGTCGCAACCGAAGCCTGTTACGCCGAGCGCAGCTATACCGGGGTCGAGACCGTGTTCTCCCCCGGTTACTCGGCTTTGTCGGCCTCGGACGTCCTAGTCGGTTATTTCGACAGTACCGGCGTCTCGATCGAGCTGACCGCCGGCCTGCACTTCTCGGTCGCCCTCGACGGCTCTGGCGCCGTCACGGTCACCAAAATCGCGTTTCCCTCGGCCTCGCCGGCAGCCCCGGTGACGCTGTGGTTCTTCCGCCAGACGCCGGCGACGCAAGGCGTCGACTTCGACAATCTCGAACGCTTCGATCCGAACGTGCACGAGCGCCTGGCCGATGCGGCCGCCATGCGCGACGCCGAGCTCCGCTCGCAGTTCGATCGCGACATTCAGCCATTCACGACGTCGAGCGACGCGGTCGATTTTCGGCCGCGCGTGGTCAGGGCAGCCGATCCGGTGCTGCCGCAGGATCTCGCAACCAAGGCCTATGCCGACCTGGTCTCCGGATCCACGGCGGCCGGCCAAGCGGCGGCGTCAGCTGCCGCGGCGGCGGGCTCGGCGACGGCCGCGGCGGGCTCGGCGACCGCGGCCGCAGGCTCCGCGGCCAGCGCTGCCGCCAACGCGGCGCTGCTGGCCTCGCCCGACTACGGATTTTTTGTCGATGCGCCGAGCGGGACGCGCGATTACGGCAGCAGCTGGTAAGGAGCCGGACCTATGAGCGTGCAGGTTCAACACCGCCGCGACACCAACGCCAATATCGAGGCAGTGACGCCGGCGGTCGCCGAGCTCGGCTACGATACAACCAAGAAAGAAGCGCTGATCGGCGACGGCACCACCGCCGGCGGCGTCCGCATCGCCAAGAAAAACATTCGCGACATCCTGATCCCGGCGCAGATCACTGCGAACCAGAACGACTACAATCCGACCGGCCTCAAGCATGCCGGCACTTTGATCATTTCGACCGATGCGTCGCGCAACATCACCGGCCTGGTGCCGACCACGGTGACGGATGCAACCGACGGCCGCGAGATCACGATCTACAATTCGGGTTCGTTCAATGCCGTGCTGCAGGATCAGAACGCGTCATCGAGCGCCGCCAACCGCTTCGACCTCGGCGGTGCCGACGTCACGCTCGGATCGAAGCAGTCCCTGACGCTGCGCTACCGCACGCAAGGGACGCTGAACCGCTGGGAGCTCATCGCGTCCACCGCGGGCCAGGGCGTTGCCGACGCCGCAGTCAGTGCCCGCAAGCTTGCGACCTCCGCGCTCGGCGGCCGCTCGGGCATGATCAACGGCACAATCGCCGAGAGCCGCGCCGGCGGCGCCGCCACCTTTGCGCTCAAGACGCTGGCCGGCACCGACCCGAGCGTGTCCGACCCGGTCCTGTTCGTGTTCAACACCGGCGCCGGCGGCTATGTGGTGCGCAGCGTCACGGCGGCGCTATCGCTGGTGATCTCGTCGGGATCCTCGCTCGGTGCAAGCAACAGCGTGCCTTTCAAGCTCCATGTTGTCGGCATCGACAATGCAGGCACCGTCGAGCTGGGCGTCGTGAACTGCGTCAACCTCGGCACGTTCGACGTCATGGTGCTGCATGAGGGGCTGCCGTACACCAGCACGGCAGAAGGCGGCGCCGGCGGAGCGGACAGCACTCAGACGCTCTACAGTGCGACGGCGCGATCGAGCAAGTATATCTGCCTGGTCGGCTATGCCGCCTATGAGACTGGCCTCGCCGCGGCCGGAACATGGAATGCGGCGCCGACCTCGATGGGCCTGCACGGTCACGGCATCTCGCGGCCGGGCGAGATCGTGAAGGAGTTCGCCGCAGAGACCGCGTCGGTCTTCAGCGGCACGACGGTCATCCCCTTTGACGATACCATCCCTCAGAGCTCGGAAGGCGATCAATATATGACGCTGGCCGTGCTCCCTAAATTCGCCAGCCACATTCTCGACGTCATGGTCGACGCGTCCGTTTCCAACAGCAACAGCAACAACGTCGTCGCAGCGCTGTTTCAGGACAGTCAGACCGGTGCGTTCGGGGCCAAGGGGCAGACGGTCACGGCCAACGATCTCTACCAGGTCGCCTTCTCCAAGCGGGTGCAGGCGGCCGCAACGTCGACGACGCTGAAGCTTCGCATCGGTGGCGGCAGCGCCGGCACCGTCACGATCAACGGCACCGCCACCGCGCGGCGCCTCGGCGGCGTGATGTTCTCCTGCCTGCGCGCGCTGGAGATCGCCACGTGAGCGACGACGACCGCGCGATCATGGCCGCGGTCGCAAGCCTGCGGCCTGGTGCGGGATGGAATTTCAACTACGGCCGCGGCTTGGCCGGCCTGTCCTGGCTCGACAGCAGGATCGCGCGCCCGAGCGACGCCGAGATCGAGGCCGAGATCGTGCGCCTGGCCGCGCTGCCGGTCGCGGCCGCAAGGCTCGAACAGCACCTGACGTCGGCGATCGCCGAGCTCGCAGCACCAAAGGAAACGCCCATGCGCGGCATGAAACGTCTCGCCTTCCTGACGCAGGATCTGGTGAAGAATATGGACGCCGAGGCAGACAAGGTCGCCGACGAGATCCAGCTGGCGCACGATCGCGCCCAGGTCGCGATCGACAAGTTCCGGCAGCACGGCGCCGATATCCGTAAAGTTGCGGACGACATCGAGGCGGCGCTGGGGCAGATCACCAACAGCCCTACCGAGGCGTCGACCGGCTCGTCAGGCACAACGAGCGGTTGACGTAAGCGCTGCTGCCGCATGTTCGCGGCATGATGCGCATGCTGATCCTCCTTTGCCTCCTCACGGCTTCCCCGGTGTGTGCCCACGCCGGGGAAAGTGTTTTGGCGTCCTGGTACGGCTTCGAGAGCGGGTCGCGGACGGCGAACGGCGAGCGCTTCAATCCGCATGAGATGACCTGCGCGCACCGCTCGTTGCAGTTCGGCACGCGCCTGCTGGTCGCCTATCGCGGCCGCAGCGTGATCTGCCGCGTCAACGATCGGGGCCCTGCCGCTTGGACCGGCCGCAGCGTCGATCTCTCTCTCGGCGCGGCGCGCACCATCGGCATGGTCGATGCCGGCGTCGGCCGCGTCACCATCGAAAGGGTTGACTGATGTCGCGCTGGCCTCACGACGATCCCGCTTCGCTGGCAGCCTTCTATGGCGATCCCGCCAAGGACGAGCCCGGCAAGCTTCTGGTGCCGGTCATTCCGCCGTTTCAGATGTACTACGCCGGCAAGCCGGTGAAGCAGATCCTGTTTCACCGCAAGGCTGCCGGCGCGCTGCGGGCCGCGCTCGAGGACATCTGGACGTCCTGCGGCCGCAACCAGGCCCGGGTCGACGCCTTGCGGATCTCGCACTATTCCGGCGCCTACAATCATCGGCTGATCCGTGGCTCCGCCGATCGCTGGTCCAACCATGCTTACGGCGCGGCGATCGACTTCGACGCCGAACACAACGGCTTCAATACCGGTCACGGCACCATGTCGCAGATCGTGATCGACGCCTTCAAGCGCCAGGGCGCGTTGTGGGGCGGCGATTACCATGGCCGCACCGATCCGATGCACTTTGAATTCTGCTCGCGCGAGGCAGCCGTGGCGCGGCCTGTGGCGCTCGTCGGTGAGGTGCAGGCCGATGGCGACAGCGATGCCCCGGAAGGGGCTGAGGAGGATCAGGGGCCGCCCGGCAGCCCGCCGGGGCCGGCGCCTTCGGCAAACGGCTTCTTCTCGCGTGCGCGCAACTGGGTGGTGGCTGCCGGATCCAGCATCGGTTTTGGCGGCCTCGGCGCATTGACGGACTGGCAGATCGCGGCGGCGCTGTTCGCCTTCATCTTCCTCTCCGCGGTTTGCCTGGTCACCTTCATCATCTGCTTCTTCGGCGCCGAGCCCGTCCGGGTCTGGGTGCGAAAGCACGTCGCATGATGACCGATCTGTTCTGGAACGCCGCGACCTCGACCCTTGCGCTGTCGCTGATCAGCCTGGTGCTGGCTGCCGCGTTCCTCGTCGCCCATGTGCCCGGGATCGTCGAGCGCCTCTGGCCGCAGGCCTATGTCTACGCCAAGGCCGCCGCGCTGGTGCAGGCGCTGGCGGCCGCGCTGCTGTTCTTCCTGGTGGGCTTTCGTGTCGCCGATGAGCGATCCGTAACCCGGCAGCTCAAGAACGATCTGGCGTTCAAGGAAATGCAGATCGAGGACAGCGAGGCCACGGCCAAGGAGGCCGAGCGGCTCAAGGCAGAGGCCGATGCGAAAGCCGACGAGGCGAAGGAAAAGCTCGATGATTTCCGCAAGAAGTTCGGCGACAGGCCGGAGGCTGTGTGCGCCTTTACTGCTGATGATCTTGAGCGGCTGCGCGCACTCGGCCGCGCCAAGCGCCGGTAACCAGGGCTACCAGCTTTCGCGCGCCTGTGAACAATTGGCCGCGAACGTGGTTGATCCCCAGGACGCCGGCATGGTCACGCTCAACACAGATCCGAAGCTGGCCGTCGGCGAATACAAGGTGGCGCTCGATGAGGCCAACGGCAATCTCGACGCGACGCGGGACTGCCAGGTGAGCCAGCGGCAGCGGGCAGCGAAGGGGCGGTGATGACGGACGCCACGACCGAAGCCGCCTTGCGCGAGATGAGCCGATCGATTGGCGGGCTGGAGAGCACCGTCAAGACGCTGGTGACCACATGGCAATCGCAGGAAGCCTCGGCCTCGCAGGGCCGGCGCGATCTCCATTTCAAGTTCGATGCCCTCTCGGAGAAGGTCTCGAGCCTGAGCGCCAAGGTCGACACCGCGATCGCCGACATCACCGACATCAAGCCCTCGGTCGAGGCGTTCGAGGATGCCAAGTCGCAGGCCGCGGGCGCCCAGAAGCTCGGCAAATGGATCTGGGGCGGGCTGGTCGCCGGCGGCGGCGTGCTCGGCTGGATGCTGGCGAACTGGATCTCGCTCGGTCCGAAGCCGCCGCTGCATTGAGCGTGCGACACGGGCCCACAGAACGCCCGCAGTTCTCGCCATGTTCTCCCCAGCATGCGACACGTAAGTCATTGAGAACAGGTGACAACAAGTAGCTCTTAATCAGCGGGTCCCAGGTTCGAGCCCTGGTGCGCCCACCATAAAATCAAGCACTTAGCATCAGACGTGGCGCGGTAAGGTGGCTTGTTTTACAGGTCATTTTACAGTTTTGTTCTCGCTTCGAGCTTCAGTACCGCAGCTTCAGCGAGCTGAATGTCGCGACCGAGGTAGTGCGCGTCGAGGATGGCCTCGACGTCCTTGAGCGAGTGGCCAGTCACAGCAGCGATCTGCGGCACGGTCGCGCCGGCGATGGCGAGCCTTACCACGGCGGTGCCTCTCAAATCGTGAAAGGTAAGGCCGCTCACACCGGCGCGCTCGCAGGCCTTCCCCCACGATGTACGAAATCCATCTGACGTCCACGGCCGGCCCAGCGTGTTCGTCAGAATCAGTGGTCCACGACGCTCAGTGGCTTCAAGGAGAACCCGCAGCGGCGTACCCGCCGGCATCGCCACGCGCCGACCGCCCTTGGACTGCCGTAGGCGAATGTACGGGCTCTCGTAGGCGGACCAGGGCAACCGCAACAGGTCGCCCTGTCGTTGGCCGCTCCACAGAGCCAGTATGAGGGCGAGTTGGATCTCGCCGGACGCGACCGAGAGAACGGCGGCAATGTCCTGTTCCGACCAAATCTTGTCTTTGCGGTCAGCCACATAGAGGCGGCCGCCACGCTCGCATGGGTTGGTGGCGATAATGCCGCGGTCTTTCGCGAACGACATCAGTCGGGCTAACGTCGTCCACGCGTAGTCGGCCTTGCGCGGCGTGTTCGCGAACTTGTCACGCCAGCTCTTGAATTCGCCGCGAACTCTTCGGTCGGTCAGTGCGGCGATCGGCAAGTCACCGAATTCATCCTCGACCAGCTTGATGTAAGCAAGATACGCGCGCTTTGTCGATTGAGCCAGGCCAGTAAACTCCGGCGCGGCTTTGTATTGGGCGATGATTGTCATGAACGTGCCGGCACGCGGCTGTCGAACGCTGGCATGCGCGTCATGATACTCGCGAATGAATCCCGGCGTGCCGGGCTTGGCCTTGATTTGGGGCCCGCCACGCCAGGCATAGTAGTAGGTCTTGACCTCGCCCGTTGCGAGGCGGGCGTTAACTCGATGAACCCCTTTCAGAACGACGCGCACGTTTAGCTCTCCATTCATCTAAGGCAGACGTTTCCTGTTGCGGCTGGAGGCCGCTCATGATGTCCAATGCAAGGTCGATAGCTTTCAGATCCCACCGCGTTGTGCCTGCAAGTGGCGAGGGCAGCTTGCCAGACCGCACCCAAGCCGAAAAAGCGCTCGGCGACAGGTTGCAGTAGGCAGCTGCTTGCTGCCTGCTCAACAACCGTGGCGTGAGCACTCGGCAGGATGTCGAGTCGACGTCCTGGCTCGTGGTTGAGTTTGAGAAGCCGATAGCCGCACGGGTGCTTCCAAGTGATGTGCGGCGATCAGAAGCGGGCGAATGTTCGTCCGTAAGATGCGCGTTGGTCACGCGACCAGCAGATTTCGACTCCATTTTGACGTGCCAGTCGCCGATACCAACGGCGATTGTTTCACGTGACTCGTCCGGAGACTGAGTGGGAGAAGAATTTGCGTAACACCGGATAAAACAACCGTGTGTGCATAGAAATGTACATCACAGAAGCGGTGAAGTCAAAGGTGCAGCCCAGCTTGCCTCAACCAAAATGAAGGTCTCTGGTCAACTTGACCAAAAAAGCGGCGAGGGCAGCCGACCCGACAGGCTGATCCTCAGGCTATGTTTTGGTGCACCGCTCGCTTTGAGCATCTCGAAGCTGACTGACCCTTTGCCCAATCCGGTTAACACAAAACGACGAGCCGAGATCGTCTGAAATGGGCGGTCCCTCAGCTCAGGTCCAGACCCTCAGATCGCTAACCGCCTTGCATTTTAGGCCGATGCCGTGACCGAGGCGCGGCGTCATTGGCTCACGCTATTGAATTGCAGCGGGGGCAGTGCTAATTTCGGCGTTGGGAGAGCGTGCGTATCTTGGACAGACGCCGATAGCCTCATCCTTTCTCTACTGAGCCCTGTGCCAGTCACGTGGAAGTCCCCCCGCTAAGCCGCGGCCGACTGCTCATGTGCTCCGTAGACTTCAACTCAGTCAAAAACGGGTCACGTGTTGCCGGACGCTGTCGGCGGTCAAAGCCACGCGCGGAGACGACAAGTTCGTCTTCGAGTGCCACGTGAAACCGGTTTGAGATTGAGGAGATCCAAATGCCAATTCAGAAAACATCAAACACACCAGGGCGCCATACGCCCAAAAGATGCTTCAGCGGAAAAAAAGCGTTGATTCATCTAAAGAGAAAAGCCCGCGCCTCGTCCCGAGGTCAGCCGGCGGCCCATCTCGCCTCTAGCAATCCCCAAGTCCGAGAAGTGTCTTTTGACGAACTTGAGATTGGCATTCCTCCGATTCCTTTGGACTCAGAGGACGTGGACAAGTTGCGCAAGTCGATCCTTGAAGTAGGCCAGGCGACGCCGGTAATTGTTCGGAGATTTGCCGACGGCAAGCTTGCCCTACTGGATGGCTGGTGCCGCGTCGAGGCTTTGCGTTCTAGCGGACGCACCACGGTCGCTGCGATCATTCTTTCAGGCCTGACCGATCAAGATGCGCGGCTGAAGCAGATAGTAAGCAATCATCGCAAGAAGCTGGCTGTGCTCGACAGGGCCCGCGAGGATAATGAGTACCTGCAAATCGTCAGGCAAAAGGTCTCGCAAGGTGCGATACCTTCCGGCGGTCACCAACCCGCAGACAAGTGCCATGCCAAGGCTGCCAAAGAGCTCAAAGTCTCGTCGGACCGTATCGCTAGGTCGGAGCAGATTGCCCGTATTCTGCCTGAGGCCCAAACAAAAATTCGTGAGCTCAATCTGCACGACAAGCAATCCGCCTTGCTTAAAATCGCTGCGGCCGGCGACACTGCCGATCTCCAGATCATGAAAGCGATAGAGTTGAGCTCGCGTCCAAGGGCTACGCAGAGCCTGCAGCCGGTTGCGGCGCCGACACAAAGTGTCGGAACAACTGCTGCCGCAACGAGCACCAGTGCAACTGCCGAAGGGAACGATGCGGAGGGGCCCGATATACCGACATTCCTTCAATGCAATACGCCTGAGATTAGCTCTAACCATATCATGGCGCCTGCAGCCTCGCGGCTTAACGGTGAAGCACTGGGCGGAGCAGATCGATTGGGCGCGAGCGAGCGCGACAAAAACAACATTGTAAAAGGTGGTCCGCAGATCGAGCTCGACATTCCGTCAGGGCTTCTAGCCAAGCTAGCTGGCCTCGGCGACGGATCGGAGATCCAGATTTTCGGAGTCGTCCGCGCACCGGTGGGCTCGCAGCCCAGCATCGAGGTTCAGTACATCACCGAGGTGAGCGAAGATGAGAGCGACTGGGCTTGATTAGCTCTGCACGCGTCTCGATTCAAGTCAACTGGCCTGCGCTACCGTGCTTCTAGATCGTCCGAGGTGGCCAAGCTGCAACGTCTGCACAACCACTCTATTCCGAGGTTATCGTGAAATTCAATTTCTTCCGTGCCCCCGTTAATGAAGATTACGATCCCGCAAAAAGGCTACCTGGCTTTGAAACCAAGGACCAAGCTATCAAAAAGCGCCGTCTGCTGGTGTCGGCTCTTCCGGAACTAGGAGACGCTGGTCGCGCACTCGCATTGCGCCTTGACGACTGCGGTTTCATCAAGTGTGGTTCAGCCGGCTGTCCCGTCTGCCTCCGCCTTTTCCGGCGGTGGTGGGGCTCGACCATTGCCGAGTACATGGCTCGTGACCCAGATTATTGGTTCACGGCGAGTATCGTGCCTTCAGACGTCTTTGATGTCGGACACCTGGACCGCTTCCCGTGGGAGCTGGTCAAGGATCGTTTACGTAAACAAATTGCGCGGAGCCAAATCAGCCAAGCGGTCATTCTTGGCGGCATGGACTACAACCTGTTTCATTTTCGTGATGACAGGCCACCAAGATGGCGTCACACCTCTACCTTCTCGTGGGCGGCGGTGGGCAGGGTCTCATAGAAAGGGCTTTCCGTCGGCACTACCCGAGGGACGAGGATACACCGAGACCCGTGGTCGTCACTCCCCAGAGAATCCGCGCAAAAGACATGGTGACCACGGCCACGTATACATTCAAGGCTCGCTTCGAGAATAGGAGGCCCTGCAACGACGAGCGCGGAAACGCCGACACCGAATCCGGCGAGTTGGCGTTGTCTCACCAGGCTGAGCTCGCAATTCTCTTGGACCGCCAAGGCTTCCTTGGTCGGGCCATCCGGCATGGAGATGACAGCGACTTGCCTATGCTCAACGTGCGCTGAAAATCGCGGAGCTTAACAAGACCGGTTACGCTCAGCCTTTTGGCACGAAGGCGGCGTACCGGTCCGCGACATAGGAAAATGCCCGTGGCGGACATGCTGATTGCACTCTGCCGGATCGCGACTACGAGAAAGATTCAGTCGCGGACAGGACGCTTGTCATGGACCTGTCCTCGACTGAATTTGATAAACTCGTCAATTGAAAGCTTCTCAGAAGTGAGCTGGAGCTGATCGCTGAGGTGCAGTGTATAATGTAAACTGTCAGCGTAGCGATATAAGCCCACGATGAAGAACTAATTTCAATCATCGGCATCATGGTCGAGATGACAAGTGCGGGAGCGTCGATGGCTGCTTCGAGAAACGTGAATGAACTTGCCTAGCCTCATACGAAACTGCGACCTGCCTGTTGGCAAAAGGCAAGGGTCACAATCGACGATCTGAAATTGGGACCGGGTTGATCATTTGGGATCGGAGCTGATTATTGCGGTACCTAGGTTGATCGACCTCGCCGACGATGGGCGACAATCTCACCAAACGGGACCAGCGCGACCGTAGCAAAATCAACATGCATGAAGACTTCGAGGTCAAGTATTGGACCAAGCAACTTGGTGTCTCCAGGGACGAGCTGCAGAAGGCCGTCGACAAGGTAGGCAATTCGGCCGCCGCGGTTCGCAAAGAATTGGCGGCGTAACCGAGGCGCGCGGTATGCTTGCGATCTTTGGAGCAAGCCCGCGCGCTTTTTCATGCCATGACCAATCCCAGCTGTCCCATCTGCTTCGGCATCGGCTTTGTCTGCGAGAACCATCCGGACCGCGCCTGGAGCGAAGAGCTTGGCTGTCAGTGTGGTGCCGGTGATCCGTGCGCCTGCAACAGCTCGCCGGATATTGACGCGGGAATCGAAGAGCCTGACGCAAGCCAGATTATTTCCGATCCGATCGGAAACAAGGGTCATTGACGGGCCGCCGAATTCGGCCCAGGATTCCTCCATTGCAGACAATTGATGCCACGAAGCTGCGCCGGCCTGGCCGCCCGCTGATGTAGGGTGAGCATACCGTTCCTGTTCGTGTGCCAGCGAAACTCCTGGGTGAAGTTGAAGCGATGGTCCGCAAGGCCTCGCGCAAGCTTCCTCTGTACGTTGTGGGTAAATCAATCAAAGCGCTTTGATTGAGCCGCAATTACGTGCTCGGCTTCGACTTGGGAACGACACTCGGCGTCAGCAGGGTGTCTCTTGATGGAGGTCTCGATGCCCAGGCACTTCGGTTTGAAGGCAACATCGGAAGTCGCACGGTTGGCGTTCACGGGGCCGTCCAGCGCTTCGCTGGACCGGACTGCCTCGGCGTCTCCATCGAAGAGCCATTCTCTGGACAGTTCTCCAGTGTCGAAGCGCTCTTCCCGATGCTCGGAGCTGCCGTACTCGCCTGCGAGCTGGCGGGGCTCCCTTGGTCGGCGGTCGATTTCAGCAAACTGAAGCTGCACGCCATCGGCCAAGGCAACGCCAAAAAACCCGATATGCAAGCGGCCGCGAAAGCGCCCTGGGGGAAGGACCTCGGCGAGGATGAAGCGACGCGGCTTGGGCCGGCGCTTTCGCGTGGGACCTTAAACTATTCGGTTCGCAGTCAGCAAAAGCCCCAGCCCCAGCCCCAGGGGAAGGGCTGAGGCCTCGGGAGGGTCCTCGCGCTGTCTGGACGCGGTGACTGAACAGAAAACCTAAGTCGCGATCTGGCGTTCCTAAAAAGGACCGGGGCCACTGACTTTCATCAGCGGCCCCCCGGGTCTCTTCAAAAATTACGAAATGAAAAGGGATTGCCAGCCCCGGTCTCATTATCCTCGCTCTAATATTTCCATTAGGCAATCTCATTTTGGCGTTCCCGAAACGGAACCATCTACTTAGCTTTGCTCGCCTTAGGACGAGCGGGTGCTCTGATCAGCGAGGCGTGGTCGGTGCAACGACAAGCGCCGCTCCGCCCGATCTTGGGTACCAGAAAACTGCGTCATTTCCCTGCTGGCCCAAACCGGATCAGCCGGGCGGGCCTGGCGATGTATGGCCCGCGGGGGGAAGGTCGCCACGCTCAATCTAAATCGACAAGATATGCTAGCACCAAGTCTTCTGTCTGAGTTTTGTCAGCTGCGTTTCGATAGATGACAATCTCGGCTTCGTCAGCTCTGCGAACTGTCAACTTGGCGGTCGAGGAGCAAAGAGGGAGGCCGTTCGATGTAATCGTGGTCAAGTCATCACGAACCCAGTCCTCTTTGCACAACTCGAAGGCTTCCCGGAAATTCTTCGCCTCGAACGCGAATGTAGCTTTGCCGTCAACGTCCATCGCGAACACCGACCCCGAGAAAACAGTCATTGGCACTCACTTTTCATCAGTATCGGACAAGCGGCCGCGCCACGAGCGTTTTGCTTGGCTTCACATTTGCTCACGGCCGCATTTCGCGAGGTGTGTAGGTAGTGTAACCGGCATCGACCCGCAAGCAACGACCGGTCGTGGCTAGCTTTGCATCTAAGTCCTTGCAGCCAGTTCGAACGGCCAATGACTAAGTGACGTGATGGCCGAGGTCGCTGAGGTCCGCTTGTGGAGGCGGTTCAGTACACTCCCCCCGATGGTTGCCCAGCGTGGGTGCTCGGTCTAGGCTGGTGCTATTGCTCAAGCGAGGAGACGGACGTGGCGACAGGTACTGTGAAGTGGTTCAACTCGACCAAAGGCTTTGGGTTTATTCAGCCAGACAACGGCGGCAAGGATGTTTTCGTGCACATTTCCGCTGTCGAAAAAGCGGGACTGAGCACTCTCAACGAGGGTGCGAAGGTGAGCTACGAGGAAATGAGTAACCGCGGCAAAACGTCGGCCGAAAACTTGAGGGTTGGCTAGCGATAATATGCCCGCCGGTTCACGCTGGCGGGCCTATTGGCTTCAAGGCAAGCGGGCCCCGATGAGCGCGGCGTCGTTACCGGCGCTTCGAGAGCCGCCGGATCATCGCTTCTGGCGCGCCAGCGAAGTCCAGATCGCTGACGTGCCGTCCCGCGCCGAGCCGAATCGCACACGAACGTCGGCCGCTTTCAGCCGCCAGAAGCAAAAAACGCCGCCGGCTTAAATGAAGCGCAGGCGGCGGATAGCCAGCCCCGGCGGGAAATGTAAAACTCGATAGCACTGTGTCAGCACAAAGCGTGGCAAGGTTCATTGTGCCCGGATGGGTAGTGGGTCCGGGCTGGAACTTCAGGCCGGTGCGGCGCATACTCTGAGGATGCCTGATAAATCTAAATTCTATCCCAAGACCAAAGGCGGCCGCTGGACCGTGCGGATTTTCACGGGGCGCGGCCCGGATTCCCATGTTGGCGATTTCGCGACCGAAGAAGAGGCTAAGCACTGGATTTCGACCAAATCAAAGGACTGGGAAGCCGCATATGATGCTGCGGATAAATCCAAATGACCCCAAAGCAACCGACGAAAATCGCGCTGGTCATCAACCTGAAAACCGCCAAGGCGCTCGACCTCAGACTGCCACCAACGCTGATTTCTCGTGCCGACGAGGTGATCGAATGAGCGCAGCCGCTTCCGCTTGCCCCTAGCTGACCTTAGCTCAGCGTGCCGCGACGTCTGGTTTTGGGAGGCAAGCTGAAGCGCGCAATGCAAGCTGCCAAGGCAGCTTTTGGCCCTTAGCTCAGCGTGCCGCGAGGTCTGCTCTTCGCAGGCAAGCTGAAAGCGCGCGACTTGAGCTGGCAAGGCAGCTTTTGAGCCTTAGCGGAGTGGGAGAACCACTACTGGTCCGTACTGCATTGCAAAAACGATAAGCCTTGAGCTGCGTGCCACTCCTCGGGCCTAATCCGGTGGCGGCTCGATTTGCAGATTTCGTTAATTGGGGAGGATGATGATGAAGTTCTTGCTCGGAATTCTAATTGCGTCACTTTTCACATTCGCAGCAAACGCCCAAGACTCGCCATTTCGGAAGGAATTAAAGCGAGCAGATTTGACCGGCACAAATATGGAGGTCATCACCAGCATCTCGGAGATCAAGCCCGGCGATACCTCAACGCTCCATATCCATCATGGAGAAGAGTCATTTTACGTTTTAGAAGGAGGCACCATTGAACTTCCGGATGGCAAACAAGTGCCCTTCCCAACCGGCATTGCTGCTGTAAATATTCGGGATACTCCGCACGGGTCTTTCAAGGTCGTTGGTGATAAGGCGGTGAAGCTGCTGACGGTGCACATCGTCGATAAGGGCAAACCGCTCTACGACAAGCCGCCCCCCAAGTAGGATATGCATAGGGGCGCTCATCGTACTTGATTTGATGGCGCCCCTGCCACGGCGCGAATGTCGCCATTTCGGCCATCGCTTTCTTCGGGGCGGTGTAGCCAAATCTCGGTTCCTAGGGGCGGACCGGACGTTTACTGCTGAGCGCCACGCCGAAGCTGTTGAGCCTTCCATTAATTCCTTTGAGCGGATTCATGGACGCTTCTACTGTAGCGAAACATTAGGGGCTCTCTGTCTCTCGTGCCCATGAGTTGGGAGCCGAACGAGCCCAAGACTCAGGAGGAGTAGGGCATGCTGAGGAACGCCAAAGTGGCAAGCCGGCTTCCAGCCAGGGACCTGAATCGGGCGCGGGCGTTCTATTCGGAAAAACTCGGGCTTGATCCCGTCGAACAGCGCCAAGGCGGGCTCCGCTACGTCTGCGCGGGCGGCGAGTTTGCAATATTCGTCTCAGCCGGAGTGCAATCTGGTACCCACACGCAGATGGGCTGGGAGGTCGAAGACATCGAGGCAACGGTGCGCGAGCTTCGCGCCCGGGGAGTCGAGTTCGAGACGTATGATTTGCCTGGCCTGAAGACCGTTGACGGTATTGCGGACATAGAGGGAAATTACGCCAGTAAGGGTATCGGTGAGCGAGGCGCTTGGTTCCGCGACAGCGAAGGCAACCTTCTTGGAATCGGGCAGCCGGTTCGATCTTGACCGGCCGCTGGGGCGCTGTGGTGCAGCCGCCGAACGCAATCAGCTAGGTGCGCCGTGACGGGAGGGCATCGCTTCCGCTGACGCAGCGTCGATGCATGTCGGCTCATGAGGGCAGACCGGAAGTTCGCAGCCAGGCGCCAGTTCGGCGGCTTGTGACCCAGAGGCGACATTTCGAGGCCATTGTTCTAGCTCTGTCGAGCTGCCCGTATGATAAGGTACGCTGCGCGTCGACCAGGTGACGAACGATTTCGCCTGTTGCTTCGGCGGTGGAGGACCTTAGCCGTCAAGGAAGTGACTGATGATCGATTTTGTCATGCCGGAGACGCGCTATGCGCTAAGCGGCGACGTCAATATCGCCTATCAAGTGCTGGGTAGCGGACCCGTCGATATCATCGTGGTCCCGGGCATCATTTCGCATGTCGAATTCTTGCATGAACTGCGCGGTTATACCGCGTTCATGCGCCGCCTTTCGACCTTCGCCCGGGTCGTTTCCTTCGACAAGAGAGGCCAGGGGCTCTCAGATAGGGTAGCCGGAGCCCCTTCGCTTGAGCAGCGTATGGATGATGTTCGCGCCGTCATGGACAGCATCGGGTCAACCCAGGCCGCGCTGCTTGGAGTCTCCGAGGGATGCGCGATGAGCGTCATGTTTGCTGCCACCTATCCTGAGCGCGTATCCAAGCTCATCCTCTTTGGCGGCTATCGACGGCGACGCGACTTGCCCGGAGACGGCGAGCAACGGGCCACGCAGCTCATGAAGTTGTGGGGCACGGGCGCGATGATCAACAGAGTTGCTCCCAGCCTTGCGACCGATCCTGCCGCCGTAGCGCAATTCGCCAAGTATGAAAGGCTTTCAGCCAGTCCCGGAGCCATAAAGCAGTTTGCTCTGCTGAATGCGTCGATCGACGTGAGTCAGCTGCTTGAGAGCGTGCGCGCTCCGACCCTTGTGCTGCATCGTCATGGCGACGTGCAGGTACCGATCGAGCATGGCCGCGATTTAGCCGCGGGTATTCCCGGCGCGCGATTCATCGAGTATGCGGGAGATGACCACAGTCCATATTTCGGCTTCAGCGATCGCGACGAGCTGCTTGGCGATATCGAAGAGTTCATGACCGGGCAGCGCGACGGCTCGCCGGAGGATATCGATCGCGTTCTCGCCACGATCCTGTTCACGGATATCGTCGATTCAACGCGCCGCGCCGCGGAAACCGGCGACCGGGGGTGGCGCAAATTGCTCGACAACCACGACGAACTGGCGTCGCAAATCGTCGAGAAGCACCGCGGCACTTTGATCAAGTCCACGGGAGATGGCATTCTCGCTACCTTCGACGGACCAGCCCGCGCCGTCCGTTGCGCTCTCGCGCTTGGAACAGCTGCAAAACAGATCGGCTTGGCGCTCCGAGCGGGTCTTCACACGGGCGAAATCGAGATCAGGGGCCGCGATATAGGCGGCGTCGCCGTGCATGCAGCTTCTCGCGTTATGACCCAGTCGCAGCCTGACGAAGTCTTGGTGTCACGAGTTGTTACCGATCTCGTCGCAGGCGCGGGCTTGAGGTTCGCCGAGCGCGGGTCGCATGAACTTAAGGGACTTCCGGGCCGGTGGGATCTGTTCGCAGCGAGCATCTAAGTGAAGGACCGCTCGTGGCCCTTCTCGGACCAACTGGGCCGGTGCCACTATGTCCGCTGTTCGGGCTGGACCGGAAGTGACAGGTAGAAGGCTGCATCGACGCGAATGAACCGAAGCGGATATTTTCGGCATTCTCCACCGACCGATTCACGCTCCAATAAGACCGCCAGATTACGTTGATCTGAGTTCGCGGGAATAACGCACTTGCACCTGCGGGCTGAGAGG
Organism: Bradyrhizobium sp. 76; assembly: GCF_023073025.1. Lineage (NCBI taxonomy): Bacteria > Pseudomonadati > Pseudomonadota > Alphaproteobacteria > Hyphomicrobiales > Nitrobacteraceae > Bradyrhizobium > Bradyrhizobium sp. 76. The sequence continues at coordinate 810,106 of NZ_JADPIS010000090.1, forward strand.
GATCGACATGCTGCATTGGGTTAGCTTTTTCTGCCTCTTTGCGATTGCGTCAGTATCCCCTATGGATTCTGCAGACGCGCAAGAGGATATTATCGAGGGAGCTTGGCAGCAAATTGAGTCGAACGCCGGCGCTTGCGCTAAATGTCATATTTTAGTTGCGCCGAAAGGCGAGGCACTGAGCGTTGTGGCCAACAACGGCTGGTCAGCCGTCGTTAGCATCCAGCCAATGAAGGAGCCTCTCGAAGCGATGGGGACAGGCATGTGGGCGCCTGGAAGGATCGGCACGGCGGCCGGCAGGCCCTGCAGTGTAGTCTTTCGCCTGATAAGGCAGCGTCTGTATATGTCCATGCGCGTTGACATGGAAGATGGTTCACGACGCCAGATCAACGCAGTCTTCGGACGCGTGTGGTTCGGAGCCTGAAACGCTCGCTCACGGCCGCTGTGGCCCATCGGGAAGTGGCGGCACCCCTAATAGATGTCCGCTCAGTGAGGCAAAGCGGACTAGATTTGTTGAGTTCTTTGCATTTTGACCCAAGCGGACGTCACCGCTCCGGTATCCCGGCGAGGTGCATGCCACGAATTAAGCGCCTAAATGAGGCCCGGAACTGCTCATTGCCGGAAAATGGAGAGGCTTTCAAGCGGTGGATGGTGAAACCTGGATCAAGAGCAAGTCCGGCTTTCGCGGCGGCTTGCGCCTCATCCAGCTCACCGGAAAGCGAAAGAGTAGCGGCGAGTATGAAACGAGCCCAAGGATAATTTGTATTCGTCTTCAAAGATCGGCGTAACCATATAATTGCCTCGGCATCGGCTCCGAGCTGCAATTTTGCAAGCGCCACATAACTCATCCAGCGATGCGCAGCCTCATCAAGCGGGGATAATCGAAGCGCTTCTTGTATATGTGCCTCGGTTTCTATCGGCCGACCATCCAGATATTTAACAGCACCGAGAGTACTATGCGCTTCGGCTAAGTTCCAATTCAAAGCCAATGCGTGCTCGCATTCTGCCACGCCCTGCGCTGCACGACCTGTGCAGCATTGGACACAGCCTAGAAACATGTGAGCCAGCGCGTGTTGCGGATCTAGAGATAAAGCTTTCACAAGAGCTGCTTCAGCCGCTTTTAATCTGGGAGCCGCATCATCGACGATGAAGTGGACGGCACTTGCCGTGTCGATTGCCGCGATGCCGACCAATGCATCTACATTTTCGGCATCGAGTTCTAGAGCCCGTTCAAAATAGCCTCGCGCTTGCCTCATGTGTCCTGGGGTCCAGCTCTTGTTCCAACACGCCATCCCACGGAAATACAGGTCCAAAGAACTGGGTTGCAATAAGCGCTCAGCTCGTCTCGCCTCAGCCGCGATGAGTTGAGCCTTTAAAGTGTTTGCAAGTCTGGATACGATCTCGTCCTGCATGTCGAACAGAGCCGCAACAGGTTTGTCGAAACGCTCGGACCAGAGGTGATGGGCGGTTTTGGCATCGACAAGCTGCACGTTCACCCGAAGGCGGTTGCCGCTGTGCTGTACTGAGCCCTCAAGCACATAGCGGATGTTCAACTCCCGCCCGATCTCCTTGAGGTCAACCGCTTTGTCCTTGTAGGTAAATGCGGTGTGGCGGCCGATCACGAACGAGCCCCTGATGCGCGACAAGTCCGTGGTCAGGCTCTCGGTCACACCATCGACGAAGTAGTCTTGCGCCGGATCACCGCTGAGGTTGGCGAAAGGCAACACCACGATGGAAAGATGAGGCGGTGAAAGCGTGGGCGGCCTCGGGCTTTCCGCTTGGGTCGCCAAAACCGCGGCATAGGCCCGGACCGGGCGGTCGATGTTTTTGAGGTTCTGCTCGCCCAAATCGGCGAACTCAACCCCGACCTTGCCTCGGATATAATCGTAGGCGGAGGCCGAGATGCAGATGCCGCCGGGTTCCGCGATGCTCTCAAGTCGCGCCGCAATGTTGACGCCGTCTCCAAAGATGTCCTGCGGCTCGACGATGACGTCGCCGATATTGACGCCCACGCGGAAAGCAATACGCCTGTCTTCCACCTCACCCGTTGTAAGTTCCTTGATGGGTGTCTGAAACTGGACGGCGGCTCGAACCGCTTGGACCGCGCTCGGAAATTCTGCCAAGAGCCCGTCGCCCGTGTTCTTCACGATGCGGCCGCCGTGTTCGGCAATTGAGGGGTTAACGGTATCCGTTAGGAGCGCGGCCAGTTTGGTATGGGTAGGCTCCTCGTCGCTATGCATGAGCCGCGAATAGCCAGCCACGTCAGCGGCCAATATCGCCGACAACCTGCGTTCGACCCGGGCTGGTCGGTCTTGCTCCATAGCATCGAGACCTCTCGGCTTCGAGTTATACGACAGACCCGCTAGGATGGCCACTCAGGCTGATGTCCGCATGTGGCCCGTTCCGGACCAGCTGCGCCGGCTCAACCATGTCCGCTGTTCGGGCCGGACTGGAAGAGACAGTAGAGGTCTGCACTGACGCGAATTCCCCAGAAGAGACGTGTTGCGCATAGCTGCGATAGGCTCGCTGGGGCACGATTAGCCGAGACCTTAGGGTTCATAAATGCTGAGGCGCCTTGCGATTGAAGACATGGATGCTGCGGCCGCTCTCCATCGTACGTCTTTCGACCAAGCTCTGCCAACTCTGGCCGGGCTCTACACTCCAGCGGAGGACCGTTGGTGAACGCATTTTTCCGGCCTGCCAACTCTGGGGCTGGTCCAGCGGCCAAGAGCTCGTTGGCTTTATAGCGTTTCGCGATGCATGGATCGACCAACTCTACGTGCTCCCAACGTGGCAAGGCCGTCAGATTGGCCTTACGCTGTTGAATGTTGCGAAGGATCGATTTGCACAGAACGAACCGAGCTTGGCTCAGTGACGTTAGCAAGTGCTGGGCCGTTGAGCAGGGGAGCCGACGCCGCCGATGATCCCGTCGCGCCGAAATTGGCGTCGTTAGGACAGGATATCGTCCAGCCGCTGCCGGGGCAGCACGCGATGTGTCCGACGATGCTCAGAAAGCGGTGTCGGCGCAGGATTTCCGTTATCTAATCTACTACGTCTGGTCCGAACTGCCGCCTGCCGAGAAACCGGCGGAGATCATCTTCCGTTCGTTCAAGGACATCCCAGTTGGAACACCGGTCGAGGAGATCAAGCGCGCTTCCGAGGCGTTTGGTCTCGATTTCAATTTCATAATGGCAGTTGCCAAGATCAAATCTGGTTTCGACCCCAATCAACGCACCGGGTCGTATATCGGCCTGTTCAGCTGAGCGAATATGAGTTCAGGAAGTTCGGCTTCGGGCAGATTCGCAGCCCGCGGGATAATGCCATTGGGCCGCCTATAAGGTCATTACGGAAGGCATCCTGTTCGAGTGGATCACGCACCGGAAGCCGGACATGAGCGATCTTTACTTGATCCATCAGCAGGGCTGGGAAGGCGCCGCTGAGCACATCATTCAACCCGCTCGGATCGCTTGGAAATCCATGTGCGCCACCCGCGAAGGCAAGGAGAAGGGCCAGAGGTGGTGCAAACGCGCGATCTGGGGCAATGCACTTCCCGCTTTCAAGCGCACCTGGAAATCGGTGGACAACGTGACGTCAGAGGCGTTCGTCGGCATGTGGCGCGGCCGGGCCGCCGAATTCTACACGCAATATCTGGCGACCGCCGCTGCGGCGGCGAGCAAATAATCGGTTGTCGGCAGGGCCTTGCCTCGATTGCATTCCTTTGGCGGGACGTGGCGAATAGACCCAGCTGGGTAGAGCAAGTCCGCTCATGGAGCATAGCGGGCCCAATCCGCGACAGTGGTGGGCAGAGCAGCTTGTGACCCGTGTTCGAGCGCGCGATAATCTAAGTTAGCGACGCGCTATCGACGTCGACTGCATGATGGGGCGTCGATTGATTCGGGGCTCAAATGACACAGCAGAAAACGGAAGACGCTGATGCTGATCGTCGACGGCTTGTCGACGAGGCCCGTGCCGCACGAGAGCAGGCCCGGGCGCTCTCAGACGAAGCAGCGAGGGCCGTCTACGAGCTGCGCCGGTCAATACTGAAGAGCGCTGGCGCGCGAGCGGAGACAAGGGCCCAACGCGAGGACCGGTCCGTGGGAATGGCGGAGGTTCGGCAGGTAGTGCGGGAATATATCGACCATCAACGTTCGCTGCTGCGCGGCTCTCCTCGGCTGCGCCCACTGAACGAGTGACGCGGCGCTGGACCGAGAACGTAGATGCGCCGGCATGCCTGGAGAGAAGAAGCCAGTCACCATTAATGACCTGACGTTGCGCGGCTTCGAGTACCCCTCCCGTGGGTGCAATCGGGGCGCCAACTCGTCACCCTCCAGTATGCCGCGCACATTCGTCCCAGGCTAGTGGACTTCCTTCTCATCGCTCATGCCGCGCCTAACGGAGCTTGCTAGATCAGTAAGCCGTATTGTACATTCAAATTCATTGCATTGTGCCACGAACCACTGACAAAATAGCCGGCATCGGGTGGGTGGCAGTCGTGAATTTCCAGGTGTCCATTTTGAAGGTACTTGCTAGCTACCCCAATGGGCTGGCGACGCTTACGGATATCAAACGCGACCTCGCATTTTTGGCAACGAGCGGCGCTGATTGGGCAAGCTACAGCAAGCGGCTGGGTTCTGCGCTCCCGTCGTTGGACATCTTCTCCTTGGGCTTTGTGCAAAGATATTCGTTCGGTTGGCGATTGACGACAAAGGGCGCGGCCGCACTCGAACTTATGGAACAGAAGGTGAGAAATCCCGTCGCTAATGTAGAAGCAGAGGCGGCAACGTCGGACCCCTTGCGGGAAAAGTGTACGCCACCTGTAGGGTCCGCTGAAAAGCCTGATCAGCCGAGTAGCTCACCAGTTGATCGGCGCGCGCTGTTCACAATCATCGATGGCGGTCGAAGCCAGGCTGCTTAATAGTCACAAACGCGATGCCGTGTGCGGCGCGACTGCGGCTGGTCTCAGCGGGGCTGCCCCCATCCGCGCGCGAGGAGGTCCTAGGCGACGCGGAATTACTGAAAATCGTCGCACCGGCTTGTCGACGAGAAGGCGGGTCGAACGCCTGACTTGCGGCACGTATGAGAGTCAAGGTTCGTTCCAGGAACACCGGCGCGCAACAGTGCCTGTATTGTTTCCGCCGACGCACGTCATCTTCCGCCCGTTTCGCGCCGTGAACGTTGCAGTTTGCCCCGTCTTTATGGTCCCTTGACCCATGACAGCGTAGGACTCCTTGGTGGCATCACCCAATCCGAGATTGCCTGCCCGCTGCTTACCAACATCAGCAGACTCTCGATCCACACCGCCGGCAGTCGCTGCGGGCTTGTCGCGGCCTTCGCACGATCCGTCATTTGAAAGCGTCATGCCCGCTCCGCAGGTCTTTGCAACGCACTTACCGCCCGACTCAATCTCCCGGATCGAGCACGTCGGCAAGCAAACTCGACCCGCCTGGCCCTGAATAATGTCCAACAGGTCGGGCCCGGGTTCCTCGTATTTTTTCGCAATCTTCGCAGCCTTCAGGAATTTTTCCGCCGATGGTTTTGCTGTCGGCCATTCGTCGTCGATCGCCCCAGCGTAGCAACCGACGCGCTGCAGTTCCTTTTTGATGTCACGAACTAGAGCCTCACGCCCGAATTTCGCAGGAGCCGAGAGCTCAACTGACGGAGCTGACTTGGCGGGCTGAGCCTCCGACGTTAGCGAATCCAAATGGCCCTTCGCCAAGGTGGCATAGAGACCGTCCGGATATTGAATCAGAAAGGCGGTCCATATCTCTCTGCTCCCGATCTGTTCTGCCAATTGATAGTCTCGCAACATCAAGGCCAGCGAGGTCGATGAAGTTGCCGGTCCTAGCTTTGCTGCGGGTACAAGTGGAATGTCGTCGCCGCCCAGCGAGCCGTACACGTAGGGCTCCTGCTTATAGCCGGTGTTCTTGAGAACGTCGTCGCGCACGAATCCGAAAGCTTTGCGCAGATCAAGCCCTGGCGTTGGCAAGCGCTCGACCAGGGCAGTCGAGAATGGACTGTTTTTGGAGTCGCCGTCCGAAGCGGTCGAGCCCGCTTTGGCCGCGAAGGCGATCATGGTGTTCGGAGTGGTCAGGTCGATCTTGGCAAGACCGCGTCCGAGGGAGCGCGATGCCAGCGTACGCTTCATCGTTTTGACGAAGGGATTGTCTCGGCACGCATCGAGTATGACCAGACGAAGCTGCTTCGCAGGTTCAATGGCGAACAGCACGCGGTCCAATGGGAAGGCCTCGTCGAAGACGTCGGCGTCGGTCTCCAGCGTCGCGTCTGTGGGAACCAAGTAGTTGTTGCCGTCCAGCTCGATTCCGTGACCGGCGTAGTAGATCACGGCCACGTCAGCATCTCGCGCCTTTGCGCCAAACTCGCGGAGCGCCTTACGCATCTCGGCAACGCCGAGGTCAAGCTTCGTATCGACCACGTCGAAGCCGGCCTTTGTAAACATGCCCCCGACAAGAGCGGCGTCGTTCACAGGGTTCGCCAGCGGGGGAACGCTCTTATAGGCCGAGTTGCCGATCAGGAGCGCGACCCGGCGTTCGGCGTGAACAGAGCCGCAGGTCAAGCACAGCAAGAAGAACAATGCCAACCAGCGCAGCACGCCCATGGGTTACCTCATGACAAAGCTTCATCACTGCCCAGGAGCAGCCACGGTCACGGTCTCTTCCATGATCTTCGCCACGCCACCGTCTCGGACCACGATTGCGGTATAGTAGCCGTGTAGCAGTTGGTCGCCGAGCTTGGCCTGCCACTCCCCAGCATTGAACACGAAGTTGCCGAAAGACCGCGACACGTTGCGCTCGACCGAGTAGTCGTGCAGGTCCAAGTTGACGACATCCTGCAGATTACGGCGGATCGCTTCTCGACCTACGAACATACCGCTTGGCGTCACCCTAATGGCGTCGTCGGTGAACGCTGCAGCCATGGCATCGACATCTTTGCGATTGTATGCCTCGGCAAAATTCTTCTGCAGGTCGGCATATTGATCGCCGCTAGTCTGCTGAGCGGCAGCAACATAGGAAGCCGATATCAATAAGAATGCGGCAAGTACGACGGTACGCATCATCGGGTTCGCCTTGATCAGGACGATGCGGTGGTCAGAACCACTCGCCCGGCATGTACTTGTCGGCAACAATAATGCTCACCGAGATGAGCAAGCCCCCAAAACAGAATAGCGTTACTGACAAGAACGTCTCGACGTCAGCAATCGCCTCGACCGACGCCCTGGGAAAAAAACGGGTAGCCAATGCCGTCATGTTACCCTCCAAATTGTTCTATCTCGGCTGAGCCAACTGGCGCTTCAACCCATCACGGCGCCCAAGTGCGGCGCCTATTTTACACCATCAACCCGTAGCATCTCGTCAAGGCGAGCCTGACAGTACTCTTCATAGAGTGCGTTGATGATCGTCCACATGACGTGCGGTCCCCTATCCACCTGATGAAGGGTAGGGCCGGTCTGTTTCAGGATCGCTTCGTGGGACCTGCCATATGGTTTCGAGCTGACGGCCTTCGCGCATCCCGCAGCGCACCGATTTCGCGGACAAAGCGTGTCACAATCGAAGTGCCACGGCGCGAAATCCTTACTTGGGGTAGCAATACAGCTCCATCATCGGCGGTGGGCCTGATGCAGCTTATCGCAGCTTCTTCAATGCGTTAGCGGAGAGCCTCAGCTGCTCGGTCCGCCTTGGACTGAAATGCGAGGACCATCACGGCGGTTGCTGAACTTCACAAGGCGCCACCGTGACCCCGCCGTCGAGCGTCCTCGCTAGAAGCTCTACGCTCCCGCCTCCTAAAGCCCTCTTCTCTGGAGCGCCACCGCCACTTGTACGCACTAGGACCCTGGGAAATTTCCCAGGTGTCCGGCCGGTAGGTCGCCTCTAAACAGCTCTCGGAACGTGGGGAAATAGAAGAGCGAGAATGGAAGAACTTATTGCTCAACTTGAGAAGTTTCGAGCGGAGGCAGGCTATTGTGCTCGCTTGGCGAGAACTGCGCCCGATAGGCAGACGCGAGCGCTGTTCGAACGGCTCGCAGAACGGGTACGAGAGATGGTTCAGGAAATCGAGACGACGATCGCCGCGCGAACGAAGCCGAGTGGTCGCTGGCAATGATTGTCCGGTGACGAACCTCCAGAGGCTGAGGAGCATGTGCGGCGTCCACATGGACATTTTTGCGAGTGGCTTCGCGCTGTTTCGGATCGCCGTCCGCCCTCGAGATGCATGCCGGGCCCTGCAGCGGCACCAGGGCGGAAACCACTTCTTTGAATCGTCCCGCCAGGATCCGTGGCCTTCATGGTGCCGATCAGATATTGCTTGAGCTCTTCCGCATAGTAGAGCGCGGTACTTGAGAATGTTACGTTCAAGCGCCGGCAACCGCCTTCCATAGGGATGACGATGGCGTGACACCACGTGCCCGTGTTGAAAATCCCTGCCTTAGCAACGGTCGGGATGCAGGGCTCAATGAAGCCGGAGGTCACGCTGGTACTGGATCGCCACTGCGTGGGGAAAATATAGGCCTGAGAGGCGGGAATCCGGGTCTGAAGCTTTAAATTCCGGATCATAAGGGCCAGATTGGCCATTATACCGACATCGAGAAGTCCGAGGCGCAAGCCGCGGTTGCCTCGGAGTGAAGGGCTCGCTGCTAGCAGGCGGGCCTTTTGCTTTTCTACATGGTCTCCTTGTCCACCGTGATCAGCGTAGTGCTTTCCAGGAGCGTGATCCGGCCAGACTTGTATTCGAGCCGGGGAGCATCGGCCGACAGGCCAAGGGCCGCCAGCTTCTTGCCTGCCTTGCTGCGGCAGAACTTATTCAGCACCGTAGCCAACGCCGGCATGGGCCGCTCTATTAGCCCGTACAGGAGCCTAGCGAAGCTAGCGACGCCGCCCATCAACAGCACCAGGTTCCAGATCCAGTGGCCGTCGAAATATTTAGTGAAGAAATTGATGCCACCCGCGACGCCGAGCGCCAGGAGCACGCCGAGGAAGGCGAATTCGATTCCGCGCGCCACCCGGTTCACCTCGGCAACAATGCCCCGAATCTGTCCCTCTTTGAGGGCCATGGCCTGCACTTGCTGTAGCTGCAACGCCACTACTTGCTCGTTCAGCCGGTCTACTTCCGACGAGGCCCGATCGAGCTCATCGGCAGCGGCGCGGCGCTCCTGAGCAGCAGCCTCACGTTCAGTCGCGAGTTCTGCCTCGTGCTTCTCGCGCAGCTGATCTGCGGTCGCCTGGCGCATGACTTCCAGCAGGTGTTCGGCATTCTCGGAAGTCACGGCGTCTTCGTTATTCAGCGTCTGATCGGCGAGCTTCTGCACACTCCGTGCATCCTGGAGCAGGAGATTTAATTGCTCGATCCGCTCCGGCGTAACCATCGCGAGCTGGTGAGCCAGGGCGTTGCGCACCTCCGGCCTGACCTGCAGCACCCGGTCACACGTAGCGATCAGGTGGCCCCGCGGGATCGTTTCGTCCGCGCCTAACCCGGTACGCAGCCAGGCAGTTGTCGCGAGGTCGCGGGCATGAATGATCGCGCCTTCCTGCATCGAATTGATGATGCGGCTTTGCAGAGCATAGTTGCGGGCGTGACTGACGAACCTGGTATTGCGCGTGACCATTGCAAAACGTGTTTTGAATACGTCGCTGTTCTGTTTCCCTTCGCGCAGCCGCACAGTCAGTGCGAAGCACGTAGCGTCATGGTCACGTGCATTAATGTTGTTGCCCCACATTACTGAGTTCAGGAAGTCTTCGTATTGGGCCTCAGTGAAGTAACGATGCGCATGGGGATAGGTATCCATCGCAATCTGGCGGACCGTGATCCCGATGTTGTCGAGAGCACGTTCCGGGCTATTCGCGACCGCCATGACGAAATCGAGCGGAATCTCCTTTTTTATAAGGGCATTGTGCGTGTAGCCGCGACGCTGCTCAGGGGGCAGGGCCAGCATACTGCGAAGGTTGTGCTGCATTTCCGTGCAACTGATCGGGAACACGATGAATGTCGCGCCCACCTTCTTCAGCGCCGACACCACGGTTGCGATGTCGTCTTTCAGCGCCTTGCCGGAGCAGCCGAGCAGGTCGAGCGCTATCGGGGCATCGAGGATAACGGTCAGATCGGTCTTCGTCTCGGTAGTCGTGGGCTTGAGGAAATCTTCGACAACCTCCGCCAGCAGCCCGATGGACGACAGGCGAATGAGGTGCGGCACGAACTCACGCTTTTTCTTCATCAGGTACTGGACGAACCGCGCACACATGTACCGGTCGTTCGGGTCGAGAGGTGTACCGCCTTCATCGAGCTTGGCAATGAGGGCGCGAGCTTCGGCGCCAGGTTCCAGGTCACCAAGCTGGGGAGCGAACGCGCCCGCGCCAGCGGTATCCATCATCACCAAGAACCGGATCAGAATATCCTTCAGCTCGTCGCGAGACTTTTTGTACGAGAGCAGGTCAGTAACCTTCGGCGGGAACTGCTCGAACTCGTCGATGATTCTCTCGAAGGCGGACAAGATCGCTGGAGGCGCACCATCACCTTGCGGGTCGGTGAAATTCACCACCCAAATGGTCTCGTTGCCGGCCGATGCGCGCCGCTTCAAAATCCCCTTGCGTTCGAGGCGCGGGATGAAGGTGGAGGCAATGTCCCCGGTAAACCGCCAGCGGTACAGGCGCCGGACGCCGGCTGAGAACACGTAAGGGTCAAACACCGTGCCGTTCATCAGGGCCAAGATGGGCTCGAAGAACGGGATCAGGGCGTCGAGAACGTCGTTCTCGTTGCCTCTTAGCTCGTTGAGAGCTGCATAAACCCGCAGCGCTCGCCGCGTCACGTTGTTGCTCATACTCGCTTCCTTCGACCGACCCGACTCAGGACAACCGGAAGGAGTGTAATGGAACTCGATAAGGCCGTTGACTCTTACCGACAATGTCCTGTGTTTGTTCTCATGACAAGTCGGCGCATCCGCGGCCCGGTCGCACCCTGGCTCGTTTGTGGTGAAAGACGCCAACGTGATCGTGGTGGCGACCGTTGTTCAATGGTAGAATGGGAACCTCCCAACCTGTGCTCCATCTTCTATTGAGCGGCAACGGTTATGAACTTACCCGATTTTCAAAGCGTATTTGGGCCCGCTTTGATAGCGCGCTACTCGACGGTGGCGCGTCCCGTCCTGGAAACTTTCTATCAATTCGCCGTATTACACGTTGCTCGCTTGACCGCACGACTTTGATGGGCTCGGCGGGATTGCCTCGGCCGTCGGAGCGACTGATATCGTCGTCGACGATTTGGCTCGATGATTGCGGGCGAGGGAGGCATGGCGTCTGTGTATGACTTGGCGGTGCGCCCGCTCGTCCGAGCCGCGCGGTAGCAGGCAATCATCCCGGCGCCGATCTCTCCTGCTACTGGCGTGCGCCGGCTTCTAAATGCGCTAGCGAAGCGCGCAACGCCTGTAGAGCGATCGACTCCGTCACTCTGCGCCGCGAGGCCAGGTATGTCGGTGCCGCCATCGTTGTCGATCACCAAGGGCGCCGAGCTGTAGCGGAGCGGCATGCCGCAGGGCAGCCAGCGAACCTCAACTCCGCGCGATATGGAATCTATCCAGATTTCAGGGGTTACATGGACTAGTCGGAAGCCGAGTGGGCCGCCTTGTACAAAAGCCAAGCGAGCACCGTTAAGCTCGTAAGCTCGCTTATTCGAAAAAGCCACGCCTGCTCCAATCGCGGACGTCGATAGCGGGACAATTTTCGAGTAAGCATTTCATTCAAGGGCCTCCACTGACCGGAGCGTAAGTAGCCGACACCCTTTTTGCCCGGGTACGGCAAGCGACAGCAACTGAAGACTTCTCGCCCGCTGCGGTATCGCCGTTTCGCGGACGCCGGTCGCCGGAGACTCCGCGCCTTCTGAAAGTTTCTGTTTGCGGCAACGGATGACGGAAGCTGGCTTAGATTTCGTACTCGACACGCACGCGGGTCGATGTCCGTTGTGAGGGGTAGAAGGGAAGTGGCGCAGACCGGCTGCGACTTCCGAGTTTGCCCCCCCGAGGTACCGCAGCATTTCCTATTGCGCTGTGATGCGGTTCACAAGCAGAAGGCCCTGGATCTTCTAGACTGAGCAGGTGTGATGGCTGCAGTGGCCGAATGGGAGGATGTACCATGGATGCTGCGACGGGATTGGCTCAGTTCGAGAACACCGTGAACATGCCGGAAGTGGTCGCCGATGAGACATGCGGGGAAAGGTGTACCAATCAACCTCCCTGCACTGGCTACTGGGTGAGGGGTAAGGGACACCCAAGCAAGCAACCGTTCTCAAGAGCAGCGTTGAAGCGAAAGCCACGTAAGGAGGCTTCGACCTTGCAACTCCTTGCTCGTCCCGGTCAGACCCAAGAGCGGCAGGTCGGGTGCGGGCTTGGGCAGTGCCGCCGTTGTTCCTGCCCGGCGTTCGGGGGCCGGGGGAACGTTTGCGAGGATTGCGGTCACCACTACGACGAACACACGACGAGTCCGTTTCGCGCGGAGTCACGCTCGCACAACTTCATGGAGCCGATAATGGAGGAATGAACCAATGCGTGCAGACATAAATGACGCGTGGTTGGACGACGGCACCCTGTCGCGCCTCGGCCAAGGGGTCGTCAACCCGTCGACGTGGGCGGTGCGGTACGATCCCCAGTGCCCGAGCGAGTTCTACCGCGGCTACGCCGCACTTCTCGTCCGGATCGGCAATGCGTTTCGCCAAAATGCGAACTTGGCGGCCCTGGGCCAGCTGATCGACGCTTTCGATTCGGCAATCAAGGCCCTTCCCGCCAACGAGCGACGAAATGGAGCGAGCTTCGCTCTCATGAACGTCGCCAGCTACGCAGAGAGAGGCACGGCGCCACAGATTTTGGCTACACTGGACGATGAACTCACGTGCATTGCTCGGTGCTTCGTCCAAAATCAGGCCCGTGGACTCTGAGCGACGAATGAGTTGGCGGTGCCGTGTACTGCGGTTCAATGCAAAGGGAGGTGCGGATGAACGGTCGCGGCCGCGAATCAGCAGCGGCACCACGAACAGGCCCGACAACCAGCGCCGAGATGCTGAGGAAAGGTTGGCCGTTCCTGGCCCATCGCGTCCAGCTGGCGCAGTGCTGCGACATGTCCGGAGCCGGGGGTGGACCGGAAGTATCGAACTCAGGTGCAGACCGACGCGATTGCCCCATGAACGGCCGCGGGCTCACCGGAGGCTGTCGGGCTTGCGAGATGGGCGTGGCGCGTCCTGCTATCGGGATTGGGGATTGGATCGGCGCACGGGTAAGTTCGCGTCGTGGTGTGAATGGTCCACTGTCCCCGGTAAATCAGACCTGGGTTATGCGAGCGCCGGACGGCCGCTTTTGTCCCTGAGGGGACATGAGATCGGAACTGATGTGTTTTGTGCTTCGAAGAGCATTTTTTAGGGACTCTGGTTCTCTCAAAAGGTAATGTCTGGTCGGATATTAGCTTTAAAGGGAGCATATTGTGCGCAGATTGTCTGTCTTTTCAACCATGGTGGCGTTCGCGTTTGCTGGCCTGATCTCGGCAAGTCACGCCGAGAAGGTTGCCACTAAGCAAACTGCGAGTACGAAAATACAAATGCCGTCGAAGGCACATCACTTGGTCATTCAGGTCGATCAGAATGATCCGGCGGTCATGAACCTCGCGCTGAACAACGCCACGAACGTCATCGAATATTATCGCGCCAAGGGTGAGGACGTAGATGTGGATGTCGTCACCTATGGCCCAGGCCTGCACATGCTGCGAGCCGATACATCGCCGGTACAGGATCGTATCAAGAGTTTGAAGGATTCTGCATTTCCCAGCAAGATTCAGTTTTCCGCTTGCAACAACACCAAAGAAGGCATGGAGAAAAAAGAGGGTCACCCAATCGACGTCCTGTCTGAGGCCGTCCTCGTTCCCTCGGGCGTTGTTCGGTTGATGGAACTGCAGGAGAAGGGTTGGAGCTACGTCCGGCCTTAATTAAACTTACGGAGTGCGACCAAAAAAATCTGATTTCGACGGTTTTCGTCTACCGCTCTGCGCTGACATTTTGTCGGCCATCGGGGGCCACTTGCATGCAACCGCAATGGTTTTCCGGACGGCATCTAGTCCGATGAGCTTGAACATCGCGACATGGCCAGGGCTTGGTTCATCGAGCACGTTGATTTTCAGTCGTGCGCCTTCTGGCAGGGACCGCAAAAGATTGACTGCATCGTCTTTGTAGGTAGCGGCCTTTCCGTCCCTCGACGCGGACCATTGCAAGCTAACCAATGGTTGGTCGTTGATCTGATAGACGACCTGAACTTCGCTGGAACCGGAAATGCGCCACGTTCCCGCGCTGCGAAGCATAAGCTCGGTGCGGCGTTGATGACAGCGAATAGTGAGAGCGTTCGGTGCGTCTTTCTCGCCGTACACGGACCGGATCGTCGCCGAAATCGTAGGGCTGTAATCAACGGGCGACATTGTTTCACTAACAACCCAATTTGTGTCTGGTGGCTTTGGGTTCTCAATGGTCCCGGCAGGCATGTCTGGCGGGACAGCCCCAATAGACTTATCTGTCGCAGCGGTTGAAACGGGCATTTCTGCTGGAACTGATCCAGCGGGTGATTTCGACGAGTTGAGGCCAGTGGTCTCGTTGACGGGACCAGTTCCAGCAGGGGTTTCTGATGGAACCGTTCGAGCTGCCGTTCCTTCGAACCCACCAGGCGTTTCAGTCACGGCGGTACCCCCTGGCGCGCCCGGAGAAACTGCAGGCATTTCTTGCTGAACGGTTCCAGGAGGTGTCATTGGCGAAACGGTGCCGGTAGGGATGTCGGGTGCTGCGGGTCCAGCCGAGACTCCTAAGGGCACGTGTTGTAAACATTCAACCTGCGCCGTCCGTGCTTTTTGGAAGCAATCCAACCGTTGAACTGGACTATTGGTCGCGTTTGAGCAGATCGCGTCGGCGAGGCGAGCTGCATGAAAGCATAACTCTAAGCCGTTGATCGCCTCATTCGCAGGTTGCGCGCAAGCGTGACCGCCAATAGTCGAGAGCACAACGACTGTAAGCATTGCCCGCATCACGGATGCCCGCCCTGCTTGGCAGCATTCGCACGATCAAGCCACTCCTGAGCGGCTCGGAAACGCTCCAAGCCAGGGGCTGGTGTGGTTATATTGACATCCCTCCATTTTGGGTCGAAGCCGGGCGACTGCAGTCTGTCCACCCGGCTGAAGAGCTCGTCAACAAATCGCGCAACCCGACGATAACGATCCGATCCAGGACGCCAGTTGAATGCCGCGAGGAGCGTGGGTACGGCAATCGTCGCGATCCGCTCGCCCTTGACAACCAGGCCGGGATAATCCGTTGCTTCAAGATACGAGGGCAGATAGTAATCTGCGAATTTTGGGCCGTATTCGACCGGCAGGAATTTGAACCCTTCCTCCCATTTTCCCTTCACGAATGCGTCCACTGGCTTCGAAGTCACAAAGACGACCCCGGCAATTTCTCCACGCCTCATTTGCTCCAGCGCTATGGGGTGCGGGATAAAGTTTTTCTCGACAGCGAGGCCGAGGCGGCTGAAAATCAAGGGACCAGAATAGGCAGCGGCGGTACCTTGCGTATTGAAATTGACTTTCTTGCCCGCCAAATCCGCCAGCGACCGAATTTCCGGCCGAACGAAGATGTGCAACTCGGAGGGAAATAGATTTAGTATATAATTTATGCGCTGCTGAATTTGCGGTACTTGAGATTTGTACTCTTCAAGTGAGTCACTGTTGATGATTGCCGCATCAATCCCCTTGAGGTACAGGAGATCGTTTACGTTTTCGGTGGGACCTCGGGTTACGATCGGGAGAACGTGCACCATACCGCCCTCACTCGCGACCCGCGCGATTTCTGTCGCGAAATGGATTGGTGCACCCTCAAGGAGACCACCGGCTAGACCAATGGTCCATGCATTGAGCCGGTCTCGAATCTGCGCCTCGCCCGCGATGCCGGATGAAGGCAGCGAGTGGTTTTGTGTTCGACGCACTTGCGCGGTACTTGAATTGCAGAGCGCAAACGCAACGATCAAAGCCGCCGCAAGTCTCCGCAAGAATACCATTGGACTGCTCACTCGATGAATTAAGCCGCGAAACAGCAGACCGTCTTCTTGGGGCGCCGTTGCGCCCGACTGCCCCGAAAAAAGGGAGGCAGATAATATTATCACTGTTTTTTCAGTAACATAATGGGAACTTTCGCCATTAGGGCGGCTGGCCGCCTAAACTCGATCCCCACAATCGCAGCGCCAACTGATATTGCAGCGCCGATCCGGCGATCAGGACAACCCACATGGGCCATGGCATCTTCGAATGCGTGCTTTTGATCGGGTCCTGATCCGCGGAGGGCATTATGGCCAGCGGTCATGAGTACCGCACAAGAAGGCCGAACACATGGCTGCTCCGACCAACGCCGCAAGTGAAGATTTTCCTTGCCAACTCGGAGCCGTCCACACATGGCCCTTCTCGGACTTGTTGAACGGGGGGATTGCATGTCTGTTTCCGAGGTTATGCGGATCTCATACTGCTTGCGTGTGCGTACCGACGATTCAGCCTGCAACCGGGGCGTCCATGGGCCACTTCTTCCATAACATCTGATTTGCGAATCTCCGTTCTTGCTCGCGCAGCAGCTCGGATGTTCTTCAGACGAAGCTGAATGCTTGCTCGCGAGATGCCAAATGCGTCAGCGACCGAATCCGTCAGGGCCCGGGACCCGCTTGCGCCGCAAGCGGATTTCCTCGGCAAGGAAGACCGCCCATGCGTGCGCAAAGGGCGGCCAACACCTCGCAATGACCTTTGTTCTGTCAGGCGGTTTTCAGCCTTGACCCGGGCCACGTCCCAGGCGCCGCGGCAGAATGTACTCGACGTCAATGCTGATGCCGTCCCCGCTCAGGGGCGTCGCCGTGTAGACCGCAGAGACGGCCAATTCGAAGAAGCTCCCGATCGTGAGATAGCCGATCGTGAGTGCCGACTCTCCGCTTGGGGGGCCGCCGAGCAGCAACTCCGCGATGTGGCAGCAATCGTCCATCGTCGCCGCCAGGGGTGGAAGGGTGATGAGCTCGCCGGTGTGTTGAGAGATTTTAGTTGGATCGGCGAATTTGGGCTCGCGCCCAATAACGGCGCCCGCGTTGATCAAGGGTACGAAGAATTTCGCGACCTGCGCCGGCTGACCGGTGATATTTTGAATGTTGACTTCGGTCGCGTACACGCCCGGCCGGGCGCCCGCGGTACAGCAGCAGTTCGTCTCGGTTTGTCTGCCGCACACGACCTTCACGCTGTGCACGAGGAACTCGGATTGCGGCGGTACAGCAGCGGTGGCGGCGAGCAATTCGCTGAACGGATACGGGAGCCGGTCACTCGCAGAGCCCGTTGGATTCTTGGCCATTTCAATCTCCACGATGGTTTGCGGAAGACGACCTAGACGCTCATCTTACAACAGACTCGACGCAATCTTGTGCGAGATGCCTCACACATTTGGAAGAAACCGCGACAGGCAAAAGTTCCTCGCAAGCAGTGCAACGGATCGTCAGGCGGCGCTTACTCGATTATCCTTTGAAGGGCGACAAGAGAGGTGAAGATAAGCATCAAGACTCCGGCGAAGGTGATGCCAAGGAAAACATTGTGCATGGCGCCGCATCTCCCATTCATCGCTCCCCCGGCAACTTTGTTCGCGACGGGAACGGATACATCAAATGCCCCCCTAAGCCGTCGTCATCGTTCCGCTTCAGTTCGACGACGAACTCCTCCGAAAGATCGTCAGGACCGGAGCGCTCTCAGACTGGACAAGGCAGCCTCGTGCTGGTGCAGTATCTCTCTCGAGGAACACTTGCTCCCCTTTAGGTGCCTCATCTGTCGTGTTTGGCATTTCTGTCGGTGCGATCGCGGTCAGCCCTCAACGACGAAGTTGGGCTGTAACATCAACGCCGTTGTTCGAGCCGGGACTTCGAAGCGTTCATAGTCAAGGGTTCGAGGCTTGCCATCAATTTTTCCTGCGCTTGCCCCAACCCTTCCTTCAAACTGTCCAACAGAGACAATTCAGCGACTGCAGGTGGAGTCGTGGCTTTGTCGTTCCTCGAGGGTTCGATATTCGTCTTTGACGCTGCATGATGAACAGCAACCTTTTTCGAACGTTCGCGGTTTGCGAGATGCGGCTTTGTCGGTACGTCACCAACCGACGCCGGAGTTGCTGCCCTGGGAGGAGGGACGACAGCTGCAACAGCTGCTTGTGGCCATCGTTCAGCAAACTCCAGTACGCTCGGCGACGAGACGGTCGTCGGCAAACTCGTGTCGATAACGACCCGCTCGGGCAACCATTCGGTCGAGGCTATCCTTATGGCTGGCCTGTCGGTCGAGCCACCGGTGGGTTCCGCGACTTGCTGCGGAAAACACCACCCCAATCCGAACAGCAATAGAACCAGGGTGCTGCCGACAAACCCGAAATACTTGATCAACGGCATGGGTCGCCTCCCATTTGAGGCGACATTGAGATCGGAATTCTTAGGAGATCGCTGCAGATAGATTAAAAATGGAGACGTGGTTATCATCGATGCAGAAGCAAGCGTTTCACCGAGACAGACAAATGCGAACGTTAGCTTGCGTGTGCGGCTCGGGAAGCGAGCCTAATCACCCAGGGGCCGAGCTCTTCCCGGGATTTACGAGTTCACTTGTCTTCGGTGCACATGGAGGAAACCGCCCTGCAACTTGAGCGGCCTTAATTCAGAAGAATAGTGTCGACTCTCCGGCACTTCATGCACCTGTACGCATATACTGCGGGGAGGTTCGCAATCTGTGGAAGTGTTGCGAGATAATCCATCGGCCGCCTACATTTATCGCAAATGAGGATAGGTGGGCTGTCCTTATCGCTGCCGCTTGTCATCCAAAACTCGCGCGGAGCGCGGAGGATAGTAACGGTCGGCGAGGTACGCATCTCCGGTAGACTACCGAGGCCTATCGAAATTTGGCAACTCGAAAAATCAGCAGCGCCGCCTGACTAAATGATCGCAGGCGGCGACTTCTAGCTGTCGGCATCGCTTCAACGGAGGCGACGAAACAGTCAGTGCGTTTTTCGATCCATGTCTCTAAGCAGCGCATGGAGAAAGTCGCTGGCATGGTCAAAGTGTGCACTGCCATCAGCGATCTGGCGGGTGCGCGGCCTGAGTATGTCACCGACAGTTTCAGAGCCGAGCAGCTGAGCGCGGTCTGACCATAACTCGAGCAAAAAATCAGGAATGTCCTTGGTTGACGCGAAGAGCTTCAATAGATGCTGTTCACCATCGTGCTTGTGGTCGTGGTGAGCCTTCGCTGCGAACAGAGCAAATAGGCCACGAAAAGCGTCACGGGAAACAGCCGGCTTCACCATTGCAATGTCTCCAACAACAAATCACAGAAATTAATTGCACAAGTCTGGATCTCTGCTGAGGCAAAAGCCAGTGAAATTTCAGAAGAAAAGAGTCAGCAAAGCTCACTCGTCATGCGGCGGCGTCTCATGAACGCGGTGGGGGCTCTGTTCTTGCTTAAACCACCCAGCCAGCAATCGAAGAGATTGCGGCGTCGGCTGGGGCTGTAGACCCGACATCGATCGGCATTGCTCCCCGCGGAAACGCGATGAACAAGGTGCTGCACCGCATGAGTCGGGATCTGGCAAATTGCAAGCGGCTGTCACGCCGGTGCGACGTCCGGTGTGAGGCAAGATGGAAGCGGTCTTATTCGTTATCCGGCTATTGGCACGCGTGTATGGCGTAGAACATCTCTTACGCGAGAGCTTGGATGACGTCCTTTCGAGCAACGCTAGTAGGCACTTGGCGTTTCTACTGCCGCTCTCTCGGCGGTACCGGGCGTTCCGTGGCATCTGGCGCAGCGGAGCCGTCTAGCCCTAACATCCTTGCAGCCTCGGGCCATCGCCGGTCGATCTCGACGCGCTGTCCCGCCGGGACAGCCCCGGACCGCGCAGCTTTGGTGACGAACTCGCCTTCACCGCGCGTCTCAACCAGGTGATAGTAGCAGCCGGTCTGGACCGGTGCGTCGGGGTCACGAGCCATTATGCCGGGGTCATAATAGCCGCACGCAAGGCCTTGCAGCGTGGTCTTGCCGCGTCGAGACTGTTCAGGTGACAAGGTCGATTGGTCCCCGTCCTTTTGCAGGCTCTGAGCGCGCAAACCAACTGTTCGGCTCACCCTGTTGAGAACTTCGGAAATGTCGACGGTAGCTTGCGTCCGGTCAGTGGCTACGTATTGGGGCCAGTCATAGCGAAACGACTCGATACTTCCATCGTTCAGAAAGGTAATAGTCACCTTCGAACCTGCGCCTACCACTGGTATTCCATCGATCTCCCTGGTGAACACAATTCTGTTCGCGACGACGGCTGAATAGGAGGAGGTCCCGTCCGCGGCAACCCCGCCTTCCAGACGCGCCGACGTCAGTTCAGGCTCTAGTCTCTCTGCAGGTCCCAGGACGATCGTGTTCATCAAGTACCGGGCTATGAAGTCCCGGCCTGCCGCTTGTAACGCTTCAGGCGACATCTTGCGGCCCGGCTCAAGCCTGTTCTCATGCGCCTTGCTCGACGCGGTGAGATTGAGGAATTCAGCGGCACTTCCGTCGCCGAAGATAGTCAATCTCCAATCGTTTGTCGAAACAAGGAGACGACCGCGCTGAGCCTCTCTGGTCGCTCGATCGACGGAGAAGGATTGATTTAGTTTCTTGATAGAGTCGGTCAAAACCGAGAGGGCGGCCTCCGGCGTACGAACGCTGCTCCTCGAAAGAATCGGAAGGGTCCGCTCGCCGAGCGCAGTGTTAAGGGAGCGTCGCGCATTCTCCTCCGCTCGAGCGGTGGCCTCGGCCTTTGCAGGTACGACACCCGCGGTCAGGAGAATGTTGAATACAAGCGCTGCCGATGTAAATTGATGGCGCATTGCCTCTCTCCTTAGTTCCAGCTGCTCCAGCACACAAATCCGATTTGCGAATCGCGAAGCACGGGCGTGCCAAATAGAGTCGGTAGGGAGACTTTCATTCGGTTCCAACAATCGTTAGCGTTGGCGCCAGTGGCCATTGCGCTGGGGGCATTGTCATTGTCGGCGTACCACGTTGATTCCAGCCAGGCTTGGGAGATGGGCTCTCCGTCCTGCATTCGACTGGCAAATTCGGTCGCCGATTGGTCGTTGCCTGAGTAGAGAAGGTTGTGCGCGCCGACGGTCATCACCAAGCCACCAGAGAAAGTGCCCAGCCAGCGGGCAAGCACAGCTGCTGTTCCATCGCTGGTTTGCAAGGTCGAGCAGGAAAAGGTTGCAAGAACCATCAGCTGTCGACTGTTGTCGCCCAGCCGCATGTTCGACGTGACAGCGTTGCTTCCTTGATCCCACATGGCCCAAAAGGCCGCAGAGCCGTTCACGCCCGAATGCGTGTTCATGTAGAGAATGTCGACGGAGTCCGCGCCACCGCAGCTCTGACCACACCCATCGTTGGCTTTCTCTAGAGGTTGTTTGGCGCCATGCAAGTTGAAATAGAACCTCACGTTGTCCGTCTGGCCCATCTGACCCATGAAATTGCCGCAGCGTCGCCACACGTCACTGTTCCCGACGTCCGTCTG
Organism: Bradyrhizobium sp. 76; assembly: GCF_023073025.1. Taxonomy (NCBI): domain Bacteria; kingdom Pseudomonadati; phylum Pseudomonadota; class Alphaproteobacteria; order Hyphomicrobiales; family Nitrobacteraceae; genus Bradyrhizobium; species Bradyrhizobium sp. 76. The sequence continues at coordinate 831,688 of NZ_JADPIS010000090.1, forward strand.
CCAATTGTTCTGGTATTCCTGTTGGCACCGGACGCCCACCTCAGTTGCAGGATGAAACGGGCGCGCCGACGCAGCAGAGCAAAGGATCAGAATGGCTGAGACTATTTTTGCAATCACAGAACAACAATTCAGTATCTGCTGAAGGGTCTGTTTTGTTTGCATCGAACGCTCCTAGAGCTTCCACGATTTGAATGATGGATCGAGGCCTCTTCGCCAAATGACTTCGACCAACTAGGTCGTGAATGCTTCGGCGCAAGCGCTGAAGTGTAGACCTGTTCCCAGCTTGACCTAGTGATTGAGTTCACAAACGTCGTGCTATGCTAAACGGAAATGCAATCAGGCCCGCTAACTCGCGTAAGCGGGACTGACGCATAGCGCTCCAATGGGCAACCTCTTCGAACGAAGGGAGCCTGTCAGATCACGGACGGTCTGATAAGCGCATCTATCTGGCAGATCAAAATCTATGGCAGAGGCGAAATTTCGCGGGCAGCTTTCCAATCACGGTTTGACGTGTGCATTCCATAACATCGGATGTGCGAATGCACGTCTGTCCTCGCTGGCGCGTCGTTGCTGCGGAGTCTGAATACATAAATTCGCTCCTTGCGTGTCCTATCCGACCCTTTCGCGCTCACCGAAACGTCGCTATCGTGGTCGCGGAAGCCGCGTCCCGAGGGCGCCGGCGGTACTCTCGGGGGAGGGGATGCAAAAGAACGGTGAGGCGATCGTCTTCAGTGCGGGCGACCTGGTCGGGCATTTGAATTGTCGTTACCTCACTCACCTTGATCTCAAGGTTGTCCAGGGCGTACTGGCCAAACCAAGAATCCGCGATGATCCAGCCCTCGATGCCCTGATCGAGCGCGGCAAGCTCCACGAGCAGAGTTTCGTCGAGCATCTCGCCGAGCAGGGCGGTCCCGCCACCATCATTGCCGGAATTGGCATCGATCAGGCCTCGGTGGCCCAAACGCAGCAGGCGATGGTGCGCGGTGACGCTGTGATCGTTCAGGCGGCGTTACGGGATGGGAATTGGAGCGGGCGCGCCGACGTGTTGCGGCGGGTCGAGACACCAAGCGGTTTGGGCGCCTGGTCATACGAGGTCACCGACACCAAGCTGGCTCGCGAGACGAAGGGCAATACGGTCCTGCAGCTCAGCCTCTACTCCGACCTATTGGCCGCCATCCAGCAGAAGGTCCCGGAGAGTGCCCACGTCGTTGTACCTGGGACCGAGTACCTACCGGAGGACTACCGTGTGGCCGATTTTGCGGCGTTCTACCGTCGCATCAGGCATAATCTGGAGACCTTCGCGGCTGTGCCTCCGCATGATGGCCTCTATCCCGACCCGATTGAGCACTGCGAGGTCTGCCGGTGGCGCGAGCCCTGCGCTTCGAGGCGGCGCACTGATGATCATTTGTCGCTCGTCGCAGGGATCGCCAAAACCCAGATTGACGAGCTGGTTCGACGAGGTGTGGGCACCATGGCCGCCCTCGCCAAGTTGCCCATCCCGCTGCAATGGCGGCCTGATCGGGGGACTGCGCCAAGCTACGAGAAGGTGCGTGAGCAGGCAAGAATCCAGGTGGATGGTCGCGGAGCCGGTCAAGTGCTTCACGAGGTGCTGCCGCTGGTGGCAGAATTTGGCTTATTTCGACTGCCCGAGCCTTCGGCCGGCGACATCTTCTTCGATTTCGAGGGCGATCCGTTCGTTGACGGTGGTGGGCTTGAGTTCCTGTTCGGCTACCTCTATGCCAACGACGACGGTACAGACGCCTATGTCGGCGACTGGGTGACAACGCGGCAGCACGAACGAGCGGCGTTCGAACGCTTCATCGACTTTGTCACGGAGCGGCTGACCAAACATCCAGGCTTGCACATCTATCACTTCGCGCCCTATGAGCCGGCCGCGTTGAAGCGGCTAATGGGACGGTACGCCACGCGAGAGGACGAGGTCGACAACTTGCTTCGGGCGGGCGTGTTCGTGGACTTGTACGCCGTTGTCCGGCAGAGCATCCGCGCTAGCGTCGAGAGCTACTCGATCAAGAAGCTAGAGCCGCTGTACCGGTTCGACCGCATCGTCCCGCTCATCGATGTCGGCGGCGCCATGGCGCGGGTGCAGGCCTGCCTCGAATTGGCCGACGCCGGAGGAATTGACGCGGCCGATCAGGCCGCGATCGTCGGCTACAACCGAGACGACTGCGCCTCGACGCGCGCCTTGCGGGATTGGCTCGAACGGCTACGGGGCGAGCTAGTCGCGCAGGGGATGTCGATCGATCGGCCGCAGCGGAAGGCCACCGACATTGGCGAGAATCTCAGTGCCTGGAAGAGCCGGGTCGCCGGACTGGTGGCGCGCCTGACCGGCGATGTTCCAGACGACGTGACCGAACGCAGCGCAGAGCAGCAGGCGCGCTGGTTACTGGCTCACTCAATCGGCTTCTTCGGCCGCGAGAACAAGGCGGTTTGGTGGGAGTATTTCCGGCTGAGCGATTTGTCGGCCGACGATCTCTTGCATGAGCGTGCGGGGGTGGGAGGGTTAACCTTTCTCAGCCTCGTTGGCGGAACGGCGAAGGCGCCGATTCATCGGTATAGGTTCACGGCTCAGGACACCGATGTCCGCTCCGATGATGATCTGAAATGTGTTGGCGGGGACAAGTTTGGCAGCGTCGTTGCGATTTCCAGCGACGACAGAACCATCGACGTTAAGAAGCGTCAGGACACCGCAAACCTTCATCCCGAAGCCCTGTTCGCGCACAAGTTCATCGATAATCAGGTCCTTGCAGAATCGGTGTTCCGGATCGGCGAGTATGTGGCGGAACACGGGATCCTCGGGCCGGGCGCTTATCGTGCCGCCCGCGATTTACTACTCAAAACCGCTCCACGTCTTCGAGGGCAGACGTTCGAGCAAGCTGGCGAGCCGTCCCTGGCAACCGCGATGCGCGCGGCGCACTCGCTTGATCAGAGCGTGCTCCCCGTACCGTGTTCTTGAGACGGCGATCGAGCGCTCGCAGCTGTTGGGCTAGGAAGCGCAGCGTGCCTGTGAGGCCAGGCTCTAGGCTACGCCCCCGAGCCGCTGTTGCGTATCGACCAGGCGGTGACGATCCTTCTGCAAGCGCTGTTGAACCCTCGGCCGGGCGCGGTAGGCCCCGCATCCTGCTTCGCGGCGCTATGCTAGAGTTCAATGTCGCGCGATTAATTAGTGAGGCGAGATAAAATGGCAGAGAATGAATTCATATACGATTTCGTCGATAGAGAGGGTCGTCCGATCCAAATTCAAATCGACGAAGATACCTTTGAGGTTTCAGCGCATCACAACGGTAAGAAAGTCGGCTATCTTGATATTGAGTTGAAGGACGAGGGACTCCATGCATATGCAGCGGAGATCGACAAGTAATTTCAGAAGGCTGGAATCGGACTGGAGTTGGTGCGAATCGCATTCGAGTACAACGGTCAAAAGCTCATCCCGCCAAAAACGTACGATCAAAGAAAGGAAAATGCGATGTCGCCTGCTGGACTAGCGCTAATGCTTGCTGGTCAGCGGAAGGGATGGGTTGGGCAATTTTCGGACCATGAAGAGCCGCACGACGATGAATTCTGGCTGTTGCAGGCTACTGCGGTATGAGTAGGTCGTACTACAACAGAATCCGCTGGTTTGCGGAATGGCGAATTTAACTCAAGAAGCAATTACCGCGCTGAGATTACGGAGCTTGCGAAAGACGAGCGCGCCAAGCTGGGCTGGTCGCCCTAGCCTTGCTGTCGGCTCTCGCGAGAACAGTACCTTTCCATTGAAAGCACGGCGTAGGCAGGATCGTCTCAACCTCGCCACATGCTGACGCCACGTCAGACGATTGCTTCTCGTCATTCAGACCCCTTTCACCTTTCATACCTAAAACCGCCTCAGTTCGGCTCCTGTTGCGTCTCCGGGCCTAATCCCGTTGTGCAGCTATCCCCAATGCACGGCCAATAACGACGGGAAGTTGGGACCGAGGCGGCCCGGCGCAAGGCATCCAACCGTATCCCGGAGGGTCCCTCGGTCGGAGCCTCCTTGCGCCGCTGCTTATGACCTCTGGTCCTTTTTTCCCTCCCGTCCGGCCGCGATTGGCGCAGCTGGAAAAACAAACGGGAGATAGTCCGATGAAGACGAACCAAAAGAGCCAGAAACCTTACGCGGTCTACGTTGTCGAAGGTGAAGGCGACAAGGCCTACTGGACCAAGATCGGTGCCGCCTGGGCACACGACGACGGCAAGGGCTTCAACATCAACCTGAGCTGCCTGCCCTTGAACGGCCGCCTGGTGGTTCGCGAACCGAAGGCCGACGCGGAGGCGGGGCGATGAGCCCCGCCGCTACGGCGCGGTATGTCGTCGGCTTTGAAAGCTGGACGAAGTACGAAAACATCGTGCTTGCCCGCAGCGAGTGACAGGCGGTTGCCAAGGGCAAGGCCCTTTACGACCCTCAACGGCCTGGGCGATTTTTACGTCAGCGAGAGCCACGAGGAGCCTTGGCGTGCGCGATACCTTGACCGGGAGGTTCGATATGAATCTCCGCTTCACCGACTACTACCGCAACCAAGTCCTGCCTGGAGACTGTGTTCAAGTCATGTGCCGGATGGGATCTGCCTGCGTGGATTTCATCCTTACCGACCCACCGTATCTGTGCCGTTACCGCTCGCGCGACGGCCAGAGCATCGCCAACGATGATCGCGATGACTGGCTGGAGCCAGCATTCGCCGAGATGTACCGGCTTCTCAAGCCGGACTCGGTGTGTCTCAGCTTCTACGGCTGGCACGTCGCCGACAAGTTCATCGGCGCCTGGCGCAAGGCGGGATTCCGCAATCATCTGCATCCGACGCAGAAACCAATCAATATCTTACAACCGCTTATTGAAGCATTCTGTCCACTAGGCGGGATTGTGCTCGACCCGTTCTGCGGGTCGGATTCGACGCTGGTGGCCGCGCGGCGGGCCGGTCGCTCATCGGTCGGCATCGAGATTGATACAAAACATTGTTGCACAGCGGACCTCAGGCTGGCGTCTGCGGATGATCGACGATCTGGAAACAACCGTAGCCCGTGTGGCCAAAGTTCTGGCCGATCACTACGAAATTGGCTCCGATCACGCCGAGTACCAGCAAGACTGCGGCGGGCTGTGCGTGAGTTTCCGTCCGGCCCACGTCGGCCAGGAACGCCCGGGCGTCATCGCTGGCCTAATAAAGCCGCTTAGGTGGCGCAAACTGCCGGGCCTAGCGAGCCGGTCGTTCAGAAGTTGGCGGGGTCGTTGTCTTCCTTGACATCGCTGGCGACCATCAGGAGCATACCGTCGTTAGTAGGCGTTCTAGTGGACGAGCGTCGCTCGGCGAGGCGGTCATACTCGGCCAATCGCGAAGCTGCCGAGATAGAAAAATTCAGCCCGAAAAAGCTAAGGTAATTTCAACAAGTGGAGCCACTCGGTAACGGATAAGCTTTGGTCGTAAACGGAGTCAGCTCTTGGACTGATAAGGTTTCTAACAAAATGGAGTCAGTTGACGACTGATAAGGAAATCGCGGAACTCGCGATGCGGCGCACGCCTAAACCCCGCGTATCCATCCCACGACTAAGACGGTTCCGATGCGTCGATCATTGCTCGGCAGCTGGTAAGTCAGCAAACCTATTGGTCACCGTAGAATCTTGCATCGAAAACCAGCCTTGTAGCGGCGCTCTTCAAACCGCCGGCGATGAGATCGCACGATCGCTTGTCACGATGCGGCGCGTCCCCGGTGAGCACCAATATGTTGTGGCCGGGGTCGATTGCTCCCGATACAAGGAATGCCGCGGGCTCGCATCCAGCTTTAAAGGTGTAGGCAGTCCCAACATAGCGGCTTCCGGTTTTGGCGCCGCGGAACAGAAGCGTGCCGCTCGCTACGGGCAAGCCGGGCCGAGGATGATCGTAGCGGATTTCAACCGAACCATCTTGCCACTCGCTTACAAGGACCTCTGACTTGTTATGATGGGCCGAGTCGACGTGGATCGGCTTTGGACGGCTTTCGTTCATTTTGCGCCCTTCGTGGACAACTCGCACATAGGCTTCACGATCACTGCCGGCAGGCGCATTCTGCATGATGGCGGTTCGCTCGGACACCTGAGGAATCCAAAATGACTTGTCGCACGCGAGAAAAGTCCGGTGATCCGCCGTGAGCCTATGTTGCGCTCGGTCGCCGCACACGGCGATGTCTATGATCGTTTCGTGATTGGCTGTGATCACTCGCAACGGACAAAGAGGATCGCAGGCCGACGGTGACTGCAGCATGGTCACAATCAGGTTTCGACCGTCGCCTGACGTCAACGGCGCGTTATAGATTGCGCCACGGTTCCGGACCGGTCGACGCCAATCAACGCTTCCGGTTCGGTCGCGCCAGTAGGCCTGGAAAACGTAGGCTTTCTGATTTTCCAAGATCGTGCCGTCATCGTAGGGGACGGCTTCCGACGCTTGGTGCGTGCGGAAATCGTTGAAGCGGGTGTTTGATGAGGGTGCGAACTCTAGACTTTGTGAAAAGGTCTCGAATTGGAGTGGTCGCTCGCAGCTGATCGTCTCCGAAAAGACAAAGTCACCCTGCTCTTCACAGAGTTTGCCGCCAACCGTAAGCCAAATCTTCGACCTGTCGCCAACCGACTCGATTGACGTTCCATAGGAGCTGCCTTCGAAGGCTTTTGCCAGATCGCCTTTTGGCTTGGACAAATACACCGCAACCTGAGACCCACCTTGGTTTGAGAAAAGGGTTTCAGCGCCGCTACAGCGGGCGTTAGCCTCGTCAACAACCCAAAACTCAGTTCCGCTATCTAGAAAACCATGAGTGATGCGCGGACCCGCATCGACCCTGCCTTTGACCTGCTCGCAGAACGCGGACATCTCATCGACGTGCCTAACGATCGCTTCCGGCCATGGCGTGGCACCACCCAGGACGATAACAGCTGCAACGGCGACAGAAAGGCGTACAAGAAAATCTTTAAATGATGACATCGGCGGACCTCTTAACGATCTTGCAGCGTTAACTATTTGGGCGAGGTTCGATGATTGTGACAATGAGCCTCCACCAGCGTATACTCGTCCGATCCCGGTTCAAACGTTTTTCCGTTCATCATGCCGCCACGGTTAGGTCCGTTAGAGTGATCCATCAACCGCCGTGTCTGGTGCCAGCCGGTCGCGACTTTTTCAAAAGCGTCGCACGGAACGTAACGTAGGTCGGTGGGCCATTGCCGGTAAACGTAGGGTTCATCGGAGGCCATTGCAGATTGGCCAAACATGAGCCCGAGCAAAAAGGTAATCGCTTTCATCGCAGGTTTACCCATCGTCTCATCATTCGCATATTCTAAGGCGAGAGCGGTTCTTAGCTGGAAAACTCCAATGTTTAGTATGGCGATTGACTAAAGATCGCGGCTTTCGTCGATCTTTTAGCAGTCGCGGCAAGTGCATAGAATTTGAGGGGTTATCCGTTCAATCCATTTAAGGTTGCTCGGATAAAGAAAGGCGATGGCTGCATCAGACAGCCGACAAGTCACGCCGAGAATCTCAAGACTCTAATGACGACAGATACCTTCGAACGGCAGAGCAACATGCTCGACGAGCGCATCAGGGCGCTATTTGAAGGCAACACTCCAGAAGGCACGGCAATCGAGCTAAAGAGCCGGCATGCGTGTGCCGAAAGCCTTCGCGCCCGCGTCAACCTGTCGATCGGGTGGAAGTCAAACGGCGCGAGCCTTGTCGGCGCCATCACTCCCGAAAACTCGATCTGGTGCTCGACCAGGGACGAACTGAATACAAAACTAACGGCTCAGTTGAATGCGCAGATCGCGAACCAAGATGAATTAAACGCCGTTCGGCAGAACTGGGCCAATGACTCTAACGGCCTGCTGATTTGGGAAAAGCCGGATTTCATTTTCCGCAGGATCGACAACCAGTGGCACTGCCACGAGCGTTGCGAAAACTGCAATGGATGCGGAGAAGTTCGATGTAATTGCTTTTTTGGGCGCCGCCAATGCACAAACTGTACCGGCGGTAAGGTAACTGTTTACGTCCAGAAGCAGTATCATAGCGTTGCCGTCCAAACGAATTGTACTTGGTGCGGTGGTGTTGGGACCGTCATCTGCCAAACTTGCGGCGGACGAAGCTGGGTTGGCTGCAACAGTTGCAGTACCACAGGCTATTTTACGATAGTCTATTCCGCCGAAATAACGGCAAACGTTCAAAAGGCGATCACGTGCTTTGAGTCAACCGAGGCGCCCTTTGTACGCTCGGTCGAATCCATGCCCTTAGCTACAACAGCTGTGCAGGGATGTGTCGATTTTCTCGACTCCGGCATTCACGGATCGGACGTCTCATTCGACTACCGGCTGACCCTCCCATATCTCCGCCATACCTATGTCGTTGGTCCCAAGGAGTTCGTTATCCACGGTGTCGGGAGCGGCGCTCTCGTTCCTCATATGCCCAATATCCTGGATGATTATATTCGGCCAGTGACGGACCAGGTTCTGAACGAAGCCAACGGCCACGAATACGTGCTTCGCTCTGCGGACGGTTCTAGCGTGACCAGAACGATACTTTGGGCCATAGGCGCAAAAGATCCTGTCAGCGCCGGAGACATTGCGACGCGGTTCGATAATGCAATTTCGGTGGAGCTGGTCGATGGGCTGATCAAGTCGATCAATACGGCCTATCACGGGCATACTCTCCCGGCCGTGAAGGCGCTCTGGATAAAAGCAACGGTCGCTCTGAATGTGGTGGTGCTGCTCGCTCTGACCACCGGCCTCCTAGGGGCGATAGCGCGGGCGATGAAACCAGACGCGCCTGTCGAGGTGTGGCATTTTCTACTGTTCGTCCTTCCGGTCGTCACTCTTTCAGTGGTGTGGTTGATCGCTCGACAAACATCTCTGAACGCAATGCGGCGATTGGTCGGGCAGCATATCGTAAGAGCCCCCTCGCAAGGGTGGTTTCCTATTGCCTCTGGCGTCGTGAGCCTATGCTTCGCCTATTTGCTGTTTCAAGCCGATTCCCGATGGACTGCACGACATTCGCAATTGGCTCAGTCGGCACCTCAGTCTCTTCAGGCGCCGGCGTCTTCTCTTAGGCCTTTGACGAGAAGTGCGCGCTAAACCTAGAGGCGCAAGCGGAGCCAGTTCGCTGACTGATAAGGAAAATGCTGAAATGGAGTCAGTTGGCGCACAGATAAGGAAAGGTCGCAAATGGAGTCAGTTGGCGGACTGATAAGGTTTCATACAAAAGCTTATCAGTTGGACGCTGGACGGGAGGTGGATGCCTGATTGGCCCGAAGAGCAGACCGCAGCTAAAACCGCTGGAATGTCAACTATGGGGCCAGAAGCCGAAACAGAGTTTGCCCGATGGTCCCAATCAGTTGAGAGCTTATCAAGCGCTATGGGATGCGCGTGCTACGGCTCATCTCTCGATGTGACGACACAAACAGCAAAGACTCCAGCGGGCATAGGAGATTGCGGCCTGCCACGCCCGCCCGCAGAAGGCGATCTAACCTGTTGCGCGCGGGAGCATGCCCGTTGCCGCAATCTCTGCCGAAAGCTCTTCGATCGTCTTGCGTTGCTCCATGGCGGCTTTTCGGATCAGCGCAAAGGCGGCGGGTTCGGCAAGCACATGCGAATGCATCACCTGGAGAACAGCGGCAAGTACGACACGACGTGACCGCAGGCGCTGCTCGAGCTTGACGATCTGTTGCTTCAATTCGCTTGTGCGTTCGTTTCGCTCGAACGCCATGACGAGCGCTGCATAGATGCCGGCCGATCGCAGCGGCTTGATGAGGAACGAAGCTGGGTCGAGCTCGAACACCAACTTCAGGCGGCTTGGGGTCTCGGTGCCGACCAGTGCGATGACAGGTGACCGCGCCAGGTACGCGCGTTGCGCCGGCTGCAGCAAGGGTAGGAACTCGTCATCGATCAGCGACAGGTCCGGTGCGAAGCCGACGGGCTCACCCGGCGTCCATGCGACACCCGCTATCCCGAGACGCTCGAACTGGCGTCGCACGATGATTGCATCGCGTTCGTCCTTGATGGCAACGAGCGCCTTGCGTCCGCGCAGCGAAAACGAAGACGGTCTGCTCATTTCACAACCCGCAAATGCGGCGCGCTCGGCAATGCGCCGCCCACCGAGATCTCCCTCGAAGGGCTGACCGCAACGTCGAGCTGCGTCAGGTAAGGATCAGGCTTAACAGGCGCGTCGGCTTCCCAGAAGATATCAAATTGTCCGTGCGGATTGGATACGGCCAACCGCGGTGTAAGGACGCAATGATTGTTGCCGCCGTCGATCCAGACCGGCCCTTGCGGCGAATTGTAGCGATAGCCTGCCGCGGCGCGCCGCACCTCGGCGATGTCGGATGTGCCGGCGCGCTGCAGCGCGCGCGCCAGCAAATAGACCGCAACATAGGCGGATTGCCCGTCGACGGAGGGGCTGCTGTCGTCACCATACCGCGCCTTCCAGCGTGCGACGAACGCGCGGTTCTCCGGCAGGCGGATGCTCTCGAAATAGGCCGACGACGTGATGCAGCCGGCCGATGCCGGTCCGATGATCGCGAGTTCCGGCTCGCAGAGGCTGCAGCTCAACATGGGAATTTCTAGACCCGCGGCCTTGGTGCCGGCGTGAAAGGCGTGGATGAAGTCGTAGCTCGAGCTTCCGACCAACGTGTTGAACACGACTGGCGGTTTGCGACGAACGATTTCGTCGACAATGTGATCGACGGCACTTTCGCCGAGTTCGAGTAGCCGTTCGGCGACGATTTGGCCATCTGCCGCGCTGACCAGTTCACGGGTGACGCGATTTGTCTCCCAAGTCCAAACGTAGTTGGAGCCGACGCAGAAGATCTCCCGTGACAGATTGTCGAGCACGTATTGGACGAGCGGCAAGACGTTGTGATTTGGAGAAGCGCCGACATAAATCACGTTGTCGGAGCACTCGAAGCCTTCATAGCGCGCAGGATACCAGAGTAGGCGATCGGTGCGCTCCACGATGGGCAGCACTTGTTTGCGCGATGCTGACGTGTAGCAGCCGATGATGTGCTCGACGCGGACATTGCGGATGAGGTCGTCGCAGACCGTATGATACTCCGAGATGACGCCGTGGGGATCGCGTATGTGGGGAGCGATCGAGAAATCAAACTCCGCCTGGTTGTTGATCTCGTCGACCGCCATTATGGCGCTCTTGAGGATCTCGCGGCCCATGGCCTGATAGGGGCCGGACTGCGAGCAGATGATGCCAACGGGAACAGACGGTTTTGTCATTGCCGACTTTCGGTGGTGCAACGTGACGATGAAATCATCATCGGGGATAGCAGTGCAAGTAGCCTGCCGTTTTGCTGCGCAGCACTATCGAAATTTAGGCAGAGAGCATCGTTGACAATGCGATGGGCAGTTACTTAGACTTTTCTCCTAGGGGTTACCTGCCGAACCTTGCGTGCGCCGATCTGGCCGATGACGTCCAGCTCTTTGCATTAAGTGCTTCGTTCGATTGTGGACCCCAAGCGATAGATCATAGCCGCGGCATTTGAGCCATTCGTCGCCTCATTCGGGAGGGACGGGTGGCTTTTTTCGTTTGCCGCCGGGGAAGCTGGCGATGCGTCCGCGTCGCCAGTGAGGATAGCGCATGCGTGAAGACGACCGTGTGTCACATCGAGTGGGAGGATGATAGGCGATGGCGACAACAGATCTCCACTATCTCGGACTCGTTGAGGTCGGGCGGAAGATCCAGGCGAAGGAGCTATCGCCGGTCGAAGCGACCAAAGCGATGCTCGGGCGGATCGAGCAGCTCGACGGCAAGCTCAAGAGCTTTGCTTATGTAATGGCCGACTCGGCGCGTGCCGAAGCGACGGCGGCCGAGAAGGAAATCGCTTCCGGCAAGATCAGGGGGCCGCTGCACGGCGTGCCGGTGGCGGTGAAGGACCTCTGCTGGGCAAAGGGCGCGCCTGCCGCGCACGGCATGACCATCCATCGCGACTTTCGTCCAACCGAGGACGCAACTGTCGTGGCGCGATTGAAGGAAGCCGGCGCAATCATTCTCGGCAAGCTGCAGCAGACCGAAGGCGCTTACGCCGATCATCACCCGAAGATCGACCCGCCGAAAAATCCGTGGAACGCGGATCTCTGGCCCGGCGCGTCCTCGAGCGGCTCCGGCGTCGCCACCGCGGCAGGGCTCTGCTTCGGCTCGCTCGGCACCGATACCGGCGGATCGATCCGTTTTCCGTCCGCGGCCAACGGCATCACCGGGCTCAAGCCGACCTGGGGACGAGTCAGTCGCTACGGCGCGTTCGAGCTTGCGGCGACGCTGGATCATATCGGCCCGATGGCAAGGAGCGCGGTCGACTGCGGCGCGATCCTCGGCGTGATCGCGGGTCAGGACCCCAAGGACACGACGTCCGTCCCGCTGCCCGTGCCCGACTATCTCGCTGGTCTCTCCGGCGACCTGCGTGGCGTGACGATCGGCGTCGACCGGCGCTGGACCAGCGAAGGCACCGACGGCGATGCGGCCATGGTGTTGACTGAGGGGTTGCGTGTGGCGGCCGACCTCGGCGCGAAGATCAAGGAGGTCACGTTCCCCGATCCGAAGGCGGTGATCGACGACTGGTTCCCGCTCTGCGGCATCGAGGTGGCCGTCGCGCACGAGGACACTTATCCTGCGCGCAAGGACGAGTACGGCCCGGCGCTCGCGGGCCTGCTCGATCTCGGCCGGCAGCAGTCCGGCATGGACTATCAGAAGATCGTGCTTCGTCGGGAGGCGTTTCGTGGCGCCGTCCGCCTTCTGTTCGAGTCGGTTGATCTCCTCGCGGTGCCGGCGCAGGCATTCGCGGCGCCAACCCTCGCCAAGATGGCGGCCCTCGGCGAGGACGCCTCCCTCATCTCTGGATTGCTCCGCTTTACGTGTCCGTTCGACATGACGGGAAGCCCGACCGTGACGCTGCCCGGGGGCTTCACCGCAAATGGCGGTCCGGTCGGCTTCCAGTTCGTCGGCCGTCACTTCGATGAGGCCGGCCTCGTTCGCGCAGGCGATGCGTTCCAGCGCGTTACCGACTGGCACAAGCGTCATCCCCCGATCTGAGCTGAGGAGCCGATCACATGTCCGAAGACTGGTTGAAGAGATCCATCATGGCTGAACGCGCAGTCGCCAAGGGTGCGATCGGCGCGACGCATAGTCTGACCATCGAGCAACAAGGTAGCTTCCACTACGTCTACGGTCCCTATGCCAAGCCGACCTTGTCCATCGATCCGGGCGGAGTGGTCGTCGTCGAGACGGAAGACGCCTTCGGCGGCGTGCTCACCAAGGAGAGCGACAGCCCCACGGCCAAACTGAACTTCCCCTATCTCAACCCGCAATGCGGACCGATCGCCGTCAAAGGCGCCAAGAAGGGCGATTGCCTTGCAATCTATATCCGCGATGTCGAGACGCGGGGTGAACAGCCGGCCGGAACGACCTGCATTATTCCGGAGTTCGGGGGACTTGTTGGAACAAGCTCGACGGCGCTGCTCAATCCGCCGCTGCCGGAGCGTGTGAAGAAGCTGCATGTCGACAGGAACGGCGTGCGCTGGAATGATAAGATCACGCTGCCCTACGAGCCGTTCATCGGCACAATCGGCGTCTCTCCGGAGATCGAGGCGATCTCGTCGCTGCAACCCGACTACCACGGCGGCAACATGGATCTGCCCGATGTCGCTCCCGGAGCGATCATCTATTTCCCGGTGCATACCGAGGGCGGGATGCTTTACGTCGGCGACTGCCATGCGACGCAGGGCGACGGTGAGCTCTCGGGCGTGGCGCTGGAGCAGCGCGCAACCGTCACGTTGCAGGTCGACCTGATCAAGGACTGGAGCTTCGCCTGGCCGCGGCTCGAGACGAAGGACTTCATCATGACGATCGGCAGCGCGCGTCCGCTTGAGGACGCGGCGCGTATCGCCTATCGCGAACTCGTGCGGTGGATGGCGGCCGATTACGGCTTCGACGAGATCGACGCCTACATGCTGCTCAGCCAAGCCGGCCGCATGCGGCTCGGCAACATGGTCGATCCAAAATACACGATGGGGGCATCGATCCTGAAGAATTACCTCAAGCCATGACATCCAGACGCTTTCAGAACAGGAGATATCACGATGAATTCGGGACGTAAGCTCAGAATGGTCTTGCTTGGCGCCATGCTCGGTACAGTGGCAGGCGCGAGTGTTGGTCGGGCGGCGGAACCGCCGTTGAAGGTAGGTCTGCTCGAGGACGTGTCCGGGGACCTCGCCTTCATGGGAATGCCAAAGCTGCATGGATCGCAGCTGGCAGTCGAGGAGATCAACAAAAGCGGTGGCATCCTGGGGCGACAGATCGAGCTGATTCACCTTGATCCGCAGGGCGACAACGCGCGCTATCAGGAGTTCGGCCGTCGACTGCTCAACCGCGACAAGGTCGACGTTCTGATCGGGGGCATCACCTCGGCTTCTCGCGAGGCGCTACGTCCCATCGTCGATCGCACCTCGACACCGTACTTCTACACCAATCAGTATGAAGGCGGCGTCTGTGACGCCAGCATGATTAGCATGGGCGCAGTGCCGGAGCAGCAATTCTCAACGTTGATTCCATGGATGGTCGAGAAATTCGGAAAGAAGGTCTATGTCATCGCCGCTGACTACAATTTCGGTCAAATCTCGGCCGAATGGAACCGCAAGATCATGAAGGATCTCGGCGGCGAGGTCGTAGGCGAGGAGTTCATTCCGCTCGGCGTGTCGCAGTTCGCGCAGACCATCCAGAACATCCAGAAAGCGAAGCCGGATTGGCTACTCACGATCAATGTCGGCGCTGCGCAGGATTCATTCTTCGAGCAGGCGGCTGCGGCCAACCTCAATCTGCCGATGGGATCGTCGATCAAGGTCATGCTCGGCTTCGAGCACAAGCGGTTCAAGCCGCCTGCGCTTAACAACATGCATGCGACTGCGAATTGGTTTGAGGAGATCGACACGCCGGAAGCGACCGAGTTCAAGAAGCGCTGGCATGCGAAATTCCCTGACGAACTCTACATCAACGACATGGGCTACAATGCCTATAATGCGCTCTATATGTACAAGGCGCTCGTCGAGAAAGCGAAGTCGATCAAGCTCGACGACATGCGCAAGGTGATCGCGACCGGCGATGCATGCATCGACGCTCCCGAAGGCAAGGTTTGCATCGATCCGAAGAGCCAGCACACATCACACCGCATGCGTCTGATCTCGGTCGGGCCGAAGCATGAGGTGAAGGTCGAGAAGGACTATGGGACGATCCAGCCGTACTGGCTTAGCGAAATCGGTTGCGATCTCACCAAGAAGAACGACAAGGACCAATACACGCCGAGCCATCTCCCGAAGAAATCGTGATACCTGACGGGCACGGATTTTGCTCGTATTGAGAGTCGCGTTCTGGACAAGGCCGGCGCCGTAACGATGCGGCGCCGAGATCGACAGAGGGACCAAGATGTCGGCTGAAGTATTCTCAGTATTCTATCAGTTCGCCGACGTGTTCGCGTTCCTCATTCTCTCGGCCGCAGGTCTTGCCATCGTGTTCGGTATGATGGGCGTCATCAACATGGCGCATGGCGAGTTCATCATGTGCGGCGCTTATGTCACCGTCGGCCTTGTGAATCTAGGCGTTCCGCTCGCAATTGCGCAGATCCTGGCCGCGCTCACGGCGGGGCTCATCGGTGTCGTCGTCGAGTTCCTGGTCGTGCGGCGCTTCTACAAGCGGCCGCTGGACTCTCTGCTCGCGACCTGGGGCCTTAGTCTGATCGTAACGCAATCGATGCTTCTGATCGTAGGCTCCGCGGTGCGGGGCATCGGAACGCCCGAGGGAAGTTTTGCGATCGGTGGCTATACGTTTTCGACCTATCGTCTGGTGCTGTTCGCGTGCGCGGTAGCGGTGCTGGCCGGTCTTTACATCATCTTCATGAAGACGCGATTCGGCGTGATCTCGCGCGCCACGATGCAGAATGCGGCCATGGCGAAGGCGCTGGGCGCGCGCACTGGCCGCATCTATGCGATCAGTTTCGGAATCGGCACGGGTCTCGCCGGGCTTTGCGGGGCCCTCTACGCACCAACCATGACGCTGATCCCGACCATGGGAGCGAGCTTCGTGGTCGAAAGCTTTGTCACAGTCGTGATCGGAGGGGCGAACGTGCTGCTCGGAACAGCGCCAGCGGCCGTGTTGCTGGCCATGATCCGGATGGCGCTGAACGCGAGCTACGGCCAGATCATCGGGCAGATTGGCATGCTGGTCGCTGTCATTTTGATCATTCGGATTCTGCCCGAGGGACTCTCCAGTGTTCTAGTTCGTCGTGGGCGCTAAAGGGAATTGTGATGTTGAAGCTGCTGGAAGGTCCGCAGACCCTCGGACGTGGCAAGGTCTTCTGGTCCAGCTTCCTTGTCGTGCTCGCGGCCGCGCTGACATATCCGCTGTTCGCTGATTCCTACGACGTTGGCAATTTCGCCTACTTTCTGATCTGGATCTTCATGGCGCTCGGCCTATGCTTGATGTGGGGTTATGGCGGCATGCTATCGTTCGGCCAGACCTTGTTCTTCGGCATCGCCGGCTACGGGTACGGCGTGCTCGCGATCAACATGGGCGGCGGCACAGCAACGATCGTCGCGCTGATGCTCTCCGTTGTCCTAGCGATGGTGGCGGCGGGCATCCTCGGCTATTTCATGATTTGGGGCGGTATCAGCGGCATCTTCTTCGGTATCGTGACGTTGTCCGCGACCCTCGTGCTCGCCTTCTTCCTTGGCCAAACTGCAGGGCCGGAGTGGCACATAGGCTCGGCTCGGCTCAACGGCTTCAACGGCATGAAGGGCATGGACCCGCTGACCGTGGGCGACTTGTTTATCGAAGGATCGACGCTGTACTACGTCATGATCGCGTTGATCGTGATCGTCTACCTTGCGCTGCGCATGCTGGTGAATTCCGGCATAGGCAACGTCATCGTGGCAACGCGGGAAAACCCGCAGCGTGCCGAGATGCTAGGTTACGATGTCCGAAAATATCAGCTGCTGACTTTTGTGATTGGCAGCGGCCTCGCGGGCCTCAGCGGCGCGTTGTACACGTCATGGGGGCAGTTCATCACGCCGTCCAGCATCGGTCTGCCTGCTGCGGCGATGCCTATCATATGGGTGGCTTTCTCCGGACGGAGCGATCTGACCGCGACGCTGATCGGATCGTTCCTGCTGCTGTTCGGCTTTCAGACCATCACGGTCTACAGCCAGCAGGCAGCACTCGTGTTGATGGGGGCGCTACTGCTCGCCACGGTGATGCTGGCGCCGCAGGGCTTTGTGCTCGGCATCGGCAAGCTTGCTGCCGACTGGTGGAGCGGGCGTCGGCGGCGCAAAGGGAGCCCCGTCATGGCGGAGGCTGGTCGCTTGCAATCGGAAGAGACCTGATCATGGCGCTGGTTGAAGTCAAAGGCGTATCCAAGCGTTTTGGCGGATTGACCGCAGTCTCCGACGTCGACCTCACGGTCAACGCCGGCGAGGTCCACTGCCTGATCGGACCCAATGGCGCCGGTAAGAGCACATTGTTCAAGCTGATCGTGGGTCTTTACCCGCCGAGCCAAGGCAGCATCCTGTTTGATACCGTCGACATCACGGCTGAACGTCCATATGCGCGCGTGCAGCGGGGCATGAGCATCAAGATGCAGGCTCCAAGCGTGTTCAAGGAGCTGCCGGTCCGGCAAAACATCCGGATTGCGCTCCAGGAGCGATTATCCGGTGCGGAACGCATCGCCGAGGAGGATCGCCTGCTGACTTTGCTCAACCTCGGGCCGGACAGCGAGAAGCTCGCGGGTGCGCTGTCGCATGGCCAGCAGCAATGGCTCGAGATCGGGATGGCGCTGGCGCTGAAGCCTCAGCTCCTGCTCCTGGACGAGCCGACCGCCGGCATGTCTCCGGATGAAACGTTCAAGACCGGCGAGTTGATCAAGTCGTTCAATGCCGAAGGCATGACGGTGCTTGTCGTCGAGCATGACATGGCCTTCGTGCGTCAGGTTGCCCAGCGCGTCACGGTGTTGCATCTCGGCAAGATTTTCGCGCGCGGTGATCTCAAAGGCATTTTGCAGAACGAAAAGGTCGCGCAGATCTATCTCGGTAAGACCCATGCTCACTAAACCCAGTCCCACTGACCAGATTCTCGACGTATCGGAATTGTGGGCGGGATACGGTGCCACGCCGATCCTGCAGGGCGTCACCATGTCAGTCTCGCGCGGCGAGATCGTAGGCGTGATCGGTCGTAACGGTGTAGGTAAATCGACTCTGATGCGGTGCCTGATCGGTTTGCTGCAGACATGGCGTGGCACGATCAGCTTCATGGGGCAGGACATCACAAGGCTCGAAGCCGACGCGCGGGCGAGGGCAGGCTTCGGCTACATCCCGCAGGGACGCGATGTCTTTCCGCAGATGACTGTCGAGGAAAACCTGCAGGTAGGAGAGTTGATTGGCGGTCCCGGTGGCAAGAAGCTGCCTGAACTCGTCTATGAGTATTTTCCGCGACTGAAAGAACGCCGGCGGCAGCCCGCAGGCACCATGTCGGGCGGCGAGCAGCAACAGCTCGCCATAGGCCGTGCGCTGATCGGCAATCCGTCCTTGATGATCCTGGACGAGCCGTCCGAGGGTATCCAGCCCTCGATCGTCCAGCACATCTGCGAGGCGCTGACGTCGTTTCGGAACGAGCTCGGCACCACGATCATCTTCGTGGAGCAAAATCTCGACACGATCCTGGCGATCGCCGAGCGTTGTTACATCATGGAGAAGGGCAAGATCACGCAATCGCTGGCAGGTGGCGAGGTCAACGAGGACAATGTTCGCGAGCAGCTCCTACTCTGAATGGCCACATGGCATGTTTTCAAGTCGTCAATAGGGAGGGAATGGACATGGATCTGGGACTCAAGGGAGCGAAGGTTCTCGTCACCGGCAGCACCAAGGGGATCGGCAGGGCGATCGCTGATACATTCGCGGCGGAGGGCGCGGATCTCGGAATCTGCGCGCGCAACCAGGCAGACGTCGATACCGCAGTCACCGCGATCAAGGCCAAGGGCATCGCCGCGTATGGTAGCTCGGTCGATGTCTCGCACGGTCCGGCGCTCAAGGCCTGGGTCGAGGACATGGCCTCCAAGCTCGGCGGCATTGACATCGTCGTGGCCAACGTTAGTGCGCTGTCGATCGGACAGGACGAGGAGAGCTGGGAGAAGGAATTTTCGACCGACATGATGGGTACGGTGCGGCTGGTCAATGCAGCGATGCCGTATCTGGAGAAGAGCAAGTCCGGCGCGATCGTCACCATCTCCAGCGTATCAGGCCGCGAGGTCGATTTCGCCAGCGGTCCTTACGGCACGTTCAAGGCCGCAATCATTCACTACACGCAAGGACTTGCCTTCCAGCTTGCCGGCAAAGGCATCCGCGCCAATTCGGTGTCGCCGGGCAACACCTATTTCGAGGGCGGTGTCTGGAATAAGATCAAGGACGGCAATCCGGAGCTGTACAAGAGCGCATTGGCGCTGAACCCTACCGGCCGCATGGGCACGCCACAGGAGATGGCGAACGGCGCGGTGTTCCTAGCCAGCAAGGCGGCGAGCTTCATCACGGGAACCAACCTCGTGGTCGACGGGGCCCTCACGCGCGGCGTGCAGTTCTAAGCATCGAGAGCCGCATGGTCACCGCACCGGGTCGCTTGCGGAGTAGGTGGCCGAAGCCGCTTTCGACAACAAGAAGGCTGTCAAATGTCAGCAGATCCAATTCACTACAAATCGATTATCGAACTCTCCGATCTGTTCCGCCGGGGCGAGCTGCTGCCCTCGAAGGTAACCGAGGCCATAGTGAGCCGGATCGACAAGCTCGATGGAAAGTTGCACAGCTACGCACTCGTTCTCGCTGAGCGCGCCATGGCGCAAGCGAAGCTATGTGACGCCGAGCTAGCGAAAGGCATCTGGCGCGGACCGCTGCACGGCGTGCCGATCGGATTGAAGGATCTCTGCTACACGACCTTTGCGCCGACTGCGGGCGGCACGACGATGCACGCCAAATTTATCCCGCCCTTCAACGCGACCATCGTGGACCGGCTCGAGCATGCCGGCGCCATCATACTCGGCAAGCTGAAGATGACTGAGGGCGCCTACACCAGTCATCATCCGAACGACGAGGCACCTCTCAATCCCTGGGGCGTCGACTACTGGGTCGGCTCTTCCTCAAGCGGATCGGGCGCGGCAACCTCGGCAGGCCTATGCTTCGGTTCGATTGGCACTGATACTGGCGGCTCGATCCGGTTTCCGTCCGCAACCTGCGGACTGACAGGAATCAAGCCTACCTGGGGACGCGTCAGCCGTCACGGCGTGTTTCCGCTGGCGGACTCGCTCGACCATGTCGGGCCGATGTGCCGGAGCGCGGCCGATGCCGCCGCTATACTTGGCGTCATCGCGGGCGCCGACGTGAATGATCGCACGGCCGTGCAGGCGCCGGTGCCGAACTATCTGGCCGGTATCGGTGAGGGCATCCGGGGCGTACGGATCGGCGTGGACCGCAGCTACATCCAGGACGGGGTCGATCTCCAGGTCGTCGCTGCGTTGCTGGAAGCCGAACGCACGCTGGCAGCGCTCGGTGCCGATATCCGCGAGGTCAAGTTCCCGGCCTACCAGAAGCTTGTCAGCATGTGGATCCCGATGTGTTCGATCGAAACGGCGGAGGCGCACCTGGAGACCTATCCGTCGCGAAAATCGGAATACGGCCCCGATCTGGCGCAGCTGATCGAGCAGGGCAGGTCGATGAGCGGTGTCGAAATCGCGCAGATCCATCATGAGCGACTGAAGTTCTGCGGCAGTCTCGCCGCCTTGTTCGGCGATATCGACCTGCTGCTGATCCCGACAATGCCTGTGCCGATGCCAACGCTGACCAAGATGGGCGAATACGGTGCTGATCCGAACGTGCTGCTCAGTATCCTGCGCTTCACCGCAGTGTTCGACTTCTCGGGCAGCCCCACTATCACGCTGCCGAACGGGATGGCGTCGGACGGCCTGCCGCTCAGCATGCAGTTGGTGGGTCCGCATTTGTCCGAGGATGTGCTTGCCCGCGCTGGTCATGCCTTCCAGTCGGTGACGGACTGGCATACCCGGCGCGCGCCCATCGGATGAACGGTGTCTCACGGAATATCAAGACGCGCGCGCAATCTCGTAGCCTGCGAAGGCGCCTGGAAGATAGGGCTCATTTAGCGAGTCCGAGACGAAGTGGGGTTGGTGAGCGCAGCGGTCAGTCGGCAACCGATATGGCTTGGTCGCAAATGGAGCAGTTTCGCGAACTGATAAGGAAATTGTACAAAGCTTATCAGTCTAGCGCGAAGCTCGCATCCGCCTGTCGACCGCAAGCCATTAACCGAACGACGGTCCTGGCGAGAGCCTAGCCCATCCGTCCTACATGGCTGGGAGGCGGAATGGCCTCGTATCTCAGGAAATCGGTTTACTGTCTCCCGACCGATCGTCGCTCACTGTATCTACGGCCCGGGCGTGGTCCGTCCATGCTGCCCGTGGGCGGTACGACCTCTATTCGAGATACACTGGCTCGTTATCGCTCGTCAGGTCGACGATTCGCAGTGCTTCTGAGGCCCGGTTTAGACTGCTGGAGTCTTGAATTGCGTACGCTGAACCCTCCATTCAACGGCTCGACTAGTCGTTCCGATCCACTTCCTGTTGCGCCTCCTATAGCCCATTCGGCAAATCAAGTCTCATCTGCGCCACATCCGACACTGGATCGAAGCGCTCGCAATGATGTTTCAGGCAATGGTTCGTCCATTCGGGTGGATAGGTCGAGATCAGTTCTGCGGAGCCGATTGTTCGTTCACGTCTTCTGTCCAAGGACTGCGACAGTCGGTTCAACCCGCACATCCGGACACGGCCTTCGTTCTGCGCGGGCCGGTTCTGAGCGAAGCCGCAGCTGTCCATCAAATCCAGATTCAATGTGCTGCCCCTTTCGACTCAGGTAAAGGCGCGCGGAACATCGCCGACATCGTCAAGGTCCGGCGCCTGACCGTATCCCATGCGTTTCATCTGCTCATGTACCTGCGCCATGTCAGCGTCACTGAGGCGCGGCGGCTCGCCGATAGCCAACGCATGAACATACATTTTCGCCAGCGTCTCCACTTCCACTGCAAGCCAAAGAGCCTTTTCAAACGTCTCGGCCGCCACGAGCAAGCCGTGATGGCCAAGCAGGCAAGCGTTGCGATCTTCGAGTGCCCTGAGGGCGTAGTCTGATAGTGCCTGCGTGCCGAAACAAGCATAGGGCGCACAACGGACATCGTTGCCACCCGCAACTGCGACCATATAGTGGAAGCAGGGGATGCCACGCTCGTGAACGGCGAGAGTTGTGCTGAAGGTCGAATGCGTATGGAGCACGACGTTGACGTCTTCGCGCGCTCGCAGAATATCGCGGTGAAAGCGCCATTCGGATGAAGGCCGATGGTTGCCCTGGTAATTCGCGGCAAAATCCATCGCAACAATATCTTCTGGCTGCATCCGATCATAGGGCAGACTGGTAGGCGTGATCAGCATGCCGCTTGGGATCCGGTGCGAAAGATTGCCGGATGTGCCCTGATTCAGTCCGTTTCGATTCATCTGCCTGCAGGTATCGACAATGCCTTGCCGGAGATCAGCATGAGTGTGGTCTGTCATAAGGCGGGCTCCGAGAAAGCGATCCAGGACTGATAGGCGGTGGAAAGGCCGCGCGGGTCGAACCCGTCGTTGCTAAGCGATGTGACAGCTTCAAGTACTACGCTCGAAACCGGCTGCGTACGCGAGAATCGCCGCCACAGCAGCGCAGCGCCAAGCGCCGTTCCGTGCGGTGATTGACTCACCCTGACGCTCTGCGAGGGTCGTAAGGTCGCAAGGCAACGGGCGAAGGGCAAATTCGCCGCAAAGCCACCATCGATGACTATGCATTTTGAGCTCTCGAGTGCATCAAGGCAGCGGTTTGCGCTGAACACTGCGTAGAGAAGTGCCAATGCCTGCCATTCGGCAGGCGTCTCGGGAGACGGTCCGATGACCCGTCCGCGGCGAGCCGCGCCCGGAAATAATCCGTCGTCGCCAATGAAGGAGGGGAGCGCCAGGGTCCCCTTCGACAGCAGGGCCGACAATGCGGCAAGGACGGCTGCATCAGAAGCACGATGTTCCCCGCGGATCAGGTCGTATTCGCGGCCGGTCGCGATCAATGTCGAAGGTGCATTCTCGCCATCGACATCGATATTGAGCACCATCGCGCGCGCGCGATCGAGTTTGTCCAGGGAGAGGTCGCGCTGAAATCCGATCATCCAGGTTCCGGTCGATAGGATCGAGGCATCGGCCATGCCGGCAGCCCTGTACCGAAACAGGTTGGCGTTGGAATCATGCACGCCACAGAGGATCTCGGTCGATTGCGTCAGGCCAGTGCGCCTGGCTACGGATTCCGAAACCGTCCCTAGCACCGCGCCGGCAGCGACGCGTTCGGGCAGCAGATGACTCCAACCGCGCTTGCGCATAAGAGAGGAAGGCTGATGGTGGATGAGGTCCCAGATATGGCTCTGAGCCGCAAGCTGCGAGATTTCACTGGCCGCACGTCCGCCAAGCCGCAAGGCGAAAAATTGCGCGGTGGTCAGATAGGCTTTTGCGCGGGCGAATTCCACGGGATATGCGCATTCCTGCCACAGCAGCTGCTTTCCGAGCCGCATCGCGCCTCCGATTCCGCAGAACACCTCATCGTAACCGGGCGCGATCCGGGCATATGCTTCATCAATTGCCGGCGGAGAGACAGCATCATAGTCCATCATCGGCAGCACCGGCGTATCACCGTCGACAAGAACTGCGCCGCATCCATGCGCAGCCACGATCACGGCGCCAATGGCATGGCCTCGAGACACCACGGCAAGGGTATCGAGAAGCCAATCTTCTAGCCCGGCAAGATCATAGGCGAGGTACGAGCCCTGAGTCATCGACACATTCGGAATCTCATGTTTTTCGAGCGGCCAGCCGTCATCGCTCGCCACTAGCAGCTTGATATTGGTCTTGCCAATGTCGAGAACCGCGATGGGGGGCGAGCCGATCGAACTCATCATCGCTGGCTACCGCGGCGCCTTGCCGGCGAAATGAGGAACCGCCGCGACGGCAATCAAGATTCCACCCCAGATCGCCAGCGTGAGGAATTGGCTGAGGTTCAAAAGGTTGAATGCCGAGGAGATCACTTGAAGGATGATCAGCGCAAGCAATAGCCCGCCGACTTTTCCGAAGCCACCAAACGGATCGATGCCGCCGAGGACGGCCGCGAGAATGGTGACCAGCAGATAGCTCTCGCCGTATGCCGCGTTGGCCGAATTGAAACGTGCCAACATGACCACCGCTGCTGCGCCCGCGAGCAGGCTGGAAAGCACATAGAGTTTGAGGAGAACGGCGCGGGTATCGACCCCGGAGTAGCGGGTTGCTTTCTCGTTCGAGCCGATCATGTAAACCTTTGCTCCGAACGGCGTCGCGTTCAGCATCAGCGCGACGGGCAAGGCGCAGAGCGCGAGTACGATCAGAGCAAAGGGCACCCCAAAAACCGTTCCATTGCCGATAAACACAATGGGTTCCGGAAATCCGGAGATGACGTTACCGCGCGACAGGCCGATCGCGACGCCCTTGCATAGTGTCATCGTGCCGAGCGTGGCGAGGATCGGCGAAACGCCGAGATAGGCGATGACGAAACCGTTGAGGAGACCTACCAATGCGGCCACTGCAAACCCTGCAGCGATCGCCAGCACTTGAATGCCGACCCAGGCAAAGCCCTGACTCCCTGGGATGTAGTGCGTCAGCAGGAAGGCGATGGTCAGTCCGGACAGATTGGCGGTCGCGATGATGGAGAGGTTGAGCCCACCGGATAGCAAGGCCAGCATCATTGCAAGCGAGAGGATGCCGAGTTCTGGCATCTGGAAAGCCATCGATTGGAGCGTGTTGACCGAGAAGAACCGGTCGCCGATCATAATCGCGAACGCCACCCAAAGCGCGACCAACAGCAGGGTGAGGGTGGCGACAGTGCCGCTGCCAGCGAGGCCTACCATGCGCCGGCGAAGTGAGAGGGCGGGCGCATTGCTCATCGGCGCGCGCTCCGGGTTCGCCGCTCTCGCTGCGACCAGGCGGTTGCTGAGACCGAAATGAGGATAACCAAACCGACGAAGAACGGCGACCAGTAGGACGAAACGCCCAGCAAAATGATTCCATTTTGGAGCACCGCGAGCAGTGTCAGGCCCAAAAACGTGCCGAGGACGGTGCCGACGCCCCCCATCAGGCTGGCGCCGCCCAGCACGACGGCGGCGACCACATCGAGTTCCTTGCCCACCAGCACAGTCGGAGCCACGGACTGCGCGAGTTGTGCCTGGATCAGGGAAGCGATTCCAGCCATGACACCCATGTAGCAATACACCAGTATGTTAAGGCCGAAAATGTGGAAGCCGAGTCGCTGCGCGGCATCGGCATTGCCTCCGATGGCATAGATTTGCCGGCCGATATTGGTTCGGTTAAGCAGGAGCCAGGTGACGAGAAATGCCAGCGCGAGCGCTAGGATCTGCAGGTTGACACCGTACGAGCTATCCTTGGCCCATTCGAATTCGAACCAGAAGATGCCGGTCGCAAACCAGTCAGGCAGCGAATAGATGTATTTGCCGCCAGTGAAGAAGATCAGAAGCCCATAAAAAATGTTCAGCGTTGCGACCGAAACGATGATCGATGGTATTCGAAGCTTCTGGATGAAGATTGCGTTGAGGGCACCGAGCGCACCGCCAATCCCAATTGCGATAGCGAAGACGCTGATCCAGTTCGCGCCGTAAGCATTGGCAAGCGAGAGTGTGACATATTGTGCCACCGACGCGGTCGCGGTGAATGAGATGTCGATTCCGCCGGCGATCAGCACGACCAGTAGTCCGAGCGCAAGGATGCCGACGAATGCGTAGGAGGTCAGCAGGTCGAACAGATTCTGCATGGTCAAGAATTGGGCATTCGCGAAGCCCAAGCTGGCGCAGAGCCCCAAGATTACCATCAGCAGCCAGAACTCATGGCTGCGACGAAACCTGCCGAATGATGCAATGGCCGATTCAGGCATTGACGGCCTGCCGAAGCGCGTCTTCTGAGGTGGCTGCGGCAGCCACGTCGGTTGTCAAACGGCCTTCCCGCATCACCAGCACGCGATGACTGTGATAAAGGACCTCGGGGATTTCGTCCGATATCATTAGCACCGCGACGCCGTCGCGGGCCAACCGCCGGATGATTTCATAAATTCCATCCTTGGCGCTGATGTCGACGCCCACCGTGGGACTATCGAGGATAAGCACCCGCGGGTTGGTCGCCATCCATTTGGCGAGCACGATCCGCTGCTGATTGCCCCCGGAGAGGGTCTTCACCGCGTTGGCGGGGTTGGAGACCTTGATCCCGAGTTCAGCAACCCACCGAGCAACATGGCTCTGTCGCGCGCGTGCGGCAATCAGGCCGAATGCGCCAGCCAGCCGTTCCAGCACCGTGAGCGTGACGTTCGCGGTGACAGACTGATGCAGGATGAGACCAAGCGTAAGCCTATCTTCGGATACATAGGCGATCCCTCGATCGATCGCCTCTGCATTTGTACGAAGGGCGATGGGCCGCCCGTCGAGTGCGATGGTGCCGCGATCGGGCGGCTTCATGCCGAACAGCGATAGCGCGAGTTCGGTTCGCCCCGAGCCGAGCAGACCGGTGAGACCCACTACTTCCCCCGCGCGCAACTGCAAACTTACATCCTCGTACTCACCCTCGCGGCCCAGGCCCTTAACTTCCAGCACAATTGGCCCAGCGGCAAGCTCAGGCGCCTGTATCTGATACTCGAAGGACTTGCCGGTCATCAGCTGGCTGAGCTTCCCCCCGTCGATTGTGTCTGCAGCAAAAGTACCGACTTTGGCGCCATCCCGCAGTACCGTTACGCGTTCGGCGATTTCAAGCACCTCGTCGAGGCGGTGGCTGACGAAAACGACGCAGATGCCAGTACGCTTCAGCTCGCTCACGAGCTCGATCAGGGCGTTCACCTCGTGGCGGGTCAACGATGCCGTAGGCTCATCCATGATCAGGAGCTTAGCATCCGCAGCCAAGGCCCGGCAGATCGCGACCAGCTGGCGTCCGGCAATGCTGAGCTCTGAGACTTTTGCGTCCGGGTCGAACTCAACGCCGATTTTCGCCATTGTGGCCTTCGCGGTGGCGCGCATTGAGGCCCAATTCACCGAATGAATGCCGCCAAGATGGTGCGCCATCGCGATATTCTCGGCGACGGTGAGGTTGGGAAATAGCGAAAGATCCTGGTAGATGACCTGAATGCCGCAATGCGTGGAGTAGACCGGGTTTAGTTTGGGATATTCCTTGCCGGAAATTACGATCCGGCCGCCGGGCTCCGCTGCCTCTACGCCCGAAATGATCTTGATCAGGGTCGACTTGCCGGAGCCGTTTTCACCCACCAGGCAGTGCACCTCGCCGACTTCCAGAGCGAGATCGACGCCGCGGAGCGCGTGCACGCCGCCGAAGCGCTTCGATATGCCGGACATCTCCAGGAAAGTCGCCAAAGGTTCGCCTGCAATGGACCGTTGGATCGTGCGATCACTCGAGTGGTACCGCATTCCCGACCGGAAGGCCGGGAATGCAGCGCGATGAGGCGGCTGAACCGGCTTCGGGCTAAAGCCCTCCGGCAATCAGTCCGTCGATGGTTTCCTTGTTGATGCGCATGATCTTGTCCACCTTGATCTGCTTTCCTGCAACGTCGACGGCCGCCTTGCCGAGGCCGGGTACATCGACGCCATCCGTGATGGGCTTGCCATCGAGCACGAGTTTGGCCACCGCGACCATCGCGTAACCCGCATCGGTGGGATTCCACAGAAATCCTTCGCGGATCGTATCATCCGCGATAAGCGACTTCGCCTGGCTTGGCAGCACGGTGCCGACAACGGCGATCTTCTTGCCAAGACGTTGCTGACGCACAGCATTTCCAGCCCCGATTGGTCCATTCGAACCGAAGCCGAGAATACCACGCAAGTTGGGATAGGCCTTGATCACGTCGAGCGTCGTGCGCTGGCTGGTGTCGATCTCGTCGGCCCCTGGGAAGCGGTCAGCGACGAGCTTCATTTTCGGAAAATTCTTCTGCTGGTAGGCAATCGCGGCATCGGCCCATTTGTTGTGAAGCGGCGTCGTAAGAGTCCCGACATAGACTACATAATCACCTTCGCCGCCCATGTCCTTGGCGAGACGTTCCATCTGCACCTCGCCGAAGCGAACGGAGTCGATCAATTCCACATTCCAGTCACGGCCTTCCTGTTCCGGACCCTCATGCGTAATGACCTTGATTCCGGCGGCTTGGGCACGCTTCAGCACGGGCTCGCAGACTTTTACATCAAGCGGCACCAAGCCGATCACGTTGACCTTCTTGGCAATCAGATCCTCAAGGAGCTTTACTTGCTGTGCCGGATCGACGTTCGCCGGGCCCACCATGGTGGCATTAATGCTGAAATCCTTCGCACCCTTCTGGATTCCCTTTTCAAGTGCGTTGAACCACGGAATTCCCGCGATCTTCACGACCGTGACCATTTCCTTTTGGGCTTGCGCAAAGGCAAAGCCCGGAATACCGGCACTGGCCAACGCGGCCGTGCCGCCGATCAGCTTGAGCGTCTGGCGTCTGTCCATTGTTCCCTCCCAGGAAATTATCTTGGATTCCGCACCCCTGACCTGGCAGTGGCCGGGTGGGGCCGTCGACCCTATTCTTGCTGGAGGCAGAAAGTTATTGCCTGTCCAACCGCAGGACCTCGAAGCAGATTAGAGACTGGCGCTCCAGAACGTGTCAAGCAAGTGACATGCTCGCCAGCCACCATCGCAGTGCGATAACTAGTCTGGCTTCAAGCTGCTGAGTGAGCTGCAGCGATCGATCAGCATCCCTACAGCCATCACGTCAGCGAAGGAACGCCCACGCCATCCCGCCGGACGAAAGCAAACAGTCCCGGCCCTGGCTTCAGAACCCACCAGGTCGGCTGCGCACAGCGATTCACACTTTTCTCTGATCTCTGAGTGTCATTTTTTCGTCACCGTGTGGGTGCGCGCGCGAAGGGCCGGCATGGCGAGCTTCGCCGTTGCACAATCCCTTGCCGGCCACGACTATCTGACTGTCATCGTTACGTTTTTAGCTTCCCGTAATCGTCATCGTCCGACCGTTCGTTCACATCATTTTTCGCGCTCGGGCGCCTGCCCTCCGCTTGTCAGCATCGCGGGTCGCATGCCATCCTAACCCCGTGCGCGCAGGGGAAGGGCAATTCCCGCCATTGGCTATGCGCCGCGTTAGGGCGACGTCCATGACGCTTGATCAGATAAGGTCAAGAAAGCACTGCCGCGAAGAAGACTTCGACATGACGCAGCATTTCGAATCCGCTGCTTGGCGGATACTCCGATTGAGTTCTGCTGAGAACATCGCGGCTCGCATTGGGGAAGGCCTCGCACCTTTGCGGTCAGCCAATGAGCTTGCTGACGCGGCAGGGTGCAGCAGACGCAATGTTTGAAAGGCTGTCCGAAAGCTCGTCGGTGCCGAATTGGTATCTTACCACGACAAGACAGGCTGAAGCAGCTGATAGATGAAAACGGGCTTGACGCCCCATCTTATACAGTGAGCACCATGAAGGCGACGGGCAGGCGCTGTTCGAGGCGGCCAGCAAGCTGAATTGCGAGGGCATCGTCTCCAAGCGGGTTGATGCGCCGTACCGGTCGGAGCGCGTCGAGGCGTGGCAGAAGATCAAGACGGTGCAGCGCGAAAAGTTCACAGTGGTTGCGCTCGTCAAGGACCCCACCGGCGTCGCCGCGCTCTACCTTGGCAAGCAGGAAGGGAACGAGCTGCGCTACATGAGCAAGGTCTGGGCTGAAGCCCGACGAAATCGCCGGAGATCCGCAAGGCGCTTGATACGGTCGTGCCCCGAAGCAAAAAATCAAGAAGCGCATAAAGAAGCCGAGGGCCACCTGGGTCGAGCCGAAGTTTTACCCCGACATTGCAGAACTGTATGAACGAGGAAACCATCGCACACGTTGCCGGGTGGGGCAAAACGCTCGGCTGCATCCCCAGCTGCATCACCGTCAATCTGCCTGCTCCAGGGCACATCCACCGCGGCACTGGCAAGCACGGCGCCAAGCACACGGTGTTCGCACCGGCGAGCTGCACGGCCGCATCACGCCACGTGCAAAGGAAGTATCCCGCCTGGTCGCCTATGCCGACAACGCCAAGGTGACCACATCTTTGGGGCGAGCGCTGGTCCAAGCTCGTGGCCAACGTCATGGGAAATGGACGCTCTACCTGCACTGGCCTGCCTGGGCGAGCCATGCTGCAGAGCAATTCGATCCGCCGCTTCTCGACCCACCTCGGGAGCGAGGCAATTCGTGAGGGCCAGGCGCTGGGCTATCAGCTGGAGGAGGTCCTGCATTTGCCGGCCGAGACCATCGTGGGCCTGGCGGGGGCGACGAAACGTGATGCACGTCCGCGACCAGCAGCGCTTTTCGGATTCCAAATACACTTCCTCCGAGCAGCGCCCCTCGATGTCCCAAGGCTTGCAGAAGGGCCGTCGCACCGAAATCGAACCCCTCAGTGGCTTCGTCGTGGATGATCCGAAGCACATCACGGAGCTGCTATTGAATCGAGCGGCACCCTTACAGTCTCTCCCGCCACTTCCTGGAAGACGCCGCGTTTACTTGCGAGCGCAGGCCGGGTTGCCGCGCCAACAAGATGACGCATGTCTGCGGCCAAAGTCGCGGTCGCTCCAATCGATATAGACCGAAAAATTGAATCTTGCGGCCGCTGCAATTCTTCTCCTGGTACGTCGAAACGGCAGGTCCGAGAAATGGAGTCCCCGCAAATCGACGTTGATTGCTTCTGGACCGGCTCGGTCTTTGAAGGTGTGCATTCCAGATTTGAAGGCGACCCCCGGCAGTGAGCTGCATTGAGCAGAGAAGGCGAGCTTGAGGGCACTGACCGGGACGGTTATATTAATCCCAATTCACTTTGACGCAGCGCACTTTCACCTTTACGGCGCTGACGGTATACCTAGCCTTATGTTTGTGGGGTGGGCGCAATGAGCGAGTGCGGCAATGTCCAATGAACCGGTTGAGCTAGACGCGCTGGTTGTTGGTGCGGGCTTTGCGGGCCTCTACCAGCTGTTTCGGCTTCGGGATAACCTTGGCTTGAAAGTCAAGGCCGTAGAAGCGGCTCAGGGTGTTGGGGGCACGTGGTTCTGGAATCGCTACCCTGGAGCTCGGTGCGACTCTGAAAGCCATGTCTATTGGTATACGTTTTCCCTGGATTTGATGCGACAATGGGAGTGGTCTGAACGCTATCCCGGCCAAGCAGAAATTCTGCGTTATCTGAATTTCGTTGCCGACAAGCTCGACCTGAAACGCGACATTCAATTTGGTACCCGGGTTGCGTCGGCGCATTACGATGAAGCGACGAATCGCTGGCACATCCGTGCAGAAACGGGCGAGACCTTCATCGCGAAGTTTCTCATTACCGCGGTCGGCTGCCTCTCCACTGCCAACGTGCCCGACATTCTGGGACTGAAGACCTTCAAGGGTGAGTGGTACCATACAGGGCAGTGGCCGCACGAAGGCGTCGAGTTTGCGGGCAAGCGAGTGGGGATGATCGGCACCGGATCGACCGCCATCCAGGCGGCGCCGGTGATCGCCGATCAAGCCAAGCATCTGACCGTATTTCAGCGTACCGCGAACTATTCAGTACCAGCACGCAACGTCCCATTGACGGCGGACTTCAAGCAATATGTCAAAAACAGCGCCAGCGAAATACGCGCGACTACGCATCAAACCTACAATGGCATGGGCTTCAAGGTTGCGGAACGCAAAGCGGTCGACACGCCGCCAGAGGAGCGCGAGAGAATTTATGACGAGGCCTGGGAGCGTGGCGGGCTGCAGTTCCGCGCATCCTTTGAGGACATGCTCGTTTCTAAGGAAGCAAACGACACCGCTGCCGATTTCATAAAAAGGAAGATCCGCTCGATTGTGAAGGATCCCAAGACCGCGGCGGTCCTCGCTGACATTGATCATCCGTATGCGGCCAAGCGCCCGCCGATCGATACCGACTATTTTGAGACCTACAATCGGCAGAATGTCACGCTGGTGGACGTCAAAGCTGCGCCAATCCGGCAGATCTCCGAGATTGGAATTCGCACGGATCAGGCCGAGTACCCCCTAGACATCATAGTTTTTGCGACAGGGTTCGATGCGTTGACGGGACCGCTGCTCAAGATGGATATCCGCGGGCGGGGCGGGATCGCACTCAAGCATGTCTGGGAGGCAGGACCACGCAATTATCTAGGTTTGCAGGTCGCTGGTTTTCCAAACCTCTTCACCATCACGGGGCCCGGCAGTCCATCGGTTCTGTGCAACATGCCCGTAGCCATAGAGCAACATGTCGATTGGATCACCGATTGCATCGCTCATATGCGGACTAACGGGCTGGAGCGGATCGAGGCACGGGCCGACGCCGTCGAGAAATGGGTAAGCGAAGTCAACGAGGCGGCTGCACGAACACTACTGCCGCAGGCAAAGCATTCCTGGTACCTCGGGGCGAATATTCCAGGCAAGCCGCAGGTGTTCATGCCATATGCAGGTGGCTTGGTCCGTTATCGCGAGATCTGTCAGAAGGTCGTCACCCGCGGCTACGAAGGTTTCGCTCTGTCATAGTCGTTTGCAATGAGTTCGGCTCGTCTTCCTCGGCGATGGTCCGGTCGTTAACCTGAATCGTGCCGAGCGGAGCTGCAAGCACCTATCCTTCCGAGGCCACCGCCCCTCACGGCCGAAGCGCGCCCCAGAAAGCCGCCAGCTGCAGGTGGAAAATCCTACAAGATTGACGCCTAAGCCGGTGTTCTCCTAAGTCGGGATGTGCGGAGCACAAGCCTGCGCAGGTTGAGCTCCAGCATATCTGCGAGGACCATTATCGTGCGTCGTGGGTTTGACTAACACGTCCGAGTCTGGCTCGAAGGCCACATCGCAGTCCGACACCGTTCTCGTCAGAGACAAGGCGCAAAAATGCCCCGTCAAGTCCGGGGCTAGAGTTTGCTTTGGAGGTCGTCTCTTTTGTCTGCGCTCGGAGTTCAGAGATTCAAGCTCATCGCTTCGGGGTAATAGTGGAAGCCCTCCGATGTCTTGGCGATATGGCCGTAACCTGGCCAGGCAAAATGATAGGACATCACAGGAATCTTGTTTGCAGCAATCATATCTAGCAGTTTGACCCGGCTTTCAGCTGCCTGCTGCGGATCGGTGTCGTACGAGAACTGCATCCGCGGTTTTTCAAGCAGCAGTATCGGATGGTGAGTAAGATCACCGAGGAAGGCGAACGATTTCCCTGCCGACGAGACCATGAAGATTGTGTGACCTACGGTGTGGCCAGGAGCTGCCATGGCCTGCACGCCGGGAAGGAATTCCTGACCGTCCTTGAAGAACACAAGGCGATCTCGTATCGGAAGTAAGTTCTTGCGTGCATGAACGACAAAGTCCTTCAATGGACTGCCAAGCTTGCCTTCATCGGTCCAGAAATCGAAATCGCTCTGAGCTATGTAGTACTGTGCGTTGGGGAATAATGGCTTACCGTCCGCGTCCACAATGCCGCCGATATGATCGATGTGCGCATGTGATAAGACCACGGCGTCGATGTCGGCTGGTTTAATGCCAGCCTCTGCCATACTCTTCTGCTGACGGCCGGTGGTCGGTCCGAAGGCCTTAGACGTTCCCATGCCAGTGTCGAATAGAACTAGCCTGTCACCCATATTCACGATCGGCGAATTCTGCTCCAGCACCACATTTTCCGGTGAGAGGAAATTGTCGCTCAGCATCTTCTTCACTTCTTCATCAGGCACGCCGATGAAGGTCCCTTTCGGAGGACCGAGTGGCAGCGGACCGTCAGAAACGACCGTCACTTCGGCGTCTCCGAGACCGAAGCGATAGAAATAAGCTGGCTGCGTCCCAAGCTTGGGTGCTCGCGCAAAAGCGTTACTGCCCAGCACGGTCGATGCGCCTAATCCTGCGCCGAGGGCGAGCAAGGAGCGCCGCGAAAGGTCGTATGTCATGTTTCCTCCTTTTGTTATTATGAAGTAACATAGCAGGATGCGCTCGTTCCCGAAGGCTGGCAAGGGGCGTCCGTCTTGTGCGAGCGAGCCGTCCGTATATCTCGCTCGTCGGCTCGAAATGACCCGCGTACTGCCGTAGATCGCTCCTGGTGAGCGGAGCTGCGTCACATATCATTTGCGTCTGAGTTCTCCCGGGTCGCCATCTGTCCGCAGTTAAGGTTGGAAGGGAAATGACCGGCGCTGGATGAGCTCGACGTGAGGGACCGCGAGTAGACGTCCTTCCTTCGCGCTAAACACCTCGAGCGACAGGCGCCGTGCGCTCATCTTGCGATCGCTATGTTGTGAGTGTTCATTCCCGAAGCGGATCCGCTTCGCGAAAGTCCATGCGATGAGCGGAATGGGCAAGGTGGATAGCGCGGCACCAGCGCATCGCGGTAAGATCCCGTGACGTATATTGAGCAGCAAGGCGGCGCCCAACTCTACCGGAAGGTACAATGCCCATTACCGAGGCTCCGGCCTCGCTCCATCTTTATGTCGCTTGATCAGCATGGCCTCGCTGATCTACAGTCGGGCACAACACGACTGGTTGATTCAACAGCCGGATCACAGGGAGGTGCAGTTCGATGAGCGGACCCGTCACGCGTCGCACGCTTTTGGCCGGTGGCACGGCTACTTTGGTGGCCGCCCCATGGGTAGCCAGGGCACAGGCAAATACTCTCCGCATAGGCATGCAAAGCATCCTATCGGGACCCATCGCGCTGCTCGGCACCTCTTCGCGCAACTCGCTCCTCATCGAGCAAGATCGCATCAATGCCGCTGGCGGCTTCCTGGGCCGGCAAATCGAGTTCGTATTCCGGGATTCCAAAGGCCAGCCGCAGGAAGCCGCGCGCGTCGCACGTGAACTGGTGAACACTGCAGGCTGCGAGCTGCTGGTCGATGCTGAAGCGTCGTCCGCCTCATTCGCGGTGCAGGAGGTTATGCGCGACCTCAATGTGGCCTGCATTCACACCAACAGCGAGACGTCATCGCTCACCGCAGATCCGAAGATACGGGTGCCCACCGCATTTCGCGTGGCGCGTCAGGGCGTGCACGATGCTGTCGCCGGCAGCCTCTACCTCGCCGACTTCGCCAATGCCAAGAAAATCAACAAATGGGCGACTTGCTCACCGGACTACGCCTATGGGCGCGACACGACGGCGCAGTATCTGCAGTTCTTCAAGAAGTTCAAACCGGATGTCGAGGTCGTAACCGAGGCCTGGCCCAAGCTCGGCCAGCCGGACTTCACCGAAGTGATTACCAAACTGATCCAGGCCAAGCCGCAGGCGCTGTTCACGCTGCTTTATGCCGGCGATCTCTCGGCGTTCGTGAACCAGGGGAATGTCTATGCTCTGTTCGGGCAGATGACCGTCGCAACTCCGAACGTCGACTATCCAGTGCTGGCCGCGATCAAGAATCTGCCCGCGGGCATCCAGTCGGCCACGCGTTATCTTGAGACATTCCCGGATACGCCGGCGAACAAGGAATGGGGTCAGGCGTACTTCAAAAGGTGGAACGAACGGCCGACTAATTGGTCCTGGCAGAATTCGGTCGCCATGCACTTCTATGAGGCAGCCATCAAGAAGGCCAATTCTTTGGACGGCAAGGTGATAGCGGCTGCCCTGACGGGACTGAAGATCAATTCGCCTTTTGGCGCCGACGGCACCATCACCATGCGGGACGATCACACGACAATCGGCTATGCGATCGGGTGGGGACAGACCATTCCGAAGGATCCGTTCATCACCGACATCAAACCCGCCGATTGGGGCAAGATCATCGAACTTGAGACGGAGTGGAAGAAGCAGCAGAATTACAGCTGACGATCGATGGACTTCAACGCGCTCGGCGCATGTTTTACGACCCCCGCCTGTGTGGTGACGCAGGCCACCAGCGGCCTGATCGTGGGCATGCTGTTGTTCCTGGTGGCTGCCGGCTTGACGCTGATCTTCGGCGTTCTCAAGATCGTCAACTTCGCCCACGGCACCTTCTACATGCTGGGCGGCTATGTAGCTTACAGCGCATATGCCGCGACGGATAGTTACGCGCTCGCCGTGTTGGCGGGTGCGGTGGCCATGGCCTTGTTTGGCGTGCTCTTCGAACGCGTGCTGATGAGCAGGGTCTACGGCAGCAACGTGCTTATGCAGCTTCTGGTGTGCTACGCGGTGGTGCTGATCTTCGACGACATCGTCAAGATTGTCTGGGGGCCCGAGTTCCGCGCCATGGGAATGCCGGCTGCCTTTCAGGTCCCGCCGCTGTTCATTGCAGGCGGCGTCGTGCCTCCGTTTTACGCCGTGCTGATCGGAATAGCTGCGCTGATCGCCATCGTGCTCAGCCTCGGGCTGTCCAGAACGCGCCTCGGCAAGACAGTTCGGGCCGCGGCGGTCAATCCGCAGATGGTCTCGGCGCTGGGGGTCAATACGACGGTGCTGTTCGCGATCGTCTTTGCGATCGGCGGCGGGCTCGCTGGCCTCGCAGGCGCGCTCGCGGGTCCCGTTCGCTCGCTTTCGCCCGGCATGGGCTTTTCGATCCTGATCGAGGGATTCATCGTCACTGTGATCGGCGGTATGGGCTCGATCGCAGGCGCGATGGTAGCGGCGCTCGTCATCGGGCTCGTTCGAGGCTTCGGCACGATCGGCTTCCCCGGCTTCACAGATGGGCTTATCTACATCGTCATGATTGGTATCTTGGTCCTGCGCCCGCAGGGACTGTTCGGCCGCCCCCTATGAAGCGCAATCCTGCCTCGCGCGATGCCCTGTTCGCCGCGATCGTGCTTATCTTGCTGCTCGCGATCCCAATCTTGCACCGTAGCCCGGCCTTCGAGGACTTCATTATCCGTCTCAGCGCGATGGCGCTGTTCGCGACGTCGCTCAATCTGCTGGTCGGCACCACAGGAATGGTCTCATTCGGCCACGGGATGTTCTATGGCTTCGGCGCCTATGCATTTGGCCTCACGATGCAGTTGACGGAATTGTCTCTGCCCGTCGCGGCGCTATTCGCGGTGGCTCTGACGACCATCGCCGCTCTGGTGGTTGGCGCAATCTGCGTCCGACTAAGCACGGACTATTTCGCTTTCATCACCCTCGCGGTGCAGATGCTCTTCTTCAGCGTTATTGTCTCATGGCAGAGCCTGACCGGAGGTGATCAGGGGTTGCGCGGTGGTATTCCTCGCCGTCACATCTTTGGTTTCGACCTGGGTTCGCAGCTTCATCTATACCAGTTCTGCGCCATCGTAGCCGTGCTCGGATTATTGGCGCTCCGCCATGTCTCGATGAGTCCGTTTGGGAATACGTTGCGCATGATCCGCGACAATGCGGGACGCGCCAGCTTTGTCGGCATCGTCCTGTGGCGCGCCCGGCTGCTGGCGTTCACGATCGCGGGCGGCTTCGCCGGGATGGGAGGCGTGCTGGCAGCCCTGTTCGTATCAGGCGCCTATCCCGAGCTGGCCGATTGGCCCAACTCGGGCCAGGCCATTTTTGCGGTCATGCTGGGAGGCATCAACAGCTTTCTCGGGCCCGTGCTGGGCGCGATGATCCTGCTCGCGCTGAATGACCTGGTGCAGCGTTTCACGGAGTATCACGGACTTGTCCTGGGCGTCGTGATCCTCGCATTCGCGCTTGGCCTGCGCCGAGGCGTACTCGATTTCATCCACCTCGTCTGGAGCAAGCGCGCGCGATGAACGTTGAGATCAATCATCTCACCAAGTCATTCGGCGGCGTACGCGCGATCGACGACGTGTCGCTTGCCTTTCCCTCTGGCAGCTTATCAGCAATTATCGGACCAAACGGGGCCGGCAAGACCACCTTCTTCAACCTGATCAGTGGCGCGTTCATCGCCGATTCTGGCGAGGTGCTGCTTGACCGTGAGGACATTCTCCAGCTCTCCAAAACGGAACGCATGCGGCGGGGCATTGGGCGTGCCTTCCAAGTCGCGAGTTGTTTTCCGACCATGACTGTGCGCGCGAACTTGATGGCTGCGGTTACGGCCCACGCCGGCCGCTGGGCCAGCCTGTCTCATCGCTTTCCGTCCCCTGGCATGCGCGAGCGTGCGGACGATGTGATGGAGTTCGTCGGGTTGACCGATGTTGCCGATGTCGAGGCGAACATCCTCTCGCATGGCGATCAGAAGCTGCTTGATATCGCTATTGCGCTCGCGTTGGAGCCCAAAGTGCTGTTGCTCGATGAACCTACGGCTGGCATGGGCCCGGACGAACGCTGGCGCATGATTGAGCGCGTTCGCGCTCTTTGGGAACGCCGAAAGCTAACACTTATTTTCATCGAGCACGACATGGATATCGTCTTCAAGGTTGCCAGCAGCATTCGCGTGCTCTGCTACGGCAAGGTGCTGGCCGAGGGCACCCCAGACCAGATCCGCAACAACCAGGCTGTCATCGACGCCTATCTTGGGGCAGAGGAGAACGCGATTTGACCGAGCTCTTGCGTGCGGAGGGCGTAAGCGTGTTCTACCACGCGAGCCAGATCCTATTCGGTGTCGATGCTGCGCTCCAGGAAAAGTGTACACTAGCGCTGCTCGGCCGAAATGGCGCGGGCAAGAGCACGACAATGAAGGCGCTCGCTGGCATTGTCCCGGTGCGCAGCGGCCGCATCTTCTTCGCTGGCCGCGACATCACGCACGCACCGCCTCACGCGCGCGCGCAGCTGGGAATGGCTTATGTGCCGGAAGACCGGCAAGTATTCCCCGAGCACAGTGTGGAGGACAACCTCCAGATCGCGGCCAAGAGCGGCCCTGGCGGCCGGCGTGACTGGACGCTGCCGCGGATCTGGGAAACGTTCCCGCTTCTTACAAGGCTTCGATCCCGCCAGGCTGGCCGCCTTTCCGGTGGCGAGCAACAGCTGCTGGTGATCGCTCGTGCGCTGATGGGAAACCCGCTGGTCCTGCTGCTTGACGAGCCTAGCGAAGGGCTGGCGCCGATCATTGTCGCCGACATCAGCAGGGTCTTGCGAGAATTGGGCGCGGGTGGCGCCACGATTTTGCTGGCTGAACAGAACATGCATTTCTGCCTGCGGATTGCACAGGAGGCGCTCGTCATGGATAAGGGCAAAGTCGTACATCGTGAAAGCACGGCAGGCCTTTCAGGAAATGATGATATTCGAAGGCGCTATCTCGCGATGTAGACCCTGCGGAGCAGACATGACGCCTCCGACAGGTTGTTCCCGAAACCGACCTCCTGCCTCAGTCACGTGTCAGCCGGTCGCCGCGAGCATTGGCTTCGTCGTCACCGATGCTGCTGCATAATCAGCGAGCTATAAAATGAACGCATGGGACCCGCGCAGACCTCAGTTAAATTTGGCAGTAGGCCTGCTCCCTTGAGGTGAACTGACTGCGCTTAGGCCAGCGTGGAGGGAAGCCTCTGACCCGAAGGAGATGAGAGAACGGTTGATCCGAACCGCGCAGGCGGCGACAATAAGGCCGTGGCGGCTGTCATGGTTGTGCAATTCGAGGTCCTCCAGTACGGCGTTCGTCACCTTCTCTCGCTCCGAGTCACGATGGCTTCGCCAGGCTATGGCGACCCGCTTCGTCCGGATCCTCAGGCAGTGCTACGCGATGTTCGCGATGGACTCGTAAGCCCGGAGAGGGATCGATCGATCTATGGTGTTGTAATTACGGGCTATAAACGCGACCTCGATAAGGATGCGACAGCTGCACTGCGGTGCTAGCCCAACAAACGCGAACGCCTCGCTTTGATATTCTCCAGGGTCAACCTTATGGTCATGGAAGGCGTCGCGCGATTGGAAACGGCCGTATCAGCTACGGTCGCAAATGGAGTCAGTTGGCGAACTGATAAGGAAATACGCAAAAGCTTATCAGTCCAAGAGCCCGTCTGGCTAAACCCGTTGGGGCCGCGCCGCATAGTCTTCACGTCGTGGCGTGCGGTAGCCGTTCTAATTCCAACCAGGGCGCTCATGTGGGGCGCCCGCCGGTGGCGGAGGCCTAGCGGGTAGGCGCTACAATACCAGTATTCGTATTGCCCAAATCCTGCACAGCCTTGTTCATCGTAGGATCGTTGACGTAGCCGCTGGCGGGGGTTGAAGAGCCATTGTTCTCATTCCTAGCCGGATTGCCCAGCCGATTTCCCGTGGTTTGATGGTTGAGAGCGTTGCTCGTGTTAGGTCCGGGCAAACCACCCGTACCGTTCACGGTGCCACTGCTCGACATCGAGCCGGCCGCTGTGCTGCCTGAGCCTGTTCCTCCTCCCGAAGCTCCACCTGAACCACTTCCGCCAGCTTGCGCCAGCGCCGATGTGCTGGTCAAAACCAGCGCCGCTACCAAGAGAAATCTGGAAGATCTCATTCTGAGCTCCTATGCTGCAAGGAACAAACGCCCCAGCTCGATCCCGTTCCAAATGGAAGTCGCACCAGAACAACAAGGCGCTGAATCAGATTACTTGGGGGGAGCATGACCGGATTCGTGCAACCAGCGCAGGGCGCCATGCACTTCCGCCGAGCAGCTAGGTAGGGCCGAAATGTTCTTGGTACGGCTGCACTGATGATCTGCAACTGGGAGACGACGAGAATGCCTCTGATGCGTCACCTCATCGTCGAAGGCTCAAGCTCCAGTGTCGATAATGGCGGGGCCAGGACGATATCGTACCACACCCTCTACCTACCAAACGCTGTCCATGAGACTAGTCAGCAATGCTTTGCGACGGATGGTGCTCTTCTTGCAGATATGCTCGGCCGACAACCGTCGGTGATCGCCGCATTCAAAGATGTCCCGAACATCCTGTTCGTTCAGGCCGGACAAAACGATCTTCGTTCGACTGACGCTTCAGCGTGGCTTGCTGCATTTGCCGGGTATTTGGCCACTTTCCAGGATGCAATTAAGTCCTCACGCAAAATCGTGCAGCTCGGAATCAGCACTCACAATCCTCGTAACGAAGGTCTCTTCAATGTTAACCGGGCCACCGCCGATGGGGCTCTGCGACGTTTTCCGAGTGAAGGAAAGTGCGACTTTGTTGTCGATTGGGCTGCCGATCCGACCTGGGGCCCTGACTCCGCTGCCGCAAACCAAGCTTTATACCCTGACGGCACGCATCCTTCGCAGGGCGGACAAAGCAACATGGAGGCAAATTACTTTCGACCTGCGCTCAACTCCCTCTTTCCTCTCACTTGATTCATCGTAGAATTCGTTCTCATTCGCTAGACCTGCAGGCTGTAATCGACTTCAACATTTCCCGGGGGGCGATGGGCGAACGAGCTCAGTGTGCTGGTGGAACTTTATAGCCCCTCGATCTTTGCGTTAGGCGCCGAAGTGAACAGGCAAACGATGCTCCGCTGGCTTAGCTCAGATCATCAAAAGATCCGAAGCGATCGAAAGCAGCTTGAAGCGAGGGCTCGCCGCCTGCTGCAGAGCTACCTGACGGCCAATGAGTGGCAAAAGCGCCAATACTATCAGGCAATCGCCGGCGCAGCTTCTGCATGTCAGCCTGGTATTGATGATCCAAGCCTAAGTAACGAGAAGCTTGCCGAATTAGCCGCTCAGGCGGCGACAAAAGTCGTCCAAGTACGTGATCGGAAAGCAAAAGATGCACACGATCATTCAGCTGTACTGATCACGGATGCATACGCAACCGTTGCAATCGCCTATCGACGAGCGGCTTCAGCCTACACTGCTGACAAGGAAATGGAGCAGCTGGGCACCGCCGCAGTACACCTGGTTACGATAGCGAATTCATTCAAGAATGCTGAATCGGTGCGGTCACCGACGGAAATATGACTGCGGCTATGGCAAGCCGACGTCCCTCTTCGCTCTGGCGTATACCTTGCGCAAACCCTTTCTCCTAAGCTGGCCGTAAGGCATTGTTTGTACCGTCGTCACCAATAAGAAAAGGTGGGCGGCATGTCGATTGCATTTCGGATCGTTGTTCTCTTGTTTTGTGCTTACGCCGGTTGGGAAACCCCAAGCATTCAATTCGGCGAATTGCGAGAGCCTCAGCAGCAAGGGCGTTCTCCAACCGGATAAGTAAGGAATGAACAAAACAACCCTTCACCTTGAACGTCCGCAACCAAGCCAAGTTCGGCGTGCTGACCTCGCGCCGGCCACCGGTTATGCGATGCTCGTCGATGGTCGTTTCAAGACCGAATTTCTTGATCAGGACGCCGCGACTAAAGCGGCCCTTGAACTGTTGGCCAAGTATCCGATGCTGAAGATCGAGATCTACGACGCAGCATCGAAGTCACGGACGCCCGCGAGATAGCCACTTTGCATCGCAACGTGCGTAGTAACCATGTCTTCCGTTTTAATCTACCTTTAGCTTTTTGCTAACAAACGAGGCCGCAAGGTCGTCCCCAAACGGAGGCGGCCTGTGCCTTTGATGAAATACTTCGGATTCGTCGGCAGCGCTCTCGTCCTGTTGATGATCGGAATCGGCTGGTGCCTGCCGCAGCAGGCGCTGGGCCCAGGGAACAGTGACGTAGAGCGACCGTCCATAAGGATCAGCTCAGTTGAGCGGGCACCTGAACGGGTAATAATCGATACCAGTTTGCCGACGCTTGCGGCTCCGTCGAACATCAGTCCTTCTACATCGACGACGTTGGTGCAATCCGCTCGGCCTCTGCAGAGCGCATTCTCCGAACTTGACGTCGCCGGGAAGCCGGTCACTCCGAAATCAGGCGGCGAGGTCTTGAAGCCGAAGCATGCGGCAAAAGGCGAATCTGGGAAAAAAGCCTCTAACCGCCGAACAGCGAAACCGTTGAATATTATTCCCGCACCCGCAACGGGAGCGCAAGCTGCGGCGCCTGATACAAGACTGTCATTACTGGAAACGCTCAAGGAGCGGCTAGGGCAGACGTTTTTCAAGCTGAACTGATGACGGTGCCGACTATAGGACCTCGCGAGCGCCATTCACCGTGGACGCGCCCCGGCTCGATTAACCGTCGCCATGAATAGTCTCTGAAGATGGCATCCGGCAGCAAATCGGCCTGCTGCGTCACCGGGGCGGCTGGAGCAAGCCCGCTCAAAACGGCTCCAGTCCGAAAGTCGAATAGCGCCATGTCAGCGGCATCGGGCTCGCGGAAGCGGCAAAGCCCGGTCCGCGTAAGCCCGCTTATTTGGCAGGGCGCCTTGTCGTAGAGCGGCTGAGATAGAGGTCGCGATGGGCGATCGGCGGGCACGAGGTCGTGTCCCCGGTGGTGGTGTAGCTCGGTAGAGCAAAGCCGCCCGGACGCGCGCCCCCAATTGCGCCGTAGCGGGCGGGCGGCTTTGCGGTGGTCACCGGCAGTTCTCCGGTAGGATCGGGTTGCGACACGCCAACGCAACCGAGGAACCACCGATGACCGACGACATGATGAACCTGCGCACGCTGGTAGAGAAGACCCCGGACGCCGATCTGCTGCGCGAGATGATCGGCTTTGCCGCCCAGCGTCTGATGGAGCTGGAAGTGGGAGGCCAGACCGGGGCGGCCTATGGCGAGAAGAACCCCGAACGCCTGGCCCAGCGTAACGGTTACCGCGACCGGATCTGGGAGACCCGTGCCGGCGCCGTCGAGCTGCGCATCCCCAAGCTGCGCAAGGACTCCTACTTCCCAGGCTTCCTGGAGCCGCG
Source organism: Bradyrhizobium sp. 76 (assembly GCF_023073025.1). Classification (NCBI taxonomy): domain Bacteria; kingdom Pseudomonadati; phylum Pseudomonadota; class Alphaproteobacteria; order Hyphomicrobiales; family Nitrobacteraceae; genus Bradyrhizobium; species Bradyrhizobium sp. 76. Next base: position 875,394 of record NZ_JADPIS010000090.1, read on the forward strand.
GCGCATGGCCGAGAAGGCGCTCACCGCCGTGGTGCAGGAGGCCTATGTGCAGGGCGTTTCGACCCGCTCGGTCGACGATCTGGTGCAGGCCATGTGGAATTCGAATATTCCCTGGAGTGACGCTGCCCGAAAGCGCGAAAAGCCGCGCAACGCAAGGCGGCGCGACGTGAAAGCCTTCAAGGTCGATGAAATTCCACCGCTCGCTGTTTCAGGGAAACCCTAGCCGCGAAGCCTGACTGCAGCCACGCCATGGCTTGCGTGTGCCCAGCTTTGCGCGAAGTCTCGTTTCCCCACCACGCACTGAACCTGTAGGCTGACAGCGGTAACGGCCTCCCGAGAATTTCTTCGATTTCTGAAAACGTGAGGCGGATCGTTTGCGCTGTTGTGCGCTCCAGCTCCCTCCGTAGTGGATCGTAAACGGACATACGCTCGGCTCGTCACGTGGGCCTATCGTCACCGCTCTTGGGGATGTTAAAATCCCGGGCGGCAAGCTCCAGCTCGAGCTCAGTGATCCGTGCAAAGATGCGAGCAGCGATTGCCTCGGACTCTTCAGCGGTCAATGATTGAATGCCCCTTAAAGATAGCGTCCATATCCAAAATCCTGAAGGAACCAGCCCGTAGGGTGGGCAAAGGCGCCCTTGCGCTGTGCCCACCATCCTTCACCGGCGTCTTGAATCGTGGGCCGCGGCGCTAATCAGGCCCGATCGCACTGCTTCCCAGAGATGGTCGTGCATGTCCTCGACGGAGCCCTGATACCCAATCCGTAGCATCTCGAGACGCCTTCGGCAAAAGATTGGGCGTTCCGCCCTCGTTGACTGTCGCGACGAACGACAGTATCGCCTGCTTGGTGATCGTCTCCACGTCGGCGATGATTTCAATCAAGGCTTCGATCTTCGGGAGACGCTGTATGTCCTCGACGTCGGTGCCGCATTCGCCGTTGCGAGCAGGGTGCGCAAGGAGGCCTATGTTCGCTGTTTTCGTTGATCTTTTCGACTGCTACTTACGTTCGGGACGCAGGGCTCGCGGGTTGCGCGTGCGATTTACAATTCACGTGTAACCTATTGATCTATATAGGCTCGTTCGGCGATCATTTTACAGCTAAGTAGCTGTTTGCACTCATAAAAGATGAGACTCTTAATCAGCGGGTCCCAGGTTCGAGCCCTGGTGCGCCCACCATTCAAGATCCTGCGATGCGGGTTCTTTTCATTTCAACGCCCAGAACAAAGTCCGCTTTGTGCGAGGTTCTTTGTGTGGGCGGACGCGGCCAGCTTGCCGTTGGCTTTCCCTTGTTTCCATACCGTCACCCATTCGACTCGGCACGCGGATCCAATGGACAGATCGATGACGTGCTCATCGTAGTATAGGATACTGGAGCGGGCAAAACGGACGATCCGTTCTGCCCGTCGCCGCAGGATATCGCTTGCTGCAGAACGAAAACGAGATTGTTCGGGTCGGGTTCGAGTCGCTTTCCTACGGACCACAGTTCGGCAAACGGAGCTGATGGTCGCGGCTGGATTTTCCTGTGCGAATTCGGCTAGGCGGCCATTCGCAACAGATCGACGATCTCGGCTTCGCTCTTGAATGGCCGCGGATTGGCTTGGACGAAGCGATGATTGATCGCGATCTTGCTGATCTGATCAAATTTGTCTTCGCCGATCCCGACGTCGGCAAGACGGCCGGGCAATCCAAGTTTCTTGGTGAATTGCGCGAAGGCGGCGGCGGCTTCCATGCCCGGCTCGCCAAGGGCCGTCGCCAGGCGCTGTTGCGCATCCTCGGTGAACGGCTTGTTGTACCGAAGCAGGCTCGGCATGATGACTGGTGTGCAATAGTAGTGCGGAACACCGAAGGTACCGCCAAGCACATGGCCGATGCCGTGACTGGCTCCCATCGGCACCCGCGCCTGGAGGCCGAAAGCGGCGAGCCACGCGCCGTATTGAGACAGTCGGCGCGCCTCCAGATCATCAGGTTGCTGCAAGGTTCGCAGCATTCCCTCACGCAGGGTGCGAATGCCGGCCAGGACGACCTCGTCGGCGAGCGGCGTGCCAGCGGGTGAGCACAAGGCTTCGATGCCGTGGTCCATCGACCGCGTTCCCGACCCCATCCAGAGCTTGGAAGGCGTATGAACGGTGAGCGCGGGGTCGAGAATGATAGCCACCGGCATCATCCGGGGATGAAAGAAAATCTGCTTCAGCCTGTTGCGTTCATCGGTGACGAGCGCGGCTGCATTGTATTCGCCGCCATTCAGCGTGGATGGCACCGCGATCTGTCGGACCTTTGGCGATCGGAACGGAGAGACGGTGACCCCAAGGCCCATCGGGAAGGGATCGAAGCCCGCTTCGTCGGTGATGTCATGTTCCATCGCCATGATGACGATCTTGGCGAGGTCGATCGCCGAGCCGCCGCCGACGGCGGCGACCAGGTCGGCTCCGGCGTCTTTGGCTTGACGGGCAACGTCGGCAGCTTGCTTGCGCGTGGTGTGCTCTGCAATTCCATCGAATGTCGCGACGTGTCTTTCGCCGAGCGCGCGCCGGATCTTCTCGATCTCGTCGGTCTTGGTGTTCAAGGTGCGGCTGACGATCAGGAAGACGCGCTTGGCATCCAGCCGCACCGCTTCATCGTTCAAGGCGTCAGACGCAGCTTTGCCGTAAACGACACGATCGATTGCCGGAAAATTGTGTATCCCTGCTTTGCGCATTTGCGTTCTCCCTGTGAGTTATCAAGCACCGATCCTCAAGCGGCGACAGTGTCGCGAATCTGTCGCGACGCCGTTTCCAGAAAGGCCTGAGCGAGATCGGGATCGTTGACGACGCGTGAGAGTGTCAACGCCCCGACCATCGTCGAAAGAATGGCCATGGCTTTGCTCCTGGATTCCTCGTCGCTCGTTTCGGCAATCAGGCGGCTGAGGATTTCGATATGCGCTTTGATCCCGCCTTCGAACGACGCTTTCACCTCGCTGCTCTGTCTGGCCACATCCGAGCCGAGCGCCACGATCGGGCAACCGTCCATCTTTTCGTCGCGATGGCCCGTCCTGAGATAGAACCCCATCACCGCCCCAAGGGGATCCTCAGGGTTCGCGGCGATGGCGGTCGACCATCGAAGCGTGGCGCTCTCCAGCGCGCGCGCCGACGCCTGTGCGGCCAGGTCCTCCTTTGACTCAAACTGCTTGTAGAATGCGCCTTGGGTCAGCCCGGCAGCTTCCATCAGGTCCTTGAGGCCGATGCCGTCAAATCCCCGCGACCGAAACAGGCGGCTTGCGACATTGATGACGTTTTGCCGGTTTTCCTCAGCCTGAATGCGACTCACTCGCATCATTGGCCTCCCCATTTAGATTGCGTTCGACATCTATTATCCGATATAGAGATCGAACGCAATCTATCTGGCATGAGGCGATGTTATGACAAGACCGATGATCGTGCTGGGGAGCGTCCTGATCGCGGGATGCGCGGTGGCCGCATTCGTTGCGCTTCGCCCGCCGGCAGCCTCGGCCGTGAGCGATCCGAGGCAAGGAGCCCCGATCGTCAGGATCACGGCTGCGGCGCGGGTGACCGGATCGGAGCGTGGCTTCACCGGCATCATCGGGACGCGGGTGCAGAGCAGCCTCAGCTTTCGCGTTCCCGGCAAGATCGTGGAGCGGCTTGTGAATACCGGTGAGCAGGTCACAGCCGGTCAGCCGCTGATGCGGATCGACGAAACCGACCTTCGTCTCGCGGTCACGGCGAAGCGCAACGCCGTTGCTGCCGCGCGCGCGTCCGTCGTGCAGACCGAAGCGGACGAACAGCGATACGCCAAGTTGGTGAGCAACGGCTGGGCTTCCCGACAGCGCTACGAGCAAGCCAAGGCCGCGGCTGAAGCCGATGCACGGGTTGCCGAGAACGAGGCGACGTACTCGATCCTGGTCGCGGACGCGGACGGAACGGTGGTCGAAACGCTTGGCGAGCCCGGGCAGGTCGTCTCGGCCGGCCAGACGGTTGTTCGGATTGCCAAGGCCGGTCCTCGCGAGGCGGTGGTCGCGCTCCCTGAAACAATCCGGCCGGCAATCGACTCCGTGGCCGAGGCCAGCGTGTACGGAGCAGCCGAAGGGTGGCGCTATACGGCGCGTTTGCGGCAATTGTCCGACGCCGCCGATGCCCTGACCCGAACCTATGAAGCCCGATATGTCCTGGACGGTGAAGCCGCGGCCGCACCACTTGGCGCGACGGTGACCATTCGGCTGCCGAGCCAGACGAGCGAGCCGCAAGTTCAGGTGGCGCTCGGAGCAGTGCTCGATGATGGCCGCAAGACCGGAGTTTGGATCCTCGACAGCGCCACCTCAACCGTACGCTTTCGGCCGATCAAGCTTGTTCGGGTGACCGACGAAACCGCCGTGATCTCCGGCTTGAATTCTGGTGATGCGATTGTTTCGCTCGGCGCTCACCTCCTGCAGGAGGGCGCTCGTGTCAGGACCGCCGCTGAAAGCCGGAGCAACTGAAGAGTCTCAATCGTTCCGCGCCAGCCACTGGAGAAGCACATGTACAGCTACATCGTCGAGCAGGAGATCCGAAAGACCTTCGACCATGTCAACAACCATCGCTGGGATGAAGCGGTGAAGGCGGTCGCGCCGCACATCCATCACCGTGTTTCCGGCAATCACGCGTTGGGCGGGGAGCGCCACGACAAAGCGGCCCTGCGCCGCTGGTTCGAGCGGCTCGGACGCGTCCTGCCCGCGCTCCAAATCAAGGTCAACAACGTCTGGGTGAAGGGCTGGCCCTGGAACACCACCGTGTTTGTCGAGTGGGACGGCACCGCAACGCTGCTCGACGGCGACGGCTCCTACGTCAACCGCGGTCTCCACGTGTTCACCCTGCGGTGGGGCAGAGTCCATGCACTCGAGGAATTTCAAGATTCACAGGAAGCCGCGCGCGGGCTTGCCGCGCAAGCGGCAGCTGGCCTCAAGGAAGCTGCCGCCCAGCCAATTATAAGTTAGCAGATGAACCTCAATCTTTCCGCGATCGCCATTCGCGAACGGGCCGTCACCCTGTTCTTCATCATCCTGCGTTCGGGTTCAACGCCATTCTTGGCCTGATCGGACTGGCAGGCATCCTGATGCGTAACACCCTGATCCTGACCGAACAGATCAAGGAGAATCGTGCTGCCGGCCTCGATGACTATCACGCCGTCATCGAAGCCATCGTGCAACGCACCAGGCCGGTGATCCTGACCGCACTTGCCGCCGTGCTGGCCTTCATTCCTCTGACGCATTCCGTGTTCTGGGGATCGATGGCCTACACGCTGATTGGCGGCACGGCAGTCGGCACGGTCCTGATCCTGCTGTTCCTTCCTGCGCTTTATGTGGCCTGGTTTCGCGTCAAGCCGGCCCCGGACGAGCTCTATGAGCGTTCGGCGAAGGATGCAGAATTGCGAACAGCAATCGTCGCCGAGTAGGGCTCGGCGAGATCTATCCCTGCTGCGCCGTGGTGTCTGGTTAGATAAGCCAGGCACTGCGTGGCCTCGCGCCAGCCTTATAGTTCAAAAAAAGAATGTTAGTTCAAAAAAAGAATGTGTACAGCGGCGTGGAAATACGCCAGCGATCCTGTCCTGGAATAGTCGAAAACGCGCCATTTCGCGCCCGATTTGGACCAAATTATTTCCAAGTACGAGAGCGCGGCCCGTCGTCCAAGTCACGGCACGTGAGCATCTAAGCGCTTGACGAGTTCAAAAAAAGAACTGTAGGCTGCGCACGAGATGGCCGAACGCAACGGCCGCGACGTGCCGGATTTACGGCTGGACCCGTTCTGCGTGATGCCTCTTCGCAAAGGGCGCGACGAGCCGCCACCGGCGCAACAAAACAAAGCCGCACACCCGAAAAGGGATGCAAGTTTGGGAGGACGCAATGCTGGTGAGATGGAAGATCGTCGCGGCTCTGGCTCTATTCCTGAGTGGTCCCGCGTTCGCCGCCGACGAGCCGGGAATCTCTGCCACCGAGATCAAGATCGGCGGGGTTTTTCCCTTCAGCGGACCGGCATCATCGATCGGTCTCGTGGGCAAGGGGCTCATGGCCTACATCCAGGCCTTGAACGACCGTGGCGGCGTCAACGGACGCAAGATCAATTACATCGCCTATGACGACGGATATAGTCCTCCCAAGGCGGTGGAGCACGTCCGCAAGCTCGTTGAGAGCGACGAAGTGTCGTTCATGTTCGGCCAGCTCGGCACGCCCGGCATCTCGGCCACTGCAAAATACCTGAGGGCCAAGGGGGTACCGAGTGTCGCGATCGTCAGTGGCTCATCCAAGTTCACGGACGTCGCCAATTACCCCCTGCTCACCACGGGCCTTGTCAGCTACGACACGGAGGGAAGAATCTACGCCAAATACCTGACGAAGACGCTGCCGAACGCCAAGTATGCCATCCTCTATCAGAACGACGATCTCGGCAAAGATTACGTCGCTGCCTTCAAGGCGTTTCTCGGCAAGGATTTCGATCGCAAGGTCGTCACTGCGTCCTACGAGGTCACCGAACCGACCATTGATTCGCAGATTACCAATCTGAAGAGCTCGGGAGCCGAGGCCCTGGTGATCGCCGGGACGCCGAAGTTCGCGGCACAGGCCATCCGGCAGGCTTCAGTGATCGGCTGGAAGGCGACCGTGATCATCAATTTCCCGTCCGGATCGGTCGGAGGCACGCTTGCACCGGCCGGGCTCGACAAATCGGTCGGCGTGATGGTCGGCACGACCAACAAGGATGTCCTGGACGAGACATGGAAGGACGATCCGGGCATGCGGGCTTACCGGGCATTTTTCGACAAGTATCTGCAGGGGGCCGATATCACCAACGGCAGCTATCTGACCGGTTATCAGCAAGGCGTCCTGCTCGAGCAAATCCTCAAGCAATGCGGTGATGATCTGTCGCGGAAGAATATTCTGGCGCAGGCGAAGAACCTGAAAGACGTCGTCGTTCCGACCGTGCTGCCGGGGATCAAGGTCAACACCAGCGAGACCGAGAACATGATCTGGACGCAGATGCGGCTGCAGCGCTGGACCGGCACGACGTGGCAAGCCTTCGGAGAAGTCCTGGACGCCAGGTCCGAGTGACTTTGGCGCAGCCCGTTCTATCCATCCGCGGTAATTCAGGAGATCGTTCTCGATGTCGACGAAGCCATTGAGGTTTGCGCCAAGGGAGCTCTCCGTCGAGCGCCGGATCGACGGCACGCTCATATTGAGGTCGCCGCTCGAATTGGGGCCATGCGACTGGCGCGTCACCGATTTTCTGCCGCGCTGGGCAGCCGCGGCTCCGCAGCGAATATTCCTCGCACAGCGCAATGCCAAAGGGGGATGGGACGAGATCACCTATGGCGAAGCATGGTCGCAGGTGCAGGCGGTCGGCCAGAGTCTGATCGACATGGGCGCAAAGCCGGCTGACAGGCTGGCCGTGCTTTCGGGCAACTCCATCGAGAACGCGGTGATCTCCTTTGCTGCGATGTCGATAGGCGTCATTCTGGCGCCGATATCGCCGAACTACACGCTGATGCCCGGCGGCCTTGCGCGCCTCAAGGACATCGCGCAGGTGCTGCGTCCGAACTTCGTTTTCGTTCAGAGTGGACGCGACTTTTCCGCCGCCCGTTCGGTTCCCGAACTGGCAGACTCTACCTGGATCAGCGTCGATGGCGCGCCGGATACGATCCCCTTCCGCGTCCTGACGGATCGAACGGAGTGGACAGGATTTGCGCAAGCGTCGAGTGCGATCTCTACTGACGCCGTTGCGAAAATTCTCTTCACGTCCGGTTCGACCGGATTGCCAAAGGGTGTGCTGAACACGCACCGCATGATGGCGAGCTCCCTGCAAATGGGAAGCCTGCTGGTGTCGCCTCCGGAGGCGCCGGTCCAGGTCGAGTGGCTGCCGTGGCACCATACGATGGGCAGCAACGTCATTCTTCACGGCATTCTCAAGAACGGCGGGACGCTCTACATCGATGACGGCCGCCCGCTGCCTCAGCTCTTTCACAAGTCGGTGGCGAACCTCAAGGAGATCTCTCCGACGGCGATGTTCAATGTGCCCGCCGGCTATAACCAGTTGTGTGATGCCATCGAGAACGATGCCGCCCTCGGCGCGAGCATCTTCAAGCGGCTGGATCGATTGAGCTACGCCGGGGCTGCAATTTCGCAAGGCACGCTTGAAAAACTTTACCGGCTGACATCATCGATCACAGGCCGGCGGATTCCGGTGATGTCGGGCTATGGGACGACTGAAACGGCGCCGACAATCAGCACGACGCATTGGGCAACGGATCGGCCGGGCGAGATTGGTCTTCCGGCGCCGGGTGTGCAGCTGAAACTGATCCCTGTTTCCGACACGTACGAGGCCAGGGTGAAAGGCCCCAACGTTACCCCCGGTTACCTCGGCAGGGCTGATCTCACTGAGAAGGCCTTCGACGAGGAGGGGTTCTATCGCATCGGCGACACCGTGTCGTTTATCGATCCCGAGAAGCCGGAGCTCGGTCTGCGTTTCACGGGCAGAATTTCCGAGAACTTCAAGCTTGCGAACGGCACCTGGGTTGCGATCGGAGCGATGCGTGCCGCCATTCTGGCCGCAACGCGCGGCGTACTGCTGGACATCGTCGTTGCGGGAGAAAACCGTGAAGCCTGCGCGCTGCTGTGCTGGCTGAATCCGACCGAGGCGGCCCGGATTTCGAACGCGCCGGCTGCGGATTTGACTTGCGACCCCAAGGTAATCGAATTCCTGAGACATCGTTTGCAGGAATATAATGAGGCTGTCGGAAGCAGCGAAAAAATCTGCTCGTTCACCCTGCTGAAGGATCCGCCCTCATTGGCCGCGGGAGAAATCACCGACAAAGCCTATGTCAATCAACGTGCTGTGCTCAAGCACCGGGCTGAACAAACGGACCGTCTTCACTGCAACGAACCTGACGCAACTGTGATTCGAGTCTGAGGATGCGTTCAATGCCTGACGCCGGTGGCCGGCTCAAGCCGCGCTGCGGCGGGCCTTTGCCTTCGTCTTGCCAGGTGCCTCCATCGTCCGCGGGCCTTGGGCGCCTGGCCCTGGATGGGTATGAACCTCCCTGGCCAGGAGCGGCTCGCCGCATTCAGAGCACACCATGACCGGGTCGAAGTCCTTGCCGCACTTGCGGTGCTGGTGCAACAGCGGCCGGCCGCGCTCGTCGACCATGTGAGTATCGCCCCAATGCACGAGCGCCATCATGATCGGATAGAGATCGAGGCCCTTCTGGGTCAGGATATATTCGTGTCGCTTGGGCGCTTCCTGGTAGGGAATGCGGCGCAGAATGCCCAGCCGAACCAGCTTCTTCAGCCGTTCGGCGAGGAGATGGCGGGTAATTCCAAGCGCCGACTGGAATCCTTCAAAGCGCCGTGTGCGCAGAAAGCATTCGCGCAGGATCAGAAGCGTCCAGCGGTCGCCGATCACGCCGATGGTTCGGGCCATCGAACACGGCTCTTCCTCCAGTTCTTTCCACTTCATCCGTATTCTCCAGTCATCCCGGCGAGACCCGCTCGATTCGCCGCCAGGGCCGCCGCATCTCCCTAGCATTCTAGATAGGTACTGAATTCCAAACAATACCCGATGAACCAGTCAAACCAGCACAACTCCCGTCAAATTTGACAGTTCGATTTTAGAACTATAGAAGCGAGAACAAGCAAGCCATGCGATTGGATCGCCGGTTCTTGACCATCCAATACGCTCTGCGGGAGAAGCGGCCATGACCCTCAAGATTGAATTCCAGTTCGATTTCGGCAGCCCGAACGCGTATTTGGCGGAGGTTGCCATCCCCGGGATCGAGCGGCGGACCGGCGTAAAATTCGAGTACGTCCCGGTCCTGCTCGGCGGGATCTACAAGGCGACCGGCAACATGTCTCCGTTCGACGCGCTTCGCGGGATCAAGAACAAGCCGGAATACCAGGCGCTCGAGACCCAGCGGTTCATCCGGCGCCACAACATCACACAATTTCGCCAGAACTCCTTCTTTCCAGTCAACACTTTGATGCTGATGCGCGGCGCCGTCGCGGCCCAGTTCGAAGGCGTGTTCGAACCCTATTTCCGCGCCGCTTACCATCACATGTGGGAGCAGCCCAAGAAGATGGACGATCCCGAAGTGTTCCGGGCCGCATTTGCCTCCTCGGGGATCGACATCGACAGGCTGGTTGCGCGCGCGCAGCAGGATGACGTCAAGAAGAGGCTGATCGACTTGACCAATGACGCCGTCGCCCGGGGTGCCTTCGGCTCGCCGACATTCTTCGTCGGCAAGGAGATGTTTTTTGGCAAGGATCAGCTCCGGGACGTCGAGGAATCGATCGTCGAACAGACCCGGCAGCCCGTTTCCAAGACCGGCTAGTTACCAACTTGCGGTCCGTGCGTGTTGAGGCGAAGGGCTGACATCAAGCAAGAGTTTACCTTCAGCCGGTTGGCAGAAAAAAATCCAGGGAGAGTGCAATGGCTGGTCCGCTTGACGGCGTTCGTGTCCTCGATCTGACCGGCGTGGTGTCGGGCCCGTTTGCGACGATGTTTCTGGCGGATCAGGGTGCCGACGTGCTCAAGATCGAGCCGATCGGCGGCGATATCACCCGTCGCAGCCGGGCCACCATCGACAAGGACGGCGAGTTCTCCGCGCTGTTCATTTCGTCAAACCGCGGCAAGCGTTCGCTCTCGATCGACGTCAAGAGCGCGGCCGGGCGTGAGGTGCTGGCCAAACTGGTCGCGCAGGCCGATGTCCTGGTGCAGAACTTCCGGCCCGGCACCATGGAGCGCCTCGGCCTCGGCGTCGAAGAGCTGCGCCGGCGTCATCCGCGCCTGATCTACGTCTCGATCAGCGGCGTCGGCGAGACCGGACCCTATGTGAAGAAGCGCGTCTACGATCCAATCATTCAGGGCCTGTCGGGCTTTGCCGATATCCAGTCGCAGCCGGTCACCAATCGCCCGCAGATGATCCGCACCATCGTGTGCGACAAGACCACCGCCGTGTTCACCGCGCAGGCGGTGGCGGCCGCGCTCTACGCGCGTGAGAAGACCGGGCAGGGGGATCATATCCAGGTCGCAATGCTGGACGCGATGATTTCCTACCTCTGGCCGGAAGGCATGATGCAGTACACGGTGGTCGGAGCCGAGGCCGCGGCTGCCGATCCGAATGACCGGCCCGATCTCGTGTTCAAGACCAGCGACGGCTATATCACAGCCGGCACCATCTCCGATTCCGAATGGCAGGGCTTCTGCCGGGCGTCCGGCGATCCCGAACTTGCCAACGATCCAAGGTTCGCGACCCCGTCGGCGCGTTCGGTCAACGCCACGGCGCGTATCAACAAGATGGCAGAGTATATCGGCCAGCACACGACCGCCGAATGGCTGGAGCGTCTGGATGCCGCGGATGTCCCTTGCGCGCCGATCCTGCGGCGCGGCGAAATCATCCACAATGAGCAGGTGGTGGCGCGCGGGATCATCGCGGAATTCGATCAGCCGAAGGTCGGCCTTGTGCGCCAGCCTAAGCCCGCGGCCCGCTTCGAGATCAACCCGGCTGCCATCGGCGGACCAGCCCCCCGTGTCGGGGAGCACTCGCGCGAGGTGCTGCGCGAACTTGGCTACGATGACGGCGCGATCGACGATATGGTCGCTGCACGCACGTTGCGCGTGGCCATGTAGACAGAAGCGCTTCGCGCGACCGGCGAACGGTTCTCAAGCCTTGGCAGGCGCAGGTGTAATTGGCGCGCGCGGAGCATTCGCCGCAGCCGCGCGCTGGTAAGCCTCCCGGCTTCGCATACGCTCGAGATAGGGCTGCGCATTGTCGCAAATGCCGACACCGTAGGCGACCGCCCAGTCCAGGCACGTCGTCAGCAGGATATCGGCGCTGCTGAATCGCTCGCCCATGATAAAATGTCGGCCGTCGGCCAGCGCGACCTCGACATGGCGCAGCTGCGCCCGAAAGTATTGGGCGGCTTGAGCTACGACCTCCGGCGCGACGCCGTAGATCGGGCCGAGCGCATCGGCGCTGTGACGGCGCATCACGTACAGGCTGGTCGAGTCGAGCTCGGTGACGATGAAGAAGCACCATTCCAGCCACGCTGCATAGTCGCGGGTGGATTCAGGGATCAATGCACGCTCGGGCGTGGAGTACATGCGCGATAGGTAAGCGACGATCGCGGCGCTCTCCCCAATGCGGAAGTCGTCGTCCTGCAGCAGCGGAATCTTCTGGCGCGGATTGAGCTTAGTATATTCGGCGGTCTTGGTCTCGCCGGTCCGTGGGCCGATCGGTTTAATCTCGTAGGCCAGCCCCAGCTCGTGCATCGCCCAGTGCGGCCGAACGGTGCGGCTTGTCCCGACGCCCCACAAAGTGAGGTCTGGATTGTCGCTCATGTCACCATTTCTCTACAGCGGGACGAAGATCGAGTTCATGGGTCCAGCCGTCGCGGCTTTGCTGATGGGCGAACCAATACGCTTCGGCAATGGAGGAGGTCTTGGTCAGGCTGTCAGGCGGGATCTCGCTGGCCTCGATCCCCCTGGCCGCCTTCATGCGCTGATGGATGGCTTCGCTATCGACGCCGGCATCGATGATGAGGTGGACGACGTGAATATTCTCAGGCCCGAGCTCGCGCGCCATCGCCTGGGCCAGCGCGCGGAGACCGAATTTGGCCGATGCAAACGCAGCAAACCCCTTGCTGCCGCGGATGCTTGCGGTCGCACCGGTGAAAAAGATGGTGCCGCGTCCGCGGGACAGCATGACGCGCGCAGCTTCGCGCCCCACCAGGAAGCCGGCGTAGCAGGCCAACTCCCAGGCCTTGAAGAATAGCTTTTCGGTAGTCTCCAGCAGGGGCTTGTTGACATTCGAACCGGCATTGAACAGGCAGATCTCGATCGGGCCGATATCGCGTTCGACGTCCGCGAACAGCTTCTGCACTTCCGCTTCCTGGCGGGCATCGACGCTGAAGGCGTGAATGCTGTGGCCTTTCCCCCTGAGTTCATCGACAAGCGCCTGGGACTTGGCTGCATCGCGCCTGCAGATGCAAACGGTGTAGCCGCCGCTGGCAAACCGCCGCGCAACGGCAGCGCCGATGGCATCGCCTGCGCCGACCAGCATCGCGACTCCGCGACTCTCTCCCATGCTCGCTTCTCCCATAAGTTCTTATTTGATACGCTATCGGTATCGCCTGGAAGCCGCGTTGTAAACGGGGTTCTCGATAGTCTCTGCATAGGACAGCGAACGTGCCATTTCTTGATCCGACTGTGACAACAAAATAGCGATTGACGAGTTCTAAAAAAGAACGCATGTTTCACCACGAGGCGCAATGCTCAAAAAGGCGCCGATGTTCTTCAGTCGGGAGGCGGTTAGTCGTGGCGAAGCTGTCGCAAGCACTCGGTCTCGATCAAATTGCTTTTCGGTTTGCTGGCCGCATCGACCAATCGACAGGTCGCCATTTTGCCAAAGCGCTGGACCAGATCGGGCCGCTCGAGGACTGCGCCGCGGCCATGGTAGCCTCGATCAGCGCGACGGCGAAATCCCCATCGTTCTGGTCTGGCTCAAAAACGTGGTCCACGTTCCAGAACCGATAGAACAGCTTCGCATACAGCGCGCCTAACTTAACCGGGAGAAGTTCCTTGAAAAAGAGAAATGCAACCGTCGCCGTGATCGGCGCGGGCGATTTCATCGGCGGCGAGATTGCCAAGAAGTTTGCTTCCGAGGGCTTTACTGTCTTCGCCGGCCGCCGCAACGGCGACAAGCTGGCGCCGCTGGTCAAGGAGATCGAGGCCGCCGGCGGCGAGATTCACGCACGTTCGCTCGACGCGCGCAAGGAGGAGGAGATCATCTCCTTCCTGAACGACGCCGACAAGCACGCGCCCCTGGATGTCTGCATCTTCAACATTGGCGCCAACGTCAACTTCCCGATCCTCGAAACGAGTGAGCGCGTTTTCCGCAAGGTCTGGGAGATGGCCTGCTACTCCGGCTTCCTTGCCGGGCGCGAGGCGGCCCGGCTGATGCTGCCGCGCGGCCAGGGCAACATCTTCTTCACGGGTGCGACCGCTTCATTGCGCGGCGGCAGCGGCTATGCTGCCTTTGCCAGCGCCAAATTCGGACTGCGCGCTGTGGCGCAGGCGATGGCACGTGAGCTGGGCCCGAAGAATATCCATGTCGCCCACCTCATTATCGATTCCGGCGTCGACACCGAGTGGGTCCGCCAGCGGCGCCTGGAAGCGCTCGGGCCCGGTGCGCTCGACGATCCGGATCTGCTGATGCCGCCGGCCTCGGTCGCGACGTCCTACTGGCAGCTCTACCAGCAGCCGAAGAGCGCTTGGACCTTCGAGCTGGAAATCCGCCCCTTCGGTGAGAAGTGGTAGGACGCTCAGGATGGAACTCGCACTGTCTCCCGAAGACGCGTCCTTCCGTGATGAGGTGCGCGCTTTCATCTCCGAAAACTATCCGAAGGAAATGCGGGTCCCCAATCCGGAGACCGACCTGACCAAAGAGCAATCGTTGCTCTGGCACCGCATTCTCTACAAGAAGGGCTGGATCGCGCCGCTCTGGCCCAAAGAATATGGCGGACCCGGCTGGTCGATCACCCGGCGTTTCATCTTCGAGCAGGAAACCAGCCGGGCCGGGACGCTGCCGCCGCTGGCGTTCAGCGTGACCATGGTGGGTCCGGTCATCTACACCTTCGGCAACGACGCGCAAAAACAGAAATTCCTGCCGCGGATTCTTTCGGGTGAAGATTGGTGGTGCCAGGGCTATTCAGAGCCGGGCTCGGGCTCGGACCTTGCCACCGTCCGGACCAAGGCCGTGCGCGACGGCGACCACTACATCGTCAACGGCCACAAGACCTGGACGACGTTGGCGCAGCATGCCGACTGGATCTTCTGCTTGGTGCGTACCGATCCGGGCGCAAAGCCTCAGGCCGGAATCTCGTTCCTCCTGATCGACATGAAGTCGCCCGGCGTCACCGTGCGTCCGATTATCACAATCGACGGATCGCACGAGGTCAATGACGTCTTTCTCGAGGACGTCCGCGTCCCCGTCGAGAACCTGATCGGCGAGGAGAACAAGGGCTGGACCTACGCAAAATTCCTGCTGGGCAATGAGCGCACCAGCATGGCCGGAATTGGCCGGTCGACGCGCTATCTCGACCGGTTGAAGAAGATCGTGAAGGCGGAGATCCCCGCGGATGATCCGGCGCATCTCGAATTTTGCAAGGAAATCGGGCGGATCGAGCTCGACGTGCTTGCGCTCGAGGCCACCGAGCTGCGGGTCGTTGCGCAGATGGCGCGCGGCATCGATCCGGGTCCTGCGGCTTCGCTCTTCAAGATCCGCGGCACCGAGATATTCCAGGGCATTACCGAGCTGACGCATCGCGCCATCGGCAATTACGGGCTGGCGCTTCGCGAGCAATCTTTGAGCGCAAACCAGTTCATGCCGGGTCCCGATTACGGCCACACCGCGACGGAAAAGTACCTGAACGCGCGCAAGCTCAGCATCTACGGCGGATCGAACGAAATCCAGCGCAACATCATCGCCAAAGCGGTGCTCGGTCTCTAGCAACAGCGCAACAAGAGGATCGGATGGACATCCAGTTCACGGAAGAGCAGGAACTGCTGCGCTCCAGCGTGCAGCGCATGCTGCGCGACCGGTACAGTTTTGAGGCGCGCCGCAAGGCCGTCGCCAGCGAAGAGGGCTGGAGCCGCAGGCAGTGGGATGCCTTTGCGGAGCTCGGCCTGCTCGCCGCGCCGTTCTCGGAGGAGAGCGGCGGCCTTGGTGGCGGCCCGCTCTCCACCATGATCGTTGCCCAGGAGTTCGGCCGTCACCTCGTCGTGGAGCCGTACGTCGAAACGGTCGTGCTAGCCGGCGGCTTGATCGAACATGCGGGGACCGATGAGCAGAAGCAGGCTTTGATTCCCGATATCATCGCCGGACAGAAGATCTGGGCGCTGGCCTGGACCGAAAAAGCCTCGCGCTTCGACCTCGCCAATGTCGCGACCACGGCGCGACTCAACGGCAGCGATTACATGCTCACTGGTGAGAAGACCGCCGTCGTCGCCGCGCCATGGGCGGACTATTTCATCGTCTCCGCCCGCACCAAGGGCAAGCACGACGATCGCTCCGGCGTCAGCCTGTTCGTCGTCGATGCCCGGACGGCCAATCTGGATCTGCGCAGCTTCAAGACCATCGACGGCCGCCGCGCCGCGGAAATCACCTTACGAGATGTTCGCGGCGAGTTGCTCGGCAGCGAGGGGGAGGGCGTCGCCCTGCTGGAAGCCTGCCGGGACCGGGCCATCGGCGCGCTCTGTGCCGAGGCGGTCGGCGCCATGGCCGAGTTGAACTCAGCGACGCTGGAGTACGCCAAGGCGAGAAAGCAGTTCGGCGTCACCATTGGCAGCTTCCAGGTGCTGCAACACCGGATGGTCGACATGTTCATTGCCCATCAGGAGGCGCTTTCCCTGATGCAGCATCTCAATCTTAGCCTCGGTGCCGGCGAGAGCGGTATCTCGCGCCTCGCCTCCGGCGCCAAGTCGAAGGTCGGCTATGCCGGCAAGTTCATCGCCGACCAGGCGGTTCAGCTGCACGGCGGCATGGGCATGACCGACGAATTGAACGTCGGCCATTACTTCAAGCGAATCTCCTCCATCAACATCCAGTTCGGCGATCCCGCTCACCACCTGCTGCGTTACGTGCAGCTCGACGCGGCTGCATAGCAAAAGAGGCAAGCATGACGACAGAGGCAGTTATCGTTTCCACCGCACGCACCGGCGTCGGCAAGGCCTTTCGCGGTGCGCTGAACAACACCGAAGGTCCGACCATGGCCGGCCATGTGATGGCCGAAGCGGTGAGGCGCGCGGGCATTGATCCGGGCGAGGTCGAAGATGTGGTGATCGGTTGCGCGATGCAGCAGGGCACCATGGTGATGAACGTCGCACGCAAGGGGGCGATCCGGGCCGGCCTGCCAGTCACCGTTGCCGGCACCACGATCGATCGGCAGTGTGCCTCCGGCCTGCAGGCGATCGCGGTCGCGGCACGCTCGATCATGCTTGATGGCGTCGAGGTCGCGATCGGAGGCGGCATCGAATCGATCAGCCTGGTGCAAAACGAGCACATGAACAGATTCCATGCGGTCGACGACGAGCTGATGGCGATGAAGCCAGAGATGTACATGTCGATGCTCGACACCGCAGAAATCGTCGCCGAGCGTTACAAGATTGGCCGCGACCGGCAGGACGAATACAGCCTCGAATGTCAGCGCCGCATCGGCGCCGCGATGCAGGCTGGACGCTTCGATGACGAGATCGTGCCGATCAAGACGACGATGGCCGTCGTCAACAAGGACACCAAGGAGGTCACCTATCAGCAGGTGACGCTGTCGAAGGATGAGGGCCCGCGCCCCGAGACCACGGCGGAAGGACTGGCGAAGATCAAGCCGGTGTTCGAAGGCAAGACCATCACGGCCGGCAACGCCAGCCAGCTCTCCGATGGCGCATCGGCGTGCGTGGTCATGAGCGACAAGATCGCTGCGAAGAAGGGCCTGAAGCCGCTCGGCATCTTCCGTGGCTTCGTCGCCGCCGGTGTCGAGCCGGACGAAATGGGCATCGGTCCGGTCGCGGCGATCCCGCGCCTTCTCAAGCGGCACGGCCTGAAGATCGACGACATTGATCTCTGGGAGCTGAACGAAGCCTATGCGGTCCAGGTGATCTACTGCCGCGACAAGCTCGGCATCGATCCGGACAAACTGAACGTCAATGGCGGTTCGATCGCGATCGGCCATCCCTACGGCATGACGGGCAGCCGGCTTGTCGGTCACATCCTGATCGAGGGGCGCCGGCGCAAGGCGAAATACGGCGTGGTGACCATGTGCATCGGCGGCGGCATGGGCGCAGCCGGCCTGTTCGAAATTGTCAACTGATCGGAAAGCGGAGAAGCGCACGTGAAGACAGCAATCACCGAACTGTTCGGTATCCAGCATCCGATCATCCAAGGCGGCATGCATTATGTCGGCTTTGCCGAGCTTGCCGCCGCGGTATCGAACGCCGGCGGTCTCGGCATCATCACCGGCCTCACACAGCGGACGCCGGAGCTGCTGGCGAAGGAAATCGCACGCTGCCGTGACATGACCGACAAGCCGTTCGGTGTAAACCTGACCTTCCTGCCGAGCTTCACTGCACCGCCGTATCCCGAATATATCGCCGCCATCAAGGAGGGCGGCGTCAAGGCCGTGGAGACCGCCGGCCGCAGCCCGGAAGCGTACATGCCCGCGCTGAAGGCGGCTGGCATTAAGGTGATCCACAAATGCACCTCGGTGCGGCATTCGCTGAAAGCCGAGAAGATCGGTTGCGACGCCGTCAGCGTCGACGGCTTCGAATGCGGCGGTCATCCCGGCGAAGACGATATCCCGAACATGATCCTGCTGCCGCGCGCGGCGGATGAATTGAAGATTCCGTTCGTGGCCTCGGGTGGCATGGCGGACGCACGCAGCCTTGTTGCCGCGCTGTCGATGGGCGCCGCTGGCATGAACATGGGCACCCGCTTCGTCGCCACCAAGGAAGCGCCCGTCCATGCCAACGTCAAGCAGGCTCTGGTCAAAGCCACCGAACTCGACACCGTGCTGGTGATGCGTGCGCTGCGCAACACCGAGCGCGTGCTGAAGAACAAGGGAGTCGATCAATTGCTCGAAGTGGAGCGGGAGAAGGGGGCGAGCCTCAAGATCGAGGACATTTACGAGCAGGTGGCGGGCGTCTACCCCAGGGTGATGGTTGACGGCGAGATGGACGCCGGCGCCTGGAGCTGCGGCATGGTGGTCGGACTGATCCACGATATCCCGACGGTGAAGGAGCTGATTGATCGCATCATGACGGAAGCCGAACAGATCATCCGGCAGCGGCTGACCGGCTTCCTTGACGGTACTGTCGACAATGCGGCCACGCGCGCCGTTGCTTGACAAGGCCTTGTGAGAGAACCTTCAGTGCAAGGATCAATACTCGCCGATCGCATTCAACAACTGATGGGCGTCGCCGATTGATCTCTCAAATCGAGGGGGGCGCGAGCCAGGCCGACATGCAAGGTAGAAAGCCGTGTTCACCGAGGAGCGACCGATGAAGTACTACCTCTGCAAGTACCTTCCGCCCCGGGCGGATTTCCTGGTGACCATGAACGCCGATGAGAAACAGTTGATGAAGCAGCACGGTGCGTTCCTGGATGATCTGCTCGCAAAGGGGCAGATCGTCGCGCACGGTCCCGTCATGGACCCGCGTGGCGGTTATGGCGTGTCGCTCTACCAGATCGCGGATGATCTCGACATCGAGGTGATCACCTCGGAAGACCCCATCGTGAAGAATGGCGCCGGCCACTACGAGCATCACCCGATGCTGCATCTGAAGGCGCGCGGCTGAGATCCTCGCCTCGTCCAATTCGACCGCTTCAACCGGGCGCATCTGCCGCGCCCGGCGCGCAGGATTCAGCAATCGGCATGGCCGGTGCGCCCGGAAACCAAAACGGTCCGGTTGCAGATTGACGTGCTAGCGGTGTATCACTCGCTCGATGGCGATTGCGGTCGCTTCACCGCCTCCAATGCAGAGCGCAGCCACGCCCCGCTTGAGATTTTGGGCCTCAAGGGCATGCAACAATGTGACGATCAGCCGCGCACCGGTAGCGCCGATGGGATGACCGAGCGCGCAGGCGCCGCCGTTGACGTTCAGCTTCTCCCTGGGAATGCCGAGGTCTTTCTGCGCCGCCATCGCGACCACGGCAAAGGCCTCGTTGATCTCGAACAGGTCGACATCGCCGACACTCCAGCCGACCTTGTCGAGCAGCTTGCGGATCGCCGGGATCGGCGCCGTGGTGAACCATTGCGGCTCTTGGCTATGGGTAGCATGACCTTTGATCTCTGCCAGCACGGGTAGGCCATCGCGATCGGCGAGAGAGCGTTTTGCAAGGATGAGAGCCGCGGCGCCGTCGGCATTGGCGGAGGAGGCGGCCGGCGTAATAGTGCCATTGGCGCGGAACGCTGCCTTCAATCCGGGAATCTTGGCTGGATCCACTTTCAGCGGATGCTCGTCGTTCGCGATGATCCGTTGTCCGGCCTTTTCTGTGAGCGTGATCGGCGCGATCTCGGCCCTGAACGCGCCCCCTTGGACCGCGTTGCGCGCGCGGGTCAGCGTCTCGATCGCGTAGGCGTCCTGGTCCTTGCGAGTGAATTGATAAGCCTCCGCTGTGGCCTCGCCGAAATCGCCCATCGAACGCCCGGTTTCATATGCGTCTTCCAACCCGTCCATCATCATGTGATCAATGATCCGGTCGTGCCCGGCGCGATATCCACTCCTCGCTTTCGTCAGCAGATAGGGTGCATTGCTCATGCTTTCCATTCCGCCGGACAGCACGATCTCCGCTGACCCCGCCTTGATGATATCGTGGCTAAGCATAGTCGCCTTCATGCCGGAGCCGCAGACCTTGTTAACGGTCGTGGCGCCGGTCGCGTCGGGCAGTTTGGCGCCGCGCGCAGCCTGGCGGGCCGGTGCCTGCCCCTGTCCCGCCGGCAACACATTGCCCATGAACACCTCGTCGATCTTTTCAGGCGCCAGCTTCGCCCGCTCCAGTGCCGCACCGATAATGTGAGCGCCGAGCTTGTGGGCGCTCAGCGGCGACAACTCGCCCATGAACCGGCCAAGGGGCGTGCGAGCGGCGGAAACAATGACGATGGGATCGGAAACGGCGGCCATCGCGAACTCTCCTGCTGATATCTGTTGTTATATGATGATAGTCATATAAGATGGCAGGCATTGCAATGAAATCTTGCCGCAGCCGTCAAGAAAGCGCGGTTCGAGAATTGTTCCGAGGAGACGAGTACGATTGTACGGCCGGTCCTCCAGGGAGCTTGCACGGGGTGGTGATGCGTTACGGAGAAAACCACAGGCGTCGGACGCACCGTCGGATCGTTGAAAATGCCTCTTACGGTTTACGCCAGAAGGGCGCCAAAGGGCTCAGCGTCATCGATTTGATGAAGCTTGCGGGTCTGACGCATGGCGGCTTCTACAATCATTTCGAGTCGCGTGAGGCGCTTGTTGGCGAGGCGATCGCCTTTGCAATGGACCAAACGACCGAGCGCTGGAAAAAGCTGACTGACAACACGGCCAACGGCGAACGCTTCGCGAACTTGATTGCCGACTATCTGAGTCCGCGGCATCGAGACAATCCCAAACATGGTTGCGCCCTTCCAACCCTGGCTGTCGATATCGCTCGATCGGGCTCCAGCGAGCAGCAGGCGTTTGCCGACAAGCTGGAGAAGATGATCGACGTCTTTGTCGAGCTGCTTCCCGATCAGCCACCTCGACAGGCCCGCCAAATCGCGACCGGCGCTATCGCAACCTTGGTTGGATCAATCGTGCTGTCGCGCGCTGTTGGTGCTGGGAAGCTTTCCGACGGAATTCTCGCTGCGGGACGCATGACTGCCAGTGGCCGGACTCAAAAGCCTCGGCGTCGGGCGACAAGGACGATGCGCTGACAAATAACAATACCAGGGAGGTCACCATGACGGCCGGCAAGTGGCTCAAAACAGCCTGCAACCTGTGTTACATCAATTGCGGGATCGAGGTGTTCGTGAACAACGAGCGCCTCGAGAAAGTGCGAGGCGACCGTTCGAGCCCGAAATCACAGGGCTATCTCTGCAACAAGGCGACCCGGATTCCCTATTATGCCCATCACAAGGATCGGCTGACCAAGCCGCTACGTCGGCGCGCGGACGGAGGCTTCGACGAAATCGAGTGGGACGTGGCGATCGCGGAAATCGCGGCGCGGCTGCGTGAGATCGTGGACAAGCATGGCGGAAAGACTATTGCCCTTTACGGCGGTGGCGGGCAGGGCAACCACGCCGGCGGCGCCTATGCCAGCGGATTATTGCGCGCGCTGGGTTCGCGCAGCGTGTTCAACGCTCTTTCGCAGGAGAAGACCGGCGACTTCTGGGTCAATGGCCACATGTTCGGCAGCCAGACGTGTCATACAGCCGAGGATGTCCATCATTGCGATCTCTTGCTGGTCATCGGGGCAAATCCCTGGATCGCGCACGGCTTCCCCAATGCGCGCGATCATCTCAACCAAATCCGCAAGGATCCGACCCGCAAGCTGATCGTCATTGATCCCCGGCGCACCGAAACCGCCGAAATGGCGGATCTACATCTCGCAGTGCGTCCGGGTGCCGACACGTTCCTTCTTGGCGCGCTGCTGGCCACGCTTGTCCGCTCCGATCGGATCGACGACGCATTCATTCAGGAGCACACCGTCGGCTTTTCGGAAGTGAGGCAGGCGCTACTGGATATCCCCATTGAACAATGGGCTGCAGCCGCCGATATCTCGATCACGGACCTGGAGCGGTGCGCCGCGATGATCGCAGCCGCGAAGGCCATGGTGGTGCGGGTCGAGCTTGGCATCCAGCAGGGCATCAACTCGACGCTCAACTCCTATCTCGAGAAGCTCCTGATCATGCTTTCCGGAAATTTCGGCCGGAAAGGCACCAACCAACTGCATAGCTGGCTCCAACCGCTGTGGGGCAATTCGCCGAACCAGACCTTCGCACCGACTGGCGATGCAATTATCGGGGGCTTGTTGCCGCCCAACATCTTTCCCGAGGCGGTGCTCAACGACCATCCCGACCGGTTGCGCTGCGCTTGGGTCGACAGCTCCAATCCAGCCAACACGGCGGCAAACACCGAAGCTGTAGAGCGCGCGCTGCGCTCGCTCGACCTATGCGTCGTGGTCGACGTTGCGATGACCGAAACCGCACGGCTCGCACATTACGTTCTGCCGGCGTCTTCGCAGTTTGAGAAAACAGAATTCACCTTGTTCAATTTCGAGTTTCCGAGGAACTATTTCCACGTTCGTGCGGGTGTCTTGGCGCCGCTCGCCGGGACCCTGCCGGAGCCCGAGATCTACACGCGGCTTGCGATCGCCTTGGGGCTTCTACCAGGTGACAATGTGCTGGCGCCGCTGCGCGAAATAGCACGGCGCTCGCGATCGGAATTCGCCGCGGCCCTTCGTGCTTTCATCGCGGAAAACCCAGGGGCAGTGCCAGCCCTCGTGCTCTACCATACGCTGGGGCAGACGCTTCCGGATGGTACCGCGGTCGCGGCGCCTATGTGGAGCGCGGCACTGGCTTGCGCGAAGCGGTCGCCGCAAGCGGTGCGACGGGCAATTGGTGCATCGGACGACGTGGCGGACCATCAACTTGGCGATCTCCTGTTCGACACGATCGTGACTGCGCGGCAGGGGACGGCGATTACCGAGCACGACTATGACGAGGTCTGGTCATTGATCAGCCATTCGGACCGCAGGGTTCGACTGGTGGTCCCGCAGATGTTCGAATGGCTCGCGCGGCTCGATCCACGTGCCGCGGGCGCGCCAAAGGAGTTTCCGTTCATGTTGGCCGCCGGCGGCCGCCGCATGTTCAACGCCAACCAGATCTTCCGGGACCCCGCATGGCGTCGCGAGGATCCGGATGGCGCCATGCTGATCAATTCGAGCGATCTGAGAAATCTGGGCGCGGCGGATGGTGACTGGGTCGCGGTGGAATCCGTGATTGGCCGGCTCGTCGTCCGCTGCAAGCTCGATGACGCCATGCGAAACGGCCAGCTGGCGCTGCCGCACGGCTATGGGCAGGCATACCCCGCGTCGGACGGAGAGCGACTGATCAATGGACCACGTATCAATCTGCTCACAGAGAGCGGCAACCGCGATCCCATTGCCGGCACGCCCTACCACAAGAATGTTGCGGTTCGTTTGGCCTTGGTGTCCGCGCAGGAGGCCGCCGCCTATCAGTCGCAGTCCGAGCGAATTCATTTGAAAGCGGCCGGACAATAACGTGGAGAAAGTTCAAATGAGTGAGAAACCAGTCGCGATCGTGACCGGGGTCGGGCCGGGCACCGGAGCTGCCATCGTCAAGCGCTTCTCTGCCGGCGGGTTCCGTATCATGGCGCTGGCTCGCTCAGCCGAGCTCATCAATCGCCTGGCGCAAGAGCTTCCTGATGTCCACGCGGCGACCTGCGACGTTTCAGACGAAAATCAGGTGCGGACCGTCGTTGCTGATGTAAAGCGGCGTTTTGGCGCGGCTGAGGTTCTCGTCCACAACGCGGTCGGCGGAGGCTGGGGGAGCTTTCGGGAGATCGATCCGAAGATGCTGAAGGGCAATTTCGAGGTCAACGTGATGGGCTTGCTATACCTAGCGCGCGAAGTGGCTCCTGACATGATCGACCGAGGCAAGGGCGCAATCCTGGTGACCGGAAACACGTCTTCGATCCGCGGCAAGGCCAACTTCGCCGGCTTCGCGCCGACAAAGGCGGCGCAGCGCATTTTGGCCGAGTCGATCGCACGTGACATGGGACCTCTGGGCGTGCACGTCGCCTATGTTCTCATCGACGCCGTGATTGATACGCCCAGAATGCGCGCGCGGATGAGCGACAAGCCAGATGAATTCTTTATCAAGCCTGCTGCCATCGCGGACGAACTCTATCATCTCTATGGGCAGAATCGATCGGCTTGGTCGTTCCTCACAGAGCTGCGGCCATTCGGCGAAAACTGGTGACGCCCGGCTGGCGGGAAGCAGGGTCACGGCGGTTTCCGTGTCATCTCTTCATGGAGAGCGCGACAACGCAGGACTGGAAAGGTCAAGATGATTGATATCAAAAGTTCCGTGCACGAGGTTGCGGTGATCGTGGGGGGCGGTCCGGGCATCAGCTCGAGTTGCGCCCGGCTGTTCGCGGAGAACGGCATGCGTGTCTGCGTCGCAGCCAGGAATCCCGAAAAGCCGGTCCTCGAAGCCTTGGAGAAGACGCATGGTGTGCTTCGATATGCCTGCGATGCAACTGATCCGGCGGCGGTGACACAGCTGTTCGGCAACGTCGTTCAGGACGTCGGCACGCCACGACTTGTCGTGCATAACATCGATGGCCGGGTTCCCGGCATTTTCCGCAAAAGCATCATCGAAGCCGACCCGGGCATGGCGTTCGAAACACTTCGCAACTCGGCGTTCAGCGCGTTTCTGGTCGGTCAACAGGCAGCCCGGCTCATGCTTGGGAACGAACCCGACGCCAACGGCGCCAGAGGAACAATCATCTTCACGAACGCCAGCGCGGCGCTCAAAGGCTTCCCATCAAGTGGCGCATTTGCAATGGCATGTCATGCCAAGTCCGGACTCGCGCAGAGCATGGCAAGAGAATTGATGCCGCAGGGCGTCCACATAGCGAATGTGCCGATCGACGCCGCGATCGGCTGGACCCAGGAAGACGGCACTCGCGCGCATCGGCTGGCGGGGACAACTGTCGACGACAATATGGCCGACCCCGACCATATCGCAAAAGCCTATTTGCAACTGCATCGTCAGCATCGGTCGACCTGGGCGTTCGAAGTCGTGCTGCGGCCTTGGGTCGAAAAATGGTAGTGAGCAGCGTTGGAGCGCAGCCAAGTACATCGGCCGTGCAGCCGGGGCGCACGGGAGGCGGTGACTGACCTCGACGAGTTGATCCGCCGCCTCGATCGCGAGGAGTTCGATCTCGTCGCGGTGGGGCGGGCGCTGCTTCAGGATCCGCAGTGGCTGCTGAAGATACGCGACGGACGGACGGAAGAACTGATGGCTTTTGAACGGACTGCGTTTGCGGCGCTGAGCTGAGCAAAATTGACAGGTTAATTTTGCGCAACGTCGCGCAGTTGCCTAGGAGCATTCGGAGACCAGCAAATGACCGAGACGACGCAAGTCGGTCAGATCCGTACCGAGGTGCATGGGCATGTGTTCAAGATCGTCATCGACAACGTGGCGAAGAAGAATTCTTTCAGCCCGCAGATGATGGCGCAGATGTCGGATGCGATGACGCTTCTCGACCGCACCGACGACTATTGGGTCGGTGTGCTCTGCGCCGACGGCCCGGACTTCACGGCAGGCCTTGATATGCCGAAGTTCTTCGGACCCAAGGCCGAAAATACCGAGATCAAGCCCGGCAACATCGATGCGTTCGCGCTGAAAAGCCGGTGTCGTAAGCCGATCGTGACGGCCGTGCAGGGGATCTGTTTCACGATTGGCATCGAAATGATGTTGGCCGGCGATATCGTTGTGGCCGCCGACGACGCCCGGTTCTGCCAAATGGAATCCAAGCGCGGGATCGCGCCGCTCGGTGACGCCCATTTCCGGTACGTGGCGCGGGCAGGATGGGGGGATGCGATGTATCATCTGTTCTTGTGCGACGAGTTCAGCGCGGCGCGGGCGTATAAAATCGGGTTTGTTCAGGAAGTCGTCGCTCCTGGTCAGCAGATTCCCCGCGCGATGGAAATTGCTGGTCTGATCGCCAAGAACGCTCCGATCGGCATTCAGGTAACCAAAGAGGCCGCGCTGAAGTACATTGAGGCCGGCGAAAGAGCGGCGATCGACTATATCCCGAAAATCAAGGACCGCGTTTTCAGCAGCGAAGACATGAAAGAAGGCATCCAGTCTTTCGTGGAGCGTCGCCCGGCGGTGTTCCGCGGAAAATAGATCCGGCTGGCTACCCCGATAGACGGCGAGGTCGACAGCAGCGGCATCAAGAGAATATTGATCTTCTCGGCAAGCACGCCTTTGTCTGTGCGGACCGAGCGAGCGGCCGAGCGCCTTCCGATCTCTGACGGTATTTGAATTTACACCGCACCAGTGCGCGCACGGCAATCTTCGCCCCCACACAGTGCCGACAGTCGATTGACCCCGATAGGTACCGGAGCCACCAGCGTTGCGAGCGGCTCGAATTTTCTGTGAATTCAAGACCGAAAAATCGCAGTGGGTATATCGTCGGGATTTGTCCGTCACACGTGGAGAATTGTGCTTACAAATCAGCCGAAACGGCGTCCGATATAATTGAGGGGGCGTAGGGGCCGCGGCCTTGGCGACTGCTGGCGCGGGTTAATTTCGCGCAGGCTACGTGGCTCCGGCACGCGCGGCATCGGATGCGTGAATGCGCTCGGCAAATTTGGCGCCGACCGGTGTAAAGGCCGGTGGCAGCGGCCCGTCGGTGAATAGGTGGTTACAATCGGCGAGATGTCCGCCGCGCACCGTGGCGTTGCGGCCGAATTTTGTCGTGTCGGCGACCAGGACGGCGGTGCGCGAATTGGCAACGATGGATTGCCGCGCCAGGACTTCGTCGATGTGAAAGTCGAGCAGCGCACCGTCCTGATCGACGCCTCCGACGCCGAATATCCCGTAATCGGCTCGATAGCCCGAGAAAAAGCGGGCCGCCGCTTCGCCCACGATGTCCCGGTCGAGCGAACGGAGCGTGCCGCCCGCGATCGTGATTTCCACGTCGGGATTTTGTGCGAACGCTGCGGCCACATTCAGATTGTTGGTGATCACGCGCAGATCCTGACGGCGGGATAGCGCCTGCGCGACATATTCAGGTGTTGTACCCAGCCCGATCATAAGCGACGCCCCGTCGGGGATGAAGCTCGCAGTCGCGTGTGCGATGCGCCGTTTGGCGTCGGCATTCAATCCCTGTCTGCTTCCATAAGCGAGATTCTGGCTTTGAACGGGCAGGCTGACGCCGCCGTGCATTCGCCGGAGCAGCCCTTGATCGCAGAGCGCATTCACGACGCGGCGAATGGTCTGCTGCGTGACGTCAAAGCGCGTTGCAAGCTGCTCGATCGAGGCGAAGCCTTCGTCGCGGACGATCTCCAGTATGTAGGCCTGACGTGACGAGACTGTCTTGAGCATGGGGCTGTCCGTTCGAAGCAAACTATCATTCGAACATCGAAGGCGCAATTTTCTGTTTCATATGGCGCTCCAATATGTTCATATGAACAGAATGACTTGCCGCGCCGGTGAACGTTGCGTGGCCATCGGGAGGGACGGCATGGATCTGTCTGCTCATGGCGACCAGCTTTGGGCTGCTCCGCGCGAGCAGGATGCTGCGAGCATGCCGAGCTATGTCTGCGCGCGGCGCAGAGCCCTGCAGCTGAGAGCGAACGGGCTATGTCAGCGATTACGCTGAGTCATGTCTCCAAGTTCTGGGCCGCGATGCGCGCCGTCGATGACGTCAGTCTGACGGCGGACGAGGGCTCGCTGCTGGTGCTGCTGGGACCGTCCGGCTGCGGCAAGTCGACCACGCTGCGGCTGATCGCCGGCCTTGAGAATGCTGACGCCGGCACGATCGCCATCGGCGGCGTCGACGTGACCCATCTGACTCCGGCGCAACGGAAGATCTCCATGGTCTTCCAGTCGTACGCGCTGTTTCCGCATTTGAGTGTAGCCGAGAACATCGTCTTCGGCCTGCGTGTGCGGCGCGTGTCGCGCGCCGAACGAGACGAACGGCTCCGGCGTGTGGCCGAGATCGTTGGCCTTGCGCAGCTGCTTGAACGCAAGCCGTCGCAGCTGTCCGGCGGCCAGCGCCAGCGGGTTGCACTGGGGCGAGCCATCATTGCGGAAGCGCGGGTCTGCCTCATGGACGAGCCGCTTTCAAATCTGGATGCCAAGCTGCGGCATGAGATGCGGACGGAGATCCGCGCCCTGCAACAGCGGCTCGGAATGACGATGGTCTACGTGACCCACGATCAGACCGAAGCCATGACGATGGCGGATCGCGTCGTGCTGATGCGCGATGGTCGTATCGAGCAGAATGGCACACCGGAGGAGTTATATAACCGGCCCGCGACGGCGTTCACGGCGCGGTTCATCGGCACGCCGCCGATGAATCTTTTGCGCCATGGCGATCATCTCATCGGCATCCGGCCGGAGCATATCCGCATCGTGTCGGGCGGGGATCATTTTGCGCGCGTCAAGGCGATCGAGCATCTTGGGGCCGACAGCATCGTTCTGTGCGAGGTCGATGGTCAGCCGATCTCAGTGCGGCTCGAAGGTTTCAGCAAGGTTCGGCCAGGCGAGGATGTCCGGATCGCGTGGGAACCCGGGCTCGAGCATCGGTTCGATTCGAATTCGGAAGCTCGCTTGGAGACCATCGTCACAGAGGGCCAGCGGGCGATAACCGGTCGATAGCAGCGGCTGTTTCAAACGTGGTAACGAAGGAGATTGTCACATGTTTGCGCGACGAACGATGTTGATAGCAGCGGCACTCGCCGTGCTTTCGATGGCTGCCCGCCCGGCCGCCGCCGTGGATCTGACCATGTACTATCCGGTCGCGGTCGGCGGTCCCGTCACCAAGATCATCGACGACATGGTCTCGCGCTTCGAGAAGGACAATCCGGACATCAAGGTGACGGCGGTCTATGCCGGCAACTACACCGATACGATGACCAAGGCGATGACCGCCATGAAGGGCGGGCAGCCGCCGCAACTGTCGGTGTTGCTGTCGACCGACGTGTTCACGCTGATGGATGAGAACGCGATCGTGCCGTTTGACGGCCTCGTCGGCGACAAGGCCTGGTTCAAGGAGTTCTATCCGGCGTTCATGGCGAACGGGCAGATCGACGGCAAGACCTGGAGCGTGCCGTTCCAGCGTTCGACCATCGTGCTGTACTGGAACAAGGACGCCTTCAAGGAGGCGGGCCTCGATCCCGAGAAGGCGCCGGCGTCATGGGACGAAATGGTCGAGATGTCGAAGAAGCTGGTCAAGAAGGATGGCGGCAACACGACACGCTGGGGCATCGAAATTCCCTCGACTGGTTATGCCTACTGGATGCTGCAGGCGCTGGCGATCGAGAACGGCCAGAAGATGATGAACGAGCCCGGCAACGAGGTCTATCTGACCGCTCCGAAGACGGTCGCCGCCCTCGAGTACTGGGTCGACCTGTCGCGCAAGCACAACGTCGCCCCCGCCGGCAGCATCGATTGGGCGACGCTGCGCAACGATTTCCTCGAAGGCAAGACGGCGATGATGTGGCACACCACCGGCAATCTGACGGCGGTCAAGGACGCCGCGAAATTCCAGTTCGGTGTGGCCATGCTGCCGGCCGGGGAGCGGCGCGGATCACCGACCGGCGGTGGCAATTTCTACATCTTCAAGAGTGCGTCTCCCGACCAGCAGAAGGCGGCCGTCAAGTTCATTCAATGGATGACGGCTCCTGAACGCGCGGCGGAATGGAGCATGAAGACCGGCTACGTGGCGGTGTCGCCGGCCGCCTACAAGACGCCGACGATGGAGGCCTACGCAAAGGGCTTCCCGCAGGCCACAGTTGCGCGCGATCAGCTGGAGCATGCGGTGCCGGAGCTCTCCGTCCATGAGAACGGCCGCATCTACAAGTTTGTCGGCGATGCCGTGCAGGCCGCGATCACGGGCGCGCAGAAGCCGCAGGAGGCGTTGGCTGCCGCGCAGCAGCAGTCCGACCGCGTCTTGCGCGCTTACAAATAGGGACGAGGCGGGATGGCGCGCCGCCGCCATCCCGCCGGCTCACAGATGTCCGACGAGGTCGCCTCATCGCCAATCGCCCCGCGCCGCG
Source organism: Bradyrhizobium sp. 76 (assembly GCF_023073025.1). NCBI lineage: Bacteria > Pseudomonadati > Pseudomonadota > Alphaproteobacteria > Hyphomicrobiales > Nitrobacteraceae > Bradyrhizobium > Bradyrhizobium sp. 76. The sequence goes on from NZ_JADPIS010000090.1 coordinate 905,748, forward strand.
CCCGATCGCAGGCGTGGTGGAACACCGTGAACGCCTGGCTGCTGCTGTTGCCGGCGGCCGTCCTGCTGATCGCATTCACGCACTTTCCGATTCTGGCGACGATCCGGCATTCGCTATTCGTCACACGCCGGAACGGCACCGAGGCCTTCGTCGGGCTTGACAGTTATCGGTCCATGGCGGCCGATCCGATCTTCTGGAAGGCGCTGGTCAATAATTTCTGGTTCGCGCTCGGCACGATCCCTACCTCGATCGCCCTGGCTCTGGTGATGGCGATCTGGGTCAATCGCAACATGCGCGGCCGCGGCTTTCTGCGACTGGCCTACTTCACGCCGACCGTGCTGCCGATGATCGCCGTCGCCAACATCTGGCTGTTCTTCTACACGCCGGACTATGGGCTGCTCGATCAGTTGCGCGGCCTTTTCGGTCTCGGCGGCTGGAACTGGCTGGGCGATCCCTCGACGGTGATGAGCTGTCTGGTCGTGATGGTGATCTGGAAGGAGGCCGGCTTCTTCATGATCTTCTACCTGGCGGCGTTGCAGCAGCTCTCGCCGGATCTCGAAGAGGCCGCGTCCATCGAAGGCGCGAGCCTGTGGTACACGTTTCGCCGGATCACGTTCCCGCTGCTGATGCCGACCACGCTGTTCGTGGCGATCAACGCAGTCATCAACTCCTTCAAGCTGGTGGACCATCTGGTCATCATGACCAAGGGCGGTCCGAACAACGCCAGCACGCTGCTGCTCTACTACATTTATGAGGTTGCCTTCACCTTCCAGGATTCCTCTTACGCGGCAACACTGACGGTTGTGCTTCTGATGCTGCTGAGCTCGGTTGCGCTGATCAAGTTCGGTTATCTCGATCGCAGGATCCACTATCAATGAAAGGCCGGACACGCCCCATTGAAGCCATCGCAGCATGGCTCCTGGCTTTGATCTGGCTCGCCCCATTGGCCTATGCCTTCTGGAGCGCGCTGCATCCGGCCGCTTACGCCACGTCGTTCAGCCTGTCCGCGCCCTGGACGCTGGAGAATTTTGCCCGAGCCTGGAACCAGGCGCCGTTCGCCCGGTACTATCTCAACACGGTCGTACTCGTGACCCTGATCCTGGTCGGCCAACTCATCCTGTCGACGCTGGCCGCCTATGCCTTTGCGCGCTTCAAGTTCAGGGGCAGCGGCATCGCTTTCGCACTCGTTCTGCTCCAGCTGATGATCATGCCCGACGTCCTGATCGTCGAGAACTACCGCGCGATCGCCAAGCTGGGATTGCTCGATACGATCCCTGCGATCGCGCTGCCCTATCTCGCGAGCGCCTTCGGCATCTTCCTGCTGCGGCAGACTTTCAAGGGTGTGCCCCAGGAGTTGGTGGAAGCCGCCCGGGTCGAGGGAGCGGGTCCGCTCGGAATCCTGTGCCGGGTCTATGTCCCGCTGGCTCGCCCGACCTACGTCGCCTTTGGCCTCGTCTCCGTCAGCTATCACTGGAACAATTTCCTGTGGCCGTTGATCGTCACGAATTCGGTGGAAGCGCGGCCGCTCACGGTGGGGCTTGCCGTATTCGGCGCGCCTGAGACCGGTGTGGATTGGTCAGTGATCACGGCGGCAACCGTGATGACGATGGCGCCGCTGCTGATCGCGTTTCTGCTGTTCCAGCGCCAGTTCGTCCAGTCGTTCATGCGTGCAGGCATCCGGTAATGAGACTTCTCACCTGGAACATACAGTGCGGCAAAGGATGCGAGGGCGTGACCGATCTGGCGAGGATCGTTGCCGTCGCCCAGCAGACGCTCGACGCGGACGTGTTCTGCTTCCAGGAGGTGAGCGCGAACTTCTCCAGATTTGGTGATGGAGCGGATCAGAGTGAACGGCTGGCAGCCCTTTTGCCCGGCTACTCCGCAATATTCCGACCTGCTATCGAAACTGTCGATCGTGATGGCAACCTCCATCGCTTCGGCAACATGACGCTGTCGCGGTTGCCGGTGCTGCAGATCGCCAACCACCTGCTGCCATGGCCGGACGGAGCCACGGTGCGCAGCATGCGCCGTCACGCCCTGGAGGTGACGGTTCAGGCCTCGTTTGGCGCGGTCCGCATTGTCAACACGCATCTCGAATTCCATTCGGCCGGCCAGCGCGAGGCACAGATCGCCCGTCTGCTGGATTTGCAGGAGGAGGCGTCGATGAGCCCGAAGCAGGCCAGCTGCTGGCACGACGAGCCGTATGGAAGTCAGACCGTCGCTGCGTCGAGCCTGCTGTGTGGCGATTTCAATTTTGACGTTGCCGACCCCCAGCACGCATTGATTGCCCGATCCGGCCGGCCCGGTCTGGCCTATCGGGATGCATGGATCGCCGATGGCCGCGACCGAGCGCGTGCGCCGACTTGCGGAATCTACGACCGCGCGCAGTGGGCCGACGGGCCCGACTGCCGCGACTTCATTTTCGTGACGGAAGATTTGACCGGCTACGTTCGCAGCATCCAGGTCAACGAAGCGACCGATGCCTCCGATCACCAACCCATTGCAATCGAACTTTCGGAATAGAGGAATGTGCAGGCGATGCAGAAATTCCGGCGGCCACGCTGCTAATTGCGCGATCCCAGCGCCACAAACCTTGAGGGCGTTTGGCAACTACTCGGGATAGAGCTGAACGTCCTCCGGCCTTGGCTTCTTAAAAAGGATGAAGACCAAAGGATTGCCGGGCTCGGACATTGCGTCGCTGCGTTGGCCGGTTATCTCTCCGGCGACGGCGCTTGTATACTCCGCAATCACCTCGAAACTTGTCATTCCGACATAGATATTCGAGCTTCTCCAGGCTCGCGGTGGTGTCGCGACGTGATGCCGGACTCCTCAGACCCCTACCTCCAAGATGCCGGTGTTTGACGTTGTGGCGCCCAAGGCGATTGCGCCCGCCCTCGGGCTGGGTGAGCGCGGCCGGCAATGGACGTAAGCGAAATTTTCAGATCATTAACAATGTTGAATCACAGACCGGAGCGATTGCCCTACCGTGAACCTTTCCGCTGGGGCTTTCCATGATCGATACGGCGACAAAGGCGTTGTTGCGCACCGTTCTCGACGAGGTGTGCGAAGGTGTTCCACGCTGTGAGATCGGCGCCCGGACCCACGTGGCCTCGAAGCTTCTGGAGACTGCAAGCAGGGGCGACGTCTCTGCGGATCGCCTCAAACAAGCGGCCCGCAATGCTCTCTCAGAAGTCCCGACGATGTGACGATGGTCATGTGGGGGCGGGGGTGAATTTCCACGTGACGGTCCTCAAGATCCTGGTGAGCTACCCGGATGGGTTCGCTGCCCTGGAGGATCTCAAGCGGGATATGGCCATTCTGGCGACCAGCGGTCGCGACTGGACCGAGCGCACCCGGCGGCTCGCCGGGCGGGTGCCGGGGCTGGACATCTTTTCGCAAAGGCTGATCGACCGGACAAATGGCGGGTGGCGCATCACGGCCAAGGGCCGCGCCGTGCTTGATCTGATGGAAGCTCGTCCGGACCATGCGCCGATTGCCTGCGAACAACCTCCCTCAGAGCCGGAGTGCGTACCGGCGATCACGCGGCACTTTCCGGCGGAGAGGGGGCGAGGCCGGCTTGCAGCGCGCCGTCGCCGACGCAACGCTGGCCAGCAGGCTCGGGCGTCCTAGCAAGGAACGAGCGTCACTCCCAAAGCTTGAGCTAACGCCCCGTGATGGAAGATGCTCATGCAAAGTTCCGACGCCACCTTGTCGACCGCCCGTCTGTCGCGCGTGACGGACGATATCTGGGTCGTGGACGACGCCCCGATCAGCGCCGCCGGTCTAAAACTTCCGGTGCGTATGACCGTCATTCGGCTCTCGAACGGCGATCTCGTGCTGCATTCGCCGGTAAGATATTCGCCGGCTCTCCGCGGTGAGCTGGAGCGGCTTGGGATGATAAGGTACTTGCTCGCGCCGAATATCGCGCACTGGATGTTCCTGTCCGACTGGCAGAGAGAGCTGCCGCCGGCGACGACTTTCGCGGCGCGCGGCCTTGCGGCACGCAGGCAAGTTCGAGCGGCACGTATCCGCATCGACCGCGAGCTTGGAGAGGCGACGCCCGAGGAATGGAGGGCCGACCTCGAAGCCGTCTCGGTGAACGCTCCGATGTTTTCCGAGATCGAGCTGTTCGACAAGCGCAGCCGGACACTGATCCTGACGGATCTCGTGCAAAATCTCGATCCCAACGATCTCAGTGCGCCAAATGAGGCGGCGGCAAACCTCCTGGGCATTTCCAAGCCAAACGGAATGGCGCCGGTCTATCTACGGCTTCTGCTGCGCCTCGGCGGCGGTTCCGTGCGGTCCGCAGCCGAGCGGCTTATACGGCTGTCTCCGGAGCGGGTGATCTTCGCGCATGGCGACTGGTTTGAAGCGGAGGGAACTGAGCGCCTCCGGCGATCCCTGCACTGGCTGCTTCCGGCGGCCCGCTCCGGATCTGAGCCGCGGCAAATGACCGGCACGCGCGTCGTCATCACCGGTGCCTCGAGCGGAATCGGGCGTGCTGCGGCGCTGGCCTTCGCGGGCAAGGGCGCAAGCGTGGTCTTGGCGGCACGCCGTGCTGAAGTCCTGACGAGCCTCGCCGCAGAATGCGAGGCGCTCGGAGGCCGCGCATTGGCGATCCCGACCGATGTCACCGATGCCGAGGCGGTGCAGCGGCTGGCCCGAGAGGCCGAAGACGCGTTCGGTGGCATCGACGTCTGGATCAACAACGCCGGCACCGGCGTTTTCGGGGCCTATCAGGACGCGGATATCGCGCTTCATCGCCGAACGATCGAGGTCAATCTCCTCGGCACGATGCATGGCGCTTTCGCGGTGCTTCCGATCTTCCTCCGCCAGAACCGCGGCATCCTGATCAACAACATCTCGCTCGGCGGCTGGGCGCCGACGCCTTTTGCTGCGGCCTATACCGCGAGCAAATTCGGCCTTCGGGGCTTCACCGCTAGCCTGCGTCAAGAGCTCAGTGCTCGCCGCAACATCCATGTCTGCGGCGTCTTCCCGGCCATGGTCGACACGCCCGGCTTCGTCCACGGCGCCAACATGTCCGGCCGGACGCTTGATCCCGGTCCGCTGCTGTATCAGGCGGAGGACGTTGCCGAGACGTTCGTGAGCCTCGTCCGCGCGCCCCGAGACGAAGTCGCCGTGGGCTGGCCGGCTCGTGCAGGCCAATTTGCCTACGCGATGGCTCCGCAGATTACCGAGAACATCGTGGGAGCTGCCTTCCGCTACCTGCTGTCGCGCGCGCGCCCCGCAAAGAGCAGCGAGGGCACCATGATTGAAGCTGGTCCGCAGGGCACGTCGATCGATGGCGGTTGGCTGTCACGTAAGCAGCTCCCACCTGCCGGCGTCATCAGTCAGGGGCTCGCGGCGCTGGGAATAGCTGCGGGCGTAGCTCTCCTGGCGTCAGCAGTTGCGCGTCGCGCCGGCAGATCGGGACAAGGCGTGGGCAAGTACAAGCAAGTCCTGCCGAGGCAGATCACGGCAGCGCGTAGGCTCGCACGTAATCGCCGAGTTTAGTTCCGAATGACCCGTGGCCGCCGTCGACCGTCACGACATATTGCTTGCCGCCAGCCTCATAGGTCATTGGCGTCGACTGGCCGCCGGCAGGAAGGCGGTCCTGCCAAAGCTGTCTGCCATCGCGAACGTCAAACGCGCGGATGTAGTCATCCATCGTTCCCGTGATGAAGATGACGCCGCCCGCGGTGACGATCGGACCGCCCAGCATGGGAACGCCGAGCTTGAATGGCAGCGGCAGCGGGGCCTGATCGCGTATCGTGCCGATCCGATGCTGCCAGACCACCTTGTGCGTCCTAAGATCGATCGCTGCGATGTTGCCCCACGGCGGAGCAAGACAGGGAATGCCGAGCGGTGAGAGGAAAATGCCGAGATCAACGCCGTAGGGGGCGCCGTACATCGGCTGCACGCCCAGCTCGGTTCCTGGTGGATGCGCCGCATTCGGCGCGGCCGGATTGTCCTTTCCGCGCGGCACCAGGCGAGAGATGAAGGGAATCGATTGGGGATTCGCGATCGCGATCTGGCGCTGCGGATCGACGGCAATGCCGCCCCATTCGAACATGCCGAAGTCTCCGGGAAACACCAGCGTGCCTTGTTCAGACGGCGGAGTGAACGGCCCCTCATAGCGCAGGCGCTTGAACTTGATCCGGCAAGCGAGCTGGTCGAACATCGTGCTGCCCCACATCTGCGCGTCCGTAAGTTTGCCGGAGGGGCGGAAGCTCAATTCCGAAAATGGCTGGGTTGGCGACAGCCGGTCTCCATTCGCGGCGCCCTGAGGCACCGGCTTCTCCGGTGCGGGCACCAACTGACGCCCGTCGCGCCGGTCGAGCACGAAGATGTCGCCAGTCTTTGCCGGGATGTAGATCGCCGGCGTCACGCCGCCGTTAGAGCGCAAATCGACCAGACTGGGCTGCGACGGCATATCCATGTCCCAGAGATCGTGGTGCACGTTCTGGAACGACCAACGCAGTTTTCCGGTCAAGACATCGAGCGCAATCAATGCCGAATCGTAGCGCTCGTTTTCGGGCGAACGGCCGCCGCCCCAGATATCCGGAGAACTCGAGCCGAGCGGCACGTAGATGAGTCCGAGCTTCTCGTCGACCGCCGAAATGCTCCACGAATTGGGTGAGCCGGCTGTAAAATGATGCGAGGCCGAAGGCATCTCGTTCGGATCGGAATTGCCGGCATCGAACGCCCAGAGCAACCGTCCCGAATAGATATCGAAGCCGCGGATCACGCCCGACGGGACGCGATCGGAATAGTTGTCGATCACCGCTCCGCCGACGATCAGAACCTTGTCCGTGACGACGGGCGGCGAGGTGCCCTCGTAGAAGCCGAGTGTCTGGATCTCGCTGCCTTGCTTGAGGTCGATCTGTCCCTGGTTGCCAAAACTCTGGCAAGGCACGCCGCTCTGCGCATCGAGCGCGAACATCCGCCCGTCGTTGGTCGGTACGAAAATGCGTCCCGCACAGTCGCTCGGCGCCGGCGTGCCGTCGGCACTGACCGCGCCGGGCTTGGTCGCGTGATAGGACACGCCGCGGCAGGTCATGTGCTGGAACGCCTTGTTGTGCTGGACCTGCGGGTCGAACTTCCAGCGCAATTGTCCGGTCGCAGCTTCGAGCGCGAACACGATCTGGTGCGGCGAGCAAGTGTAGAGGAGATCACCCACCTTGAGCGGCGTTGCCTGGTTGGTGATCTCGTCGGGGTCATCAGGGCCCTTGTGGTCGCCGGTGCGGAATTCCCAGGCAAGCTTGAGGTCCTTGACGTTGTCCTTGGTGATCTGGCTCAGCGACGAGAAGCGCGTACCGAAGCCGCTGCCGCCGTAGGCCGTCCAGTTCTGCCCGGCAGCGGCCTGGTCTGCTTTGGGAGCCGCAATGGCCCCGGTTGTTTCGCCCTCGGGTATCGTGCCGGCTAGATCGCGGCGATCGCTCGTCAGGGACATGCCGACGACGATGGCTGCGGCGACCAACACAAGGCCGAGCGCCCATCGCGCCGCGCGCAAGCGAGGCGCGAGGCGAGAGGCAATGAAGGGCAGCATCAGCCATAGGCCAAGCGGCGCGAGCACGTCGCCGCGCGGCGCCAGCGACCAGAAATCGAGGCCGGCCTCCCAGATCGCCCAAGCCATCGTTCCGGCCAGCAGCGTGGCATAAATCCAGAGCGCCTCGGCGCGACGGCGCGCGAGCAGCCAGCTCGTGAGCAGAAGCATGATCCCCGCGATCAGGTAGTAGACGGAGCCACCGAGGGCTGCGAGCCAGGCACCGCCAGCCAGGAGGCCCAGTCCCATGATGGCGACAACCACGACGGTGATGGCCAGCAATGGCGCGTCACGGAACCAATTCGTTGAACGATGTGTCGGAGTCATGATGGTCACTTGAGCGTATAGAGAAACGCCGCGATGTCCCGCGCGTCTTTTTGCGGGATACCCATTCTCGGCATCGCATTGCCCGGCAACGCTCGCTGTGGATCCTCGATCCAGTCAGCCATGTTGTCCGGCGAATTGTGGATGTAGCCGGCGATGTAGGTCCGCGTGCCGATCCGATGCAAGGGTGGGCCGACATTGCCTTCGGCGCCGGCAATGCCGGGAATATCGTGACAGCCGCCGCACTGGTACTGCTTGACGAGGTCGGCGCCACGACGCGCGTCGCCGGTGAAGTTGTCCGGGCCCGCAGCCTCGCAGGCGGCGGTAGCGGTAGCCAGGAGTGCAGTGACTAGCAATTTCGCGATTGGATTTACCATCGCTGCTCCGCTCGGCCGATCAGGGCTTCTGGCCGAAGTTGAAGGACTTGGTGGCAGACCAGGGATCGGTCGTGGAGACCTGTTCGCTCGGGACTTGCTCGACCTCGGGCGATGGCAGATTGGCCGAAAAGGTGCGGCCCCATTGGTGGCTTGGTTCGTTGCTGATCTTGCCGATATAGGTGACGAGATCCCAGATCACGCTGTCGGGCAGCACGCCGCCCCAAGCCGGCATTCCGTTCGGCCGCCCCTGGTAGATCGAGAGAAAGATGTTCTCGGGCTGCGCTCCGTAAGTAAAGATGTTGTTGCTCAGCGCCGGCCCCATGCCGCCGCCGCCATTCGGCGCGTGGCAGCCGACGCAGTTGAAGTTGACATAGTAGGTCATCCCGCGCTGCTGCGCGTTGGGATCACCTTGCACGGGATTCTTGATTTGGGGCGGGTCCGGCTGCGCGCCGGGATGGAGGTGACTGACCGGGACCTGCATGAAGACGCCGGGGCTGCCATTGCCGACGCTGCCACCGAAATTCGGGCGCGGAGACAGCGTCGGCATCTGCGCCTCCTGCGACTGCGGCAAGGTCTGCTGGGCCAGCCCTGCACCATTCGGCAAGACCGCCAGCAGCAACGACAGGGCGCTCGCGCGCATTGCTGGAGCAGACATCACTCATGTCCTCCCGATACCGTGACGGGTTGGTCCACCAGCGGAACGCCGTAACTGCGCAGCAGCGAGGTGATCTCGGACCAATGCTCGTCGATGAACTCGTTCAGCCGGTCGCGCAAGGCGTCGTCGCCTTTGCGCACGCCCATCGCGATGGCGAACCGGAACTGCTGAGGTGCAAAGCGTTCGTAATCCCGGATCGGCGTGACCGTCAGCGGGACGGGAGAGTGCTGGGCGAAATATCCGCCGAGGGGGCCCCAAGCTGCGGCGACATCGAGGCTGCCGCTTTCGACGGCTTCGATCAGGCGTGCCGGCGGATCGGCCTGGCGATAATCGCCGTAGATGGAGTAGCCGCGGACGTTATCGACGATGCCTTGGTCGCCGAGCGCCTGCGCGGGCGGTGGATTGTTGCCGTCGTCGCCGATCAGATGCACGCCGATCACGAGGTGATGCAAGCGCGGGTCGAGCAGGGACGAAAGGTCGAGGTGCCGGTCCTGCCGCGTGACGAACACATAGCTCGAGCGATAATAGGGCTTGGTCGTCTCGACGAGGTCATAGCCGGACGGTACGCCCATCACGATGTCGCATCTGCCGGCTTTCAGTGTGTTGCGGATGAAGCCGCGGCGCTGCGCCCACCAGGTGTAGGTGACCTGCTGGCCGAAATGCTCGGCCACCATGGCCGCGAGCCTGTTCTCGAATCCTGCTTCGGCTTTGTTCGAGAACGGCAGATTGTTGGGATCGGCACAGACGCGAAGCTCGCGATCCGACGCTGCCGCCGCCGTGGTTGCAAGCCCGACCAGAAAACCAAGGGCGATGCCCGGACAACTATTTCGAAGGCGCATGGCTGGTATCCTCACCATTTGCGCCGCCGAGCTTGAAGACCAGCAGTTCGCTCCCGCCGGCGGTGTAGAACGGCAGATCCTGCGTCGCGCCGGTGAACCCCAGCGCACCGTTGCGCACCCGCGGATCGACCTCGGCATTGGCCACCACACCCGGCCAGCCGCCGACGCCCGACAGGATCGCGACGTATTGCTGTCCGTCGGAGCCGCGATAGGAGATCGGTTGGCCGATGAACCCGGATCCGGCGCGGAATTGCCACAGCACATGTCCATCCTTGGCATCCACGACTTTGAAAAGTCGATCCATGGTGCCGTAGAAGGCGACATCACCTGCTGTGACCAGCGCGCCGCTCCAGACCGGCAGCTTCTCGTGGATCTCCCAGACCTTCCTGCGCGCGATTGGATCCCACGCCATGAACTCGCCGCGATAGCCGCCGGGGCCGGCATACATATCGACGTCTGCGCCGACATAGGGCGTCCCGGCGATGTAGCCGACCTGAGAGGCCTTGAAGCTCATGCAGAGATGCTGATGGGGCACGTAGAGAAGTTTTGTACGCGGTGACCACGCCGTCGGTTGCCAATCCTTGGCGCCCGGCGCGCTCGGGCAGATGTTCTCGACGGTCTTGCCGACAAGCGGCGTCTTCTCCTCGTTCGGGATGATCTTGCCGGTCTTCAGATCGACGCCCTTGTAGCTGTTGACGAAGTCATAAGCGTCCGCCGAGATCACCTCGCCAGTGGCGCGGTCCATGACGTACATATAGCCGTTGCGGCCGGGGTGGATCAGCACCTTGCGCGGCCGTCCATTCAGTTCGAGGTCGACAAGCACGTTCTCGTTGATCTCGTCGTGGTCGAACAGATCGTGCGGGTTGATCTGGTAGGCCCATTTGGCGCGGCCGGTGTCGGGATCGCGGGCAAAGATTGTGGTGCTCCAGAGATTGTCGCCGCTGCGCTGGTTCGCGTTCCAGGGACTCGGATTGGCCGTGCCGTAGTAGATCAGGTTCAGATCGGGATCGTAGGAGATCCAGCCCCAGACCGTGCCGCCGCCAACCTGCCAGCGGTCGGCGGGCCAGGTCTTCACGCCGAGATCCTGGCCTTTGAGATTGTCGTAGAATGGCTTGAAATCGTCGCCGATCAGCACGTCCTTTTCGGGACCTGTCGAATAGGCGCGCCAAGCGATGGCGCCGGTGTTCTCATCGAGCGCGGTCACCCAGCCGCGCACGCCCAGTTCGCCGCCGCTGTTGCCGACGAGAATTTTGCCTTTCACCACGATGGGAGCCATCGTGATCGTTTCGCCCTTGTTGATTTCGCCAAGCTTCGTATGCCAGAGCTCTTTGCCGGTCTTGGCGTCGATGGCGACGGTGTGGTTATCGAGCGTGTTGAGGAAGACCTTGCCGTTGTCGAAGGCCAGCCCGCGATTGACGACGTCGCAGCAGGCAACGCCCGCGGCTGCGGGCTCCGGCTTCGGCGCATAGGACCATTTCAACTCGCCAGTCGTGGCATCTAGCGCGAACACGCGGTTGGGATAGGGGCCGGCATAGGGACCGACCACATACATGGTGCCGTCCACCACGAGCGGCGCCGCTTCCTGGCCCCGGTCGGCGCCCACCGAGAAGGTCCAGGCGAGCTGGAGGCGCGAAGCATTGGACGCGTTGATCTGGTCGAGCTCGCTGTAGCGGGTGTTGGCGTAGTCGCGCGCCGCCATCGGCCACTGGCCGGGATCTTTCATGCGGCTGGCGAGATCGCTTTGTGCTGACGCGGATGACAGCATCGCGCAGCAGGCGCAAAGGATGGCCGGAATCCGGTTGAGCAGAGGCGTGAGACCACGCACTAACATATGTAAAGATCTCCACGGCAGGGATGCGGCCGTGCCGCATTGCAGGCCGGCTTGCGGACGTACAAACGTTCCGACTTCCCTTGGTTCCAAAAAGCGGCATTGACGCAGCGCTATCTCACCACGTTGCCGGATACGCCGGCACCGAGGTCGACTGAGATCTGATCTTCCTTGCCGTTACACTTGGGATGGCCAAATCCCGACGGGCTTTTGCCGTCGGGGCCGATGTCGTAGATGATCGCGTCCTTCATGTTGGGGCTGACTCCGGCCGGCACCCGGTCGAGCCCGAGCTGGTGACGCACGCGCCAGGCCACGTTGTGATCCGCGCAGGAGCTGTCGCCGCTGACGCCCAGCGCGCCCGTGACGCCGTTGCCGTCATAGAGCGCGAGCCCGCCTCCGAACACGATCGTGCCGCCGATCGGCTTGCCCACCATCGGATCCTGAGCCGTGCCGAAGTTGTCCGGAGATCCGGCGTACAAGGCTTCCTGGGATGGCGGGTTGCCGAGTGCCGCGCCGAACAGGAACCCGCCCGGCTGCGCACCTGCATAGAGATTGGCGGTCGCCATCGCCTTGTCCTTCAGGCTGAACGCATTCGCTGTGTTGGCCTTCTCGGCCGCGATGGCACGGCTGCCCAGCCACTGGTCGTCGACCTTGCCGCCGCTGTAGGCAATTGCGCAGACGACGCCCTGCCGATTGACGACGGCAGCCCATTCGTTGTTGTCCAGACCTCCGTTGCTGGGGCCGCCGCCCGACTTGACGCTCTTCTTGAGGATATCGGCGAGCTTGTCATGGTCGACCGGGCACGACATCCCCGGCTGGGGTTGGTCCTGCGCGTTCAAGACTGCAGGCACCAAGAATGCTGCGGTGAAGATAGCCGTTAGCGCCATGACGGATCGTTTTTCCAATGTGGCCTCCGTGGAGTGTCGCAGTCGGCAGGCGAACGTTCGAACAGAAGTTGCGGTTCCTATGCCGCATCGCTCAGCCCGGATGTTGAAGGGAGCGGCAGGTGGGAATGGCCGCCGTTCGCAGTCAGCCACCGGTGAGCAAAGAACAACGCCGCGCCGGTATAGAGTAGGCCCATGGGCACCCACATCAGGATGCCGGCGAGTTGCTGGTCCTCGAGTGCCGAGAGGCCGAATTCACCGGCGAGGGCACCTTGACCGGGGATCCACAGCCGCGGCGACACCGTCAGCAGAGCCCCGAGCACACCCGAATGCAAAATCGTGATGAACAGGCACGCGACGGCGATGCCGTCGCGAATTCGTGTGCTACGGCCCTGACCGCGGCCATGCAGCAGCACCCACCAGAACAACAGCGCGGTCGCAAAGAAGCTGATGTGCTGGAGACGATGGATCGCCGTATTCTCGAGCGCCCATGCATATAACGGCGGTGCGTGCCAGACCCAGAGCGCTGCGCCGTGCAGGATGGTCGCGCTCATGGGATGGCTCACAAACCGCCACGGCCACGCCAGTATCGGCAGATTGAGCATTCGACCCGCCGCCGGGCGAAGCCGGGCCGGCAGGCTCCACAGCATCGGCCCATTGATCCGGGCAAACGCCATCAGCGGTGCCGCGACCACCATCAGCAGTTCGTGCTCGACCATATGTGCGGTGAACAGACGCTCGCCGAGCCAGTGCAGCGGCGAGGTCACGGCAAGCGCGGCCACCAGCCATCCGGTCCAGAATGCGGCGACCTGGCGGAAGCTGACGCCACGGCCGCCGCCCGCATGATGCCAGAGCCGCTGCGTTCCGACATAGAAGGCGATACCGACGGCATAGAGCGGGGCCATCAGCCAGGGGTCGTAGCTCCACAGCGAGCCGGGATCGACCTCCGATAGTCCATGCGCATCGGCCGGCGCCGTGAACAGCGCGAGCAGCAGTGCTGCAAGGCTCAGCGCAGGCATGGGCTGATCATGAGCGAGGCGGCGAACTGGTTCGCGATCACCAGCGCAAACAGCACGCCGGAGCCGACGCCGAGCCAGGCCATGAACGTTCGTGGCCCGCCGCCTTGCGCATCCGTCCATTCAGCCCCCGCCCCGCGTCGAACCGCGCGGGCGGAAATGACAGTGCCCGCGAGGGCGACGACAGCCAGAGCCGCACTCATGATCGCGCCGCTGATCCTGGTCTGTTCGCAGGCGAGGTGCGCGAGCACGTAGATGCCCTGCAAATTGATCCCCCACGCGATGGGCCCGAGCGCAACGCCGGCCCAGTAAAGCAGTCTGGAACGTCCCTCGGCTGCGGTCATAGGCGTGGCACCCAATCGAGCAAGACATAGAGCGGCAGCCAGGCGAGCACGACGAAGTTCCAGTAGAACACGTTGTCGGTCACGTCGCTGAACCGGCGCGGTTTCGCATGGCGCGTGAACATCAACACCGCCAGCACGACCGTGTCGCCGACATCCGTGGCAAGGTGGGTCGTGTGCAGCCCCAGAATGAGCCATACGATCGAGCCATAGGCTGAATTGTCCCAGCGGGTGTTGAGATGCGCGAACTCGAAGCCGCGCAGCACCAGGAGCGCGATGCCGATCAAGGCCATCACGATCAGGCCGATCCGCACCTTCGCGAGATCCTGTCGGCGTGCGGCGCGGTTCGTGAACTCGTTGGGAATGATGCTCAATAGATAAATCACCGTCTCGACCGTACCCGGCCAGAGATCCGGCGGGGATGCTCCGATCGGCCAGGTCGGGTTGACTGCGTAGAGATAAAGGTAGGCGCCGATGGCAATGGCAAAGCCCATGCCTTCGAGCGCCATGAAACCCATGGCGCCCCACCACGGGCCACTACGCGGGCCGTAGCCGTAAGTCGGCAGGTCCGAGACGTCGCGGACGATAGTCTGTCTCACTCCTCGTCCTCCTTGCTGCCGGTTGGCCAGAACCAGCCGATCAAAGTCACGGCCATCGGCGGCGTGCCCCAGAGCACCGCCCAGGGCGTGAAGATGGATCCGATGAAGAAGATCGTCGTTGCGATCGCCGCAAGCAGCGGCCAGATACTCGGCTCGGGCGAAGCCTCGCGGATCTGGGGCTCGGCTTCCGCAAGCGAGGTCAGCAGGACCTCGCGCCGCTCGGCGCTCAGACCCGCGACTACAGGCAGGCTCTCGCTGTCGGCCCACAGCGGGTCGCGGTGCTTGACGACCGGAATGCGGTCGAAATTCTGCGGCGGAGGCGGCGATGAGGTCGCCCATTCCAGCGTCGAGGCATCCCAAGGGTTGTCGCCCGCAAGCGCGCCGTTGCGCAGGCTGTAGACCACATTGGCCAGAAGCAGCGCGAAGCTAAACGCGAAAACGAGAGCACCGCCGCTGGACACGAGGTTCAGATGCGCCCAGTCCATGTCGGCGGTGTAGGTATAGACCCGGCGCGGCATTCCGATCAGCCCGAGAATGTGCATCGGGAAGAAGGCGACGTTGAAGCCGATGAAGGCCAGCCAGAAATTCCAGCGCCCTAGTCTTTCGCTCAGCATGCGGCCGGCGATCTTGGGAAACCAGTAGTAGACCGCGCCGACCAGCGGGAAGACGGCGCCGCCGATCAGAACATAATGGAAGTGGGCGACGACGAAATAGGTGTCGTGCACCTGGGTATCGATCGGGACCGAGGCGACCATCACGCCGGACAACCCGCCGAGCACGAAGATCACGATGAAGCCGATCACGAACAACAGCGGCGTCCGGTACACTGGACGTCCGTCCCAGAGCGTTGCCAGCCAGCAGAAAATCTGCAGCCCGCTCGGCACCGCGATCAGCATGCTGGAGGCCGTGAACAGGGCCGCACCGAGTTGGGGCAAGCCCGTGACGAACATGTGGTGGACCCAGAGGCCGAACGACAGGAAGCCGGTCGCGATCAGGGAGAGGATCACCACGGGATAGCCGATCACCGGCCGCCGCGCGAACGTCGCGAGGATCGCCGAAACCATTCCCGTGCCCGGGATGAAGATGATGTAGACCTCGGGATGGCCGAAGAACCAGAACAGATGCTGCCAGAGCAAGGGATGGCCGCCCGATGAGGAATCATAGAAGCGGGTATTGACGAGGCGATCCAGGATCAGTGACGTCGATGCGACCATGATCGAGGGCATTGCGAACATCACAAGGAAGGCCGTCACCAGCATGGCCCAGACGAACAGGGGAATGCGGTCGAGCGTCATCCCTGGCGCGCGGAGCTTGAACACGGTCACGACGATCTCGACGGCGACCGCGAGCGCCGCAACCTCGGTAAAGGTGATCATCTGCGCCCAGACATCGGCGCGCTTGGTCGGTGTGAACTGCAGGCTGGAGAGGGGAACGTAGGAAAACCAGCCGACGTCGGGGCCGACGTTGAACAGGAAGGAGGTCCACAGGAAGCAGCCGCCGAACAGAAACATCCAATAGCTGAAGGCATTCAGGCGCGGAAAGGCGATGTTCCGCGTGCCGACCATCAACGGCACCAGATAGACGGCGAACGCCTCCATGACAGGCACGGCGAACAGGAACATCATCGTCGAGCCGTGCATCGTGAAGACTTGATTGTACTTGTCGGCCGAGAGAAACGTCTTCTCCGGCCCGGCCAGCTGAATGCGCATCAGGACCGCAAGGATGCCGCCGAGGAGCAGAAAGGCGAATGCGGTCAAGATGTAGCGACGTCCAACGACCTTGTGGTCGACCGACATGAGCGCACCGACAAGTCCAGACGGCGTGCGCCACACCCGCTCGAGCTGCGTCGAAAGCTGCAGACCGTTCAGGACGTCGTCCCGCAATTCATTTGGTTCAGCGGCCATGCTCACTTGAGCTGCTCCAGATAACGAAGGATCGCGATGAGCTCGTCCGATTGCAGCGGCATCCTCGGCATGAGATTGCCCGGCTTGATGTGCTGGGGATCGGCGATCCAGGCCGCGAGCGTGGCCGACGTATTCGGCAACGTTCCCGCCGCGATCGTCGTGCGGCTGCCGATATGCGTGAGGTCCGGACCCAGCTGCCCGCCGGCCATCGTACCGCTGATGTTGTGACACAGTGCGCAGCCGCGCGCCCGGAACAGAGCCTCGCCCTGCTTGCCGAGCTGATCGTTAGGGCTGTTCGCGCTCTGGTTTTCATGGTCGCGCCAGCGGCCGAACTCGTCGGGAGACATCGCGATCACGGCGAACGCCATGTGGGCGTGCTGGATTCCGCAGAACTCGGCGCACTGCCCGCGATAGATGCCGGCATTCTTCGCCGTAAATTGCAGCTCGTTCTTCTGCCCGGGGATCAAGTCCATCTTGCCCGTCAGGCTGGGCACCCAGAAGCTATGGATCACGTCGGCCGATTCCAGCTCGACCTTCACAGGCTGGCCGGTCGGGATCCGGATCTCGTTGGCCGTCACGAAACTCTGGTGCGGACTGTGCGCCTCGTAGCGGACCTCCCACCACCATTGGTGGCCGATGATCTTGATGGTGTGGGTTTTTTCGTCCTTGGCAAAGACGGTGCGCTGACCGGCATAGCTGACCAGGGAGAGGCCGAGCACGATGACGGTGGTCGCAATCCCAAGCGCGAGGATGACGCGCCCGGAGCGTTGTTCGAAGGGCTGGTGGAGGTCCAGTGGCTGATCGGCTGGGCGCTTCCGGCGCAATAGCCCCACGCCCAGAACGATGACGACAGCGGTCCAGACGGTCGCCGCGACAACGAGGAAGACAAACAGCGTGTGCCGAATCTGGTCGGATTGCAGGCCTTGAGGGTCGAGCGCCGACTGCCGGCCCGCGCACGCAGCAAGCGGCCACGTCATGCACAACACCAGAACCCTTTGTACCCAGACCTGCATTGACGTTTTGTCGCACTCCGCTTCACATGCGGAACCGGTCAGGCCTACAAAGGTTCCTGTGCGCTAGCGGGAACGGTGGCCGAAGAAGGATAAGTCCGATATCGATCGTCGGCCTAGAATGGCCAGCCCTTCACGGCGATCACGATCGCTGCGTCGCCAGCGGCCATCAGCAACAGGACAGCGAGACTGGCGATGATCGCGCCCGGCTGGGCAAGCACGCGCAATTCTCCGAGCATGTGTCGGCTCCAAAAAACAGCAATGCCGCGATGACGTTGAGGGTTCCTGCGGACAATGCCGGGAGTCGGCGTGCGAGCGCCGGAACGAAGGCTTGAGATCGCGCGTTCCTGCGAGGGATTTTGAGGGTTGACGTGCCGCGCTATCATTTCGATCTGGTCGACTCCAAGACCGTTGCCGACGAGGGGGGAGCTGAATTGCCCGATGACATCATGGCGCTGGATGTCGCCGAGGAGATCGCGAAGAGGCTTCTTGCGGAGCGTCCCGAACTCAGGAATCGTCACTTTTCTATCCTGGTCACGAACCAGGAGGGTGAGGAGATCGGAAAGGTGTCTTTGGATGTCTTGCACTGACGCCTTGGTCTGACAGGGCATTGAGGATCATGGCCTTGAGGATCGGAGTGATCTCGGATACGCACGGCCTTCTCAGGCCGGAGGCCGAACGCTGTCTTGCGGGAGTGTCGCATATCCTCCACGCGGGTGATATCGGCGCGCCGGAGGTTCTGGTGAGGCTTTGCCAGATAGCTCCGGTCACCGCCATCAGGGGAAACGTCGACGCCGGGGGGTGGGCGAGGCGCTATCCCGAAACCGAAACCGTGCACCTTGGCGCTCGTTGCTTCTACATCCTGCACGATCTCACGGCGCTCGCCATTGACCCTGCAGCATCCGGCGTGAACGTGGTGATATCCGGACATTCGCATCGGGTGCAGGTCAACACGAACAACGGAGTGCTTTTCCTGAATCCTGGAAGTGCCGGTCCAAGGCGCTTCAGGCTGCCGATCACGCTGGCAACGCTTGATCTGGATGAGGGCGGCGACCTGCGGCCCACCATCCATGAGCTTGACACGTGAATGAGGTCGGCCGCGTGCCAGCTAGTGGGTATTCGATTTTTGCCACCGCTCCAGATCAATCGGGGGACGCTTTGGATCGATCTGCTCCTTCTCGGGATTTCCCTGCCAAGGCTGGTCCGTCTGCCGGTGGGTTGGCAAATCGGACTGCTGTCGCGGATCGTCGACCGGTGTTTCTCTCGGGTCGTTTTCAGGTGCTTTTGCTTTCGGCATAAATTGTCCTCTCTACGATCGGTCGATGCGGCGGCGCGCGATCAGCGTACGCCCGCGATGATTGCCGCGACGCGGCGCGAATGCTGATCGACAATGACAAGATCGTTTCCGGCGATCAGATATTGGTCGCCCCAGAACCCGTTCAGCACTTGCGTGACTTCGGGCGGCAGGTCGGCCACGTCGGTCTGGCGCGGCACAGACGTACCGATCATCATTTCGAAATTCGGCCGATCCATTGTCGGGCTATGCGCCGATGAGATGATGGCGCGGAGCTGCTCGCGTTGCTGATCATTGAGGCCAGCAGGCTGAGCGGTCTGTTTCACATTCCGCGCACGGGCACCGGTCGTATCTTCGGTGCCAGCTGGGTTTTCCTTCGCCGCTTTGCTGACCGCTTCGCGTTGCGTTGGAACTCCAGCGCCGACCGTTGTGGCAGGTGCACCTTTGTCTGCTCCCGTGGAGGGGCGGCCCAAATAGTCTGTTGCCCCGAACATCTGAGGGACGGCGAACCAGACGATGAAACCTACAAACAGGACGGCGGCCACCGCCGAACCCACCATCATCAGCTTCCGGGTGCCGTTCTTCTCCGTTTCCCGCGATAGATCCTTGACCATGAACAAAAAGCCTTCGGTATGAACTGCGGGGTCAACACAGGCAGGAATCGTTCGTTCCTACGGGCATGCATCAGCATCGATCAGGAACGACCGCCGCCGCATCTCATTGCCAGCACATGAGGTCGCGAGACCGAAACAAGGAGCATGCAATGTCCAAAATGCCCCCCGTACCGCCAGAGCAGCGCAGCGACAAGGGACCCGGATCTGATCCAAGGATCGAGACGAGCGAAAAGGTGCCCGGCCGCGAGAACTTCGACACCCAGGGCCGTCACGGCAACATCAAGCAGAACACGACAAACCAAGGCTACCAGCAGGACCGATGAATGCCACACAAGAACTCTGACACTGAACGCTTCGGTGGCCCGGGCTCATCGCGGCAGGACCGCAAGCACCCGGAAAAGGGAGGTCGCGAGCACGAGCGCCCTGCGCCCGGAACGCCCACCAACGACCGCAAATCACACGTCTCGGGAGGCGGTGGTGAGCGCGATCAACATCACACGCATAATGATCGTGAGAGGAGCTGAGCAATGCATAGGACAAGTTCGAGCTTGATGCTGATCGCCTTCCTGGCGAGCGCGTCGATAGGGGCCGCCTCGGCGCAGAGTGGCGGGGGCGGTGGCGGTGGCGGTTCGGGAGGATCGGGCGGAGCAAGCGCGAGCAGCACGAGCGGCGGCACCGGCGGTGCGACCAGCCCCGGGTCAGCCGGCGGTGCTTCGAGCCTTGGTTCTGCAAGTCCTGGGTCTGCAGGTCCTGGGTCTGCAGGTCCTGGGTCGACAGCAGCGACAAACCAGACGGGGGATGTATCGCCCAGCCTGGGCAACCCAGCCGACGCGGCCGCGGCTTCGCGCGGCACGACGGCTACCGGCACGAACACCGCTGGCACGGCCCAATCAACGGGTAGCGGCCCGCAAGGATCGACCACCGTCGGGCGGGCCGGCAATCCCGCAGGAGGCACCAGCAGCGGACGGATCGACGGAACTGCGACACCCGGTCCGTCGATGCCGGGCGATGCCGAAATACGCTCCGAGAACTCTCAGGATTCCCACGTCGATCGAAAGATCAAGAGCATCTGCAAGGGCTGCTAGATTGAGGATCAGGACGCCGGGTTTCCCGGCGTCCAGTCGAGGTCGTCCTCGCTTCCAGGTTCGGGGTCGGGCGAGCAGGGCTTGATCTTCAGGTCGTCCTCGAGCCTGGGCTGACCCCCACTGCTTTCGACCAGACCGGCGTCGTCGGCCTTTTTCAGCGTTTCCTCTTTCGTTGAAAAGGTCCGGCTCAGTTTTTCGCCGTCCTTGAACAGGGCATATGCCATATCGGCTCCTCGCGATTGGAATCATCGAAGACTTTGACGGGTGCCGACACACACACGGCCAAGGCCACTCCCTTTGTCGCTTGGTCAAGCTCTAGCCTAGCGCACTTCCCTGAGATCGCTCAGGATCGCCAGGTGGCGCTGAATAATCGGCAGCGACATCTGTGCGACCTGCTGTTCGCTGGGGTTGCCACCGGATCGCAAATACGAGTTGTTGAGCGCGAGCAATTCACGGTGCCCCCGGATCTGCCCCTGCACATACATCCGGTCGAAGGGACCCGATGGTGTGGCCTGAAGGCGCTGAAGCAGAGCGGCATGATCCGGCAGCAGCGGTGCCGAGCCCGCCGCTGCTCCCAGCGCACTCGCAACCTGGACCTGCTCGGCGATCTCTGCATTCGCGAAATCGATGATGTCGGGATTGCCGATGCGGGTCAGGGCGAGCTGACTGGTCTGCATCGCAAACGCCCCACCCATGAGGTCGGCCGTTCGAAAATCCCGCTGTGGGATTGGTTTGGATTGCGCAGCGTAGGTCGATAGTCCGAGGCCGCCTAATGCAAGCAAAAACGATCTTCTCAACATGGTGGAATCTCCAATGTTGGATTCACAAGACGCTGCGACCGTTTCGAACGTTCCTATCGACGCCGTAAGCAGCCGAGCGATGCTCCACCTGATGTCATCGGCATCGTGGCGTGAGCCGGCAGGTTAACGCAGGTTATTGGCACGGGGAATGCGTCATGATCATAGGAACGGCAGCACTGGGGACGGTTTGTTCATCGTCCAGATGCCGACCGGCGCACGAGTAAATTCATGCAAGACAGAAATCCACGCAGCTTCCCGATTTACGCGGGTGTCCTTCTCGGGCTTGGTTTGGGCGGGTTCTTCGATGGCATCGTGTTTCATCAACTGCTGCAATGGCATCATATGTTAAGCGGCTGGTACCCGCTCGACTCCATCGACAACGTCAAGCTCAACACGACCTGGGACGGCATCTTCCATAGCGCGGCCTATGTTCTTGTGCTGCTCGGCCTGTATGTGCTGTGGCAACGGGCGCGCGGGTCCGACATTCACTTGTCGGGCAGCCGGTGTCTCGGAGCGGTCTTGCTCGGATGGGGCATCTTCAATCTGGTTGAAGGCGTGATGGATCATGAGATCTTCAAGCTGCACCAGGTGAATGAGACCGTGCCTGACGAACAGCGAATCTTCTGGGACATCGGCTTCCTGCTATGGGGTGCGGCCATGTTGGTCATCGGCGCCGCCATGACACGCGCCGGCTCGCAAGCGAGGGTACATGCGGAAAGCAGTCTACAGGCTCGCTAGAGAGACCCCGCCGGCTCTGGTCTATGCCATTTTCATGTTGCTGCTGCTGCTGGCGACAGCGCCGGCCTTTCGCATCGTGCTGTTCGGCGTGTCGCTGGACGATCTCCTGCAACTACGCTGCTTCAATCTCGGCTGATGCGCGGTTCACCGCGCCAATGAGCTGAACGCCGCGGTTTTTTGTCAACGCCTCATGTCCGTCCGGAGGTAACATGGTCGAGTTCAGGCTTCCGAAACACTCCCGCGTCGAAAAGGGAAGGATCTGGCCTAAGCCGGACAGCAAATCGCTGCTCGAATTCCAGGTCTATCGCTGGAATCCCGACGACGGCCGCAATCCCCGGCTCGACACCTACTTCGTCGATATGAGCGATTGCGGGCCCATGGTTCTGGACGGTCTGATCTGGATCAAGAACAACATCGACTCCACACTGACGTTCAGGCGGTCCTGCCGCGAAGGTGTGTGCGGCTCCTGCTCGATGAATATCGCCGGCCAGAACACGCTCGCCTGTACCAAGTCCATGAGCGAGGACGTCCCGAACGGCGAGCCGCTACGCGTGCTACCCTTGCCGCACCAGCCAGTGGTCAAGGACCTCGTTCCGGATCTGACGAATTTCTACGCACAGCTCGCATTGATCGAGCCTTGGCTGCAAACCGTGTCACCTACGCCCCAGAAGGAATGGCGGCAGAGCCATGAGGATCGGGCGAAGCTCGACGGACTCTACGAATGCATCCTCTGTGCCTGCTGCTCGACGTCGTGCCCGAGCTACTGGTGGAATTCCGAGCGTTTCCTCGGCCCAGCGGCCCTGATCCAGGCCGCACGCTGGATCAATGACAGCCGCGACGAGGCGACGGGCGAGCGCCTCGACAAGCTCGAAGACCCCTTCAGGATCTATCGCTGTCACACCATCCTCAACTGCGCGAAGGCGTGTCCCAAGGGCCTGAATCCGGGCGAAGCCATTTCCGGATTGCGCCTAAAGATGGTCGAACGGAAGTTCTGATCGGGCATGGACACTCGCCGCATAAAGGAACGATGGCTGCGGCGTAGGCTTATCGACCAAACTGGAGGCGCCCGATGGGCAAGAAACAATTCGCGGCGTTGCCGTTCACGCTGAACAATTCCGAATTGCGTGTGATGCTGATCACGACCAGGCGCAAGCGCAGGTGGAGCGTCCCGAAGGGGTCCCCGATGCGCAAGACGGAGCCACACCGAACGGCGGCGCTCGAGGCTTACGAGGAGGCCGGTCTTGTCGGCGTCACCGCAAAGCGCGCGCTGGGCTCCTTCAAGCATCGCAAACGGAAGGGTGATCGCAAGCAGACCATGGACGTCGCCGTCTTTCCGATGAGGGTCCACGGCCAGGAGCGCTGGTGGCCGGAAAAGGGAGAGCGCGAAGCAATCTGGGTCTCGCCGAAGACGGCGGGCCGTCTGGTGCACAAGGCGCAGCTTCGTCGTCTGATCGCCCGCTTCGCGGCGCAGACGGCGAAGACCGCCTCCTCACCGCTGAGCGATGCTGTGAATCGATGAACCCCGGTGCCCTCCGACAATTCAAGGTAGATGAACCAGTAACCAACCTTACTCGCATTCGAGGAGCAACCGCCTCAACAGGCCCTTGCGGTTGGAGGCTGGTGAGCCTTGAGTGCGTGACGAAGGCGCAGAAAGGTCTGATTGCCGAAATTGAGATCGCTCCTGCGCTCAGCCGCGGCCTCGAGGCCGTCAGGGCGTTGTCATCCGCGCAAAGAGGTCGACGACGTAACGGCGAGGCGACCCGCCGTTGTTCAGACGCCCGAAACGGTCAGCCGATCGAGGCGTTCGCGTTTTGGGTTCAGAAATGCACCGCCATGATACGGGCCGAGACCAAGACCGCCGGGCGAACACGACGGCCGAGAGCGTTTGCTCTGCTGCCACGGGGCCGCGCGACTCAGCGGCGGGATCGATCAGAACGAGAATCGATTATCAGTCCGCAAGCGGGACTGGTCACCGATATCCCCTATATCGCCGGGCATAGGCATAGCGAGGATTGACGCCGCAATAGGCGTTCGTTCCCGATGCAGTCGCCATGCACTGAGCGTAACTGGCGAACTGGCAGTTGCCCGGGTAGCCCCAGACGCGGCCCTGAAGGCAGTAGCGGTCTTGTGCGACGGCCGCCGTTGGGGAGCCGATCCCCGCCACGAGCGCGAGAGACGCGGCAGCCAGGAGCAATCGATGTTTCATGAAAATCTCCAATTTCAACATTGAACGTCCCTCGTGAAGCGGCGTTCCAAAGTGCAACGTTGACGGCTCCTTTTCTCGGGTTCGACGTGAATCGTTAACCTGTGTGAAGCCGTTCGATGCCGATCGCGATTAAGGTGACGGATGTCCTCGATCGGAAGCCGTATGCCTGACCAATCTCCCAGCCTTAGAAATTTCACCATCAATTTCGGTCCACAGCATCCCGCCGCTCATGGCGTGCTCAGGCTCGTGCTCGAACTTGACGGCGAAGTCGTCGCACGGGTCGATCCGCACATTGGTCTTCTGCATCGGGGCACCGAAAAATTGATCGAGGCCAAGACCTATCTTCAGGCGATCCCCTATTTCGACCGGCTCGACTATGTCGCTCCTTTGACGCAGGAGCACGCATTTTGCCTGGCGATAGAGAAACTGATCGGGCTTGAAGTTCCGCGGCGAGGGCAGCTGATCAGGGTACTCTATCACGAGATCAGCCGCATCTTGTCTCATCTTCTGAACGTCACGACGCAAGCGACGGACGTGGGGGCCTTGACGCCCCCCTTTGGGGCTTCGAAGAGCGCGAGAAGCTCATGGTGTTCTACGAGCGTGCGTCCGGCAGTTGGATGCATGCCAACTATTATCGCCCCGGCGGCGTGCACCAGGATCTGCCACCAAAACTGATCGACGATATCGAAGCCTGGTGCGATCCGTTCCTGCGCGTCGTCGACGATCTGGATCGTTTGCTCTCGCTCAACCGCATATTCAAGGCCCGAAACGTCGATATAGGCCGGGTGACGCTCGATCAGGCCTGGGCCTGGGGTTTCTCCGGCGTGCTGGTACGGGGGTCGGGCGCGGCCTGGGACTTGCGAAAGGCACAGCCCTACGACTGCTATGCCGAGATGGACTTCGACATCCCCGTCGGCAGGAACGGCGACTGCTACGACCGCTATCTCATCCGCATGGAGGAGATGCGGCAATCCGTGCGTATCATGAAGCAATGCATCGAGAAGCTGAAGTCGGCCGACGGCCAGGGCCCGGTGCTCGTGCAGGACAACAAGGTCGCGCCGCCGAGACGTGGCGAGATGAAGCGTTCCATGGAGGCGCTGATTCACTACTTCAAGCTCTAGACGGAGGGCTTCCACATTCCCGCCGGCGAGGTCTATGTCGCCGTCGAGGCACCGAAGGGCGAGTTCGGTGTGTTCCTCATCGCGGACGGGACCAACCGTCCCTAGAAGTGCAAGATCAGGTCGCCGGGATTCGCCCACCTGCAAGCGATGGACTTTTCTCTGCAGGGGGCATTTGCTCGCGGACGTCTCGGCGATCCTCGGGTCGCTGGACATTGTCTTCGGCGAGGTCGATCGCTGGCTGGAAAACCGCACTGGAGGATCAGCATGGATATCAGGGAAAGCTCCGCCATGACCGAAGCGTCGGGTCTTGTGGACGATCAGTTCACCGCGCAGAGCGGCTCGCACGCGCCGCACGGTGATACAAGAACAGGACTCGATGCGCGTTCCCAAGCGCCCTCGGCGCAATTGGCCGACCAACTGCGGAAGATGACCAGGGCAGCGCCGCTGCAAGCGGTCTTTGCGGCGTTTCTGCTGGGCGTTCTGGTGGCTCGGCGTCGCTAGACGTCGGCCAGGGCGTCCCTTTCATCGGACGACCCCGGCCGTTGCACGAGAATCAGGCCAACGCGTTCGTCACCGGCGGCTCGTTCATCTGCTCCACCTGTGCGCCGCTATCCGGCCGCGCCGGTCCGAGCACAGGCTCCTCGCCCAAAGGCTCGAACCCGGCGCGGAAGCTGAACGACCCCTGGCCGTCGAGCGAAGGACCTTCGCAGTAGCGCCCCGGCTGCAACGGCGCGGCGTTGCGTTCGGTGCCCATGAACATGTAGCTGAATTCGGTCGCCTCCTTGCTGCGGTCGAAGCTGTTCGGAATAGGCAGGGCGGCGTCCGCACCCATCTCCTCGATCACTGCGAGCCATTGCTGCTGATGCATGGTGTCGCGCGCAATCAGGTAGCTCAGCATGTTCTGCATGCCGGGATCGCTGGTGGAGTTGAAGAGACGCACGGCGAGGGTCCGGCCGGTGGATTCAGCCGCGACGTTGCAATACATATCGGCGGCCAGATTTCCGCTGGCATAGACATGTGAGCAATCGAAGGGGACGCCGTCGCAATTGGCAGGGAAGGCAGCCATGCCGGTCGAGAGCAGATGCCGGTGCAGCATGCCCTCGATCACATGCCGCGGCCGCTCACCGCCGTTCATCACCGCGCCGACGACTGGATTGGCCTGCAGGCTGGTCTCCTGCATCGTTGCCGGCGCATTCTCCAGGTTCAGCGCTACCGCGGTCGCGAGCATCTCGATGTGGCTGATCTCTTCGGTCGCGGTATTAAGCAGGATGTCGCGATATTTGGCCGGCCCCCGCGCGCCCCAGGCCTGGAAGAAATACTGAAGGCAGACGCGGATCTCGCCTTCGACGCCGCCGATGGCTTGCTGCAGCTGGCGGGCGAAGATCGGATCGGGCTTCTCGACCCTGACCGGATATTGCAGTCGCTTGTCGAAGTAGTACATGCGCAGCTCCTTTTTGTGTTGACGCTATTGCGCAATGAGTGCTGCCGGGTTGCGTTCCTATGGAGTTTCTAGCGACTATTTTTGAAAGCCTTTAAATTTTAGACGTGAACGCGATGCGGCCCCGGCGAGGAGAGGATCTCGCCGAGGCCGCTCTCAGGCGCGCAACAGCAGGGAGCGCGCGTTAGAAAATTGCGAACCGCGAACCGTTAGCGCCGCGGCATGGTGCCGTTGGACGGTGGGGTCGTCTCGTTGCGCATGCCGGGAGGACTCGAAGCACCTTGTCCGCCCCGCTCGATATGGGTGATGCCGCCGCCACCGGAGCCGCCGGCTCCGCCCGAGCCGGCTCCTGCACCGCCAGCGCCAGCTCCAGCTCCAGCACCACCGCCTGCGCCGCCGGCACCAGCGCCCGCGCCGCCGCCAGCGCCACCTCCTGCGCCACCAGCACCACCGCCGGCGCCGCCTGCGCCGCCACCAGCGCCACCGCCTGCACCTTGCGCGAACGCTGCGCCGACTGAAGCGCCTGCAAGCATTGCTGCCGTAAAGATCGTCAGGATCGTCTTACGCATCTGTCTTCTCCTTGAGGTTTCGATGTCGGACCAATCATGTGAAGCATCCACCGTTCCTAGCCGTGCAGCGCGATCAAGCTCTGTCCTCGACGACTCCGCGTCGATATTGCGAAGGCACGGCAACTTCGTCGAACCGTTCGGCGAGAGCATCGAGAGCCGCGCGCATCTGCGGCCCCTGCATCGCCGCGCCGTGCCCGGTGACGACGATCTCTGGAGCGAGCGCGGCAAGTGCGCGCACCGATGTCTTCGCGCTTTCCCAATCGGGCGTGAAATACATCGGCGGCCCGTGCATCTCCGGTGTTTGCGTCACCGCGGCGTAAACGGATTCCTGCCGCGTCGTGATGAAGGCGTCGCCGGCGATCAGCACGCGATCGCGTTCGCGCCAGAGCGAGATATGCCCTGGGGTATGGCCGGGCGTATGGATCCACCGCCATTCCGGCATGAAGGGTACGCTATGATCAAAGGGAAGATCATAGAGGCGCGATCCGACGTTCACCGGCCTTGTCGGGAAGAGCGGAGAAAGCCGGGCGAGCAGCCCGCCACCGACGCTGGGATCGGCCGACGGATAGGATTGGCTTCCGTCAAGATAGGGATGCTCGGCCGCATGGGCATAGACCGGCACCTCCCATTCATTCGCCAGCGTTTCGAGAACGCCGACGTGATCGAAGTGCCCATGCGTCATGATGATGCAGGCGGGCCGGCCGTTTCCTCCGAATCTGGCCTTGGCGGCAGAGCGGATGGCGCCAGCCGATCCGGGGATGCCGGCGTCCACCAGCACCCAATTGCCGTCGCCGGCGTTCTCGAAACCGACGAAGATGACGTTGACAATCGCAAGCTGACGATAGGCGACGTCAGCGACGATCTGCCGCGTGCTGTCGTTGCGGTCGAGGTCGGATTGCGGGTGCTCCGCGTCGGCGGAAGAGGGAAGCGAGATCTGCGTCATGTTCATTCGGGTCCGATGTAATCAATTCTCTAGCGCTCAATCGTACCCATGCGCCGGATCTTCTTCTGAAGCAGCATCACGCCGTATAGCAGCGCCTCTGCGGTCGGCGGGCAGCCGGGCACGTAGATGTCGACCGGCACGACGCGATCACAGCCGCGCACGACCGAGTAGGAATAGTGATAATAGCCTCCGCCGTTGGCACAGGACCCCATTGAGATCACGTAGCGCGGCTCGGGCATCTGGTCGTAGATCTTGCGAAACGCCGGGGCCATCTTGTTGGTGAGCGTGCCCGCGACGATGATCACGTCCGACTGGCGCGGTGATGCGCGTGGCGCGAATCCGAAGCGTTCGGCGTCGTAACGCGGCATCGACATCTGCATCATCTCGACCGCGCAGCAGGCGAGCCCGAACGTCATCCACATCAGCGAGCCCGTCCGCGCCCAGGTGATCAGCTCCTCCGCCGTCGCCGTGAAGAAACCCTTGTCCGCAAGATCGTCGCGGATCGTCATGAAGAACGGATCGGTAGTGTTGTCCGGCCGTCCCTCGCCCGGCCGGCCAGATCCAGGCCGGTCAAGCGAAGGGCCTGAGCTGCCGACGTACGGAAAATTGTTTGTCATTCGTGTCCCTGAGCGCTGCGGCCGTTTGGCGATGCGACCACCCGCTCCGGGAAACAGTGATTTGCATGAGGCGTTCCTGCGGCGGGAGGAGGATTTGCGTTCTGTTATCGCAGGTTAGCTTCGGGTCCGACGGCCGGAACCCGGCGTTGGCGTCGTGGATCACCCTAGGAACGATCCACCAAAACTGCGGTTGGCGGCGACAGGGCCTCGTGAAATGGAGAACATGAAATGACGAACGCAGCCCGCGATACATTCGTGGTTGGATTACGCAATGCGCATGCGATGGAAGTGCAGGCGCGAGAGTTGATGGAACGTCAGTCGGAACGACTGGACGAATATCCCGAGGTCAAGGCCAAGGTCGCCGCTCACCTTCAGGAGACCAACGAGCAACTGAAGCGGCTGGAGAGATGCCTAGAAGCTTGCGGCGAGAGTACCTCCAGCCTCAAGGATACGACGCAGTCCATGATGGCGAACATGCAAGCCATGGCACACTCGGTGGCCGGCGACGAGATTCTCAAGAACACTTTCGCCAACAATGCCTTCGAGAATTTCGAGATCGCTGCCTACAAGTCTCTGCTCGCCCTCTGCGGCGCCGCTGGTTTCGCGGAGGCCAAGGAGCCGCTCGAGACATCGCTGAAGGAGGAGCAGCGCATGGCCGCTTGGATCGACTCAAACGTCGAGAAGGTGACGATGGAATATCTGGCGCATCAGCGCCAGGCGGCCTGATCGAACATCACACCCGCAAGGGCGAGACCAGCGGCTTCGGCCGCTGAGTCGCCTGCGTCCTGATATGGGCTCGCAGGACCGAAACCCTCTCATCCGCGTTTTGCTGCAATGGCGCACATCATCTTCAGCGACTACCGCAATCCTGCTGCCGAACAGGCCTATGAGATCGCATGGGACTTTCTGGCCCGCAGCGGGGTGATCCACGATGAGTTCGAGGCGTGCGTGTTTCTGGCTCAACGCATCACCATGATGGTCGAGGAAGGGCAGGCAAACCGAATCCGGATGGCCAATCGCGCGATATCCGAATACCAGTACCATCTCGAGAACCTCTGCAAGCCGGCCCGTGGCGCGGCTGCTTCACGCGCTTGAGGGCTCGCGCGGGTTCGTGGGCTGTTACTGCCGATCTGCGATCGTGAGCTGGCCGCGTGCCCCGGTACGTCCGCTCCTCCGCGATGCAATGGCAGGGACCAGTGCCGGCGCTTCGCCGGCCATGCGCATGGCGAAATAAGCAATCGTCGCGCGAAGACCATCCTTGAGCGCCACGCGCGGGCGCCACCCCAACGCCTTCACGGCCGTGTCAATGACGGGCTTGCGGCGCTTCGGATCGTCTTTCGGCAGCTCCTCGAACCGGAGCGGGGAGGCTGATTCCGTATACGCCAGCACGTCGCGCGCGATCGCCTCGATCGTAACCTCGTGCGGATTACCCAGGTTGCACGGTCCGGTGACTGACGATGGGCTCTCCATGAGCAACTGGAGGCCACGCACGAGATCGTCGACGAAGCAGAAGCTCCTGGTCTGCGTACCACCTCCATAGATCGTGATCGGCTCTCCGCGAAGCGCCTGCACGATGAAGTTGGAGACCACGCGTCCGTCGTTCTCCAGCATCCGGGGTCCGTAGGTGTTGAAGATACGCGCGACCTTGATTTCGACTCCGTACATGCGATGGTAATCAAACATCAGCGTTTCCGCGGCCCGCTTGCCCTCGTCGTAGCAGGCCCGGGGTCCGATCGGATTGACGTTGCCGAGATAGGATTCCGGCTGCGGATGCACTTCGGGATCACCGTAGATCTCGCTGGTCGATGCCTGCAGCACCCGGGCGCCTTTCCGCTGCGCGAGCTCCAGCATGTTGATGGTGCCGAGCACGCACGTCTTCATCGTGCCGACCGGATCCTTCTGGTAATGACGGGGCGACGCCGGGCAGGCGAGGCTGTAGATCCGGTCGATGTCGCCCTCGATCTCGACGGGATCCCGCACGTCGTGTTCGATGAAGCGAAAATTCGGATGATTGAGCAGCGGCCGAATGTTGTCGGTCGTCCCCGTGAAGAGGTTGTCGAGGCAGATCACGGTGTGGCCGCGCTGCAAAAGCGCGTCGCAGAGATGGGATCCTATGAAGCCGGCGCCGCCGGCCACCAGAACGGTGGGAGAGCGGCGGGATGCGTTGATGCGGGTCTGAACTGTCATTGTGCTGCCTTTCAGATTTGAGCGACCTGCATGGGACGCGAGGCGGAAAGTTGCGGGGGTTTCCGGCGGCGACGTACCGATGCCTCGGCATAGTAGGTCTCCACTTGCCGGGCGCGGTGGTCGGAGGTGTGGTCGGCCAGAACGCGGCGCCGCGCGTTTTCCGCGATCGTGCGCCTTTGCTCCTCGGGCATGTCGCGCAGGATCTCCACGACGTCGCGGGGGCTCGATGCGAGCAGGATTTCCCGGGAAGGCTCGAAGACGGTCTCGATCCCAGGCCACCGGTCCGAGATGACGGGCGTGCCGCACGCGGCCGCTTCGAAAAGCCGAACGCTAGGCGAGAAGCCGAGCGCGCGCATGTCGGCGCGGGTGGCGTTTAGCGTAAAGCGTTGCTGTGCGTAAAATCCCGGATGATGTCTGGGCGTGAGGTGCTCGATCCGGGCGACATTGGCGGGCCAGACCACCTCATCAGGGTATTGCGCCCCGGCGACGACGAATTGCTCGCGTGACAGAGTGCGAGCAGGGGCGAGCAGCAACTCCTCCAGAACCGGTTGCCGGTCCTCGCTGTAGGTTCCGAGATAGCCCAGTGCCCATTTCTTCTCCGCGCGTTGCGGCGCGTAGATCTCGGTGTCGGCACTGCAATACAGCACCCGAGCCAACGGACTGCCATAGTTCTCCTCAATCATGCCGGGCACCGGGCCGCCGGCAAAGGACAGATAAAGGTCGAAGCGAGGGATCATCGCCGCGGAAAGGTAGTCCAGGCCCTGCTCGAGCTTCGCAAGCGTGACCGGCGTGTCGATGTCGTAGAAGGCGGTAATCCCCCGGGCATGGGTCGTGATCCATTCGGAGATCGCAATGCCGTCGGGCACGTAGGAGCCGATGACCACCAGATCGGCATCCCGGATCGTCTTGCCGAAGCGCTGCGGGATGTCCTTCAAGGATTGATAAAGCTCGACGGTCCAACCGGAAGGCTTGGCAAGATCACGATGCTCGCGATACCAGGGGACGTCGCGTTCCAGAAACGTGACGTGGTGACCTCGTCGTGCCAGGGCTTCGATCAGGGCGCGGTAGGTCGTGGCATGGCCATTGCCCCAGGACGAAGTAACCGAAAGACCGACGACGACGATGGTGAGCTTCATTCTGCTGCCTCGATTCGCGAACTGCTTGCGGCAAAGAGATCGTTGAACTGGCGCGCGCGCTGCCGGTAGGTGTGATGGCTCAGAATGCGCGCACGAGCGCGCGCCGCGATCGCCTGAGCACGGTCGGGGCGCAGTCCGGCAAGATGCTCTGCGACCTCCGCCCCGCTCGCGGCCACCAGCACCTCGCGATCTGGCTCGAGAAAATGATCGATGCCGTCCCACTGGTCGGTGATCAGGCAGGCGCCGGCACCGATGGCTTCGAACACGCGCGTTGGCGGCGAGAAGCCGTAGCGCGCCATGCTGTCGCGATTGACGTTCAGCGTAGCGAGACCGGAGCCGAAAAACGCGTTGTGGTCGCCGGTCCCGACATGCCCGACCTTGTGCAGATTGGCTGGCGTGTCTTTGGAGTCCCACCCCGATCCACCGAGCACGAACGTTTTGTCGGGCAATTGGCGTGCGACATCGATGAAGAACCGCTCGACGCGCTGCTCGCGATCGGGCAGGCGGTTTGCCAGCAGGCTCAGATCGCACGTGAAGCGCGCATTGGGCGGCGCCGGAAAGTGCGTGGCGGGGTCGAGCGCATTGTAGATCGGCGCGCAGTCTCGCGCGCCGATGCCGCGATAGGCGGATACGACGGCATCGCCGCCGCCATAGGTCAAAACCATGTCGTAGGACCGGATCGCATGGCGCAGATGATGGTCTGGATTGTCCGCCACCGACTCCAGCGTCGCGGGGGCATCGACGTCCCAGTAGATGCGCATTGCATTCGACGGGACGTCGGCGACCGCGTTCTCCAGCTCAAGATCGAAGACGCCGACGCCGCTGGCCTTGACCAGCATGTCGGCCGAGCGGGCGGCGTCCTCAAGCGCGCTTCGCCAGCCGTCGGGCGTTGCGGCGTAGACCACCACCTTCGCCCAGTCGGGATCGTCGATGTCGCGATGGGCCTGGCGCTCGAAGGCATCCGGCTCGTAGAATGTGACGTCGTGGCCGAGGGCCGCAATCTCCTTCAGCATGCCGCGGTAATAGGTGGCGGCACCGTTCCAGTAGGATGAGACAAGGCTGGATCCGAAGAAGCAGATCTTCATGCGGAGGCTCCGATGTATCGCAGGGGCTGTGTGGAGTGGCCTGAGGCCCTGAGGTCCTGCACAATGCCGACAAGCTGCTCCGCCCGGTGACGGCAGGTGTGACGCTCCTTGATCGTCCGGAATCCGGTCTCCACCGTGGCGGACCATAAGTCCCGGTCGTCGAGCAGCGCACGAAGCGCCCGCTTCATTTCGGTGCCGTCGGAAGCGCTGAGATAGGCACCTTCCGGGAACAGTCCTTCCGCGTCTGACCAGGGGGCCGAGACCAGTGGAATGCCGCACGCCATCGCCTCGAAGACGCGAATGGTCGGAATGCCCGGAAGCAAGCGGACATAGGGGCCGCGGGGGACGTGGACAGTCGCATGTGCGCCAGCGAAAGCAATGGGAGCCCAGTGCGCGGGCAGCCAGCCGCCATACCGAATACCTGCGGCTTGAATGGTGGCGAGGGCTGGGTCCGAATAGCGGACGCCATAGACCCCCGCGCGCAGCTTCAGCTCGGCCACGGGTTCGACCAGAAATTCGTTGAGCTCGGCACTGCGTTCGCCGTCGCCCCAATTGCCGATCCAGACGACATCGTCGGTGCGCTCGATATGCGGCAGCGGATGATACAGGGCGACATCGGCCGCCTCGTGCCAAGTAAAGGCCCGGTCGGCCCAGCCGAGCTTCAGATAGATTTGGCGAAGCACCTCGCCAAAGGCGAGCACACCGTCGAATCCGTCGAGGTCGAACTGCGCAAGTTCGTCCGGTGCGCTGACGGCGCGATGATGGGTGTCGTGGAACAGCAGCGTAAACGGAGCGCCGTGAGCCCGTCTCGATCCGATGTCTGCGATCAGATCAGGTGAATTCCATTCGTGGACGACGACGAGATCGGCGCCGTGCAGCGCCTCATCGAGATCAAGGGAGGCATCGTAGCGGCGGATGCCGATGCCGGGAAACAGCGTTGGAATATCCTCCATGGTCTGATTGCCACCCTCGCGGATCGCATTCAACCGGCTCCAGCCGTCGATCGGCTCGAACACGACGACCTCATGACCGAGCGCGTGAAGTTCGCGGGCATAACCGCGCAGGAAATGGGCATTGCCGTTGTTCCAGCAGGAGGTGAACGCGTGGTAGAACAGAACGCATTTCATGCACGGACCTCCATGGGGGCGGGCGCGTGATGGACGGCAAGCAGCTCCTCGTACAGGCTGAGATAGGCGCTCGTGGTTCGGGTCAGCGAGTAGGTCAGGGAATGCTCGAAGGCGGCACGTTGCAGCCGCACCCGCTCGCGATCGTCGGTGCACAGACCTGCGAGCGCTCGATGCAGCGCCTTGCTGGCGGTGGGATCGACGAACAGCGCGGCCCCACTCCATAATTCCTTAAAGGTCGGAATGTCGGACAGGACGAGGGCACATCCCGCGGCCGCGGCTTCCAGAACGGAGAGGCCGAACGGCTCATAGAGCGCGGGGCTGGCGAAGATGGCAGCGTGCTGCAAGTGCGCGCGCATGGCTTCGTGAGACAACTGCCCGAGCCAGGTGACGGAAGCCGAAGGGCACTCATCCGCCGGCCCGGCGACCTGAACGGGCCAGTCCAGTCCAGGCGCCGCGGCCGCCAGGACCTCGATGTTCTTGGCGCGGTCCCAGAGCCGGCCCGCTGCAAAGATCATGTCTTGCTTCCGTCCCGCGAGGCCCTGAGGCTCAATTCCATTCCAGATCACGATGCCGCGCGAGCGAGGCCGATAGATTTCCGCAATGTCATCGTGGAAGGACTGGCTGGGACAAACCCAGGCCTGTGCCGTGTCGAATGCGGCCGTCACCCGTTCGGTGTAGCCGCGCCATTTCGGTTCGCCGAGCCAGCTCGTATCGCGGCACGCGAGCCCCCAGGAGTTGACGCAGGAATGCGCGACGACCACCACTGGAGCGCGCCAGGCGAAGTTCGCTTCGCGAAAGCTGTTGAGGTGAACGACGTCAGGCCGGATTTTGGCTTCGAGCTTCGTAAGGACGCGCCTGGCCTGGGACAGATCTTGTCCTTCCGGATCCTGCCATTCGAGTGCAAGGTCCGTTTCGATCAGGCGGACCCGCGAGCCACCGAGCATCTCAAGCTGGCCGGCCCGCGCGCGCGGACCCATCGTCACCAGGGTGACGTCGGCCCCCTTCGCTGCAAGGGACGAAGCCAGAGATGACGAATAGGTCCAGACGCCTCCGACGGTATCGGTCGTCATAAGGATCCTGAGCTGCGAGCTGCGGCTCATGATGCCACCTGCAGTTCGAGAGCCTCGAGCGGGACCGGGCGATCGTTCTGCACATCGCTGAACTGGTCGAACATCGCGAGATAGTGCCGGTGTGCGCGTTCCCAGGCGAAATCGTCGGGCTCGCCCCACAGCTTCCGATAATCCGGCGAGCCGGGATAAGGATAGAGCGGGACCGGATCGTTGGCCCAGATGCCGGCATCCTGCATGGTGCGGCGCCAGCGCTGCACGATGGGATCCTCGTCCTCGGGCACTTCGATCAAATTGGCCTGCACGAAGGGGACGTGACGGCGCGCTTCGACCAGCCGTTCGGCGAGCTGGTCGGTCGTCATCTTGCAGTTCTTGGCGAGCGCGGCGCGGCCCTCGACCGTGAGGCTCTCGATGCCGGCTTCAATCGAGACGCAGCCGGCGCGGCCGAGCAGAGCCAGCATCTCCGGCTTCCAGAGGTCGATGCGGGTCTGCACCCCGAACTTCAGCCCGCGTGTGGCCAGCCCTTCCAGCAGTTCCTCGTTCGGAAGAAATATCTCGTCGATGAAATAGACATATTCGATGCCTTGACGGCGCAGGCCTTCGACCTCTTCGAGAACGATGGTGGCAGGCCGCTTGCGGTAGGCGTTGCGGAAGTTCTCCTTGGCGCAGAACGTGCAGTTGTACGGACATCCCCTGGACGCCTCGACCTCAGCGCCCGGCGCCTGCGGCCCGGCTTCGAAACGGTGGTGGTGATGGTGGTGCCGCCGGATCATCTCCTCCGGCCAGTCAAGCGGCGGCTGATCCTTGAATGCGACCGCCTGCGGGCCGCCATTGACGCGGAGCGAGGCGCCATCGGCAAAGCACAGGCCCGGAAAGTCCCGTTCGCCATTGGCGAGACGCAATAAGGAGGCCTCGCACTCGCCCATCACGACGATGTCGGTGCCGAGCTTTCGAAGCGCCGCTTTTGGCACGGTCGAGCCATGGGGGCCCACCGCGACGAGGATCGGAGCCAAGTCGCGCACCGCCCTCGCAAGCTCCTGCGGGACGCGGAGCTCGGGAGGGGCACAGCGCCAGAACAGATAGGTCGGTGCCGTCGTGATGACGATCTGGTCGGGGCCGAACGCGCGCAGCTCGGCTTCGATATCGGCGAGAGAAAGGTCAAACATGTGGGCGTCGAGCAGCAGCGTCTTGTGCCCGGCCGCCTTCAAATAATGCTCGGAGATCCCGAGTTCGAGCGGAAGGTGAGGGGATCGGCAGCCGAAATAGATGCTGCCGCCAAAATCCCAATTCGGGTTGATGAGGGCAACACGCGTCATGCCAGCGCCTCGCGGTTGCCTTGTGACGATCCGAACCGGCCGTCCAGCCAGGTGTGAAGGGATCGGAGGCCGTCTGCGAACGAAACCTGAGGCGCCCAGCCGAGCGCGCTGGAGAGCGCGCGCGTGTCGGTCACGTACCAGGGCTGATCCCCGGGCCTCCAATCGGCGAAGCGATAGGCCACCTTGCGGCCGGTCAGATCGGTGATGCGGTCGATCAATTCCAGCAGACTGATCGCGTTGGCCGGACCGCCGCCGAGATTGAAGACGCGTCCACGGGCGAGCGCGATGCCATCGAGCACGGCGAGCCAGGCCGAGACCGCGTCGGAGACGTGAAGCGCATCGCGGACCTGATGGCCGTCGCCATAGATCGTCAGCTCTTTGCTGCGGATGGTGCTCAGCAGGAAATGCGCGATCCAGCCCTGATCCTCGGTGCCGAATTGACGGGGCCCATAGATGCAGCTCATGCGCATCACCACGGTCTGCAGGCCGTAGACCCGCGCATAGTCGTGGACGTATTGATCCGCCGTTCCCTTGGAGCATCCATAGGGA
This sequence comes from Bradyrhizobium sp. 76, assembly GCF_023073025.1. NCBI lineage: Bacteria > Pseudomonadati > Pseudomonadota > Alphaproteobacteria > Hyphomicrobiales > Nitrobacteraceae > Bradyrhizobium > Bradyrhizobium sp. 76. The sequence continues at coordinate 942,963 of NZ_JADPIS010000090.1, forward strand.
CTGTAGAAGTCGAGCGGCGCATTTTCCGAGATGCCGGCGGCGAGCAGGCCGCTTGTCGGCGTGTAGCGGCGGCCGGTGAGCGCGATCTCGCCATCGTCGATCAGGCGTCCGTAGACCTTGTTAGTCGAGGCGAACACCACCGGCGCGGCGTTGTTGTGGAGGCGCACGGCTTCGAGCACGTTCAATGTGCCCCGCGCGTTGATCTCGAAATCGGCGGCCGGATCGCTCACGCTGTCGGTGACGGCGACCTGGGCGGCCAGGTGCAGCACGGCGCGGGCTTCGCGTACGGCGTCGATCACCGGGATCGGCTCGCGAATGTCGGCCACGGTAATTGTGACCCGGTCGCCATGCCGGGACTTCAGCCACTGCGCATTCTCCCGCACGCCGGCGCGGGCGAGGTTATCCAGGATCAGCACCGGCTCGCCGCGCTCCGCGAGGCGGTCGGCAAGGTTGCACCCGATAAACCCGCAGCCGCCGGTGATCAGGACGGGTCTGTTGTCTCGTTCACTCATCACGCGACCAATCCTCGTTGCTGCAGCTCCTTGGTGGCCCGCTCCGCCTGATCGTCGGCGATCTGGTCGGCGAGATATTCCGCCAGCTCTTCGAGCCCATCCCTGAATGCGACGCGAGGCTCGAAGCCGAGCACGTCGCGGGATTTTCCCATGTCGGCGAAGCAGTGCCGGATATCCCCGGCGCGATACTTCCGCGTCAGCTCGGGCGCAATGTCGCGGCGCCCCATGACTTCGGCTAGATCCTCCGCGACCGATAGAATGGTGCGACTCTGGCCAGAGCCGACGTTGAAGACGTCCTGCGCGTGCTCCGCCTCCAGCGCCATCCGGCAGGCGCGGGCGACGTCATGGACATGGACGAAGTCGCGGCGCTGCCGGCCGTCCTCGAAGACGAGGGGAGGGCGGCCGTTGAGCAGCCGGGCGGCAAAGATGGCCAGCACGCCGGTATACGGATTGGACAGCGCCTGACGCGGCCCGAACGCATTGAAGAAGCGTAGCGCCACCGTCGGGATGCCATAAGCCTTGCCTGTGATCAGGCACATGCGCTCCTGCGCATATTTATTGAGCGCATAGATTGAGCTCAGCGAAGGCTGCTTTGTCTCCGGGGTCGGAACAGGATCGAGCGGGTTGCCGGTTGCATCGCGCAGCTCCCAATCGCCGCGGCGAAGCTGCTCGACCGCCCGCTCCTCGCAGGCGACCACGCTCTGATCGGCGCTCCGGTAGAGGCCCTCGCCGTAGATACTCATGGATGAGGCCACCACGAGCCGCGCGACCGGGCGCTTGGACAATGTCTGCAACAGCACGGCGGTGCCGAGCTCGTTGGTCCTGACATAAGGTTCGATGTCGTACATGCTCTGGCCGACGCCGACTGCTGATGCGAGATGCAGGACCATGTCGGTGCCGCGCAACGCATGATCGACCGCGAGAGCGTCGGTGACGTCACCGACGACGAGCTCCGCGTCTTTGGCAAGATAGGCGGGACGCTGGCGGTTGCCTCCGTGGACCTGCGGCGAGAGATTGTCGAGCAGGCGGACTTCATAGCCGGCCGCTAGCAGCGCGTCGGCCGCATGCGATCCGATGAATCCCGCACCTCCAGTGATCAATACTCGCGTCATTCACCGCTCCGTGCCGCCGTGAGATCGATCCTGCGGGATCAATCCGTGATGAGAATGAAAGCGCGCTGCTGTTCTGGTCGGGCGACCGGCGCGCCAGTCACATTTGGGAGTAGAAGCGATGCAAGGAATGTTCGTTCCTGCGAAACCTACAAACGAATATTTCTCTAACCTGGATCAATAACCCAGGTGAATCTGCCGGGTGCAGCGGGCTAGAAATGCACGCCGTGACCCGGCGCCCGCAGTTCAAGATGCCTAGCGACCGCTGCGCCGATGTCCGCAAATCCGGCGCGCTTGCCGATCGAAGAAGTTGAGCGCGGGCTCCATGCCAAAATCGGCACTTGTTCCCGCGTGTGGTCGGTACCGCTCCATGTCGGGTCGCAACCATGATCGGCCGTGATGATCAGGAAATCATCGTCGCGCAGGAGGTTCAGCAGATCCGGAACGCGCGCATCGAATGTTTCGAGCGCCGCTGCATAGCCCGCGACGTCGCGCCGATGGCCGTACAGAGTGTCGAAATCGATGAAGTTGGCAAACAACATCCCGCCCTCTGCGAGAGAGGCCAGCCCATTGAGCGTGGCATCGAACAGCGCCTGGTTGCCATCGCCGCGCAGGTTCCTCCCGGTCCCGCGATGAGCGAAGATGTCGTCGATCTTTCCGATCGTGACGATGTCACGGCCTGCGCTTTCGGCAAGATCGAGGATCGTCCGCTCCGGCGGCGGGACGGAAAAGTCCTTCCTGTGCGATGTCCGCTTGAAGCCACCTGCCGACGTACCGATGAAGGGACGTGCGATGACGCGCCCGATGTTGAGGGGATCGACCAGTCCGCGGGCAATGCGGCAGACCTCATAGAGGCGTTCGAGTCCGAACGTCTCCTCGTGCGCTGCGACCTGAAACACGCTGTCGGCCGATGTATAGCAGATCGGTTCGCCCGTTCTGATGTGATGCTCGCCGAATTCGGCGATGATCTCTGTGCCGGAGGCGTGACAATTCCCGAGGATGCCGGGCAATCGCGCCTGTTCGCACAGGCGCTCCATCAGGTCGCGCGGGAAGCACGGCTTGGTTCTTGGAAAATAGCCCCAGTCGAACGGCACCGGAACGCCGGCGATCTCCCAATGACCGGATGGTGTGTCCTTGCCTTTGGAGATCTCGCTCGCACAGCCAAATCGCGCGTGCTCAGGACGGCCATCCAGCCCCGGCGGCACGCGCCCGGTGGCGAGACGGCAAGCCTCGCCAAGTCCGAGCGCAACCAGATTAGGAAGCCGAAGCGGCCCCTCCCGGCTGGGTCCGTCGGCAGTGCCGGCCATGCACATGGCAGCAATGTGGCCGACGGTATCGGCACCCTCGTCGCCGTAATTGATGGCATCGGGCGCGGCGCCGATCCCGACGGAGTCCATCACCAGGATCAGGGCACGCATGTCGGCTCCGAGATGGCCGGGCGCGAAGACACTGCGGACGGCGCGAGTCCGGTTTTCGCGCAATAGCGTTCGACCATCTTTGCGCAGAAATCCGCGAACTCGTTGACGTCGAGCGGCGGGCTGGTGTGATGAGGCTCGATACCCCGATGTTCCGGGGTGAAGCAGAAGGTCACCGTGACCTGAAACTCGGCCAGCGCGTCCATCTGCCGATCGAACCAGGCGAGCGCATTGGGACGGAAGCTGTCGGCCCAGGACAGGCCAGTCCTGAGATGCTGCACGCCGAGCCGGCGCATCCAGCGCACGGCGTCATCGAGGCGGTGGTCCTCGAAGTGAAACCACTGGCACAGGCCCATCGCAGGTGCATATTGGCTGAACAGGCCCGCGGCAGCTTTCGGCGTGCCGTCCTCGCGCAGCAGCCCCATGTGGAAATGCCGATAGTAGGAGGAACCTTCAGCTTCCTTGTGCCGCGTCGTCGCCTCCCAACTGGAAGGAAGATCGTAGAGGCTGTACCAGTGAATCCGCGGCGCCCGGCCAGTCAACAGCTCGGCGGTCCGCGTCAGTCCCCAGGCCTGCACCTCCTCGGCACCGAAGGACGAGACTCCCACCTCGCTTACCCACACCGGCAGGGAAGTGACGGCCTTGATCTCGTCGATCTTGGCCGGCCATTCCGCGATCTGCCACAGGTTCCAGTCCAGCGGAAAGCCGTGCACGGCCACGGCATCGACATGATCGAGCACGCCGCGCGCCTGCATGTTGCGGATGAAGGACGGATCGATCGGCGATATACCGCCAAGCACGCGCGGGAGTGTGGGATGCGCGCTGCGGATCGCCTTTCCCGCAGCGAGCGCCAGGCTCGCGAACATGGTCCAATCCGGATCGATCAGGATGTCCCAGTGCGACTTGTTGTTGGGCTCGTTCCAGATCTTGGCGGCTTCGATCATCGGCCGGTCTCCCGCGACGGATAGACCGGACCTTCCGCCTGCGGCCTTGCTACCCGCTTGCATAGATAGACTTCGTCTTCCGGATGCGCCGCGATCGCAAAGCCGGCGCTGCGCAGCATGGCTTCGGCGCAGGCGCGGTTCGGCACCCACCAATTCGTGGGGTCGTCGGCATATTTGTTCTCGATGAAGTGCAGCTTTGGATAGCCCGGGGAATCGAACTGATCGGTGGTCCAGAAGTCGTAGTTCTTGTCGACGCAATCCACGCGGCTGTCGCCGCGCTGCATCGACTGGAACAGCAGGAGATCGCCGGCCACGTGCTCGTGGATCAGATCGAGTGCCAGCAGAGGGTGCCGCAGGTGGTAGAGCACGCCCATGAAGATCACGAGATCGAACTTTTCGCGCAGCTGTCCGACGTCGTAGGCTGACATCTTGCGGAATTCGATCCTGAGCCCGTTCACCTCGGCCGCGAAGCGGGCTTGTGCGAGATATTCGTCGTCAGTGTCCAGGCCGAGGACGCGCTCGGCGCCGCGCCGCTTCATCTCCATGGCGTAGAACCCGGCATTGCAGCCGATATCGAGCACGGTCTTGCCTTCGAGGCGGTCCGGGATGATCCCGGAGAAGCGGCGCCATTTCACGTTGGGATAGTCACCGAGAAAGTGTGAAGGCGCAGTCGGCACGCCATTCAGGTCCAGATTGTGAAACCATGGCCCGAGCGCATCGACGCGCTGGCGGATTTCCTCGCGGGAGAGGGCGCCTCTGCTCATGCGGTCACTCCATTGTTCATTGCGTGGGCCGGGCGGGCCGCCTCCGGCGAACCGCCGGCCAGCAGTCGAGAGCGTCCGTTCCCGACGGAGCTTTCGGCGAGCAACGCCATTGCCGTCCGGTAGCCGTCGATGGTGCCGACGTCGACATAGGATTCGCCGGCCTTGACGCCGAGACCCTGGCCGCCGGCCGCGATGTAGGCGTTGACGAGCGTCCCGAAATATTCATCCCGGCGCTCGCGCTTCGTCCACAGCGACTGTAGCTCGCGAAATCCGTTGCCGGACATCTTGAAGGCGCCCCATATCCATTTCGACGCCGCATCCGGCTGCTTGACCTGGATCTCCGTGACGCGATCCCCGTCGAGCACGACGGCATCGAAGAACTCGGGGTGTTCAACCGGAAACAGCAGAAACGACAGGTCAGCGGCCGGCAACGCCTGCAGGGCGGCCTTTGGGAACCAGACGGTATCCGGAAGTCCGACCAGGATGTCTTCGTTGTGGCCAACCACCGTGCCCGCCCTGAACACGGCGTCGCACAGCCCCGACGCATCGGGCTGCACGACATAGGCGAGTTGAGCGCTGCCGTAATGATCGCCGAAATATTCGAGGATGTCCGATTTGCCGGGGGAAATCACGAAGCAGATCTTGTCGGCACCCCCAAGGATCAGCCGCTCCAGCAGATATTCGGAGACGGCGCATGGACGATCGATGCCGTCGTCCCGTTGGCTTCCGACCGGAAGCAATTCCTTGGAGAAGGCGAGCGGCTGGATGCGGCTGCCGCGGCCCGCGGCCGGAACGATGCCCCACATGATCAGGCCTCCTCGGGTTGCTGTCGGCGCGCGCCGAGGGATGCCGTGTGCTCGAGCAGCGAAATCAGTTCGGCAGCGCGCTTGTCGGATGTGTGCTGATCCATGGTCCGCTCATATGCGCGCCCGGCGATGTGCTGAAGGTCGGCGTCGGCCATCGTCAACGCAGCAAGCGTGTCCTTCGCATCGTGTGCGATCAGGATTTCCTGGCCGGGTACAAAGAATTCATCGAGTCCCGGCCAGTCGTCGCTGAGGAGCGGGGCCTTGCAGGCAGCGGCTTCGAACAGGCGGCCGGAGGGACACCAGCCCATCTCCGCCATGGCGCGGCGCGTGACGTTGAGCGTCAGCCGGGACGACGCAAAGAACGACGCGTGCTCAGACGGCGGCAAGTGCTGCACGAAGTAGATGTTTGGCGACCAGGGAAAATCTTCCGGGTACTGTGCACCCCCGATCAGGAAACGCCGATCCTGCCTGTTGCGTGCGGGTTCGACGAACAGAGCCTCGAGCGCGCGCTGGCGATCCTGCGAATATGTGCCGAGATAGGACAGATCCGCACGGTAATGCGGCTGCGACGACACCGGTCGATGGGTGTCCGTATCGACATGGCCGTAGAGCGGGCGGACATTGCCGGCGCCGAGCCTGTCGCGAAATTCGTTGCAGATGCGTGGACCGCCGGTGAAGCTCAGGACCAGGGCGAAATCCCGCAGGCCCCGCGGCCCGATATAGGGAACGGCCTCGCCGGCCATGAGCTTCGCCAGCGTGACCGGCGTGTCGAGGTCGTAGAACACGGGCACCGCGTGGCCCTCGGACAGGGCAAGTTCCGTCGCGGCGATCGCGTCGGGACAATAGGAGGTCACGATCGCGACATCGGCATCACGAATGTCGCTGCGCGCCAAAGGAAGTACATCGTCCCAGTTCGAGAACAGGCGCAATTGGCCGCCGGGCACTTCGTGCAAATCCCGCGCGCCGGCGTAATAGGGAACGTCGCGCTCGAAAAAGACGACGTTGTGGCCCGCTCGCGCGATATGCTTGCAAAGCCCTCGCCACAAGGTGGCGTGACCGTTGCCCCAGGATGAGGAAATTGTCAGGCCGAAAATCACGATCTTCACGCTGGCACCCGCTGATTGATCCCGGTGATCTTGAGTCCGCGATTGTCCACGCTGAGGGTGCTGACGCTGCCGGGGTCGATCTCGATCGAGAGAAAGTCGTCGAGCTCTTTCCGGGAATAATGCAGCAGCGCCGCGCGGATCGGCTCGGCATGGCTGACGGCGACGACGACGGTGCCGCTACCATGATCATTGCGCAGCTGCTCCAGATGGGCGACGACGCGCTTCTGGAGCGACCGCATGCTTTCGCCGCACGGCGGGCGGCTCGTTCCGCGTTGTTCGTTCCAGCGCGACCATCGGGAGTCTCGGGCGAGTGCCTCGAACGACAGTCCGGTCCATTCGCCGTAGTCGAGCTCGTCGAGTGCCGGCACGATCTCGACCGGCAAGCCGAAGTGCGCCGCCAGGATGCAGGCCGACTGCATGCAGCGCCGCTGCGGGCTCGACTGAACCATGCTCGGCGGCGGCGTGAAGGTATCGGCGCATCGCGCGATTTCCTCGCAGCCGAGATCATCGAGCTCTACGCCTTTCATCCGGCCACAGAGCGTGCGGCCGAGCAGGGCATGATGCCCGTGGCGGATCAGATGAATGATCTTCGCCATCAGGTGTACGCCTTGTCGTCGATGAAGGCGCGCGTTCGCCGTCCGGCTTCCTCGTCCGTGAACTGCTGAGGCGGCGACTTCATGAAATAGCTCGAGGGGCCCGTCAGCGCGCCGGCTTGCCCGCGGTCCATGGCAAGTTTGGCGCAGCGGACCGCGTCGATCACGACGCCCGCCGAGTTTGGAGAGTCCCAGACCTCGAGCTTGACTTCCGCGCTCAAGGGAACACCGCCGAACGTCGTGCCCTCCAGGCGGATAAAGGCCAGCTTGCGGTCGGTCAGCCACGGCACATGGTCGCTCGGGCCGACATGGATATTATCGGCATCCATGGGCACGTCGAACTGGCTGGTCACGGCCTGGGTTTTGGAGATCTTCTTTGATGTCAGCCGCTCGCGCTCGAGCATGTTCTTGAAATCGGTGTTGCCGCCGACATTGAGCTGGTAGGTTCTGTCCAGCCGCACGCCGCGTTCGCGGAAGAGATTGGCGAGCACACGGTGCAGAATGGTGGCGCCGACCTGGCTCTTGATGTCGTCGCCGACGATCGGCAGGCCTGCATCCTCGAATCGCCGCCGCCAGTCGGGATTCGAGGCAATAAAGACCGGGATGCAATTGACGTAGCCGCAGCCGGCCTCGATCGCGCGCGCGGCGTAAAATTCGCTCGCGCGCTGCGAACCGACCGGAAGATAGGACACAAGCACGTCCGTGCGCGACGTCGCGAGCACTTCGGAGACGTCGGCTTCCGGAACATCCGCGATCGGAACGTCGTCCTTGAGATATTGGCCGACGCCGTCCATGACCGGCCCGCGGTGGACCACGACGCCGGTGGGCGCGACGTCGGAAAAGCGGTGCGTGTTGTTCGGCGTTGCGAAGATCGCTTCGGCCACGTCGCGTCCGACCTTGCCGGCATGGACGTCAAAGGCCGACGCGACCTGAATGTCGCTGATGTGGTAGCCGCCGAGATCGGCGTTCATCAGCCCAGGCACCGGCTCATTCGATTTGGCGTCCCGGTAATAGGAGAGCCCCTGAACGAAGGAGCTCGCACAATTGCCGACACCGACGATGCCGACGCGCACGCGCCGCCTGTCCTGAAGACGAGAATGCATGGATCTAGGCCCTCCGGAAGGCATTGCAGCGCTAAGGCATGCAGTGTTGAAGAGATGCAGTGTTGACGTAAGTACGTCGGCGAACGTGAGGAACGTATGTTCGTTCCTGAACTCACGGCACTATGTCCGCCTCACGTCGGATTTCGGCCGAAAAAATTTCACGCGCTTAACCTGGGATAAAATCCCCGGCAGTTTGGCGGGAACGAAACGCTTCATGATGAAGATGAAGAAGATGATGCTTTGAGAGAGTCCGGCCTGCGAAAGAACAAATCCTCGCGTCCGGCGTTCACGGCGAAACAGTCTGACGCGAGGGCCGATCCGTCGCTCGCTCCTTGTCAGGAATCGAGGTGTCACATGTCATCCAAATCACAAACCAGCGAAGCCCAGCAGACCACCAGCCACAACGTCATCCGGAAATGGGCGGAGGAGCGCGGCGGAAAGCCCGCGACGGTCAAGGCCACGGAGGAGGACGGACACGCCGGTATCCTGCGCATCGATTTCGATCCGCCCGACGACGGTCTCGACCGGATCAGCTGGGACGAATTCTTCGCCAAGTTCGACGAGGCCGGCATTGCCTTCCTCCACCAGGACCACACCAAGGACGGTAAGCCGAGCCGCTTTCACAAATTCGTGCGGCGCTAGCTGGATCACCACGTGTCCGGCAGCTGGACCGAGGCGATGCGGGCAGGCGAGTTCGAACGCGCCTGGGCGATCAGCGACCGCGATCTGGCAACGTTTGCGTATCCACCCAAGCATACCGGGCCTCGTCACCTCCAGCGCATCTGGCGCGGCGAGGAGCTGAGGGGCAAGGATGTACTGGTCCGCTGTTACCACGGGCTCGGCGACACCATCCAGTTCCTGCGCTTCATGCGGCCGCTTCGTGACGTCGCGCGCCGCGTCACGGTCTGGTGCCAGGGCGAGCTTCTGCCGCTGGTCGAGCGAGCGGCAGGCGTCGATCGGGCTTTTGCGCTCCATGATGGTGCACCTGAGATCGACTTCGAGGTCGATATCGAGATCATGGAGGTGCCGCATGCCATAAGGGCGAGGCGGGAGCACGTCGAGATGCGTGCATCTTACGTATCGCTGCCGCCGGCGGTCGAGCAAGTCCGAGGTCTTGAAGTTGGAGCTCTTGCCGTCGGCCTGGTTTGGGAAGTCGGCAACTGGGACAAGCGAAGGACCATCCCGCCGTCCCTGCTAGGGCAACTTGCCGTTCCCGGCGTGACGCTCTGCTCCCTGCAACGCGGGGCCGGAACGTGCGAACTTGCCAAGATCGGCGCAAGTGACGTCAGTACGCCTGACATTACGGTTCTCGGTTATCTCCTCCAGCAACTCGATCTCCTCATTTGCGTCGACACCATGGTGGCTCATCTCGCGGGAGCACTCGGCTGTGACGCGTGGGTCCTGTTGCATGCGGATTGCGACTGGCGCTGGCCGTCATCCGAGTCCCATTCCCTTTGGTATCCGAGCCTGCGGCTGTTTCATCAGAGGACACCGGGCAATTGGGATGATGTCCTTGGAGAGGCGCGGGAGGCCCTGATTGCGCGCTCCGCAAGCCTCCAAGGTGTCGCCCGAAACGGCTCAAGCGAGCTCAGGCGAGCGCAAGGTCCGCCGTAAGTGGCCTGAGACGCGAGGACGACGCATCGTCGCGGCTGGACTGAATGCCCAGGTAAGTCGGATCGAATCTTGCGAGCCGCACGAGTCCCGGCCAGTCCGTGACCGTTACTGTCTTACCCTGCCATTGCAGGAGGTTGCATCGTCGCAGCTCCTGAATCGTGCGGTTGGCGTGGACCGGGGAGATACTGCATGCTGCCGCAAGGTCCGATTGGGTAAAGGGCGACGGCAGCCTGAGATCTCTCGCCAGGCCGACGCTTTGCAGGCGGGTGGTGATCTCGCACAGCAGATGCGCCACGCGCGTCAATGCATCACGGCTACCCAGGTTCACTGTCCAGTTGCGCTGAATGGCGTGGCTGGTGAGCAGCATCAGCAGCAATGCGCGAGACATCGCGGGCGAACGCGCGGACAAATCGTGGAAGAAGCGGTGGGGCACGAGAGCGACGATGGCAGGCCCGAGCGCGATCAAATTGCCGTCAACGCGAGGACGATAAAGTGTGTGCAGATCGGCGATGTCACCGGGAACATGGATTGACGTGATCTGCCCGTCCGCACTCTCTGCATCCTGCCAGGACAGATATCCCTGAAGGAGCAGACAGCACTGGCTGGCATCATCGCCATGCCGCAAAACGGCCTGACGCGAACTTAGATGCGCGATTGTGCTTGCCATGTCCGCGAGCAGGTGGAGATCGTCGGCCGTTACGGGAGTGAGGCTCGCCAACCGGTCGGCGAGCTTGGAGAACGCAAATCCTGCCTGCATTGGTCGCCTAACAACTCAGAACCCGTCCCCAATCTGATCGATGAGAACGACAGAGCGCATTAAACTTTGATAGTTTCACTCCATGCAGGTCATTGTTTGTCTGCCCAGCATGCGCCCGGAAGTCGGAGGAACCATCGGTCTAAATGGTTCCGGAACAGTAGACGGCGCATGCGATCGTCCTCAAGGATCGGACGATTCGGGAACCGGAAGCGCGAGGAGCGCTCAGGCGAAGCCCCAGCGATTTCGCGGCGGGATCCGCGGAGATAGCGCTAGTCATGCTCATACTGTTTCGAGAGAAACTGATTGATCGCGTCGAACGCCTGCAACCGGTTCTTCTCCAGCAGAACCATGTGCGTGCCTTCGCCGATCTCGACCCATCGCCGATATTACGCGTGTTTGTGCGCACCGAAATCGGCGTGCGGGACGCGTCCCCTACTCCAGGTCCACGCCGAGGGCACTGGGCGTGCCTATCAGCTGGTCACATGCTCCGCTGTGCGAGGTAGACAAGAGGTGCGATTCCGACCGTCCATGGCGGTTTTGACCCGCCACGGCTCTCGCCGCGACGGCGACGCATCATTTCCTGATCGTCCCCTATGGAGGCTCGTTCTGAAACTTGACGCGTGCGCAATCAATTGGGTTGTCAGCGTTGCCGCCATCGCGCAGGCGCCAGGCCGAATTCACGCCTAAACGCCCGGCTGAATGCTTCTCCGGATCCGTAACCCACTTCCTCTGCGATTTGGTCGATGGGCTTGCGTGTTTCTCGTAGGCTCACCTTGGCTGCCTGAAGCCGCCAGATGGTCAGATACCGGATTGGTGGCACCCCGATCAGGGTTGTGAAGCGGTCGACGAAGGCGCTCCGCGACATCGAGACTTCTCTCGCGAGGGACTCCGCGGACCACGGCAGCCCGACGTTATGATGAATGGAGGCGAGCGCGCGTCCGATTTGCGGATCGGCAATCCCCTTCAGCCATCCCCCATCTTGATCGGTGTATGTCACGGAATACTGGCGCATCGCCTCTACGAACAGCAGTTCGGAAAGCCGAGACATCAGGTTTGACGAGGCGAACCTGCCGGCCGTCAGTTCGCCGGCTGCATATCGCACTGAAGCCTCGATCCAGTCGCGTGCGACGCCCTCGCGAATGTCGAGCTTCAGCACTCTTGGCAGGGCCGCGATCAACGGATTATAGGTTTCCTCGCTGCCGAGAAACCCGCACACGATTTGCGCCGGCTCACCGCCTCCGCCGTGCAGAATTTTTGCCAGCCCTCCATCCGCTGAGGGCTGAATGAGATGACGCGCGCTTGTGGGTACCAGACCCGCGTCGCTGGCCAGCGTATGAACATCGTTTCGCGGCAGCAGTACGATTTCCCCGGCCCGCACTTCAATGGTGGGTTCACCATCGACGCTGAGCAGCAATTTTCCCGCGATGACGAAGTGGTATGCGATCAACAGCGACGGCTTGACCGCGAAAGTCCCGCAGTCCTCAGCGAGGATCTGGGTATGCACGCTCCACGGCGCGGTGAAACGCGCATCCAGAAAAATGCCGCCAGTCAGGCGAACCGATCGAAGCACTTCTGATAGCGGATCGATCATTAGGCCAATCTCAGATTTGGACGATCGGTCAAGTGATACGGCCGGGCGATCATTCGCGGCGCCGGTCCCCGCGCTTATACGGGGCTCATGAACGAACTGCCAACCAATCGATTCCTCCACGTTTCCTTGAGACGCTGTCCAGACGGTGCGGCGGACGCATGACCGGTTGCGGGATGGAAAAGCGGGGCGCCAGGACTGGGTTCCGGGCAGCAACTACGAGCAGACGGACACCTCGATCATGAGCATCGCGCAGGCTACCCAAACTGTCACTCCGTATATCGATTTCTGGAACGCGGTGCTGGTTCCGAAATTCAACGCTTGGCGTCACATTCTGGCCGGCGGCCTTCACCTGCACAGCGCGATAGTATTCCCGTCGCTGCCGATCAGAACCGGCGACAGCGTCCTGGATGTCGGATGCGGCTGGGGCGACACCGCGATTGAACTTGCGCGGCGCGTCGGACCCGCCGGATCCGTCCTCGGCCTCGACTGTTGCAATGGCTTCCTCGACGCAGGTCGCGCAGATGCGAGGGACGCGGGGATCACAAATCTCAGGTTTCTCGAAGCGGATGTTCAGACCTATCCGTTTGAGCCGGTACACGATTTCTGCTTCTCCCGCTTTGGAACCCAGTTCTTCGAAGATCCGATGGCTGGCTTGAGCAACATGCGACTTGCGCTCAAGCCGGGCGGACTGATGACGATGATTGTGTGGCGCGAACGGGCGGACAATCCGTGGCTTACACTTTCTAAGGAGGTACTGCTTCGTTACCTGCCTCCCGTCAGGGAAGACGCGGCAACCTGCGGCCCCGGACCGTTTTCCATGACCGATCCCGAGGCCGTGACTCGGCAATTGATGATTGCCGGCTACAGCGACATCAGGTTCGAACGGATCGATGCCGAAGTCCGGGTCGGGCGAGATCTCGATGAAGCGGTAGCGTTTCAGCTCGCGATCGGTCCCGCCGGGGAAGTCTATCGCGAAGCCGGTCCGGAGGCTGCTCGTCTGTTTGATACCCTGGTGGCGGCCTTGAAGGACGAGTTGAAACAATTCGTCCGCCCTGAAGGCGTGATGATGAATTCAAGCTCTTGGATGGTCACCGCGCAGAATCCGGGACCACCGCAGCGGCCCCGGGAGTGACGTACCCGCGCCGGTCGCTGCTCGAAATCTCTCCATTGTAAGCACCGCCGCAGCCGCCGCGATCTGACGAATCGATGCAAAAAAATTGAACTCTCTGGGAGAAGATTGATGGCGGGTCTAGTTGCGGTCCTCTACGGCACTGCCGCTTACGGGGTGACGCTGATCGCGTTGCTCTATCTCATTGGCTTCACCGGGAACCTGGTCGTTCCAAAGTCTGTCGATTCCGGGGCCATTGCTCCGGTTCTGCCAAGCATTGTTATCGATGTGCTGCTAATCGGACTGTTCGCGATCCAGCACAGCGTGATGGCGCGTCGGGGCTTCAAGCGCTGGTGGATGCGAATCGTGCCGGCTTCGGTCGAGCGCAGCACCTACGTGCTGTTCGCCAGCTTTGCACTGCTGTTGCTGTACTGGCAGTGGCAGCCGATCCCCACGCCGGTCTGGACCGTGAGCCACCCGGTCGCGGCGGGGGCAATCGACGCCATCTTCTGGCTGGGTTGGGTCGTGCTGGTGGCCAGCACGTTTCTTCTCAATCATTTCGAGTTGTTCGGCCTCAGCCAGGTGTTCATGCGCCTGTTCGGTAAACAACCGTCCGAAGCCAGCTTCCGCACGCCGTTGCTCTACCGGTATGTCCGCCATCCGATCTATCTCGGCGTCCTGCTCGCAGTCTGGGCCACGCCTGCGATGACGATCGGTCATCTGCTCTATTCGCTTGGCATCACCGCCTACATTCTGATCGGCATTCAGTTGGAAGAGCACGACCTGATCCAGCAGTTCGGCGACCGGTATCGCCGCTACCGCCGTCATGCGGCCATGCTCGTCCCGCTTCCAGGCCGAAGATTCGCTGCTTCCGAGGACGCCGACATCTGACCCAAGACGCTCGTCAAGACAGGCCAATCAGTCAGCAAGCAGGGTGGATTGAAAGAGCCTGGGCACAAGCTATCCGCGACTGGCACTTGCTGGGCAGGCCTTGATTGCCGCGTCCGCGCCAAGTGTCGCGCTATTTGGCGGGGTTCCAGGGCGGCGCGTTGTCCGTTCGCAGCCGTATCGACACGGGCGGGGCGGCGTGCGCATCGCGTTCTGATCAACTCATTTTCAACCTGAAGCGTCCGGCCAAGATGTCACCGATCGCACTGATCATCCTCCATTTGAAGGATGGCCGATATTCCCCGCGGCCCCGCTGGGACACGATCAAAATGATTTGAGCGCGACACCGGCTCGATATCAGCGGAAAAGCTTAAAGTTGTTTCATAGCTATCCTCATACCGGGGCGCGTCGTCGAATGAACAGGGTTTCACATCCGCGGTCGGCTTCGGAATCGTCGCAAGACAATTCAGATGATCAGCAGCAACTGAGCGACCTGATCAGCGTCATCTACGATGCCGCAATCGATCCCTCTCGTTGGGAAGACGCCATCGTCAGCATCGTGCAATTCGTTGGCGGCGCGGGAGGCGGGCTGTTCTGCAAAGACATTGGTGTTCAACACGCCACGGTGCCCCATCGCTTCGGATTTGACGTGCCGTTGCGGGTCGAACTTTTTCGGCAGATTTATTCCTCCGCGGAGGGTCACTTTCTCGGTGACCTCGAACAGCCGGTCGCGACGACCGATTTGATGTCCTTCGCAGCACTCACCCAGAGTGAACTATACCGGCAGTGGGCCGAGCCCCAGGGGCTTGTCGATTTCGTCAGCGCGGTTGTCGACAGAACCACGGTCAGCACAGCCATTTTTGGGGTCTTCCGCCACCGGCGAAATGGGATCGTAGACGAGCACGCGCGCCGGCAAATGAGGCTGATAGCGCCGCATGTCAGGCGTGCCGTCGTGATCGGGAAGATGTTCGAGTTCAAGGCCGCTGAACTCGCGACGTTCGTTGACACGTTGGACGGGCTCGGTGCCGGCATGTATCTCGTCGATCCCGGTGGACGTCTCATTCACGCCAATACGGCCGGGAATGCCATTCTCGACGCCCGCGATATTTTGAGTTCGGTGGGTGGGCGGCTGGTCGCCAGCGATCCGCAGATCGATCGCACCCTACGAGATGTCTTCGCCACCGCGGGGCAGGGCGATGCCGCACTTGGTATAAGGGGCATCGCGGTGCCGCTGACCGGCAGGGAGGGCGACCGCTATGTGGCCCATGCATTGCCGCTCATGTCAGGCGCGCGTCGGCGGGCCGGTATTGTTTACACCGCCACGGCGGCCTTGTTCGTTCGCAAGGCGTCGCTGGCCGTCGCTTCTGTTCCCGGAGCCATCGGCAGCGCGTTCAAGCTGACGCCGACCGAGCTTCGCGTGTTGCTGGCCGTCGTCGAGGTCGGTGGCATTCCCGAGGTTGCTATGGCGTTCGGGGTCGCGGATAGCACGGTTAGGACGCATGTCAGCCGGTTGTTTGAAAAAACAGGTGCCGCGCGCCAGGCGGACCTCGTCAAGCTGGTTGCAGGCTATACGACGCCGCTGGCCGAATAGGAGAGAGGTCGCTCGTTGCAGCACCCAGAAGCAGCAAATATTTGCGCGCTCCTCCCACGTTCGCAGGACGACACCCAAGCAGCGGTTGTTCAGGATGGCATGCGTCCCGCCGGCACGCAGTGGGGTAGGTGATCAGGCGTCCCTGCCTCGCCGCATCTGGACAGGAGTTGGGAGCGCAGCATGTCCATTGACGTCGAGGGCACGGTTTCTGCGGCGGGGCATGGGCGTAAAGCAGGGGCGGCGGCGCGCAGAATAGTGATTTGTGCCCTGGCGGCGACAGGCATTCTTGCAACCAACATCTTCTTGCCTTCGCTGCCGGTCATCGCGGCCGATTTGCATGTATCCAGCGCGGCGGTCACGTCGGCCTTCACGATCTTTCTGGCGATTTTCGCCATAGGGCAATTGATCGCCGGCCCGCTGTCGGACCGGTTCGGGCGACGCATGCCGATCCTGATAGGACTCGGAATTTTCATCGCCGGTACGATCTGGTGCGCTTTCGCGCGCGATCTATCGAGCCTGCTGATCGGCCGATCGATGCAGGCTTGCGGCGCATGTGCGGCTTCGGTGCTTTCACGTGCGATCGCCCGGGATCTGTTCGATGGCCAGGCACTTGCAAAGGTCATGGCGTCGATCACAATGGCAACCGCGGCCGCCCCAGGCTTTTCACCGCTGCTGGGGAGTGTGCTCGATCTATTCTTTGGCTGGCGCTCGGAATTTGCCTTTGTCGCGGCCTTCGCGCTCTGCACGGCTTTGGCCTATGCGACCTTCGTCGGCGAAACCAATGACGGCGCGCGTCGTTCTCTGAACCCGCTCAAAATTGCCGGGGCCTATCTGGAGCTTGTTCGGGATCGCCGGTTCGTTGCGCCTGCTAGAACCGCTGGACTGGTGATGGCCGGTCTATTCGCGATTTTCTCCAGCGCGCCGCGGGTGCTGCTCGAATTGTTTGGATTCTCGCCAATCACACTTGGTCAGCTATTTGCGGGCGTCGTCTTCCTGGTGTTTGCGGCCGGCATGCTGGCGCCTAGGCTATCGGCGCGGGTTGGTACCTGCCGCGCGACGTCGGTCGGTTTGGGATTAACCGTCCTCGGAGGCGTCGGGCTGCTTTGCGCGGTGCTGCTCGCGAACGGCGCGCTGCTGCCATTTCTGTTAGCGGCTTCCGTCTTTCTGTTCGGCGTCGGAGTGGTGAGCCCGCTGTCGAGCGCGGCAGCGCTGTCGCCGTTTGGCAGCAAGGCCGGTATCGCCGCAGCCCTGTTCGGATTCTCGCAAATGGCGGGCGCTGCATGCGGTGCCTCTCTCGCGGCGATTGTCGCCAGCGATCCGGCCGTCGGGCTAGGTATCGTGCTGACAGCAACGTCGCTGGTGGCGGTTATCCTTCACAAGCGGCGCTAATCTGAGGTGGATCTTGCCGAGAACAAAATGGGTTTGGTGTGAGGTTCTTTGCGGCGCCTTGGCATGCCACTATTGTCGAGCGGCGATGGCCGTGATCTCGAGTTTGACACCGGGACCGAGATCGGCCACGCCGATTGCGGCGCGCGCCGGCAGATGAGCCTCTGCAAAATGCGCCTTCCAGGCCGCATTGAACTCTGCCTTTTCCTTGAGGCCGGTCATATAGATGGTCACCTGCAAGACGTTGCTCAGATCGGATCCGAGGGTCTTGAGCAACTGCGCCAACTGCCCGAGGACGTCGTTTGCCTGGCCCGACATGTCGAGGCTCGTGTCCTCGGGGACGATGCCACCGATGTAAAGCACGCCATGATGCTCGACCACTTCGTGGAGCAGACCTTCGTAGGGCAAGACGCGCTTGATCATGATGGGACCGATGTTGCTGTGTGACGGGCCGGGATATCGCACATTTCAATGTCAGTGTCGTTGCAAGAGATCTCGCGCCAGGTCTTGTCGGAAGACGGACCTGCACAGCTCTGAATGCAGACGGCTAACGCGTTGAAAATAAAAGTACAAATTGGTCGAAAAATCGCCGCCGGTCGTCCATGCAAATGTTCGCCAATCTGTCTTTGCACGAGCGCCCGGCATTTTCGCCGGCCCAGACCCGACGACATCGAAGAGCGGATCGCTATACTGCTATCCGGATGACATCGGTACGGCCGGGACCGCGCCGACCGGAACAAGGAATGCGACGATGGACGATACGATTGGCTTCCCCGACCCCGGCCTCGACCTCTCCGACGGTTTCAAGCCGCACACCTCGCATTGGGGCGTGTTCTCGGCACGTCAAGGCGAGGCCGGGCTCGAGGTCAGGGCCTATGCGGGCGATCCCGATCCGAACGGCATCATCGACAATTTTCCCGGCGCGCTGCGTCATCAGGCGCGCATCACCCAACCCGCGATCCGCCGCGGCTGGCTCGAACGCGGTCCCGGTCCGGACGATCGCCGCGGCCGCGACGAATTCGTCTCCGTCAGCTGGGAAAAGGCGCTCGATCTGCTCGGCGACGAGCTGGCACGCATCCGTGACACGCGCGGCCCCGGCGCGGTGTTCGGCGGCTCCTATGGCTGGTCGAGCGCGGGCCGCTTCCACCACGCACAAAGCCAGGTGCATCGCTTCCTCAACGTCGCCTTGGGCGGCTATGTGCGCTCGGTGAACTCCTATTCCTCCGGTGCGTCCTCGGTGCTGCTGCCGCAGATCC
The DNA here is from genome assembly GCF_023073025.1 of Bradyrhizobium sp. 76. NCBI lineage: Bacteria > Pseudomonadati > Pseudomonadota > Alphaproteobacteria > Hyphomicrobiales > Nitrobacteraceae > Bradyrhizobium > Bradyrhizobium sp. 76. The sequence continues at coordinate 961,506 of NZ_JADPIS010000090.1, forward strand.
TCTGCGGTTACGAGGACATCACCAAGCGCAACGTCACCTGGGAGCAGATCGCGGCTGATACCGACGTCGTGTTGGCGTTCGGCGGCATGGCGCTGAAGAACTCGATGGTCGCAGGCGGCTCGATCAGCAAGCACGTCGAGCGCGGCGCGATGGAAGCCGCGCGCCGCCGCGGCTGCGAGTTCATCCTGGTCAGCCCGTTGCGCGAAGACCTGCCGGTCGAGGCCGGCGCCGAATGGATGATATGCGTGCCCCGGCACCGACACCGCGCTGATGCTCGGCATTGTTCATACGATGGTCGCGGAAAACCTGCACGACCAGGCTTTCCTCGATCGCTACACCGAGGGATGGCCGGTCTTCCTGCGCTATCTCACCGGCGAGAGCGATGGCCAACCCAAGCACGCCGAATGGGCCGCCGCGATCTGCGGCGTCGACGCGAATACAATCCGCAAGCTGGCGCGCCGGCTCGCCGGCAAGCGTGCGCTCATCACCGTCTCTCATTCGCTCCAGCGCGCCGAGCACGGCGAGCAGCAGGTGTGGATGGGCATGGTGCTGGCGGCGGCGCTCGGCCAGATCGGCCTCTCCGGCGGCGGCTACGCCTATTCGTTGGGGGCGATCGGCTATTACGGCCGCCGCGTCAACGACGTGCCGGGGCCGACACTGGGGCAGGGCCGCAACGCTGTCCGCGATTTCATTCCGGTGGCGCGCATCGCCGACATGCTGCTCAATCCCGGCAGTACCTATCGCTACAACGGCGAGACGCGCACCTATCCGGATATCCGCCTCGTCTACTGGGCCGGCGGCAATCCCTTCCATCACCACCAGGACATCAATCGCTTGCGCAAGGCGTTTGCGAAAGTCGACACGCTGGTCGTGCACGAACTCGCATGGACTGCCACGGCCCGGCATGCCGACATCGTGCTGCCCTCGACGATGACGCTCGAGCGCGAAGACATCGGCTATTCCAGCAACGATCCCCTGATGGTCGCCATGCACCGGATTGCCGAGCCGTTCGGCCTTGCGCGCGACGACTACGAGATCTTTGCCGATCTCGCCGACCGTCTCGGCGCGCGCGAACCCTTTACCGAGGGGCGGACGTCACGGCAGTGGCTGGAGCATCTTTATGAGCCGACCCGCGCCTCGCTCGAAGCGCGCGGCCTGGAGGCGCCGAGCTTCGAAGAGTTCTGGCGGCGGGGCAGCTTGGTGGTGCCGCAACAGCCCGACGACGGCGGCCGGCTGCGCCGCTTCCGCGACGATCCCGTCAACCAGGCTTTGCCGACGCCGAGCGGTCGCATCGAAATATTCTCTGCCAAGATCGCGGGTCATGGCGATGCGGATTGCCCGGGCCATCCGGTCTGGCTGGAGAAGTCCGACATGCCGAAGCCGGGGGCGCCGTGCTTCCTGGTCGCCAACCAGCCGGTGACGCGTCTGCACAGTCAGCTCGATTTCGGTGGACATTCGCTTCAAAGCAAACATCGCGGCCGAGAGGTCGCGCGCATGAACCCGCAGGACGCAGACGCACGCGGAATCAAGCACGGCGACATCATTCGGCTGTTCAACGCGCGCGGCGCCTGTCTCGCCGCGGTTCACGTCACCGACGGTATCGCGCCCGGCGTGGTTCAGCTCCCGACCGGCGCCTGGTACGACCCGATGGACCCCGAAGACGACGCGCCGCTCTGCGTGCACGGCAACCCGAACGTGCTCACACGTGACGTCGGCACCTCGTCCTTCGCGCAGGGCTGCACCGGCCAGCTCACGACAGTCGAGGTCGAGAAGTTCACCGGCAATCTGCCGCCGATCCGGGCTTTCGATCCGGTGTAGAAAAAAAGGGGCCGCCCTGTGGGTGCAGGGACAGCCCCGAGTGGCTCGCAGGCCCGGGAGGATGAGGGCGCGAGCGAATGTTCACGCGGCTGCGCTGATCCAGTCTCTCTCCGTAGAAGGACGACGCGGCGGGAGTGCTTGCACCTCTCGCCGTTCGCCCTTGCTGGCGAGGCGCCAGCGTGCCGGCGATTGATCGCTGATGCGCTTGAACACGGTCGAAAAATGCGCCTGCGTGCTGAAGCCGACCGCAAGCGCGATCTCCGCCAACGGCCGGTCGGTGGTTGCCAGCAGCATCTTGGCATGCTCGATCCGGTGATTGAGAAGATATTCGCGGGGCCGGTAACCGGTCGCGACGCGGAACTGCGCCGCAAAGTGCATTCTGGACAGGCCGGCGACGTTGGCGAGTTCGGACAGGCTGATGCAGCGGTGGAAATGATCGGCGACATATTGCTCGACGCGCCGCAGTCGCCATTTCGGCAAGGCATTGACCCTGGCGCGTGGCAATTCCAGGCGCGCCAGATGCATCGCAAGGGTTTGACCGATGCAGCGCGTAAACTCGTGGTCCGCGGCGTCGCCAAGTTCGATTAGCGCCTTGGCAAGCTCGGCTGCGAGCGGATCGCGCAACAGGACGAGATCATTCAATCCCTCGGTCCCGGAAAATTGTGCCGGAAATTGGTCCGCGGAAATGTGAATGTGCAGGAAGGCGCATGGCGACTGGAATTGCACGGCAAGGGGCTTCGACGGCGCGGTGAGATACAGTGTGCCCGCGGGCATGGTCCCGTCGAAAATGACTTGGCGATCCCGGGTCAGTTTCGCCCGCGTGGTCTTGAGGGCGATGCCGACGAAATAGCGATCCTCAGGCGTCGTCGCTTGGTGCGACGAGGTGCTCCGCGGGTCTTCCCATCGCGAGATCGCGATGTCCTCTGCCACCGCGCCCGTGCGCGGATCGACCTGACGCCATTGATGCTCGCGAATGATCGCCTGTGTTGCCCGGGGGAGCTCGCAATCCCCCGAGGCGCCCGGAAATTCAATCCAGGCATCACCTGCCTGCAAATTGGTCAACATCGTTCGTCCTCTCCGGGCGTTCTCCGCTGTTTGCAACCAGCAAACGTGCAAAGCCCTGCTTTCCATGTTGAGAGGATAGGCGTGAGCTGACCTGCAAGCTCGTTAGTGGTGATTAGGATGTGTTAGTTTTTGTGGGAGCGCATCAGGTGCGGCATCCCGTCTCAGGAAGCGTCCTTTTTGTACAATTTATCAGATATTTGCGCATTCTCGATCCGACTCAGGAGAGCGCCGGGCGTCGCGAGGAGATCGATGCGGCGGTGTGAGTTCCATGCGTTGCCCTCGCTGGACCTCGCATCGGTGCCGGGTATAGTCGCGCCGCATTTCGAAGGAGCGAACGTCAGGATGAGTCAGAAATGACCGAGCTCTCGGCAGGACGTGGCCCCCGCGGCAGCGACGCCGCAACGATTCTGGATCTCGATGCCGTCGCGTTCGGGCCATTTTCGCTTCGGTCGCGGCTGCTGGAGAAGGATGGCTTGCCGGTCAGGCTCGGCAGCCGCGCGACGGATATTTTGCGCCTGCTGGTCAGTCGCGCCGGCGAAGTGGTCCCGAAGAACGAAATTCTCGGCTATGCGTGGTCCGGACTTTCCGTCGAGGAGGTCAGCCTGCGCGTCCATGTCGCGGAGCTGCGCAAGGTGCTCGGCGACGGAAAGGATGGTGCCCGCTACATCACCAACATCCCGGGCCGGGGCTATTGCTTTGTCGCGCCCGTGCGGCGTGGCGGGCGCGCGGAGGTGGCTACACCGGCGTCGCGTGTGCCTGAAAGGGCCGCGCCGCCACCGTCGCTACCGCGCCGATTGGACCGGATGGTCGGGCGGGAGGACGCCGTGGCCGAGTTGGCAGCGCGCTTGCTCCGCGATCGCTTCGTCACGCTGCGAGGGCCGGGCGGCATCGGAAAGACCACCGTTGCGACCGCGCTCGCGCATGAGATGTGCGATAGCTTCGACGGCAACGTCCATTTCCTCGAATTCGGTCCGCTCAAGGACGGAGCGCTGGTCGCGAGCACGGTTGCAGCCGCGTTGGGCCTCGTTGTGCACCACGAGGACCCCTCGGCCAGCATCGTCAATTTCCTGCGCGGCCGCCGGCTGCTTCTCGTGCTCGACAGCTGCGAGCACGTCATCGAGGAGGTCGCGCGCCTTGCAGAAAACATCTACCGGGAGGCGCCCGGCATCGTCATCCTCGCAACCAGCCGCGAGTCGCTGCTGGTGGAAGGCGAGCAGATTTTCGAGCTCGTTTCGCTCCCCGGTCCGCCGCAGGGCACCCGCCTCAGTGCCGGCGAGGTGCTTGCTTATCCCGCCGTGCGCCTGTTCGTCGATCGCGCCGTCGCGGCGGGGCATCGCGACGACATCACCGACGAGGATGCCGAAGTCCTGGCCCGGATTTGCGGCAAGCTCGACGGCATCGCGCTGGCGATCGAGCTGGCTGCCGCACGTGTCGGTCTCTATGGACTGCGCGAGATGGCGGCGCTGCTCGACAACCGGCTGCAGCTCGAATGGCGCGGGCGGCGGACGGCGCCGCCGCGGCAGCAGACGCTCGGCGCTACGCTCGACTGGAGTTTCGGTCTGATCGGCGAGAGCGAGCGGATGGTATTTCAGCGCCTCGCCGTCTTCGCAGGTCACTTCACGTTGAAGGGCGCGATAGCAGTCGCGGCCGGGGCGGAGATGGCGGAGGATCGCGTCGTCGAGGCCCTGGAGCAACTCGTGGTGAAGTCGCTGGTTTCCACCCAGCCGGACGGCGCATCGCGGCGCTATCGCCTGCTCGACGCAACGCGTGCCTATGCCCTGCAGAAACTGGCCGACGGCGGACAGCTGGCGCAGATCGCGCATCGTCATGCTCTCTATGTTCAATGCACGCTCGAAGCGGGCATGAGGGACAAGGAGGGCAGCGATCATGCGTCACGTTTGCAGGAACGCGCGAGCCTGCTCGCCGATGCCCGCGCTGCGCTGCAATGGGCTTATGCCAACGACGACGGCGCCGGCTTGCGCGTGCCGCTCGCCGGCAGCTGCACAAGGCTGTTCGTCGAACTCAATTTGCTGAACGAGGCCCGCATCTGGTCCGATCGCGCACTCGCAATGCTCGACGAGGCCGACCGGGGCGGCGCATGGGAGCTCGAACTTCAGTCGACGCTCGGTCACGCCTTCATGTTCACCGAGCGTAACAGCGAGCAGGCGGAATCGGCGCTCAAACGCGGGCTGGAAATAGCGGAAGCGCTTTCCGATCACGCCAACACATTCAGGCTGTTGTCCCGGCTCAACATGTTCTACCGCCGGACCGGTCGCTATCGGCATCTGGTGCCGACCGCGCTTCACGCCGAGCGGATTGCCCGCGTGATCGGCGATACCGCGGGCATTGCCGGGAGCAAAGCGCTGCTCGGCGTGTCATATCACCTCGCCGGAGACCAGGCCGAGGCGCAAGCCCATCTCGACCAGGGCCTGCGCGACGACGCTGCGCTCCGCGGGACGCAACCTGGGCATTTCGCCTATTCACGCACACCGCAGATTCCGCTCGCGCGCGTGCTGTGGCTGCGCGGCTTTCCCGATCGCGCGCTCGAATGCGTCCGGCCGCTCGTCGGCGCTTCGACGCCGCATGACGTGGTCATGCATTGTATCGCATTATGCTGGTCCGCTTCGGTGTTCGGCTGGCTCGGCGACTGGTCGTCGGTCGAGGCCATGACCGATCGCCTGGCGGCGCATGCAAGCATGCACGGACTCGTGCCCTACGAAGCCGTCGCGACGGGTTTTCGGGCGCAGAGCATGATCGCTCGGGGCGAGGTCGCCGGCGGCGTCGACCTAATGCGGAGTGCGCTTCCGCGCCTGCATGCCGATCGCTACGAACTCTATGCCTCGGCGTTCGCCGCGGATCTGTCCCAAGGTTTGGTCACGTTGGGACAATTGACGGAAGGCATTCAGGTTCTTCACGAATCCATTGCTCGGGTCGAGCAGGAAGGCGGCGCCTTCGACCTGCCCGAGCTGCTCCGCCTGCGCGGAGAGCTGGAGATCCTTGGCGGCAATCCCGACGCGGCCGAGGCGGATCTTGTCGCCTCGATCTCGCTTGCCGAACAGCAGGGCGCCTTGTCCTGGCGGCTGCGAGCCGAGATGTCGCTGGCGCGGCTTCGAATCCGGCAGCATGTACAAAATCCGCTCGCACAGCTCGCTCAAACCTATGCCCGGTTCTCCGAAGGTTTCGAGACCGCCGATCTCATTGCAGCACGGCATATGCTGAACGCGCCGGCGGCCTGACCAGGTCGACACGACCGTGCCCTTCTCGCTGCTGAGCGCGCCACCAGTGCTCAACCCTTGTGTCCACCCAGCCGCGCCAGGAAGTCGCGGACAAGCGTAGCGATCTCGTCGGTGGCTTCATCTAGCGCGAAGTGGCCGGCTTCGAGGATGTGAACCTCGGCATCCGGCACATCGTCGCGATAGGACGTCGCGCCTGCGACAGTGAAGGACGGATCGTATTTGCCCCAGACCACCAGCGTCGGTGGCCGCGTCTGGCGCAACCAAGCCTGCCACTTCGAATAGGAGGCGACGTTGGTCCGGTAATCCAAGAACAGCGTGGTCTGAATCTCGGCCTGGCCGGGACGCGTCAGGAACGCGTATTCGTCGATCCAGGCGTCGGGGTCGTAGCGCTCGGGACGCGGACTGGAGCCGAGATGCCGCTGACGCGTCGCCTCCAGGGATGTGAAGTTGGCCTTGAGCGCCTCGAGCTCGCGTGCCGGATCGGCCCAGTACTTCCTGCGCGCATTCCACAGCGGGCTCAGCCCCTGCTCGTGCGAAACCGCGTTCTGGATGATGATGGCGCGAACGCGTTCGGGCTGCGCCAGCGCCATGCGGAAGCCGACAGGACCTCCATAGTCCTGCATGAACAAGACGTAGTCCGTGAGGCCGAGCTTCGTTGTGAGCTCGCCCATTGCGGCGGCGATGTTGTCGAACGTATAGTTGAAATCGGACGGCAGCGGCGCGCTGCTGTTGCCGAAACCGGGATAGTCCGGCGCGATCAGATGATATTTGTCGGCGAGCAGCGGCATCAGAGATTCCCACATCCGCGACGACGAGGGAAACCCGTGAAGCAGCAGCACCGTCGGAGCGTCGGCGGGCCCGGCCTCGCGGTAGAAGATCTCGAGGCCGCGGATGTCGACCTTGTGATAGCTGATCGAGCGCCGGCTCGATCGCAGATCCTGCGCCGAGACCTGGACGGTCGCGCAGGCCAAAGCGGCTGATAGGGCAAGAGTGATTGGGATGTTCATGTCATCGCTCCGAATCCAGCATGTGGCGTGAAGATGTGTCGCAAGTGCGGGACATTGCGCTTGCTGCGGGGCATGCCTCCGGCCTGTCGGCGTCGAGAGGCCCGATTGCGGGCACCTCTCGTGATGTGCCGCATCCGGGAACTACGAAGCGCGTGCCAGCGGCTTGCCCTTCAGGGCGGCCAGCAGGGCCTGCGCGGCTGGACCCGAGGAGTGCGGGTTCTGGCCCGTGATCAAGAGGTCGTCGGTGACGACGTGAACGCCCCAGTTTGCCGTTTTCGAGAAGACTGCGCCGAGCTTCAGCATTTCGTCTTCGACCAGGAAAGGCACCACCTTGGTGAGGCCGACGTCCTCCTCTTCACCGTTGGTGAAACCGGTCACCTCCTTGTCCTGGACCAGTGGCTTGCCGTCGGGCGCCTTGACGTGGCGCAGCGCGCCAGTCGAGTGGCACACGACGGCGACTGTCTTGCCGGCGGCAAGGAAGGATTCGATGAGCTTGACCGAGTCCTTGTCCTCGGCGAGGTCCCACATCGGGCCGTGACCGCCTGGGTAGAAGACGGTGTCGAAATCTTCCTGCTTGACGCTGTCGAGGCGAACCGTCCTGTCGAGCTGGGCTTCCGCGTCGGCGTCGGCTTCGAAGCGCAGCGTCAGGTCGGTGCGAAATTCGGGCTCGTTGCTCTTGGGGTCGAGCGGCGGACGGCCACCCTTCGGCGAGGCGAGGGTGATCTCGGCCCCGGAATCCTTAAAGACGAAATAAGGGGCGGCGAGCTCCTCGAGCCAGAAGCCCGTCTTGCGCCCGGTGTTGCCGAGCTGGTCGTGCGAAGTGATGACCATCAATATTTTCATGACCGTTCTCCTTGAGTGCGTTTGCGGCGATGACGCACTCCATTGCGGTGGAGATGCGCCGAGCTGGATCTCGTCCGAGCACGTCACGTCGTTCGTTGCTCGCGATCCCAATCTCCACTCAAGGCCGGCTGTTGGCGCGTTATGTATTGTTAGACGTTGAGAGCACGGAGATGTCGCGCGTGCCGCTACTCGAAGACGGCGTCAAAGATCTCGACGTCCATCAGCACGGGCTTGGCGACCACGGTTCCGTCGGGCCGCAGCGTCTGCGCGCGTCGGAGCGTCGGCACCACGATGCCGCCGAAGCTGTCATGGGCCCAGGAGTAATGCGCGACTTTCATGCCGAACAGATCGTGGTCGGTCCGCCGCTGCAACGCGTTGTGGTCGAAATAGAAGATCTGCTCGGGGGCGAGCGTGATCAGGCCCACCGGGAACTGCGCCCGCAACCGCCGCCATGTCTCGTTGTTCTCCTGCCACGGTGGCAGTTCCTCCACCACGACATCGGGATGAGCGAGCAGGAATGGATTGGTCAGATAATTCCAGATCGCGACGCCGCAGAAGAAGACGAGATGCAGCTCGTCCGCGAGCGCGGGCGAACCGGTCTCGGTGAACGCAAGGCTCGGATTGGGCCAGGTCCTGAGGATCTCACCCTCGAGGCTTTCGATCGTGATCGCGTCCGGCTGAAACGAGCCGGAGTGTTCGCCTCCGGTGATGCCGGTGAAGCGGACCGACTGCGTGCGAATCGAGCCCTCCGCCGTCACGTCCTTGAATTCGCTGGCATGTCCGGTGCTGGAGAACAGCGTTCCGGCGACGGAGAGGTGAAGCGTGAACCGGCTCAAGCTATTCCAGCGGGCCATTCCGCCGCTGGCATCAATTGCATCGTCAAGAAGCGCCATGTCCCGCCATATCCACCATGAAGTGTCACCACCATGGCGGGGCGGATGCGGCTTGGCGTGTTAGAATTTGTTAGGAGTTGCGAGCGGATAGCCTTGCGGTATCCCATTGAAGATACTCTCAATTCAGCGCCGTAAGGAGCTCCCTGGCGGCGACGAGATCACGGGTCTGGAGACCCTCCTGGTATCGTGCGACGAGCGGAGCGAGCAGGGCGCGGGCGTCTCGGGCTTTACCAGCTTGGCGCCAGACCCGGCCGAGACTGATGGCCCCCCGCAGCTCCCAGCCGAGCGCGCATTGGCGACGTGACAGATCGAGCGAGTCCCGGAAGCAGCTTTCGGCCTCCGCGGCCTTGCCCGACCGGGCGAGGATGTCGCCCTTGACCCTGAGCATCTCCGGCATGTCGAAGGATTCGCCATGATCGGGAATCTCGGCGATGGCATCATTGATGGTCTGCAAGGCTTCGCCGGCCTGGTTCTGGAAGGCGAGACCCTCCGCGAGCGCAGTCGCAAACACCGTCGTCATGATCCGGTGTCGCGTCGCGTACAGCGTGGCCTGGCTGCGGCGGAGGTGCTCGATGCCGGCGGCGACGTCGCCGCGGCGAAGCAGCAGCTCACCCTTCTGGCCGATGCCGACCGCGTGATAGGGCCCGAGGAAGTGCCGCGCGGAATGATCGATCAGCCGCTCGATCAGGCTTTCCGCATTGGCCAGATCGCCGACCCACAGGAACACGTAGATGGTCCAGATCAAGGAAATACCGAGAGTGAGCGGCTGTTCGAGCAGCTCGGCTTCGCGAATGGTGTATCGCGACGCCTCGATCGCACGATCGGGCCGGCCGGTGAGCCAAAGCCCGCGTGCCAGCGCCACCAGTGCGACTATGCGGTCGTCATAGCCGAGATGCCCGATATTCAGCCGCTGCGAGCCGGGATTATGCAACATCGCGCTCTCGCAGAGCTGCACTGCCTTGTCCTGGTTGCCGATTAAATGATGGGCGACCCCCAACATCCATTCGACGTTCAGCGTGCTGGCGGGATCGTTCAGCTTCCGCGCGACGCTTTCGCCCTGTTCACCGATTCCGAGTGCTCCGTGAAAATCCCCGACCCTGGTGAGATAGATGTGTAATCCGCGCAGCAGCCAGAGCTGCCAGTGCAAATCCTGGAGCTCCCGCGCAAGCTGGAGACTGCGCGTGAATGCCGAGCGGACCGCTTCGGTATTGCCTTGCGTGAACATCGCGGAGACGCCGAGCGCGGCCTGCAAGATCATTTCATTGCGGCCATCCTCCGCGCTCGCGTCGAGGGACGCCAGCGCCTGCTGGGTCCAGCGGTAGCATTCCGTCAGCAATGTCAGCTCAAGGAAGAACTGGGCCGCTGACGCCGCCAGATCCACGCCGATCGTTCGGTCCCCGCCGTCCGAAAAGCTCCAGTTCAGCGCGGCCCGGACATTGGGCAGGTGGTCGGCATAGGGAAGAAAGCCGCCGGCACTCTGCATGCCCGTGGATTGGAGAGCGATGTCGCGCAGGAAGTCGCGAAAATATTCGGCGTGGGCGCGTGCGACGCGGTCCGCTTCGCCGTTCTCGACGAGCTTCTCCGCGACGAAGGCACGTGTGGTGTCGAGCAGGCGATAGCGCAGCCGCCGCTCCGCAGGCGAGGTCGCGATCAGCGATTTGGAAAGCAGATTGGAGATCGCCTCGGCGGCTTCTGCTTCGCCAATGCCCTGACAGGATGCGACCGCAAGCGCGGCTTCAAGGGTGAATGGCCCGACGAATGCCGACAATCCGCGCAGCGTTGCGCTTTCGGTTGCCGGCAGCAAATCATAGCTCCAGGCGAGCGCCGCACTCAGGGTGTGGTGCCGCGGGACGGCGGTGCGCCGCCCGCGCCACAGCAGCGAGAAACGGCTGTCGAGCAGAGAGGCGGTCCCCGCGATGCCATAGGCATTCACACGCCCGGCCGCGAGCTCGATGGCGAGCGCGATGCCGTCCAGCCGACGGCAGATATCGGCCACGAGCGGCGCATCCTCTTCGCTGAGCTCGAACTCGCTCAGGCTCTCTGCGATGCGCTCCACGAAGAGCTGAGTTGCAGGATAGGCAAGGATGTCGGCGATGCCGAGGCCGTCGCGCTGTGGCGGGCAATCCAATGGAAACAGCCGATGGACACGCTCACCTTCGGCGCGGAAAGATTCGCGGCTGGTGGCGAGAATATGCAGCTCGCCCGCTTCCCGGACGATGCGCTCGGCCAGAGGGGCGAGATCGTCGAGGATGTGCTCGCAACTGTCGAAGACGAGCAGCATCCGCCGGCTGCGCAGGAATGTCAGCAACCCCGGCATCGGGTCGTCGGAATTGACTGTCAGGCCCAGCGCGGCCGCAATCGTTCCCGTAACGAGCCGGGTCTCCCTCAGTGCGCCGAAATCGACAAAACACACCTGGCCGTCGAAGGCCTGGAGCTCGCGATGCGCGACCGCCAGTGCCACTGAAGTCTTGCCGATTCCGCCGGGGCCGACGATCGTGACGAAGCGATGCAAGGCCAGCTCAGCGGAAATTCTCTCGACCGCATCGTCCCGCCCGATCATCCTCGCGAGCGGCGAGGGCAGCGAGCGCGGCGCAGCAACGGGCAGGCTGGTCCGGCTCCCCGAAGGGGCGGCCTGGAGCAGCGCGGCCGTGAAGCAATAACCTCGTCCGGGGACGTTGACGACGTAGCGGGAGCCTTCGCCCGGATCGCCCAAGGCCTTGCGCAGTGTCGTGATGTGAAAGCGCAGGCTGCCTTCGTCCACGTTCACGTCGGCCCAGACCCGCCGTATCAACTCACGCTTGTCCACGACCTCGCCGGCTCGCTCGGCGAGAAAAACGAGAATGTCGAGCGCACGGCCGCCGAGGTGAACAGGGGCGCCGTCCTTCTCGAGCAGCCGCGTCTTTGCGAACAGCCGGAAAGGCCCGAAAGCAATGGCCGAATCCTGGTCGTTAGTGTCCGGCACGGGCCAATCATTCCAGTGAGAGCTGAACTCTGCACTTTGATCTAGCAGAAGGGAACCCTGAGTAAACTGGTCGAAAGTGGCGAAATCGCGTGGAGGGTGCCAGCAATTCGCCGTCGCGCCCGACGATCCGTCGCAAATTGTACTCAAACGCGAGCATCTTGCGAAGCGATCGGGACAACCGGGCAGCGTGCTTGACCGACCAGCTCACGCTCGGAGTGCCCGTCGTCGTACCGCCATCATAACAGAATCTTGCAACGTCTAACGAGCAATGCGCACGAACTGCATCCAGTATCCGTTCCGAGTTTGGCGTTAATTCCAACGGGGAGGCTACGATGTCCGGTATCGATGCTCGGCCGAATGACCACGTCGTTCGATCTCAATTTGTGGCTAGTCTTGACGATCAGTCGCGTGACTGGGAGCTCGTGCTGCGGGAATCCCACCATCGGATGAAGAACACGCTGACGATACTCGGTGCGTCAGTCCGCCGCGATTTCACCAGAACGGGTACCAGGGACGTGTCGCTTGCAGCGGACCGGCTCGAGCGGCGCATCGTCGCCTTCGGCAGGCTCTATCAGCTCTTGTGCGACAATGACGACCATACGGCGATCCCGGTCGCGGCCTTCTTCGAAAACCTGTGCGGAGCGATTTCCGAGGCCGTGCTGGAGCCGGCAGGCATCCGCTGTGAGGCTGCGATCGAAAGCGGGACGCTGCCGGCGTCGCAATGCCATCGGCTTGCGCTGATGCTGACGGAGCTGGTGACGAATGCGGCCAAGCACGCCTTCCCGAACAGGAATGACGCACTGATCCGCATCGACATGGCCAATCGCGACGGCGCCTGGTTCTGCACCGTAACAGACAACGGGATTGGCGCGACCGGGCCGCTTCAGGGCACCGGCAGCCGGATTCTCGAAGGACTCGCACGCAGCATTCACGCCCGGCTGCAGGGCGAGGCGGGAGAAGACGGCACACGCGTAACCATCGTGATGCCGATCACAGCTGCTTGAAGCTCGTCTTAGATCCAACCCAGGGAGTTCGACATGGCCACTACCGAAATCGACCGCGACGCCGCGGCCAAGCTTTCCAATAAGCCTTCCAACAAGTCTGCGAAGACGCCTTCGACATCGCCTAGCGTCGATCAGCGGCTCGAGGTGATCGTGATCTCGGTGTCCGATGTCGATCGCGCCAAGGCCTTCTACGCGCGTCTCGGTTGGCGACTGGACGCCGATTTTGCCTCCGGCGATGACTGGCGCGTGATCCAGTTCACGCCGCCGGGTTCGGCCTGCTCGGTGATCTTCGGCAGGAACGTGACGGCGGCAGCGCCGGGCTCGGCGCGAGGCTTGTACCTGATCGTCTCCGATCTGGAGGCGGCGCGAACGGATCTGCTCGACCGCGGCGTCGAGGTCAGCGCTCCATTCCACGGTGCCGGCGATGTTCACGCCGGGACCGACGAGCCTTATCTCTCCGGCAGCGTTCGGGTGAGCGGTGCTGACCCGAAGCGCGGCAGCTACGGCTCATATGCGTCGTTCAGCGATCCCGACGGCAATGGCTGGTTGTTCCAGGAGGTCACGACGCGATTGCCGGGACGGATCGCGGGCGGCGGCACGACATTCGCTTCGCAGGCTGCGCTGGCCGCAGCACTGCGCCGCGCGGCGGCGGCCCATGGCGAGCACGAAAAGCGGACCGGCGGGCACGACGAGAACTGGGCCGATTGGTACGCCGATTACATCGTCCGCGAGCAGGCGGGCCAGCCGCTGCCATCCTGAGCTGGACAGCACAGATTCTTCGACTGATGCAAGCCGACACGGCGCGCGATGACTGAGCTCATCGCGCGCCGTGTTGCTTTGGCGGTGCGCATCGCGAGTCGACGATCGCTCTCCTCGGTGTCGCGCGGCTCGAAACGGCTAACGCGCTCTAACAACCCATAACGAGCAAATTGCCAGGGCCTGCGCCAATCTCTCGGCATGACGAACCGAGGCGTTGATGTCGAATTCGGTCAGCGTCACCGACCAAAGCCAGGGAGATCGAACATGACCACGCAAGCACGTACCGACATTCTCAATCCGGACCGCCGTCAACTGTTGAGCCAGGCCGCGATGACCGCGGTCGCGGCAAGCGTGTCGAGCCTGCTGCCGCTGCATTCCGTGAAGGCCGGCGTGAGCGGGGCGGTCCGCCCGTTCCACGTCAGCGTGCCCGAGCAGGATCTGCTCGATCTCCGCCGCCGTCTCGCCGCGACGCGCTGGCCGGATCGTGAGATCGTTGCCGATCAATCGCAGGGCGTGCAGCTGACGACGGTGCAGCAACTCGTGAGCTACTGGCAGAACGACTACGACTGGCGCAAGATGGAGGCGCGGCTGAATGCCTTGCCACAATTCGTCACCGAGATCGACGGCGTCGACATCCACTTCATTCACGTTCGCTCGCGTCACGAAAACGCGCTGCCGATGATCGTCACGCATGGCTGGCCCGGTTCGATCATCGAGCAGATGAAGATCGTCGGCCCGCTCACCGACCCCACCGCACACGGCGCGACGGCGGCGGACGCCTTCGATCTCGTGATCCCCTCGCTGCCCGGCCACGGCTTCTCCGGCAAGCCGACGGAGCTGGGCTGGGACCCCCAGCGCGTGGCGCGCGCCTGGATCGTGCTGATGAAGCGGCTCGGCTACAACCGCTATGTCGCGCAAGGCGGCGATTGGGGCAATGCCGTGACGGAGCAGATGGCGGTGATCGCGCCGCCGGAACTGCTCGGCATCCACACCAATATGCCCGCGACCGTTCCGGACGACATTGCCAAGGCGCTTCAGCCCGGCGGGTCGCGGCCGCCAAACCTCTCGGCGGACGAGCGCTACGCTTACGATCAGCTCGATGATTTCTACAAGCATGGTCTCGGCTACGCGATCGAGATGTCCAACCGGCCGCAGACGCTCTATGGCCTGGTGGATTCGCCGGCGGGTCTCGCGTCCTGGATGCTCGACCATGATTCGCGCAGCACCGCGATGATCGCTCGGGTGTTCGACGGCAAGACGGAAGGGCTGTTGCGGGACGACGTGATCGACAACATCACGCTCTACTGGCTCACCAACACCGCGGTGTCCTCGGCGCGGCTGTACTGGGAGAACAAGCTGGTGTTCTTCGAGCCCAAGCACGTCAGGATCCCGGTCGCCGTCAGCGTCTTCCCGGACGAGATCTACGCCGCGCCGCGCAGCTGGACCGAGAAGGCCTATCCGAAGCTGATGCACTACAACCGCCTCGACAAGGGCGGCCACTTCGCCGCCTGGGAGCAGCCCGCATTGTTCTCCGCGGAAATGCGCACCGCCTTCCGACCGCTGCGTCAGTCGATCTGATAACTGCGGGGACGCGCACTTCCGCGCGTTCCCTTCTTTCCCCACAGAGAGGAATGCAATCATGAACCGCCCCGAACGCACTTTCACGACGGACCAAATCCGCTTGGAACGTCGGCTGCCGTCGTATTGGCGCGTCACCTTCGACATGCCCCCGGTCAATATCTTCGGCCCCAAGCAACTTCCGCTTCTGGACGACGTCGTCACGGCGATCGAGACCGATCCTGAGGTGAAGGTCGTGGTGTTCGACAGCGCCGTCGAAGGCTTCTTCATCACACATTACGACTTCCTCGCGCCGCTGGAGGATTCGCTTCGTATCCCGCCCGGGCCGACCGGCCTGCAGGCACTGCCCGACATGCTGGTGCGTCTCAGCCGCGCGCCGGTCGTCTCGATTGCCTTGATCCGGGGTCGCGCGACCGGCGTCGGCAGCGAGCTGGCGCTCGCGAGCGACATGCGCTTTGCCAGCCGCGAAAAGGCGATTCTGTCGCAATGGGAAGTCGGTGCGGGCCTGGTGCCCGGCGGCGGGCCGATGGCGCGGTTGCCGCGCCTGATGGGCCGCGGCCGCGCGCTCGAAGTTCTGCTCGGCGCCGACGATATCCACGGCGATCTCGCTGAACGTTACGGCTATGTGAACCGGTCGCTGCCGGATGCCGAGCTCGACGGCTTCGTCGAGGCGCTGGCCATGCGTGTCGCGTCCTTCGACAAGGAGGCGATTGCCGAGACCAAGCGCCTCGTCGACGTCGCGAGCCTGCCGCCGGATGTCGAGATCAAGCCGGAATGGGACGCGTTCCTGGCCTCGCTCAGCCGCCCCGCGAGTCAGACCCGCATCAAGGCGCTGATGTCGCGCGGCTTCCACCGCGCCGGTGACGTCGAGAACCGGCTCGGCTTCCACGTCGGACAGATTGGCGCCTAACGGAACCGCTGCGGCGTTCGGCCGGGCGGAACGGCGACAGGTGGTCGTGCCAATGTCGCTTTCGTCCGGTACCGAGCCCCGGTGCTGAAATCAAACATGGAGAATTGAGATGATCCGCAAGGCAACAGCGGTCTGGAAAGGCACCGGTCGCGATGGCACCGGTCAACTGTCGAGCGAATCCGGCGTGCTCGCCGCGACGCCTTATTCGTTCAAGACCCGCTTTGAGAACGAGAAGGGCACCAATCCCGAGGAGTTGATCGCTGCGGCCCATGCCGGTTGCTTCACCATGGCACTGGCCTTCGGCCTGCAACTGGCCGGCTTCACGCCGGACGAACTCTCGACAGAAGCCGCGGTCACGCTCGAACCTGAAGGCAAGGGTTTCAAGATCAGCAAATCGGCGCTGACGTTGCGTGCCAAGGTGCCGAACCTCGATGACGCAGGTTTCGCCAAGATCGCCGGCGAAGCCGAGAAGAACTGCCCGGTGTCGAAGGTGCTTAACGCCGCAATCACGCTCGACGCCAAACTGATCTAGCTCAACACACCAGGACTGCCGTCATGCCCCGCCAACATCAGCCGGACGAAGAGAGGTTCCGGGCCATTCTGCCCGAGGATATCGCATGGCAGCCGTTTCCGGCATTCCCGCCGGGCGCGCGGCTGGCCGTCATGGTTGGCCACCCCAGTGAACCCGGGCCTTACGTAGTCCGGGTGAAAGTGCCCGGCGGCACCAGGCTGATGCCGCACAAGCATCCGGAGGACCGCATCTACACAGTCATGTCGGGTGTGTTCTACATCGGGCTCGGCGAAAGCTTTGATGGCGACAAAGTGAAGGCTTATCCGCCGGGCAGTGTTATCGTGCTGCCCGGCGAGACCTGGCATTTTCATTGGGCGAAGTCCGGCGAATACGTCACGCAGGTTTCAGCCATCGGCCCATTGGGCCTGGAGTATCACGACGACCATGATGACCCGCGCCTGCGTGCCATCGCAGAACAGCGGTAAGCATCTCAGCTAAACGGATGGAGCATCGAATGACAACGGAACGCGCAATTCTGGCCGGAGGCTGCTTCTGGGGCATGCAGGATCTGATCCGCAAGCAGCCGGGCGTGGCCTCCACCCGCGTCGGCTACACCGGCGGCACGGTGAAGAATGCCACCTACCGCAACCATGAAGGTCATGCCGAAGCGATCGAGATCACGTTCGATCCCGCCAAGACCAGCTTCCGGACCATGCTGGAGTTCTTCTTCCAGATCCACGATCCGACCACGCTCAACCGCCAGGGCAATGATTTGGGCACGAGCTATCGCTCCGCGATCTTCTATACGAGCGACGAACAGAAGCGGATCGCAAAGGACACGATTGCAGACGTCGAGGCGTCCGGTCTCTGGCCTGGCAAGGTCGTGACCGAGGTCGCGCCCGCGGGCGAGTTCTGGGAAGCCGAGCCGGAGCATCAGGATTATCTCGAACGCTATCCGGACGGCTACACTTGCCACTTCATCCGCCCCGACTGGAAGCTGCCGCGGCGCGGGGCTGCAGCGGCAGGCTAAGGCTGGTCGTCGCTATTGCCGGGTGGAGGCATGGCTGAAATCCGCGAGATCATCGCCGGCATCCGCAGAGCACATCGACCGCTTTTCGGGCCATCTCCCTCAGCTCGGAGCGGCGGGCGCCGGCACGGGCGCGAATGGCAATGGTGTGCATCGTGGCTGAAGCGAGAATGGCAAGCGCCGCCGGATCGGCGTCGCGCGTCAGCTCGCCCTTGTTCTGCGCAAGGCGGAAGCGGGCTTCGAAATCGGCATCTATCATGCGCAGTCCCGCCGCGACGCTGCTCCGGATCGCGGCATCTTCTGCGACTTCGGTCACCGCCGTCCCCACCACGAAGCAGCCGCGCGCGGCTCCCTTGCCGGAAAAATAGATCGACAGCGCCGCGTCATAGGCCAGCATCAGCGCTTCGTCCAAGGGATGGTCCCCCGCGAGTGCCTCACGGGTCGCGGCCAGGCTGATCTCCCAATAACGCGCGAGCGCCTCGAGATAGAGCGCATGCTTGTTGCCGAACACTGCGTAGAGGCTCGGCGGACTCATCCCGGTCGCGGCAGCGACCTTGTCCAGGGAGGTACCGGAATAGCCCGTCCTCCAGAACGTTTCCGTTGCCCGCTTCAAGGCCGTCTCTGCGTCGTAGGCCGGTGGCCGTCCCCGGCGGGCCGGGCTCGTTTCGCTCTTTTTCCGTGCCATGTCGTCAGAATTCCGGTTGCCACGTTCCACACATATATTTGTATGGACCGTTATAAAAATCAAGGTCGCGCCCTTGATCACCACGTCGGAGCACAATATTTGTAACGATCGTTATTAAATAGTTTGAATCGGAGGATCTTTTCGATGCGTTTCGATTTTGCGCCGATCGCCGGCGGGCTCGGCGATCGCAACAGGTTCCGCACGAGCGAGGCCGCCGCGCAATGGTTCAGGACAGGGCTTGGCAAGCGGCTGCGACGGCCGCTGATGCTCGCGCTGCCGATGGCGGTGGCCGTGGTCGGCGCCTTCATCTATCTGGCGCAGGAGCAATATGTCTCGACCGACGACGCATTTGTTCGCGCCGCCAAGGTGACCATCAATGCCCGGGTTTCCGGCCAGGCGGTCGAGATCGCCGTACGTGACAATCAGCGCGTCCGGCGGGGGCAGGTGCTGTTTCGCATCGACCCGGAGCCTTATGAAATTGCCGTCGACCAGGCCGAGGCGCGCCTCGGAAGTACGCGGCTCCAGATCGAATCCCTCAAGGCGACCCATCGTCAGCAGCAGGCGGAGCTGCAATCGGCCAAAGAATCTGCTGCCTTCGACGAGCGCGAGTTCGACCGCAAGAAGATGCTGGTCGCTTCCGACTTCACGCCGCGCGCGGTCTACGAGCGGGCCGAGACGGACATGAAGGTCGCTCGCCACCGCATGGTGTCGATCGAACAGCAGATCGCCAATACAATCGTTGCCCTCAATGGCGATGCCGATATCGACATCGATCGCCATCCGACCGTTCGCGCGGCCAGGGCACAGCTCGACCGTGCGCGGCTCGATCTCTCTTATGCCACCGTGACGGCGCCCGAGGACGGCATCGTGACCAAGGTCGACGATCTCCAGATCGGCGGCTTCGTCACTGCCGGGGCACCGACGTTCTCGCTGCTGTCGAGCCGGCACGTCTGGGTCGAGGCGAATTTTCGCGAGACCGGTCTCAATTATATGCGTCCAGGGCAGGAGGCGACGATCGACGTCGATGCCTATCCGGATCGCAAGTTCAGGGCGCATATCGTCAGCATGAGTCCCGGCACCGGATCGGACTTCTCGCTCCTGCCGCCCGAGAATGCGACGGGAAACTGGGTCAAGGTCGTCCAGCGATTGGCGGTGCGCCTGGAACTCGACGATCTCGATCCAAGCCGGCCGCTGTTCTCGGGCATCAGCGTGACGGCGCGGGTTGATACCGGCCATCGCCGCAGCTGGGCACATCTGCTCCAACCCGCGCGCGCAACGGAGGGAAAATGACTACGCCCCTTCCATCGACCACGGCGCCCGGTGGTCGTCACGCCATCGCCGCGGCCGCCCTCATGGCGACCTACATGCAGGCCGTCAACATTTCGATACCGAACGCGGCGCTACCTCATATTCAGGCGACGCTCTCGATGGCCAATGACGAGGTCGGCTGGGTGTTTTCCTCTTATATCGCTGCGAGCGCGGTGACCATGTCGATCACGCAATGGCTGGCGGGACGCTACGGCCGGAAAGTGGTCTATCAGGCCGCCGTCACGATTTTCGTGTTGGGTCTCGCCCTCGATACACTGGCGACGACCTCGATCCAGTTCGTGCTGGCGCGAATCCTCCAGGGCGCGGCGAGCGGACCGCTGGCGCCGCTCTCGCTGGCGATCCTGCTCGAGGCGACATCGCCGGTGCGACATGCGCGCATGAGCCTGGCGTGGACCGTCTGCTCCCTGCTCGGCATCAGCAGCGGCCCAGCCATTGGCGGTTGGCTCAGTGAATATCACGGCTGGCCCGCGATCTTCTATTTCAGCCTGCCGATGACGGGCTTCATTTTCCTGACGATGGCTCAGCTGCTCGGCGAGAAGCGGGCCGAGCGGAGCCAGCCCTTCGACTTCTTCGGCCTGACGACGTTCTCCGTCGGCATGATCGGGTTGCAGATGTTGCTCGACCGCGGGGAGCGCCTGGAATGGTTTGCCTCGACGGAAATCTGGATCGAGGCGGGCGCCTCCGTGCTCGGCTTCTATCTCTTCATCGTGCACGTCATGACGACAAAGGAGCACTTTCTCCGCACGGCGCTGTTCAGGGACCGCAATCTCGTGCTCTCGACGGTCATCTCCTTCGCGCTTGGCTTCGTGCTGCTGCCGACCCTGGCCCTGACGTCCCCGATGCTGGAGGAATTGCTCAACTACCCCGTCGACACCACCGGATACATGACTGTTCCGCGCGGCGTCGCACTGATGGGAGCGCTGGTGCTGACGAGCCTGGTCCCCGCGCAGATCGACTACCGGCCGTTCCTCGTGGGTGGAATGACGCTGGTGGTCTATGCCAACTGGCTGATGCTAGGCTATTCGCCGGCGATCGATTGGCGGCCGGTGGTCGAGGCCGGCCTGCTCCAGGGAGCGGGTCTCGGCATGTTGCTGCCCGCGCTCGCCAGGGCCGCGTTCGGCACGCTCGACCCGAAGCTCCGCCCGGAAGGCAGCGCGTTGATCAATCTGTCACGCCTCTATGGCAGCACCATTGGCATCGCGGTCGTCCAGCTCTTCTTCTACGCCAACACGCAGGCTGTGCACGCCGCACTCGCAAAGAATCTCACGCCCTATCGTGTCGCCGCTTATGTCGGGGGCTCGGTCGGCAAGCCGGGCCTTGCGGCCCTCAACGGCATGGTCACGCGTCAGGCGGCGACCGTCGCGGTCATCGACCAGTTCGAGATCCTGATGTTCGCCATGCTCGTCGTGATTCCGCTCGTGTTTTTTCTCCGTAAGCCGCGGCCTACCGGTTAACGCCTTGAGCCGTGGAACGACATCGCATCGTCAATTCCGAATACCTCGTCCCTTACTTTTGGGGGAGCCGTGGACAAGCAAAGGAGCATCAGCATGACTTCGTCAGATACGCTTCGTTATACGAGAATTCCAACTCATCAATCCGGGACGATTCCCGCGGTGGGATTTGGCACGCTGATTCCGGATCCGCTCGTGACCAGGCGGGCCACCAAGGCTGCGTTGGAGGCCGGATTTCGACATCTTGATTGCGCGGAGCGCTATCGCAACGAGGAAGCGGTCGGCGACGCGCTGCAGGAGACCTTCAAGGCGGGGACGCTTCAGCGCAAGGACCTGTTCGTTACGACGAAGCTATGGAACACGAATCATCGGCCGGAACGGGTCAGGCCTGCCTTCGACGCCAGTCGCCGGCGGCTGCAGCTCGACGAGATCGATTGCTACATCATCCATACGCCCTTCGCCTTTCAACCCGGCGACGAGCAGGACCCGAGGGATGAGCACGGTCGGGTCATCTATGATTCTGGGGTTACGCTGGCCGAAACGTGGGGGGCGCTGGAACGCCTTGTCGACGCGGGGCACTGCAAGTCGATCGGCCTGTCGGACATCACCCTGGACAAGCTACGCGAGATCGTTTCGGTCGCGCGGATCAGGCCCGCCATGGTGCAAGTCGAATCGCATCCGTATCTCCCCGAATGGGACCTGCTCGACTTCTGTCGAGAGCACGGAATTGTGCTGCAGGCGTTTGCAGCGCTGGGACACGCGATGAAGCCGAACGTCCTGGCTGATCCGGTGATCACTGCCATCGCGGAGCGTGTGCACAAGACACCGGCTCAAATTGCGCTGGCGTGGGCCGTCCAGCGCGGCACCGCTTTCCTGACGACTTCGACCAATCCCCGGCGCATCCAGGAAAACTTCGATATTTCAGCCTTGCCCGAAGACGCCATGCGAGAGATGAGGGACCAGATCACGACAAACATCAGGTTCAACACGGTCGTCGAGACCGGCGTGCCCGGATTCATCCCGCGGGCTGGATGAATCAGTGCCGGTCAGCCGACTCGTCAAGCCCGGAGCTGCTCGATCAAATCGTGGGCGCTACGGATCTCGGCGATGCCGGCGCCCTCTTTGAATGGCCCGCATGCGCGTTCCAGAATTGCCAAGGCTTCCGTGGTCTGGCCAGCCCCAATCATGAACCGCGCCAGGCTGACCGCGCTTCGCAGCTCCCAGAAGCGCGCGCCTTGCTGGACGGCAATGTCCATGGCCTCGCGAAAGTGCGCCTCGGCGTCTTCCGAATGCCGAGTGCTCCTGAGCATCAACTCTCCCTTGATGCGGATCAGCTCCGGCAGATACCAGAGCTCCTGCCGGTCGTTGCAGCGGGTCAGGACATCCTCGATCACGTCGAGCCCGCGATCGACCTGGTCGGCCTCTCCGGAACACGCGGCGAGCTCGCCGAGCAGGGGCAGAAAGCGCGGCAGGAAGCGCGCATCGCCGGCGCGATTGAGCTCCTCACGCAGCAGCGGCAACCCGGTCGTGACGTCGCCGCGCTTGACCATGACCGCGGCATTGAAGGCCCGCGCCCACAGGCCCCACAGCCGGATCGCGTGGCGCTCGGTGTGTTCGAGCAGCTCGGCGCCGTGACGTTCCGCAGCGTCGAAATCGCCGGACCAGAAGGCGATCGGGCAGGCGGCTTGTCCAAGCACGCTGCAGAAGGTCAGCGCGTGGCCGTTGGCCCGGCCTTCCTCGATGTTTCTGGCGGTAAGGGCCTGAGCCTGATCGGCCAGGCCTTGAAGCCACAGGATGCGAGCCCGAAAATATTGCGTCGAGATTCTCAGATCGAGCGGAAAGATTTTCGGCTTCTCCGCCAACACATGCAGCGATGCATTGACCCGCTCGATGCGCAGCCGAGCCTCGTTCTGATCCCCGAGATAGTGCAGCGCCACGGCCATCAGCCGGTCGCCTAGCATGACATCGGTCTTGTCGGGCGAGTTCGCGGCCGCGTTCGCAAAGCGATCGGCGAGCGCACGGGCCTTGCCGAACTGTCCGTTGTTGAACTGGTCGATGCACAAGCCCCAGAGCGCGCGCAGCCGGAAATCCTTGTCGTCGAGCCTGTCAGCAAGCTCAAGGGTCGTCTCGAGGATCGGCCGCGCCTCGCGCGCGCGGCCCTCGCCATACATCAGCGACCAGCCGAGCGCCGACAGCAGCTGCATGCGGATGCGGTTATCGTCGGCGGTGTCTCCGAGCGCCGCGAGCGCCGTTCTGCTGCGCTCACGGCACTCCGCGAACAGCGAAAGACGCACCCACAGCGTGACCGCGGCCGCCGTCAGCGCGATACCGAGTCTCGCCTCGCCGTCGGGGCCGAAGGCCCAGTCCAACGCCGCACGCACATTGTCCAGCTCCGCGCCATAGATGCTCAGCCATTCGGGCAGCGGCGTCGAAATATCCGCCTCCGCGCGCTGGAATAAATCGCGAAAATGCTCGGCATGACGCCGCGCGAACTGCCTGGCTTCGCCGAGCTCGTTGAGTTTTCCGTATGCATAGGTGCGCGTGGTGTCGAGCAGTCGATAGCGCAGCGTGCGCGAGCCGGACGGCGAAATAAGCGACTTGGTCACCAGGCTGTCGATTGCTTCGAGAGTCTCGGATGCATTGAGTCCGTCACCGGACGCGACCGCGGCAGCCGCCTCCGGCGCGAAAGGCCCGGCAAAGACCGACAGGCGTCGCAGCGTGGCGCTCTCCACGGGAGGCAGAAGGTCGTAGCTCCAGTCGAGAGCCGCAGCGAGCGTCTGGTGCCGCGGCACGGCGGTACGCCGGCCCCGCCATTGCAGCGAAAAGCGGCTGTCGAGCAGGGATGCCGTGCCGGCGATGCCGTAAGCATTGACGCGGCCCGCCGCGAGCTCGATCGCCAGCGCGATGCCGTCGAGGCGCCGGCAGATGCTCGCGACGAGGGGCGCCTCCTCTGCACTGAGCTGGAACGGGCCCGAGCTCTGCGCAATGCGGTCCACAAAGAGTTGAGCCGCGGGATAGGCAAGGACCTCGTCGACAGCAAGCCCTTCGCGCTCGGGCGGACAATCCAGCGGGAACAGCCGGAAAATCCGCTCGCCTTCGCTGCGGAACGATTCGCGGCTGGTTGCGAGAACACGAAGCTGCGGTGCCTCGCGAACGATGTGCTCGACCAGCGGCGCCAATTGATCCAACACATGTTCGCAACTGTCGAAGATCAGCAGGGCCGGGCCGGTCTTCAGAAACGTCAGCAGAGCCGGCGTCGGATCCTCCGCGCTGATGGTCAGTCCGAGCGCCGAAGCAATGGTGGTCGCGATGTGGCTGGCATCCCTCAGCGGACCGAAATCGACGAAGAAGACTCGCCCGTCGAAATCCTGGGAACGGCGATGCCCGACGGTGACGGCGACCGAGGTCTTGCCGATGCCGCCCGGGCCGACGACGGTCATGAAGCGATAGAGCGAAAGTCCGTTCGAGATCTTCTCGATGACATCTTCCCGGCCGACCATCCTTGTGAGCTGAGCGGGCAGGGAGCGGGGAGGGGCGGTTTCGGCCGGGAGCGGGGCCGCCGGCAGAGCTGCTTGAGCGAACGAGGCGACAAAACAATAGCCTCGGCCCGGCACGTTGACGACGTAACGGGCCGACTTGCCGGTGTCGCCGAGCGCCTTGCGCAGCGCCGCGACGTGGAAGCGCAGGCTGCCCTCGTCGACATTGACGCCGGCCCAGATGCGCTTGACCAGCTCTCTCTTGTCGACGACTTCTCCGGGGCGTCCGGCAAGGAAGATGAGAATGTCGAGCGCGCGGCCGCCGACATGAAGCGGCGAGCCCTCCTTCTCCAAGAGCCGGGACTTCGGAAACAGTCGAAATGGCCCAAAGGAAATGGCCGAGTCTTCGCTACGATCTGGCACGCGCCATCGCCCCCTCGAAGGGAGTCAAAAGGTATTACTTTTTGGTCTACCAGAACGAGGCGTACAGTAAACTGGCCGAAAGCAGTGGGCAGGGCTGGCAGCCCTGCGTGGACGGCTTGGGTCGGCTCGCTCGCGAAATTATGCTTGGAAAGTAAAGAGTTAGGCCGACGTGACAATGCGATGACACCGGGGTTCGTCCGGATGGAGCATTGACTGTGGTGCCGGATTGCTGCGATGGCATGGTCCGGGAGCCGGTCCCGCCACCACATTGACTGCCGACTTCCGGAATTTCCAGCATGACCTCTTTCACGCGGCGACAATTCGTGCACGCGTTGACAAGCGCGGCGGCGCTCGCCGCGCTTCCCTGCAGCGGACAAGCCGCCGACTATCCGTCTCGTCCCATTCGCCTGGTGATTCCCTACGGAGCCGGCGGATCGGGCGACCAGATCGCGCGCCCCTGGGTGGACAGGATGCCGTCGCTGCTGGGGCCGACCTTCGTCGAATATATCGGCGGCGCGGGCGGCGCCATCGGGACCGCGGCGGTCGCGCGCGAGGAGCCCGACGGCTATTCGCTGCTGCTCGGCAACGGCAGCACGCAGGTCATCATTCCCATGACGTCGGCGAATCCCGGATATTCCGTTGGCGATTTCCGCGCCATCTACCGCCTGATCAACAGCGCGCTGGTTTTCGCCATCAATCCTTCGGTGCCCGCCGCAAACCTGCGCGAGTTGATCACCTATGCGAAAGCCAATCCGGGAAAGCTGTCCTATGGCACGCCGGGGATCGCCACCGGAAACCATCTGGTCGGCGAGTCCTTCAAGCAGCAGGCCGGTGCGCTGGACATCGTCCACGTGCCCTATCGGGGCATCGCGCAGGCGACCAACGATCTCGTCAGCGGCCAGATATCGCTCGTCATTGCCGTCATGTCCGTTCAATTGCAGCAGTTGGCTCAAGCGGGGAAAGTCAGACTGCTGGCGGTCACCACCGAAACGCGGCTGAGCGGCGCGCCCGAGATCCCGACCGCCGTCGAATCCGGCATGCCCGGCATCCGGTATGAGGGCTGGTTCGGTCTGTTCGCACCCAAGGACACCGGCGATGCGATCATCGACCGGATCGCGCAGGCGACGCGGCTCGCCATGGCCGATTCGGCGCTTCTGGCGAGCTATCGCGCCCAGGGCATGGAGCCGGACAACGATTCAAGCCCGGACAAATTCCAGCGCATCGTCGAGGCCACATCCGCAAGCCTCGCGCCCCTGATCAAATCGATCGGGCTGAGCAATTTGTGAGGCCGCTCAGCCGTCGGCGCGCGTAACAATGCGCGCCGTCAGCGTGACGAGGCCCATCAGCGCGGCCAGGAGCCAGAACGCGACCGGCAATCCGCCAAGACGTGCGACGAAGCCGACACCGGCGGGGCCGACGAGAACGCCGGCGTAGCCGGCGGTCGTGATCGCGGCGACGGCGAGCCCCGTGGGCATCACCGTCTGTCTCGCCGCCCGGCGGAACAGCACCGGCACGAGGTTCGATGCGCCGAGGCCGATGAGCAGGAAGCCGGCCACCGCCACCGCCACGACGGGAGCCGTGAGCAGGACCACGAAACCCGCGATCGCAATCAGGCTGCCCCAGAACAATGTGGTGCGGTCTCCGATGCGCGCGACGACGGCGTCGCCGCCGAGCCGCCCGATCGTCATCGCGACCGAGAACACGATATAGCCAATCCCGCCTTGCGCTTCGGAGACGAGGCCCGCGCCGATGACGAGCAACGCGCCCCAATCGAGCATCGCGCCTTCGACCAGGAAGGTGATGGCGCAAAGCAGTGCGAGCAGGAGCACGGCGCCATGCGGCAGCGCGAACAGCGGTCCCTCCTGCACCTGCACGGAGCGAAGCAGCCGCGGCCAGGCCACCAGCATCGCGATCAGCATCAGGACGGAGCAGATCAGCGTGCAAGCGAGCGCGCCGAGTTGCAGCGAGAGCAGTGCGGTCATGAGTGCGGCCCCGGCGAAGCCGCCGATGCTGAACAGCGCGTGGAAGCCGGACATCAGCGGACGTCCCGCGGCGCGCTCCACCTCCACCGCGTGGATGTTCATGGCGACGTCGATGGAACCGAGCGCGGCGCCGAATGCGAGAAGTGCCAGCGCCAGCGTCGCCGGCGAGCTCGCGATTGTCAGCAGAGGCAGGACCAAGGCAAGACCGAGCCCGCCCGCAATGATGATCGGCTTGCTGCCATAGCGCGCGCTCAGCACGCCGGTCAGAACCATCGCGATGACCGAGCCGATGCCAAGGCTGAGCAGGAGCAGTCCGAGGATGCCGTCGTCGACGGCGAGCCGCGCCTTCGCGAACGGCACCAGCGGTGCCCAGCACGCGATGCCGAAGCCCGCGACGAGGAAGGCAAGCCTGGTCGCAAGGCGTGTCGCCGGCTTGTCGGCAGAAGACATGGGAACTCCGGGGAGAGGAATTAGGGCGGGGGCGATCGACAAGCCTCGCAATTGTTGCGTCTTTATGTCCGCGGCGGACTCGAATTTGTCGCAGGCTGCCCTGGGCGGACGGAACGCCAGTGCGAACAAAGGAGTGAGGCTTCGTAGCCCGGATGGAGCGCAGCGCAATCCGGAGCCGCTCGCGCGCATTCGGCACCGTCCCGGATTACGCTTGCGCTCCATCCGGGCTACACGACCGCCTCTGTGTCGCCCTCCTGTCAATCCCACCGCGCAAAAATATTCCACTTTACCGAAATTCGGTTTTGGCGTATGTGTCGCCCATCCCGGCTCATCCTTGAGGGGCGATCTTGTGGTCGTCATGTTCGCGAGCCAGGCTTGCGGTGGACGCGGCAGCGTTCGGGTACGAGAGGCTAAGGGCAGGGCGGATTGCTCTCCGTGAGCCCGAGGCTTCGTTCCGACGAGCGGCGCTGCTAGGCTTCGTCTCGTCTGTAAGTTTCCGGCTTTGTCGACAGGGCTGGGAAAACTGCGGCGAAATGGCGGGCCGTGCGTACGGCAAAACCGTGTGGTCCTGGCTGCAAGCGTTAGTTTGGTCAAGTCGCGGGGATCAAAGAGTAATATTTTCAATTGCTTATGCTTCCTGTGCCTTGTAACGAAACGATCCTCCGCGGACCTGCGGGCCCCAATAGGCCCTAGTCTCACGATGTGCACTTCCCAAAGGTAGAGTTGCATGGCGTCGAATAACTTTAGTTGTGGAAGACGCCTTCCCGCGAGGTTGCGTGCAGACCTGCCCACATCTTTAGTCGACCATCATTCCATCTAAGGCATCGCGGCGGGGACGATGGGGACATTTTTCAGCGACACCTTCGGGGTCGATCCGTCCGTGCTTGAGAAATATGGCGCTTTTGATGTTTCGCTGATCAACGATTTACCGCTGTTCATCGACCCGTTCTTGCTGTTCCACAGTGAGAACGATGAATACCAAGCCCTACACCGGCAGATCATCGACTATCTCGTTTTCCTAAGAGAACGAGCAATGCAAGGACCACTATCAGATGGCGACCTCACAAACTGGTATTGTTTCCCCGAGGTCAAGCAGAACTGGTTCGGATTTTCGCTAGTAGGAAATGGAGGCAGCGGTTTAGGGATAAACTTCGCACGCGAATTGCATGCGAACCTGCATGTCGTTTTTGTAAACTTCGGCGAAGAAAAAATCACTGAGGGAAGTCACCTCGAAAAGGTCTGCCTTGTTAGCAATGGCGTTGGCAGGGATAACATCAGCGACTTCGTTACCAATCTCATTCAAGACTTTCTCTGCCAATATACAGAGCGGTTTGCTACCCAATTTGTCGATGCTCGCCACTTGCGGGAAGTGATGATCAGCCGGGCCGTGTTCAACTACACAACGCAGACTTGGCAGCGGAAAGCGTACAAGCTGCCGTGGATCAGAGGCGACTTCGTTCTGCTCACCCCACGTGCGATGCTCACCCGTGACGACACATGGATCAATCGGGCCGATCTGCTCGGACGTTTTGATGAGATCCCTACCGCGATTCCCGATTCGGCTCTGCGTGCCGCCGTTTCCAATTACTTTGATCTGGCATTGCGCCAACGCGCGAACCCGAGGAAACCACCAACACAGAAGGACAAGTCTTCTGCGGCAGCGACCGATTATTAGAGATGAACGGGGGCGTTTTGTACCGGTAGTTCAGCCAAAGCTCTGGAACACCTCTACTGTGAGACGGAGCCGAGACCGAACCGATCGGATTGGGCACGCTCGAAAGCGACTAAAGGCAAAACTAGCCACAACCCAATGGATTTGTGAGCTCGACCGTCGCGGAATTTACGAACTCGAGACGCTTGGCATCGAGTGGCTGGCAGTCGAGGCGTGGCTCGATGCCCTAAATCCACAAGACGCCAGTGCGGCGCGAAGGTTTGTGAAGAACGTCCTGCAGGTATTGTCAGACCAGGAGGTGCCACCACGAGAGCGGGGCGAGGCCTATAATGATCTCTATCGGCGACTGATCGCCGCTGGCATCGTGGACTGACGGCTTGGACGGGATTATTCGCTAGGAATGCCGAGCCGCCTCATTGCCCGCATTACCGTCATTGCATTCCATACACCTCCCCGCGGGGAAGCGATTCCGCGATCCGTCAGTTCCTGTGCAATTTCCCGCAGAGGAAGCTCCCAAATCTCCTTTAGAACGGGCTGTAGACGGGCGTCCCGAGTCGCTGCAGCGGCTTTGTTGACGTCGGCCTGTCTCTGATTGCCCAGCTTCTTGCCGCGATGCTTGGCCTCCGCAAGGGCAACGCGGGTCCGTTCAGCAATGACGCTGCGCTCTTTTTGCGCCACGGCAGCATAAATGTGCAGCATAAACGGATCGACGTCCTTCCCCAATTCCGTGACGATGAATGGCACCCGCTTGGCCATAAGGCCCGCAATGAATGCGACGTCGCGCGACAGGCGGTCCAACTTGGCCACAACGACCGGACATTTGAGCTTCTTCGCCTTCCGCAAGGCAGCGGCAAGCTGGGGTCGCCTCTCCAGCGCGTCTGCTCCTTTGCCGGTCTCCACCTCGGTAAACTCACCAGCAATCTCCATCGCCTCATTGGTGGCGAAGGAGGAGATCAGCCGCCGCTGACCGTCGAGACCGAGGCCCGACCGACCCTGCTTCTCGCGCGATACTCGATAATAGGCGACAACTGGCTGCGACATCATCCACCTCGTAACACATCGACGAACGTCAGTATGTTACAAGCGAGGGAGAAATCAAGATTCCTAAGTTGTGGACCAAAGATCAATTATCGCGAACGGTATCGCCACGCTCGAGTCGGGCAGCCGCCGTCCACCCCCTGGTGCCCCCCAAACGGCCCGACCTGATCGCTCGCAACACTCCCCGGCAAAATTTTCCGGACGCGAACCTCAGACAGGATTTTGCCTTCGTCCTGCGCCATTCTCATCCATGCGGCGCATGAACATACTTTCCTGACTAGCGAAGGGACCTGTAGGAGATCCGAATGTCGATGGCATCCACGCACGTCCTGCTGGAGATGCCGACGGACCCTGATTTTACGGTGGCCTGGCTCAATCGGGCCGAAGAAGCGGAAGCTCTATGGTCCGCGGCGCTGCGGGATCGCGAGTTCGCTGATCGCGTGGATTTGCTTCACTGTGACATCATCCCCAATCTGTCGGCCTTCGCCCGTGAGACCTCGGACGAATTGAAAGAGAAAAACTGCTTTGCAGCTCTCGAAGTCTACGCTGATGGCAATGGCCTCCTCAGCCGAGAGTTCGGCCTGATGGTGCGCCTCGGGTTTTTCGTTTATGATGGTACTTGCTATCAGATGGACATTCCCAACTCCCTGACACTCTTCGCCGTGAAGCAAGCCGCCGTGGGACTGCGGGCGACCGGAGGTGATTGTGTGCTGACGCCAGAACGCCGCCTTCACATGCGCAGCAAGTGGGAAGCTCAGGCTTGGCAATTGAGTCGGAACGCCACGAAACGGCTGTCCCTGGTGAAAACCCGACCGGATGACGCTGTAGATTCGCAGCCGGATCTCGGGGGTCGCGCAGGCCATCAACGGAAGCGTTTGCATTGACCCGGCGTGAGTCACCCCTGCGTTATCTTATTCCCCGGAGACCGGCCCCGGGATGTCGGTAGCCAACGCATGGTTGGCGAGGTGGGGCAGGTGCACCCACGTCCGGACGGCTCGGTTCATCACCGGCCCCGTTCGCGCTTCTTTAGTCCACCGCCGGCGCGGGTGTAGGCGGCCTATTAAGCCGATCGAACAACTGTAGCCGTCCTTGCTTTATGCCTAAGCGCGATCCGTCCAGCCAGGGCGTTCCCATCCTGTTCGCTTTTGGAAGATCCTTCTCCCGACCGCAGCTGCGTTTTGCGGGGCGAACAACGAACCTTTTGTGGCGGTGGAGAAAAATCATCTACCGCGTGGTGCCCGTTCCCTCCGCCCGAACCGTTCGGCAATGATGAAGTGGATCGCATTGGTCGGGGTATCCGCGGGGCGAGAGGTGCCATCATGCCGGTGATGATGCCTCGCCTCACGGCTCTAGCGTGACGGGTCCATGGTCAGGTTTCGGAGGCGCTTCGGCCGTTCTCAGAAGCGTCTGCGCTCCCCCCGCACTGAGCAGCGGATATGCCGGCTACGTACTACCCGGCTTCCTTCCTGTTCCATTTGTCCCGGAACCTTTGCAGATCGACAGAGTAGAAGCTGCTGTGGCCTTGGCTGTTTGACCTCTCGCGCCGGACCAGGACCTCCGATTGGAATCAGCGGTGAGGCGACCCTATCGCAGCGCCTCTTTCACCACCGAGGGATCCAGCATGAAACGCATGGTAGTGACGGGCATCGTCCTTCTCTCGCTCTCTTCCGTGGCCGACGCGCATCGTCTCTCCGGGAGCGCCACTTACTACGGCGGGAGTGACCGCCTGTGCGGTCGCCGCACAGCGTCTGGGGGCGTGCTCAACTGCGCTGCAATGACAGCCGCTCACCGGACGCTGCCCTTCGGCACGGTCCTGATGGTTCAGAGCGGCGGCCGGTCGATCCAAGTCACGGTGACCGATCGCGGTCCATTCACCGGCGCGTTCCTCGATCTATCGCCTGCGGCCGCGAGTGCGCTCGGCTGTCGCTGCACCCATCGCAACGTGACCGCGACCATTGTGCAAATGGGATCCGGTGGGACATTGGTCGCGAGCCGAAGCCGTCAACGTCCCGTCGCTGTGGCGGCCATGCCAGGGCTCTTCCAGCCGACGCAGGACGTCATGGGTCCGTTCGGAACGTTCGGATCATCTATGGCGATGGCGCCTGCGCCCCGCTATCATCGTCGCCACTAGAGAGCGCTCGTTTGGCATTGCGGCGGGTTGGATCAATTGCTGGACGACAAGGCGGGGCAGAGCCAAGTCAGCGGATCGCATATGGAGGAGCCTGTGATGCGATTGTCTAGCCTTGCCGCTCTGGCGCTTATAGGTGGAGCCTCCAGCCCAACGTACGTTTGTATCGCGCTGGCGGCTCCGGAATGTTCAAGATCAATGGAACTGGCCGATTGGGGCGAGAATCCGACCGGCGACATCAGCGTCACCTCTGGTGACAGTTGCATCTTCCCGATCACGTTGCGTGGCGCGGCGAGTAGCTCGGAAATCTCGCAAAAGCCAGCACACGGCAAGCTCAAGAAGCTCGACGTGGCGGCTTACGAATACAAGACGAAGGCCAGATACAAAGGAAGTGACACCTTTGCGATCAAGGCAACGGGTAAGGGGCCGAAAGCTTCTGGCACGTCGGTGATCACAGTGCACGCGACCATCAAATAAAAGGGCGGGGGCGTAAGAGGGCGAGCGAGGCGAGTTAAGTGTATCCCGATGGCGACGTACACACGCGCCGCACTGCTCTCGGCCAGTTCTCGCCTGACTTTTACTGCGACATGAAGGAAGGCCGCCGACTGAGGCGGCTTACTTTTTCGGTACAGGCGGATGGTTGTCAACTTTTGCGCGCTTCGCCTGCGCGATCAGGGCTGCGATCGCGTCCAGCGTTTGTCGGTCGTTGGTTTGGAGCGACGTTCATGTGTAAACGTCTCTCAATCGACTTGATCGATGCGCAACGGGATCTGTTTATTCCTCGGAGTACGAGCGCGCGGAGTCATGACGGCGCACTCTGAAGCGCGATGTCACGCGCATCGTCCAACGTGATCACTCCAACGAATTTTCTGGGCGAGGGGAGGGGGAGGAAAAATCTCGCGAAAAAGCATGCTTCGTTTCTGAATCCGTCTCGCAAAAGCTCGCCGTAGAGGGTCGTCCTGGTTCTGGCGAACGACCAATGGCTGCGGCGCTGCCTCAACGGACTTGTTCCATCGCGAAGATCGGCCGGGTCCCTACTTCGTTGATCCTGATCAAGGCCCGTCACCCTCCGCCTCCGACAATCGTATCGGAATTTTCGGCTGTGGGCTCAGCATGAAGCATCTATGCGAATTTATGTCGGAAGGCTGCGCTGCCCTGGCTGCGTTGCTGTGGTTCGCTTCCGCGAGCATCAGGTTGAAAAAGAAGCCATCGATCCGCAACAGCCTGGATAGCGGCCTTGATGACCCGAAGGCTCTCTTGATTATGATTTACAAGCAAAGTCGGTGGAGCGCATGGGCGGCCATAGCTGCCGGATTCGCAGCTCTTTTCGCGATTGCGGACGGCCTGCTTCCCGGCACAAACTAGCCGTATGGCCTTGGCGAATGCACGTGGGCACCGGTCGAACCTACCATTCGCGATTCAGATCCTGCGCGCCTTCCGGCCCGAACAGAGTAGCACCTCCAGGCCTCCGATGAGTGTTGCGGAGTACGGGCGCGAAAGATGCGGCGGCGTCGGTCGAGGGAAGGCGGTGAACTCGTGGCCGCACAGCTTTAAGCCCCCTTGGACAACTTGGGCGTTCCGTTCAGCCATGTTGCGGCGAGCGCGGAACCATAGATGATCAGCACGGTTGTCTGGTGTTCCCCAATCGGAGTCCGCCTTTGCAAAGCCCTCAGTCAAAACTTGACGGGATCGGAGATACTGCGCGACTTCAATTGCTTATCGACGCAATCGTGGACTACGCCATCTACATGATCGACGTTGACGGCACAGTGCGCAGCTGGAACTCTGGCGCGCTGCGGTTGAAGGGCTACACACCCGACGAAATCATAGGGAAATCATTTGCTTCCTTCTATACGCCGGAAGATCGCGCCAAGGGGCTGCCACAGCGCACCTTGACCGTCGCCGCGCAAACGGGCCGCTTCAGCGCCGAGGGCTGGAGAGTTCGCAAAGATGGCGGTCGTTTCTGGGCATCGGTGATCGTCGATGCGATCCGAAATGAAGGCGGGGAACTGATCGGGTTTGCCAAGGTCACGCGAGACATCACCGAGCGGCAACAAGCCCACGAAGAGCTTCTCAATAGTGAGCGGCGCTACCGGCAGCTGATCGAAGCCGTGGTCGATTACGCGATCTTTCAGCTCGATCCGCTTGGCAACGTGACAACCTGGAATCCCGGAGCGGAGCGTATCAAGGGATACGCGCCGCCGGAGATCGTCGGTCGGCATTTCAGCGCTTTTTATATTCCCGAGGACATCGAGCTCGGGGTGCCAAAACGTGCGCTTTCCGAGGCGGCAGAGTATGGACGCTTCGAAGCAGAAGGGTGGCGTCTAAGAAAAGATGGCTCCCGCTTTTGGGCGTCGGTCATCATCGACCGTATCACCGACGAGTCCGGAAACATCGTCGGGTTCGCCAAAGTCACGCGCGACGTTACGGACCGGAAGCGCGCCGAGGACGAGCTCAAGCACGTTCAGGAGCAACTCGCCGCATCCCAAAAGCTGGAAGCGGTGGGGCAACTCAGCGGCGGCATCGCGCACGACTTCAACAATCTGCTGATGATCGTCCTTGGCAATCTCGAGACAGCTGAACGGCACGCGAAGGCGCCCGGAGCCAATCTGAACCGGGCGCTCGCGAACGCCAAGCGAGGCGCGCAGAGAGCCGCGGCTTTGACCAGTCGCTTGTTGGCATTTTCGCGCCGACAGGCGCTCGATCCCAAGCCGATCAACGTGAACAACTACGTCAATAGCCTGCAGGAATTCCTTCAGCGCACGCTCGGAGAGCGCATCGAAGTCCAGACCGTCGGAAGTGCGGGTCTTTGGCAAATCGAAGCCGATGCCAATCATCTCGAGTCAGCCATCGTCAACCTGGCGATCAACACTCGAGACGCCATGCCTGACGGCGGAAAGCTGACCTTGGAAGCTGCCAACATCGCCGCCGACGAGGATTACTGCCGTCTCAATCCTGAAGTCGCGCCCGGTCAATACGTCGCCATCTGCGTGACTGACACCGGAGGCGGGATGTCGCGCGACGTTCTCAGTCACGCGTTCGAGCCTTTCTTTACGACGAAGGAGCCGGGCCACGGCACCGGCCTTGGCCTGAGCCAGGTTTACGGCTTCGTCAAACAATCCGGAGGCCACGCTAAAATCTACAGCGAGGTGGGGCAGGGCACCACCATCAAGATGTACTTTCCGCGCTTCTCCGGAAGCGCACGACGCGAGGAAATTGCGCCTGAGGAAGTTGCCGAGGGTGAGCTATCGGAGACTGTTCTCGTCGTCGAGGATGATGAAGATCTCCGCGTCTATATTTCTGACGTCCTGCGGGATCTCAACTATCGCGTCCTCTCGGCCCGCAGCGCTCAGGCCGCTCTGACCATTCTCCTACAAGACGACTCGAACGTGAACCTTCTTCTCACTGACGTGGTCATGCCGGGGATCAATGGTCGCGAGCTCGGCAGGCGCGCGCATCAAATTAGACCGGGACTGAAGATCCTGTACATGACCGGGTATTCGCGCAATGCCGTGGTCCACCAGGGAAGGCTTGATGAAGGCGTCAATCTGCTGGAGAAGCCGATCTCTCAAGCGAAACTTGCGCTAAGGGTGCGAGAGATTCTCGACCAGAATGGATGAACCGGCGCGCGACAGCAGTGGCATCTAGAGGACGGCAGGGCAGGGACGACCACTTCCGGTCACCTCGCTGGCGACTTCCGCATTTTGCCCCATAGCTGACCTGCCGTGCATACCCGGTCGAGGGCCGCTCGTGTGAAGGGTTTCGGATGCCGGCCCCCATGACGGTGGGGCGGCGTGCACGGGGCCGGCGTCCGAAAGCCTCCAAGGGAGGAAACCGCGCACTCGCGGGCTGCAAGAACTCAGTGCTCAGTCACCCGATTTGGCTCGTTCGATGAAGCCCTTTCCGCTAAGAATCCCGGGTTGTCGATTCAGGGGCGAGCGTGAGGCGGGCCTCAATACATTGCGGACCCGGGTGGAACCAGAGCGATACCGAGCCATGTTTGGCGTAAGGGTCGGGGATGACGGTGGTCGTCTTCATTGCGGCGTCTACGTTTCCGGTTTGAGCCGCTGCCAAGCCCCAAAAGAGGCTACACATGTTCGGCTGCGTTGGTGACTGGCTACCGCTACGCTGCGATGATTTCGCGCAGAGCAGTCCCAAGGTCAGCCGCGGTGTAGGGTTTGGGCATGAACCGCCCGCCACTTGGCAGTTCCTCTACGGCAAACCGTGCCTTCCCCGAGGTGGTGAGGATTTTGACCGGTGGCCAGCGGCGGCGAACGTAATGCGCCAACTTCAAACCATCCATCGAGCCGGGCATGTGAACGTCGGAAAACACAACGTGGACGTCCGAGCGCTTTTCCAAAATGGCGATTGCTTGGTCAGCGTGCCGCGCTTCGATGACCTCGAAGCCTAACTCGGTAATTACTTCAGCAGCCATCATCATCAACAATGGCTCATCTTCAACGACAAGCACCACGAGCCGTGACTGCATGACCCCTCCCATGGCGTGAGCCTCTAAAGGGCCCCAATCACCGGGATGCCTGCAATGATGCGATGATGCATGCTAACCGCTTGATGATGGAAGGGTTCCGTCGGCTCCCGAATATAGACCAACCTTGGATCTATTGAAGTTTGTCGGATACTGTCGTCCAAGTACCGTTCGCCGGAGTGACATGAAATGAATGCTTCAAGCGGGGCCGATCAGCGCATGCGAGAAGTTGAGAACGAAAACGACGTGCTTCGCGAGCTCCTTTTGAAGGCAGGCGTTGAAGCGAACGCCCACGTGGCTGCCGCAAAACTACAAACCGTTCTTATCGGGGAACTGCACCATCGCGTAAAGAACATGCTCGCGATTGCAGCCGCAATTGCGGCTCAAAGCCTACGCGACGCTTCATCTATTGACGCGGCGGCCAAGACCATCGCCGAGCGAATGAGCGCGCTCGGCGTATCTCACGATCTCTTGATCCAAGAAAGCTGGACCGGGGCGGGTTGCCGAACGCTGATCGAGAACGCGATCAAAGCATTTCAGACCAAAGGCTTCGAGCAATTCACTATTGAGGGGAACAACGTCGCCGTGTCTTCCGGACCTGCGGTCGCGTTGTCTATGATAATTCACGAGCTAAGCACCAATGCGTTGAAATATGGCGCGCTCTCAGTTGCTGAGGGACGGGTCGCCATCACTTGGTCGATTGACGCGGAAAACCAACGCTTTCATCTTGAATGGCGCGAACGCGGTGGACCGCCGGTTGTCGATCCAGCCAAAAAGAATTTTGGCAGCCGCTTCATTCAGACGGCTTTGCCCGGTCAGCTAAAAGGGGAGGCTCGATTGCTGTTCGAGTCGACCGGAGTCGTTTGCGACATCAACATTCCCCTAAGCTCGCTTCAAGAAACGATTATAGCGGCAGTCGACTAGAGCGTGGTTGGACCGCTCGGCTCGTCCCCAAACGCTCGCAGCGAAACAGCGTCGGCGAAATCGCCCAGCATCGGGTTGCCCGTAGGGCTGAAAGCAACCGCGCGATCGTGCCGTCCCCCGGTGCGCGCATCCACAGGTCGGAGCTGGCATCCGAAGCCCGCATCGCTTTTGCCGCGCGTTGCACCTGCCAATTTACGGCGTAAGGACGTTAAGGACCAACCCGCCACAAGTCCGCTTTTGATGCTGTGGACGGCTCCTCCTGGGGCACGAGAGTGCCAAACAATGGGCGCCGTTTAAGGCTCCCACGATTCGGAGGAGCAGCCTATGCAGTCAATTTCAACGATTGGTCTGGATATCGCGAAGTCGGTCTTTCAAGTGCATGGGGTCGATGCAGCCGGCCAGGTGATCATACGTCGTCAGCTCAAGCGCGGTTTCGTGCTGTCCTTCTTTGAGAAGTTGCCGCCGTGCCTCGTGGGGATCGAGGCTTGCGCGTCCTCGCATTATTGGTCGCGCGAGCTGCAGGCGTTGGGGCATACGGTGCGATTGATGCCTCCGGCCTATGTGAAGCCCTACGTTAAGCGGCAGAAGAACGACAGCACCGACGCGGAGGCTATTTGCGAGGCGGTCACAAGGTCCAACATGCGGTTCGTGCCGACCAAGACCATCGAACAACAGAGCTGTCTGATGCTTCATCGCGTGCGCCATCTCTTCATTCGCCAGCAGACTGCCGTCATCAACTCGACCCGCGCATATCTGGCTGAGTTCGGGATTGTTGCCCCCGTCGGGCGCAGGGGTGTCGTACAGCTATTAGAAGTCGTCGCCGATCCAGCCGACCGCCGAGTTCCGGAGGTGGCCCGCGCGTGTCTTGCGGCTCTCGGCGGCCAGTTGCGGGCGCTGAAGGCTCAAATCCTGGAGTTCGATAGGCGCATTATTGCCTGGCATCGATCAAACGCAACGAGCAAGCGACTGGATGCGATCCCTGGCGTCGGTCCAGCACTGGCAACGGCGCTAGTCGCGAGCGTTGCCGATGCCAAGACCTTCCGATCGGGGCGGGACTTCTCGGCTTGGGTCGGGCTCGTGCCGAAGCAGAACTCGAGTGGGGGCAAGGACAAGCTTGGCCGGATCAGCAAGCAAGGCGATCGCTATTTACGCAGCCTATTCACAGCGGGCGCACTCGCCGTGATCCGCTATGCCAAGATCCATGGCACAAGCCATCGGCCTTGGCTCACTGCGTCGTTGGCACGGCGCGCCACCAAGGACGCAGCCATCGCACTCGCCAATAAGCTCGCCAGAATGCCATGGGATGATGGCCAGGAACGAACCCTACAAGGAACCCCGCCGGCCTTACGGCGTGAACGAGATCACAGCCGGTCATCCGGCTGTGACGTAACGGTTGGAAGGGCGAACAGCACTGATGCAGCGCCGGTCGATCCGGCAATCAGGACAACCCACATGGGCCAGGGCATCTTCGAATGCGTGCTTTTGATCGGGACCTCCGACCAACGCCGCCTCCATCGCTACCGTTGGGGCGTTGCCGCTACATGTCGGCTCAGAGGGGTAGACCGGAAGTTTGCAGCGGAGTGCCTAGAAGCGGACGCGCACTGATTCATCAGCCACCGCCAAACTTGGATGAATCATCGTAGGCAGGAGGATCGTCGTGATCGGTCCGGAGACCTCCCGGCACGGAATCGTCGCGATAAACGCGCAAGCCGCGTGGAGCGATATAGCTTGGGGGTGACCGCCTGGCCAGGAGGCGTGATGGCTTGCCCCGAGTTGTGATGCCACCTTGGGGCGGCGTTCGCGGAAGCACAGGACGCGATCCCAAGGCATAATCCGAAGAAAAAACGCATTGCATTCTCTCCAAGCAATCCCTGTTGTATGTGGTGCGCGCGCCGCTCCTTGCTTCACATTCGAACGACGCTTTTGGCCCATTTACGAACTCAAGTCCGGCCGCTTGGATGTCCGGTCACCGAGATCATCGGTCCAGATTTGCCCAAGGGGAGTTCTTCGCATTCTTACTCGAAGAGGACCTTGAGGTTCGCGCAGCCCGTTTCCTGATCCGGTCTAGCTGCCGAGTGGCCCCCAAAGCCCCAGCGGATTTGTGGGCTTAATTGGATGGACCGCAGGTATGGGATACGATTTGTCCGAGAGCATCAAACGTTAGAACTACACTGACGATCCCGTGCCTCGCGACGTATGTGATTAGAGTTCCATCGTCCGATGGATGCAGGTTGTCCAGCTCCGAAGCTGGAAATTGCCGAACCCGGTCCGTCCAATAGGCGTGGAGGCCCTCTCTGCCAGTGATGGCTTTCATGCCACCACAGCCGCAATGGACTGTCGCATCGTCAGCATACATCTCCAGGATAGTTTCAATCTCGCCAGCGCGGTAGGCGTCGAGCCAATCAACCGCAGCGGCCATCGGGTCGAAGGACATTGTTCCTCACCTACATGCCGTGATCGACGGCAGATGTAGGATTGAGCTGATGAACGCAAGAGCTAATTTGAGGGTTCCGCGTCCATAGTTCTCCGCCGAGTTTCGGCCGCGCATATTGGTCGAAGTGCCTCTGATCCGGCACCGGCAACTTCACCTCTCGGCCCGTTCGAGACGTACCGGTCCGATCTGACCACGTCCGCCTATCCGGTTAGAGCGGAAGTCATCGCCTCACGAGCAAACCGACGCGATTGACCGATAGCAGACCTCGACTCTTGCTCACACTAGGTCAGCGAAACGAACTGGCAGAGTGAAAAAGGCTACCGCTTTGCTATGCCTCTCTCGTGATTTTGGCGGGAGAAGCTGATGAGGTGAACCGCAGCGCATCAATCTCATCTGGTGAGCGCAACGTCCTTGAACGAGGCGACCAGCGCCTTCTCCAGCTTTCCCTTCATGCCGCAGAGAATGTCGTAGGCCGCCTCGCGCGGCATGGTCGGCTTGTACTGCCGGTGCTCGATCAGCGCCGCAAAGATATCCGAGATGGTAAGGATGCGAACGATGTCGGTGATGTTCTCGGCGCAGAGGCCGTCTGGATAGCCGCTGCCGTCGAGATATTCGTGATGGTGCCGGACGCAATCGAGTATTTCGGAAGAAATTGAGCCGTGCTCCTTCAGCACGTCATAACCCGATGCGGGATGGGTCTCGACCAGCGCGCGCTCGGTGTCGTCGAGGCGTCCCGGCTTGTCCAGAACCGCCAGCGGAATCCTGGCTTTGCCGATGTCGTGGAACATGGCAGCGGTAGAGAGCCGTTCGAGATCGCTTTTGCGGACGCCGAGACTGAGGCCGAAATCGATTGCGACGCCGGTCACGAGCAGACAGTGTTGATAGGTTCCCTCGTGATGGCGCCGCACCGTTTTCAGCCATTCGGACAGGCCGT
The DNA here is from genome assembly GCF_023073025.1 of Bradyrhizobium sp. 76. NCBI lineage: Bacteria > Pseudomonadati > Pseudomonadota > Alphaproteobacteria > Hyphomicrobiales > Nitrobacteraceae > Bradyrhizobium > Bradyrhizobium sp. 76. Next base: position 1,002,531 of record NZ_JADPIS010000090.1, read on the forward strand.
GCTCGGAAATCCGGTTGGTGATCATGCGGCCGGCCTCCTTGGTGCCGTCGATGTCGATCCGCTCTCCGAGTCTGACCAAAGTGAACAACGATGCGATCGCGTTGGCGCCAGCCTCGACCGCATCGTCAGGCTGCGAGATGTCGCGCGGCGAACTCGCTTCGCTCCCGGCCGGATCAGACAGCGCACCCATGAGCTTGGTCGGATCGATCTTGCCGGGCAAAACGAGGGTGGCGCCCAGCGCGTAGGCCTGCGAGATGCAAACGTGGGAGGTTTGCTCGACGAGGAAGATGCGCTTCCCGGTCTTTGCGAGGCGCAAAGCTCTCCTTTTCAGTGCGGCAATGTTTTCGACAGATCGTAGATCGGCACGGATGACCACGGCGGCAGGCGCATGCGGTAGCTTTGCCTCCACGTCGAGCCGCTCGCCGGCGACAGTGAACTGCCTTTCAAGGACCGAGCAGAGCCCGAAGAGCTTATCGGAAGTATCAGCCAGGACATGTACCAACACGACTGATACCTCTGTTTGCCGGGTGCCGGTCTGAATTGGCCCTTGTCGTCAGATTCTGCACGATCATTGCATCAGATTAGAGTTCGATCTGCTCGGCTCACGTCTGTGTCGGTGCGGCTCTGTCGCTGCCCGTCTTTTGGGCTTTCTTGCCATCTGCGTGGATGAAGTGAACCCCAGCGATGGTTCCGTCGATCCAGACCAACTCGCAGCGCCGATAGGCCAGTCCCGTGGATGACAGTAGCATGAAGAACTCCTTGGCCTTGAGGACGTCGAGCGATCCTTCGACCTCGATCTTGGCGCCGCTGTCCGAGACGTCGAGCAGGACGCAGCTTCGCCGCCAAGTGCCGTCGGAGCCCATCAGGTTGACGGCCTGCCTGTGGTCCATCCGTACCCGAGAGGCCTTGCGACCGTCGAACTTCATCGGCTCGCTCTCGATTTCGCAGTGCGATCGCCGGTGCCGGCAGAGATTTCTCCCCAACGAACGGACCATTGGCTGGTCGACAGATGAAGCTTTTCAAACAGCTCCTGAACTCGTTCGCGTTCGCTGAGTGAAAGGCGCGGGCCGCGACTGTTGAGGATGGCCAGCGTCGTCTGCCAATTCAGACGCGACGCCCGACAGGCCATCACCAAGCCTTCGCAATCGGGCTCCGCCATTACGTGCTCGACGACCTCCACGGGTGCTCCGGACAGCACCGACAGCGCGGTGTACAGATTGGCGGTCTCGCTCCGGATCACGAACCGATTAACGGTCGAGTCGTTCAGCTTGCCGGCGCGGTTGAGCGATACGATCTCCGGCCTGGCAGCAGCATATTCTGTCTTGCAAAGGCGCTTCACCGTCACCGGCATTTCGGAGGACGTGGTTGCCCCTGAAAAAGCGCACCGACGCGCGTCGGCCTTCGTGCCAGCTGCTGGTCGTGGAGATGCCGATAGCAGCGCGCGGACAACCATGTCCGGTGTGCCTGGCCTCAGGGCCAGAGCCTTGGTGATCTCGTCATCCTGCTCGGCCTTGCCGATCAACATGGAATAGCCGCCGTCGGAGAATCCCGCCGCTGGATTTCTGATCAGCGCCAGACAAACCTTGCTGCTGCCGCGCTGCAGCAGCACGTCCGTCACGACATTTTCGATCTCGCGCCTGTCAGCAATGGCGAGGAGGTGACGCTCGCTGCTGGACGCCGCCAGTTCCATAAGATCCCCCGGCGAGAGGGCTGGGGATTGGCGCAGAATGGGGACCGCGATTGCGGCGTCTTCGCATGACGCAAGACGCCGCAACGTCTTTTTCGGAGCCGCCCGCAGGTCTGCAAGAGCTGTACTGAGCTCGACAAGTGTGGAGGGGGCAATCCGGGCGATCAGGCGAACAAGGACCTCATCCAGCAAGTCTACATGCGGCTCTTGCAACCGACCGTTCCCGGCGACAAGCAGCTCCACGATGCGCCGAAGCATCCGAACACAACGTTCGGATGAGCTCCCCGCAATGGTAGCATCCAACTCGACAATAACATCGGCTGCGGCAATTCCCGTCATTGGCGGGCCTTAATCGTCAAAAGGAAATACGCAATCACCCATAGTACGCGTCAAAGTTGTTAACATATGTTTATTGATCTGGGTTCGTGCGCCATTAAACCGTGGTTGCCTCGAAACATCATCGAAATCGGCAGGCCGCTGCGTTTCGACTATTTCCGTGAGTATTGATGACCAAAGCGCGCATGCCCGCGCGACAGACCTTTCGCTTCAACGACGTAGACCAGTTTCGAAGCTCGTTGGGGCGCTGAACGTAGACTCGCGCGCTCGTGCGGTGGGCCGCTGCCGAGCAGATCAACGTTTGGGCCGAGTGCCAGCTCCGTTTTACGGATGTCGAGACGAGCCGGTTGGCGCTGCGGTGGCTGCGGAAGTTCGTCGAAGAAGTGCCTGTGTGCTGCTATCACCGCAGCCGTGAGCCGCGTCATCGGTCCAGCAACCTTCGACGCTTGAGTTCGTGAACCTGCAGCGACAGCGAGAACGGACGTCCATTCCCGGTTCGAGACATGCCCGCTCCATCTGATCACGTCTGCTTGTTCGGCTAGACCGAAAGTCATCGCCTCGCGGGCAAACCGACGCGATTGACTCATAGCTGTCGTCGATCGGCGACTATTCGGGAGCACACCTCAGAAGTCGTAGTCGCAGCCCGGTCGTTTCTAGCCAAAGCCTGCTCTTCTTGCGAGCGCGGTGCACGCTCGCGTGACCGGCCACATAAAGTGTACGGAAACTGCGTCCTTCGGCATTCCCGTCGCATTAAGGATGCGAATGGTATCACGGCTAAGCGTGCGGATTGGAAACTTCGGTTTTAGCAAGCGGGTCCATTCTCTTCCTCGAACAGGACATCTGAGCGTGCCGAAGTTTGTAAAATCACCATTAACCATCATAGCCGTACTGCTCAGCTTCACGCTTGCGAGCTTTTGGGCCCTGATCGCCTGGAAGGGCATGCAGGAAAGAGCGCTCGCATTCGCCAAGGCGGGATCCGAGACGCAGGCGCTCACGCACTCTCTCGCGCAGCACGCCTCAAAAAGTTTCAATGCGGTGGCGCTCGCGCTGTTTGGAGCGGGCCAGTACATCCGGCACTCCGACAAGTCCGCCCGTGCGTCGGCCGAAATCAACGACCTGCTTGCCCAATATGCGAAGAACATTCCTCAGGCGCGCGAGCTGGGCGTGCTGGGGGAGACCGGCGACTGGATGTTTTCTTCATTCGAAACCGTGCCGGCAGTCAATAATGGCGATCGCGAGTATTTTCGCTACCATCAATCCCACCCTGAAGACACGGCGCCCCGCATCAGCGATCCCCTGACCTCCCGCGTCACGGGGAGGCCTACCCTCCTGATGACCCAGCGGCTTGCGAATGCCGACGGCTCGTTCGGGGGCGTGGTGTTCGCGGCGATCGATCTTGCCTATTTCAGGTCTTTCTACCAAGGGTTCGAAGCGGACCAGGACCGCACCGTCACGCTCATGAAGACGAACGGCAAGGTTCTCGTCCATCGCCTCGACGATCAGGTCGGCAAGGACGTCGCGGGAAGCTCGCTGTTCGTGAGTCGCCTCAAGGAGGCGGGAACCGGCCTGTATTCCATCGTGTCGCCTTTTGATGGCCGCGTGAAGCAATTTGCCTATGAGAGGGCGTCCGATTTTCCAATCGTGATCAGCGTCGCCACTCCCGAGGACGCTGTCTTGGACGCCTGGCGCCGAGATCGGAACTTCGATCTTCTGCTCGGCGGCGCAGTGTCCGCGATCCTGATCGCTCTGGGGCTGGTACTGGCCGTGCAATTCCGCAGACGCTCGGTGCTGGCTAGATTGCTGCGCGATCGAGAGCGTGGATACCGGTTGCTCGCCGAGAACGTGGAGGATGTCGTGACCCGCTTTGATAAGACTGGTCGCAGACTTTATATCTCCCCCTCGGTCGAGAAGCTGCTCGGCTGGGCCCCTTCAGAAGTTCTGCAGCAGCCGGCCTATTCCAACTTCCACCCGGCCCACCGGGATCTGGTGAAGAGTCTGATCGAGGAACTCGGGCCGCAGAGACCCACGGGGACCGCGGAGTATCTGACGCGCTGCCGCGACGGCAACTACGTCTGGGTCGAAACCCAGATGAACTATGTCGATGATCCGGACGAGCCCGGCCCGGAAATCATTGGCGTGATCCGGGACGTCTCGAAGCGCAAGGCTGCCGAGGAGCAACTCGTCGCCGCAAACGAGCAGCTCAAGGCGCTCTCCGAAACCGACCCACTCACTGAGATCGCGAACCGGAGGCGCTTTGACCGGTTGCTCGATGCCGAATTCAAGCGGTGCCAGCGTTCGGGCTCGCCGCTTTCCGTGCTATTCATCGATATCGACAAGTTCAAGTCTTTCAACGACACCTACGGTCATTCCGCGGGCGACGACTGCATCCGGCAGGTTGCCAAGGCCGTCGCGTCATGCCTGAAAAGGCCGGCCGATCTGGTTGCACGCTACGGCGGCGAGGAATTCGCCGTTCTTCTCCCCGAGACGGCATCGGGCGATGCAGCGTCAGTCGCCGAGACAATCCGCCAATCAGTCGCGGACCTCTCTGTTGCGCATCAAGGAAGCGCCCACGGGTGCATCACGATCAGCGTCGGGATGGCCGGGAGCAAGTGCGACGGGAGAACATCGCCGGCTTCGATGCTGGCTGCGGCCGACGGCGCATTGTATCTCGCCAAAGAGCAGGGGCGCAACCGGGTGTGTGCTGCAGCCGAAACACCCAGCATCAGGCTGGTAAGACCCGCCGGTTAGCGTCGGATTGGTTGACTCGGCCCAATAACTCACCGCGCGAGCTCAGGTGAGTACTGCAAATCAGTTCAATCAGCTTGATCGCCGTAGTCATCGGTGCCTTCATGAGGTCAGCTTCTGGCCCATTTGAGACCTGCCGACTCGCCCTAAGGATCTCTGCTATCAGGGGATGATCGGAAGAATTTGTTGATGCATCCGACCTCACTCTGTTCGCATCAGTGATACCGAACGGCCGGCGCAACTTACCCGCGCGAAATCATAAGCCTCCGCGAAGTGATCGGACTTCGTTGCTATAAGCATCACTACACCGGGCAGGCCGGGCAACCGAAGGGGGCGGGAAAACCCCCGGGAGCATGCTTAATTTCACCAAAGCCCCTGACGAAGCCAGCTAACGCCCATCATTGCCGAACGGACACCGTGGCAAGCGGTGGTCGCGGCGCGACATAGAAACGCGCCTCGCATCTCACGCAGGTCAGGTGCTCGGCGATATCAACGCGCAGCCCGGATCGTAATTTATTCGACCCGCAATCCGGACATTTTCCGCCGTTTAGTGCTTCAAGAATATCTGTCTCGCTCATGATGCCACGAACGTCAGACGCCGAACGAGCGTTTGATGTGCTTCGCCATCACGACAACCGCGTCCGTGTACTTGCCATTCGATACTTGCTGATCGCACAGCATCAGAAAAAGCAGCGCGCAAGCCGCAATCATGCAACCCTTGAGCATAACGGTCTCTCCTATGAAGAGACTGCCAACCGGGCAGGTCTAGACAATAGTTACGAAACGGGTGTCGCCGCCGCGACGATTTGCAATGGTCTCAACGTTGGCAACAACCCATTAAAGTTCCGTAAAGCAGAACTAGAGGAGCAACCGCCCCTGATCTTCGGATCAATCAATAATCGCGAATAACATACCTCCCCGAAGCATTTCGCTCTCTAGATTGGCGGCATGCTCCTGCTAATCAGACGTTTCGCGTACTTGGAAGCGAGGTTTCTCTCCGGCAGTCTTCTGGGCGTCGTCCGACGCGAGAGCGCCGCGAACGCTCTCATACATCATCGTGATACGGTCGTTCGTGAAAGCTCGAGAGTCCATCGGCACAATCAACAGAAAGGCCGTCGCCGCGTTGAGATCAGCGATGGCTCCTGTGTGAGTTCGTTGATAACGACTATGCGCTAGACAGAATAATGATAGACATCGGGGGTTTAATGGGCCGTTGCAGCGAAGCAGCCGCGGGCAAAACGGTGCAATCGGCACCGACCATCGATTGGGAAAATGCTCCAGCAGTTCGGTCAATACAGTTGACAGAACTGGCGTCACTGGCGGCGTGCGTCCGCCTCAGTTGCAACAAGAGATTCAGCTATTGATTCGCTTGGTAATCCAGCGTTCCTCGGCTCGTCCAGCGATCCCTAAGAACTCACACCTGGACCCAGCCGATGATGGGGGTGCAAGGGCGCTTGGCCTCATCCGGGCGCCCTTGTGCTGAGGTCCTAGGCCCCGCGCCAGACGCGCAACACGCCTTCGCGAAAGCCGCCGACGAACTGATCGGATACGTCCGGTGGCAGAATTTCGCTGAGATCATCAAGCGACCCGCTCACCATGGTGGCAAGCTCGTCCGCGGAAGCATGCTCTGCCCAGCGGCACCCAACTCCAAACCTCGTTTCCGATCTGCCTCTGCGTCCATAGTCCTGGACTATCTCCGCGTCCGTGGCCCCGGCGAAGCTGATGCCGCGCCGGGGCCCGTACGTCCTCGCCAATCCTGGAAGCTTGGGGCTGGAAGAATCGGCAAGGCGCACCCCAGACAAGCAGATCCGCAGTCTTTGGCCACTGCACTTTGTGCCAATGGGTGAATGCTGCGGCCGGAGTCGCTGTCGGGCTGCCGGCATTGAGCTGCTGCCGGTTTGATGGACACCGAGATTGAGTGCTTCATGAAGCCGGAGGTTGGTGATGCAGAGACGGAAGTTCAGTCGAGAGTTCAAGGTCGAGGCGGTCAAGCTTGTCAGGGAACGCGGGGTCTCGGTGGCGCAGGCAGGCCGCGACCTGGGCGTCCATAAGAACGTGCTGCGCAAATGGGTGAAGGAGTTCGGCTCCGCCCCGGTGTAGGCCTTCCCCGGCCACGCGCAGATGAAGCCTGAGCAGCAAGTGATCGAGCGGTTGCGGCGCGAGGTCAACAAGCCGGAGCGGGGTGCGAGTGACGGTCATCTCGACGGTCTCGGTCCAGCCGTCGAGATCGCAGACGAACTGCGTCGCCCAGCAGATGTGTTCACGGATCTGTAGAACTGCCAAATAAGGTTGGCCGCGATCCGTCAATGCGTCCGATTCAGCGATCAGCCGAACGTCATGCATCGGACGGCCCCGCGCAACGCTCGTAACATCGGCATGCTGAGTTGTTTCTCAGTGGTTCTGAGGTTACGGAGCTTGTCCGCTTACGTTGCCTCTCGCGGACGGGCCTCGGATCAGTTACAGCCTTACAAAAGTTGCAGCATCCAGATAGCACCGTGCGAACATGTCCTCCAACTTCGGGCCCTGAAGAAAGATCATGCGAGGTGACAACCCGCCCTGCGTTGATATCCAATTTCGAACTCGAGCTGGGTACATCAAATACATCGTCCGTGTAGCTTCTGGATTTGTAATATGACGTCCGCCAGGCCCGAGGTCCCAAGCTGCGTGGAAAGCAAGGTTTGCCTTTTCGGTAACGCAGATCCTCTTTGATGGGACCTTCGAAAGCACGATCGTGCAGGCGGAGGCGCAGAGCCCATCAATGACCACCGTCTGGCCCGTGTCCTTCAACTGATCATATCGATCGACGTAACGTCGGATCAAGCCACCGCGATCATTGGCAATTCTCACCACCGCGTGGCTCTCGCCTGCCCATACGAGCAAAATTGCCGAAGCGAGCAACAGCGCAAGTATTTTCATATTGTACCTCTCCGAAGTGACGGCAGCGAGTTTGGAGCTGGCGGTGAGACCCATGGCTTCACGTCGGCGAGGTGAGCGAGATGCAGCGCGTTGCCGGGCAATCGCTGTGTGCCGCCTTTCCGATCCAGTTATCAGGAGCAATCAGAACGAGATTGCCGACTGGTAGGAACAGAAGTTGATCTAAGTCAACGAAATGGCGAACCGGGAAGTGATTGCAAGTTCGTCTGGACCCTTCATTAAATCTGGATAGACATGCGTGCGCAAGAAAGTGGTTGAACGTTTCTATGCGCGGTTAGAGCCCGCTGCGCATACTGGCGTGTCCTCCTGAAGATCTAGAGCGCGACCGTGAGTGTCCCAGCAAGCAAGATCATATGGTAACCAGCTTCGGACGCGGGGCGCCAAGATGCCAAAGCTGGCCAGGAAAGAACATCCAAGGTTTAAAACGAGCCGCATGGCGGCTTTTCAGCTGCAGCATCCGACTCCGCGCGACCCCGCTCTTGGAGCAGGCTAACAATGCTACATCCCAAACATGGCCCTTGTAGCTCACCAGCTGGTTTTGACTGCTCGCGGGAAAAATCGTCTCTCGCTGGAGTGAGAGTTGTTCGCGAAGATTGCAGCGACGCATCAGCGCAGCCTTTTGGGGTCTGCTTGCGCAGGGTTCCCAGATGATCCGATAATCCTTCACAGCGGCTCGCCAACGGGTCGGATCAGGGCAAGCGCCTGCGCGACGAAACTCTCAAATAATGGTGCCGCGTCCTCAATCCTATGGCAGCAGCAGCTATCGAGTGAAAGGTTTGCACTGAGGTCGAACAGCTCCAGCCAAAACAGTGGTACGCCACCGAGATCGACCTCGGGACCGCGCAACATGCGGATTTCGCAGCTTGCGACCAACGTCACTGAAACGGATGCTGCTGGATCATCGTCGGGAATGGACGAGAGCCGGACGTAGGCCTGCGCGATCTTCAGTTGCGTAAGCGCAGTTCCGGACGTGCTGCCATCAATCAAATTGGGGTCCTGCGATATCTTTTGGGCGTATTGACCAAACGCGCGGTTAGCCTGCGCACGGATGAGGTCGGACATAGCAGCTATCGGGAGGCACGCGTTTGCTAGAAGTCGCCAACCTTTTGGTCTTTAATGCCAAAAACTGGTGTGGCGCAAAGCCTCAGCAACGATCGATGCGCCCGTCATAAAGCAAAGCGCGCCATCAAGGGCGAGAGGTGATCCCGTCGCCGTTGGGCAGCAGCTGGATCGGGACAAAAGTGATTGTAGCAGCTACTGAACCCTCGCTGGGCTGCAGACCTGACGGCGGCAGCTCCTACGGCAGCCCGCCCCTCCGATGCGCGACAGCCATGGCAGTAGCCCGCGAGCAAGTGCATCCTGCCCGATCAGGCTCAACGCTGGTGCGCCCCCACACTGGTAGCCCTGTCTTGATTTAAATCAAGATCGGGGGAGAGTCATTCAGTTCCATGGGCGCAGCCGAAACGTCTTCGTATGGAAGTGTGGTGGTCGTCTCGTGATTGCTCGCTACAACTGTGATCTTTGAGCGACCGGACAGGAATGAGCGATGCGGTCGGCGGGATGCCTAAGTGCGATACCTAGCGCGACCGGCGGTATTGCTCGGCTGGCCTGCGCGCGCGTCGCTGAGTCTGGCCAAGACCCAGCTGCGCTGCTCTCCCAGGCAGGACTGACGCTGAACGACTTCCGCGACCCTGCAGTCCGGCTCGAGGTGGCGACCCAGATCAAGATTCTGGAATTGGCTGCCCAAGAATTGCAGGACGACATCTTGGGGTTCCGGCTCGCCCTGAGCTTTGATCTGCGTGAAATCGGCCTTGTCTACTACGTTATGGCTTCGTCGGAGAATGTCGCCGGCGCGTTTCGTGCCGCGGAACGGTACAGCCGGATTATGAATGATGGGGTCCGACTGCGTTTCGACATGGAGGGGCATACTGCGACCATTGCCCTCGAATATGTCGGTGTCGATCGAAGGGGCGAGCGGCAACAGATCGAATTCTGGATCGTGACGCTGGTGCGGATCTGCAGGCAAGTGACGGACGGCCGTCTGGTGCCGTCTAGGCTCCAAGTGAGGCACCTGCGAGCCGGGGTGCCCCCCGAATTTAGAACGTTCTTTGGCAGGGACGTCGAGTTCGGCGCTGACGGCGATGTGATCTCTTTTCCGGTGCCGGTGGCACTGCTTCCGCTGCTCGGCCGCGACGGCTATCTGCACGATTTGTTGCGACGCTATGCGGATGAAGCGTTAGTACGGAAAGCGCCGCACGGCGCGACAGTCCGTTCAAGAGTCGAGAAGACGCTTGCATCACTGCTGCCTCACGGTAGAAGCGTCGCGAAGGAAGTTGCGCGGCAGATGGGACTGAGTACCCGCACGTTGTCGCGCAAGCTTGGCGAAGAGAAGACGTCCTTCGCTGAAATCCTTGATCAGTTACGGGCCGCGCTCGCCAAGCGCTATCTCGAAGAGGAGCAGCTTCCCGTGTCCGAAGTTGCTTGGCTGCTTGGCTATCGCGAACTGAGTTCACTCACACACGCATTTAAGCGATGGACTGGAATGACACCACGACAGTTCCGGGCTAGTCGGCAACAACTCCGCACCCGCCCTACAACGTGAGTTGAGCAAAAGACGCGCCACCGAGCAGCGAACGGTGAGCCGACACATTTCGGTCGCCTGCCGACAGCGCGACCCTCAGGCGAGCTGACGCAATGACATCAAGTGAGTCAACGATCGCGCAGTAATCGATAGTGCGTTCATCGCAAAACCGCAGTAAGTGTGCGCTAAGGAAGTTAGCAGGGCGCGTTGCGCGATCCCTTACTTTGATGACGACGGTGAGGGCGGCCCGCTTGCCGTCGACCACCATGGTCATCCGCCAGAACGACATAATCTGCAACCGTTGCAAAACTTCATCGCGGCCGCGCCATGTGCCGAGGTAAGGGAATGTCCCAGACGCATGGCTCAAGAAGATATTTTCGTCGAGGCGAAGTTAGAGCGGGTCAAAACTATCTTAAATGTCACGAACGCGTCGCCAAAGGCCGCGACCACCCATGCTCAGCACCTCGTGCACCATTAGGCTTACCGATAAAGGTTTTCAGCGGGAAGGCATCTGAAGCGCCTGCCAATTAGGGTAGCATCGGGTGAAACCAGTCCGCTAGCGTTCGTTGCCTCGCGTTGAGTTTTCAGCTGTCTACATTGAAAATCCTTGCCGGCCAGCCTGATGGCCGTGGCAGCCTTTCGCTGATCAAGCAGCATTTGGCTGTATTCTACACCAGCGGACCGGAATGGACTGCGCGGATGAAGTTGCTTGCTGAGCGGGCTCCGCAGCTGGACATTTTCGCGCAAAGGCTTGTGGTGCGAGATGCTGGCGATTGGGTCATCACCGAGGAAGGCCGCGCCGTTCTTGAAGCACTTGAGCGGCCGGTGCCTGACGATTCATCTTGTTCAGCAGAGGCGACAATTTCCGAAGGCGTCTCTCGCTTGCGAACCGCGCCGACAAGATCCTTGGAGCACCGTAAGCGCCGCACGAAAAAGCGCAGACATCGAGGGTCAGAGTCGTCTGCCTGAAGGCATCGAAGGAGGCAGCAGAAGGGCCGCTGTTTTGAGCAGCGGCCCTGCCGGGTGTGCAATTGGATCGAAATGAAATCTTTGACCAGCCCCGGTAAGGCAGCGTCTCCGTTGCCAGATGTTCCCGCCATAATGCATGTGAATCGGAGACGCTAAAAAAGCGGCTCATCGCCGAGCGCGCCTACCGGTGGCGACCGGGGAGCAGTCGGGCCGGGCGTCGTTGCGGCTGATCCTAAGTCAGGCGGTTGCAGGCCCGGGCGATGCCAGCCACTCGCTAATGCGGGAGCCTTTTCAGCTCGCCGCTTGTGGATTAGGGCCTCGCGGACGGAGGTGCGGGACTTCTTGTCTCGACATTGTCCAGGTCGTTCTTGACGCGACACCTGAGCGCCTGGCTCTGGAGCAGCGTAACCGATGCTGCAATCTGTTCCCGAGACCGGCGGAGCATTTCCGCCGACATTTGCTTAGTCCCGAATTGAGGCTGCGGGTCCGTCTCGAACGGATTGTGTGTGAGCATGGCAGATTTCCACCCTCCTGCTCACTTAACATAGGTTAGAAAACGTGGCCGACACAGTCCAAAAGTAGGCGTTCATGGCCAATTTCGGCCGAGTTTACCAGCGGGGGCCGGCCGCTGTGCCACGACGTTCTCTCGAATTCCCATAGACCGTGAGACAGGTGTGTGACAGTCTTTTTCAGCGCGAACGAACAAGCATCCGGATCGCACCGGCTAAAAAAATTGCTAGCGGAGGAGACGTGATGAGCGAGAACTCATTGACCGCAGCTCAGTGCGACGAAGTTGAGAAGGCGATGCGCGAAGATGCCGCTGCGCTGCCGCCCGGATCGCCGATGAAGCAGAAACTGTTGCAGATGGCGAAGGACTATCGCCTTTTGGCAGACCTAAAAAAAGCAGTGCTTCGACAAGTACACTGATTGGGATAAAGGCGTGCGGTTGCGGTCGGTTGTTGGCGGATCTGCGACTTCGGAGGCCATGTTTGACGCGCGGTCTGCTCGACTGGCGCTCGGCGGGTGTGACCCAATGCGCATTAGGCTTGATCTAAATCGAGAAGATATGCGAGGACCAAGTCTTCGGTCTGCACTTTGAGAGCGGCGTCTCGATAGATGACGATCTCGGCTTCGTCGGCTCTGCGAACGCTCAACTTGGCGTTCGAGGAGCAAAGCGGCACGCCGTTCGATGACATTGTGATCAGGTCCTCACGAACCCATCCCTCCTTGCATAGCTCGAAGGCTTCGGGGAAATTCTTAGCTTCGAACGCAAACGTAGCTTTGCCGTCAACTTCCATTGCGAATACGAAGCCCGAGAAAACGGTCATTGATCTCACTATTCAGGGGCATCGGTCAGCCGCGGCCAAAGTACCGTCACACAAATGTTTTTGAGGCGCAATGACCAGACTGGACATCCAGGCCAGCCCAGAGCCATGTTAAGGCAGCATAGCTTGGGATTGGTAACCAGGTACAATGCGGGCGGGGGTAGTGTAATGGCGTCAGTGCTTCTGATCGAGGATGAAGCGCTCATACGCATGATGATAGCGGACATGCTGTTCGAACTAGGTCATAGCGTCGCTGGGGAGGCTAGCGAATTACAGAGCGGGCTTCTGCTTGCTTCCGCACCGGGCGTTGATGCCGCCGTCCTCGACATACAGCTTTGCGACCACAGTTCTGTCCCCATCGCAGAAGCGTTGCAAGGCAACGGCATCCCGTTTGTGTTTGCGAGCGGATATGGATCGGACGGCGTGCCTGAAGGATTTCGGAATTATCCGACCCTTCAAAAGCCCTTCACAATCGAGGAGCTTGAACGCTGCTTAGCGACTCTGTTGCGCTAACAAACGCCAGTAGTCTGCTGCATGACGCGTGCGAGGTCTTCTTCAGAGAACGGCTTCCTAAGCATCGGGAAGCCATCACGCCTCCGCTCGCGGCCAGATAGCTGAAGAACCTTAAGCGTCGGACGAATGCGCGTGGCACGCTCGGCTAGTTCATGACCATCCATGCCGGGCATGTTGATGTCGGTGATCAAGATCGAAATGCTCTGCTGTTGCGTCAATTTTTCCAGAGCTTCATCGCCGCTGTGTGCGCATACGACCTCGCAACCGATGTCTTCGAGCATGCTCGCGATCACGTCGAGCACGCCGGCATCATCATCGACAACGAGAACTGTATGGGTCATGAAAGAACCTCTGCGTCTTAACATATGTGAAGCTCAGAGGTTCCGAATGTCATCCCTTTGTGGTTGATTCGCCCTGACCAAATCAACGCCTAGGCGCAGACCACGACTCGCACGGACCAGTGTGCGGCCGGCTCAGCAGCGCCCACCTGCCTTGACGGAACCGGAACCTTCTTTGTACGTTTTGTCTCTGTGCATCGATTGGGAAACGGGCATGGCACGGCGTAGCAGGATCATCCAATCTAGCTCCCTTGAAGTGCGGCTTAGGCAGGAAGCGAAGCGCCTTCGCGAAGAGGCCTTGCAACTCCCTCCGGGTGCTGCCCGCGAAGAACTGATCCGAAAAGCTCGGCAAGCGGAAACCGGTTCACACATGAGCGAGTGGCTGGCATCCCCCGGGTTGCAGCCGCCTAACTGACCGGTCAGATCGAGATAGAACGCCGCCCCAGGTATCGAGGGCGTTCCGCTGGAAGAACGCTCTATCACATCGCGTTCTCTAGCCGTTCGGCGGCCGTTCTCGTTGACGTTGAAAATACAACCTGGAATCGCGACTGCGGTTGTATGTGAGAACGCGCGGGAACGCCGCATTGGCCTCGCAGTTGGAGAGTCCTAAGTAAGGTAGGTAGACTGCCCCGCCGTCGGCTCCCCCACCGACGGCGGGCTTTTTGTGAGTTGCGTATTGGCAAAGCGTACCCAAGCATCGGCCAAGAAATCGCGAGACTCCATGCCGGGCTTTATCGGCCCCCAGCTTGCGACCCTGAAGATGAAAGCTCCTTCGGGGGCTCAATGGATTCACGAAGTCAAATACGACGGCTACCGCATCCAGCTCCATATCGACGGCGACGACCGTAAGGCCTTCACCCGCAACGGCTATAATTGGATCAACCGGTTCGCCGTCATTGCTGGCGCCTTCGACATCCCAGGTCAGGCTATCGTGGACGGGGAAGTGGTCGTCATACACGAGGGACGAACCAACTTCTCCGAACTTCAGGCCGACCTCGGTAGAGGCGACCAGGACCGGCTGGTTTACTTCGCCTTCGATCTCCTGTGGCTGGACGGCGTAGACCTCCGCAAATATGCGCAGCTTGCCCGCAAGGAGCTGCTGAAGGAGCTGATGGAAGAGAATGAGCTGGAAGCACCCATCTTTTACAGCGAGCACCATGAAGGTGACGGGCAGGCGCTGTTCGAGGCGGCCAGCAAGCTGAACTACGAGGGCATCGTCTCCAAGCGGGTTGATGCCCCGTACCGGTCGGAGCGGGTCGAGGCCTGGCAGAAGATCAAGACCGTGCAGCGCGAAAAATTCCCCGTCGTTGGTTTCGTCAAGGACCCATCCGGCGTCGCTGCGCTCTACCTTGGCAAGCAGGAAGGGAAAGAGCTGCGCTACATGGGCAAGGTCGGGACGGGCTGGAGCCGGACGAAGTCGGCGGAGATCCGCAAGGCTCTCGATACGGTCGTCAGTCCGAAGCAAAAGCTCACCACGCCCGTCAAGAAACCGAAGGCCACCTGGGTCGAGCCAAAGTTCTATGCCGACATCGAATACCGCGACATCACCTCCGAAGGCCTGCTGCGGGCCAGCTCTTTCAAGGGGCTGAGCAAGGGAACGCGGCGTTCCTGACGGCGTTTTCTCCACGAGTAAGCGGAGTACCGGCATGCCGGATCGCGTAACCCAAGCGGTAAAAGAAGCCCAAGCCATCCTGGCACGCTATGTCGAGCCCGGCCCGAGGGACTGCGAAAAGACGATCAATGACCTGCTGACCGTTCTTGACGATGAACGGCTTGTACAGGCGATGGACGAGGAAGTTGAGCGACAATCTCACCAAGCGGGGCCAGCGCGACCGCAGCAAGATCAACATGCATGATCATTTCGAGGTCAAGTACTGGACCAAGCAGCTTGGTGTCTCGAAGGACGAGCTGCAGAAGGCTGTCGACAAGGTAGGCAATTCGGCCGCCGCTGTTCGCAAACAATTGGCGGCGTAACCGAGGCGCGCGGTATGCTTGCGATCTTTGGAGCAAGGCCCGCGCGCTTTTCATGCCATGATTAATCCCAATTTTCCCATCTGCTTAGGTTTTATCTGCGCCGGACCGGCCCTGGAGCGATAAGCTCGGCTGCCAGTTGTGGCGCCGGTGAGCCGTGCGCCTGCAACAGGTCGCCGGACATAAACGCGGGAATCGAAGAGCCGGATTCCAGCCGTATCATTCCGGACTCAACCGAGAAAAAGCGTCGCCACTAAGCACGGTGAGGACGTCAAGCGACCTTGTGAGGTGCCGGCATCATTTCACTGATTGCCTCCGAGCGCGCGTCCTAGTCGCTCTAGTTCAAGCGTTACGCAGAATAGCGCGAACAACGAGGCTATGAGTTGCAGTCCGCGACGGATCATGAGCCATAGATCGGCACCTTGATGGATCTCGGGCAAATGCCTGAAGAACACGACGCCGAACAGCGAGCCACCGAAAATAAAGGCAAGACGCCCCAGAAATAGGAACAAGTGGCTCAAGATCGGATTCGAGCGCGGAGGGGGAAGCGGCACGCGCCGCAGGCGATACCAATAGGCCACCTGCATCGCGATGATCATTACCGGTGCAGCAAGATTGTCAGACCGCTCGAACGGCAGCTGCTCACCCGGATAGTTCATCAAATGCCGAAATTCGGGCAAGCCCTCCAAGATTATGAAGAGGGCTCCACTCAGCTGAACCAAAAGAAGAACCAGATAGAGGGTTCGCGATTTCAAATCCGTCATACCGAACACCGGTTGCCTTCTGCCTCCGAATAGCCCTGCTGCCCGACTTGCTGATCGCCTTCGTGATCTTCATGATGTGACCTATCATTCATTGATCTAGCGCAAGGGGCTCCGCCGCGTCCGACTGCCCAGACCGGTGATTGGTAATCCCGAGGCGACGGCGAACCATGACGCCTCCCTTAACTGGGAGCGAGCAAATTGCCTCCACAATATGGAGAGTCCAGATTGCAACCGTCGGAATAAAGCGTATGATTCTAAGGTGATTTGCGAACGATGGGGGGCAGCATGGCAACGGCAGACCTCGTTGTCATTGTCGCCTTCATTGGGCTCAGCGTTCTCTCAGCATCTTTCGCGTACATGCTGGTGCTGGGCTAGGCTTCTTCCAGGGTCGCACTAGTGAATGCGATCCGTCCGGTACATTCAAGATTGCACTGCGCTCACCACGCCCTTTCGCAGAGGCGCCAAGTTGGTCCACCTGCGTGGGAGGCTGTTGGCCGCTCCGCGGCCTTCAGCGCGCAAATCACGTCGCTGAATCTGCAGCCATAGGAATCCACCGTAGTCTACGCCGATCGCCCCGAAGCCCATGCGCTGCTGCGGCGAATGAAGGTCGCCGGCCTGTCAAGGTACGAGCCCGATGCGCTGGCAGCGAGGGCTGAGCGCGAGCGCAAGGCGTCCTGATGGCGCATTCGGAACCAATTGGCTCAGGCTTTCTTGAAGTTAGAGGCGATCACGCTGGCGGCTAAGGCACACCATGTCCGACCCGGATAATTTCCGTAAGGCCGCAATTCAGTATCTGGGCTGGGCTGTCGAAGAAATTGACAAAGCAGGCAACCGAGAGGCCGCGCGCCACGCCCGCGCTGCGTTGAAATGCCTGCAGGAGGTTGCGCCGTCGCGAGATTGAAGGACCCTCGCCATATAATCTCGCTCTCCGACGACGAACTTACCGCCATCATGGATGCCGCCGCGCCGCTGCAACCGCACCAGAGCAACCAGTTCTTGCGCGATGTCAGCGCCGAGCTGGAGCGCTATCTGGAGATCGATCTCGGTGTCATCCATCGGGTCATCGCGAAGTGCAGCGCGCGCATCTCAACCCGTCAGGACTTCAGCACCAAGCGTCAGCCAAGTTCGCCTGCTGTGAGGATGTGGCCGCGAACATCGAGGCGCTCGCCTTCGCCATCGTCGCGCTGATGGTGGCATTAGGCGGTGATGGCGGCGGGATTTATACTGGTCGGTTTTCTAAACTTGATCGTTCAACTGGCGAGACCACGCCAGCAAGGTGCCCGATTCTTCGAACAAGATGTTCGAGAAACACTGGGGCGTCCGGGGAAAGGACGGTGCGGGTTATCAGCTTTCTCAGGTCAGCCTTTATGTAGAGCCCGGGGCTGTCGAAATTGTTCATTCCGAGACCACTATACTGATCCGGTCGCATGTCGGTTCCGTCTAGGTTAACGCACATCGGCCCTCGGAAACTCATGGTTGTCATTCTGATCTCACGCTCGGCCGCGAAACCGTTGCCTTTGAGGAATGCTCTTTCGCCTGCCTGATTGGCTTCATAGTGGGACATGACATGGGAAGTCAGATTGACGTATTGGACACGTCCAATCAGAGAGACGCGCGGATCACAATAGACATACTGACTGAGAAGATCGATTGTCGAAACAACCGCAACACCTTCAGGGATGCCCGCATAGTCCCGCCACATTGCGGGTGATTCTTCTTCACTGCAAAACCAACAGTTCGCGAGCGTTAACTCCCGACCATCTTCCACGTTTCGGCTGCTTGAATTCTTGATTCGCTCTGTAAAGCTTGGATTGTTCTTGATCATATCCCATTGAAGGAATCGCTCCGTCATTTCCCTTGCGGCTACAGCCGGCATGGCGCCCTCGTCGGCATCCATCGATAGCAGCGTTTTAAGCTTTGGAAACCAAAGAGCACTGTAGACCATCATCGAAACGTACTTGGGAAACGTGAGGTATCGCCAAACATGAAGATTGAGATCGGCTTGAGTTAAGTGACGTAGTTCGAAATTTGCCACGGTGATTTCCATCGATTTGCGAATCGGGATCACTTCACGATGGCACAATGCAGGGTAGTGAGACGAGGACTAGGACGTTTGTCTTGGTTATTCACAGAGACTCGCTGATGTTGCCTGACTCGTCGATCCTGTGAGCGGTTATCGTCGGTAGGACGACATCCTTCAGTTGCGGGTCGGCCGGATCGCCATGCATTCCAATAATGAGATGGGCCTTCATTACCATCGCCCGCGAAACGAACGTTTCGGGTGCGGCAAAAACCAATCGATCAAGCTGACTCTGCTTGATACCGAAAGCGTTGAATATGGCCATGAACGCCGTTCGGCCCGCAAAATCCACGGCCTTCGCGAATTCAAAGTCCGGCTCCCGCTCCTGAATCGATTCCTCAATCTGTTCTCGTGCTCGCCCGTGCATCAATCCATTCCTGATGTCGAACAGATCACCTTGAATCTGCGAGCTGATCTTTAGGCGCGTCAGGAGGGCTTCTATCCGTTGCTTTTGAAACGGTCGATGAGTGGATACTTCGTCACAACTTGGACAAATGAGATCAGAACGGCATTTCTGGCATTTGTCGGCAACGACACGTTTGTCGGTTGTAGTCTCTGCGATCAATTCCAACACAAACCAAAAGTACTGAAACTGATCCTCCATTAAGGCGGAGCCGACTCCTGCCGAGTACCAGCGTAGGGCGCGATCCACTGCGACGGAGCTTGGAGATCTTTGCAGTTCTTTGACGCTTTCGAGCAATTCGGCCGTTATCGCTTCCGGTTGGTCTCTGTAGCCTTCGTGATCGAGGGACGGGTAACGCTGTGACGCGCGGCTCGGCGTGACATCGTATCGCTCGCTGTCATCCGTCTCGATGTTGATCGAATGAGGATTGAAGTTGACCAGCGGGACGAGACCGAGACTCGTCCTTTCGTGATCGAAACACCATCCAACCATGAACGACTTTGCAGCCAGGATTGTCTCGTGCCCATGTGCCAGCGTTGTGGTGACAGGCGAATTCTTTATGATTTGAATCGACCATCTTGTAGGCGCGACGATGCCCGCTTGTCGGCGCGCATAGAGTCGCCTTGCGAGCATCAGCAGCTCATCCACGAATCAACCTCCGGAGTAATCCGTCATTCGGAGATCGTAGCAGAACCGGCGCGAACCAGCCGCAAGGGACCCTGAACGGGCGCACGGGGGGGAACTCCACCGGGCTCCACAGGAAGTTATTCGAAGCGCCTTATTCGCGCGCCGGTCGGATCGCGACACAAATGCGGACACAACGAGTTCAGCGCATTGATATATTAGCGCCTTTTGCCCTTGCACTTACCCTGCGCAGTGGAAAGAGGCCGCGGGAGCTGCGACCGGGCTCGGAGCCGGTCCGCCTATGCAATCAGGCGGCGAGCCGTTGCCCCTCTTTCCCTAGGGCCTTAGCGACAGGCGCGCCAACGATCCGCCGCAGCTCGGTGGCGATTCCGTCCAGCACCGCACGCTTTTCTTTCATCCGGCGGGAGTGGTTGTAGACCTTGCCCGTGACGGTCGGCACGATGGTGTCGCCCTTCTTTGTCACGGTGTGGTCAAGGCATTTGGCAATGGCAGCATCGTCAAACCCGAGATCGCCGGCCAACGTCGCGGCCGTCCTGCGCAAGTCGTGCGGCGTGAACGGCTTGAGACCCAACAGATCACAGATCCCCGACGTCTTGGATTTGTCCTTATTCTTCTCGTGTTTGGTGCCACGTAGCGCGTCGGCCATTGCCTTGCGATGGATCGGTTGGCCCTTGTACAGCGGGCTTTCGAACACAAACTGCTGATCCCCGGAGGCCAACGCCTCCCGGATGATCTCTACCGCGAGATCGGACAGCGGCTGCTGGATCACCCGCCGCTTCTTGACCCGCTTGAGCGGTACGTCGAAGCGCGGGTGGTCGCCGTCGAGGTCGAATAGTTCATCCCGATGCGCACCGAGCAGTTCGCGCGAGCGCAGCATCGTCACCAGTTCGAACTTGAGCGCGAGGCGGGTACGGCGGTCATGGGGGAGGTCGTTACGATCCAGTCCGTGCCAGAACGTCCTAATCTCGTCTTCGGAGAGGACTCGGGTACGAGGATGCTCGGAGTCGAGCTTGGGCAGATTGATGCAGGGGCTCGCCGTCACATAGTCGCGGCCTGCCTCGGCCGCCCAGTTGAACAGGCCCGAAGCCGCCTTTCGCATGTGACGTGCGTTGCTGACCGACGGCTTGCCGAACTTGCCTGCGACGATGTCGTTCGAGAGTGTTGCGATGTCGTGCTTGGTGACGTCTCTCGCGAGTGCTTTTCCAAGACGCGCACCGAGGAAGCGGCGCAGGTGGCTCGCCGTATTTTCCCATGCCTCCAACCGGGGCCGCATCTCGCCGTCCGGCTTCTTGACCTGCGTCTTCATCCACTCGATCCGCTCCTCAATGATCTCAGTGACTGTCTTGCCGCGCTTTGCGGTTTTGGCCTTCTGGTCCCGGAAACTCTCGGCGAGCGCCGCGGCACCCAGTCCCTTGAGTCCGTAGACCTTGCTGCGGGCGTCATCGACGGTGAAGGTCTCCGGATTGTAGACGCCAAGCCAGCCGGTGCGCTGCTTGCCGGTCTGCCGGTCGGTGAACTTGAACGAGAAGGTCGCCACGCCCGCCTCGGTGACGCTGACATAGAGGCCGGGGCACTTCCGGTCGTAGAGCTTGGTCCGCTTGGCCACCCGTTTCTCGCACAGGCGGTCGGTCAGGATGACGCTGCTATTGCGGCCGCGCTTGCGGGTGGGGGAGGGGACGATGCTACTATCCATTTGGTTTCGGCTCCTTAGGC
This sequence comes from Bradyrhizobium sp. 76, assembly GCF_023073025.1. Classification (NCBI taxonomy): domain Bacteria; kingdom Pseudomonadati; phylum Pseudomonadota; class Alphaproteobacteria; order Hyphomicrobiales; family Nitrobacteraceae; genus Bradyrhizobium; species Bradyrhizobium sp. 76. The sequence goes on from NZ_JADPIS010000090.1 coordinate 1,023,535, forward strand.
TTGAGACCAAAGGGCTCGGCTTTGAGACTTCCAGCTTGTCGTGCGGACGCTGAAAGCCGTAGGGCCGGGCCCTTGATTTGGTGAAGCCCGCTGAAACAGCCCGGATCAGGCTAGTCGAAAAGCGCTTCTGTTAAAGGGTTTTCTTAGTTTCGGCGTGTTTCACCGAATACCAAAATATAGACGTGTGGTCCTGGCCGTCGTTGCTACGGTCAAGCTCTGGCGAATGCGGCATCTGCGTCAACCGGCGCGGTGTCGGTGAATTTCGTTGGGGTGAGGGAGGCCAAAAGGAACTCGGCTCCCGGGAGAGCACGGCATAAGCCGTCCAACCATCGCGCAGGGAAGGCCGAGTGATTGGCTACACCTGTATGCTGCTGTGCGGTTTTCCTGCGTGTGCTTTTCGCGCAGCGGACCGCGGGTGCCAGCCGGCACCCGGCCTTCCCTGCGCCCTCTTGGATTTGAGGGTGGAGTGACCAAGCAAAGCTCGGGCGAAACGCGCCGCGAGGATGCGAAGGCGTGTCTGCAAATCGAGCCTGCATTTGGAGGATGAGGATGCTGGCCCCTTGCTTCGTCATTGCGAGCGCAGCGAAGCAATCCAATCTGCCGCCGCGGAGGGATTCTGGATTGCTTCCGCCTTCGCTAAAGGAGAGAGTGTGCGCCACACTCCGTTCTCGTGCCGGACGCAGCGCAGCGTCTCTTCGACGGTGCGTTGCAGCGCTTCCGGGACACGAGAGTGGGGCGGCGCCTCGTTCTAGCCGCTGAGTATCCTACGGCAAGCTTCGACGAACACCTGGGCGCCGGTGACGATGTCGACGTCGGCGGTGTTCTCGGTCCAGTGATGGCTGATGCCGCCGATCGACGGTACGAACAGCATGCCCGCGGGCATGATTGTCGCCAGCATCTGCGCATCATGGCCGGCACCGCTGGGCATGCGAATGGATCGTCCGCCGGCCAAAGTCTTGCTCGCGGCTTCGATCGCGTCCTGGATGCCTGCGTTCATCATGGCCGGCGCGCCGGTGCGCAGTTTTTCCACGGTGACGGTGCAGGGACCCTTCGCGCTGGCCTCGTCCGCCATGCTCCGCAGCAGCTGCTCAAGCCGCGCGATGACCGATGGATCGTCGTCACGGATCTGGAACAGCATTTCGGCGCCACCCGGAATGATGCTTGGCGCGCCCGGATCGAGCGTGATGCGGCCGGTGGTCCAGACCGTGCGCGGGCCGCAGCTCTCGGGAAAACGCTCGTCGATGGCGACGCAGAACTTTGCCAGCGCCAGCCCGGCATCCTTCCGTGCAGCCATGCGGGTGGTGCCGGCGTGATTCTGCTCACCGACGAAATTGATCTGGTATTGCCAGATGCCGACGATGGAGGTGACGACGCCGACCGCAAGGCGACCGCTTTCGAGCGTGTCGCCCTGCTCGATATGGGCTTCCAGATATCCGACGTGCCGGCCCGGCTCGGCGGTGATGCGCGGTCGTCCTGCGAGCCCCATGTCGGCGAGTGCGTCCCGCATGGTGCGGCCGCTGGTGCGGTCGCGTGCGGCATCAATGTCGGGCTCGCTCACTTGCCCGACATAGGAGCGCGAACCGAGGAAGTGCCCAAAGTGTCCTTCCTCGTCGCACCAGGCGGCAATCTCGACCGCGCCTTCGAGCGAGGGATCAGCATTGAGCACGCGCGCCGCTTCGAGCGCGTAGACGACACCGAGCGGGCCGTCGAGCCAGCCGGCGTAGTTTTGGCTTTCGAGATGCGATCCCGCGAGCAGCTTGGGTCCCGCCTTTGCGCTGGTGCCGAAGACATTGCCGATGCCGTCGATCGCGGCGGAGAGGCCCGCGTCGGGCAGCTTCCGCACCAGCCAATCCAGCGAAAGCTTGTGCGGTTCGGAGAAGGTCGGCTTGTGCACGCCGGTCTTGTAGGCGCCGATGGCACGGAGCGCATTGAGATCGGCGAGAAGGCGCTCGCCGTTTGCGCGTGAAAAGGTGTCAGGCATGCTCGGCAACCTTCAACGCCTCGGTGCGGATCTCCTCGACCAGCCGTTCCTTCAACTGCACGAATTCGGGCGTGGTCTTGATCTTGTAGGAGCGCGGATGCGGCAGGTCCACGTTGATCTCGGCCTTGATGCGGCCGGGGCGTGCGCTCATGACGATGACGCGGCTGCCGAGGAAGATCGCTTCCTCGATGTCGTGGGTCACGAACAGCACGGTCTTCTGGTCGCGCTCCCAGATCCCGAGCAGCATTTCCTGCATCAGGGCGCGCGTCTGGTTGTCGAGCGCGCCGAAGGGCTCATCGAGCAGCAGGATCTTGGGATCATTGGCGAGCGCGCGCGCGATCGCGGTGCGCTGCTGCATGCCGCCGGAGAGCTGTTTCGGCCAATGGTTCTCGAAGCCGGACAGGCCGACCTGGCGGATGAAGGCGTCGGCGATCTTGTTTCGCTCCGCCTCGGATACGCCACGCTCGCGCAGGCCGAAGGCGATGTTCTCGCGTACCGTCAGCCAGGGAAACAACGTGTAGGACTGGAACACCATGCCGCGATCGGCGCCCGGGCCAGTCACCTCGCGTCCATCGAGCACCACGCGTCCGCCGGTCGGGCGATCGAGGCCGGCGACGATGCGAAGCAGCGTGGACTTGCCGCAGCCGGAAGGGCCGAGGATGGTGACGAAGTCGTTGTTGCCGATCACGAGATCGGTCGGCTCCAGCGCCCTGGTCGGGGCGTTGCCGTGGCGCGCGGGAAAGGTTCGCGAGACCTGTTCGATCTTGAGGATCGTCATGCGAGCCTCCAGGGAAACAGCCACGCGTTGAACGCCTTGAACAGGAAGTCCGAGACCAGGCCGATCAGCCCGATCACGATGATGCCGAAGATGATCTGGCCGGTGTTGAGCAGCGCCTGGCTGTCGGTGATCATGTGGCCGATGCCGGAGGAGGAGCCGATCAGTTCAGCGACGATGACATAGGTCCAGGCCCAGCCCAGCACCAGCCGCAGGATCTCGGCGATCTCAGGCGCGGAGGAGGGCAACAGCACGCGGCGGATGATGCCACGGTCGCTGGCCCCCAGTGTATAGGCCGCCTCGACCAGGTCGCGCCGCGTCGTGCCGACGGTGACCGCGATCATCAGGATGATCTGGAACACCGAGCCGATGAAGATGACGAGCAGCTTCTGCAGCTCGCCGATGCCGGCCCACAGGATCAGGAGGGGAATGAAGGCGGAGGCTGGCAGATAGCGCGCAAAGGAGACGAACGGTTCGAGGAACGCCTCGACCGGCTTGTAGGCGCCCATCAGCACGCCGAGCGGCACCGCGATGAGCGCGGCGAGCACGAAGCCGCCGACGACGCGCCAGATCGTCATGCCGATGTCGAACAGGAAGCCCTGTTTGATGATCAGATCGATGCCTTCCTGCACCATGGTCAGCGGGTTGGCGAGGAACACTTTCGACACGTGGCCGCCGAAGGTCGCCCAGGACCAGAGGGCAACGAACACTACGAAGAACGCAAGGCCGTAAGCCACGCGCTGCCTTGACGTCACGGGATCGAGGGGACGCATCAAACTGTCTATCCGGGCGGTGAACAAGTTTGCCGGCCCCGCCGCGAGACGGGGCCGGCGGCTGCTAGGAGATTTACTTGATGTAGCTGGCGTCGAAGAGATCCTCGACCTTCGGCGCGGCCTTGATGATGCCGATCTCGAGCAGGAGGTCGGCGGCCTCCTTGTTGAAGGTCAGGAAGTCGCCGGCGAAGAATTTCTGGTTCGCGGCCTTGTCCTGCCAGCGCAGATACTTCGCCGAGTTGCCGAACGCCTCGCCGGTCTGCTTCACGTCGGCACCCATGATCTCGTAGGCCTTGGCCTGGTCCTTGGCGATCATGTCGAGGGCCTCGAAATAGCTGTCGGCGAGCGCCTTGGCGGCCTTCGGGTTCTCGGTGAGGAATTTCGGCGTGCAGCCGAACGTGTCCATGACCATCGGATAGTCGAGCGTGGTCGCGATGATCTTGCCCTTGTCGGGTGCGGCACGAACCGTCGACAGATACGGCTCATAGGTCATCGCGGCATCGTTCTGGCCGGAGACGAAGGCCTGCGCGGCGGCGGCCGGCTCGAGGTTTACGACGGTGACGTCCTTCACCGACAAGCCGTTCTTCTTGAGCATCCAAGCCAGCGCGAAATAGGGCGAGGTGCCGGGCGCGGAAGCCGCAACCGTCTTGCCCTTCAGATCCTTGATCGCGGCGAGCTCGTTGCGCACGGCCATGCCGTCGGCGCCGTAGCTCTTGTCGAGCTGGAAGATCTGCTTGGTCGCGACGCCGTTGGCGTTCCAGGAGATCCAGGTCTCCACGGTCGTTGCCGCGCACTGGACGTCACCGGAGGCGATTGCGAGATGGCGATCCTTCTGCGGAATCTTCTTGATGGTGACGTCGAGGCCGTTCTTCTTGAAGATGCCGGCTTCCTTCGCCAGCGTCAGCGGCGCGAAGCCGGTCCATCCGGAGATGCCGACGCCGACCTTGACGTCGTCGGCGAGCACCGGGGTGGAAGCTGCGAGGGCAATGATTGTCGCAAAAACTTTCGAACTACGCATGATTGTCGTCCTCTTGCCGATCGATGGATTGACGTCCTGTTGATCTTGGTCGGTCCTCGTGGACCGCTGCCCGAAACGTTGCACGATTTGTGCCGACATCGTCCTCTCAGCCTCCCTTGAAACGGGCGACAAGGCGGTGAGAGTCACCGGGATAGAGCAGCCGCACCGCGGTGATCGTGCGCGCGCTGCGCCAGGTATAGCGGTCGATCACGAGGCAGGGTGCGCCGACGGCGATGTCGAGCGCCTCCGCCGTGCGATCGTCCGCGACGATGGCGCTGATCGTATGCTCGGCCTCTGTCCATGGCACATGGTGAAGCAGCCACGAGCCGGGTGGCTCACGCGAAAAATCTGCGGTCGCCGCATCCGGCACCGACGCGAGATCGATCAACCTGTCCTCGACGGCGAAAGGTACGTTGTCGGCGCTGTGGCGGCAGGTGATCGCGACCACCTTGCCGGCCTTCTTGACACCGAGGCGGTCACGGTCGGCCGCGGTCGCGGCGCGGAGCTTGCGACCGATCAGCTCGTAACCGTAAGCGCGCCCGAGCGCGGTGATCTCGGCGCGCATGTCGGCGATCTTGAGCACGGCAGACTGATGTTGCGGCCGGCGGACGAAGGAGCCGGCACGTCGCCGCCGCTCGATCAGGTCGGCTTGCGCGAGCTCCGACAGCGCCTTGTTCACGGTCATGCGCGAGCAGCCGTAGCGCGCGACCAGTTCATGCTCGAACGGGATGCGATGCCCGGGCGGCCATTCGCCGGTCAGGATGCGCTTCTCGATGTCGGCGCGGATCCGCTTGTAGAGCGTCGGCTGGTCCGGTGTATCAGTGGCGAGACTCATGGAACGAGCCTCCGCACCGATGCGTTGAAGTGTTCGCGCGCGGCCTGGCGCAGTCTGTGCCGGCCGCCCTCGACGACCTTGTCGCCGCCGGCCCAGACGCAATCGATCGCGCCGCTGCCCGCGGCAAAGATCCAGCCGTCGATGGCGGCGTCGCGCGCGCGGCCCGCCAGCGAGGGATGCGTGGTGTCGAGCGTGACGATGTCGGCGCGCGCACCTGGGGTGAGACCGATGGACATCTGTGCCAGTGCCCGCGCGCCGCCTGCAAGCGCATGATCGAACAGCGTGCGTCCCGTCGAGCGCCCCGCGCCGGCAGAGAGCACGTTGCGCTCGCGGTGCTTGAGCCGTTGGCCATATTCGAGCTGGCGCAGCTCGTCGGCGACGCCGACCAGCACGTTGGAATCCGTGCCGATGCCAAAGGCACCGCCGGCACCGACGAATTCGCGAGCCGGGAAAATGCCATCGCCAAGGCTCGCCTCGGTAACGGGGCAGAGGCCGGCGACCGCGCCGGTCTTGGCGAGGGCGGCCAGTTCCTCATTCGTCGTATGGGTGGCGTGAATGAGGCACCAGCGTTGATCGACGGGCGCGTGCTCCAGCAACCATTGCACCGGACGTCGTCCGGACCAGGCCAGGCAATCCTCGACTTCCTTCACCTGCTCGGCGGCATGAATATGGACCGGGCCGCCGTCCGCGAGCGGAAGGATTGCCGCAAGCTCGGCCGGCGTCACAGCGCGCAAACTGTGCGGCGCGACGCCGATGTTGGCACCCGGCAATGTTGCGAGCGCCTTGCGCGAGGCGCTCACCAGCGCGGCGAACTGATCAACCGTGCAGATGAAGCGGCGCTGGCCGGCATGCGGTGCTGCGCCGCCAAATGAGCCATGCGCATAAAAACTCGGCAGCAACGTCAGCGCAATACCCGAGGCTTCGGCGGCCTGCGCGATGCGTGCGGCCATTTCGCCGATGTCGGCGTATGGCGAGCCGTCGCGATCGTGATGCAGATAATGGAATTCGCCGACGCGGGTAAAACCCTGCTCCAACATCTCGACATAAAGCAGTGTCGCGACCGCCGCGACATCGTCAGGCGTCATCGCCAGCGCAAAGCGATACATCGTCTCGCGCCAGGTCCAGAAAGTGTCGGTGCTATCGCCGCGCAGTTCTGCGAGACCCGCCATGCCGCGCTGGAAGGCGTGGCTGTGCAGGCTCGCAAGTCCCGGAAGCGCGATTTGGTGGCGTTCGTCGCCGGTGGCCGGGGCCACGCCCGGCGTCACCTCGGCGATCGCGCCGGCGGTGATCACCACCTGCACGTCATTGGCCCAGCCCGAAGGCAGGAGCGCGGAGGCGAAATGCAGTCGTGTCATGTTTCCATGCCGGCTGGACAGAACCGCGACACGATTATATGTCTAGACATATAAGTCAAGCATCCCACGCGAAGGGACAGTTGCATGGCAGAACGCTTCGACCGGATCTGGCATAACGCCCGGCTCGCCACGATGCGGGCCGATCGTCCCGATCTCGGCGAAATCGAGCACGGCGTGATCGCCGCGCGCGCCGGCCGTATCATCTATGCGGGGGCGCAGGCCGATTTTCCGGCGAATGCCGATACAGCCGAACGCATCGATTGCGAAGGGCGTTGGATCACGCCCGGTCTCGTCGATTGTCACACCCATCTGGTCTATGGCGGCAACCGCGCCCACGAATTCGAGCTGCGCCTAAAGGGCGCGAGCTACGAGGAGATCGCGCGCGCCGGCGGCGGCATCGTCTCGACGGTGGCCGCGACACGCAAGGCAAGCGAGGCCGAGCTCGTAGCACTCGCGCTGCCGCGGCTCGATGCGCTGATTGGCGAGGGCGCCACCACGGTCGAGATCAAATCCGGCTACGGCTTGGACACCGAGACCGAGATGCGGCAGCTGGCCGCCGCGCGCACTCTGGGCCGACAGCGGCCGGTCGCGATCCGCACGTCGTTTCTTGGCGCGCATGCGCTGCCGCCAGAGGCCGATGGCGACAAGGATCGCTACATCGATCTCGTCTGCAGGGGGATGTTGCCTGCGGTCGCGAAGGCGGGCCTCGCCGATGCGGTCGATGCCTTCATGGAAGGTATCGCATATTCCGGGGAACAGACGGCGCGGGTGTTCGAGACGGCGAGGCGGCTTGGACTGCCGGTCAAGCTGCATGCCGACCAGCTCTCGAACCTCGGCGGTGCCGCGCTCGCCGCACAATTCTCGGCGCTCTCGGCCGATCACCTCGAGCACACCGACGAAGCCGGTGCCGCCGCGATGGCAAAGGCTAAAACGGTGGCCGTGCTGTTGCCCGGCGCCTTCTACTTCATCCGCGAGACGCAAAAACCGCCGGTCGAAGCATTCCGCAAGCACGGCGTTGCCATGGCGCTGGCGACCGACTGCAATCCGGGCAGCTCGCCCCTGACATCGCTCCTGCTCGCCATGAACATGGGCGCGACGCTGTTCCGGATGAATGTGACCGAGTGCCTTGCCGGTGTCACTCGCGAAGGCGCGCGAGCGCTCGGCGTGCTCCATGATACCGGCACGCTCGAGGCCGGCAAATGGTGCGACCTTGCGATCTGGGACATCGAGCGCCCTGCCGAGCTGGTCTACCGCATCGGCTTCAATCCGCTGCACCGCCGGGTGTGGAGGGGACAGTGACGGAGCCGCGCGCGCCGATCGTCGTCAAGCCGGGAACGGTCAGCCTCGATGATCTCGCGTGCGTGCTCGAAGGCACATCTGTCGTTCTCGATCCCTCGTTCTGGCCGCGCGTCGACGCGGCCGCGGAGATCGTGGCAAGGGCCGCGCGAGCGGATGCTCCCGTCTATGGCATCAACACCGGCTTCGGGAAGCTGGCGTCGAAGCGCATCCCGCCCGATCAGACCGCGCTGCTCCAGCGCAATCTCATCGTCTCGCATTGCTGCGGCGTTGGCACGGCGACGCCCGAACCGATCGTCCGCCTAATGATGGCGCTGAAAATCATCTCGCTCGGGCGCGGCGCCTCCGGCGTGCGCCGCGAGGTGATCGAGCAGCTGCAGGCCATGCTGGCGCGGCGCGTCTCACCGCTGGTGCCGCAGCAAGGTTCGGTCGGTGCTTCCGGCGATCTCGCGCCGCTCGCGCATATGACCGCTGTGATGATCGGCGAAGGGCAGGCGATCGTCGACGGCAAGACAGTGTCGGGCAGCGAGGCGCTCGCGGCCGCCGACCTGCCGCCACTGACGCTCGGTCCCAAGGAAGGGCTCGCGCTGATCAACGGCACGCAATTCTCCACCGCCTACGCCGTCTCCGGTGTGCTGCGCGCATTTCGCATGGCTCGCGCTGCGCTCGTCACCGGCGCGATGTCGGTCGATGCGGCGATGGCCTCGACGGCGCCGTTCCGCCCCGAGATCCAGGCGCTGCGCGGCCATTCCGGACAGGCCGCGGCTGCGGCAACCCTGATGGCGCTGCTCCACGGCAGCGACATCCGCCTGTCGCATCTCGAAGGCGACGAGCGCGTGCAGGATCCCTATTGCCTGCGCTGCCAGCCGCAGGTTGCGGGCGCGGCGCTCGACCTGATCGTGCAGGCGGCGCGGACGCTTGTCGTCGAGGCCAATGCCGTCACCGACAATCCGCTCGTGCTGGTCGAGACCGGCGAGATCGTCTCCGGCGGCAACTTCCATGCCGAACCGGTGGCTTTTGCCGCGGATACCATCGCGCTGGCGCTGTCGGAAATCGGTGCGATCAGCGAGCGGCGCATCGCGACGCTGGTCGATCCCGCGCTCAATTTCGGCCTGCCGCCGTTCCTCACTCCCGATCCCGGTATCAATTCCGGATTCATGATCGCCGAAGTGACGGCGGCCGCGCTCTATGCCGAGAACAAGCAGCGCGCCGCCGCCTGCTCGATCGACTCGACCCCGACCAGTGCCAACCAGGAAGACCATGTCTCGATGGCCGCGCATGCTGCGCGGAGGCTGTCGGACATGGCCGACAATCTCGCCACCATCCTGGGCATCGAGCTGCTAGTCGCCGCCCAGGGCATCACGCTGCGCGCGCCGCACGCAACCAGCGCGCCGCTCGCTGCCGTCATCGCCACACTTCGCGAGCAGGTGCCGCCGCTCGGCGCCGACCGCTACATGGCCGGCGATCTCTCCAAGGCTGCAGCGCTGGTCGAGGCCGACGCGCTGCCGGCTGCGGCGCTCGCCGTGCTTTCAACCGACCCGTTTCCGACACTTGCCTGACGAGGTGTTCCGCATGAACCGCCGACTGGACAATGACCGCACCATCCGCGCACCCCGCGGCAGCGAAATCAGCGCCAAGAGCTGGTTGACGGAAGCGCCCCTGCGCATGCTCATGAACAATCTCGATCCCGACGTTGCAGAACGTCCGAGCGAGCTCGTGGTCTATGGCGGCATCGGCCGCGCTGCGCGCGACTGGGAGAGCTTTGACCGGATCGTTGCTTCGCTGCGCGAGCTTGAAGATGACCAGACGCTGCTGGTCCAGTCCGGCAAGCCGGTCGGTGTGTTCCGCACCCATGCCGACGCGCCGCGTGTCCTGATCGCCAACTCCAACATTGTGCCGCACTGGGCGACGCTCGACCATTTCAACGAGCTCGATCGAAAGGGCCTGATGATGTACGGCCAGATGACGGCCGGTTCCTGGATCTATATCGGCAGCCAGGGCATTGTGCAGGGCACCTACGAAACCTTCGTTGAAGTTGGCCGCCGCCACTATGGCGGCAGCCTTGCCGGCAAATGGATTCTGACCGCCGGTCTCGGCGGCATGGGCGGCGCGCAGCCGTTGGCTGCGACCATGGCCGGGGCTTCGATGCTGGCGGTCGAATGCCAGCCGAGCCGCATCGAGATGCGTCTGCGCACCGGTTATCTCGATCGACAGGCCGCGACGCTCGACGAGGCGCTTGCGATCATGGCGGAGGCGACGAAGACGATGAAGGCCATCTCGGTCGGCCTGCTCGGCAACGCCGCGGAGATTTTTCCCGAGCTGGTCCGCCGCGGTGTCAGGCCCGACATCGTCACCGATCAGACCAGCGCGCACGATCCGATCAACGGCTATTTGCCGAAGGGCTGGACACTCGCCGAGTGGGAAACCAAGCGCGCCGCCGACCCCAAGGCCGTGGAGCGCGCCTCGAAGACCTCGATGGTCGAGCACGTCCAGGCCATGCTGGATTTCCATGCGCAGGGCATTCCGACGCTCGACTACGGCAACAACATCCGCCAGATGGCGCAGGACATGGGCCTGAAGAACGCCTTCGATTTTCCCGGCTTCGTCCCCGCCTATATCCGTCCCTTGTTCTGCCGCGGCGTCGGGCCGTTCCGCTGGGCCGCGCTGTCGGGCGATCCCGAGGACATCTTCAAGACCGACGCCAAGGTCAAGGAGCTGATGCCTGACGACAAGCACCTGCACAATTGGCTCGACATGGCCAGGGAGCGCATCAAGTTCCAGGGCCTGCCGGCGCGGATCTGCTGGGTCGGGCTCGGCGATCGCGATCGCCTGGGCCTTGCCTTCAACGAGATGGTGGCGCGTGGCGAATTGAAGGCACCCATCGTGATCGGCCGCGACCATCTCGACAGCGGCTCGGTGGCGAGCCCCAACCGCGAAACCGAAGCGATGAAGGACGGTTCGGACGCTGTGTCCGACTGGCCCTTGCTCAACGCGCTGCTCAATTGCGCCAGCGGCGCGACCTGGGTGTCGCTGCATCACGGCGGCGGCGTCGGCATCGGCTATTCCCAGCATGGCGGCATGGTGATCGTCGCCGACGGTACGCCGGAAGCGGCGAAGCGCATCGCGCGCGTGCTCTGGAACGACCCTGCCAGCGGCGTCATGCGCCACGCTGACGCGGGTTACGAGACCGCGATCGAATGCGCCCGCGAAAAAGGGCTCGATCTGCCGAGCCTGGCGACGTAGCCAGGCTCAGTCGCGCGCCAGGAGCCTCGGCATCGTGGTCTTCGCACCGTCCATGAAGGTCTGGACGGCATCGCGAACGATCGCGTCGAGATCTGCCGGGATTGGCGTCGCGTAGATGAATTTGCGGATCGCGAGATAGAAAATGCGGCCGTGCAGGCCCCAGAACAGTTCGGTCTCGCGCTCGCCGAGCGGAAGTGTCTTTGCTTCGGGCAGTTTCAGGTCGTGGCGCAGTTCGCCGGCCGCCGGCTCGATGATCTCGCGCCTGATGATGTCGAGATAGCGGCCGGTGATGCCGAACGACTTCATGCCGGAGAAGACGAAGATCCGCACCCAATTGTATTCGAACACGCGTTCGACATAGTCGAGATAAAAGCGCGTCAGCCGGGCCTCGAGCGATAGCGAGCGGTCGCGGATCATCGGACCCCAATCGGGCGACCAGCGGCTGAGATAAACCTCCTGGTAGACACGCTCGATCAGCGCTTCCTTGCTCGGGAAGTGGCGGTAGATCGCCGAATGCGTGATTCCCAGGCGCTTGGCGAGCTCGCGCGTCTGCCCCTCGAAGCCGCGCTCGGCAAAGAATCGGATTGCCTCGTCCAGGATGGCGCGCTCGCGGTCGGCCGCACGCATGTTGCGGCGCTTTGGCGCGGACTTGCTGCCTGTCTCGGACCGCTTCCGGACCGGTCGCTTCGCCGTTTTCTGCGCTTTGCGGGCCATTTCGTCGCTGAATCGCACGTCCCGTCGTCTTCATAGCCCAACGCGCATTTGTAACCAAATGGTCATTTCCTGTTGACCGACTTCCGATGGCGTGTCAGGATTTTGAGACCAGATGGTCACAAATCTGGCGTCCCGGCTGATGAGCCGAGGAATCCGAGGAAACGGCGGTGAAGGCGAGGGCTTTCAGCTATTTTCGCGCTGCGACGATCGACCAGGCGTTGGATGCTCACGCGCGCGCCGGCGACGATGCGCGTTTCATTGCCGGCGGCCAGAGCCTCGTGCCGGCGTTGTCGCTGCGGCTGCAGGCGCCGCGGCTGCTGATCGACATCACTCATATTTCCGAGCTGCGTGGCGTCAGGCGTGAGGGCGGATATTTGCGCATCGGTGCGTTGACGCGCCATTGCGAGATGCTGAGCGAGCCGCTGATCGTCGAATTCGCGCCCCTGTTGCATGCGGCTGCGCCCTTCGTCGCCCATCCCGCGATCCGCAACCGCGGCACGTTCGGCGGCAGTGTCGCGCAGGCCGACCCGGCTTCCGAATTTCCGGCGATGACGCTGGCGCTCGATGCCGAGATCGAGATTGTCGGCCCTTCGGGCAGCCGGCGCGTCAAGGCCGACGACTTCTTCGTCGACCTGTTCGAGACGGCTTTGCAGCCCGGCGAGCTGATCACCGCGGTCTTCGTCCCGCTGTTCAAGGCCGATCAGCGCTTTGCGTTTGACGAATTGGCCCGGCGGCGCGGGGACTATGCCCTGGTCGGTTGCGGCATGCTCGCAACCTGCACCGGCGAGCGCATCGATGACATAAGGATCTCGTTCTTTTCTGTCGGCAATACGCCGACGCGGGTGAAGGGAACGGAGGCCACGCTCATCGGCTCGAGCCTTGGCACCGAACGCATCGCCGCAGCGCAAGCTGCGCTCGAAGGTGATCTCGTGCCGCCTGATAGCGACGAGGTGCCGCCGGCGATGCGGCTGCATCTTGCCCGCGTATTGCTCGGACGCATGCTCGGACGTCTCGGAGCGGGCGGATGAGCGGCTTCGACGGATCCCTCCTGGATGATGCGGACGAGACCGTGCGCGTTCGCTTCACCGTCAACGGCCGCAAGGTGGCCTGTGAGGTCGCGCCGCGCGAGACGCTGGTCGATTGCCTGCGCAACGCGCTCGAGCTGACAGGCACGCATGCCGGCTGCGAGATGGGCGCCTGCGGCGCGTGTCTCGTCCAGCTTGACGGCAAAGCCGTGCACGCCTGTCTGATGTTCGCGGTGCAGGCTGACGGCGCCACTATCGATACGATCGAAGGTCTCACGGAGAGCGGCGTGATCGCCGACCTCCAGGCTGAATTCCACCGCCGCAACGCTCTGCAATGCGGCTTTTGCACGCCGGGCATGCTGGTCAACGCGCACGAACTCCTCTCGCAGGTGACGCGGCCAAGCCGCAAGGACATTCGTGACGCGCTGTCGGGCAATTACTGCCGCTGCACCGGCTATGAAGCGATCGTAGATGCCATCGACGCGGTGGCAAAAGCCCGCAGCGAAAGCGGAGGCGTGACATGAGCGCGCCGCTGACCTCGCTGGATCGCCCGAATTCCTATATCGGCCGCTCCGTGCCGCGCCCGAACGCCAAGCGGCTGCTCGCCGGGCGCGGGCGCTATGTCAGCGATCTCAGGCTGCCGCGGATGCTGTATGCCGCGTTCCTGCGCAGCCCGCACGCGCATGCGAAGATCATCTCGATCGATGCCGGGCGGGCGAGCGCGCTCGAAGGCGTGCATCTCGTTGCGACCGGTGCCGATCTCGCCAAGATCTGCTCGCCCTGGACCGGCACGCTCGACCATTTCAAGGGGATGATCTCGGCACCGCAATTACCGCTGCCGCTCGACCGCGTGGTCTGGGCCGGGCAGGCGGTGGTTGCAGTCGTTGCCGAGAGCCGTGCGATCGCCGAGGATGCGCTGGAACTGATCGAGATCGACTACGAAGACCTTCCGATCGTCGCCGATATCGATAGCGCGCGTGAGGGCGGCGGGCCGCTGATCAATCCTGGCAGTGCCAACAATGTCTGCTTCCGCAGCCAGCTCGACAACGGCAGCGTCGACGACGCCTTTGCGCATGCGGCCCATGTAGTGGAGGAGGAGTTGTCCTTCGGCCGCCATACCGCGGTGACGCTGGAGCCGCGCGCCATCGTTTCCGATTACGATCCTTCGGCCGAGATGCTCACCGTGCATCACGCGACACAGACGCCGTATCAGTTCCAGGACCTCTATTCGCGCCACTTCGGCATTCCGGAGGCCCGCGTTCGCGTGATCGCGACCGACATCGGCGGCTCCTTCGGGATGAAGCTGCATGTCTATCATGAGGACATGGCCGTGGTCGGCCTCTCGATCCTGCTCGGCCGGCCCGTCAAATACGTCGCCGACCGCATCGAATCGTTCGTCTCCGACATCCATGCCCGCGACCACCGCGTCCGCGCCCGGATGGCGCTTGACGCCAAGGGCGAGATCCTTGCGATGGACGTGCTGGACCTGACCGCAATCGGGGCGTTTTCGACCTATCCGCGTACAAGCGTGGTGGAGGGCAACCAGGTCATCCGCCTGATCGGCGCGCCCTATCGCTTCAAGAACTACCACGCGACGCTCGAAGTGCTCTTCCAGAACAAGGTGCAGACCAGCCAGTATCGCGCGGTCGGCCATCCCATCGCCTGCGCCGTCACCGAGCGGCTGGTCGACATGGCTGCGGCGAAGCTCGGTCTCGATCCCTTCGCGATCCGAGCGCAGAATGTCATCGCCGATGATGCCTATCCGCAGACCTCGCCGACCGGCTACCGTTTCGAGGCGTTGTCGCATCAGGCCTGCCTGAAGCGGCTGCACGAGATGATGGATTATGACGGGCTGCGCGCCGAGCAGGCGGAGTTGCGCAAGGGCGGCATCTATCGCGGGATCGGCATCGCGGCCTTTGTCGAGATCACTAATCCAAGTCCCGCGTTCTATGGTGTTGGCGGAGCCCGTATCTCCTCGCAGGACGGTGCGATCATCAGCCTGACGCCATCAGGCGAAGTGCGCTGCCTGATCTCGGTCACGGAGCAGGGGCAAGGCACCGAGGCGATCATCAGCCAGATTGTGGCGGACCAGCTCGGCCTCGCGCAGGAGCACGTCAAGGTCATTACCGGTGATACCGAGGTGACGCCGCATGGCGGTGCGACCTGGGCCTGCCGCGGCGCCGGCATCGGCGGCGAGACTGCGCTCCAGGCCACGCGCGCGCTCAGGCGCAATATCCTGGAAATCGCCGCGCTCATCCTCCAGGAGCAGCAATCGGCACTCGACATCATCGATGGCGAGGTCGTCGATGCTGGCACGCGAAACCAGCGGATGCCGATTTCCGAGATCGCGCGCATTGCCTATTTCCGTTCCGATACGCTACCGCCGGGCACGCAGGCCCAGCTCACCGTGAGCCATCACTTCGCGCCACAGGGCTATCCGTTCGCCTTCACCAACGGCATCCAGGGCTGTTCGCTGGAGGTGGACGTCGAGACTGGCTTCATCAAGATGTTGAAGCATTTCATCGTCGAGGATTGTGGCCGGGTCATCAATCCGATGCTGGTAGACGAGCAGCTCCGCGGTGGCATCGTGCAGGGATTGGGCGCGGCGCTGTTCGAGGAGTGTCGCTACAGCGAGACCGGCCAGCTCGTGAACGGCTCGCTCGCCGACTACCTCGTCCCGATGCCGATGGAGATGCCTGACATCGTCATCGCTCACGTCGAGACACCGACCGCCGACACCGAGCTTGGCGCTAAGGGATGCGGTGAGGCGGGGACGGCGGCGGCGTCGGCCTGTGTGCTGAACGCCGTCAACGACGCGCTCACACCGTTCGATGCGACGATCAATTCGATCCCGATCACGCCTACAAAAATCCTGAAAGCCCTGAAGCGATTCTAGAAAAAGACAATTGGAGGAAATCATGCCCAAGTCCGCTTCCACCTCGAAAATATCCCGCCGCACCGCGCTCGCCGGTCTCTCGGCAAGCGCGGCACTGCTCGCCATGCCGCGGCTCGGGCGCGCTGCCGACGAAACGATCCGCATCGGCTTTCCGACCCCGCTGACCGGCCCGTTCGCTGCGGAGGCGCGCGACCAGGTCAAGTGCGCCGAGCTCGCGGTCAAGCTTGCCAACGACAAGGGCGGCATCGGCGGCCGCAAGGTCGAGCTGTTGGTGCGCGACGACAAGCTCAATGCCGGCGAGGCCGCGACCCGTACGCTGGAGCTGATCGAGAAGGACAAGGTTCACGCCGTGGTCGGCGCGCTCTCCAGCGCCGTGCAGCTCGCGGTCAACGAAGTCACCCGCGCCCGCGGCGTGATCTACGTTTCGATCAGCCAGTCCGACACCATCAACGAGGTCAAGGATTTCAGCAAATACACCTTCCACGAGGCGCTGAACCCGCACATGACGACCGCCGCGGTGGCACGGCAGACCCTGAAGAAGGGCATGAAAGTTGCCCATCTCGTCGCAGATTACGCGTACGGGCATGAGATGCTGCGCGGCTTCAAGCGCGCGCAGGCGGCGATCGGCGCGGATAGCGTCGGCGAGATACTGCATCCGTTTGGCGCTGCCGACTATTCCACCTTCATGCCGCGCCTGATGTCGCTGCGGCCCGACGTGCTCTGCATCTCCAATTTCGGCCGTGATCAGGCCAATGCGATCAAGCAAGCGGTGGACTTCGGCGTCAAGCAGCAGATGAAGATCGTCGTGCCGGTGATCCTGCACAACCAGCGGCTCGCGGTCGGCCCCGACGTGTTCGAGGGCGTGGTTGGCGGCGCCAACTATTACTGGGGCCTGGAGACGCAGAGCAAGTCCGCCGCCGCTTTCAACGCCGCCTTCAAGGCAGCCAATGGCGGCGCCATCCCGACCGACTACGGCGCCTACGGTTATGCCGGCGTCGGGTCGCTGCTGGCGGCCATGCAGACCGCGGGTGGCACCGATACCGACAAGGTGGTCGATGCGCTGGAGAAGCTGCAATACGACCTGACCAAGGGTCCGCAGCATTACCGCAAATGCGATCACCAATCGGTGCAGCCGGTGCTGGTGCTGGAGTCCAAGAAGAAGTCCGCCATGGCCAACGACAACGATCTGTTCGCCATTCTCGCCAACGACACTGGCTCCGACGACATGCTGCGCAGTTGCAGCGAGCTGGGCCACGCGACCTGAAGCCCGGGCAATGGACCTGTCGCTGATCATCATGCAGCTTCTTTCCGGGATCGCTCTTGGGGCGGTCCTGGTAATCACTGCGCTTGGACTGACGATCGTGTTCGGCATGCTCGGGGTGGTCAATTTCGCTCATGGCGCGCTGTTCATGATCGGGGCCTATGCGGGGCTGTATCTGGCGTCTCTCACCGGAAGCTTCTGGTGGGGATTGCTGCTGGCGCCCATCCTGATCGGCGCCTTTGGCATGCTGATCGAGTTCGTCCTGATCCGAAGGCTCTATGGGCGCTCGATCGACGATCCACTGCTCCTCACTTTCGGCCTCAGCTACATCCTGGTCGAGGGCGTCAGGATCGTGTTCGGCAGCGACGGCATCCCGTTTCCGACCCCGCCGCAGCTGATCGGCGTGCTCGATCTCGGCATCGGCTTCTTCCCGCGCTACCGCCTGTTCGTCATTGCGCTGGTGGCGGTGGTGCTCCTGGTGCTCTGGCTGACGCTGGAGAAGACGCGGATCGGCTTGATCGTGCGTGCGGGCGCCCGCGATCCCACCATCATGCAGGTGCTCGGTGTCGACATCGGCCGGGTCTGGCTCGCGATCTTCGGGCTAGGCGTCGGGCTGGCCGCGCTCGGCGGCGTGCTCGCGGGTCCTATGCGCAGCGTCAATCCGGAGATGGGATCGCTGGTGCTGGCGGAAGCCTTCGTGGTGACCGTGATCGGCGGTCTCGGGTCGATCGTCGGGGCTGTCGTCGCAGGCCTCATGGTCGGCATCTCGATCAGCCTGGTCGCGCTGTTCGCGCCGGAGATGGCGACCATCGTCATGTTCGCACTGATGGCCGTGGTGCTGCTGATCCGCCCGCAGGGCTTGTTCGGCATCAGAGGGAGGACCGCGTGACCTCACCATCGAGCGGCGAAGCGGTCGCCAAACTCTCGTCCGTCGGGCTCGGCCGGCTTCTCGACCAACGCGTGTTGCTCTCGATCGCGGTGCTGGCTGTGTTGCCTTGGCTGTTGCCGTCCCAGGCGCTGGCCGTCAACGTCCTGATCTACGGCGTCGTGGTGATGGGCTACAATCTGCTGTTCGGCTACACGGGGTTGTTGTCGTTCGGCCAAGCCGCGTTCTTCGGTGCGGGCGCCTATTTCACCGGCATTGCGATCGGCCGTTACGGCGTGCCCTGGTTCGCCGCGGTCCCGATCGCCGTCCTCCTCAGCACAGGCCTCGCCGCCGCGATCGGCATCGTCTCGACGCGCACGCGCGGCATCTATTTCTCCATGGTGACGCTTGCGCTGGCTCAGCTCGTTTATTACGTCGCGCTCCAGGCCTCGTCCTTCACCGGTGGCGAGAATGGCCTGCGCGGCTTTACCGTCGATCGCATCAGCCTGTTCGGCTTCCCCGTCAATTTCCTCGACCCCGTCAACAAATATTATGTGCTGATGGCCTTCGCCGCATTGGCGATGTGGTTCCAGTCGCGCATCCTGAACTCGCCCTTTGGGGCGGTGATCGAGGCCATCCGCGAGAACGAGCAGCGGGCGCGGGCCTGCGGCTATGACGTCGAGCGCAGCAAGCTGATCGTGTTCATGCTGTCAGGCGCGATCTCCTCGCTCGGTGGCTGCATGCTGGCGCTACATCTGTCGATCGTGCCGCTCGACATCCTGCACTACCAGACCTCGGGCATGATCGTGATGATGGTGCTGCTGGGCGGCGCGCGCAGCTTCTTCGGGCCGTTCGTTGGCGCGGCGGCGTTTCTGATTCTGGAGGACGTCATCTCGGTCTGGACCCCGCACTGGCAGCTCTTCGTCGGCGCGATCTTTGTCCTGTTCGTGCTGTTCCTGCCCAAGGGCATCTGGGGCACGCTGCTCGACACATTGGGTGTCGGAAAGGCGCGGCCATGAGCGGCGAATTGCTTCGTGCCGAGGGAATAGGCAAGCACTTCGGCGCCTTCGTCGCGCTCGAAGGCATCACGGTGTCTTTTGCGGCCGGACAGCTCACCTCGATCATCGGGCCGAACGGCGCCGGCAAGAGCACGTTCTTCAACATCCTATCCGGCGCGCTGACACCGACGTCAGGCAAGCTGCATTTCAGAGGACGCGAGCTGAACGGCCTTCCGCAGCATCGGTTCGTGCATCAGGGCATCTCGCGCTCTTATCAGATCACAAACATCTTCCCGGACCTGTCCGTGCACGAGAACGTCCGCGTGGCGGCGCAGGCGTTGACCGTGAGCTACGACATTTGGCGTAACCGCGCCCGACTAACAGAACTCAATGCCCGCGCCGATGCTGCGCTCGAGGCGGTCGGGCTATCTGGCAGGCGCGCCGAACTGGCGAAATTCCTGGCGCATGGCCAGCAGCGCGCGCTGGAGATCGCGATTGCGTTGGTCTCGGAGCCGGAGTTGCTTCTGCTCGACGAGCCGACCGCCGGCATGGGGCCGGAGGAGACCAAGGACATGGTCGCGCTGCTCGAACGGCTCGCCGAGAAGCGCACCGTGCTTCTCGTCGAGCATAAGATGAAGATGGTGCTGGGCCTGTCCAAGCGCGTCGTGGTGCTGCATCACGGCCGCCTGCTTGCGGACGGCGCGCCCGATGAGATCAGGAGCAATCCGGAGGTCCGCCGGGTCTATCTCGGACAGAGTGAAGGCTATGGCTGAGACCGCACTGCTCGAAATTGAGGATCTCCACGCCTGGTATGACGCGAGCCACGTCCTTCACGGCATCTCCTTGCATGTGCAGCCCGGCGAGGTCGTTGCCCTTGTCGGCCGCAACGGGGCCGGGAAGACCACCACGCTGCGGTCGATGATGGGCCTGATGGCGAAGACGACGGGTCGCGTGCGCTTTGCGGGCCGGGAGCTTCTGCAGCTTCGCGCCCATCAGCGCTTCCATCTCGGCCTTGCTTACGTCCCCGAGGAGCGCCGCATCGTCCCCGGTCTCTCCGTGCGCGAGAACCTTCGTCTCGGCCTCGTCGCGGCAGGAAGCGACATCGATGAGCGCGTCGCGATCGACGAGATCGCCGAGACCTTTCCGCGCCTGAAGGAGCGCCTCGATCAGGAGGGTGTCACGCTGTCAGGCGGCGAGCAGCAGATGCTGGCGATTGCACGCGCCTTGATCGCAAAGCCCAAGATGCTTCTGCTCGACGAGCCGTCGGAGGGCATCATGCCTGTCCTGGTCGAGGAGATGGGCGTGCTGTTCCGTCGCCTGCGCGACGAGGGCAAGACGCTGCTCCTGGTCGAGCAGAACGTCGAATGGGCGCTGCGGCTCGCTGACCGTGCCGTGATCATCGATCAGGGTGAAGTCGTGCATCAAAGCAGCGCCGCGGCGCTGCTGGCGGACAAGGACATCCAGGAGCGCTACTGCGCGGTCTGACTTTAGGCCACGACCCTGGATACGGCGCCGCCAAGGCGCTGGCGTTCCTTGGCGAGATACTCGTCGATGGCGTCGCCATGCATGGGCTTGGCGAAGTAGTAGCCTTGGATGAAGTCGCATCCCAGCCGGCGCAGGGTGTCGAGCTGAGCGCGGGTCTCGACACCCTCGGCGACGCAGGCGATCTCCATGTCGTCACAGAGGCCCGTGAGGGACTTGATGATCTTGTGGCTCACTGGATTGTCGTTGACGTCGGCGATGAAGCTGCGGTCGATCTTGATTTTGTCGAGCGGCAGCCAGTGTACGTGGCTCAGCGAGGAGTAGCCGGTGCCGAAATCGTCCAGCGAAATGCCGCAGCCCATCGCCTTCAATGCCGCGATCGACTGTTGTGCGCGTACGAAATCGAAGGTGACGGCGGTCTCGGTGATCTCGAAGTCGATCCGGTGTGGCGGCAGCCCGCTCTTCTCGATGATCGTAATCAGCGGCAGGACGCCCTCGGGCGAGCAGACGTCGTGGGCGGACAGGTTGAACGACAGGCGGATGTGATCGGGCCAGGTCCTGGCCGTCGCGAGCGCGCGCACCAGGAGCGCCTGCGTCAGCGGCCGGATCAGGCCAATGCGCTCGGCGGCCGGAATGAAATCGGCCGGCGAAACCAGGCCGAGGCGGGAGCTGTGCCAGCGCGCCAGGACCTCGAAGCCGGCGGTATGCTCGCTCATGGCGTCCACGATCGGCTGGTACACCAGGTTTATCTCGGTGCTGAAATCGGCAGTGCGCAGCAAATTCTCGATGACGCCGCGGCTGCGGATCTCGGCCTCGAGCTCGCTCGAGAAGATCACGGTGCGGCCGCGCAGATGGCGCTTGGCGTGATAAAGCGAATAGTCGGCGCATTCATAGAGCGCTTCTGCCGTCGTTGCCGATTGCGGGAACAGCGCGAAACCGATCGAACAGGACAGCCCGGTATGGGCGGTGTCGAGCTGGTAGGGCAGCTTGACCTGGTCACCAACGCGTTCGCCGAGCCGCATCAGATCCGCATCGTCAGGGTCGCCGCACACGACGAGGCCGAACTCGTCGCCGCCGAGCCTGGCGAATTCCACCCGCTGCGGGCCGAAGCCCTCGCAGACCTCGCGGATGCGCCGGCCCGCCTCGATCAAAACGCGGTCGCCAACCGAATGGCCGTAGTTGTCGTTGATCGGCTTGAAGCCATCGAGGTCGATGATCCCGACCGCGACGCGAACGTTTCTGCGCTTGGCATCGGTGAACGCGCTCGACAGCTCGGCGAAGAAGCGGCGGCGGTTCGGTAGTTCGGTCAGGGAATCGAGGTTGGCGAGGCGGAAGTTCTCGTCCGAAAGGGCTTGGGTGGCCGCCTGCTGTGCCAGCAGCGATTTGCGGCTCGCGACGAGGTCGGCGAAGTCGCGATAGTAGATGAACAGCACCGTCACCATCGCACCGGTGACCAGCAGATTGTTGATGGCCATCGCCTCCAGCGTCGGTTCGCCCGTGGCGAAGTAGAACAGCACGTAGGGCACGTCGACGACCAGCGTCACGATCAGTGCTGCCGAGCGCAGATGCATCAGCGAGAAGATGCAGCCGATCACGGTCACCGCCATGTAGAAGGCAACCTGACTCTTGGCGAAAGCGTCGCCGTAGGGATACAGGGCAAACGACCAGAGAGTAAAGCCGGCGGCGATCGGCGCTGCAATCCAATTGGTGAGGCGCAGGTTGCGCAGGATGTCGGCATCGTTGCGGACGACACCGCGCTGGCGCAGCCACCAGAATGTGCGAAAGCCTGTCACCGCGATCAACACGGCCGGCACGATCATACTGAGCGAGGCCGGTGCCAGCGGCACATAGGTATAAGCCACCGCGATCGTGTTTGTGATCAGGATGAAATAGAGTAGCGGGATCTGTTTCGAGAAGGCGTCGAATTGCGCGCGCATCAGCTCCGGATTGTCGGCCGGCACCCGAAACAGCTCTGCAACGGCAGCTAGATGTGACTTCAAATTGGTGACAGGCATTGCAATATCAGCCCTGAATTTCCTCAAAACGCGGGCGATCTTGCACGGCGGCGGTAAAGGGGGCGTTAGATTGGAGTCCTCGCGAGAGGTTCGACGCGCCGCGGATCTTCTCGATCCGCGCACCGGTGAGGCCGCGTTAACGATATCCGGCGGCGGAAGTGCGGGGATTGGCTGAAAGAGAGTTTGCATAAATTGCGGCTACGCTCTGCTAACCATATGCGCCAGCGGAGCGTATTGTCGCATCGACACAGTGCGAGCCGGCATGCCGGCTTCACCTCTCCCCCGGAGAAGGAGAGGTGAAGATAGCGCGAGACGATCGCTATTTCTTCTCGAGCGCGGCGGTCTGCTTGGCGAGCTGCTTGTCGAAATCTTCCGACAGGGTTGTGGAGTAGGCTGCGAGTTCACCCGGCTTGACGAACGGGTTCGGTGCGCCGTCCTTCATTTCGGCGCGCTTGGCCTGCATGCCATAGACCTCCGGATGCGGCCCGAGCAGCACGTCGATCTTCATCGCCTTCACTTTGGCGTAGGTCGCACGGTAGTCGTCGACGATTCCGGCGTGGGTCGGCTGGCCGACCAGCCGGTTCAACGCCACCGTGCCGCTACAGAAGAACAGCACCTCGCGGTCCTGATTGCCGTCCTTGACGGTCATCTCCCAACTCGTGCAGCCGGGCGAATGGCCGGGGGTGGCGTGAGCCGTCAGCGTGGTGTCGCCGAGCGTGATCTTGTCGCCTTCCTTCACGGCGCGATCGACCTTCACTGCGGGGAAGGCGAGGTCCTCGTTCTTCTCGTCGCCAGGATAATAGCCGCCTTCCAGCAGCGGCTTGTCGCGGTCGCCGGCGATCAGCTGCGCGCCGGTCTCCTTCTTGATTTCGGCGAAACCGCCGGTGTGGTCGAAATGCGCGTGTGTGTTGAGGATGATCTTGATGTCGGAGACCTTGAGACCGAGCTTGGCAATGTTGTCCTTGATCATGCCGGTGGATTCCGGAAGCGCCGTATCCATCAGGATCAGGCCTTGTGAGGTCTTGATGATGTAGACGGCGATGCCGTCAGTGCCGACATAGTAGATGTTGCCGATGAGCTGGAACGGCTCGAACGGCGTGGTCCATTTCTTGGTGACCACCGCCAGGAAGTCCTTGACGGTCTGCGCCTGCGCGCCGGTTGCGAGGAACGCCAGCGCGCACAGCGCGGCCGTGAGCTTCTTCATGGTTTGTCTCCCGGGATTGTTCTTGCAGATTGTTCTTGTCGTCTTGATCGGGCGCGGCCTTCGCGCGGCCGACCGGCAAGCTACGTCGTGCGAGGTGCGGCAGCAACGGCCACGTGTCTGAAAAAGTTCGTGGCATGCGCGGAATAGCCGTGTCTGTCCGTTTTGAGCATGGCGGCCATTGCGGTAACGCGGCCGGGCGGGATTTGACCGCGCGCAGGCGGCTCGTCATACTTTGCGCCAAGGCGAGCCAGAAAGACTCGTCGGCATCGGGAGCTGAAATGACCAATTCGTTGTCCGTCCTTGCGGGGACTCTGATTTCCCTCATCTCCTTCACGTCGATTGCCTTCTCGCAGCCGGCCTGCGTCACCCAGAACATGGTGGTGCCGCCTGGGGCCAACAGCACCGACAAGGCGGGCCCGTTCTTCATCGATACGACGGGTCTCGACTTCAAGACGGCGCCTCCGACGCGTGATCCCTCCAATCCCAATTATCCACGCGCCACGGAGCTTCCTGACGGAACGCTGCCGCCACCGGATGCCGAGGGGAATTTCATCATCGGTCCCACCCACAATCCTGCGCCGGAGACGATCGCGAAGGAGGGCGTGCCGCGTGGGACGACAAAGTCCTTCACGTTGTCGTCGAAGGAGAGCACCATCTACAATCCGGGTCTGATCCGCGACGATCTTGCTGGTTGCACCAATTCCTCGATCATGACGACCGTCACGGCGCCGGACGACAAGTCGCACATGATCGTCACCACCAGCCATCCCGGCGTCTGGTCGCGCACCATCGACGTCTATGTGCCGGCGCAATATGTGCGCGGCAGCGAGGCGCCGTTCATCGTGGTCGGCGACGGTGGCTCCAACGCCTACAAGGATCTCGCCGTCACGCTCGACAATCTGATCGCGCAGCGCCGCGTGCCGCCGATGATCGCGATCCAGATCGGCAATGGCGGGCAGGACGCGCAGGGCAGTCAGCGCGGCCGCGAATATGACGCGGTGTCAGGCGCCTACGCGCAATTCGTCGAGCGTGAAGTGCTGCCGCTGGTCGAAAAGAACGCCGAGGTCAGGCTGACCAAAAATCCCGATGGGCGTGCGACCATGGGGCTGAGCTCGAGCGGCGTGGCTGCCTTCACCATGGCGTGGTTCTATCCCGATCTCTATCACCGCGTGCTGGCGTTCTCGCCGACCATGGTCAACCAGCAATGGCCGCATGACCCGTCGCTGCGCGGCGGAGCCTGGGAATATCACAGCGCATGGCCGGGGCCGGCCACACCCAATCTCATCTCCAAGGCGGGCGTGCTCACGCCGGCCGAGCCGCCCGGCGTGCCGCTGATCGTCGCTGCGCCGACCAAGCCGATCCGCTTCTGGTTCTTCGGCGGCGACCAGGATCTGTTCTATCCGAACCCCACCATTCCCGACGGCATGCACGACTGGACCCTCTCCAACGCGCTGATGGCCAAGGTGCTGGCGGAGAAGGGCTACCACTATCAGTTTCTGTTCGTACGCAACGCCAAGCACGTCGACCGGCCCACGATCGCGCAGACGCTGCCGTCGGCGCTGGAGTGGGTCTGGAAGGGCTATCCGCTCCCCTGAGCGAAGTGGCCTAGCGCCCGATCGTCACGCCGGCGGTCGAGCGCATGGCATCTTTGAGGCTCGTCGCGTTCTTGTCGTCGAGGATCTCTCGCGTCATCACGGTGGTCTGGCCGGGCGTGTTGAGGATCGTCTCTCCGCGCGAAGAGGAGAGGCGGTCGGCTTTGTAGGGTGACGCCTGATCGGTCGCGGGCGCATGGCGTTTACTGGATGCGGCAAAGGCTCCTTGAGAGACGCAGAGGGCGGCAATCACAACCAGTCGCAATGATTTTGTGGGCATGCGATCTCCCAAATTCAAGGCGTTAGCCTATCATATGGGTTGGTCGTCGTAGGAAATAATGGGTCAGGCGAGAGCGGCCTGGCGTTCCCGCATTGGTTCGCGGACCCGATCCGGTTTCCCCGGCTCGGCGAGCCGCGTAAAACTGCGCTGGCTCGCATGCGCGGGTGCTTCGACGATCACGCCCTCGCAGACGATTTGTCCGCCGAGCATCCTGAATTCCAGCTTGTCGTAGCGCGGCATTGTCTCGCCAGGCGCAGGCGGCAGCAACCCGACGCTTCCCTGGATGTTCAGCGTGGCATCACCGGCGCCGTGGACGCGCGGATTCCACATCCTGCTCCCGGTCTCCGTCCAACGCTGCCGGATCAGCGCGGCGCGGTCGGCGGGTTCTGCGATCTTTGCACGAATCTTCGGCGCGCTGGTGATCTCCGCAGCGGGAGCCTCGAGGGCTGGCTCCGGCGCAACATCCGTGACGACGCTGGGCGTGCTGGCGACGACTTCCGCCGCGCTGGAGGCAAGCGCGACACGCGTGTCGTCGAGAGTTGAGCAAGTATCCACGTCGACGGCGGAGGAATGCTCGTCGTTGATGGCGAGAGCGGGGGCATCAACCGGGACGAGCTCGACATCGACGGAGGAGGCCTTCTCCACGACAATGGGCTCAACGTCGTCCGCGAGTTCGGGAGATGGATCGCTGTTGATGGTGAGTTCGGGGACGTCGACCGTCTCACGCTCGACATCGATGGTCGCGACCGAAGCTTCCTCCACGACGACCAGCTCGACTTCCGCCGCCGTCTCCCGGGATGAATCGTCGCTGCCGCTAACATCGGCTGGCGCTTCCGACGGGCTCTCCGCGATGACGGGTCTGGCGGTCCCGTCTTCGGCGGCTGAAGCGGCGGCCGCAACGTCGCAGTTTGACGTATCCGCGCTGATGCTGGTGTCCAGAGCCGGAGCGGCTTCTAAAATCTCGGCAACGAGGGCGGGCGAGGCGTCCGCGGCATCAGCTGCGACGTCGATGCTGCCGCCGTGCGGCGCGGGCCGGAGCCGGTTGAACGCCCATTTCACCGCGGGGATGCGGCGCAGCAACGATATCAGTCTCGAAAGCACTGGGAGTTGTCCAAGAGGTACTCGGCTTGAGGCCATCGCTGATTCGCCAGCAATGTAAAAATCCCCGGCTGTCACACTGATGTCAATGTAGGTGGGACCAATTGCAGAACATCCACGCTTTCAGAGCGCGAAGCTGCGATGTCGCCGGCGTGACTGCAGTCAAGGTGCAGCCTCGCCAATGCGCTTTGTTCGACACCAAGACCTTTGCGCATGACGTCGACAAGCTTTTGACGGCATGAAGACATCTGAGGAGAGGGGACGATCGCCCCCTCTCCAGATTTCCGATCGATGCCGGCCTACTTCCCGGAGCCCGCGCCGCCGCCGGCCTGGCTGCCCATGTTATTCGTGTTACTGCCACCGGCGCTCGGAGCCTGCTTGCCCTTGCTGTCGGCGGCCTCGTTCTGCATGTTCGACGACGTGCCGGTCGTCATGCCCTTGGTCGCGGGGCCCCGGGACGAGGGCCCGACGTCGCCCTGACCGGATGCGCCCGGGGCGGGTTGTGTCTGTGCGGATTCGCCGCCGGTCGCCAGCGCCATGATGCACGCGGATGCCAAAATGATCTTCTTCATCTGGTTTCCTCCTGGGTTGACTTGATGACAACTTGCGCGCGGAGCGGACGTTCCTCACAGGGGAGCGTCGCGACGATCATGACCAAGCGCGTTGCGGCGCTTGTTGGGGTTCCCTGTGCGTCTCTGTCGACGGTAGAGTTTGGAACATCCGGCATCTGGTGTGAGGACGAGGCATGAAAAGGATAATGACTCTCGGAGCGATTCTGCTCTGGTCCACGATCGCATTCGCGCAGGAGCGCGCCATCACCGTGGCCTCGACGACGTCGACGGAACAGTCGGGGCTGTTTGGCTATCTGCTGCCGCTATTCTCGAAGGCCGCGGGCATCGACGTGAAGGTTGTTGCCGTTGGCACGGGCCAGGCACTCGACATCGGGCGGCGCGGCGATGCAGACGTCGTGTTCGTCCATGACAGGCCAGCCGAGGACAAGTTCATGTCCGAAGGGGAGGGCGTGAAGCGCTTCGACGTGATGTACAACGACTTCGTCATTGTCGGGCCGAAGAGCGATCCCGCGAAGATCGCTGGCGGCAAGGACGTGGCCGAGGCGCTGCGCAAGATCGCGGCCGCGAAGGCGCCGTTCATTTCGCGCGGCGACAAGTCCGGCACGCACGCGGCCGAATTGCGGCTTTGGAAGGAGGCTGGCGTCGACCTCGGTGCCGCCAAGGACGGCTGGTATCGCGAGATCGGCCAGGGCATGGGTCCAGCCCTGAACATGGCGTCGTCATCGAATGCTTATCTGCTGTCGGATCGCGGCACCTGGTTGTCATTCAAGAACCGCGGCGAACTCGCCGTCCTCACCGAAGGCGACAAGCGGCTGTTCAACCAGTACGGCGTCATGCTGGTCAATCCGGCCAAGCATGCGAACGCGAAGGCGCAGGACGGGCAAGCCTTCATTGACTGGCTGATCTCTTCGAAAGGGCAGGAGGCCATCGCCGGCTATAAGGTCGGGGGCGAGCAGCTATTTTTCCCCAACGCGTCCCACTAGCAGGAAGGCGACGGTCGACACTGCGACGCTGAGTGCGAGCAGGATCAGCCCGAGTCCGAGCGCCAGCGGCAGGTCGCCCTTGCTGGTCTCCAGAGCGATCGCCGTCGTCATCGTGCGCGTGAAACCGCGGATGTTGCCACCGACGATGAGGATGGCGCCAACCTCCGCAATCGCGCGGCCGAAGGCTGCGAGAAAGGCCGTCAGCAGCGAGGTCCGGCCCAGCGCGAACAGCAAGCCGATGCTGCGTAGTGTTGACAGCCCATCGATCCGCGCCAGGTCGCCATACTCCGCCCACAGCAGGCTCGCCGGCCGGTGCACCAGTGCGACCACGATCGGTGTGGCGAGCAGCGTCTGCGCGACCACCATGGCCGCCGGCGTGAACAACAGGCCGGCGGCCCCGAGCGGCCCTGACCGCGACAGCAGAAGATAAAGCGCGAGCCCGACCACGACTGGTGGAAGACCAAGCAAGGCATTGGTCAGGACGATGATGACCTGCCGCCCGCGGAACCGGGTGATCGCAAGCAGGACCCCGAACGGCGCCCCGATCAGAAGCGCGAGGATGCTGGCGGTCAGGCTGACGCGCACCGACAGTCCGACGATGCCCAGAAGCTCTGCATCGGCCTCGCCGATCAGCGTGAATGCGGCGCCGATGGATCGCGCAAAGTCGTTCATCCGTGCCTGAGCTTCGGCGCCCGCCACGACGTCTTGGGTGCGTCGATTTCAGGACTGCGGAGGTGTTTCACGTATATTTCCCTGAGGGTATCGTCGGGCAAAGCAGCGGCGCGGTCGTGCTCCGCAGGCAGGTTTGGTAACCCGAATTTGGCCGGAAATCAAAGCCGCGGGTGGCATGGCACGATGCCGCGTTTGGGCTCATCGTTTGATGCTGGCCGATGCAGGGACTGTCGGGGCTTAGATCAACCCACGCAGCACCTCAACAAGCCGGGCACACTCCGCCTCCGTTCCGACCGTGACGCGCAGGAAGTCCTCGATGCGCGGCTTTCCGAAATGACGGACCAGAACGCCACGCTGGCGAAGCGCTGCCGCGAGATCTGCTCCGCTCCGGCTTCGATGGCGCGCGAAGACGAAGTTGGCGAGCGACGGCAACACCTCGAAGCCAAGTTGTCCAAGGTCTCGGGCCAAGGTTTCGCGGCTTGCGATGATACGAGCACGGGTGTCTCTGAACCAGCCCTCGTCCTTGATCGCGGCGACGGCGCCGGCGATCGCGAGGCAATCGACGGGATAGGAGTTGAAACTGTCCTTCACCCGTTCCAGCGCTTCGATCAGCGGTCGTTGGCCGATGGCAAAACCAACCCGTAGGCCAGCCAGTGAGCGCGACTTCGAGAAGGTCTGGATGACCAGCAAATTGTCGTGGCGTGCAACCAGCGGCACGGCGCTCTCGGCGCCGAAATCGACATAAGCCTCGTCCACCACCACCAGCCGGTCCGGCCGTTCGGCCAGCAGGGATGCGATTGCGTCGCGCTGAAGGGCGATACCGGTCGGAGCGTTCGGATTGCAGAGCAGGATGGCGCTCGATGGTCGACTGTAGTTGGAGATATCGATCCTCATCGCAGCATCGAGCGGCACCTTGTCATGCGTTATTCCATAGAGGCTGCAATAGACGGGGTAGAAGCTGTAGGTGACGTCGGGGAACAGAAGCGGCGTGTCGTGCTTCAGAAGGGCCTGGAAGGTGTGGGCCAGAACCTCGTCGGAGCCGTTACCGACGAACACTTGCTCGGGCACCACATCGCAATGGGCCGCGATCGCCTCGCGCAGGCGCGTTGCGCGCGGATCGGGATAAAGGCGCAGCCGCTCCGCGGCCGATGCGATCGCCGCCAGCACGCGCGGCGAGGGCGGGTAGGGATTCTCGTTGGTATTGAGCTTGACGATGCCGTCCTGCTTGGGCTGCTCGCCGGGGACATAGGGCGAAAGCGTGTGGACGACCGGACTCCAGAAACGGCTCATGAGCTCCAATCCGAATTGATCGGGGTACAGTAGGGTATGCGGGACCTCGGCGGAAGTGCGCCTGCATTCAGCATTCCACGCAAATCCGCACGAGGCTTGCTGCCGGGGACGTTCCCGCAACCGCGACCCCTATGCTAGGGTCGTTGCACCACGCCCAGAATGAAAACAAGAACGAAGCCTTGCGCGCCCCAAGGCGCTGAACGGCCGAAAAGAGAGGAACACATGCCGGGTGCAGCCCTTCCCATCGCTCCGTCGATTCCGACCGCACCCGTGACCTCAGCCGTTCTCGACCGCTTGCGGGCCATCGTCGGCGACAAAGGCCTGATCCTGGACGAGCACGACAAGCGGCCCTTCGTGACCGACTGGCGCGGCGAACTGGCGGGGCAGGCCGCGGCGGTCGTGCGTCCGGCCAGCACCGCGGAAGTCTCCGCTGTCGTCAAGCTCTGCTACGACAACGGCATTGCCATCGTTCCGCAAGGTGGCAACACCGGGTTGATGGGCGGCGCCACGCCGTGGCCCATGCACCGCGGCATCGTGCTGTCGCTCGGTCGCATGAACCAGGTGTTGAACGTCGATCCCGTCGGCTACGCCATGACTGTGGAGGCAGGCTGCATCCTCGAGACGCTTCAGGACACAGCCGCGCGCCACGACCGCCTGTTTCCGCTTAGCCTGGGTGCTCAGGGCTCCTGCATGATCGGAGGTAATCTGTCCACCAATGCCGGCGGCGTGCAGGTGCTGCGTTATGGCAACGCGCGAAATCTGGTGCTGGGTCTCGAGGTCGTGCTGGCTAACGGCGATGTCTGGGACGGCCTGCGTGCACTCAAGAAGGACAACACCGGCTATGACCTCAAGCATCTGTTCATGGGCGCCGAAGGGACGCTCGGCATCATCACCAAGGCGGTGCTGAAACTCTGGCCGGCGCCGAAAGACGTGTGCACGGCATGGCTCGCAATTCGCGATCCCAAGGCTGCCATCGACCTTCTGTCGGAAGCGCATGCCGCTTCCGATGACAATGTCGGCTCCTGTGAGCTCATCAGCCGTGCGTGCACCGACATGGTGCTGCGCCACATTCCCGGCACCCAGGATCCTCTCAAGGCTGAGACCGAATGGTATCTCCTTCTCGAATGGTCGTCGGCCCGGCCCCGGCAGGACGGTGGCACGGGCATGTCGGACAGGATGGAGCAGTTCCTGGCGGTCCAACTCGAGGCGGGCCGGGTGCTGGATGCTGTGATCGCGCAAACCGAAGCGCAGTCGCGCAACACGTGGCGGATTCGCGAGAGCGTGGCCGAGGCATCGCGCACCGAAGGTCCGGGCTTGAGCTACGATGTGTCGGTTGCGGTCTCCAGGATTCCCGAGTTTATCGACAGCGGTCTCGAGGCCGTGCTCGCCATTTTGCCGACGATCCGCCCCTATCCGCTCGGCCACATCGGAGACGGCAATGTGCACTTCTCCTTCATGGGCCCGAAGGGCATGGACCGCGATACGCTCTCCCAGTATTCCGCGGCGATCACACGGGCCGTCAACGACCTCGTCACCTCCATGGGCGGTTCGATCTCAGCGGAACATGGCATCGGCATCGAGAAGCTCGACGAGCTCCAGCACTACCGTTCCCGGACCGAGCTCGACATCATGCGCACGATCAAGCGGGCGCTCGATCCCAAGAACATCATGAATCCGGGCAAGGTGCTTCGTCTCGGTTAAGCCGCTGCCGTCTCGAGCCCGGGGCTCCCCGCACCCTCGCGCCCTCCGGGGACGGGATGCCGCAGATAGGCCGGGCCAAATAGGCCGGGGCACCAAATCACGCCGTTTGGCGGCCGAAAGGCGGCTTTATTCCCGCCTTGGATGCTTTAAGGAAGGGAGAGGATCAGGTCGCACCCGCCCGGGGGCGGTGCTAGACCCTGATGCAGGAACAAAGGGGCGGGCCGGTATGGCACGTCCGCAAGGATGAAGGATTTGAGGCAATGATCCAAACCGTTGGCATCATCGGGGCAGGCACCATGGGGAACGGCATCGCGCAGATTTGTGCCGCGGCCGGACTTTCGGTCGTGATGGTCGATATTTCCGATGCGGCGGTGAACCGCGGGATTTCGACGGTCGGCGGCAGCCTCGAGCGCCTGGTCAAAAAGGAGAAGATGTCGGCGGGCGATCGCGACGCCACGCTCAAGCGCATCACCGGCACCACCGACCGCGCCAAGCTCGTCGATTGCGATCTCGTCATCGAGGCCGCGACCGAGAACGAGGAACTCAAGGTCAAGATCCTGAAGGATCTCTGTGCGACGCTGTCGCCACGCACGCTGCTCGCCACGAACACCTCGTCGATCTCGATCACGAAGCTCGCTGCGGCGACCGACCGCCCCGACCGCTTTATCGGCATGCACTTCTTCAATCCGGTTCCGGTCATGGCGCTGCTGGAGCTCATCCGCGGCCTGCAGACCTCCGACGACACCCATGCCAAGGCGCTCGATTTCGCCAAGCGCGTCGGCAAGGTGGCGATCACGGCCAAGAACAGCCCGGGCTTTGCCGTCAACCGCATCCTGTGTCCGATGATCAACGAGGCGATCTTCGCGCTGCAGGAGGGGATTGCGACGGCGGAAGAGATCGATGCCGGCATGAAGCTCGGCTGCAACCATCCGATCGGGCCGTTGGCGCTCGCCGATCTTGTCGGGCTCGACACCATGTTGTCGGTGATGGAGGTCTTTTACAAAGGCTTCAACGACCCCAAATACCGTCCAGCCCCCTTGCTCAAGGAAATGGTCGACGCCGGCCATCTCGGCCGCAAGACGGGGCAGGGCTTTTACACCTACAGCGCCTGACAATGGCGCAGGCGGCGGGCGCTCAGTGCTCGCCGCCAAACCCCGCGATTTGCGCTGCGACAAAGACGCCGCGCGCGATCGGCCCGACAATGTCGAACGGGCGGCCTGCGAGAACAACGGAACGGATAACAAGGGACATGTCGGATCGACTGAAAGCCGAGCGCGAGGCTGCGGCCGCGCGGCGGAACTTGCTGACCCAGGATGCGATCGAGCGCACCGGGATGACCGAAGAGATGATCGGGGAACTCGTCACCCGCTTCTATGGGCGCGTGCGCGAGGATGAGCTGTTGGGGCCGGTGTTCGCGGTCGTGCAGAATTGGGACGAGCATCTGGCCAAGCTCCGGGATTTCTGGTCGTCGGTCGTGCTGATGAGCGGCCGTTACCACGGTTCGCCGATGCGGGCGCATATGCCACTGAACCTGATCGGAGATCATTTCGACCGCTGGCTCGATTTGTTCGAACAGACCGCGCGCGAGGTCTGCCCGCCGCAGGCCGCCGCGCTGTTCATCGACAGGGCGCGCCGCATCGCCGACAGCTTTGAGATGGCGTCGGCAACCTTGGCCGGTCGCATCGCTTCGCCGCGTCACCTGCTCCGCTCCTAGAATACAGAATGCCTGCCTGAGAAATGCGCAGGCGGCACTGATGGCGCTACGATCGCGCCGCGCGTCGGCGCATTGCACCAATACCGCTAGCATTTACCTGATCTGCAAAATCATCATGCCGGTCGCGTAGCGTGACGTTGCAATTAAAAAAATGCGCGTAAATGCGCGTGTTCGCGTTCAATCAGCGCGAGCAAAACCGTGTGATGCACTGCAGTAAAAAATCTTTGCCTTTTTTTCGGCAGAGTTCCAGCGCCTGCTTGCAGACATGTCGCGTGCATCGTTCGATACATCCTCTTCATCCTCCGACAACACAGCGGAATCCGACGCTGACGCCTGCACGGAGCAAACCCGGCGGGCGCTATTGATGAGTGCGCTGGCCACCACGGCGTGCCTCGCCTGTTCCACGCAGGTCCACGCGGGCGAGGATGCGCCCGGCTCCGACGAGCGGCCTCAGAAGGGCGATCTGCTCGTGTTCTCCGAAGGCGATCAAGAGGGAAAGCCCGTGACCGCGGCCGATCTCTCGGCTGGCGGACCGCCGGTGCATGCCTGGCCGAAAGACCCGAAGACGTCGGTCGTGCGCAGCGCCTCGCGCCTCAACGAGATTCTGATCATCCGCCTCGACCCCGCCGAGCTCGACGAGCAGACGAAAGCGCGCGCTGTCGACGGCATCCTCGCCTATTCGGCAATCTGCTCGCATGCCGGCTGTCCTGTCACGGCCTGGGTGAAGAGCGATGTCGGCGACAAGGAAGTGCTCAAATGCATGTGCCACAACTCCGAATACGATCCTCGCGCGGCCGCGCAGGTCGTGTTCGGGCCGGCGCCGCGACGGCTCGCTGCGCTGCCGCTGGCGCTGGCTGACGGCTCGCTCACCGTCGCCGGAAACTTCGTCGGAAAGGTAGGTGGCGCGCAGCCGGGATGATGGACGTGCGGGTTGTGCCCGCGTCACGAGAGGCCGCATCCGCCGGTGGGCGGACGACGGGACGAACGACAAGAATTCAAAACAAGAATTCAAACGGATGAAAAAGGGGAACGTCCATGACCAGGAAGCAGTGGTTACTGTCCGGCTTCGTCGCCTTCACGTGTCTTGCGTCGACCGCCGCCGTATCAGGCCCGGTCGAGAACTACGCGCCGGTCACCGCGCAGCGGTTGGAAAACCCGGAGCCCTCCAACTGGATGCTGTACCGGCGGACCTATGACGGGCAGGGCTACAGCCCGCTAGACCAGATCAACACCTCGAATGTGAAGAACCTCACCCCGGTCTGGACCTTCGCGACCGGCGTCGTCGAAGGCCACGAGGCGCCGCCGATCGTCAACAACGGCGTGATGTTCGTGGCAACCCCGATGGGGCAGGTGATTGCGCTGAACGCCAAGACCGGCGACGAATATTGGCGCTACAAGCGGCAGCTCCCCGACGATCTGTTCCAG
The DNA here is from genome assembly GCF_023073025.1 of Bradyrhizobium sp. 76. NCBI lineage: Bacteria > Pseudomonadati > Pseudomonadota > Alphaproteobacteria > Hyphomicrobiales > Nitrobacteraceae > Bradyrhizobium > Bradyrhizobium sp. 76. The sequence continues at coordinate 1,058,598 of NZ_JADPIS010000090.1, forward strand.
CTGCATCCGACCAGCCGCGGCGTCGGCCTCTGGGAGGACAAGCTCTATCTCGCCACCACCGACGACCATGTCGTCGCGCTCGACGCCAAGACCGGCAAGGTGGTGTGGGACACCAAGGTGCAGGACTACAAGAAGGGCCAGTACATGACCCTGATGCCGCTGATCGTCGACGGCAAGGTCATCGTTGGCGGCTCCGGTGGCGAGTTCGGCGTGCGCGGCTATGTCGCCGCCTATGATGCCAAGGACGGCAAGGAGTTGTGGAGGACTTATACGATTCCGGGCGAAGGCGAACCCGGCCACGACACCTGGCAGGGCGAGGACTGGAAGAACGGCGGCGGCTCGGCCTGGATGACCGGCAATTATGACAAGGACACCAAGACGATCTATTGGGGCGTCGGCAACGCCGCGCCGTGGCCCGGCGAGATGCATCCCGGCGACAATCTCTATACCTCCTCGGTACTCGCGCTCGATCCGAACACCGGCAAGATCAAGACTTATCACCAGTACCACCAGAACGATTCCTGGGATTGGGACGAGGTCGAAGCGCCGATGTTGATCGACCTGCAACGTGACGGTCGCAACATCAAGAGCCTGGTCCATCCGGGACGCGATGCGATCTTCTGGATACTCGAGCGCACGCCGACCAAGATCAACTACGTCGCCGGTTGGCCGTTCGTCTCCACTGACGTCTGGAAGGGCATCGACGCCGAGAGCGGCAGGCCGATCGTCGACCCCGCGCACAAGCCGATGGTCGGCAAGCGCGTGGAGTTCTGTCCGTCGCTGTGGGGCGGCAAGGATTGGCCGTCGGCGGCCTACAGCCAGAAGACCGGCCTCGTCTACGTACCCGCCAACGAGAATTTCTGCGGCGGGTTCACCGGCGAGAAGGTTCCGCTCAAGCCCGGCGAGCTCTGGCTCGGCACCAAGCCGGAGGACATCGGGCTGAAGACGAAGCCCGGGGCGGATCATTTCGGCGAGCTCCAGGCCTGGGATCCCGTTACGGGCAAGAAGATGTGGCAACACAACTTCCCGAAATCGCAGCTGTTCGGCTCGGTGACGGCGACCGCGGGCGATCTCGTCTTCGTGGGCGGCACCAACGACCGCAACTTCCGCGCCTTCAACGCGAAGTCCGGCGAGCTGCTGTGGGAGCAGAAGACCAACTCCGGCATCATGGGCATGCCGGTGTCTTATGAGATCGACGGCACGCAATACATCGCAATCCAGTCGGGATGGGGCGTGGATGCGCAGCGCATCCAGGATGCACTCGTGACCAACAATATCGGCATCGAAGCCAACGTGCCGCAAGGCGGCGTGATCTGGGTGTTCGCGCTCAAGAAATAAGCTCCGCTGGCGGATCGAAAGAAGCGGAGTGTCAGGGGGCAAATGCGGCGGACGGCAACGTCCGCCGCATTTTGCGTTGGCGTCTTCCCTTCGCTCCTTGCGGAAGAAGGTGGCGCGAAGCGCCGGATGAGGGGTTCCATCCGCGCATCTCAACGTGCGAGGCTCGCGCAGGCATACCCCTCACCCAGCGTGATCGTGGCAACCGGCGTCGCTGCCCTCTCCCGCAAGGGGAGAGGGCACAACGATGCGGTTCGGCGAAGAAGTAGAGCCGATAATCACGACGTCAAAACGCCAATGCGCAGATCGCTACTTCCCCTCGCGCTCGACCTTGTCCTTTTCCTTCTGGTTCATCTCGCGAACCTTGGGATCTGGATTGTGCTGCCCGGTGGTCTGGGTGGTCGAGGGCGGCGTGGCATTGGCGTTGGGCACAGAGTTCTGGTCCGGCGTACTGGGGCGCGTCGCCGTTGTCGGCGGCGTGGTGTTGCTCTGGGCGTATGCGCCAGTGGCCGTCAAAAGAAAGGCGCTCGACAGCAATGAGACTGCGAGCGCCTTTGAGATATGGGTCATCGATCTGCTCCTGTCAGATCGATGCAAACGGCGCGAGGCCGCCTTGTGTTCCCGCCTTTACGCTTCCAATTGCTTGCCGAGCGGAAGGCTGCGGATGCGCTTTCCGGTCGCAGCGAAGATGGCATTCATCAGCGCTGGCGCGAATGGCGGGACGCCGGGCTCGCCCACGCCGCTCGGCGGCGTGTCGGGTCCGGGCGGCACGATGTAGACGTTGGTCACCGCAGGGGATTCGTCGATCCTGAGGACCTGGAAGTCGTCGAAGTTCTTCTGCTGCACCTTGCCGTCCTTGAAGGTGATCTCGCCGTATTTCGCGAGACTGAGCCCCATGATCGCCGCGCCCTCGATCTGCGAGGCGATGCGCTCGGGGTTGACATAGGTGCCGCAGTCGATGGCGGTGTCCACCCGCGGCACCGTCAGCTTGCCCTTGTCGTCGACGGCCACCTCGACGATGGTCGCGATATAGCTGACGAAGCTGCGGTGCACGGCGATGCCGAGGCCATGGCCCTTAGGCACCTGTCGGCCCCATTCGCCCTTCTCGGCGACCAGCTCGACCACCTTGCGCAGGCGCGCGGTGTCGATCGGATAGCTGTCCAAGGGCTCGCCGTAGTTCCACATGTCCTTCACAGCAGGCTTGACGATGCGCGGGCTGCCGATCAGCGCGAGCAGCGTCTCCTTCTGGTCGCGGCCGGTTGCATGGGCGATCTCACCCACCATCGACTGCACCGCGAAGGCGCGCGGGATGTTCGAGACCGAGCGGAACCAGCCGATGCGGGTGAACGCCGCGGCCTCCGGGTTCTCGCAGGAGATGTTGGCGATCTCGAAGGGCATGTCGACGAGGCCCATGCCGAGCTCGAAGGGCGCCTCATGCTTTGCACCCGCCGCGAACGTCGAGGCGATGCTCGGGGCCACGCTGCGATGGCGCCAGGCGATCACCTTGCCGCTCTTGTCGAGCCCCGCCTCGATCCGTTCCACGGAGACCGTGTGCAGGAAATCGTGGCGGACGTCGTCCTCACGCGTCCACTGCACCTTGACGGGCACGCCGAGCTCCTTCGACAGCAGCGCGGCCTCGAGCGCGAAGTCGCATTTCGACTTGCGGCCGAAACCGCCGCCGAGCAGCGTGACGTTGACCGTGACATTGCCCTCGGGAATGCCGAGCGTCTTCGCGACGTCCTCGCGCGTGCCGCCCGGGCTTTGCACCGGCGCCCAGATCTCCGCTTTGTCACCCTTGACGTCGGCGACCGCCACCGGCGGCTCCATGCTGACATGGGCAAGGTGCGGCAGATAATATTCGCCGACAACGATCTTGTCGGCGCCCTTCAGAGCAGCCTCGGCGTCGCCTTCCTGGCGCACGACAAGGCCCGGCTTGCGCGAGGCCTCCTCGAGCTCCTTGCGGTAGGCGACGGAGTCGTATTTGCCGTTGGCGCCGTCGTCCCAGGTCAGCTTCAGCGCGTCGCGGCCCTTGATCGCCGCGCCGGTGTTGCGCGCGATCACGGCAACGCCGCCGAGCGGCTGGAATTTCGACGGCCACGGCCATCCGCGCACCTGCATCACCTTCTCGACGCCGGGGACCTTCAACGCCGCGTCCGGATCGAACTTGACCAGCTTGCCGCCGGTCACCGGCGGGCGCGCGATCACGGCATACTTCATGCCTGGCAGCCGCACGTCGGCGCCGTAACGCGCCTTGCCGGTGGTGATGTCATGGAGATCGACGATGCCGATCTGGCCCTTGCCGAGATAGCGGAAGTCCTTGGGGTCCTTCAGCTTGAGCCCTTCGATGCTCGGCACCGATTCCTTGGCGGCGTCGGCTGCGAGCTCGCCGAAGCCGAGCTTGCGGCTCGTCGCGCTGTGGACGACCTCGTGATTGACGGCCTTGACCTCGGTTGCCGGCACACCCCAGCGTTTCGCGGCGGCTTGCTCGAGCATGGTGCGTGCGGAGGCACCGATCTGGCGCATCGGCATCAAATAATGCCGCGTGCTGCGCGAGCCGTCGGTGTCCTGGTTGCCGAACTTGACCTCGTCGCCATGGGCCTGTTCCACCTTGACCCGCGACCAGTCGGCTTCCATCTCCTCAGCCACGATCAGCGGCAGGCTGGTGCGCACGCCCGTGCCCATCTCGGCGCGGTGGGCGAGGATGGTGACGGTGCCGTCGGGTGCGACCGCGACGAACACGCGCGGATCGACCACGACGCCGTGCGGCATCTTGCCGGCGCCGGTCTCGTAGGCGAACGCCTGGCGCGACATCACGGGAGCAGCGAGCACAAAGCCGCCGGTGATGCCGAGCCCCTTCAAGATGCTACGGCGCGAGACCTTTTCGACCCTGATGTTCTTCTCGAAGCCACGAAGCTTCCTCGGATTGTCGATGAAATTCATGTCACACTCCCGTCGATGCGAGATGGACCGCATTCTCGATGCGCTGGTAGCAGCCGCAGCGGCAGATGTTGCCGGACATCGCTTCGCGGATCTGGTCGTGCGACGGCTTTGGATTGTCCATTAGCAGCGCAGCCGCCTGCATGATCTGGCCTGCCTGGCAGAAGCCGCATTGGGGGACGTTGACCTGCCGCCAGGCCTTCTGCACCGGGTGATCGCCGTTCGGATGCAGTCCCTCGATCGTCGTGATCTCGCGGCCGGCGACGTCGTTGATCGACGTGATGCAGGCGCGCACAGCTTCCTTGTCGACGATGACGGTGCAGGCGCCGCACAGGGCCTGGCCACAGCCGAACTTGGTGCCGGTCAGCCCGGCCTCGTCGCGCAGGAACCAGAGTAGTGGGAGATCCGGGTCGCCGTCCCAGCTCTGTTCCTGGCCGTTGATCTTCACCTTGATCATGATCGTCCCTCGCTCTTCATAAGCTTGTTGATTTCAGATTTTCCAGATGCCGGTTGGTGCAATGTCCGCTGCGCGGCGTCGCATTCCTGCGGTCATCCCGCGCGGGCAGATCCCGGCAGGACTCAGGAATGCCAATTCATGTCCGGATGTGCTCGATACCTCCCGTCGTGTTCTTGATTATTGAATTTTGCGCGGCATCGTCACGACGCGATCTTAGTGGGATCGCTTCGGTCCGGTCACAGCCAAGTGTTCTCTCGTCAGCTGTTCTCGATGGGAAAAGATTGCAACGAAGGTTTGTCAAAAGCAGGGCGCCGCATCACGCCACGCGCCTCTTGAGATGGGCACAATAAAAAAAAGCTTCGTCCGCCAGAAGATCTGTGCGGACGAAGCAGGATGCCTCAGTCGAGGGAGGGAGAAACGCAGGGGCCGCGGACCTCAAGCAGGAAGCCGGCGGTCCTGCGCAGTCATTCAGAGACCAGGACTGAGGGAGCTGACGGTCCCACACAAGTGCAGTCGAGAAGCGGCGGCATCGCCGCGATTGTCCCGGGTCGGCTCCGTCCGCTCGCTGGGTGTGGTGGAACCAGCGAGCGGGCGGGGCGCGGCAAACGTCAGGCGGCCTTTGCTTAAGCGGCCTTTACTTAGGCGGCCTTGGCCTTCGCCACGTGGGTCGCGATGGCGTCCATCAGCGCCGGCGACAGGCAGTCATAGGGCTCGAGACCAAGCTCCTTGAACCGAGCCCGTATTCCGCCCATCTGCTCCGGCTTCACGCCCGATTCGATCACCGACGAAACGAAGGCGGCGAATTGCGGCGCCTGCGAACCCTGTTCCTGGAACAGTTCGGGGTGAATGAAGTCGAGGCCGTAGAACGGGTGACCCTTGTTCTCGATGCGGCCGTACATGTGCGTGCCGCAGGCCTTGCAGGCGTAGCGCTGGATCACCGCCGATGGATCGACGATCTGGAGCTTGTCGCCGTTCTCGAGCACGGTGACGTTCTGGCGGGGCACCACGGCGACGACGGAGAAATTCGCGCCCTGCGGTTTCCAGCACTTGGTGCAGCCACAGGCATGGTTATGCGCGACGTCGCCCTTGACGGCGACCTTGACCTGATGGTCGCTGCATTTGCATGCGAGCGTGCCGCCGGCGAAGCTGCCGCTGCCCTGTTTGATGCCGTTATCGATCGAGGGATGGAGTGCAACAGTCATGGGTCGATCCTCCTTGGGGTGACGCTTTTCGAGTTAGAACACGACGACTGAACGGATCGATTTGCCCTCATGCATCAGGTCGAAGCCTTTGTTGATGTCTTCGAGCTTGAGCGTGTGGGTAATCATCGGGTCGATCTGGATCTTTCCGTTCATGTACCAGTCGACAATCTTCGGCACGTCGGTGCGGCCCCGCGCGCCGCCGAAGGCGGTGCCGCGCCAGTTTCGCCCGGTGACGAGCTGGAACGGGCGGGTCGCGATCTCCTTGCCGGATTCGGCAACGCCGATGATGATCGAGGTGCCCCAGCCGCGATGGCAGGCTTCCAGCGCCTGGCGCATCACTGTGGTGTTTCCGGTGCAGTCGAAGGTGTAGTCGGCGCCTCCGTCTGTCAGGGTCACGAGATGCGGGACGATGTCGCCCGTGATCTTCTTGGGATTGACGAAATCGGTCATGCCGAACCGGCGTCCCCATTCCTCCTTGGAGTCGTTGATGTCGACGCCGATGATCTTGTCCGCGCCAGCCATCTTGGCGCCCTGGATCACGTTCAGGCCGATGCCGCCGAGGCCGAACACGACCACGTTGGAGCCCGGTTCGACCTTGGCGGTGTTGACGACGGCACCGACGCCGGTGGTGACGCCGCAGCCGATGTAGCAGCTCTTGTCGAACGGCGCGTCCTCGCGGATCTTGGCGACCGCGATCTCCGGCAGCACGGTGAAGTTCGAGAAGGTCGAGCAGCCCATGTAGTGGTAGATCGGCTTGCCCTTGTAGGAGAAGCGGCTTGTGCCATCAGGCATCACGCCCTTGCCCTGCGTCGCGCGGATCGCGGTGCAGAGATTGGTCTTCTGGCTGAGGCAGCTTTTGCATTGCCGGCATTCCGGCGTGTAGAGCGGGATGACATGGTCGCCCGGCTTCACCGAGGTCACGCCAGGGCCGATCTCGCGGATGATGCCCGCGCCCTCATGGCCCAGGATCGACGGGAAGATTCCTTCGCTGTCGAAGCCGTCGAGCGTGTAAGCGTCGGTATGGCAGATGCCCGTCGCCTTGATCTCGACCAGGACTTCGCCGACCTTCGGTCCTTCCAGATCGACTTCGACGATCTCGAGCGGCTTCTTGGCTTCGAAAGCGACGGCGGCACGTGTCTTCATCTTAAGCTCCTCAAATTCCGGCAGGGCGCCAAGAACCAGGTCCTGGTCGGGCTCCGCACGTTCACTTCTTGCCCATGCACGAATCTTCGTTCTTGGTATAGGCGTCGTTCTTGTCGTCGTGCTTGCCAGGTCTGGTGCGGCCCCAGGCCTCGTTGGAGCGGGCGCGCAGATAGACGTAGAGATCGTCCATGTAGCAGGCGACGTTCGGGTTATCGCCGAAGGCCGGCATCACGTTCTCTGCGGCAGTCGAGATGTTCTTGCGGCCGGAGGCGACGACGCCGAGAAAATCGGCATAGCTCATCGTCTTCAGCGAATCCTTCAGCGCCGGGGCGTAGGTCGAGCCCATGCCATCCGGGCCGTGACACACATGGCAGTCCGAGTGATAGCGGCGGTATCCGGAATAGGTATACCAGTCGACGGAGCCGTCGGTGATCTTGTAGGTTGGGTTGCCTTCCTTGTCGGACCATTCGCCGGTTTCGTTCTGCTTGACGGCAGTCGGGTCACCTGAGCCGTCCGCGACGGCAATTCCCCCGGACGCGATCAAGAACATCGCGGCAATGGCAGAGCAGATTTTACGCAAGAGATTTTCCTCGGAAGGCATTCGGTGAGACGAGCCGGCGCGTGGAGTTGATCCACGCGCCGGAGCGATGCTGAGAGGCCTAGTTGGGCAGCGAGAACACGGTCAGCGTACCGCCGAGTGCCGTGTAGTTGCTGAGCGCCGCGTAGCCACCGACTGCGCCGAGACCGGCGGTCGGATCGGTCAGACCTGCCGCCAGACCGATGCCAGCCCAGCCGCCCACGCCGGAGAGCACTGCGACATACTGCTTGCCGCCGTTCTCATAGGTGGTGACGTTGCCGATGATGCCGGAGGGAGTCTTGAACTTGTAAAGCTCCTTGCCGGTCTTGGCGTCGACTGCCTTCAGGTAGCCTTCGAGCGTTCCGTAGAACACCACGTTGCCTGCGGTTGCGAGCGCACCCGACCAGACCGAGAACTGCTCCTTGTTCGACCAGACGATCTTGCCGGTCTTGCCGTCCCAGGCGATGAAGTTACCCATGTGGGTTTCACCCTGCGGCGGATACATCGAGAGCGTCGCACCCACATAGGGCTGGCCCGCGGTGTAGCTCACCTTGAACGGTTCATAGTCCATGCAGACGTGGTTGGTCGGAACGTAGAACAGCTGCGTGTCCGGCGAGTAGGCTGCCGGCTGCTCGTCCTTTGTGCCGAGCGCGGCCGGGCAGATGCCCTTCACGTTGTGGTCCTCGCCCGCCTTGTCGGTCGAAGCTGCGTCGAGCACCTTCGGGCGGCCGTAGGTCGGCGAGTTCTTGTCCATGTCGACGCCGGAGGTCCAGTTCACCTTCGGATCGTACTTTTCGGCGACCAGGAGCTCACCGGTGGCACGATCGAGCGTGTAGCCGAGGCCGTTACGATCGAAGTGCGTCAGCAGCTTGCGCGGCTGGCCGTTGATCTGCTGGTCCGAGAGGATCATTTCGTTGACGCCGTCATAGTCCCACTCGTCGTGGGGCGTCATCTGATAAACCCACTTGGCCTGGCCGGTGTCAGGGTTGCGAGCCCAGATTGTCATCGACCATTTGTTGTCGCCGGGACGCTGCTTCGGATTCCAGGTCGAGGGATTGCCCGATCCGTAGTAGACGAGGTTCAGCTCGGGGTCGTAGGAGATCCAGCCCCAGGTGGCGCCGCCGCCGATCTTCCACTGATCGCCTTGCCAGGTCTTCAGGCTGGAGTCCTTGCCGACCGGCTTGCCGAGTACGGTGGTCTTCTCGGCGTCGACCAGGATTTGATCATCCGGTCCTTCAGAGTAGCCGCGCCAAGCCAGCTTGCCGGTCTTGATGTCGTAGGCGCTCATATGCGCCTGAACACCGAACTCACCGCCGGAAATGCCGATCAGCACCTTGTCCTTGACGACGAGCGGCGCCGAGGTGCCGGTCTCGCCCTTGCCGGGATCGCCATTCTTGGCGGTCCATGCAACCTGACCGGTCTTGGCATCGAGCGCGACCAGGGTGGTGTCAGCTTGATGCAGGAAGATCTTGCCGTCGCCGTAAGATACGCCGCGGTTGACTGTGTCGCAACACATCACGGGGATGACGTTCGGATCCTGCTTCGGCTCATACTTCCAGACGATCTTGTTCTCGTTCGAAAGGTCAATAGCGTAGACCTTGTTCGGGAACGGTGTGTGGACGTACATCATGTTGCCGATGATCAGCGGGCCGCCTTCATGGCCGCGCAGCACGCCGGTCGAGAAGGTCCAGGCGACCTGGAGCTTGCCGACGTTTTGAGCATTGATCTGGTTGAGCTTGGAATAGCGGGTATTGGCATAGTCGCCCGCCGGCATCACCCAGTCTTTCGGGTTCTGCGCCATCTTGTTCAGCTCGTCATTGGCTGACGCGCTGCCTACGGCGAGAGCCGCAGCGGACCCAAGAAAGGTCGCCAGTAGTACCTTGCGCATAGTCATTCCTCCGTTGTCTCGTTTATTTTTCCGAAGCATTGCTCAATCACCGGGCTTCTCGTCCGGTGTCTGCTCGTGCAGGGCGGTCACGTTTGGGACCAGAAACGATGCTGGGTGCTTTCTCCTCCTGATGAGAGCTACGGGTCCACGTGCAGGAGCGGCCCGTTTTTGTTGTTCCTGATGCATCCGTAGCGACTTCGCCCTCGGGAAACTTGCCCAAGAGAGAAGCTGGTTTGCTTGACAGCGCACGGCCGCGAAGATTCTGATTTTGCAGTAGCGAATTCAGCGGCTTCCGCAGCGCTTTGGGACTGTCTTCCACGCTTAGGTTCCCCTTGACGGCGCTGCAACTAAGGCGGAGGATTAACTTCCAAGGGTGGCAATGGAACGATGGCGCTCGTTCCAGAAGATCGCTCAAAATCGAGGTAAACGTCACGCAATCACGGTTCAGGGCTCCGGCAGCGCGGCTCGCGATTCGCGTCAAAATCTCCGGATCAAACCAGTGGCTGGATTAATGTCCGACACAATTCACACGCTCTCGACGACGGGAATGACGCCGAAGCGGCAGATCCAGAGCTGGATAGACGGGCTGACGAGCCTGTGCGGGCATTTCGACGTCGATCCGCTGGAAGCGTCTTCGCTCGAAGGCCGCATCGACTACACCAGCGTCTCGCGCCTGAAGCTCTGCCAGATCGAGGTCAGCCAGCATCGCATCGCGCACACACTGGCGCGCGCCAAGGCCAACGAACACCCATATATCAAGATCCACTTCCAGACTTACGGCGTGTCCTATTTCGAGCAGGAAGGCCGCCACATCGAGCTCAACCCGGGCGACATCATCGCCTATGACGTCTCCTGTCCGCATTCGATCATCAGCCCTGCTTTCACGCGCCACGACGTGGTGATCGTACCCAAGGCGCTGCTGCGGGACCGCGGGTTCCCGTCGCAGCGAATGCCGGCCTGCAAATTGACCTCACGCACGGGGACGGGGCGGATCGCCCACGATTTCGTCCATGCGACCTTCGACGAGGCGGCCAAGCTGTCGGCGAATAGTGCGGTCGGCGTCGCCGATTCGCTGATCGACCTCTTGCTGCTGCCGCTGCGCGAGGCGGACACGATGCTCGATCGCGTCGGTCCCGAAGCGACCTATGTGCGCGCGCAGTTCTTCATCCGCGAGCATTTGCGCGATCCGGATCTGTGCATCGACCAGATCTCCGGCGAGCTCGGCTGCTCCAAGCGTTATCTGCACATGCTGTTCTCGGAGCGCGGCACCACGGTGAGCGACTACATCTGGCAGGCGCGTCTTCAGAATTGCCGCCAGGAGCTGGAGGCCCACGCCGGCAAGACCATCACCGACGTCGCGTTCTCCTGGGGCTTCTCCAGCTCATCGCATTTCAGCCGGGTGTTCCGGAAATATTTTGGCGTAGTGCCGTCCTCGATCCACAAGGCGCAACAGGGCGTGGTTGCCGCGGACGAGCATTAGGCAAACGCCAGGTTCGGCGACGACGACGGTTGACCGTCGCGCGCCCGCGATGTCTCTCACGCCGATATGGCGATGTAGGGAATGCTGGTCAGGAGAGCGGCGAGCAGCACCGCATTGCCGAGCATTCCACTCCAATGTAGTCGGCGTAGCCGGCGCGGGGCCTCGGCATCGCCGGCGTCCCTGGCGCTGAGCTGTTCGTCCATCCGTTGCATGAACCAGCGGCGTCCGTAGATCGCCAAGGCTGCAAGAAGGCCAACGCCCATCGCGGCGACCAGACGACCGTCGAGCAGGAAAGCGACCGCTCCGATGAGTCCGGCAACGCGCATCACCAGAAAATGCGCATTGAACATTCCGCGCAAAAGCTGGGCGACGGGCTGAATATCCAGCTTCACCAGTAGGAAGGCCGGAGACGCCAACGTGAAATAGCCCATCGGAAAGAGCAGGATGATCATGACGGCTACGGCAACGCCATCCGGTGTCATGGGATCGGCCTTTCTCGTCCGCGCCGGTGAGACCTTCCCGGCAGCATCGCACAATCATAGCGGGAAAATACGTTTCCGGCACTAGGCTTTGGTCGAATGCTGCGCCGCGAAGGGCGTCTTGTCTCGCGGTTCAGGAGGGCTCGAGGCCGAGGGACCGCGCGCTCTCGATCCAGATCGGCAGCTCGCGCTGATATAGGGCGTTGGTTTCCTTGAAGCCGATCGCGGGTTCGAGCACGAACGTGTTGAGAACCTCCTTCACCTTCGGATCGTTGTTGGCAGCGACGCAAAGCTCCGCCAGGCGGTCGACGACCGGTTGCGGTGTCGCCTTCGGCACGGCCCAGCCGGAGAAGCCGCTAACGGTGAAGAATTTCGACGTCGCGCCCTGCTCGGGGAGGGTCTTGATATCGGGGATGGCGTCGACCTTCTTCGAATGAACCGCGAACACTGTGCCGCGATCGCTCTGCAAAACCGATTGCGCTGCCGTGTAGCTGCCCATGGCGACATCGAGCGTACCTTCCAGCATGCCCGTCCACATCGGGGCTTCGCCGCGATAGTGGATCGGCTCGATGGCAAGGCCGTACTGCTTGTTGAGCTCGTGGACCGTCATATGCGGGGCCGAGCCTGCGCTATAGGTGCCGAAGTTGACCTTGCCGCTCTTGCGCGCAAAGGCGACGAAATCCTCCAGCGTCTTGACGCCGGTTTTCGGGTTCGCCACCAGCAACAGGCCGGCGCCCGGAATGACGCTGACGAGCGTCAAATCCTTGTCCATGTCGTAGCCCGGAGTCTTCATCACCACCCGGTTCATGATGTAGGTGGTCGAGATCGAGCACAGGATGGTGTGGCCGTCGGGCTCCGCGCGGGCGACCTCCGCCGTCCCGATCGCGCCCGCGGCACCCGGCTTGTTCTCGACGACGACGGTCTTTCCGACCTGCTTGGCAATGAATTCGCCATAGGCGCGTGCGAGCAGGTCAGTCTGTCCGCCGGCGGGATAGCTGCAAATCATGCGAATTTGCCGCGATGGCCATGCAGCCTGCGCCGAGGCGTTGCGCGAGACGAAAGGCGTCGCGAGCGTGGCGGTGCCGGCGGCAATGAAGTGGCGGCGATCGAGTTTTGGGGACATGATTCTCTCCCGGGTTGTCGCCGACGGTACTGCATCGGGTCGCCTCTGCCATGGGTGGCAGGCGAGACAGATTGGCGCATTCGAAGGGCCGCGCTGTGCCTATTCGGGCGTCATCAGGACAATCGCACTTTCGCATGACACGCAGCCAGACGATTTCGGTCAGGGCTACCGCAAGCAAGCCAAAGGTGCCGCCGATCAGCACGTTGACGACGCGCTCCTCCGCGATGCCGCTGGCGCTGCCGGCGAAAGAGGCGGCCAGCGCGATGAAGAAGCAGCGCAGGCCGAAGCCGATGATGTAGCGGGAGAACGAGATCAGCGTGAGGGTGGCCGCGAGAACCGCGAGCGCATAGCCGACCCGGCTTTGCGGCAGCACCATGCCGGCGAGGAAACCGAGCGGCACGCCGGCGACGGCGCCGATCGCCCGCTGCTTCAGCTTGCCGGTCGAAGCGGCGAGATCGCCGACCACGACGCTTGCGGCCGACCACATCACCCATTGGCCCTGCGCGAGATCGAGGATCTCGACCAGAGCCGCCGCAGCGAACACCGCAAGGGCGGTTGCCGCCGCGGGCACAAACCATTCGGCCGCGGGCGCTCCGAACGAGCTCGCGGCATCGCCGCACCGTCGCTGGTCGTAAATCCGGATGGCGCAGACCAGAGCCAGCGCGATCGGAGAGGACACGATTATCATGCCGGCATGGCGCAGTGCTTCCGAGGCGCTCACGCCCTCCCGCACCTCGCAGGCAAGATACACGGCGGGGATGAACATCCAATTCCCGAGCGTGCGGAAATGTTCGCCGTGGCGCGTCACTGCGACCGCAAGGAATCCGGCGAGCGCCGTCAGCACTGCGAATAGCGGCTTGATCGGGTTCGCGAGGAACAGCGCGGCAAAGGTGAGGAGGATGGCGAGATAATGCCACGCGACGACTTTCGGCGGAAGGTGCAGCCTGAGTGCGGGAATGAGCAACGAGACCGCGACCAACCCGAGATTCAGCAGCGCCGTCTCGCGCGCGATGAAATAGGCGGCGACCATCGGGCCGACGACAATCAGCGCCCGCACCAGCTCGCCGGTCTTGATTTCGCGCGAGAGGAGATCGCGCAGGCTTGCGGTGGAAGGATTCACGATGCCACCGGATGGCCGAATGAAAACCGCGGCATCATAGGGTGCAGAATGTCGCCGAGCCAGCGATGGTTGTAGCGGGCCCATCGCTGACCACTTTATCCGTCATTCCCGGGAGCCGGACGCTCCGGTCAACGCTGAATGATCTTCATCCAGACGTCGCCGAGGATCGCAGGCTCACGTGGCGGCAGATAAGTCAGCCCCGCCTGCGCGCCGAATTCGGCGATCTTGCCCTCGGCAGCAAGCCCGGTCAGCGCCTTGTTGACGGCGTCGATCAGCACGGGGTCGCTGGCGAGCCCGACATAGCCGCGATTGGCCCCGATCGGATAGTAGTAGCCGGACGCGGTGATCGCTGTATCGGGGTGCGCGGCGCGATGGGCGTCGAGGCGGCCGAGGTCGATCAGCGTCGCGTCATAGTCGCCGCGGGCAAGTGCACCGAGGAGATCATCGCGGCCGGGGACGAGATGGGTGATGTCGTCGATCAGGCGCCCCTTGTCGAAGGTCATGAGGATCGCATCGCCGAGCGAGCCGCTCTCGATGACGAGGCGCAGGCCCGCGAGATCGCCGATATCGCCGATCTTGCGACCCCGCGCCTTCGGTCCGAGCACGACCGTCATCGGCGAGTAGGCATAGGGCTGGCTCGGCGCGAGCACGCCGAGCGCGACGCGGCGGCGCCGGTCGTCGCGCGTGGCGCCGGAAAAATCCGGCAGGCGCGCCGTTTTCATGCCGGGCTTGACGAGGGAGTCCGTCGTCAGCGCGTAGCCGCCAACGAGCGAGCAGCGGCCGTCGGACAGCAGCGCATTGGCCTCGAGCTGCGGGCTCGAATCCTCGTCCAGCTTGCTCTCGAACCACTGGATCGTCAGCGGCCGTCCGAGCCGATCGGCGATCGCTTGCGCCAGCAGCACGTCGAAACCCGAGCCCGGCTTGCCCTTGTGATGCATCGAGAGCGGCGGCCTGTCTTCGTCGAGACAAATCTTGAGCGGATCGTCGGCCGCGCGTGCAGCCGCGGCCGCCGCCGCGAGGATCGCGGCAATGCTCCAAGCGGCCAGCCAGCGCCTCATGGTTTTCTCCGGCTCGAGATGAAGGCCCAGAGATTCCCGATCTCCTCGTCGCTGAGAATATCGGCCCAGGGCGGCATCTTGTTGTTCTTGCCGTTCTTCACGGTGGTGACGAAGCGCGTCTTGTCGTCGGGGAAAGCGCGCAGGTCCGGCGTGATGGTGCCGGGGTTCATCATGTTGGGACCGTGGCAGTGCGAGCATTTCTCGGCATAAGTCGACTTGCCGTGGTCGATCTGTGCCTGCACGGGATTGCCGGTTGAATCATCCGCGGCACGAACGGTCGCCGCAAGCGCGACCGTCAGCACCGCGACGGTGGCGAGGATCGCCACCGTCTTATGAGATAGCTTTCTCAGCATCGTGCCGTGGTTATTGCTTGACCGCAAAAACCCAAAGCGAGCCGCCGGGCGGGACTTTGGCCAGCCGTTCGTCGCCGGAGAACAGCGAGTAGACGCCGCCGTAGCCGCTCGTCACGGCGACATACTGCACGCCGTCCTGCTGCCAGGTCACCGGTTGTCCTTCGATGCCCGAGCCGGTCTGGAACTGCCAGAGCTTCTTGCCGGTGTCGGCATCGAAGGCCTCGAACTCGCCGGTCAGCGCGCCCGAGAACACGACGCCGCCCGCAGTCGACAACACGCCGGAGAAGCGCGGGATGTCGCTTGGTGCTTCCCACTTCGCCTTACCGGTCATGGGATCGATCGCCTTCAGATGACCGCGCGGACCATCACCCCATTCCCAGAGATCGGTAAGGTCCATGCCGAGATACCATTCACCCTGCTTGAAGGTGGCGGGTTCGGTCTTGTACCTGCCGCCGAAGGCTAGCGTGTTGGCGTAAGCGAGGCCGGTCTGCGGATTGAACGACATCGGCTCCCAGTTTTTGCCGCCGAGGATCGACGGATAGACTGTCACCTTCTTGCCCTCACGCGCGTCCTTCGAGACGTCGGTCTCGATGGGACGTCCGGTCTTCATGTCGATTCCTGTCGCCCAGTTGACCTTCACGTAGGGATTGGCCGCGAGCAGCTTTCCGTTGGTGCGGTCGAGCACGTAGAAGAAGCCGTTGCGGTTGGCGTCCATCAACACTTTGGTCGGCTTGCCCTCGACGTTCATGTCGGCGAGGACCATCTCGGCCACGCTGTCATAGTCGAATGGATTGTTGGGCGAGAACTGGTAGTGCCACTTGATCTTGCCGGTCTTGGGATCCATCGCCAGCACGGAGCAGGTGTAGAGGTTGTCGCCCGGGCGCACCGCCGAGTTGAACGGTCCGGGATTGCCGATACCCCAATAGACCGTGTTCAGCTCGGGGTCATAGGAGCCCGTAATCCAGGTCGAGCCACCGCCGAGCTTCCAGGTATCGCCCTTCCAGGTGTCGCCGCCGGGCTCGTCGGGGGAGGGGATCGAATGGGTGCGCCACAAATGCTTGCCCGTTGCGGGATCCCAGCCGTCGATGAAGCCGCGGGTGCCGAACTCGGCGCCGGAGATGCCCGTGATCACGATGCCGTCGGCGACCAGCGGCGCCACCGTCATCGAATATCCCTCCTTGATATCGGCCGCCTTCTGCCGCCACAGCTCCTTGCCGTCCTTGGCGTCGAGCGCGATCACGTTGGCGTCGAGCGTGGTGCGGAACACCTTGCCGTCATAGAGTGCTGCGCCGCGATTGATGATGCCGCAGCAGACGATGCGCGGCGTTTCGGCAGGATACTCGACCTTGGATTTCCAGATCTGCTTGCCGGTCTTGGCGTCGACCGCCATGGTCGCGTTGTGCGACGTCACGTAGATCACGCCCTGGTACACCAGCGGCTGCGATTCCTCGCTGCGATCGTCGTTGAAAGAGTAGTTCCAGACCGGGACAAGGTTCTTGACGCTGTCCTTGTTGATCTGGTTCAGCGTCGAGAAACGCTGGAGATTGTAACCCATCCCGTAATTGAGAACGTTCGATGTATCGGTCGCGCCCTTGACCAGCTGCTCGCTGGTTTGTGCATTTGCCCAAGTCGATGCAAGCATGACGAGGCTCGCGGCCATCGCAAAGCGTTTCATCCGTCCCTCCCAATATGCGCGCCTATTGACGCTGCGACAGCAACACTCCGCCCGAATGCAAAACGCGTCAATACGAAAGTCGTAATTGCGATGCTGATATGGTGGGCGGCGCGGGATGCCGGTCACCTGACGGAGAGCTGACAAGCAACTCTCACTTGTGCGCAGGCGCTGAAGAAATTCCGCGACATGGAGCAGGAGCGCGTGCGCCACGGCAATGGTCGGGCCGACGGGTTCCGCAAGTTGTACGGGCGCAGGCTGCAATTCGGGGCTTGAACCGAGGCTCGCTTGTGGACTTATGTCGTCGATCCGGCTCGAATCGGAGCTCTTGGTCTGGGAGGTTTTCATGATATCGCGTCGCTCTGTTGCACTTGCGCTCACGATTGCACTGCTGTCCGGTCCGGCATGGTCGGCCTCCGGCAATGCGGTCAAGACGTTCGATACCGACAATGACGGCACGCTCGATCTTGCCGAGGTGAAGAAGGCGGCGGCCGCGTTGTTCGCCAAGCTCGATCCCGATCACGACGGCACGCTCGACGCCCGCGAATTGCGCGGACGGTTAACGGCGAAAGAACTCGCCGCCGCCGATCCCGATCGCGACGGGACTCTCACGCTCGACGAATATCTCTCGGTGGTGGAGCAGCGCTTCAACGCAGCGAATCCCGACAAGGACGGAACGCTGGATGCGAAGGAGATGAAATCGCGCGCCGGCCGCGCGCTGCTGCGCTTGTTGCGGTGAGAACCGCGCCGCTTGACTGAGAGCGAAGGCGAGTTGCCCGAGAGAGAAATCTGCAAGCGCGATGCGACAGTTCGCTGTGTCAACGGCGCGATTCCAGACTTGCGCTGTGCCTGACGCAGCCCTAGGTTTTGGCCGGCGCGATGTCGCGCTCAATCCCTTGGGAGTCCCTGAATGGCCTGGAAAGCTCCGAAGATCGTGGAAGTGCCGGTCGGCATGGAAATCAACATGTACGCCTGCGCTTTGCGCAAGTAAGACTGCAAGTAAGACTGACGACCTGCCGCGGCTTCGATGGCAAACACCGTCGAAGCCGTGGTAGTGTCGGGGATGCGCGCGAGAGCCCATACATTCTGGACCATAGCCGCCTGCACCGTCGCGCTCGCGCCGGCATGCGTCAGCGCCGAAGAGGGCTTCGATACCGAGCACATTTTCGGCTTCATGATCGGCACCGATGTCGGCAATCCCGGCGAGCGCGAATTCCAGACCCAGACGACAGGTCGATTCGGCAAAGGCGGCGGGACCTATCGCGCGCTGTCGCAGGAGGTCGAGATCGAGGCGGTGCCGCTGCCGAACTTCCGCGTCGAGGTCGGCGGCACTGCCACCCTGCACGACATCACCGGCGTCCCCGATATCGGCGACCGTCGCCAGTTCAATTTCCAGGGCGCTTCGCTCGACCTGCGATACCGCCTGCTCGATCGCGAGCGCGCGCCATTCGGGTTGACTGTCGCCGCCGAACTCCATGGCGACCGCATCGACGAGACCTCCGGCGCAAAAGGGCGGATGTACGGTACCGATTTCACGCTCGCTTTCGATCGCGAGCTGATCCCGAACTTTGCTATCGGGGCGCTCAACCTGATCTATCAGCCGGAATGGGCGCGCTTCGAGATGACGGGGCTGTCCGAAAAGAGCTCGACCATCGGCGCGGCGTTCGCCGGCCTCGTGCGCGTGCGGCCCGATGTGCTGCTCGGCGGTGAGGTGCGCTACTTCCGGCAGTACGAAGGCATCGGCCTCGGCGAGTTCGCAGGCCAGGCCCTCTTCGTCGGTCCGACCGCCTATTTCCAGCTTTCGGAGCGCTCGCGCCTGACCATGAGCTGGAGCATGCAGGCCTGGGGCCGTCCGGCCGGATCGGGCGGCAATCTTGACCTCGTCAATTTTGAGCGCCATCAGGCGAGGCTGGTGTTTGGGGTCAATTTCTAGCGCTCGCGCACCGGTTGCGGGGGCAGGCGACGGGCAATTCCCGCTGGATTTCGCGCGGCCGGATTGAAACTTCCCGCTCCTCGGGACGTAATCTCTTGTGCTAATCTTCATCGCTTCTGCGAGGATCCCGGCATGAACCCGATCGACCTGGTGGTGACTGTGTGTGCGGTGCTCTCGCCTGCGACCTGCGAGGAGCAGCATCTGGTGTTCAACTACGCGGGGTCGCCGACGCAATGCGCGATGGCTGCGCCGCCCTATATCGCGCAATGGGTTGGCGATCATCCGAAGTGGCAGGCGGTCCGGTGGCGCTGCGAATATCCGCACCCGAACGACAAGGCGTGAAGCCCTGAGCTGCGTTGCCGGTCGCGACTGGCTTAGGTCCTCATCCTGAGGAGCTTGCGAAGCAAGCGTCTCGAAGGATGGCCGCAGGCGACAGACGGGCCTGCATGGTTCGAGACGCGCGTTCCGCGCTCCTCACCATGAGAGGAAAACACTCGTAACGCAGCCCGCGTTACTTGCTGCAATCCTTCAGATCCTTGTCGGCGATCGAGAACACCGCATCCGCCTTGATCTCGATGTCGCGCACGATGCACTGCCGTGCATTGGGATAGCTGACCCTGGCGTCGTAGCGGCCGGGCTCGACGCCGGTGATGCGCAGCCGCTCGTCGTGGTCGACCTCCTTGTCCTTGTCGTTCAGGCACTGGTTCGGCCCCCACTCGGTCTTCCCGGCCGGCGAGAGCTGGAAGCCGGAGATCGTCTCCGTCGTCAGATTCCAGAGCCGGATACCTTTGCCCTTGGCCTGCGCGAGCGCCGCGCCCGGCATCGCAACCAACAGGATGCCGATCGCAATCAGCGTACGTCGCATGGTGACCTCCCGCGAAGATTTCGTTGGTCCAGTTGACCATGAGTTCTCATTTTGATTCAAGCTGCAGCGCCGCGAGCTCGGCTCTGATCCTGCCGAGCTCGGCCTCGCTGCGCTCCGCGCGCGGGATGGCAATCGGCACCTCGCGCACGATGCGCGCCGGTCGCGGCGACAGCAAGAGCAGGCGGTCGCCGAGCCGGATCGCGTCATCCAGGCTGTGGGTGACGAGCAACGTCATCACCGGACGGCGCGCCATCAGCGTCGCGATCTCGTCGCGCAAACGGCCGGCGAGTGCATCGTCGAGCGAGGCGAGGGGTTCGTCGAGCACGAGCAGGTCGGGCTCCACCGCAAAGGCCCGGGCGAGCGCGACGCGCCGGGCGAGGCCGAGTGACAATTCGCCGGGAAAATGGCTGCGATGCGCCTCCAGCTCCAGGATCCTGAACAGCTCGGCGAGCTTGGCATCAGTGACATCGGGTGCCGCAAGCCGCACATTCTGCTCGACCGAGCGCCATGGCAGCAGCCGCGGCTCCTGGAAAACCATGCCGATCCGCGCTTCCGGCGGGCGCGAGACGCGTCCCTCGAAATCGCGGTCGAGCCCGAGGATGATGCGCAGCATCGTGCTCTTGCCGCAGCCGGACGGGCCGATCAGCACACCGACCTCGCCGGATTGAAGCGCGAAGTGGACCGGCGCGAGCACCTCCTGCGTTCCGCCGGCCGCACTTCTGAACGTCTTGCCTGTGATATCGACCTCAAGCCGCACGGGGTCGCCACCGTGTCGCACGAGCTTCGAACGGTTGCACCAGCGCGGTCTCGATCACGAGCACGACGGCGGCGAAGGTCAGTGAATAGGCCAGCAGCCGCGGCGTGTCGAACAGCTGGAAAGCGACGCCGATCTCGAAGCCGACGCCGTTCGGCCGGCCCAGGAGTTCGGCGACCAGTACGATCTTCCACACCAGCGACAATCCGGAGCGGGCTGAGGCTGCGATATAGGGCGCCAGTTGCGGCAGCACGACGTGGCGGAAGGCGCGCAAGCGCCGCATCGCGAACACGCTCGCCATCTCGTCGAGCGAGCGGTCGAGCGCGCGCGCGCCCTCGCGTAGGGTAACGATGGCGGTCGGCAGCTTGTTGATGGCGATCGCCGCGATCGCTGCGGCCTCGGTGAGCCCGGCCCAGATATAGGCGAGCACGATCACGACCAGGGCGGGCAAGTTCAGGAGCAGGATCAGCCAGGGATCGCCGAGCCGGTCGGCGAGCTTCACTCGTCCCATCAGATAGCCGATGGCGCTGCCGAGCGACATCGCCAGCACGAAGGCGAGGCTTACGCGGGCAAGCGTGGCGCCGAGATGCAGGAACAGCGCGCCGCTCGATGCTTCCGCGATGACGACGTCGAGCACGGCGGGCGGGGAGGGCAGCTTTGCGGCGCCGACGAACAGCGCGGCTGTCCACCAGATCGCGAGCAACAGGGCAAACGACAGAAGACGCAGCACCTCAGTCTCCGGGAACTGCGTGATAGAACGTGCCTGGCTCGAGTTCAGCGGCCGAGCCAACGAGGTCGCGTCCGCCGGTCTCGGCCAGCACGCGGTAGAGCACGCGCGCGTCCTTTTCTTCGTCATCGATGCTCCGGCGCGGAATGCCGTCGCGATAGCGCTCGCGATAGGTCTTGAGCAGGGTGGCATCGTTCGTGCCGGTGAGCGGTGCGATCTTGTCCCAGGCAGCATCCGAGGTCACCAGCAGCTGCTTGGCCCTGCGAGTCATCGCGATGAAGCGCGCCACAGCGTCCCGATGGCTCGCCGCCCAGCTCTCGTCGAAGACATAGCCGACTGCGGAGACGGCGCCCTTGGCGCCGAGCTTCGGCAAAATGTCCTCGATGCCGGCGAGGCGTCTAAAGCCCTTCGCCTCCAGCTGTGCGCAGAAATTCCAGAAGTTGAGGCTTGCATCCATCTCGCCGTCGAGCGCCTTGGCGGCGATCAGGGGCGGAGCCCCATAGACGATAGTTGCCTCCGATTTCAGGTCGATGCCGTCCTGCTTCAAGCGCGCCTGGAGCAGCAGCCAGCTCTTGTCGATGGGACCACCGCCGACCGCGAGCTTGCGGCCCTTCAAATCGGCGAGCGACCTGATCGGCGAGGAAGCCGGCACCATCACCGCGCCGAGCGCGCTGGAATAGGGATAGAAGGTGAGCTTGGCGCCCAGCGTGCGCTCGCGAGACACCCACAGCCAGTCGGACAGGATGATGTCGGCGTTACCCGCACGCAACGCGATCTTACCGGCCTCGGGGCTCGCAAGCTCGGTGACGTCGAGCGACAGGTCAGCCTCCTTGTCGAGGCCGCCGGCGCGGATCGCGGCCAGCTCCCAAGAGAATGTTCCGGTCTTCTGCACCGCAAGGCGGATTGTATCCGCGGCGCGGCCGGGCCCGGCTAGTGTCAGCGCCAGCGTCACCGCAAGTGCCAATGATCGACCAATTGCTCTCATCACCTTGTGAGCCGTTTCCTCAGACAGAGTGCTTTTCAGGACAATAGGCATAGCATAACTTCCGTCGCAACCAGCGGGAGGACGCGCATGAATCTGGCCGGACAGCTACGACCGATTGTCGCCGCATTGGCGGTGTGGGCTGCGACCGCGCTCGCCGCGCAGGCTGAAGAGGCCAATGATTATCCGACGTCGGCGCGTGCCGAGTATGTCTATGGCTGCATGAAGGCCAATGGCGAGAGCCGGCAAGCGATCGAGCAATGTTCCTGTTCGATCGACGTGGTGGCCTCGATCGTATCCTATGAGCGCTACGTTACCGCAGAAACCGCGCTCAGCATGTCCCAGGTCCGCGGCAATCTCGGCGTCCAGTTCCGCACCTCGGAGCAGGCGAACTCGGCCGTGAATGATTTGAGGCGAGCGCAGGCGGAAGCCGAGGTGAGGTGTTTCTGACCGCTTCGCGGCGCCTGTAGTGGTCGTCATGCGGTCGGGACAAGTCCGGCCATGACGACCAGGAGACCTACGTCCCCGGCTTCTCCACATCCCACTCGTTGCGGAACACGTGTCCGTCCGTGTCCTTGGCTTCCGCGCGAAAACGCCTGGCGCCGTTGGACACATAGGTGAAGCGCAGATTGGGATCTTCCGAGATCGAGATGCCGCCTTCCATCGAGAGTACGGGGCTGTCGTCCTGCGTCAGCTTGAGCTGGTTGACGAAGAAGGCGGGAATATAGAGCTGCGTGACCTGGTCCATCTGCAGCCCGGAATTATTGGGATGGCCGATCATGATCTGAGCCTCCCGCATGCGGCTCGCCGGTGCCTCCTGGCGCGCGAATTGCCGGTAACGCATCTGCCCGAGCCGGTTCTGGGCTTCCTCCGCATTCTTTCCTGCCGGGGCCGAGCAACCGCCGGAAGCCTTTACATAGACCTTCGAGACATAGAGCTGGCCGTCGCTGAGCTCGGCCACCGCATGGACGTCGGTGTAATTGTTGACGCGCACGCGCGTCGAGATTTCGGTGACGTTGGCATCCGGTCCGAGTTCGAACTTCGCCGCCATCGGCGCGGGATTACGATCGATCACCAGCGTGATCGAACGGATGCGGCGGGCATCGCCAGGCGAAAGCTTGCTGCGCAGAGTGACCGGCACGATGGCCGCGTCCTCGGCACGATACGGCATCTCGATGCCAATGACATTGCCGCCGTCATTCATCGGGCGGTTGCTGAAGATGTCCTGCACCAGGCCCGGCCAGGGATCGTAAGCGTCTTCCGCCTGCGCCGGCACGGCGAATGCAATGCCGAGGAGCAGGGCGATCAGAGGCAGGCGGCGCGTGCATCCCGTCATGGTCATGGTCTCGCGGACGAAGCAACGTTACGGACATCGTAGCGCGTCCGCTACTCCCATTCAATTTCCGAAAATGCTGCGGTTGCGTTGCGGGCATTGTAGTCGTCGAACAGCTCCCAGTGCGGCCGTTCGGAGGCGGCGGCCTTGTCTGCGGCGGTCCGGATCGGCTCGCCCTTCTTGTTCGACGCCCGGACGTCCGCCAACAGTGCCGTCAAATAGCGCCGCTCATCGGTCAGCGCCGCAGGCCATTCGCTCACGGGCCCGTGACCGGGAACGACGCGCTGCGCCGGAATGCTCTGGAGTTCCCCGAGGGTGCCGAGCCAGCCGCGAATGCTGCCGTCCATCACCGGAATATGGCGGAGGAAGACGAGGTCGCCAGTGAACAGCGTCTTCGTCATCTCATCGAACACGGTCAGGTCATTGTCGCTGTGCCCGGCCGGCCAGGCCCGCAAGGTCAGGCGGCGTGCGCCGAGATCGAGCGTCATTGTGTCCGTGACGAGCATTGTGGGCGGCACGATTTTCACAGGAGAGATCAATTCGTCGCCCATGATCCGTCTAAAATTATCGAGATAGTACGGGCCGCGCGCAGCCAGCGCCCGCGGCAGCCTGCTGTGACCGACGAAAACGGTGTCCCCGACTGCGAAGGCCGCATTCCCGAAAACATGGTCGGGATGGCCGTGGGTATTGATGACGTAGCGGATCGGCTTGCTGGTTCGGGCCCGCACCGCCGCCAGCAGCGCCTCGCCCTCGCGAAGGCTACCGCCGGTATCAATCACGGCCACCGCATCCTCGCCCACGATGAAGCCGACATTGGCGATGTCACCCTCGTTCTCGCGGGTCATCAGGGCGATGGTCCCGGAGTGTACGAATATTCCCGGTGCGACTTCGCTCACAGGCAATTCGGCCGCTGCGGCGCATGCTAGCGTCGCGGTCACCAGCAGGGACAAGGCTGCGATCACGAGAGCGATGCGAGACACTTTTCCGCCTCAGTTCAAAGGGTTGCGCGCATTGCACTGCAATAAAGAAAAGCCAGCACACAATCTGGCAAAACATGGCGCGTCATGCGTTGCATGGCTAGCATTCAAACAAGCCCAGGAGGAAGCGCGATGACGGAGGCCGGACGACATCGTCGCTGGTTGTTTTCACTGAGTATCCTGGTTGCGTCTTGCGCGTTCGGTGACGTCGCCATCGCGCAGACCAACGAGACGGGTGACCTCTCGTTCGAGCTGGTCGATCCCAAGGTGTTGCGCGTCTGTTCCGACCCACGCAATCTGCCGTTCTCAAATGAGAAGGGCGAGGGGTTCGAGAACAAGCTTGCCGAGCTGTTTGCGGACAAGCTCCAGAAGAAGCTCGACTATGTCTTTTTTCCGCAAGCCACCGGCTTCGTGCGCATGACGCTCGGCTCGCATCGCTGCGACGTCATCATGGGCTTCCCCCAAGGCGATGACCTCGTGCAAGGCACCAATCCCTATTACCGCACGAGCTATGCCCTAGTCGCGAAAGCAGGCAGCGGGCTGGAGGAGGTCGACACGCTCGAGGATGCCAGGCTGAAGGGCAAGCATGTCGGCATCGTCGCCGGCACGCCGCCTGCCACCAACATGGCCATCGCGGGACTGATGGGTGATGCAAAACCCTATCCGCTGATGATCGACACGCGTTACGACAATTCAGCGCAGGCAATGATCAATGATCTCACGGCGGGCAAGATTGACGCCGGCGTGCTGTGGGGACCGATGGCGGGGTTCTACGCGAAGAAGGCGGGCTCGCTTCATGTCACCCCGCTGGTCAAGGAAACCACCGGGCCAAAACTGGTCTATCGCATCGGCATGGGCGTGCGTGGCGCCGACCAGAACTGGAAGCGGCAGCTCAACAAGCTGATCCAGGAGAACCAGGGCGAGATCAACAAGATCCTGCTCGACTTCGGCGTTCCGCTGCTGGACGAGAACGATCGGCCGCTCGGCGCGGAGACGGCCAAAAAGACGCCATGAGGCAGACGCCATGAGGCGGCACCTTGCCGTTGCGCTGGTCGCCGCCATGCTGGCGGCGCCGGGCGTTGCGCAGCAGCAGGAGCCGTTCGAGCCCGAGGGCTATCGCACCGACAATTACCGCGCGCCTGTGCCGGAGACGCTGGGCGGCGCGCGCGTGCTGTCGACGTCAGAGGCCGAGGCGATCTGGCACGCGAAGAGCGGCGCCTTCATCGACGTGCTGCCGCGCGCGCCGAAGCCGAAGAACCTTCCAGCGGGTACCGTCTGGCGCGAGGCGCCGCGCAAAAACATTCCGGGCAGCATCTGGCTGCCGGATACCGGTTACGGCACGCTGCCGCCCGCCATGGACGATTATTTCCAGCGTGGCCTCGCGCGTGCATCACACGGCGACAAGACCGCGCTGCTCGTGATCTATTGCCTGGCCGATTGCTGGATGTCCTGGAACGCCGCCAAGCGAGCGCTCGCGTACGGCTACTCCAACATCGCCTGGTATCCCGATGGTACCGACGGCTGGGAGCGCGCCAAACTTCCGACCGAGGAGGCGCAGCCGGAGCCGCGGCCGGAGCAATAGGCAAGAGATCATCATGCCCGGCCTTGTCCCGGGCATCCACATTCTTGGTGCCGCGTGGCTATGCGTGGAGGGCCGGCACAAGCCCGGCCATGACGCCCTGTCGCACGTGGAAGAGGCGAGGAAAGCCTACTGCTTCTGCAATTTCGTCAGCGTGCCCGTGCCGTTATTGTCGGTCGCAGAGTAGCTCACCTTGTCGCCGGCGTGGACGGCGTCAAGCATCGCGGCATCCTTGGCCTTGTACTCCTGGAGCGCGCCGGCGCCGCCTGCGCTGCCGCCGACTGTGCCCCTCTGTGTCTGCTGGATCGAAATCGTGCTGTTGAGCCGATCTATCCGGGTGACCATTCCGGTCAAATCGTCAGCGAATGCGCTGCTTGCGAGCATGCTGATGGCCGCAGCGCCTGCGAGGATGAATTTTGTGGTTCCCATCGAGGCCTCCCGATGCCTTGGATTACCCATCGACAAGACATCCTAGATCGATTTGGTTCCGGCATATAGCGCGGCGACAGGTTAATCATCGCTATGGGGGCGCGGGAACCTGCCGCAAGCGGTCAATGAGGCTGACGCTATTCCATTTCCTGTTGGATCACGCGTCCGAGCGCAAACAGGCGCTGGTCGATTGTGGTGGGAACCTCGCAGACGAACCGTACCACCTTATAGCGGTCCTCGAAAATGCGGGTCTTCCAGATCAGCTCGTTGCTGAGCGCATCGACCTTGGCCTCGTCGCGCGGCGTGGCGCCCTGGAGCGCCTGGAGCTGCACACTCTCCTCACGGATCTTGTCGGCGGCTTCGCGCTGCTTGCGGCTGACGCGTTCCAGTCCGCTCATGACCTGCGAGCGCTGAGCGTTGAGCGTGTCGAACAAGCCTGCGAACAGCAGTTTCGCATTCGCGGTCTTGTCGGCCGCGGAGCCCGCCAAAAACTCCCTCACCAACTTCTCGGCTTCGTCCAGCGGCGTCTTGCGTGCCGACAGTTTCGCGACCAGCGCGCTGACTTTGGCGTCGTCCTTCCACTTGTTCTGCACGTCGTCGAGCGAAGGACCGGCCCAAACGGCCGCGAGCGAAATTTCCGGCACTTTGGCCTGCGTGCAGGGCCAATCCGGATAGCGCGGATCGGCCGCGCGTGCCGCCGTGCTCGCGGCTGCGAGCGTCAGAGCGGCGATGGCCAGAACCCGAACCGTCATCCTTCGCCTCCCGCAGGGCCCCGTCGCGCCAGCCCGCGCGAGGGATCATAGGCATAGATCGCGCCGATCATGAAGACGATTGTGCAGGTGGCGACCACCGCTAGCGAGATCCAGTTGATTTGCCCGTAGAATGCAAAACGTATCAGCTCGACCGCATGGGTGAACGGATTGGCCTCGCAAACGTAGTAGAGATATGGGCTGCCCTCCTGCACCCGCCAGAGCGGGTAGAGCGCCGATGAAGCGAAGAACATCGGGAAAATGACAAAGTTCATCACGCCGGCGAAGTTCTCGAGCTGCTTGATGCCGGAAGAGATCAGCATGCCGAGCGAGCCCAGCATCAGTCCGGACAGGATCAGTGCCGGCAGCACGGTGAGATAGCCGGCTAAAGGAGGGGTGATGTCCCAGAACCAGGCGATCAGCAGGAACGCATAGACCTGGAGCAGCGAAACCGCGGTGCCCGCGAGCAGCTTGCAGAACAACAGGTAGCCGCGCGGCAGTGGGCTTACCAGCAGCGTGCGCATGTTCCCCATCTCGCGGTCGTAGACCATCGAGAGCGAGGATTGCATGCCGTTGAAGAGCTGGATCATGGCCATCAGCCCCGGCGCGATGAAGACCTCGTAGAGGATGTAGGTTTCGTAGGGCGGGATGATGGAGATGCCGAGCACCTGGCGGAAACCGGCGGCGAAGATGAACAACCACACCAGCGGCCGCACCAGCGCAGAGACGAAACGCTCGCGCTGGTGCAGGAAGCGCAGGCCTTCGCGCCAGACGATGCCCGTGAGGCAGGTCATGTATTCCTGGAACGAGAAGCCGCGTGGGGCATCGCGGGTGGCGATGCTGCTCATGCGCCGCCTCCCGGCAGGGTCTGCGCGCCGGTCAGACGCATGAAGGCGGTGTTGACGTCCTGCGCGCCGGCTTCCGCGACGACGCGGCTCATCGGCCCCTGCGCCAGCACCTTGCCCTGGTGCAGCACCACGAGATTGTCACCGGCCATGATCTCGTCGAACAGATGCGTGGCCCAGAGCACGCCGATGCCTTGCTCGCTCACGAGCTGGCGCACATGGCTGATGATGTCCGCGCGCGCCTTGACGTCGAGACCGACGGTCGGCTCGTCCAGCAAGAGCAGGCGCGGCCGGTGCAGCAGGGCGCGGGCGATCTCCAGCCGCCGCATCTGCCCGCCCGAGAGATCGCGCACCTTGCTGCCGGCGCGCTCTGTAAGCCCGATGCGGCCGAGCAGCTCGGCGGCTCGCGCGCGGGCCTCGCGGCGGCTGATGCCGTGGAGTGCGGCGTGATAGAGCAGGTTCTGCGTCAGCGACAGATCGAGATCGAGCGTGCGCGGCTGGAACACAACGCCGAGCAACCGCAGCGCTTCGCCGGGGCTTTTGCCGACGTCATGGCCGAAAATGCCGACGCGGCCGGATTGGATGCCGAACAGCCGTGTGATCAGCGAGAATAGCGTGCTCTTGCCCGCACCGTTGAGGCCGAGCAGGGCCGTAAAGCTCGCGGGCTGCACGTTGAAGGACACGTCCATCAGCGCGCGGCGCGGTCCATAGGCGTGGCTGACGCCGTCGATCGAGAGCGCGGGTACCGCCGTCGGATCGGGCCTTGGTGTTTCGCGTTGTTCGGCGATGGGAGCAGGGTTGGTCATGGCGCGATCGTGATACCCCAGGGCAGTTCGCCCACCTGAATGGTCTTGATCACCTTTTGCGCGGCGACGTCGATGACGGAGACGTCGTTCGAGACGCCATTGGTGGTGAGCAGGTATTTTTCGTCCGGCGTGAAGGCCATGTGCCAGACCCGTTGTCCCACCAGCAGATATTTCGTCACCTTGCGCGTGGCGGTATCGACCACGGCGATGCGGTTGGCGGGCCCGAGCGCGATGAAGGCGGTCTTGTCGTCCCGGGTCATGCCGATGCCGACGGGCTGGATGGCCTCCTTCCTCAACCCCGGAATCTCGAAATTGATCTTGCCGGTCACCTCGTGCTTTCCGGGGTCGATGATCGAGACGGTGCCGCCGATCTCCGAGGACACCCATAATTCGGACGCGTCGTGCTTGAATTCGGCAAAGCGCGGCCGCGCATCGACCAGCACGTTGGCGACGATCTGGCGCGACGACGTGTCGATGAAATGCGCCATGTTGGTGGTCTCGGACGTGTTGATCAGCGTCTTGCCGTCCGGGCTGATGGTCATGCCCTCGGGCTCGACGCCGACCTGGATGTCGCCAAGGCGGGCGCGCTTCTCGAGGTCGATCACCGTCACTGTGTTGTCGTTCTCGTTGGCGACATAGAGGACCTTGCCGGCGGCATCCTGGGCGAACAATTCAGGGTCGGGCCCGGAGGGCAGGCTGTCCACCACGGTTTGCGTCTTGACGTCGATCATCTGGATGGTGTCGTCGTCGCCGACCGCGACCATCACGAACTTGCCGTCGCGCGTGAAGTCGATGCCGCGCGGGCGCTGGCCGACCTTGATGGTCTTGGTCACCGTCCAGCTGTCGGTATCGATCACCGACACCGTGTTGCTCTTCTCGTTCGAGACATAGGCGATGAACGCATGCGCGGGCGCTGCCGTCAGCGCCAGCCCGGACAGCAGTCCCACACGCCACAAGCGCAACGTCCAAGTGCTCACTTTAATGTCCTCATTTCAGCTTGCATTTGCTCTCCGGGCGGTCATAGCCGAGCGTGTCGAGCTCGGAGACCTGGTGCAGGAAACCTTCCTGCGGCGACACAGACACCACCATGCGGCCGTCGACCAGCAGGATCGGCTGGCGCAGCTGTAGGTTCCAGTCGCGCAGGGTCAGCTTCGTTCCCTTGAAGGCGGCGACCGAGAACTCCGGACCCTTGATGAAATCGGTGACCTTCTTGATGTCGCCGGAATTGGTGCGCGAGGTGGCCTCTCCGATCATGCGCACGGCCGTCCAGGCCTGCATGTCGAGCGCGGTCATCCGCCGCGCGTTCAGCTTGACGAAGCGGTTCTGCATCTGGATCGCGCCCCACTGGTCCTGCGCGGCGTCCCAGCTCCGCGGCACGAGGCCGGCAGAGCCCGCGACAGGCCGCGGATCCCAGGTGCGATAGGGCAGGTAAGCGCCGAATACCTCGCTCTCGTCGGCCGCGAGCAGCACGTCGTAGGCCGGAGCCTGTTGCGTGAACACCGGCATCTGGCGCTGGATCAGCGTCACGCCCGAGTCGGTGCGGCGCGCGCCGCCTTTGTCTTCGAAGCTGCGCTCCTGCACGATCTTGGCGCCGAACCGCGTCGCGGTGCGCCGGAGCGCATCGGCGAACAGTTTGTCCTCGTCATGCGAGCCGACCACGAGCAGCCAGCGCTTCCACTGCTTCCACACCAGATATTGGCCGAGCGCATCGGCCAGCATTGCGCGCGTCGGCGCGGTGTGGATGACGTTGGCACGGCAATCGGCCTCGCGCAGCCGCTCGTCGATCGCGCCGGCGTTGAACAGCAGCGTGCCGCGCTCGCGCAGGGCGTCGGCCACTTTCAGCAGCGCGTCGGCCGGCAGGTCGGCGATGATGAAGCCGTTGCGTGAGGCGAGGTCGGTCGCGGCCTGCACGGCATCCTCGCCCTCCTTGATGCGCCGCTCCTCCAGCGCAAAACGCTGGTTGAGGAACTTGCCGGTGGTGTTGTTGTCCTCGATGGCGAGGCGTGCGCCGGCGACGCCGTCATTCTCCGCGGGCTGCTCGACCAGCGACAGCGTCGATTTGGTGCCGGCGATTCCGAGATAGCCGACGCCGATCATGACGGGATCGGCCGCGAGCGCGCTCGTCGCAGCAAGTCCCAGGCCGATCAGGCCGACCAACCATCGGATCATGTTTCCTCCGTACAACTCCCCGGCTTGACCGCCGATGGAGAATTGTCTCTGCTAAAGCATGACCGATTTGTCAGGCCATGCAACCCCGCATTTCGTCCTCGCGCGCGTGAGGCCGGGAATCACGATCATGCGAGCGCTGATAGGTTTCGCGGCTTTGCTGTTGACGGGCTCGGTCGCGCTCGCCGATCCGCCGAAACTCGCGGTGTTCGATTTCGAACTGATCGACACCAGCCTGCCCGGCGAGTTCTACGGCTCCAAGCGGGAGGAGGCGAGGCTCGACCTTATCAGCGAGCAGTTGCGCAGGGCACTGGTCGAGTCAGGCAGGTTCCAGCTGCTCGATATCGCGCCGATCCGGGATGCGGCGCGTCACAGCAATTTGCAGGCCTGCGGCAATTGCGACCTCAAGCTTGCCGGGCAGTTGGGTGCCGATTTGGAAATCACCGGCATGGTGCAGAAGGTTTCGAACCTGATCATCAATCTGAACATCTACCTGCGCGACGTGAAGACCGGCAATATGATCACAGCCGCCAGCGCCGACATGCGCGGCAACACGGATGAATCCTGGACGCGCACGATGAGCTATCTGATCCGCAACCGGTTGCTGGCGCCGAACTACGGCAAGCCGGAGTAGGTTCTTCCAAGAGAGAAGAAGCCTTCACCCTTTCAATCTCTCCGCATGCCAGTGCAGATGGTCGCCCATGAAGGTCGAGATGAAATAATAGCTGTGGTCGTAGGCCGCCTGCCGCCGCAGCGTCAGCGGAATGTTGGCTGTGGTGCAGGCGGCTTGCAGCAGTTCAGGACGAAGCTGCTCCTTCAGGAAATTATCGGCCTCGCCGACATCGACCAGAAAGCCTGAAAATTTCGCGCCGTCCTCGATCAGCGCCACCGTGTCGTGGCTGCGCCAATTGTCCTTGTTCGGCCCGAGGTAGCCGGTCAGCGCCTTGATACCCCAAGGCACGAGCGACGGTGCCACGATCGGCGCAAAAGCGCTGGCCGCGCGAAAACGGTGCGGGTTGCGCAGCGCGACCGTCAGTGCGCCGTGGCCGCCCATCGAATGGCCCATCACCGATTGGCGCTTCGCGTCGACCGGAAAATTCTCCGCCACGAGTTTCGGCAGTTCGTCGGTGACGTAGCTCCACATCCGATAATTGCGTGAAAACGGCGCTTCCGTCGCGTCGACATAGAAGCCGGCGCCGAGGCCGAAATCATAGGCATTGTTCGCATCGCCCGGCACGTCGGGGCCGCGCGGGCTGGTGTCGGGCGCGACGAAGATCAAGCCGAGCTCGGCGCAGGCTTTGCGGAATTCACCCTTCTCGGTCACGTTGGCGTGCGTGCAGGTGAGGCCGGAGAGATACCAGACCACGGGCAGCTTGGCGCCCTGCGCGTGCGGGGGAACATAGACCGAGAACGTCATGTCGGTTCCGGTCGCCTGGCTGGCATGGCGATACACGCCCTGCACGCCGCCATAGGATGTATTGGTCGAGACAGTCTGGATCGTCATGCCGTTATGCTCCGTGGCATCAAGCCACATCAGGATTGCAACGCTTATGTGACCGAATTCGTGGCGGGCTTCAGGCCACGCCGCTGTCGATCGCGAGCCGCACCAGCTCGACAGAGGTTTTCACCCCGAGCTTCTGGCGCATGATGGACGAGGTGTTGGCGACAGTCTTGTAGGACGACTGCACCAGCCAGGCGATCTCGGAAAGGCTCTTTCCCGCGCTGAGCAGCCGCAAGATCTCCATCTCGCGCGCGTTCAGCTTCGACAGCGGGCTTTGCGCCAGCGCGGGTCCTGCAAAGGCGATGCTGCGCGCGATCGCGCTCGGCAAATAGGTACCGCCGCTGCCGACGGTGCGGATCGCCTCGACGAGATCGTCGGGGTCGCCGGTCTTTGAGACGTAGCCCTTGGCGCCGCACTCGATCGCACGCGCGGCAAACGCAGGGTCGTCGTTCATGCTGAACATGATGATTCGGGCCTCGGGCGCGCGCTCCAGAATGCGGCGCGCCAGCTCGAAGCCGGACACGGTCGGCAGGTTGATGTCGATGATCGAGAGGTCAGGGCGCTCGACGATGAAGACGCACTCGCCGTCTTCGGCGTCGGCGGCCTCCAAAATCTCGATCTCGCCCTCGTCGGCCAGCACGGCACGGCAGCCGGAGGCGACGATGGGATGATCGTCGACGATCAAAATGCGCATAGGCGTTCCTCGCGACAGCGTCTTGGCCTGTTTCGCGCCCGGCCGGGATTGCTGTACGCTTTCGATTAGATATCGGGCGCTTCGCCTCTGTCAACGTTATCGGACAGGCGCAGGCCAATCCTTCGCGGGGGCACGGGCGATACCAATGTGGCAAAATCTATCCTTGCGTGGGCGCATCAACCTGCTGCTGGCGCTGCTGCTGGCGCTGGGGCTCGCCGTCAATATCGGCCGCCAGGTCGCGGAAGCCGGGCCGCGCGTGCAGGCCGAGGACCAGAGCGTGATCCGGCTCGCGCGCGAATTCATCGAAATGATCGTGGCGGATCTCAACGAGGCGCCCGATCCGGACGCCAGGCTGAACCAGATCGCACGCGACCTCAGCCGCCTGCGCCATGTCAGCATTGCGCTTCGGGACGAAGCGGGCAGTCCGCTGACGCAGCCCCGGACCGACGCCGACGACGACACCCGCGCGCCGCCGGCCTGGTTCGTCAGCCTGGTCCATCCCGAGCAGACCGCGGTGAGCGTACCCGTCTCGATCCATGGCAAGCCGGGTTCGCTGCTGATCACCTCCCATCCCGATGACGAGATCGCCGAGATCTGGGACGCCATCGTGACCCAGCTCGAGGTCGGCTCGGTGATCGCGCTGGCGCTGTTTCTGGTGATGATGAATGTGATCGGCCGGGCACTGGCGCCGCTCCAGTCCCTTGCGGATGTGATGGCCGAGCTCGAAGACGGGCGCTATCAGGCGCGCGTCGCGCCGGGCGGCGCACCGGAGCTCGCCGCGATCTGCACCAAGCTCAACCATCTTGCGGCAACGCTCAGCGAGGCGATCGAGGACAAGCGGCGCCTCGCCGAGCGAACGGTGTCGCTCCAGGACGTCGAGCGCAAGGAGATCGCGCGCGAGCTCCATGACGAGTTCGGGCCATACCTGTTCTCGCTGCGTGCGCATGCCAGCGCGCTGGCGAAGCAGGCGGACGGACGCGCCCCCAGTGCGGAGGCCGTACGAAAACACGGCAGCGCCATGCTGGAGCAGATCAACGCGCTTCAGCAGTTCAATCGCCGGGTGCTGGAACGCCTCCGGCCCGTCGGCCTTGCCGAGCTCGGCCTGCGCCAAGCGCTGGAATCGCTGTCGCGGCTGTGGCGGGAGTCGCATCCCGATGTCACCATCGAGACCGCGATCTCGCCGGCGCTTGGCGTCACCGGGGAGACCGCCGACCTCACCATCTACCGCATCGTGCAGGAGGCGCTCACCAACGTGTTCCGCCACGCCGGCGCGACCTCGGTCAATGTCGTCATCGAGCCGGTGGCGCAGGCGGCAAGCGATGGCCGCGGCTGTGCCCGGGTACGGGTCAGCGACAACGGCCGCGGCATGGAGCCAGGCCAGAAGCTCGGCTTCGGGCTCGTCGGCATGCGCGAGCGGATCCTGGCGCTGGGCGGCACGCTCAACGTCGTTTCCGGTGATGGCGGTCTGACCGTCGAAGCACTGGTTCCGACGGCGGCGGCCTGATCGGGTCGGGAAAAATTCCCGATTTTGTCGGGAAAGTTGGTGCGAATACGCCCGATCTTTTGTGGGTGGCGCACGCATCTCTGCCGATTACACTTCGTCTCGACCAACCGGCGAAAATCAAAACAGCCGGCGGTCACGGATGGGAAGGCTGGGATGGGCGATCGTGTTCGGTTCAAGCGTTTTGGGTTCAAGCCTCTTGGGTTCAAGCGTCGTTTGGTGATGGCCTCGGTTTCGACCGGGCTGGTGTCAGGGTTGATCTTCGCGATCCCCGCGGGGGCCGCGCAGGACGAGGAAACCAACGTCCAGAACCTGCCGCCGGTCGAGGTGACGGCGCCACCGCCGTCGACGGCGCGGCGCACCGCGTCGTCGCGTCCGGTCGCGCACGTCGGGGCACCGTCATCCGCCAGCTCCAGGACGCGCCTCTACGTCTATCCGACCGCGCCGGGTACCGGCAGAGGTCTCGACGTCGACAAGGTCCCGTCGGCGATCAACGCCGTCGATGCCAGCCAGATCAAGCGCACCGGCTCGATGAGCATCACCGATGCGCTTCGCGACAACATCGCCGGCGTCAACATCAGCGAGGTCACCGGCAATCCGTTTCAGCCGGATGTCGAATTCCGCGGCTTCGTTGCCTCGCCCGTGACGGGCACGCCGCAAGGCCTCGCCGTGTATCAGAACGGCGTCCGCATCAACGAAGCCTTCTCCGACGCCGTCAATTGGGACCTGATCCCGACCGCGGCGATCCGGTCGGTCACGCTCGTGACCAACAACCCAGCCTTCGGCCTCAACGCGCTGGGTGGCGCGATCAATTTGCAAATGAAGGATGGTTTCACCTATCAGGGTGCGGAGCTTGATCTCATGGGCGGCTCGTTCGGCCGCATCCAGGGCTCGGCGCAATGGGGGAAGACGGTCGACAAGAACTACGGCGTCTATGCCGCGCTCGAAGGCCTGCACGACAGCGGCTTCCGCAATTTCTCCCAATCGGACGTGCGGCGCTTCTACGGCGATGTCGGCTACAAGGCCGGCGACAGCGAATTCCACGCCAACATGGGCGTCGCCAAGAACGATTTCGGCGCCAGCGCCACCGTTCCCGCCGAGCTGCTCGACAAATATTGGGGTGCGACCTACACGACACCGCAGACCACCTCCAATCGCGTCGGCTATCTCAACCTGACCGGCAAGGTCGATGCGACGCCGACCTGGACGCTCGAAGGCACCGCCCATGTGCGCCGCTACGAGCAGAAGCTCGTCGACGGCAATCCGACCGACGCGCAGGAATGCACCGATCCGGGGCTCACCGGCCTTCTTTGCTTCGGCGACGGCGCCACACCGGCAAACGGCGTGAACGGCCTGCCGCTTGCCAATCCTTTCGCGTCCGGGACCATCCTCGGCGAGATCGACCGCAGTTCGATACGTTCGACCACCTTCGGCGTGTCGGGGCAGGCCACCAACACCGATCAACTGTTCGGCCACGACAACCGCTTCGTGATGGGCACGACCTATGATGCCAGCGTCACGCGCTACAACGCCACCGCCGAAATCGGCACGATCGGAGAAAACTACGTCGTCAGCGGCAGCAGTCTCTTCCTGGGGCCGACCGGCGTACCTGAAACCGTTGCCGGCCCTGTCTCGCTGCGGACCGTCAACCAGTATAACGGCCTCTACGCAATGGACACGTTCAATATCACGGACGCCTTCGCCGTCACCGGCGGCGGCCGTTTCAACGTGGCGCGCATCACGCTGGCGGATCAGCTCGGGACCGATCTTAACGGCGATCACACCTTCACCCGCTTCAATCCGGTGATCGGCGGCACATACAAAATTACACCGGAGCTGACGGCCTATGCCGGCTATTCCGAGGCCAACCGCGTTCCGACGCCGCTCGAGCTCGGCTGCTCCGATCCCGCCCGTCCCTGTCTCATTGCCGCGTTTCTCGTCTCCGATCCACCGCTGAAACAGGTCGTGTCCAAGACCGTGGAAGCGGGCCTGCGCGGCAGCAGGGAGCTCAACATCGGCACGCTCGGATGGAAGCTCGGCGGATTCCGCGCGACCAATTACGACGACATCGTCGCCGTTCCCGCAGTCGGCCGCACCGGCTTCGGCTATTTCTCCAACGTGGGCCGGACCAGGCGTCAGGGGCTCGAAGCCGAGGTCAACATCAAGTCGCCCACGCTTCAGTTTCAGGCGAGCTACGCGTTCGTCGACGCACGCTATCTCGACGCTTTCGCGCTCGGTTCCGAAAGCCCGTTCAGGGATATTGCCACCGAGACGATTCAGGTGCTGCCCGGCAACCAGCTCCCCGCGATCCCGCGCCATCGCGTCAAGGTCGGTGTCGACTATGCCGTCACCGACGTCTGGAAGGTCGGCGGCAACGCGCTGTTCGTCTCCAGCCAATATCTGGTCGGCGACGAGTCCAACCAATATGCGAAGCTGCCGTCGTACACCGTGTTCAACCTGCACACGTCCTACCAGGTGACCAAGAACTTCCAGCTCTACGGCA
This sequence comes from Bradyrhizobium sp. 76, assembly GCF_023073025.1. Lineage (NCBI taxonomy): Bacteria > Pseudomonadati > Pseudomonadota > Alphaproteobacteria > Hyphomicrobiales > Nitrobacteraceae > Bradyrhizobium > Bradyrhizobium sp. 76. Next base: position 1,095,766 of record NZ_JADPIS010000090.1, read on the forward strand.
AGATCGACAACATCTTCGACAAGCGCTACGCGACCTATGGACAGTTCTTCGACACAGGAGCCTTGCCAAACTTCACCAACGGCGCCGCCGACTTCAACGACCCGCGCTCGCTCAGCCCGGCAAGGCCGCGTGCATTCTATGCGGGGATGCGGGTGACGTTCTGATCTGGCTCGCAAGCCCCGGCCCATGTGGGATGACGAGGAGGCCGGTTTGCGCCGGCGCGGCGTGCCGCCACGGGTGTGTTCTACCTAAGGCCGATTGACTCATTGTTCATGTTTTGTTCTTATGCTGCTCGTCCAGCCAAGGGAGCGAGCAATGGACAACCGCATCAACGAAATCCGCAGGATCATCAGGGCGTTACGCGTCAGCATGCGTGAGGCCGAGGCCATCATGCATGAGCAGATCAACAGGGACGAGGACTGCGGCTTCGTTGCGGGCGAAGTCATGAAAATGCGCACGGTGATGAGCGGCCTCGTCCAGGAGCGGGCCGCGCTCGGAGACACCGACCCGATCGTTGTCGCCAGCCTCTTCGTTCCCCGCCGGCGACCGATGCCATCGCGCGTCGGCGTTGAGAAGCGCCGCCTTGTTCCGCCGCGAGAGATGGCACGGGCATGAAGGGGGAGAGGCCGACCTACTTCTCCGACATGCCGGAGCCCCCGGAATTTCTGAAGGCTCTCCATCATGCGCGGCGCCTGTCCTGCCTCGAGGGCTGGTGCCGCATGCACATCGAGGCCATCCAGGTCGCGATCGACCAGTACGCGGAGGCGGCTCTCGGCAACCGGGAGTTCTTCCTCAACAAGCCGCACAGCATCGGCGGAAGTCGCAACAACGGCGAGGTGCCGTGACAGCGGTACGTGTCAGCGTATCGACCTTTTGACGCCCCATGGTCCGCGCGTCGGCAAAGCCTGGCCTGCGTTGTTTTACCGATCAGAAACCATAGCGAATGATCCTAAAATTGTAACGAAACTGTTCGGCTGTCTCTGCGTCGTTTCGTCGGAGGGCCCGTCCGATGACAGAGCACCAGTTGAGAGAGCAGGAATTCCAAATCGCGCGTTACCGGCATTTGGAGCGCGAAGTGACCGATCCACTTGCCGCCTGCCTGCTTCACAGCATCATTGAAGACCTGGAGGCCGAACTGCGCAGGGATAGCCCGGATTGGCACAGGCCGCGCGATTAACGCTTTGTTAGCGCTGATCGTGTCGATGATGCGCGAGGGAATACCGGGAGACTGCTCCCATGTTGAAGGACGGCACCTACGCCGCCTGGTACAAGACGCCGCTCGATCAGGGGACCGGGATCGTCCATGTCGCAGACGGACAGATTTGGGGCTGCGATAGCCTGATGACCTATCACGGCTCTTGCAAGGTCGATGGCGATCGCTTCACCGCCACCGTGTCGACGAGGCGCCATACCGACGGACGCGCAACGGTGTTCGGCGTCGACGATGAGCTCACGCTGGATATCGAGGGAAACTGCCCGGGCAAGGTCGCGACTTACACGGCGACGGCAGCGCAGGTGCCGGGAATGGTCCTCCAGGGGACGCTGATTCTGACGGAACAGCAGACCCCCGCACCCGAACGAGCCCGGCAGATACCGCCGTTCAATCCCGACAAGATGCCAAAATTGCCGAAGCGCTCACGCTGATCGCGGAAGCCGCCGTCGTCAAGCAGTTCACTGCGAATACGAAAGCTGATCTTCCGTGACGACTCGCTCGATTTTCTCCGACTTGCACTTGATGCGGTATCGGAGACGTCCATCGGACTCGATGGGCATATGCTGGACGATGGTGTAAATCATCGGCGGGTCAGTTGCGGCACGTCCTTGTGGGCCTTGGGGCTGGTGGCGAACGTCTTCATTCAGCTTGTACGCATACGACATATATCTACCTCGAATTCACAGTGGCTCTGACGCGGGGTCAGTCGGTGTATCCCTGGCGGGACAGGCGCTTGGTCAAGCGGAAGAGGTGACCACAGTTTCATGCGGTCAAACCGCGTCCTAAGTCAGTCGTTCTCTTGCTTGACCGGTGCAGACAGACAATCGCCCAGAGCGGAGCGGCGATGGTTGCACCATACGCCATATTTTCGAACTTTGGTCGTAATTTCCGAGCGGTTTAGGGCATTCTGTGAGCCTACGGGCCCTCTTATCGAGGGGAACTGACAACTTCCTCGCCGGATTGAGCTGGTATTTCAGCTTTGGGGTAGCTCTGCCGACAATCGCCCTAGTCCCTTTCGGACAACTTTGTCGCATTCCGCAATCCTGCATCCTCGGCCCTCGGCTCGCCCGCTTCTCAAACGACCCGCGATTCGCCATGGTGCCGCCGAAAGAGCATCACCCGGAGCACTATCAATGTCGGACAAGGTCTCGCGCCGCCAGTTCGCCACGCTGGCGGGATTGTCCGCAGCCGGAATCGCCAATCCTCTTGAAGTCGCGGACGCCAAGCCCGCATCGCCGCCGCGGAGCGTGGACGGCTTTCCGGCGGGCTTTGTCTGGGGCACGGCGACCTCGTCCTATCAGGTCGAGGGCGCGGTCAACGAGGACGGGCGAGGGGCCTCGATCTGGGACAAGTTCGTCCGCATCCCCGGCAAGATCGAGGACGGCAGCACCGGCGACCGCGCCAACGAGCACTATCACCGCTACAAGGAAGACATCGCGCTCATCAGGGAGCTCGGCTGCAAGGCCTATCGCTTCTCGGTGGCCTGGCCGCGGCTGTTTCCGGACGGCGATGGCAAACCCAACCCGAAGGGGCTCGACTTCTACAACCGCCTGGTCGACGAACTCCTCAAGAACGGCATCGAGCCGTGGCTGACGCTCTATCATTGGGACCTGCCGCAATCGCTCCAGGACCGGTTTGGCGGCTGGCGCTCGACGGAGACCTGCAAGATTTTCGGTGATTACGCGGCCTATGTCGCCGAGCATCTGACTGATCGCGTCAAGAACGTGTTCACACTGAACGAGAGCGGTCGCTTCGTCCATTTCGGCTACGGTATCGGCATCGACGCGCCCGGGGTGACGCTGCCGCAAGCCGAGGTCAACCAGATCAGGCACAACAGCGCGCTCGCGCACGGGCTCGCGGTGCAGGCGGTGCGCGCCCATGGCCGCCGCGGCACCAGGGTAGGGCCGGCCGAGAACATCGATGCATGCGCCCCCGCGATCGACACGCCGGAGAACGTCCGTGCCGCCGAGATCGCGCTGCGCGAGATGAACGCCGGCTATCTCAACGTCATCATGACGGGCCAGTACACCGACGCCTTCCTGAAGTTCGCCGGGCGCGACGCGCCGAAATACACCGATGCGGAGCTGAAGATCATCTCTTCGCCCGTCGATTTCCTCGGCCTCAACATCTACGCGCCGCAGAACTATGTGGTGGCGTCCGACCAGGGCGCGGGCTTCATGCCGCTGCCGATCCCGAAATCGTTCCCGCACATGAGTTCGGACTGGCTGCGCGTCGGACCCGAGACGATCTACTGGGTGCCGAAGCTGGCGGCGAAGATATGGAAGACGGACGCGATCTATATCAGCGAGAACGGCACCTCCGGCGACGACGTCGTGACGCCCGATGGCAAGATCTACGACACCGACCGCATCATGTATCTGCGCAACTACCTCGCTCAGCTCCAGCGCGCCACCGCCGAAGGCGTGCCGGTGCGCGGCTACTTCCTCTGGAGCCTGATGGACAATTTTGAATGGGTGTTCGGGCTCAACAAGCGCTTTGGGCTCTACCACGTCAATTTCGACACGCAGGTGCGTACGCCAAAACTCAGTGCCAGCTTCTATCGCAACGTGATCGCGAAGAACGCGGCGGGGGCGTGATTGCTCTCCCTCCCCCCGTTCTTGCGGAGGCGCGACGAGCTTGGCTTGCGCTGAGAGGGTGGGGTGAGGCGGTTCCGCCGACGCGCATTGACTCCCTTCGCACCTTGATTCAAAACGCCTCCAAGAATTCAAAAAGAGGATAACGCCAATGACCGACGCACTCATCATCGATGCCTGCCGGACCCCACGGGGCGTCGGCAAGGCCGGCAAGGGCGCACTCTCGGGCATTCATCCACAGCAGCTGGGAGCAACCGTGCTGCGCGCGCTCGCGACGCGCACCGGCATCGACACCGCCGATGTCGACGACATCATCTGGGGCTGCAGCGCGCAGGTCGCAACGCAAGGCGGCGATCTCGGCCGCATGTCGGCGCTGGACGCCGGCTACGACGTGCGCGCGAGTGCCGTGACGCTCGACCGCTTCTGCGGCTCCGGCATCACCAGCGTCAACATGGCCGCAAGCTCGATCATGGCGGGCGCGGAAGATCTCGTCGTCGCCGGCGGCTGCGAGATGATGTCGATGGAAGGACGTCGCGGCGGCGGCCCGATGATGATGGACAACGGCAATCTGCGCCTGCGTGCGCGGCATCCGCAGTCGCATCAGGGCGTCTGCGCCGACGCGATCGCGACCATGGAAGGCATCACGCGAAGGGACGTGGACGCGCTCGGCCTCGAAAGCCAGAAGCGCGCAGCCTTTGCGATCGCGAACGGCCACTTCAAGAAGAGTCTCGTGCCGGTGCATCGCGAGGACGGCAGCCTCGCGCTCGACCATGAAGAATATCCGCGGCCGCAGACCACGATGGAAGGGTTGAGCGCGTTGAAGCCCGCATTCCCCGCGGTCGCCGACTATGCGCTCGACGACAAGGGCACGACCTATCGCGGCCTGATCCTGCAGAAGTACCCCGAGCTCGAGATCGACTTCATGCACCACGCCGGCAACTCGTCCGGCGTGGTCGACGGCGCGGCTGCGATCCTGCTGGCGTCGCCAGCTTATGCCAAGGCGCATGGCCTGAAGCCGCGCGCGCGCGTGGTCGCGATGGCCAACATGGGGGACTCGCCGACCTTGATGCTGAACGCGCCGGTGCCGGCGACGCGCAAGGTGCTGGCGAAGGCGGGGCTGACCGTGGACGACATCGACCTGTTCGAGATCAACGAGGCCTTTGCCGTGGTTGCGGAAAAATACATCCGCGACCTCAAGCTCGACCGCGCCAGGGTCAACGTCAATGGCGGCTCGATCGCACTCGGCCATCCCATCGGCGCCACCGGCTCGATCCTGATCGGCACCGTGCTCGACGAGCTCGAACGGCGCGACTTGAAGCGCGGTCTCGTCACCATGTGCGCGGCCGGTGGCATGGCCCCGGCCGTCATCATCGAACGTATCTAGCGCGAGCGAAGCTCGTCGGGCTCCTTAGAAATAAGGGAAAGAAAGTACCCGCGATCGCCGCATCACGACGGTCTAGCCTTATTTTCCAGGGTGAATCGCGACCGGCCTTTCACAAAGAGGCCGGTCGTCGCTTGTCGAAAGCATCGAATCAGCTTTAGCAAGGCTGCGTGCGGGCCTTTGAAACAAGGTAAAATCCGCTGCCTGAGGCTTCTCCCGCTCCGGAAGTGGCTAAAAAGCAGGGTTTTTGCCACAGAGGGCCAAAAAAGCCCGTAAAACCCCGACAAAACTGTGCAGAAGGCTATAGGCCTTCACCGGTTGGTCTAATATGCAGCCGTCAACGAATCAGAGGAGACACGATGGCCACCCAAATGTCGAAATCGCAGCTGATCGAAAAGATCGCGACCACCACCGAGCTTTCCAAGCGTGACGTCAAGAGCGTCATGGAGACGCTGACCGACGTCGGTCACAAGGAGCTCAAGAAGAACGGCCTGTTCCTGGTGCCGGGCTTCGCCAAGTTCGTGGTCATCAAGAAGCCCGCGACCAAGGCGCGCAAGGGCACCAACCCGTTCACGGGCGAAGAGATGATGTTCAAGGCCAAGCCGGCCCGGAAGATCGTTCGCGCCCGCCCGGTCAAGGCCGCCAAGGACGCCGTCGGCTAACAACGCAAAGGCCCCCTCGAGCGAGGGGGCCTTTTGTTTGGGGCTGTCGCGAGGGCTTGAGACGGAGGGCTCAACCCTTGCGGCGCTTCGCGCGGACCGGGATCGGCTGAAGCCGCGGTCCTGATGCCGCCAGCGCATCGCGAACCCCGTCGATGGCGCGATCAAGCAACTGGCGCAGCCGTTGCGTTGTCCGCGATCGCTTCGCTCTTTCCAGCAGTTTTTTCATCGCATTCACTCCGCCGCTTCGACCTTGGCCTCGATCTTGGCCTCGGCCGGCTCAAGCGCCGCGGCGATGGCTTCGTCGACGCGCTCCAGCCAGATGAATTCGAGGTTGTCCCGCGCGCTCTTTGGGATGTCGTCGTAGTCCCGCTTGTTGCGCGCCGGCAGCATCACCCGCTTCAGGCCCGCGGCCGCGGCCGCCACCACCTTCTCCTTGATGCCACCGACCGGCAGCACCAGGCCGCGCAGCGAGATCTCGCCGGTCATGGCGGTGTCGCTGCGCACCGTGCGGTTGGTGAGCAGGGACGTCAGCGCCGTGAACATCGCAACGCCCGCGCTCGGCCCGTCCTTCGGGGTCGCGCCTGCGGGCACGTGAACGTGGATGTCGCTCTTTTCGAACAGCTGCGGATCGATGCCGAGCTGCGTGGCCTTGCTCTTCACCAGCGTCATCGCAGCCTGCACGCTCTCGCGCATGACCTCGCCGAGCTGGCCGGTCAGGATCATCCCGCCGCGACCGGATACCCGCGAGGCCTCGATGAACAGGATGTCGCCACCGACCGGCGTCCAGGCAAGGCCGGTGGCCACGCCTGGGATGCTGGTGCGCTGCGCGATCTCGCCTTCGAAGCGCGGCTGGCCGAGCACGGTGCCGATATCCTTCGGCGCCACGACGACCTTGGCAGCCGTGCCTTCGGCGACCTGCACGGCAGCATGGCGGAACAGCTTGCCGATCTCGCGCTCGAGGTTACGCACGCCGGCTTCGCGGGTGTAGCCCTTGACCACCAGCTGCAGCGCCTCCGGCTCGATCTCCGCTTGCTCCGGCGTCAAGCCATTGGCCTCGAGCTGCCGCCGCACCAGATAGCGCTTCGCGATCTCCAGCTTCTCTTCCTGGGTGTAGCCGGTGAGGCTGATCAGCTCCATGCGATCCAGCAACGGACCCGGGATCTGGTCCAGCATGTTGGCGGTCGCGATGAACACCACGCGCGACAGGTCGAAGGGCACGCCCAGGTAATTGTCCCGGAACGTCCCGTTCTGCTCGGGGTCGAGCACCTCCAGCATCGCTGCGGAAGGATCGCCCTGCACGCCGCGGCCCATCTTGTCGATCTCGTCCAGCATCATGACGCAGTTCCGGGTGCCGGCCTTCTTGATGCCCTGGATGATGTTGCCGGGCAGCGCGCCAATATAGGTGCGCCGATGGCCGCGGATCTCGGCCTCGTCATGCACGCCGCCGAGGCTGACACGCACGAAGGGACGATCCATCGCGCGTGCGATGGATTGGCCGAGCGAGGTCTTGCCGACGCCGGGCGGTCCGACGAAGCACAGGATCGGCGCCTTGCCCTGCGGCGCCAGCTTGCGCACCGCCAGATATTCGATGATCCGGCTCTTGATCTTCTCCAGGCCAAAGTGATCGGCATCGAGGATGCGGCGCGCTTCCTTGATGTCGATCGGCTTCTCCGCGGGCAGCGCCCACGGCAGCTCGATCAGCCAGTCCAGGTAAGTGCGGACCATGCCAGCTTCCCCAGCGGCCTCCGGCATGCGCTCGTAGCGGCGCAGCTCCTTCTTCGCATGCGCGTCGGCCTCGGGCGGCATGTTGGCCTTGGCGATGGCAGCGGTCAGCTCTGCGACCTCGGCCGCCTTGCCGTCGCCTTCGCCGAGCTGGCGCTGGATGGTCGCCATCTGCTCGCGCAGGATCGCTTCGCGCTGCCGCTCGTCGAAGCTGGCGCGGGTCTGCTGGCCGATCTCGTTGCTGATGCGCAGCACCTCCAGCCGTTCGGCCAGATGCTTCGACACCTTCTCGACACGCAGCGCGAGGTCGATGGTCTCCAGCACCTCCTGCTTGTCCTGCGGCTTGATGTCCATGAACGAGGTCGCCAGGTCCGCGAGCGCGCCGGGCGCGGTGGTGCCCTGGAACATCGCGATCAGCTCGGGCGGCGCCTGCGGCAGCAGCTCGATCGCCTCGATGGCTTGGCGCTGCAGGTTCAGCCCGCGGGCCTCGATCTCGGGCGTGCTCGTGGTCGGCTCCGGAATCTGCTGGATGCGCGCGGCCGGGAACGGCGTCCCGGGCAGAAAGTCGAGAATGCGCGCGCGCTGCACGCCCTGGCAGACGATGTGATGGGTGCCGTCGGGCGCGGTGATGTAGCGCACGATGTTAGCGATGGTCGCGACCCGATAGAGGTCGTCCGGTCCGGGCTCCTCGGTCTCGGGGCTGCGTTGCAGGACGATGCCGACCGGCCGCTGCTCGCGCAGCGCCTGTTGCGCGGCGGCGACCGACTTCGGCCGCGCGATCGCGATCGGCGCGATGGCGCCGGGGAACAGCACCATCTCGCGCACGGGAATGATGATCAGCGCGTCTTCGGGAATCTTCACGTCGGAATTGCTCTGGGGATTGGTCGGTGCGGTATTCATTGGTTCGGTGGCCATGATCGACCTCAGGATTTGGCGAGGCGCAGCGCGACGCAGCCGTCCATCACGAAGCGGCTGATGGCGTAGCGACCAACGGGCAGTGCAATGCGGCGCTCAAAACGCCCCTGCGGCAGCTCAAGCCGGTGGATGCGGGCGTTGCGAAGCTCCGGCGGAAGGGTGCGCTGGCCGGAGATGACGAGCACGCCGTCATGGATGACAGTCTCGACATTGTCGGGATTGACGCCGGGAAGCGCGACCAGGATCAGGAGCTCATGCTCGGTTTCGAGCACGTCGATCGGAGGCTCCCAGCAGGCTTCCTGGCGGCCGAACTGCTGGCGCAGCCGTTCGGCGCGGGTCAGCGAGTCCAGGGCTTCGGACAGCATCCAGTCGAGGGGATTTTTGGGTTGCATGATGCAGGCTCGGCGGTGGGGAACGCTGAATATGGGGCCGGTTCCCAAGAATTCCAGCCCGGCGGCGCGGAGGTGCCATGCGGATCGTGCGATCCGAAAAAGACAAGCGCCGCGGCCTTCCGGACCGCGGCGCTCCGTTGTCACGCGATGTGCGGCTCAGGCCGCCTGGCGGTATTCCTCTTCCGCCTCCAGGTTGATCACGGAGGTGGCGAGCTCGGTCAGCGCGTGATCGGTAGCCTCTTCTTCGTCCAGAGTCGCCTGCAGCAGCCTTGCGGCGTCTTGCATGCCGAGTTCCTCGGCCCAAGTGCGCAAGGTGCCGTAGCGGGAGATCTCGTAGTGCTCAACCGCCTGCGCCGCTGCGAGCAGGCCGGCGTCGAGCGCAGGCGCGTTCTTGAACTCCTTCATGATCTCGGCGCCTTCGTCGGTGATGCCGTTGATCGCTTCGCAAGGCTTGCCGCGGGCCGGCTTGCCTAGCATTTTGAAGATCTGGTCCAGACGTTTGACCTGGCCCTGGGTCTCGCGCAGATGCTTGTTGAAAGCCGCCGCGAGCTCCTTCGAGTTGGCAGCCTTGGCCATCTTGGGCAAGGTCTTGATGATCTTGTTCTCGGCGAAATAGATGTCCTTGAGCGTTTCCAGGAATAGGTCGCTCAACATCTTCGGCGCCTGACGGGCGCGGCCCGTCGACGATTTCTTGGTTGTGCGCTTCTTTGCTTTCTTGGCCATACATCCTCCTCTTGAGGTGACACGCGAAGGCATCGCCTTCCGCAATCCTCAGGCGATCAAAAGCTTTCGGAGAACGAAAGTTCCAAACGGCAACCTGCGCTCAGGTCGGACGCTTGTAGGGATCTTCCTGCCGCTGCCGCGCCTCGGTGTTGCGGTCGAGCTGCGCGCGCTCGCGGCGCCGCAGGCGCCCCGCCTTCGCCACGCCGTAGACGAGGACCGCACCGAGCACGAAGGCTCCGATGAACCAGAGCCAGAGCAGGTTGCCCGAAAGCTGGCCCAGCAACATTCCAATTCCACTGTCGCTCATTGTGCATCTCCGGTGATTTTCAAAGCGGTTCTGTCGGGCTAAGTCACTCCGCCAGCCATCGTTCCTGCGTCCAGGGAGCCCACCGAGACATGATCGACTTCACCTTATCTGCGTTCGTGACGCTGCTGCTCGTGGTCGATCCCGTGGGCCTTGCGCCGGCCTTCCTTGCCGCGACCGGAGGTATGCCCGACAAGACCAAGCGCACCATCGCGCTACGCGCGCCGCTGATTGCGGCGTCGATCCTGGTGGTGATCGCCCTGATCGGAAACTAGCTGCTGCGCCAGCTCGGGATCGGCATCCCCGCCTTCCAGATCGCCGGCGGACTGCTGCTGTTCGGCGTGTCCTACCAGATGATCTTCGGCGACCGTCCGCATCGCGAGGCTCGCGAGGCCGACAAGGCAAGCTCCGAACATGCCTCCGACGTCGCGGTATTCCCGCTGGCGATCCCGATGATGGCCGGTCCCGGCGCGATCGCGACCACGCTGCTCCTGACGGGCGATGCCGGCTACGGTCCGAGGCTCGCGATCATCATCGCGGTCGTGCTCTCGGTGTGCCTGCTCTGCACGCTCTGTTTTATCTTCGCGAACATGATCGCGCGGAGCCTTGGACGCACCGGCAACGCCGTCCTCTCGCGCGTGCTCGGGATGCTGCTCGCGGCCTATTCGGTGCAGTTCGTGATCAATGGGATCGCAGCGGTCCGGGCGAGCTTGCCGTAGAGCTGCGACAATCTGTTAATGCGTTGATTTTCATGTTTATTTCATGATGCCACGCGGCGGCTGGCGGGCTCGCGCGCGATCCGGCCCGCTTTCTCTTGCGCTGCCATATTGCTTGACGTACTCCCCGTCTGACAGGCGCCCATCGTCAGGAAATCGAGATGTCGATGACAGCGGACGAGCTCGACAAGAGACAGGCCATCATCGGCGCCTGCCGCCGCATGAACGCGCTCGGCATCAACCAGGGCACCTCGGGCAATATCAGCGTCCGGCATGTGGACGGGCTTCTGGTGACCCCGACCAGCGTGCCCTACGACGCCATGACGCCGGACCAGATCGTGTTCATGACGATGGATGGCTCGCACGCGCCCGCTCAGAAGCCGTCCAGCGAGTGGCGCTTCCACCTCGACATCCTGAAAGCCCGGCCAGACGTCAACGCCGTCGTCCACGCCCATCCGACCTATTGCACCATCCTGGCGATCATGGGCCTGGAGATCCCGCCCGTGCACTACATGATCGCGGCCGCCGGCGGCGACAGCATCCGCTGCGCGCCCTATGCCACCTTCGGAACGATGGAGCTGTCCGAGCATGCCGTTCGGGCCCTGGAAGGCCGCCTTGCCTGCCTGCTCGACCATCACGGCATGATCGCGATCGGGAAGTCGCTGGACAAGGCGATGTGGCTCGCCGTCGAGGTCGAGACGCTGGCGCGGCAATATCACGGCTGTCTCCAGATCGGAGAGCCGCCGCTGCTGTCGAGCGCCGAGATCGAGCGGGTCCGCCAACGCATGTCCGGCTACGGCATGTCGGAAGGGTAGGGCGGACAGAAAGTGTTCCTGCGGATCAGACATCTCGCCGACCGCAAGGGGACGAACCGCGTCATGGTTCGGCTGCGGGCGCTGCTGCGCAGCAACGAATTCTATCTGATCCCGCTGGCGCTGGTGATCGGCACGCTTGCCGGCGCCATCGTGACGCTGATGGCCGAGATTGCGCAGATTGCCCATATGGTGATCTACGGCATTCCCATCGACGTCCGCCTGTCCGCCAATACCAGCGTCAGTCCCTGGGCCGCGCTGATTGCGCCCGCGCTGGGTGGATTGGCGCTCGGTATCATGGAGTGGTGGCGGCGACGGCTCAAGCTCTCCAGTGCGGTCGATCCGATCGAGGCGAACGCGCTGCGTGGCGGCAATCTGTCGATGCGCGACAGCGTGGTGGTGTCGAGCCAGACCTTGATCTCGAACGGTTGCGGCGCCTCAGTCGGCCTCGAGGCCGGCTATACCCAGATCGGCTCGGGCATCGCCTCGCTGCTCGGCAAGTTCTTCAATCTGCGACGCAACGATCTGCGCCTGATCGTCGGCTGCGGCGCCGCTGCGGCGATCGCGGCGGCCTTCGGTGCGCCGATCACCGGGGCCTTCTACGCCTGCGAACTCATCGTCGGCGTCTATTCTGTCGGCAGCGCCGCGCCGATCCTCGCAGCCTCGCTCGCCGGTGCGCTGACCGCGCAATGGCTCGGCGGCGCGCCATACTCGCTCGAAATACCCAAGGTCAGCGCCGTCGGCGTCGAGCAATATCTGGCGCTGATCGGGCTCGCGCTCGTCACCAGCGGCGTCGGCATCGCCGTGATGCGCTCGTCCTCGATGTTCGAGCGCCTGTTCAAATGGCTGCCGGTCTGGCTGCGCCCGGTGATCGGCGGTCTCATCGTCGGCGGCTTTGCGATTGTCACGCCGCAGGTGCTGGCGGCCGGCCACGGCGCGATGGTGCTCGATCTCTTTCACGACATGACGATCGGCCTGATCGCGCTGATCATCGCCTTGAAGGTGACGGCCTGCCTGATCTCGCTCGCCTCCGGCTTCCGCGGCGGGCTGTTCTTTGCCTCGCTGTTCGTTGGGAGCCTGATCGGAAAGTTCTTTGCCGCGGTGCTGGTCTTGATCAGCCCGAACTTCGTGATCGATCCGCTGGTCGCGATGCTGACGGGCATGGCGACGCTCGGCGTCGCCATCGTCGGCGGTCCCTTGACCATGTCGTTCCTCGTGCTCGAGATGACCCGCAACGTCGACGTCACCGCCGTGGTGCTCGCCGGCTGCATCGTCACCTCGATCTGCGTCCGCTTCATGTTCGGACACTCCTTCTCGACCTGGCGCCTGCATCTGCGCGGCGAGACCATCCGTAGCGCCAACGACGTCGGCTGGCTGCGTAACCTCACCGTCGAGCGGCTGATGCGCTCCGATGTCGGCAAGGTGCCGTCGACCACGACGATCGCCGCGGTCCGCCGCGAATTCGCGCTGGGCTCGCGCCCCGGGATCGTCATCGTCAACAATGCGGACGAATATGTCGGCCTCGTCCTGCTGCCCGACCTGTTCTCCGGCGACCTCGACAGCATCGCCGACGAGATCCAGGTGATCGAGCTCGCGCGCCTGACCGAGATCGTGCTGATCCCGGAAATGAACGTGAAGTCGGCGATGGCGGTGTTCGACGAGGCGGAGGCCGAGATGCTGGCGGTGGTCGATTCCACCGACAGCCGCAAGGTGGTCGGCTTCCTCACTGAGACCTTCGTCCGGCGCCGCTATGTCGAGGAGATCGACAAGGCGACGCGCGGCGTGCTCGGGGCGCTGTCGTAAGGTCATGCGGAAGCGGGACGGCGTGCATCATGCGCCGCCGTCCGCGCCCGCTATCAGCCCGATTGGGAGGGAACGGCAACGACGCTAGCCACGATCCGGCGGACCAGCGGCAGCACCATCAGCAGCGTCGGAAACGCGACGAGCCATGACAGCGCCCAGGCGCCCGGCCAGGTCGCGAGAAACGCCGGCGTTGCGCCGAGGCTTCGAAGCGTGGAAATGACCGACACCACGGCCGTCATGAGGATGGACAGCACGAATGGCATCACGATCGGCGCATAGCGCGCCGGCAGTTTGCGAACCGCAATCATCTGATTTCTCTTTGGAATAGGACGCGTCAGTCACGGTGAACCCAAAAATGGCATCGATCCCGACGACGTCGGTTGATGCGTTGGTTCACGTAAAACGCTTACGGCGACCGAAAAACGGTGCGTCCGTTCATTATCCGCTCATGTTGGATGGTTCAAGCTGGATCTGGACGTTCGGTTTACAATCGTTCAAAGCGTGGCAGATTGCCGCGATCACGAAACCATTTCAGTGGTTTGTGCATTAAGTCTTGTTTGATTATGTCGCTTTGAGCGAGAACAGGGAAGGTCACGATGAATAAAGGACCGATGATTTCTGCAGCCGGCCGCAACGTTGTGTTGGCGGTTTTCGCAAGTCTCGCTCTGATTACGGCCTCTATCACGCCTTCGGCTGCCGACTCGCCCGCGCCCACCAAGGCCGCTGCCGCGGGCCCGGCCGCTCCGGCTGCCACCGATTTCAGCGCCGCTCGCCGCCACCGTTATTATCGACGAGGTCCGAACGCTGCAGGTCTCGCCTTCATGGGCGTGGCGGCAGGTCTGATCGGCGGCGCGATCGCAGAGAGCAGACGCCAAGAGTACTACGAGGACCGCTATAATTACGGACCCCGTCCTTACTACGGCGGCCAGGGATATTACGGCGGCGGCCCCTACTATGGTCCGCGTGGCTATTATCAGCAGTATTAGGCGCCTGTCTTCGCCTCAGTCTGGATTCGCGCCAAAGGGGCGGTGTTTTGCACCGCCCCTTGTTGCTTCTGCGCGAGGCGTGTCATTGCGCGGCCTGTGTCGCGGGCGCGTCAATCCCCTTCGGGAAAAATATTCCACTTTACCGAATTTCGGAAATAGCGTATCTGTCGTCCATCCCGGCTCATCCTTGAGGGGCGATCTTGTGGTCGTCACGTTCGCGAGCCGGGCTTGCGGTGGACGCGGCAGCGTTCGGGTGCGAGAGGTGTGGGCAGGGCGGATTGCTCTCCGTGAGCCCAAGGCTTCGTTCCGACGAGCGGCGCTGCTAGGCTTCGTCTCGTCATCAGGTCGGCGGCAACGTGCACAACGTCGTCGAAACCGGTGACGAAATGGCGGGCCGTGCGTACGGCAAAACCGTGTGGTCCTGGCCGTCGTTGCTACGGTCAAGCTCTGGCGAATGCGGCATCTGCGTCAACCGGCGTGGTGTCGGTGAATTTCGCGAGGGTGAGGGAGGCCAAAAGGAACTCGGCTCCCGGGAGAGCACGGCATAAGCCGTCCAATCATCGCGCAGGGAAGGCCGAGTGATTGGCTACACCTGTATGCTGCTGTGCGGTTTTCCTGCGTGTGCTTTTCGCGCAGCGGACCGCGGGTGCCAGCCGGCACCCGGCCTTCCCTGCGCCCTCTTGGACAAGAGGGTGAAGCGACGAAGCAAAGCTCGGGCGAAATCAGCCGCGAGGCTGCGAAGCTGTGTCTGCTTCAAAAATGCGAGCTGGAAGCGTGGCGCTGCCGCCTCATACTTCGTCATTGCGAGCGCAGCGAAGCAATCCAGAAATGCATCCGTGGAGAATGTCTGGATTGCTTCGTCGCAAGAGCTCCTCGCAATGGCGACGTGGAGGCAGTTTCGCTTGATCGCGCTAGGCTCCCCGCATCACCGTCCCGCTGGTGCAGACATCGCGCCGTTGGAATAGCGCGACCAGTCGGGCTCGGTCCGTTGTGATGGCCAGAGCGCGGCGTTGGAGTCGCGCACCGACTGGGTGATGGGATGGGGCTGCGCCTTGCGGACATGACGGCGGTCGTTCGCCGCGGCGATTTGGATCGTGGCGGCGGCAATCAGCGTCGCGCCGAGAATGATGAAAGTCTTTTGCATTGTTTCTTTCTCCCGTGACGACAGCCCGGCTGTGAGATTGTGTGTTTGTGTGCTCGCCGTCGCGGCTGACATGGCGACGCGCCCAGCCGATATCAGCGCTCGCGACATCACATTGGGGCGAGCCAATTTTCTAGCCTCGGCTAAATATTCGGCAATCGCGCCCGTTGCACCGGTGGACTTGCTCCCTCCAATCCGGTTCAATGGGCCAGATCTAGTTTTCAGGCGACAATGATGTCGAAATATCTGCTGGTCCTTCTGCTGATCGCTGCGCCAGCGGTGGCGCAGGTCAAGCTGACCCCAAAAAAATCGGTGGCGCATCCGGACCCCTGCGCGCCGATCGGGCATACCGCGGACGGCAAGCTGGTCTATTCCATGAAATGCGAGAATTTGCCGGTGCCGCCTCCGCCGCCGCAGGCGGAACTGAGGGAGGCGCCGCAGCCCGCCGCCGAGCCGGAGCCCGAGACGCGGCGGAGTGGCGTTTTCGGCTGGTCCTACGACCGCAGGTAACTTGAGGTGACTTGCCGCGCCCCTTGCGCGAAGCCCGATGGAATGCTCTTTGCCTGAAAATTCCCCGTGGGGCCACCGCCCCCCGATCCAGAGAGATGAGATGAGCAAACTCGTTATCCGTGCCGGCGACTTCACCTTCGATGCCCGTTTCGAGGAGCAAGCGGCGCCCAAGACTGTCGCCGCGTTCCGCAAGGCGCTGCCGTTCGAAAGCCACATCATCCACGTGCGCTGGAGCGGCGAGGGCGTGTGGATGCCGCTCGGCGACCTCGATTTCGGTGTCGGCTACGAGAACCACACCAGCTATCCCGCGCCCGGCCAGATCATCCTCTATCCCGGCGGCATCAGCGAGACCGAGATCCTGATGGCCTATGGCGGCGTGCACTTCGCGAGCAAGATGGGGCAGCTCGCCGGCAACCATTTCATCACGCTGACCTCCGGCCTGGAGAATTTGGCGACGCTCGGCAAGAGCGTGCTGTGGAAGGGCGCGCTGCCGATCCGCTTCGAGGAAGTCTGAGTGACTGGTACCCGCTACCCGCGCGATCTCCGCGGTTACGGCCGCAACCCGCCGCATCCGCAATGGCCCGGCAACGCGCGGGTCGCGGTGCAGTTCGTCGTCAATTTCGAGGAGGGCAGCGAAAACAACATCCTGCATGGCGACCCGGCCTCGGAAGCATTCCTGTCCGACGTGCTCGGCGCTCAGCCTTGGCCCGGCCAGCGCCACGCCAATATCGAATCGATGTTCGAATATGGCTCGCGCGCAGGGTTCTGGCGGCTGTGGCGGTTGTTCAGTGAGCGGAAGTGGCCGACCACCGTGTTCGGTGTCGCCACAGCGCTGAAGCGCAATCCGGACATCGTTGCTGCCATGAAGGAGGCGGGCTGGGACATCGCCAGCCACAGCCTGAAGTGGATCGAGCACAAGGACATGACCGAGGCGCAGGAGCGCGCGGAGATCGCGGAGGCGATCCGCGTCCACACCGCCGCGACAGGCTCGCGTCCGCTCGGCTGGTATACCGGACGCTCCTCGATCAACACCAACCGTCTGTTGCTGGAGGAGGGCGGCTTCCTCTATCTCAGCGATTCCTATGCCGATGATCTGCCCTATTGGATCAAGGGCGCGAGCGGCAAGCAGCTCGTCATTCCCTATACGCTCGACGCCAACGACATGCGCTTCATCAACCCGCAAGGATTTGCCGAAGGCGAGCAGTTCTTCACCTATCTGAAGGATGCCTTCGACGTGCTCTATGCCGAAGGCGAGAGCGCGCCGAAGATGATGTCGGTCGGCCTGCACTGTCGTCTCGCCGGTCGCCCCGGCCGTGCGGCGGGGCTGATCCGCTTCCTCGACTACATCGGCAAGCACGACCGCGTCTGGGTGCCGACACGGTTGCAGATCGCCCAGCATTGGCACGACAAGCTCGCGCACCTTGCGGCCGATGCATTCGAGATCGGGTGAGGACGATGTCGCAGATATCGCTGTCTGATCTCAATGCCGCCGAGGAAGCCGATTTCGTTGCCGCGCTCGCCAACGTCGTTGAATATTCGCCGTGGATCGCCGGGCAACTGGCCGCGAAGCGACCGTTCGCCGGCATCAACCAGTTGCACGCCGCGCTGATGGCGGCGATCCAGAGTGCCGAACCCGAGGTGCAATTGGCGCTGATCCGGGCGCATCCGGATATCGCCAACAAGGCCCAACGCGCGGCGGGGCTCACCGCGGAATCGACCGACGAGCAGAACAGCGCCGGCCTCGACCGGCTGTCGGATGCCGAATACGCGGCGTTCGAGCGCGTCAACAATGCCTATCGCGAGAAGTTCGACATCCCCTATATCGTCTGCGTGCGCCGTCACACCAAAGATTCCGTGCTGCGCGATTTCGAGACGCGGTTGCGCAATATCGCCAAGACCGAGACGCGGCGTGCGATCGAGGAGATTGGCCGCATCTCGGCTTTGCGGCTCGATCAACTCGTCGCAGCCGATGACAAGCTCAAGGTCCACGGCCGGCTCTCGACCCATGTGCTGGACAACCACGTCGGCAAGCCGGCGCCGGGCATTCCGGTCGAGCTGGTCGAACTCGCGAATCTTGGTGAGAGCCGTGTGATCGCGCGCACCGTGACGAACGCAGACGGCCGCACCGACCAGTCGCTGATAGGCGGCCGCCCGCTGCCCATCGGCCGCTACGAGCTCCGGTTTAGCGTCGCCAAATATTACGCCGAGCGCAACGTGCAGCTCACCGACCCGCCCTTCCTCGACGAGATCCCGCTGCGTTTCGCGATCAGCGAGCCGGAAAGCCACTACCACGTGCCGCTGCTCGTCACGCCCTGGAGCTATTCGACCTATCGCGGCAGCTAGACGTGTTGTGCGGTCGATGCGACTGACGCGGCGTCTGCTTCCGCCGCTGCACCACCGCTCAATCCGTTGAAGAAGGCATTGAGCAGCACGGAGACGATCGCACAGAGCAGAATGCCGGACTCCAGCAGCGGCTGGAGATCATGCGGCAAATTCCTGAAGAATCCGGGTGCGGCGAGCGGGATCAGGCCGAAGCCGATCGAGATCGCGACGATGAAGAGATTGTAGCGATTGTTGCGAAAGTCGACCGAGGTCAGGATGCGTGCGCCCGTCGCCGCGACCATGCCGAACATCACGAGGCCGGCGCCGCCGAGAACGACCAGCGGCACGGCCTCGACCAGTGCGGCGAGCTTCGGCAACAGGCCGAGCACGAGCATGATGCAGCCGCCCGTGACCGTCACCCAGCGCGAACGCACGCCGGTAACCGAGACGAGGCCGACATTCTGCGAGAACGACGTGTACGGGAAGGTGTTGAAGATGCCGCCGAGCAACGTGCCGACGCCGTCGGCGCGCAGGCCTCGGCTCAGGGCATCGCGATCGACCGTCTTGCCGGTGATGTCGCCGAGCGATGCTGCCGGTGACGACGGGCGGAAATAGCGGCAACAGCCGGCTGACGAACGGCGCTGCGACAACGCCAAACAGGCCGGCGGCGATCACCGAACCGTAGATGGCGAGCAGGCAGATGTCAGGTGAAGCCGCCATCGACAGCATCGGACCGACGGATGCGAAGGTCACGCCCATCATCACGGGCAGGCGGATGCCGACGCCGGGAAAACCAAGGCATTGCACCAGCGTCGCGAGTCCGCAGGCGAACAGGTCGGCACTGATCAAGAAAGCGACATCCTCCGGCGGCAGTTTCAGCGCGCGCCCGATGATCAGGGGCACCGCGACCGCGCCGGCATACATCACCAGCACATGCTGCAACCCGAGCGCCAGCAGGCGCGGGACCGGCAAGACCTCGTCGACGGGATGGACTTCGCTGCTCATGGATCAATCCCCCGAAATAGGCCTACCCAAACTTATCGTGCAGCGCCGGAAACAGCCTGTCCGGCTTGAAGGGCGGCGCCGTGAAGCGGATGCCCGTGGCATCGGCAATCGCGTTGCCGACGGCGGCGGCGACCGGATTGTACGGACTCTCGCTCATCGACTTAGCCCCCAGCGGGCCGATCGTGTCGGAGGTCTCGGCGAAGAAGACCTCGGTGCGGGGCACGTCGGCGAAGGAGGGAAGATGGTAGTCGCGAAATTTTGGGTTGACGACGCGGCCGTCTGCGTCGATCACCATCTCCTCGTAAAGCGCGGCACCGAGCGCCTGCGCGACACCGCCTTCGACCTGACCACGGCACTGCATGGGATTGGCGACGACGCCGGCGTCCGCCGCATGCACGCTCCTGAGAATCCGGAGCTCGCCGGTGCCCTTGCTCACGGCGACGCGAAAGCCTTGCACGTTGAAGCCGACCGAACGCGGCGTGCCGTCGGAATTGCCGGCGCCTGCGAACGGCTGTCCGCGTTCGCGCGCGAGCTTTGCCAACTCCACAAAGGACATCCGCCGCACGCCACTGACGACGGCTTCGCTCTCGAGCGTGCAGCTGCCGATGTCGCAGAGCCATGCGCCCGCGGCGGCCGCCTTCAGCTCGGTCGCAAGCTGTATGGCTGCTGCATGCGTCGCCTTGCCTGCCACGAACATGCCCGCGCTGCCATAGGCGCCGGTGTCGTGGCCGCCATGGGCGGTGTCGGACTGGCGCAGGCGGATCCGGTCGACGGTGGTCGCAAGCGTCGTCGCCGCGATCTGCCGGTGCACGGTGCTGGTGCCATTGCCGAATTCGGCGGTGCCGACGGTGAGATCGAAGCCGGCGTCGTCGTTGAGTGCGATCCTCGCATCCGCGAGATGGCCTGCCGGAGGCACCGTGTCGATCATGGTCAGCGCGATGCCGTCGCCGATCAGCCACTCCGGCGACAGGTCCGGCTGCGGACCATCAGCCTGCATCGCGCGCTCGACGAGGTCGAGACACTGGTCGAGCCCGTAGGAGCCGTATTGCACGTCGTGAAATTCCGACGGCGGCGGCGACAGCATGGGGTCGCCGCGCTTGACGACGTTGCGCCGGCGCATCTCGTAAGGGCTGATGCCGAGCTGCTTGGCCAGTTCGTCGATCGCGGCCTCGACCGCGATCAGTGTTTGCGGCAAGCCATAACCGCGAAACGCGCCGGCCGGCACCGTATTGGTGTAGACCGCGTAGCCGTCGACCCGCTTGTTCGGGCAATTGTAGACGCTGATGGATTCGGCCAGCGAGTGGAACATCACGGGGCCGGCGTGATTGCCGTAGGCGCCGGTATTGGAGAGCACGTCGAGCTGGAGCGCGGTGAGCTTGCCGTCCGCGTCTGCACCGGCCTTGACGTGGACCCGCATCGGATGCCGCGTCGACGTCGCGACGAACTGCTCCTCGCGGGTGAGCTCCAGCTTCACCGGCCGGCCGGTCTTGAGCGAGGCGAGCGCCAGAATGTCCTCGACGAACATCTCCTGTTTGCCGCCAAAGCCGCCGCCGACGCGCTCGCAGAGGACGCGGACCTTGTCCATGGGAAGCTCGAAGATATCAGACAGCGCGCGCCTGGTCAGGAACGGCACCTGCGTCGAGGTGCGGACATTGAGCACGCCGGAAGCGTCGAGCCAGGCGAGGCCGCCGTGGGTTTCCAAAGCGGCATGCTGCACACGGTGACTATGGAAGGTGCCCTCGAACGTGACGGCGGATGTCGCGAGCGCAGCCGCCACGTCGCCGAACTCGCCATGCGTCTCCGCGGCGAGGTTGCGCTGGGCGTCGGCAACGCGGTTCGCGGTGGTGCGATCGGGATGAACGATGGGTGCACCGGGCGCCATCGCTATTTCAGGGTCGATCAGCGCGGGGAGGACCTCGTAATCAACCTTCAGCCGGCGGCATGCGTCCTCGGCGGCGGCTTCGCTGTCTGCGACCACGGCGGCGACCTTCTGGCCGATGAAGCGGACGATGTCGTCGAGAACACGAGTGTCCTCGGGATCCATCCAGTCCTTCTCATGCCGCGCGGTCGACATCAGAGTGGTTGGCGCATCCTCATGCGTCAGCACCGCGTGCACGCCGGGAACGCTCAGGGCTTCCGACTTGTCGATCGCGACGATTCTCGCGTGCGCGTGCGGTGACCGGAGCAGCTTGATATGCAGCAAGCCATCAATCTGCGTGTCGAACGTGTAGCGCGCCTTGCCGCGCACGACATCGGGGCCAGCTGGCGCCGGCAGGCTGCGGCCGAATGCGGCGCCGGCCTCGACGTTCGCCTCGATATTGGTCTTGCCGAGCAACGCATCCTCGATCGAACGATACCCGGTGCAGCGGCAGATATTGCCCTTCAGCGCGACGCCGAGATCGGTGCGCTGCGCCTGGTTCAGCGAGGCGCAGGTCAGGATCATGCCGGCGGTGCAGAAGCCGCATTGAAAGCCCTGCGCATCGAGGAAAGCCTGCTGCATCGGGTGCGCGCCGCCGTCTCCGCCGAGACCTTCGATCGTGGTGACGGCGCGCCCCTCGGCACGGAAGGCCGGGATCAGGCAGCTATGCACCGGCTCGCCGTCCAGCAGCACGGTGCAGGCGCCGCAATCGCCGGCGTCGCAGCCCTTCTTCACGCCGAAATGGCCGAGCTCGCGCAGGAACGTGCGCAGGCACTGGCCGGCGCGTGGCTCCTGCGCAAACGTCGTGCCGTTGACCTCGAAGCTCATGACGACGGTGCTCCGAGGAGTTCGTCGCGGATCTCTTCGGCAAGCCGCAGTGTCATGTGCTTGCGCCAGAGCGGCTTGCCGTGGATGTCGGTGTGGTACAGATCGTCCGTGATCTGCTGCGCGATGGCGTCGCGGAGCGCTGTCACGTCGGGGGCCTCGCGAACGGACAACCGGATCGGCCGCACCGTCGAGGCGGTGACCGTGAGCGTCAGCGTGCCATCGGCATCCAGACTGCCGATCACCAGCGCCGCCGAGCGGCCGACCGGCGCCAGCGAGATCTGGCGAAAGACCGTACGACGCTTCAAGGCGGCAATCGGGATATCGATCTGCCGGAGCAGGTCCCCCGGCGCCAGAAGGTTGCGCTGGTTGCCGGTGACGAAGTCGACGACAGGCATCATCTGTTCGCCGCCGCCGGCCTTCCAGATGGTGCAAACACCGTCGAGCGCCGCGGTGAGCGAGATCATCGGTCCCGCCGGCAGCGACATGCAGAGGTTGCCGCCGACGGTCGCCGTCTTCCAGATCTTGAACGAAGCAAGGAAGGCGCGGCAGCACTGGTTGATCAGCGGCGCCGCGAACCAGTCGGGTGGGCAGACGAATCCATCGAGCTGCGCAACGGTACAGGTGGCCGCGATGCTGAAATGGCTCTCGGTGACCGTCAGCGCCGGCCATTTGAGGTCGGTGAGATCGATGAGCCGAGTCAGGTGAACTTGCGGCTCCGAGAACAGCCAGGTGCCGCCCGCGAGCCAAGCATCACCTGGCGTCCAAACGGGCAGCTGCGCGCGCGTTTGCGGATGGGTGACCGCTGTGATGGTATTCAAGTCCATGGCGACGCCAGGCTTCCAACGAGTGAATCGAACCAGGAGAAAGTCTTGCAAGACGAGCGCCAAGTCGCAACAACAAGTCGCAGCAAAAGTGCAATCGGGCCGGCTTCTGCCTTGCAGGCCTGTCGTCAGCGGATGTTACGAGGAGCAGATTCATGAGCGACGCAAAGCCGATCTGGATCAGGGATCCCCTGGCTATCCTCGCCGATGGCGCCGAGCGCGGGATCGTGGTGAAAGGCGGCCGGATCGTCGAGCTGGTGCCGGCCGGCGCTGCGCCCGCAACCGCTGACGTCGCGGTGTTCGACGCAAGCGAGCATGTCGTGCTGCCCGGCCTCATCAACACCCATCATCACTTCTACCAGACGCTGACACGGGCGCTACCCGCGGCGATGGACCGCGAGCTGTTTCCCTGGCTCCAGGCGCTCTATCCGGTGTGGGCGAAGCTGACGCCGGATGCGCTCGAACTCGGCGTCACCGTGGCGATGTCCGAACTGCTGCTGTCGGGCTGCACCACCACGACGGATCATCACTACGTATTTCCGGCAGGGCTCGAAGACGCCGTCGATATCGAGGTGGGGGTGGCCAGGCGGCTCGGCGTGCGCGTGCTGCTCACACGCGGCTCGATGAACCTGTCGCAGCGCGATGGCGGCCTGCCCCCTGACAGTGTCGTGCAGGACGAGGACACCATCCTCGCGGACAGCGCGCGCGTGGTCGCCAGCCACCACCAGCGCGGCGCGGATGCCATGGTGCAGATCGCGCTCGCGCCTTGCTCGCCGTTCTCGGTGACGACGTCCTTGATGCGCGCCACCGCCGATCTGGCCGACAAGCTCGACGTACGCCTGCACACCCATCTCGCCGAGACCGAGGACGAGAACAAATTCTGCCAGGAGATGTATGGCTGCCGTCCGCTCGACTATCTCGAACAATGCGGCTGGCTCAATGCGCGGACGTGGCTCGCCCATGGCATCTTCTTCAACGCAGACGAGATGAAGCGGCTCGGCAAGGCGAAGACGACCATCAGTCATTGCGCCTGCAGCAATCAACTCCTGGCCTCCGGCTGCTGTCCCGTCTGCGAGATGGAGGAGGCCGGCGTTGGCATCGGGCTTGGTGTCGACGGATCGGCCTCGAACGACGGATCGAACCTGATGCAGGAGGTGCGGGCCGCGTTCCTGCTGCAACGGGCGCGCTACGGGGTGACGAAGGTCAGTCACAAGGATGCGCTGCGCTGGGCCACCAAGGGCTCGGCAGCCTGCGTCGGCCGGCCGGAACTCGGCGAGATCGCCGTCGGCAAGGCGGCCGATCTCGCGCTGTTCAGGCTCGACGAGCTACGCTTCTCCGGCCATGGCGATCCCCTGGCGGCACTGGTGCTGTGCGGGGCGCATCGGGCCGATAGGGTGATGGTGGCAGGAAAATGGGTCGTGATCGACGGCGCGGTCCCCGGCCTAGATGTGGCAGACCTCATCCACCGTCACAGTTCGGCGGCGCGGGCCATGCAGGCGGGATAGTATCCAGGCGAAGATAGAAAGAGGGGGCGACCACAAGTGCCGGGTGCTTCTGGCCACCCCCTCCGAACCTCCTCCGGGAGGAGCAGGTGATTTAGGCGATGCAAGAAGCGTGCTACTTGCCCGGCAGCTTGTCGTCGATGCCCTTGACGTAAAAATTCATGCCGAGGATCTGGCCGTCGTCGAGATTGGCGCCGCCCTTGCACTCGACGGGCTTGCCGTCCTGCCCAAGGACCGGGCACTTGAACGGATGCAACTTGCCCGCGGTGATCGCGGCCTGGGCATCCTCGGCGATCTTCTTCACGTCGTCAGGCATATTGGTGTAGGGCGCCATCGCGAACATGTGGCTGTCGAGGCCGCCCCAGCTGTCCTCGGATTTCCAGGTTCCGTCGAGCTCGGCCTTGACGCGGGCGATGTAGTACGGACCCCAGGTATCTAGGATCGAGGTCAGCTGGGTCTTCGGTCCGAACTTGATCATCTCGGAATCCTGGCCGAAGGCGAGCTTGCCGCGTTCGCTGGCGATCTGCATTGCCGCCGGCGAATCCGTGTGCTGCATGATGACGTCGGCACCCTGGTCGATCAGCGCCTTGGCGGCGTCGGCCTCCTTGCCCGGGTCGAACCAGGTGTTGGCCCAAATGATCTTGACCTTGATGTTCGGGTTGATGGTCTGCGCGGCGAGGATCGTCGCGTTGATGCCGGAGACGACCTCGGGAATCGGGAACGAGCCGATATAGCCGAGCACGCCGGACTTCGACATCTTGGCCGCGATCAGGCCCTGGATGTAGCGGCCCTGATACCATTTAGCCGAATAGGTCGACATGTTCGGGTTGTGCTTGTAGCCGGTCGCGTGCTCGAAATGGACGTTCGGATATTTCTTCGCGACCTTCAGCGTCGGATCCATGTAGCCGAACGAGGTGGTGAAGATCAGCTTGTTGCCGGCGCGGACGAGCTGCTCGATGGAGCGCTCGGCGTCGGGGCCTTCAGGCACGTTTTCGAGAAAGGTGGTCTCGATCTTGTCGCCGAGCTCCTTCACTAGCGCCTGGCGTGCCAGCTCATGCTGATAGGTCCAGCCGAGGTCACCGACCGGGCCGAGGTAGATAAATCCGACTTTCAGCTTGTCGGCTGCGGAGGCTGCACTGACGCTCCCGGCAAGCAAGAGCCCGGCAGCCAGCGCAAGAAGTGATTTCCTCATCATCAATCTCCAAATGTCAGGGGAAAGCCACGATCCGCAACGTGCGCGCCCCATCGCGCACGGTGTGGAAATGAAACTCAGCGGTCAGGCACGAACACGGTGCCAAGCGCAGCCGGTGCGGTCGATCCACCCGTGCGCGCGCGGGAGAGCAGGACCAGGACGACGACAGTCGCAAGGTAAGGCAGCGCCGACATCAACTGCGAGGGAATGCCGACGCCCCAGCCCTGCGCGTGCAGCTGCAGGATCGTCACCGCGCCGAACAGATAGGCGCCGACCACGAGGCGGCCCGGCCGCCAGGACGAGAACACCACCAGCGCCAGCGCGATCCAGCCGCGTCCCGCGGTCATGCCCGGAATGAAGAACGGCGTATAGGCGAGCGGCAGATAGGCACCGGCAAGTCCGGCGCAGGCGCCGCCGAACATCACCGCTAAGGTGCGGATGCGCAGCACGGGATAGCCGAGCGCATGCGCGGAGACATGGTTGTCGCCGCAGGCGCGCAGGATCAATCCTGGCCGCGTGCGGTACAGGAACCACCAGACGCCGACGACCAGCGCCAGCGAGAAATAGACAAAGGCGTCCTCGCCGAACAACACGCGGCCGACCAGCGGAATATCCGTGAGACCGGGAATATTGAGATGTCGCGCCGGGGTGATGCGCTCGCCGACGAAACCGGCGCCGATCAGGCCGGAGAGTCCGACGCCCAGGATGGTCAGCGCAAGACCCGTTGCAACCTGGTTGACCGCAAGTCCGAGCGCCATCAGTGCGAAGACCAGTGACATCAGCGTGCCGGCGACGATGCCAAACAGTGCGCCAATGAAGATCGAGCCGGTCAGCCACGCACCTGCAAAGCCACACGCGGCACCGACGATCATCATGCCCTCGACGCCGAGATTGAGTACTCCGGAGCGCTCGGTCACGAGCTCGCCGGTCGCCGCGATCAGGAGCGGCGTCGAAGCGGCGAGCACTGCGAGAATGATGGCTTCAATGAGTTCCACGAGCCACCTGTCGGTTCGGGAAGACCAGCTTGAAGCGGTAGAGAATGAGGGAATCGCAGGCGAGCACGTAGAACAGCAGGATGCCTTGAAAAACCTTGGTGACGTCCAACGGGATCTTCATCGCGATCTGCGCCTGCTCGCCGCCGATAAAGGTCAACGCGAGAAAAAGGCCTGCAATTAATATTCCAAGGGGGTTCAACCGGCCGAGAAAGGCCACGATGATCGCCGTAAAACCGTAACCCGGCGAGATGCCGGGCTGGAGATGTCCGACCGGACCCGCGACCTCGATGATGCCGGCGAGGCCGGCCAGCGCGCCCGAGACGGCGAAGGTCAGGATGATCAACTGGTTGGAATTGAAGCCGCCGAACCGCGCGGCGCGAGGCGCCGCACCGACCACGCGAATCTCGAATCCCTTGATGGTGCGCCCGAGCAGGATCGCCACCGCCGCGACGACGAGAAGGGCGATGATGGAGCCGAGATGCAGCCGGCCGCCTTCGATCAGCAGCGGCACCGTTGCGACCGGATCGAACTCGGCGGTGGTCGGGAAGTTGAAACCGTGTGGATCGCGCCAGGGGCCGCGCACGAGATAGTCGAGGAAGAGATCGGCGACATAGACCAGCATCAGGCTGGTCAGGATTTCGCTGGCGCCGAACTTCACCTTGCAGATTGCCGGGATCAGTGCGTAGAGCGCGCCCGCCGCGGCGGCGAGCACGAGCATGACCGGCAGCACCCAGACGCCGGCGTCGGTGCCCTGCGTCTTCACCGCAATCCAGCTTCCGGCGACTGCACCAATCAGGAACTGCCCTTCGGCGCCGATGTTCCAGGCATTGGCGAGATAGCAGAGCGATAGTCCGATCGCGATCATCACCAGCGGAGTTGCCTTCACCGCGATTTCTTGGAGCGAATAGCTGTCGGTCAAAGGCGCGATGAAATAGGCGTGCAGGGCGAGCAGCGGATTCTTGCCGAGGATCGCGAACAGGATGACCATGGTCACGATCGTGAGGCCGATCGCGATCAGCGGAGAGATCAGCGCGATCGTGTTGGAGCGCTCGGCGCGCTTCTCAAGCACCAACTGCATGCGCGGCCTCCTTCGGCTCCAGCGTGCTGCCGCCCATCAACAGGCCGAGTTTTTCGCGCGTCGCCTCGCTGGTGGCGAGCGGTGCAGACAGATGGCCATGGAACATCACGGCGATGCGGTCGGCGATTTCCGCGAGCTCGTCGAGGTCCTGGCTGGTGACGAGCACGGCGGCGCCTGCGGTTGCGAGATCAAGCAGCGCCTGGCGGATGACGGCGGCAGCGCCGGCGTCGACGCCCCAGGTCGGCTGGCTCACCACCAGCACCGCGGGATGGCGCAGGATCTCGCGTCCCACAATGAACTTCTGCAAATTGCCGCCGGAGAGGGATGCTGCTTCCGGATCGCGCTTGGCCTTGCGGACGTCGAACGTCTCGGTTGCGCGGTCGACCGTCTTCAGAGTGGCCGCAGTATCGATGAAGCCGTGATGGACCATGCCGCTGGCGGCATGCCCGGTGAGAAGGGCATTCTCCGAAAGCTTCATGCGGGGCGCGGTGCCGTGGCCGAGCCGCTCCTCGGGAACGAAGGCCGCGCCGAGCTTGCGGCGCTGCGTGATCGAGAGATGGCCGGCAGCAAGGCCTTCGATCACGATCGTGCCGGGATCTTTCGACAGGCGTTCGCCGGAGAGCGCGGCGAACAATTCGTCTTGGCCGTTGCCGGCAACCCCGGCGATGCCGAGGATCTCGCCGCCTTTCAGCTCGAACGAGATGTGCTCGAGCCGCACGCCATGCGCCTCGCCGGGGGCGAGCGAGAGATCGTTGACGACGAGGCGCGGCACCGTGGTCTGCCGGCCGGCGGCCGCCTTCACTTCCTTGATCTCGCCGCCGACCATCATGCGCGCGAGCGAAGCGGCGGTCTCAAGCCTGGGATTGCAGGTCTCCACCTTCTTGCCGCCGCGCAGGATCGTTGCCGTGTCGCACAGGCGCTTCACCTCTTCGAGCTTGTGACTGATATAGAGGATCGCGCGGCCTTCGGCCTTGAGCCGCTCCAGCACGATGAAGAGCTGGTCGGATTCCTGTGGCGTCAGCACCGCGGTGGGCTCGTCAAGGATCAGGAATTGTGGATCCTGCATGAGCGCGCGAACGATCTCGATGCGCTGGCGTTCGCCGACCGACAATTGCCAGACCTCGCGTTTGGGATCGAGCGGCAATCCATAAGTCTTCGACACCTGCTCAAGCCGCGCCGACATGTCCTTGAAGGATTCTTTTCCGTCGAGGCCGAGCGCGACGTTCTCGGCGACGGTGAGATTGTCAAACAACGAGAAGTGCTGGAACACCATGCCGATGCCGCGGCTGCGCGCTTCCGAGGGGCCGGACAGCACGATCGGCTGGCCCTGCCAGAAAATCTGGCCAGCGCTGGGCTGGATCAGCCCGTAGATCGCCTTGACCAGCGTCGACTTGCCGGCGCCGTTCTCGCCCAGCAGCGCGTGGATTTCCGTTGGCCAGATATCGATGTCGATGGCATCGTTGGCGAGGAAATCGCCATAGCGCTTGGTGAGCCCGACCGTCCTGAGGAGCGGGGACTCGCCGGAATGCAGGCTCTTAGCCGTGGGATCCAACATTCGCTGATGCGCTTGCATGGGGTGAAGTGCCTCAATACTGGGCTAGTTTGAACCGCCGCGTAAGGTGTGAAAAAGCGTCATCCCTTGCTCAACGCTTCGGCAGGCAAGTGGTGTCGGCGAGTCGCGGCTGTCGCCGGGAGGCGATCGTCCTCAAATGCCTGCCGAGCAGCCTTTGCAGTCCCGACTTGCGTGCGACGCGTGTTGCAAATTTGTGACGGCTCAAGCCAAATCGGAACCCGCTATGCAGGCTTGGCGTGAAGTTAAGCAGAGACGCGCCATCACGCGTATGCATTTGCGAACACCGCGACAGTAGCTCCCGCCCATCTTGTCTGCCTCGTCCGCTCGACATGAAAAGGCGAGCGAAATCAAACGGGAATATCCGGCAATGGCCGCTCTCGCCTGACGTGTGGCGGTGAGGCTTGGCCTTCCAAATCCGCCAGTGAAACGCAGCACCCTGTGCAAACAAGCGGCATGCCTTGAAACAAGTTGAGGCTTCTCACTCCGGGAGATCGGCGCAAGTGTCGCACCCAAGGGACGTTCATTTTTACGTGTCCAAACTTGGGGGTATTCGATGTCGTTTCGTATGAAGGCAGTTGCGGCCGCGGCGCTGTCACTTGCTACGCTCGCTACCGGTGGCATGGCTCAGGCAGCCGACTTGCCGGTCAAGGCTGCCAAGAAGGCGGCCGACCTTCCGTTCTTCCTGGTGATCGACGACCGCGTCACCTTCTCCTACATCTTCAATGCCTCGCAGCCCGGTGCGTTCACCAACACCAACGGTGTGATCAACGCCAAGACGACGAAGCAGGTCTACTCCTTCACCCACTTCGATGCCTGGACTTACGGCACCAACTTCTTCACCATCTCGATGTTCAAGTCGGACCACAACGATCCGGCAGGCCCCTGCACCGCCACAGGTGTGGTCGTTTCGCCGGCTGCGGGCTTCGCTGCGACGCCGACGAGCTGTGCCGGCGCGACAGAAATCTACGGCCTTTTCCGCTCAACCTTCGGCTGGAACGAGATCTTCAACACCAAGGCCTTCACGCAAGGCCCCCTGCACAACATCTCGTTCGAGGTTGGTATGGATGCCAACACGGAGAACCGGTATTTCGGCGCCGCCAAGCGCGACGTTGTCGCGGGTCTGCAGTTCGCCTTCGATCTTCCCTATAAGGGCTACTTCAACGTCGCGCCGCTGGTGTACTGGGAGTTCGCCAACCACAACTCCTTCTCGCAGTGCGGCGCCGGTTGGTCCGCTCCGTGTATTGCCGACGGCAACACGTCGTTCAAGCCGACCTGGGCGATCGAAACCAACTACTATATGGACCTCGGCTTCCTGCCGCAGAACATGCAGTATTTCTCGATCAGCGGCCGCGCGGCGTGGTACGGCAAGAAGGGCACCGACACTGAGCCGCTTCCCGCCAGCGTCGCCAACGGCGTCTATCCCACCAAGGTCGAGTTCAACTCCGAGCCAATCCGCCTGACCCTCGATGCCTCGAAGGCGATTTGGGGCGACAAGTACTCGCACTTCGTCGACGTCTGGGTCGCCTATCGCTACTGGCAGAACAAGTTCGGCCTCGATCACAACAATGCCTTTGCTTGCACCACCTTCGTCGGTGGTACGAAGGTGAGCACCGGATCCTGCACCGAGTCCTCGCTCTACTCCGGTATCACTGTGAAGTTCTAACCACCTGACACTCTTCAGGTGAATGACGATGACGCCGCGTCAAACCTCCGCGGCGTCATCTTCGTTCGGGGGATGGGCTGGGTACCGTCAGGCAGCCCTTCAATGAGCGCGGGGCAAGGCCCGCTCGGCGCCGTCTACTTCGTCCACACGCCATCGTGCAGCGCTTCGGCCTCGTCTTCGAGCAACGGCCCCACAACCTCTGTCGGCCGCTGGCCGCTGGCAAAGACTTCGCGGCAGGGCAGGTCGAGGGTCGGGTTCTCCGGATGATCGCCGGTGATGCCGCGCAGGCGGTGCTCGCTGAGCCCATAGACGACACGGCCGATGCCGGCCCAGTAGATCGCGCCGGCGCACATCGCGCAGGGCTCAGCGGACGAATAGAGCGTGGCCCTCGCCAACACCTCGCGGCCGAGCGTGCGGCAGGCCTGCGTCGCGGCGAGACGCTCGGCATGCGCGGTGCCGTCGTGATCGGGCATGTAGCCGTTCTCGGCTTCGATCAGGACCTTGCCTTCGGCATCGACGACGATGCAACCGAAGGGATGGTTGCCGTGGGTGAGGGAACGGCGGGCGACCGCAAAGGAAAGGCGCAGGAAGTGCTCGTCGCGCTCGGACCCGCCGCTCATCGCTCTTCCCTGGTCAATGCCCCGCCATATGCCGGCCGACCACGGTGAGATCGGCTTCGCTGGTCCGTGCTTCATACACGAATTCGCCGTGGAACATCACCACCAGCCGATCGGAGAGTTCAAGGAGTTCGTCGAGGTCCTCGCTGACCAGCAGCACCGCGGCGCCGCGGTTGCGCGCGGCCATGATCTCCGCATGGATTTGCGCCACCGCCGCGAAATCGAGCCCGAAGCAGGGATTGGCCGCGATCAGCACCTCGACGTCGCCGCCGAGTTCGCGCGCCAGCACGGCGCGCTGGACGTTGCCGCCCGACAGTGCCGAGATCGGCGTGTCGGGCGTGCGGGTCTTGATCTTGTACTGGGCGATCTTCTTCCTGGCGTCGACGCGGAAGGCACCGCGGTTGAGCCACCAGCCGAAGCTAGCGAAAGGCGCGCGGTCGAACTCGCGAAAGGCGATGTTGTCGGCGACGCTCATGCCGCCGACACATGCGTTCTTCAACGGCTCCTCCGGCAGGAGTGACATGTTGTGCCGCCGCATCTCCTCGCGGCTGGCGTGATAGGGATCGCCGGCGACACGGATCTCGCCACTCTCGGCTTCGCGCTGGCCGGCCAGCACCTCGACGAGCTGGCGTTGGCCGTTGCCGGAGACGCCGGCGATGCCGACGATCTCGCCGGCGCGGACCGTGAGGGAGACATCATGAACGGCGATGGCGCCGGCGTCGTCGCGCGCGCGCATCTTCGCCAGCTCCAGCCTCGCCTTGCCGGCCTCTCCGGTGCGGGGCGGCTGCACCGTCAGCTCCTCGGCGCCGATCATGGTGCGCGCCATCGCATCCGGCGTCAGTTCGGACACCTTGCCGGCACCGGCGAGCTTGCCGCGGCGCAGGATCGTGACGTCGTCGGCGAAGGCCATGACCTCGCGGAACTTGTGCGTGATCATCAGGATGGTCAGCTCGCCCTTGAGGACCATGTCGCGGAGCATGCCGAGCACCTCGTCGGCTTCCGCCGGGGTCAGCACCGAAGTCGGCTCGTCCAGGATCAGGAAGCGGCGCTTCAGGTAGAGCTGCTTGAGGATCTCGCATTTCTGCCGCTCGCCCGCGGAGATGTCTGCGACTTTTGAGCTGAGCGGGACCTTGAATGGCATGCGCGCAAGAAAGGCCTCGAGCTCCTTCATCTCTTTCGGCCAGTTCACGACAGCCGGCACGTCATCGCGCGCCAGCACCAGATTTTCGGCGACCGTCATCGCCGGCACCAGCGTGAAATGCTGGTAGACCATGCCGAGGCCGAGGGCGTGGGCGTCCTTAGGATTGCCGATCGCGTGCTCGCGCCCGCCGACCAAAATGTCGCCCTCGGTGGCGTGATAGTAGCCCATGATGCATTTGACCAGGGTCGACTTGCCGGCGCCGTTCTCGCCGAGCAGCGCATGGAACGAACCCGGCCGCACTTTCAGCGCGACATTGTTCAGCGCCAGGAAATCACCGAAGCGCATGGTCATGGCGATGGCATCGACGCCGAAGGCGCCCGATGGCGGCGGCGTTTCGCCGACGATCACGAAATCGCTCCGATGAAAGCGTCGGACGTCGAGACCGCGCCGAACACGCCGCCCTGCATCTTGATCATCTTCAGCGCGTGGTCGTGGTTGCTCTTGTCGGTGGCACCGCAGCAATCGTGCAGCAGCACGCATTCGAAGCCGCGGTCGTTGGCCTCACGCATGGTGGTGTGAACACAAACGTCGGTGGTGATGCCAGTGAGCACGATGTTCTCGATGCCGCGCACGCGCAGGATCAGCTCCAGATCGGTGGCGCAGAACGAGCCCTTGCCAGGCTTGTCGATGATGGGTTCGCCGGGCAGCGGCGCGAGCTCCGGGATGATGTCCCAGCCGGGCTCGCCGCGCACCAGGATGCGGCCGCAGGGACCGGGATCGCCAATGCCGGCGCCGATCTGCCGGGACCGCCAGCGCTTGTTGGCGGGCAAATCCGAGAGATCGGGACGGTGGCCTTCGCGGGTGTGGATGATGTGAAAGCCTTGGCCCCGCATGGCCGTCAGCAGTCTCTTGATCGGCTCGATTGGCGCCCGCGTCAGTGAGAGGTCGTAGCCCATCTTGTCGACATAGCCGCCGACGCCGCAGAAATCGGTCTGCATGTCGATGATGATGAGCGCGGTATTCTCGGAACGGAGATCGCCGCTATAGGGCCAGGCATAGGGCTCGGACTTGATGGTGCGCTCGGGCATAATTTGGCTCTCTAGCGGGTGATCGACAATTCGGCCGGGGCTCCGGTCAGCGTGCGTTTCGGCGAGCAGGTGATGATCATGATCGCCAGCGTCAGGATGTAGGGGGCGGCGTTGAAGAGGTGGTAGCCGGAGGTGACGCCGACCGATTGCAGCGCCGGGCCCAGTGCTGCAGCACCGCCAAAGGCGAGCGAGGCCCACAGACAGAGCAAGGGATCCCAGCGCGCGAAGATCACGAGTGCAACCGCCGTAATGCCCTGGCCCGAGGACAGGCCCTCGTTCCAGCTTCCGGGATAGAACAGCGACAGGAAGGAACCGCCGATTCCGGCAAGGAAGCCGCCGACCATGGTTGCGCGCAGGCGGATCAGCAGCACGGAGTGGCCCATCGCACGCGCGGCGTCCGAACTCTCGCCGGCGGTGCGGATCAGGAGGCCCCAGCGCGTAGTCCGGAAGGCCCAGTAGAGAATTGGGGCGAGCGCGACGCCGATCAGGAACAGCACGTTGACCCGTAGGGCCGCGCGCACCTGCGGAATATCGCTCCACCAGCCGAAATCGATTGCGGGCAGTCGAGGTGCCGTCGGCTCGATCAACGGCTTGCCGAGGTAGAAAGCTAGTCCGGTGCCGAACAACATCAGCGCGATGCCGACCGCGACGTCGTTGACGCGCGGCAGCGAGCAGATGCCGGCATGCAGCGCGCCCAGAAGCGCACCGGTGATGCCAGCGGCGAGCACGCCCAGCCACGGCGATCCCGTGAGATAGGAAATGCCATATGCGCTCATCGCGCCCATCACCAGCGTGCCTTCGAGGCCGAGATTGATGCGGCCTGAGCGCTCGGTGATGCATTCGCCCAGGCTCACGAACAGGAACGGGGTCGAGACGCGAATGGCGCCGCCGAGCACGGCGAGCGGGACGGTCCAGAGTCCGATCGAGCCGTCTGCCATCTCAGGACTTTCCCTTCAGAAACCCGATGCGGCCGTAAAGCGCATCGCTGGCCAGCACGAAGACGAAGATGATGCCTTGCAGCACCAGCACGGATGCATCCGGTAATCCGAGGCGGCGCTGCAACAGCCCGCCGCTGGCGCTGATACCACCGAGCAGGATCGCGACGGGGATAATGGCGAGCGGATTTTGTCGCGCCAGGAAGGCGACGAGAATCCCTGTAAAGCCGTAGCCCGCGGCGAGGTTGGCGTTGGTGCGCCCCTGCACGGCGGCGACCTCGACCATGCCGGCAAGGCCCGCGGCGCCGCCGGCGAGGAAGCAGATGGTCAGGATCAGCTTGCTGACATTGAGGCCGACGATCTTCGCAGCGCGGATGTTGCCGCCGGCAACACGCGCGGCGAAGCCGAACACGGTGTGATAGATCAGGATATAGGCGGCGATCGCGGCGATCAGGCCGAACACGAGACCCCAATGCACGTCGGTGCCGGGGATCGATCCGATCATGTTGGCCGCGCCGATCTCGCGGGTTGACGGCTTGTTGAGGCTCGCGGGGTCGCGCATCACGCCTTCGACGAGATGGTTGAGGACCGCGAGCGCGATGTAAACGAGCAGCAGGCTCGAGATCGTCTCGTTGACGCCGCGATATTGCCGCAGCGCGCCCGAGAGCATGACCCAGAGGCCGCCGCCGATCACGCCGGCGATGACCATGGCGGTCTGCACGACGAGCGGCGGCATGCCCTGAAGCACCAGTGCCGCGCTGGTTGCCGACAGCGCGCCGATCAGGAGTGCGCCTTCGCCGCCGATGATGACCATGCCGAGTTGGGCGGGCAGCGCCGTGCAGAGTGCGGTAAGGATCAGCGGCGCCGCGCGCGTCAACGTGTTCTGCCACGAGAACCAGGTGCCGAACGCGCCGTAGTACATGTAGAAATAGAGGTCGAGCGGGCTCTTGCCGAACATCGCGACGAAGATACCGAAGACCCCGAGCGCGCCGGCCAGCGCCGCGCCCGGGATCAGGATATATTCGATCGCTCCGCCGTGACGTTGGAGGAATCCCGGATCGGCGGCCGGGGCAACCGTCCCGACCGCTTCAACGAGATCTGCAGCTTTCGTCGTCACGAAGTCGCCCCGACCACGCCCTCCACGAGATAGTCCATCTTCTCGAGCTCGGGATCCTTCTGGCCGCGATCGGTGCCGGCTGCGATCACCGTCTTGCCCTTGTTGTCGACCAGCCCTCCCTTGAAGATGGCGTAGCCGTCGCCGGACAAGAACTTAGCCTTGACGTCGTCGGCGTGCTTGCGTGCCTCGGCCGAGACCGCTTCGCCATAGGGCGAGGTCTTGACGATCTCTTCCTTGAGGCCGCCGCGATAGAAGTTCGGGATGCTCTCGCCGGCGGCGATCATCTTGACGAACTTGGGGTACAGCGCTTCCCAGTTCCACTCGGCTCCCGTGAGATACGCCTTCGGCGCGAGCGGCGACTGGTTGACGTGATAGCCGCACACCATGGCGCCCCGGCGCGCGGCGTTCTCGACCATGGTCTTCGGACCATCGACATGGCAGGTGAGGACGTCGACGCCCTGATCGATCAGGCTGTTGGTGGCCTCGGCTTCCTTGACCGGCATCGACCAGTCACCGGTGAAGATGACCTGCGTGGTGGCCTTGGGATTGGCAAGCCTCGCGCCGAGCGCGAAGGCGTTGATGTTGCGCAGCACCTGCGGGATCGGCTTGGCGGCGACGAAGCCGAGTTTGCCGCTCTTGGAGCTATAGCCGGCGACGATGCCCGAGATATACTGGGCTTCATCGATATAGCCGAAATAGCTGCCGGCGTTCTTTGGGTCCTTGTCGCTCCACAGGCCGCCGCAGTGCTCGAAGTGCAGCTTCGGGAATTTGTTGGCCATCTTGACCATGTGCGGATTGTAGTAACCGAACGAGGTCGGGAAGAGCAGGGTGGCACCGTCGAGATTGATCATCGACTCGATCGTCTTCTCGACCGCGTCGGTCTCCGGCACCTTCTCTTCTTCCACGACCTTGAGGCCGGGAATCTTCTTCAGCGCCGCCGCGCCCTGCGCATGCGCCTGATTGTAGCCGTAGTCGTCGCGCGAGCCGACATAGATGAAACCGATCGTCGTCTCGGCCGCAAAGGACGGGCGGGCGCCGGCCGCCGCGCCGAGCGTAAGGGCCGCACCGCCCTGCAACAAATGACGTCGTGAGATCCTGCCAAATTCCATTGCTTGCTCCCCTTGGCGGATGCACCGCCATCTCGCGCTGCGCCGGTCTGGCGGAGCCCGGGATCAATTGTCGCAAGCTTCGTGCCAGAGGTTGCCGGAAGGGCGTTCCGAGTTAAGCTATTGAGAGTAATTAGTTATTTTATATGAACCAAGCTTGATCAGGAAAGCAGCAGATGAAATTCTGGGCAATATTCTGTTATTGTATGCAATGGAGTTAAGCAGTCGTGACCGGCCTGGACATGTGCATGACAAGGGTCGGGTGGTCTGCCGGCGACCGCATTCATGCTAACCACGCGCTGATTGGAACGGTGTCGGCCGCGTGATTTCGCTGGCACCGAACTTGAATCGATTGCCGCCAGGACCGCCGTCGCCGCGGTCCCAAGAGATGGAAAGCTCGCCGAGATGGCTGCTGGTAACGCCGTTCACACTGGTTCGCTCGGCGAAGCGATCGTGCGAGGGATCAATGAGCTCGCGGCGATCTCGGAAGAAGGCGACAAGCTCACCCGCATCTATCTGACCAGCGAGCTGCGCAAGGCGGCGGACCTCATCCTGAGCTGGATGCGCGACGCCGGCATGAGTGCGCGTCTCGACGCGATCGGCAATGTCTGCGGGCGCTATGAAGGCGAGCGGCCGGGCGCGCCCTGCCTGATGCTCGGCTCGCACTACGACACCGTGCGCGATGCCGGCAAATGGGACGGGCCGTTGGGCGTGATCACGGCGATCGCCTGCGTCGCCGATCTCAACCGCCGCGGCAAGCGCCTCCCGTTCGCGATCGAAATCGTCGGTTTTGCTGATGAGGAAGGGGTGCGCTTTGCCTCGACCTTGCTCGGCAGCCGCGCGGTCGCCGGCACCTTTGACGAGAGCGTCCTCAACACACGCGACCGCGATGGCGTGTCCATGCGCGACGCGCTGGTGCAGTTCGGGCTCGACCCCGATCATATTGGCGCGGCCGCGCGAGCCCGGCGCGAGCTGCTTGCCTATCTCGAGCTGCACATCGAGCAAGGGCCGGTGCTGGAAGCACAAAACCTGCCCGTCGGCGTGGTCACCGCGATTGCGGGCGCGACACGGCTTGCCGCGCGGCTGACCGGCATGGCGGGGCACGCAGGCACGGTGCCGATGGCGCTCAGGCGCGATGCGTTGGCGGGCGCGGCCGAATGTATCGGCGCGATCGAACAGTTTTGCCGCACCGACGAGGACGGACTGGTCGGCACCGTCGGGTACATCCAGGCGAGGCCCGGCGCGACCAACGTCATTCCGGGCGAGGTGTCGTTCACCATCGACATGCGGGCACCGACGGACATGCACCGCAAGCGCGCGGTCGCCGATGTCGTCAGGCAGATCGAAGCCATCGCAAAGCGCCGTCAACTGTCGCTTCAGCTCGACGTCACCCACGAGAACCGCACCGCGCCGTGCGCGCCCTGGCTGAAGGACCAGATCGCGCAGGCAATCAAGACGGAGGGTTTTTCCGTATTCGAGCTGCCGAGCGGGGCCGGGCATGACGGCATGGCCATGATCGATATTGCCGATGTCGGCATGATCTTCGTCCGCTGCCGCGGCGGCATCAGCCATCACCCGGACGAGCATGTCGAGCTCGCCGACGCCGATGCCGGCGCGCGGGTGTTGCTGGGGCTGATCGAGAATTTTCGGCCGCGGCAAGGCTAAACTGAGCCCGCAAGTCACGGGATAGAGACACGAATCAGACAGGTCTAGAGCCGCGACGGCCTCCCGCCGAACCACGAGACACCATTCGACGGCGCCTATGAACAGCGGCATCTCTTTTCCATCCCATCGCGAAAACCGATTTTACCAGGGTGTGGCGGCGACCTTCGTCGCCAACGCGCTCCAAGCCGTGAACTTTCTCGGTGATCGATTCCTGAGGCAGTCACATCATCCGTTCACGGCCATCGAAGACCTTTACCGGCACTCGATGGACAGCGCCTTTGCGGTGACTGAGTCCTTTCTCGTCACGGGCGCGCCGCATGCCTCTGCGTATTATCCGCGCGACTTTGCCTGGTTCTATCCCGACGTCCTCGACCGCGACACCATCATGGATTCGCAGGATGCGGTGCGGCGAGCTCGTCTGCTCGACAAGAGCGTCCGCCTGCTGCTGGAAGCGGTTCGCGCCAACGTCGTCACGACGACGATCGTCCCGGCTGGGCGCGCCAGGTATCTCGGCGTGAACTATTTCTCGCGCCCCTCGGATACGCTGCTCGGCATTCTGGCCGGCCTGCGGCAGATGATCTCTGCCGAGGAGAGAGGGTCATCCTATCTGGCGATGTCGCAATGCGCGCATGCCGGCCGCCTGCTGCTGGCCGAATATTGCGGTGATCTGAAGCGCGCGATCCTCCAGCTCGCAAGCGAGTTCGAACCGTTCAATGATGATGGCTCCACCTATTTGCTGTGCGACGCCAGTGCTCCGCGCTCCGCGGCAACCGACACGCGCGCCGAGCGCAGGCGTTTCGTCACCAATGCCTGCGTCTACACGACGTTCGTGTGGGGCGTGCAGCTCGGAATCGTCGACGAGAACGAGCTGAAGCGGCGGCTCGGACGCGACCTGGCGCAGCACAAGAGGGACCTGCTCCACCTGTTCGACAAGGGCGGCTATATCAGGCATTCTCTTGATGGCGCCACGGGCTCGCCAGTGTCCTCGGTCGCGCTGGATTTCGTCGGCGTGCATCGCGGCTTCTGGGATATGAGCGAGGAAAGCGAGCGCGCGCTGTTCGCGGCCACGGCGGGTCTGATCATTGCGGAGCCGCGCTTTCGCATCCCCGGCACATTCCACTTCCTGGTGTCCGCGGATAATCCGCGTAACAAGATGATCCACCAGATCGCGGCTCCCGCCTACCAGGGACGGTCCTCCTGGCCGACGTTTAACGTCGAGTTCGCGGATCGCATGCTGGACTACGACGAATTCTCGGGGAGCAATACTTACCGTTCCTGCGCCCAGGGAATTCTGAAGGACATTCGCACCGCGACCGAAGTCCACGGCGGCTATCAGGAACTGATCTCGGAGCAGGGCCTGAAATATCGCACCTGGGCCTACAAGGGCGCCGTAGCCCACTCCTGGTTTCCGCGTTTCCTCTCCGTCTGGAGGAGGGCGCATGGAACGCCGCTCCTCCAGTGGAATGACTGAACGGCGGTCGTTACCCCGCCGTTACGTCCACGAGCTCGCCGCCGTCGAGGACCTTCGCCGCCTTGGCGCGGTCGAGGTCGCCTTCCCAGGCGGCCACCACCACGGTGGCAACGCAGTTGCCGGTGAGGTTGCCGACCGCGCGAGCCATGCCGATGAACCAGTCGACCGACAAGACCAGCACGAGGCCGATCGCAGGGATGCTCGGCACCGCGTTCAGCGTCGCCGCCAGAATCACGATCGCGGAGCCCGGTACGCCATGCGCGCCCTTCGAGGTGATCAGGGAGACGCCGAGCACCAGCAGGAGGTCGCCGAATGACAGCGGCGTGTTGGTCGCCTGCGCGATGAAGACGACCGCAAGCGTCAGGTAGATCGAGAACGCGTCGAGATTAAAGGAATATCCGGTCGGGATCACCAGGCCGACCACGGAATCCTTTACGCCCATCCGCTCCAGCTTCTTCATGATCTGCGGCAGCACGGCGTCCGACGAGGCGGTCGCGAGCACGATGGTCAACTCCTCGCGCAGGTAGGCGAGGAATTTGAGGATGTTGATGCCGGCGAGCGCCATGACGCCGCCGAGCACGCCCAGCACGAAGATGCCGACCGAGACGTAGAACAGCGCCACCAGTGAGACGAGCTGCTTGAGCGAGCCGACGCCGTATTTGCCGACGGTGTAGGCGACTGCGCCGAGCACGCCAAGTGGAGCGACGCGGACGATAAGCCCCATGACGCGGAACAGCACGGTTGAGGCGGCATCGATCATCGAGGTGACGAGCTTGCCTTTCTCACCGCCGACCAGTGCGAGGCCTACGCCGAACAGCACGGCGAAGAACAGCACCTGGAGCACGTCGTTGCGCGACAACGCGTCGAACGAGGTGCTCGGGATCACGTTGAGGAGGAAGGAGCCGATGCCGCCGCCCTGAAGCTTGTGGGCGTTGTCGGCATAGGTATTGAGGGCCTTGGCGTCCAGCGTCGAAGGGTCGATGTTCATGCCGTGGCCGGGGCCGAAAGTGTAGGCCAGGATGAGACCGACCACGAGCGCGACTGTGGTCATCACCTCGAAATAGACCAGCGCCTTGACGCCGACCCGTCCGACCTTCTTGAGGTCGCCCGCACCGGCAATGCCGTGCACGACGACGCAGAACACGATCGGCGCCACGATCATCGAAATCAGCTTCAGGAAGGCGTCGCTCAGAATCTTGAGCGAGATGGCAAAATCCGGCGCGGCCACGCCGAGAATGATGCCGAGGATCAGCGCGGCCAGGACCTGGACGAACAGCGATGTACAGAGCGGCTTTGGCTCGGCAGCCGGGGCCGCGGCAATGGTCGACATGGTGACTCCCCCGTTTTGACGACGTCTCGATCGTCGAAAGGAGCAACTAGCGTGCCAGATTGTCGCGGTTTCCGCTGAGGAGGAGGTCTATTTGGTCGCTTTTGCGGTGCGACTGGGCATCCGCATCGGCACCGGGCCACCGTTCGAGCTGCCATCGGTCACATGGACAGGCGATTTTGCGGTCGTACCGTCATGTTCCGCACGCGGGTGGCCGTGTCACGCCGCCAGATCCAGCAGCCGACACGATCCGCGTACCAGCACCTTGCGTCCATTCGGCGTCATGACCGGCACACCGTCGCAGACGACGACAAGACCGAGCTTAACGAGGCTCTCGATGAGATAGGCCTTGGAAAGGCGACCGTTCGACACCGGGTTGCGAAGCGCCTTCAGAACCTCCCATTGGTCCGGCGAAAGATCGAAGTCGATGTCGTTGCTCATGTTGCCTCAAGCCGTAGTGCCGTTCGTGCGCCTCTGTTAGAGGCGCTGCATGAAGACCGTGCGACGACAATGAGTCGGGAATTCGGTGAGGTGTTTAGAACTCCTCTTCACAAATTGCTGCACGCCATTGCGCCACAAGCGTTAAGACCGCTCGATCACGAGGACCGTCCGGAGCCTCGATCACATATTGATGATGTGGGCTTCATATTGGTCGGCGAACCACCGCACTGCACGGGAAGCGCTGCTGTCCCATTCTGCGTCGCAATATGCACAGAAATCATGAGACGAAGGGTCCGGGATTCTGTTACGCTGATTCACGGTGAATGGCTTCACACGGCAGGAGTGGAGTGCATGAACAGACTGGTCGAAATTCGTAGTCAGGAATCCCTGTGCCGGGAGCGCGCCGCGCTTGATTTCCAGCGCCGGGTTTTCTGGCTTGCGCAAGCTCAGGAATGGGAGCAGCGCGCGCTTGACGAGATCGCCTATCATTTCCGGGAGTGCAATGTGGCTCAGACGGAGCTGATGCGAAACTGACGTCCGCTTGGGTAAGGCCTACTGATAAGTCGCCACAATATCGGACACCGCGCGCTCGAGCTGCTGCGCGGTGGCGCACTGGCGCACCACGCTGCAGAAGGTCGCATAACGCGGCATCTCGGAATCGCCAAAGCCCCAGGCGAGACGTCCTTCGGGATTGAGCCACACCAGTCGCTTCGAGCGCTCAGAGATGCGGCGCAGGATGTCGGCGCGCGGATCGAGATTGTTGCTGCGGGCATCGCCCAGCACGATCACCGTGGTCTGCGGCGTCAGCGTGCTCATAAATTCCTTGTCGAAATCGGCCAGCGAAGAGCCGTAGTCGGAGGAGCCGAAGCCGACCTTGGACATGATCTCGGCCATCGCCTCTTCCGGCGGTTTCGATTCCAGGACGTCGCTGACTTCGATCAGATGCGAGGAGAAGGCGAAGGAATGGACGTCGTCGACCACCTCGTGCAGCGAGTGGATCAGGAGCAGGAAGAAATCCGAGACCTGCGCGACCGAGCCCGAGACGTCGCAGAGCGCCACGATCTTCGGCCGGTCGCGATGCTTGCGCTTCCAGGCCGTGAGAAAGGGGATGCCGCCCCAGGCGGCGTTGCGGCGCAGCGTGCGGCGGACGTCGAGATGACCGCGCCGCTGGCGCTTGCGTGGCTTCGAATAGCGCTCGCGCAGGCGCCGCGCGATCTGGCGGATGAGAGCGCGCATTTCCGCGACATGGCGCCGCTCGATGCGGGCAAGCGGCGCGTTGCGCAGAATCTCGTTGCGGAGGTTTTCAGCCTCCTCTCGGGCATAGAGCGCAAGCCCCTGCGCGACAGTGTCGCGAACGGCGTCGCGCAAGCCATCGAGCGCGGCGCGAAGCCGCTCGGCCAGTGCCGGATTGGTCGCGGTCAGCTCGTCGAGATCGTCGCGTAGCCGCTGGAGCCCCATGGCGTCGAGGATGCGGCTGGAGAAGATGCCGCGCTGGGTGGAGTAGCGGATGTCGGACAGGGAGGCCGCACCTGAGGCGCCGGCGATCGCGGCGGTGATCGCGTTGCGATCCTGCGACAGCAGCATCTGCGCGAGGGGGCCCAATTCTGCGGGAGGCGAACCGCCGCTCGCATCGCTGGCCTCGCCGGATGACGGAGATTGATCTGCGTCCTCCGAAACATCGTTGCTGTCGGCTTCAGGCTGTTCCTGCCGCGGCTCCGGCTGGCTGAAGAACAGATCGAAGCAGTCACCAAGCGCAAGCTTTTCGTCCTGCGACTTGGCGAGCGTCAGAAGGAGCGCATCGCGCAGAATGGTCCGGTCGGAAACGCCGACCTGCGCGACCGCACGCATCGCATCGATGCTTTCGGCCGGCGAGACATGGACCCCGGCGCCCCGTGCCGCACGGAAGAAGCGATGAATATTCTCGCGCATCGGCGTCAACCGAAGACGTTGGATCGTGCTGCCTTGGCAATGAAGGTCGTAATCTGAGGCTGAGCCGCCTCGATGTCGGCCTCGTATTTCAGAAGCACGTTGAGCGTGTCCTTGACGATCTCGGTGTCGAGCTCCGAGGCCTGCAAGAGCACCAGCACGCGTGCCCAGTCGATGGTCTCGCTGACCGAAGGCAGCTTCTTCAGGTCGAGCGAGCGGATTTCGTGGATGAAGCCGACCATCTGCCGCCGCAGCGTCTGCGAA
The DNA here is from genome assembly GCF_023073025.1 of Bradyrhizobium sp. 76. Lineage (NCBI taxonomy): Bacteria > Pseudomonadati > Pseudomonadota > Alphaproteobacteria > Hyphomicrobiales > Nitrobacteraceae > Bradyrhizobium > Bradyrhizobium sp. 76. Next base: position 1,139,635 of record NZ_JADPIS010000090.1, read on the forward strand.
ATGTTGGGGACGCGGCTCTCGACGATGCGCTCCTCGAGCCGCTGCTCGGGAAAGCCGATGTGCAGATGCAGGCAGCGCCGTTTCAGGGCGTCGCCGAGATCGCGCTCGCTGTTCGAGGTGAGGATCACCGTTGGCGGCGTGATCGCGGAGACGGTGCCGAGTTCGGGGATCGTGACCTGGAAGTCGGAGAGAATTTCCAGCAGCAGCGATTCGAACTCCGCATCCGACTTGTCGATCTCGTCGATCAGGAGCACGCAGCCGCCCGGCTGCTCCAGCGCTTGCAGCAGCGGCCGCGGCTCGACGAACTCCTTGGAGAAGAACACGTCACCGAAATCGTGGAGCTGATTAAGTGCAGCGTGCAAAGTCTGCGCGCCGCCAAGGACTTCGCCGAGCTTGTCCTTGAGGATCTGCGTGTAGAGAAGCTGCTTGGCGTATTTCCATTCATAGAGCGCCTTGGCCTCGTCGAGACCTTCATAGCATTGCAGGCGGATCATCTTCAGGCCGCGCCAGGCCGCGATCGCCTTGGCAAGCTCGGTCTTGCCGACGCCCGCGGGGCCTTCGACCAGGATCGGCTTCTCGATCTGTTGGGACAAATAGACGGCGGTCGCGATCTGCCGGCTCGCGATGTAGCCTTGCGCGGCGAGGCCGCTCTCCACTGCCTCGATCGCTGTCGAGGGCTTCTGTTCAGCCACGAAAAGGCGCTCCCAAAGGTCTTGATTGAGGCTTGTTCTGCCTGCGTTCACGGCAAAGAACAAGCCTCGTTTGGGAGAGGCCAGACCCGCGCCAATGGGCGTTTTTTCCGCTCAACGCAAATAGCAGCCACTGGCCGCGCGATCAGTGCCGCAGCAACTCCGGCTTGCGGATTGTCTGTCTGACCTCGGCGCCGCAATCGGCACATTCATAGACGAAGTCGATCTTGGCAAGACTCCAATGCGGCTCGACCTCGCGCACATACATTGGAAGGAACCCCGTGCAAGCAGGGCAAATCACAGGCGCGATCTCGATATCCTGATGATGCTGTACATAAGCTGGCATCTCGGCTCTCCTTCGCAGACGACCTCCAAACCCGCGCGAAGGCTACTGCCGGCTGGCGCAAGGCCGACATCAACTCTTTCGAACAGAGGCGGAACGGCGGAGGTTTGTCGTTCGCTGTGACATTCTTGTTACGTCTCTGTACTGTGACGGGCGGACCAAATACCTATCTCAAAAGCCCGATCCGGTATTCGGACTTTGACCTCAACGATAAGGGAGCAACGCCCATGACGCATGCCATTCGCTTTCACAAGACTGGTGGTCCGGAAGTGCTGGTCTGGGAAGAGGTCAGTGTCGGCAAGCCCGGACCTGGCGAGGCGCGAATCCGCCATACCGCCGTCGGTCTCAACTTCGTCGACATCTACAACCGTTCGGGCCTTTACCCGGTGCAACTGCCGAGCGGGCTTGGCAGCGAGGCCGCTGGTGTCGTCGAGGAGGTCGGGCCCGGTGTCACCGATCTGAAGCCGGGCGATCGCGTCGCCTACGGCGCCTCGCCGCTCGGCGCCTATTCCGAGGCGCGGCTGATCCCGGCCGACCGACTGCTGAAGTTGCCCGACGGTGTCGACGACAAGACTGCGGCGGCGATGATGCTGAAGGGACTCACCACGCAGTATCTGATCCGGCAGACCTATCGTGTGAAGGCCGGCGACACTATCCTGCTCCATGCGGCAGCCGGTGGTGTCGGCCTGATTCTCTCCCAATGGGCCAAGCATCTCGGCGCGACCGTGATCGGCACCGTCAGCAATGACGAAAAGGCCAAGCTCGCCAAGGCGCATGGCTGCGACCATGTCATCATCTATAGCCGCGAGGATTTCGTGAAGCGCGTGGATGAGATCACTGGCGGCAAGAAGGTGCCGGTGGTCTATGACTCCGTCGGCAAGGATACGTTCCTGAAGTCGCTCGACTGCCTCGCGCCGCTCGGCGTCGCCGCGCTGTTCGGTGCGTCGTCCGGCGCCGTCGAGCCGCTCAATCTCGGTTTGCTAGCGCAGAAGGGCTCGCTCTACGTCACCCGGCCGACGTTGTTCACCTACGCCGCCAAGCGTGAGAGCCTGGTCGCGATGGCAGGCGAGCTGTTCGACGTCGTCAAGTCCGGCGCGGTCAAGATCGAGGTGCACCAGACCTATCCGCTGAAGGATGCCGCCAAGGCGCATGCCGATCTCGCCGCGCGCAAGACCACGGGATCGACCGTCCTCACGGTGTGATCTCCGATCGGGCTGTGGCGCAGGCCGCTTGGCCTTGCGTCACGTCGGCTCGTGCTTACGCAGATCGTGGGCGTGATCGAGGCGGATAGCCTGTAAGTCGACTTCTTCGGGCCGGATCTCCGGGAGGGCCGCCTCGGCGAGGATGGCCTCGGTAATGTCCTCGACCGAGCTCTCCGCGATCTCGTGGATGAACGAGATGTTCCGATATTCACCTGAGGCAACGCGGGAAATAACCTCGCGCCTGGTGATTTCAGGGTCGACGACCGCCTCGCGGCCGCGGCGCCCATACTCGATCATCACGACAAAATACTGCATGAAACGATCCTGCCGTGCCCCATGTCGGGCACGGCAGAGTATTTCCGAAAAACGGAATCAAGTCAAGGCGCATTTCGCAAAAACGGAAATTCCAGCCTACTTGCTCCTCTTGCGAGGGCGCGCCGACTTGGCGCGCAGCCGCTCCAGCTGCCCCTTGGGCATGGAGAGGCAGATCTCGCCGACCCACTCCAGTTTCACGCCGACGATCTGCTTGGCATTGAAGCTGCTGAGATTGACGACGGAGGGGGATTTGCCCCGCTCGATCGTCTTTAGATAGCGCTCGCCGGTCTTGAGCCGGACCACGGCCTCCTCGCCGTAGAAGCTCGACAGGGGATGGCGCTGGTCCTTGTAGACCACGATGACGTCGCCGCTCTCGTATTTGGGCAGCATCGAATCGCCCACGATCTCGAATGCGATGGTCTCCTCCATGATCGGAAAGGGCAGCGCGATGTCGCCCAGGCCTTCCGGGGGAACCTGCTCATAATCCGGCTCGATCACGGCACCGGCGCCGACGCGGCCCATGATCGGCGCGAGATTGAGCTCGAGATATTCCATGATCGGAATGATTTCCGAAGCCTTCACCAGGCGTTCACCGCCGAGGATCTCCGAGACCGCGCCGGGCCGCACGCCCATGGCAGCCGCCAGGCCGCCCTTGCTCTTGCCTGTCTTTTCCAGGCCCCGTTCGATCATTGCAGCGTCCAGCATGGTGATTCCCTCGATTGTCCATCGTTCCGCCTCTTGTAATCCGAAATTCGGAATTGATGCAATTATGAATATCAGAATTATCGCTTGACTCTGACTTCGGAATACCGGAATGTGCGCTTCGCCTCGCGATCGTGCGATCGGAGGAGGCGCATCACAGGACAGCAGCATGGAACCGGGCCATTGGCCGTCGGAGCACTCCGACGCGCTTCGCGACTATTTTCTCAAGGGAATGTCTTATGCGGAGATCGGAAGACAGATTAACGCAAGGTTTGGAACGTCTTACACGCGCAACGCGGTGGTCGGCCGCGCCAAGCGGCTCGGGCTGGTCGTGCAGGTGCGGACGGCGAGCCCGTCGATCGTCCCAGTGTTGCCGTCTGGGGGCTGTCTTGTCCTGCCGCACCGCCCTACGGAGCTGAGCCTGCCGCCGAAATCTGCGATGAAGCCTGCCGCGCAGGTCAAATTGCGCTGCGTCGGCGTCCAGCCGCGCCTGGTCCCGTTGGTCGAACTCGCTGGCGAGGACTGTCGCTATCCCTATGGCGGCGACAAGGACGGGGAGGAGATCACCTTCTGCGGCCATCCGCGCGAGCCGGGCTCGAGCTATTGCACGCCGCATGCGCGCCTGACGCGCCGCGCCGGAGCTGGATCCGCTCGCGTCGCCGGCCCCGTCGTGCTGAGGCTGGTCTCTGCCGCCTGACCTGACGACCGCCCGTTCAATCGTCAATTTCGCAAGGAGTATCCGAGTGGCACGTGTCCGACGCAACAGGTCTTACAAACTGGCGGATGTCTACGATCGACGCTCGCGTGAGATACCGTTCAATGCGGAGATCGCGGAAGTCGAGGTGGACAATCCGCTGGCGCTCGACCCCGGCGAGAAGATCATGGCCGTGCGGTCGATCCGCAGCGATCCGCTCGGCCGGCTGCACGCGCACCATCAGATCGACGAGGCGCAGTATCGCGGCGGGCGCGCCTTCCAGAACGATTGGGAGAGGGCCGAGCGTGGCCCTCAGGCGATGGACCCGACCCGCGAATATGTCGATGGCGCGCGCACGCGCGAGCCGGTTACCGAGAGCCAACGTCAGGCGGTGCTGCGGCTGAACCGGATTGAGCGCGAACTCGGCACTGACGGTGCCGCGCTAGTGCACGACGTGTTGGTGCTGGGCCTGACCATGGACGAGATCGGCCAGCGTCGCGCCGTTCGTACGCAACGCTGGACCGACTATTTTTCTCGACGTTTTCGTGAATGCCTGGACCGGTTGGCACTGATCTACGGCTTTGCGACGGAAACGGGGGCACGGCGTGCAGGGCAACGCAGATGACAAGGGCGCGCCCGCGACCTCGGTCGCGGGCGCGCCGGTCTGCTGCTTAGGGATGCGGTAGGATCTGGTAGGTCGTGGTATACGGCTCGACCCGGAGCGACGCGTTGGCCAAAAGCCCGATTCTGGCGGTCGGCGCTTGCTGCAATTCGCCGTTCGGACCGCGATGCACGTTGTATTGCCAGACGGTGAGATCGCCCTTCTGTGCCAGAGCATGTGCAACGGCGCTGGCATCATTGCCGCCGAGCGCCTGAAGCTCCTCCGTCGACAATCCGACGACGATTTCGTCCTTGATGGTGACGATCTTGAACAGGTTCATCCTGGTCTCCTGCGCCCATGCGCCTTGTATCGAGAAGGTGAGAAGCGCGACTGCGGCGCCCTTGATGAGATCGCAGCGAGAAAGCATGCCGTCGTCCTTTGGTTTCTGGGGCGCCGAATCGATCAATGCATCGGCCATGGCGCCCGTGATCTGCGTGGCTGTTTCGCCACCGCTTTGTCGTTTGCTCCTCAAAAACGGTTCACCGCCGGAAACAAATGCGGCCCGATGAATTCTGATGCGAAGAGGCGAGTCCAAGTCCAAGAGCTCGATGGGGCGGGTTTAGATGAATCCAAACGCCATAGTCTGTCTCTTGGTTCAGAAGGCCGCTCTGTGCCTGCCGATCCATGGCCCGAGATCGACATCTATTTCGTGGACGATACAACCGCCGACGCCGGACTCAACAATTACGTGCATACGCTGAAGAAGCACTGGTCGGATCCACCAATGTCCATTCACATCTGAAACAAGACGAAACAAGGCGTCGATTGACGGCGATCGAAGCTGCATGCCTGATCGATGACGCTTCTTGACGCAGGTGGGTGACGGCTGGTCATATTCCTGTTATCCGGAATTGCCGTGGCGCGATGCAGACGAAGCATCGCTGGGTCAACTGTTAGGCTTGCCGGAGGGGTTGTTTCTTGACATAGTTGCAACCTGTTCAAGTGGGCCCGCTTGCACATGTACCTCGGCGTGCGAACACACCGGGCTTCCCCCGGACGAAAGCGCGCCATCGCCATAGCATCCGGTTGTGGCATCCGGTTGTGGCGTTCGGTTCTTAGTTGGGACCTCGATGTTGGATCACGAAGTCCGATGCTTGTTATAGGTGCGAGATGAAGAACCTCAATTTCGCAGCTGAGCTGCACCTCAAGCTCGGCGCGCCTGCAAGCGGTACTGTCGAAAGCCTGCGCCTGCTCCGCGCCTTTCTGAAGCTCGCGCCCCGGCAGCGTTTCGAAGTCATCAAGCTCGTCGAAGACCTCGCCACCGAAGAATCCCTTCCCGAACACCCCCTGTCCTGAGCCGGCCTGCGCGCTGGCCTTACCCCTTGCCCTTCGTTTTCCTGCCAGAGCCGGCCGCCGGGCGACGTCTTCCCCGGCCTGGACGCTGGCAGGCGATCCGGCAAGTGTGGTATTCAGTTCTGAAAGCGGGAGGAGTGCGACCATGATCGAACCGAAGCTCGAAGTTCCGGCCGAACTGCGCGACCTGGCCGAGAAGACGATTGACCAGGCGGAAAAAGCATTCGGCATGTTTTTCGAAGCCGCCACCAAATCGATGACGACCGTTCCGGGTGCGGGGACGGACGTCTCGAAGCAGGCGCTCGCATTCACCGAGCAGAACATGAAGTCGGCGTTCGAGCATGCTCGCAAGCTCGTCCATGCGACCGACCTTCAGGAGGCGATGCGAATTCAATCGGATTTCCTGCGCAGCCAGTTCACCAATGCCGGAGACCACATGCGCCAGATGACCGGCAGTCTCATGCAGCCAGGGAAGGGCAAGTCCTGATTCTCGGTGTGTTCCTGGCGCGTCCAGAGATTGGACTTGCCCGGGCGTGATTGTCCGCACGTCGATGCGGGTACCGGTCCATGCTGGGCCGTCGAATGGACCTCATTCGCCGCCCATCATCCCTTCTGCTGATCCCTGTCGGTTCTCAGGCAGGGATAAGCATTTGTCGCGGGTGTCTTGACCGATCGGTGGCTCTGCTAGCGCAGCGATGCGATGTAGGCCGCGATATCGCCGGCTTCGATCCGGCTCAAAGGGAAATTCGGCATCTTCGGGTGCGGGTCTAGCAGGAAAAAGGCGAGCCTTTCCGAACTGAAGTCAGGCCTGCGCGCAACGGACGCGAAGGAGGGGACGTCGGCGCTCGCCTGGATCTGGCCGTTCGCCACGACATGGCAGCTGGCGCACCAGCGCCTCGCAAGGTCGGCGCCGTGATCTGCATCGGCGGCGAGAGCGGGCGACGCGCACACGCTCGAGGCCACTGCAACCAGCAGACAGATTCGTCTCAAATGCCGGTGCATAGGGCAACCCTGTGTGTTGTTGGCTAGCGACGCCGTCCTCATCCGCAACACGAACCCGGAAACTGCGAGAGGTCGATGCGGGCGATGATCGACCGCAGCAGCTTGCGGGCCAAACGATAGAGATGCCGGGCGAATCTCGGCGTCCTTGCCGCAGGCAGGACAAAGCTTGTCGCAGCGAGTCTTTTCGTACCAAGGCTTTCGATGGAGTGCGACACGGTGTCTCTCCGAGATGGCAAGGCCCTTTCTAGCGTGGCCGGCTCGCCGCAGCCTTGATCTGCCGCAAAGGTGCTGGACTAATAGTCGCCGGGGTTCATGATCATCGGGCTTCGTGTATCGGCCGGCGCGAGCGCGCTGCTGGCGCTGTCGCGCAGGAAGCGGTCGAGTGTCGCCTGGATCTTCTCCTTGACCGCATCGGGACCGCGATCGCTCATCTCGGTATGCTGCGCGCCGGTGTGGATAATGTCGATGCCGCGCGCCTTGGCCTCTTCCGGCGTCGGCAGCACGCCGGGATCGGTTACGAAATGCGGATCCTTCGAGCGGAACGACAGGATCTTCATGTTGTCGCTAAGCACGAAAGGCACTCGCAGATTGTCGAGCGTGATCACTTTCGACACCAGCTCCGGGTGCTGATGGGCGACATACATCGAAACGTCGCCACCGTTGGAATGCCCGACGAGCGTGATGTGGTCGTAGTCGGCGTTCTCCTGCCGCCGCTTCAACTCGCCCAAGGTGAAGAGGATGTTGGCCTCGCAGCGGATATAGACCTCGCGCCGGCCGACATATTGCTGGCCGGCCTTGGTCATCAGCGGCGGATCGCTCGGCAGATCCTGCTGGATGCTGGCGACGAGATAACCGCGTGCGGCGAGCACGTTGGCGAGGAAGGAATATTCGGTGGCCTTGACGGTATTGCCGTTGCTGATGATGGCGAGCGGGAGCTTCCAGAGGCCGAGATTGGCCTTGGTTTCGTAATCGCGCCGTACAGCGATTTCGACCGCAATCGGCCGCTGGCGCGCGGCGTCGAATAGGGTCAAAACCTCATGGCGGATCGCGAACCGGCTGACGACGAAATACTGGCCGACGCCGAGGACGCAGAGAAACGCCAGAACAGCAAAAACCTTTTTCATGGTTCCGTCTCAATCACTTTGACTGAACATGGCCATTGGGAACTCCCGGATCGAGCGATCGTGAGCAGGTTACGGGATTAAATTTAGGCAAGTCTGTGAGCCGCGTCCCAAAAGAGCCGCATGCCCGGGGCCATGGCGCGAAGGGCAAGGGTTTAGAGACAGCCGCCCTTGCCGCGTTCGGAGCAGAGCCGCAGCGCGCTGGACAGAGTAAACAGGAAGCGGGGGCTGCGGCGGTCGTTGTCGGGCGCCCGGTAGCTCAGGGGGACGGCCACGCCGAGATCGGCCTGGAAATCGTCCGGCAGGAAGAACCGCACGCCAGCTCCGGCCGAGGTCAGCGACAGGCCGTCGCTCAGGCGGTAACCGTCGTTCCAGACGGCGCCGGCGTCGCCGAAGGCATAGAGCTGATAGCCGGTCCAGTAGCGGTAGTTGAGTTTCTGGTCGAAGCGCAGTTCGAGAGAGCCGGCAAGACCGTTGTCCCCGCTGATCTCTGCTGCGCCATAGCCGCGACCGAAGGCAGCGCCACCGAGATAGAATTGCTGCGAGGTGAACAGCGGCCGTGACGCCGTCTGGCTCGCAGCGGAAAGCTTGAGCGACCAGACGTCGTTGAGCGTCTGGTAGCGCGTGAACCAGAGGTTTAGCACCGAGAAGTTCGATGACGCGCCATCGCGCGACAAAAGATCGTCGTCGAAATGCGAGGCACCGAAGATGTCGAGGCCCTGGCGGTAGGTCAGCGTCGCGAAATTGGTGCCGCCGAAATGGTCCTGAAGCCGGTAATCAGCGGTCAGGCTCGCGGTCCTGATGTGGTCGTTGTACCAGGGGCCGTAAAGGTCATGCTCGGACACGTTGCTGAAGGTCGTCGCCGCGGTCAGGGTCAGCGAGGAGGATTGCGACTGCAATGGGACGATGCTGGCACGCAGTTCGAACGCCTCGGTCGTGGTGATGTCGCTGTCGAGGCGGCGTGCATCGCCCGGTCTAACCGCGCTGTACAGGACGGACCCGCCGAGACGCACACCGTCGACACCGACCGGTGCATCGTAGGACAGCCGTGCGAAGCCAAGCTGGCGGGGGTCGTTGGCGATGGTCGACAGATTGACCGCCAGCGTGTCGCCGGGCGTGAGATAGGAGTTGAACGCGCCGGTCGCATAGGTCTGCCACGGACCAACTGATGATGAGCCGAGATTGTCCAGACCGAACGACGAGAAGACGTGCCAGGTCTTCAAATAGACGATGAGGCGGAATCGGCCGGTTGCGCCGCCGATCTCCTCCAGTGCGGTATCGGTGATCCGGACGCCAGGTCTGCCGTTGACGAGAAAGAGCTGACGTTCCAGCGTTGCCAGGCGCGACGGTTGCTCAGCCAGAACCGGCCCAAGCATCGGTCTCACGCCGAACTGCTCGGCGCCGTCGCCTTTCAGCTCGGCCTCCAAGATGGCGCCTTCGACCACCTGGATCCGGACGCGTCCGTCCCCAATATCCTGCGGCGGCACGATCGCACGGCTCAAGTGAAAACCATCGGCACGGTAGAGATCGCTGATCGCGCCTGCGATCGCGGCGAGATCCGCCTGCGAAACCTTCTTGCCGACATAGGGCTGGTAGACCGCGGCGATGCGATCGGGGGATACGGCCCGGGCTCCGCTGATATCGACGCCGCGCAGCACGAATTGAGGCTTGGTATCGCCGCCGGTGTTGGGCTGGCCGACTGTCGGCAGCCTGACCGGAGGGCGGGTCAGCGATTCCCGCTCGGTTTGGTTTTCAAAATATTTCTCAGGCTGGCGCGGATCGAAGCCCGGCTGGTTCGCCTGTTGTGCGAAAGCCTGAGGAACTCCCGTGAAAAAAGGGGCTAACAGCACCAATGTGGTAATGAGATGCCGCTTCCCGACGCGCGCAATGCGCCTGTCCCCGTAGTTCGACGGAGATGTGCCCCTGATGCGATAAGGGTTCGTTAGCCACATGATTTTTCATAGTTTTTTATGGTCAATGAACCGTTAACGCGACCGCTCCGCTGGCCGCTTCCCGCTAATCCTATGTTGAGTGATTTCGGATACCCCTCAGGTTGGCTGTAACGCGGACTGAGGATCGTCATGCTGAGCAAAATTGGAATGCGGTGCGCCTTCGCGGCTGCGCTGATCCTGGGAACGGCTTGCGGCGCATCCGCCGCCGACGATGGCGTCTGGTCGGTCGGCAAAGCCACCGGCGAGGTCTGGGTCGCCACCAGCGGCGCGCAGCAGGTCTCGTTGAATCAGCAGGAGGCGCTCAAGCCCGGCGACACCATTCGCACCGGGCGTAATGGCCGCGTGCTGCTCGTCCGCGGCGAGGAAACGATCCTGATCTCTCCCAACTCGGTGGTCGGCTTGCCGACCGAGAGCAAGGAGGGCCTCTCGACTACCATCATCCAGCAGGCAGGTTCGATCCTGCTCGAGGTCGAGAAGCGCAACGTCAAGCATTTCGAGGTCGAGACGCCCTATCTCGCCGCTGTCGTCAAGGGCACCCAGTTCAGCGTCACCGTGAATGCGGGCAGCACCAAGGTCGGCGTGCTTCGCGGTCAGGTCGAGGTCTCCGACTTCAAGACGGGACAGATCGCCCAGGTCCTGCCGGGGCAGGCCGCCACCGTATTTGAGCATGGCAAGCCTGGTCTCAGCCTGAGCGGCGCCGGGACTTTCAATCCGATCGAGCACGGCAAGCCACGCGCCTCGAGCATCGAGCGCGTGCCCGTGCCGAAATCGGGCCTGCCGGCGCCGCGCAACGGGGCGAATGGCCACATGATCCATGCGCTCGGGCCGATCGATAAGGGCAGCAAGACGGCTGGCGCGCTCAAGCCATCGCAACAGGCGGCTGGAGCTCACGCGGCCAAGGGCGGTGCTGCAAAGCCCGGCGTCGTACGCATCTCGAACTCGCTCGGCGAGGTCAAGCTGAACGTCCACAAGGTCACGCACGGGCTCGCCCACGGCGGCGGTGCCCCCGGACAGGTGCGCAACGCGCACGCCAGCACGGAGACGGTCTGGAGCGACTCGAAATCGGGCACAAACGCATCCAACAGCACCGTCCAGACTGCGGTAACCACGAGCAGCGGCGTGACGGCTGGCAGCACCAGTTCGTCGGCTGCAAGCACGACAATAGCCGCGACCATGGCAGGTGCGTCCAGCGACGGTTCGGGCGGCGGCAGCGGAAATTCCGATGGCAAGACCAAACCGGATAAGGGCAACTCCGGTAACGGCAATTCCGGCAATGGGAATTCCGGCAACGGCAATGGCAACAGCGGTGCCACCGGAAATGGCAAGGGCAACAACGGCAACGGCAATGGCAATGGCGGCGGCAACGGCAGCAATGGCCACGGCAATGCCTTTGGCCACAACAAGCACTGAGGCGATTTCCTGGGGATGAGGGAGCGCAACCGCAGAAGCGGGTGCGCGGGAGGACCGGAGTGAAGCGCTATCGTCCGCATATTCTAGTCGTGACCGCGCTGGCGATCGTGCTGTCGACGGGGTGGCATGGTGCGCTTCGCAACGCGCTGACCGACCTACGGTTTGCCTGGCAATCGCGCGCCGCGAGCGGCAACGTCGTCGTGGTGGCCATTGACGCGCCCTCAATCGACCAGATCGGGGTATGGCCGTGGCCGCGCCGGCTGCACGCGGAACTGTTGCACAGGTTAGAGGCTGCGGGGGCACAGGACGTCGCTTTCGACGTCGATTTCAGCTCGCCATCCGATCCGGCCTCCGACGAGGCTTTCGTCAACGCGCTGCGTGAGGCTGGCGGCTCGACCATCCTGCCGTCCTTCAAGCAGCCGGCGCCGAATGGCGGCGCAGCTCACATCAATCGCCCCCTGAAGCCGTTCGGCAACCAGTCGTGGCCCGCGCTGGTCAATGTCGCCATCGAATCCGACGGGCTCGTTCGCCGATATCCGTTCGGCGAGAAGCTCGGCGATGCGTTGATGCCTTCGATGGCCGTCGTGCTGGCCGGGCAGGACGCCAATCGGCGGCCGCCGTTCCTGATCGATTTCAGCATTCGGGCGGGCTCCGTTCCAAGTGTCTCCTATGTCGACGTGCTCCGCGGCAAAGCCGCCGCTCTCGACAGGCTGAGAGACAAGAAGATCATCATTGGAGCGACGGCGCTCGAACTCGGCGACCGCTTCAGCGTTCCAAATGGCCGCATCATCTCCGGACCCATCCTCCAGGCGCTGGCAGCGGAATCGATCCTCCAGAACCGGATGCTGCGCTGGACTTCCGATACCGGCATGATCCTGGGTCTCGCGGTGATCTGCCTGCTGATGATGTATTCGTGGCGCCGCTTCGCTTCGGGAATTCGCGTCGCAATCCTGATCTCGGCCGGGGCGGCCTTCGAGCTGGTTGCGATCCTCGTTCAGGCAAGATGGCCCTTCATCATCGACACATCGTTGTTCCACATCGCGATTGTCGCTTATCTGACGGCGATCGCACTCGACGAGATCGATTTTCGTGGTCTGCTGGGGCGCATCGCCGAAAGCCGCTTTCATCGTATCGCGATGTCGCTCGGCGATGGCCTCGTCTGCACCGACGAAGATCAGCTGATCACCGTTTGGAACCCCGGCGCCAGCGCGATCTTCGGCTATATGCCCGCCGAGATCATCGGCCGCCCGTTCGAAACGCTATGTGCCGTTCCGGTGGACGGTGAGGCGAGGCCGTCCACGCGCGACGCCGCGCGCCAGGCACTCCTCGCACCCGGCGGAGCGGTCGTCATCGAGTTCGAAGGGCGGCGCAAGAACGGTGAAACTTTCCCGGTCGAGGCGAGCTTCTCGGGCTGGCAGGGAACGGACGGCTTCCAATACGGAGCCATCCTGCGCGACATTTCGGTCCGCAAGCGCGAGGCCGAACGCGTCAGATATCTCGCCGAGTACGACGTGCTGACCGGTCTGGTCAACCGCAACACGCTGCACGCCGGACTGGTCGGCATGATCGCGGATGCAGCGCAGCGTCCTTGCGAGGTCGCGCTGCTCGTGATCGGGCTCGACGGTTTCCAGAGCATCAACGACATGCTGGGCCATTCCGCCGGAGACCTCGTGCTGCAGGCGGTCGCTACTCGCCTGAAAGCCCACGCGGGCGACGGCGCTGTCGTTGCCCGGCTTAGCGGCGACGAATTCGCAATTGCGCGCAAAGGCGCCGATGGCGACGAGCGGATCGCAGAGTACGCCGAACGAATTGCGCGCGCGTTCGAAGCGCCGCTTGCGACCGGCACGCGGCAGCATCGCGTCAGGATCAGCATCGGCGTCGCGGTCCATCCGGAAGGCGGACACAACGCCGACGATCTCCTGAGCAACGGCCATCTGGCGTTGACCAAGGCAAAGCTGACGCGGCGCGGCGGTCATGTGGTCTTCGAGAGCGCGATCCGGCAGGAGCTGGAGAACCGCCTGACGCTGGAGAGCGAATTGGCGCTTGCCGCGGATCGCGGCGAGTTCGAGCTGTTCTACCAGCCCCAGGTTCGCCTGATCGACGCCAGCCTGGTTGGGGCCGAAGCGCTCATCCGCTGGCGGCATCCCGTGCGCGGCTACGTTTCGCCCGGAGAGTTCATGCCCGTGGTCAACAGCTCAGCCCTGTCCGAGCGGATCGGAAACTGGGTGATGGAGACCGCCTGCCGGCAGGCACGCGCCTGGGAATTGTCCGGCGACAGAGTGCGCGTCGCGATCAATTTGTCGCCCTCGCAGCTGCACTCCGGCGATCTCGCGCATTCGGTTGCGGGGATGCTCGAAGCGACGGGGCTCACGCCGTCGCTGCTCGAGCTCGAGGTCACCGAGGACATCCTGCTCCATGACGAAGCCCGCGTGCTCGACATGTTCAAGCGCATCCAGCAGCTCGGCGTCCACGTCGTGTTCGACGATTTCGGCACTGGCTATGCGAGCCTGAGCTATCTGAAGAAGTTTCCGCTCGATGGGCTCAAGATCGACCGGTCGTTCGTGCTCGGTCTGCTCGCGAATTCCGACGATGCCGCGATCGTCGGATCGACCATCGGCCTCAGCAAACAGCTCGGTCTCACGGTCGTGGCCGAGGGCATCGAGAATCGCGCCACGGCCGACTTCCTGGTGAGCATGGGATGCGAGGAAGGCCAGGGCTATTTCTTCGGCCGTCCGATGCCGGCGGAAGCATTCGAGCGGCAGTTCCTCGCAGCCGAGTGCGCCGCCGTCAGTGCGGCCTGAACATACGTTGCTCTAGCGCCGCCGCGCGACCGCGACGCCGAACAGGAAAGCAACGAACAGGCTGGCGAGCGGCGCTTCGCGCGTGATCGCAGCGACGGTCGCGAGGGGCCGGCCCGGCTTTCGCGCTTCGTCGATAGCGGAGGTCATGCGGTCGACAGCTGCATGCAGGCCACCCGCGACTTCACCGATGGTGCGGGATACGTCCGTCGCGGCATCGATGGCGCGCTCGGCCATGCCGGGATGTGAGGTGGACTGCGGGATCTCCGTGCTCAAGTGCGCGACCTCCGGGCTGATCATGTGACGGAGGCCGATACCTTTGGCTATCCGCGCGAGCGCTCGTTCTGAACAGCGGGTCAGATGACCTTTGGCTATCCGCGACAGGCGCCGTGGTTTTTACGGCGGGTACCGGCCTTGAATAAGCAATTCGGCGGGCGGGCTTTTGTTCCGAAACGATGCGCCCCTGCGCGGACCGCCCCCGTGAAACGACGGATGCGAATCTCTGTTAGGCTGGCTCAATCTTGCTGATGTCAGGAGACAGCTGTGACCGACCGGACCACGACGGATCGAGCCCGGCGCATCGCCTTGCTCGGCGCTCCCATCGACATGGGGGCTTCGCAGCGCGGTACCCTGATGGGCCCTGCGGCGCTCCGCACCGCCGGCCTTGCGACATTGCTCGAGAGCCTGGATTTCGAGGTCGTCGATTACGGCGATCTCTCGGTGGCCGAGCTCCGGGACCTCGCAGACAGGCCCCCGGATAAAGCCAATCACTACCGCGAAATCCAGCGATGGACGCGCGTGCTGAGCCGCAGAGGCTACGAGATCGCGAAAACCGGCGCGCTGCCGATTTTTCTTGGCGGCGATCACACGTTGTCAATGGGATCGGTGAATGCCATGGCCCGTCACTGGCAGGAGCGCGGACGCGAACTGTTCGTGCTCTGGCTCGATGCCCATGCCGACTACAACACACCGGAGACGACGATCACTGCCAACATGCACGGCATGTCGGCGGCATTCCTTTGCGGCGAACCCGGCCTCGACGGATTGCTGGGCGACGATCCGCGCGCCTCGATCGATCCCGACAGGCTCGACCTGTTCGGCGCGCGCTCGATCGACAAGCTCGAAAAGGAGTTGATGCGCTCGCGCCGGATCAGGGTCGTCGACATGCGCCAGATTGACGAATTCGGCGTCGCCGTACTGATCCGCCGCGTCATAGAGCGCGTCAGGGCCAGCAACGGCGTACTGCATGTCAGCTTCGACGTCGATTTTCTCGACCCCTGCGTCGCACCTGGCGTGGGCACGACGGTGCCGGGTGGAGCGACCTATCGCGAGGCGCATCTGATCATGGAGCTCCTACACGATTCCGGCGTAGTCGGTTCACTCGACATCGTCGAGCTCAATCCGTTCCTCGACGAGCGTGGCCGCACCGCGCGCACCGCGGTCGAACTGATCGGCAGCCTGTTCGGCCAGCAGATCGCCGACCGGCCGACCCCGAGCAATGCGATCGCGCCGGGCGAGTGACGGACGAGCCGTTTGTGCGTTGCGAAGAAGAGAATTGCCGTCGCCGCCACCGGATTTAGATCAGTCCAGATCGAAATCGCCTGTTTTTGAAACAGGTGCGAATTGCAAATGCTCGTCGCAGAATGTTCCATGCGGGTCGCGCTTCAACCGAGGATCCGCAAATGAGCCGCACGTTCGACGCCGCCGACAAATCCGCGGGGACGACTCGCCGCCGCTTTCTGCGCGGCAGCGCTGCCGCTGCGGGTGGTACTGTCCTGGGCGCCGGCGCATCGGTTGCTGCCGGGACCGACAACCTTCCACCCAACATTCCCGAATGGATGAAGGCGCCGGGCGAACCGACGGGGGGCCAGCTCTATGGCGCGCCATCGTCGTTCGAGAAGGGCGTCGTCAAGAACATCTCGAAGACTCTCAAGCAGTACATCTCGGCCTCCAGCCGGACGCCGTTGCAGGAGCTCGATGGCATCATCACGCCGAATGGACTGTTCTACGAGCGTCACCACGGCGGCGTTCCGACCATCGATCCGGCCCAGCACCGGCTGATGCTGCACGGGCTGGTCGAGCGCCCGCTGATCTTCACAATGGACGATCTCAGGCGTTTCCCGTCGGAATCGCGCGTCCACTTTCTCGAATGCTCCGGCAATCCCGGCTACAGCAAGCCTTACGGCAAGACAGCGTCGGACCTTCTGGGTCTGGTGAGTTGTGCAGAATGGACCGGCGTCAGCCTCAAGCTGGTGCTGCAAGAGGCCGGGCTGAAGCCGGAAGCCAAATGGGTCGTCGCCGAGGGCGCCGACGCGGCTGCACTGACCCGCAGCATCCCGATCGAGAAATGCCTCGAGGACGCCATGCTGGTCTACAGCCAGAACGGCGAGCGGCTGCGCCCGCAGCAGGGCTATCCCCTGCCGGGCTTCGAGGGCAATATGAGCGTGAAGTGGCTGCGCCGCCTGCATGTGACGGCTGAGCCGGTTTACTCGCGCGAGGAGACCTCGAAATACACAGACCTGCTGCCGGACGGCACCGCGCGTGAATTTTCGTTCTACATGGAGGCGAAGTCGATCATCACGAGGCCCTCCGGCGGCCAACGCCTGGGCGCGCCCGGCGTCCACGAGATCACCGGCATCGCCTGGAGCGGGCATGGCAAGATCGCGCGCGTCGAAGTGTCCGTCGACGAGGGAAAAAGTTGGCAAAGCGCGCAATTGCAGGAGCCGGTGCTGACCCGCGCTCTCACGCGCTTCCGTTTGCCGTGGCGATGGGAGGGCAAGCCTGCCGTGATTCAGAGCCGTGCCATCGATGAGACCGGTTATGTGCAGCCGACGCTCTCTGAGTTGCTCGCGGTGCGCGGCGAGAACTATTTCTACCACAACAACGCGATCTGGCCGTGGCGCATCGCGGCTGACGGCGAGGTGACCAATGCGCTGGCGTGAGACTTGCGGCATTGCTGTCGTCATCGTGCTGTGTGCGTTCGCGAGTGTTGCGCAAGCACAAAGCCTGTACGGCCTCGGACGCCCCGCTACGGCTGCGGAGATCGCGGGCTGGAATATCGACATCGGACGCGACGGCAGCAATCTCCCGAAGGGAAGTGGCTCGGTCAGCCATGGGCGCGAGGTGTTCGCCCAGCAATGTGCATCATGCCATGGCGACAAAGGCGAGGGCGGGCTCGGTGACCGGCTCGTCGGTGGGCAGGGCACGATCGCAACGCCAAAGCCGATCCGCACGGTCGGTAGCTATTGGCCGTATGCGCCGACGCTGTTCGACTATATCAGCCGCGCGATGCCGCAGAACGCGCCGCAATCGTTAAGCGATGAGGAGGTTTATGCGGTCTCCGCGTACATCCTGAACCTGAATGGACTGGTAGGAGCGGATGCGACGCTCGATGCCAAATCGCTTGCGGCTGTCAAAATGCCGAACCGCGACCGATTCGTCGGCGATACCCGGCCGGATGTGAAACACTGACTGGCTTTGTGGCGCTCAGGTTCCCCGCTTGGAACTTGCGTTGGCAAAGGGCGGAACTCGCAGGACCCGATTGCATTAACCTGCGAGAGGAAAAACCTATGGATTCCACGATGGCAACGGATCGCTTCGCAAATTCCATGTCCTCAGCGCTTCGCCATCCCGGCGTGATCGCGTTGATTGTGGCCGCGGTCACGATTGCTGCGATGCTCATCGTCGATCATGGGCCATGGAATCGCGCCAAGACGCAGCCTGCTCACGTTGCGATGTATGAGACCACGGGCGAGGCCGCCCGCGCCGCAGGCGCCGCAGTGCTCCCGACCGAACAGAAGTCGCCGCTCGAGCCGGAGCGGCCGGGGCCCAAGACGTCCCCGACCGTCAATCCAGTGACGCCGTAAGACGCTCTAGCTCTTGCGGCCGTAGTTGAGCAGTCCACCGGTGGTCTTTGGCGGGTGCGCGCGAAGGGCTTCCTCGTTCGGATCGGTGCCCCAGCCGGGTCGGTCCGGAATGACCAGATGGCCGTTCTGAATTTCGGGCTCATGCGTGAACAGTTCGCGGTCCCATGCCAGGCGATCGATGTCGATCTCCATGATGCGCAGGTTCGGCACGGCGGCGCAGAAATGCGCGTTCATCATCGAGCAGAGATGGCCGTAGAAATTATGTGGCGCAACGTTGACTTCGAACGCTTCCGCAGCGGCTGCGATCTTCATCGACTGCCAGACGCCGTTCCAGGGTGTGTCGATGATCGCGACGTCCATGGCTTGCTCGCGGAAATAGGGCAGGAATTCCCGCAAGCCCAATAGCGTCTCGCAGGACGAGATCGGATGCGGACTTTGCCTGCGGATGTACCCGAGTGCTTCCGGATTGAAGCTGTCGATCTCGATCCAGAACATGTCGAGGTCCGCAATGGTGCGCAGGATCTCCAGATAGCCCTCGGTCTTGGCGTTGAAGTTGCAGTCAAGCAGGATGTCGACATCAGGGCCTGCACCGTCGCGGATCGCTTCCAGATGCATGCGCAGGTCGCGCAGGATCTTGCGATCGACGTTGATTTCGGGGGCGAAGGGCGAGCCGAAGCCCGGTCGCCAACCGGTTGGCTTGCCGTCGTCGTAGGAGAAAATGTTGGTCTTGAGCGCGGTGAACTTGTTTTCGCGGACCTCGCGTCCCATTGCCTTGACGCCGTCGAGGTTCTCGATCGGCGGTTTGTACCAGGACGGATGATTGATCCGCCACGTCGCGCAATGCGACCAATAGACCCTGACACGGTCGCGGATCTTGCCGCCGAGCAGTTCGTAGCAGGGCACACCGAGACACTTCGCCTTGGCATCGAGCAGCGCATTCTCGATCGCGCCGAGCGCCTGCGCCACCACGCCGCCGGCGGCGGGACGCGTGGCCGCGAACAGCTCTGCGTAGATGCGCTCGTGCCGGAAGACGTTCTGCCCGACGACGCGGGCGGACAGGCGCTGGATCGCAGCGCCGACGCCAGGCGAGCCGAAGCCCTCGTCGAACTCGCTCCATCCGACGATGCCGTCCTCGGTCGTCAGCTTGACAAAGTGGTAGTTTCGCCAGCCGGCGTCGCAGGCGAGAATTTCAAGACTCGTTGCTTTTGATGATCTGGTCATGTCGCTCCCTGTGACCTGGCTGGGTCCTTTTTTTGTTTGGCCGGCTCGCAAGCCCCGCTCCAGCCGCAACTGTTAAGCTAATGGCCCTGCGCAGTGAAGCCCGGCGAACTGCGCCGGGGGCGCTTTGCCGCCTTTCTTCGGCGGGAAAGGTCGGGGAATCCGGTGGGGACAGCCATGATCTTTCCCGGGATCGTCCTGAAAAGGGACCATGCTTTGACGTTTTTGGCCACAATCGGGATCGACCCTCCGGCCATGAAATTTCTGGCGGTGATTTCGATCCTGGCGCTGCTCACGATGGGTGGAGCGGCCATTTCCGATCAGTTTCTGACGGCCGATCAGCACGTCGCGCACGGGGTGGAATAGCGCGGCGGGCGGAGATGCTTTTTGTCTTGGGGGAGACAGCGATGCTTTCGATCGATCAATTCCTGCGCTTCATCAGCGTGCCGGCCGTGTTCGCGGCCCTCGTCATCGCCTCGCAGATATCGGCAGCCTTGTCGCAAGGCTAGTCAAAGGCTGGCTGGTCAGCCGATCGCGGACGAGCCGAGCAGAGCGAGCACGGCCAGCGCCATCAGCGCGGTGCCGAGCCACCCCAGCGCGACGAGCCATGAGCGGCCCTCGAAGCGGCCCATGATCGCCTTGCTCGACACGATCAGCATCATCATGGCCATGATCGGAACGGCGACGATGCCGTTGAGCACGGCGCTCCAGACCAGCATGTGGATCGAATCGATCCCGGTGAAACCGAGTCCGAAGCCCATGATGGTTGCCGCGGCGATGATGGTGTAGAAGCCGACCGCCTCGTCTGGCTTCGCCTCAAGCGTCGCGCGCCATCCGAAGATCTCCGCCACGCCGTAAGCGGCCGAGCCCGCCAGCACCGGAATTGCGAGCAGGCCGGTGCCGATGATGCCGGTCGCGAACAGGGCGAAGGTGAAGTCGCCGGCGAGCGGCCGCAGCGCTTCGGCGGCTTCCGTCGCCGAATTGATGTTGGTGACGCCATTCGCGTGCAGCACCGACGCGGTGGTGAGGATGATGAAGAAGGCGATGCCGTTCGAGAGCAGCATGCCGGCGATGGTGTCGGACCTGATGCGTGCCAGCTCCGGACTGCCGCCGCGCTTCAGCTCGCGCAGCGGCTTGTCGCGCTTGCCCTGGTTCATCTCCTCGATCTCCTGCGAGGCCTGCCAGAAGAACAGATACGGGCTGATCGTGGTGCCGAGCACGGCGACGACCATCATGAAATAGTCGGCGCTGACATTCGTCTTCGGCCACACCGCCGCGAGCAGCGCCGTGCTCCACGGGATCTTGACGGTGAAGGCGGTCGCGACATAGGCGAACAGCGCCAAGGTGAGAAACTTCAGCACCGGCGAATAGCGCCGATAGGGCAGGAACACCTGCAGCAGGGTCGAGCCCGCCGCGAAGATCAGCGCGTGCTCGTGGTTGAGGCCGCCGATCACCAGCGACAGCGCCTCCGCCATCGCGGCGATGTCGGCGGCGATGTTGAAGGTGTTGGCGGCGACGAGCATGGCGACCAGCGACAGCACCGCCCAGCGCGGCGCGATCTGCATGACGTTGGCGGCGAGCCCCTTGCCGGTGACACGGCCGATCCGGGCGCTGACGAGCTGGATGGCGATCATGAACGGCGTGGTCAGAAACACCGTCCAGAGCAGTCCGTAACCGAATTGCGCGCCGGCCTGCGAATAGGTGGCGATGCCGGACGGATCGTCGTCGGCCGCCCCGGTGACGAGACCCGGCCCCAGCCTCTGCAACAGCGTCGGCGTTGATTTCGTGGGGGTGAGGGCACTGTCGGTCATGGCAGGAGGGACCTCGGTCGGGCGCGTCCTTCACAAATGCTAAGCAGGAAACAAGGTTCCCGAGCCGGGGTGAGCGGGCGTCTCATCCAATTCGGATAAAGCTAATCGCCTTTGACTCGTCGGGCCAAACACCTGTATAAGTTCATCATCGGAGAATACCCGGTGCCCGCTTTGGCGCGCATCCCCGGGCGCAACCGGGCGGCCATGGACGGCTGTCGCGCATTCCGCAACCCCGTATTACGGACACCAGCAAGGTGTTCGTCCCGCAGAGAGTGCGGTCGGGATTATTTGATGCTGACGAACATGCCCCAGGCGCCGGCCAGCGCGGCGCCGGAAAAGACGATCAGAGGGTTGTCGCAGAACGCACTGCCATAGGTGCACATGGTGACGCCGAACGAGCCGATCTCGTGATGGCTCGCGGAGTAGAACAGTCCGGACAGCACCAGCAATGCGGCGGCGACGACATACATCGACGATCTCTCCGAGCTATCCCCGTTGCGTCTATCGCAAGGGACATGTTCCAGCATGGCGCGAACCCATTGCATCCTGCCGAATTCGCCCTGCTGCATTTGAACTAAAGTTGACGCGTCCCGCAGGATGCCGCCGTCGGCTGCAGTTTGCTGCGCAATCTGGACGTGCGAGCGGGAATGGAATATCTGCGCGGGAACTGTTGGACGCGCTCTCCATTAACGAACATGAACAATTGGACCAACTGAGGGGAGTGGCCCATGGGCGCCGAGCGGATGCACCCTCCGCGGTACTGGCGGATGCGGGCGGAAGAATTTCGCACCAAGGCGGACAATTGCGAATATCCCGAGACGCGGGACGTGCTGCGCAAGGTGGCGGAAAATTACGACGAGCTGGCGCGCCGCGCCGCGCTCATCTCCACACTCGAGAGCCTGGACCAACTCGGGGGGGGAGCCCGCCAACAGCAAGCCGGCTTGATCGTTCAGGACAAACCCGCTTGATGGTTCAGGACAAAGCCCATGACCAGCGCGCGCGATCATGGGGCGTCTAGGCCCTCGCTTCTATCACAAGCACCGCCCGCGCCATTGGAACGAATGTCCACTTTGGCACTTAGGAACTCGGTCCTCCAATGAGGGATGAGATGAGCAGCGAACAGCAAGGCCCGGCAACGAGGCCGGATCAGCATTTCAGGCCGGGGCCGGCCTGCCCCAAATGCGAGAGGGGGACGCGCTGCCTGACCTCGATCTTCGACGTGAGGCGCGATTGCTCGATCCTGATCTATCGCTGCGACTCGTGCCGCGAGGACGTATGGATCTGAGTGAGGGGGTCCCCAGCGTCGGCCCCATCTGCCGGATGGCCTTTTGCGGGTCGCAGATGAACGCCGCATAGGAACTTCGCTTGTTTCGCGCGCTTTTCGTCTGCATCGACCACGCAAGGCGAGACAGCTTCCGACCATGCAATCACGCTACCCGTTGTTGAAGAAGTGGACAGCGGAAGAGCACGAGCGGCTGAAGGCGTTGGCCGAAGCCGGCTGGCGGCCGGACGAGATCGCCGGCGAGCTTGGTCGCAGCGAGGCGGCGGTGAGGGTGCGCGCCTGGCAGCACGGCATCGCGCTGCGCCTCGTCACGCAGAAGCGCGCACGATCCGATCACCCATGACATACCGGGCCGATGGCATTACTTTGGCGCCTGCAAGCCTGGGGACTTCAGCCAATCGCTGATGTGCGCGGACGTCTCCGCCAGGCGTGCCCGCCTGAGAAGACTGTCGCGCTCCGCGCCTGCGGGTAATTGATTGGCCAGGTCTTTGAACTGGGCGGCCAGTTCGGCCAGTCGCTCTTCCAGGGAACGAGTATGCTTCACTCTGCGGCGATGCCCGATCACGACGCACGCTCCTGAGCTGTTGACGACGACTCCAAAACTGAAAACGGTAAGTTCAGTTCCCTGCTCGGAACAAATTATGTGCTTTTCAAATATGCCTTCGATGGCCGTGGGTTAAACAGCAGCCCAAGTCGATGGAGACATGCATGGTCTCGCGTGCTGCCGTATCTGGTCGCCGGACTCGTTAAGTTCACTTCTGAACTGTCCGCAATCATCTCTTGACCTACTTCGCCCATCGAGCAGGAAGACGGGAGCTTGTCATGCTCACCAGCAAGGAATTCGAGGCGTATCTCGACCGGCAGAAAACGCATCAGCTTGATGGAAGCCAAACGACGCGGCAGATGCTGCGCCGTTCCCGGGAGCAGATCGCGGCGTCAATGGCGCTGCTTCAGCACCAGGTGCCGAAGATCTGGCATCCCGAGCCTCCAGAACAATAGAGACCTCGTCCACCGTTCTTCACGAGGCACTTGCGATCGAGACATCCAGCCGCTGGAGTCCCGCAACCTGCGGCAGCGACATGAAGCCTGGTTTGGCGAAATAGTAACCCTGGAAGAGCGCGATGCCGGCGGCCCGCAAGGAAGTGAGCTCGGCCTCGCTCTCGACGCCTTCGGCCAGCACGGTGATGTCGAGCTCGCGCGCGATCGCGGCCACCGCGGCGACGATCACCTGCTTGGGATGGCTGAGCTGGATGTCTCGCACGAGCTCCATGTCGATCTTGATCAGGTTCGGCTGCAACCGCGCAAGCAAACTGAGGCCGGCATAGCCGGCGCCGAAATCGTCCAGTGCGGTCCAGAACCCGAAGGCCTTGTAGGCGCGGACGATGTTTTCGATATGGGCGGGGTCGCTGATCCGCTCGTTCTCGGTGAATTCGAACATCAAATTCGAGGTCGGAAAGCGCGCGCGGCGCGCGGCCTCCAGCGATTTCTGGATGCATGCGCGCGGCTCGTAGACCGCATTCGGCAGGAAGTTGATCGAGAGCCGCGCCTCCGGATCGTCGAACAGCGCGCCTGCGGTTTCGATCGCCAGCACGCGTGCGGCCTGGTCGAAGCGATAGAGCTGCTGGTCGGTGAGCTGGCTAAGGACGCTATGCGCACTTTCGCCGTTGGGACCGCGCACCAGGGCCTCATAGCCCCAGATGCGGTGCTCGACGACGTTGACGATCGGCTGAAACGCCATGTTGAACTGGAACGGGAGTTCGGTCCCGTCGGCACATCCCGCACACTTCACAGCCATCACGCGAACCCCAAGCCCTCTCAAGCGCCGCGGGAAAAACTAGGTCGCAGGCGTTAAGGAACAGCGAAGAGCAGAACGATAGAAACCTCCTGCTCTGTCCCGCGTTTGCGCGGATGGCGAACCGAGATACCAGGCAGCGGCCGATGTGCGCCGCGTGCAACAAGCCCATGACATTCATCGACGCGGTCAGCTCACCCGAGGGGGCGATTGCCATCTTCCGGTGTTCCGGTTGCAACAAGCTGTCCTGGGAGAAGCCCATGCGAGACCAGAACCAGGCGCGCTCGCGTTGAATTTGCGCGGGGAAGAAACGGCCCCAGCCCGGGGGCGGAGCTGAGGCCGTGGGGGGTAGCCGGTCGTGCATCCGGACCGACGCACCGATAACCTTTAGCCCGAACAGCTGTTCCTATTTCAGACGACCATGTCGCGCGTCGCGACGAAACACGCCTGAAACAGTGCTGAAACCCGATTGTCTCGAACGCCCCGCCCGCTGTGCCCGACCAACCTAGCGAAAAGGAGATCATCATGATCCAGGTCGGTTCGAAGGAAGAAGTCGCGTTTCTGCTGGCGCTGTTCGGCACCCACACCCAGCCGGTCAAGCGGCCGGCGAAATCGCGCGCGTGAGGCGCTGATCCCATGCCAGGTTTGGCCGAATGCCAGAGCCTCTTGCGGCTTCTGATCGCAAGGGGCGACCCGAAGGCCATCCCGCTCGCGAAGGGCGCCATCGATCAATATCTGAACACGGCGCCAATCTGCATGCGCGGCCGCGGCCTGCGCGTGCTCCAGCGCGACGCGCTCGACCAGCATGGGACCGCGGTCGGCGTGCAGCGCTCGTTCGCCGAAACGGTGGATGCCTATATCGTCGGGAAGCTTGCGGAGGAGTGAAGGGCCGAATGTCGTTCGCCCCTGTCGCTTTCGCTTCAAGAAGAGACACGAACGCGGCAGGCGATGCTGCCGCGTTCGATTTGGTCATCGTATCCTGAGCCCGGCTCCCGCGATTACTAGGTCGGCGGCAGCACGGCCTGCGTGGTCTGCTGCGGCAGGTTGGTGTAGGTCGCGCTTTCCTTGGTGCAGATATCCCTGAACACCACGACGCCGGCCTGCGGATATTCCTTCACGAGGCAGTTGCAGTTGTTGTTGACCACCGGAGTGGGCGCAGCCGCCGCGACCGGTGCCGCAACCACGGTGGCGGGCCGCTGCACGACCACCGTCTTCTCCACTACCTGCGGCGTCGGAACGTACACCGGCCTGTTCACGACAACCGGATACTGGACCGGCCGGACCACGACCTGCGGCGGGATATAGACCGGCGGCGCGGGCCGCGGATAGACGTTGACCTGGGGCATCGGCCGGGGGCCGGGATAGACGACCGGGCGCTGGCCGCCGTTGCCGCCATAGCCGTTGAAATGGGGACCGAACTGGGGCCGCGCCTGCGGCGCGTTGCCGTACTGTCCGTTCTCGCCCCAGCCGGCCTGAGCCGAGCTGCTCGCAACGCCTGCCGCAACACTGGCCAACACGATCGCTGCCGCCATCTTCGTGATCATCAGGGTCTTCGTCATGGTCCACCTGTCTGGTTGTTTGTTTTGTCTCATGCCGTCGTCGTGGGATGAGTGATAGGCGGACATGGCGCGTGCATCCGTGACCCCGCGCACACAGCAGGCGAAATCCTCCTTCGTTGGAATGAGAGATGACGGGGGAGGGGCGGCGCGGCCGGCGCTCGTTGCCTGCCGGATCGACCCGAGATGGGTACACGCAGGCGAAGTGCAGGCGCAGGTCGGGAAGACCCCGGGTTCCCGGAACCTGTTGATTCCACCAGATTTTTTCGGGGCCGCCGGAAACTCTTTGTCCGCTTCGGGCCTATTACGGGCAAAGGATGCTGCAATGCCCCGATATTATTTCGACCTGCGCGACGACACCGGTGTAGCGCTCGACGAGGAAGGGTTGGAGCTGGCCAGCGCGCGCGCCGTTCAGGCGGAGGCCGCCAAGTCGGTCGCGGACATGGCGCGCGATGCCATCCTCTCCGCGCCGCCCGCAGGTGCCAGGCAGACCATGGCGATCGACGTTCGCGATGCCAAAGGTCCCGTGATGCAGGTCAAGTTCTCGTTCGCGATCGAGACCTTCAGGCCGCCCTCGACATCACGCGATCATTGACGCGTGAGAAATTCCGGCGGGTAGGAGTCGGACTCGAGCACGGCGATCTTGCGGCCGAGCTGCCAGACCTCGACCTTGCCGTGCCGCGTGAACTGCTGCGCGAAGGTGAGGGCGTTCGCATCCGACGCGGCCTCGAACGCCTCGGCGGAGCGGAACACGCCGTTGTCGCCGACCAGATAGGCGCGATATTGCTGCATCATGACGGTGCCCTCAGCCCGGGCGATTGCAGCCAGGCGTCGATGTGCATGGCGGTCTCGTCCTGCCGCGCGCGGCGCAGCAGCATCTCGCGGCGGCGCCCCGGTGCCAGCGTGCGCGCTTCCTCGCGCAGCCGGGCGGCCTCCTCGGCCAGCCGTTCGGTGAGTGTCGTGGTCTGCTTGAATCGTCGTCGTGTCGGCATGCACGTCTCCCTCGTTCGTGTGCGGGGTGGGAGCGCTTTTTCGGCGTTCTCATCACCGGTCGACGCCAATTGCCTTGCGGTGATGGATAAAGCTTACGCCCCGCGTTTGAGGGAGAGACACAGCATATGATATGTCGGCGAATTAAATTGCGTGAGCGGGTTGAGCCAGTTGAGGGACTTGCTCAACTTCAGTGGCTGCGATGCCAATGTTCACTTTTGAACAAAGCCAGCTCAGCTCGCGTGGGAAGGGACGCGCCGGAGGATCAGCGCGGGATGTGAGATCTCTGCGCCGGCGCAAGCGCTTCCGAGCTCGGCGCAGCAAAGCCGATGACATCATCACGCGCGAGATGATTTCAGAACAACGTGCGTGTGGCCCGCAAGCCGATGCTGGCGAAGAGGATGACTTGACAATGTTCGTGTTTTGTTCTAGCAAAGTAAAAGTTCAACCTCTGGGCGAGGAGCAAATGTATCTGGTCTCGCTCCCAAAATTTCTGCGGGATAGCCGATGAGCAATTCACTGCTCGCTTTGGTCCTGTTGGACACGCCTGCAACGCCGGACATGTCGGCACTTGCGAAGGCGCTCCGCGCGCGACATCCGGAGCTGGCAACTGATGTTGCGGAGAACGGAGACGCGCAACAGGCTGAGGCAAACTCGCCGCTCATTCGCTGTGGCAACGAGCTTGTTGCCGTCATGTCGATGCCGGCGCGCATTCCCGACGATCCCGGCTTGTGGTCGCGCGCTTCCACGACATGGCCGCAGGCGAAGGCGGCCGCGGCGCGACATCGAGGGCATCTGATCGTCTCTGTGCTAGGCCAAAACCAGCAGCCGCTGTCCGCCGCTCGTCTGACGACGGCTGTCATCGGCGCATTGATTGCGACGGTGCCGGAATGTTGCGCTGTTGTATGGAATGGCAAGGTCGCACGATCCGCCGAACTATGGTTGGACATGTCCAGCCGATCGTTTGCGCCGTATCCAGACTATCCTTCCTCACTGTGGGTGGACATATTGCCGTTCCGATCAGAGACAGGCATCGGAGCAGTAACGATGGGTCTGTCAGCATTCGCTGAGCGTGAAATCGAGTTCGAGACCCACAAGCTGACACTTCCAACGCTGGTCAACAAGGTGGACGGCCTTGCCGTCTATCTGGTTGAGCACGGGCTTGTGGTCAAAGACGGCGATACGTTTGGTCGGGACTCGCGCGAGCGCTTCTCGGCTCGTTACAAGGACTCCGATCGATTTGAAGGCTTGCCCGTTCTTTTCTGTACCGATGGTTCGACTTAATTGAGTGGAACGATACGCGAAGAGAGTTGCGCGCGCCTCATTCAGGATAACGGACACCAGAGCCATGATGCATAGTCAGTGCGAGTCATACTAAACTGTCGGGGCAGCTCATCCTGGGAGCAATATCGTGCAGATTAAGCTACCTCAAGCGGACCTCAAATCAGCCCAGAGTCTCCTAGCCATTGAACTCAAAGATGGAGGCGGCCAGCACGTGGGCCAATACTTCTTCGGAAAGGGACGCGGCCGAACGGTTTTCTTGTTCGGCAAGTACAAGGGCGCCTTCAAAACGCACGCTGAGTGTCAGGCCTTCGTCGACGGCGTTCTTGCAGTGCTCTTCCCCTGATGGAGTGGCTAGCAGCTACTGCCCTGAAGGGTGTACCAGGTCGCTAGAGGTTTGACATGATGCCTCCAGAACAGACGGGCTAGTTTTCCGAACGTGCCTTTACTGCGCGACCACACCCTTAATTGCTCACATGACGGCTTCTTTGACCTTGGTGTTGGAAAGGTCGGAAGGCGATCAGATCGGGGAACGCGGCCTCGGCCGCCCTGATCTCGCCTATGCGCTGGCGCTTGGAGTCGTTGAGTTCGACGGCGTCCAGCTCGGTTACAGCATCGCTTGCGTCTGCCGGCGGCGCCTGATCGGCAGGCATCTACGGCGGCCTGGCGTTCGTCTTCGCGTTCATGGTTGCCCCTCGTGGGGTTAACCAAACAATCCTTTTAAGGGTAATCATCGAATTGCGCAACTTATTTTACGCTACTTTAACGAGCTACACTTACAGGTTGATCGCAACATGAAGCTCTGACATCTCGTCTCGTTCTTGAAGAAATCACCAGCAACAGTAACAGCGTGACAGAAGAGAATATTCAGATCGGCACGTCGCCGGGGCCCGCGCGCTGCAACAGTCCAGACGAGGCTTTGCTCACCAAATGGCCGCTTGCGATCGCCTTGGTAATAATGTGCGGGTTTGCAGGCCTTGTGCTCCGTTACCTCACCCGGGAGCACGCCACCGTCGACGCCTTTCAGTTCCTGATCCCGTGGTATTCCTTTGCTCGTGATCACGGTATCGGCGCGCTGGCCGAACCTTTCACCAATTACACCCCGTTTTTTAGCTATCTCCTCCTGATCGCCGCGCAATTTGATTGGCTTGGCCAGCCACTTTCCCTCGTGAAGATGATCTCGGCAGTATTCGAATTCGGTTGCGCCATCGTTGTCGCCCAGATGGTCTGGCGCACTACAAGGGTGCTATTGCGCGCGTCCTTAGCCTTCTGCGCGGTTTGGCTTGCCCCTACGGTGATCTTCAATGGTGCATTGTGGGGGCAGGCCGATTCGATCTGGACCTTTTTCACGCTGGTTTCCGTGACGCTGTTCATGCGAGACCGAAACGGCATTCTGCCATTCGCGGTGGCTTTTTCAGTCAAGGCCCAGGGCGTATTCTTGGGCCCTTTCTTGTTGGGTATGATGTTGCGCCGCCGGATCCACCTGGCATGGCTCGCAACGGTCCCCGGGGTCTATATGGTCCTCGCCATTCCGG
Source organism: Bradyrhizobium sp. 76 (assembly GCF_023073025.1). Taxonomy (NCBI): domain Bacteria; kingdom Pseudomonadati; phylum Pseudomonadota; class Alphaproteobacteria; order Hyphomicrobiales; family Nitrobacteraceae; genus Bradyrhizobium; species Bradyrhizobium sp. 76. The sequence goes on from NZ_JADPIS010000090.1 coordinate 1,169,148, forward strand.
TTCTCATCGCGGGCAGATCCTTGGTCTCCGTGGTGGGGGTCTATGTGGACCAGGCCAACACTTTTGATCGTCTCTTCATAAGTGCAGCGAACATCTGGATCTTCGCCGCAGGCGTACCGTACACGACCGGTGTCGCCGTCGGCTTGGTGCTGACAGCGGCATGCGGACTTGCCTTATCGATTTTTATAGCGGAGTCCAAACGGGTGGGGCCGGAGTTTGTTCTGCTCGTCGCGTGTGCATCACTCATGTTCATGCCCTACCTGCTGCCGAAGATGCATGAGCGATACTTTTACCCGTTCGAGATTACGTCGATCGCCCTGTCCTGCATCAATCTGCGCTATCTGCCGTTCGCGGTTATTGCTCAAGTCGACGGTGTAAATGTCCTATCTCGCTTTCGATCGCGGCATCGTTATGGCTCTACCGCCGGCAGCGCTATGCAATACCTTTCTCGCGTTCTACCTTGTGCTTGATCTCTGGCGCGGCGGACGCGGATTTCATTTTCCGAAGCTTGCCTGGCTTGGCTTCGCCGTGTCGGCCGCGGGATTGCTGTGCTATTTAGTGGTCACAGGTAGCGGATGGAACATGTCCCCTGCCTACCTGATCGCCACAGCTCTTACCACTGCTATGACGGTGCGGCTCCTGAAGGAGTCGCAGCGTGCCTCGACGCCCAGTGAAGGCCGACGAGCGTAAGCCTTTGAGTGGCTGTCACCTTAAGAGACGCGAGGTCGGCTCTGAGTCATGAACGACAAAACTCAGTCTGAGCATAATAGGCCGGCTTTCGGGTGCAGTCAGCGTTCTCGGCAGCTTCGGGCAAAGAATAATTTCGATGCCGATTATGAAGAGCTTTAGCTGAGTTCGCAGGATGAGGCATGAGCACGGAAGCGAAAGGGCGTCAAACTCGCGTTGAAGCAGGTGCAGGCACCGGATGGCCGCAATGGACGCCGATGGGCTAGCATATGAATCGGAAAGGCCGGTTCTGGCATTTGGCTTGGCGGGAAACCCAGCCGGATCGGAGGCCGACGAGCGGTGCAACATCCGAATCTTGAGTCGCATTCCAAAAACCTGTTACTCAACAGCCGTCGGCGAACCGCGGGCTGTTGTTTCAGCGGCGGGTGCACTGCTTCTCGCTACGCCGCAGGCGCCCCGAACCATCTCGTCAGCGCGTCCGCAAGTCCGTCATGGCCTTGATCTCTCACCCAGGCCACGTGCCCGTCCGGCCGCACCAGCACGGCGCTTGGTGCTGCGACTTGTCCGACGGTCGGAAGCTCCCAGGCGCCGTCGTGTTCGACATCCACTGTCTTGATGCGATCAACCCATGGTGCGGTATCGAAGCTGTTCTTGTCGCCAAAATTGAACAGCAAGCCGCGCGCTCCGCGCAACAGCGTGAATAGTCGCAGCGGACGTCCTTCGACCGTGAGGTCGAGATCGGGCATGCGCCGCCCGAGCAGCGCGTGTCCTTGGCCGAGATCATAGTGCACGTCGAGCCCGCTCATCATCGCGCCAAAGCGTTTTCTCGGCTCGTCCATCCCGAGTAGTTCGGAGACGATTTCGCGCGCGGCCTTGAGGCCGTCCTCGCCGCGGCGGAGCAGGGCGATTTGCGCCATGGTGTTGCGCAAGGTCCGCGCGGCGACGGGATGGCGCTCGGCGTGGTAGGTGTCGAGCAGGGTTTCGGGCGACAAACCCTTGACCACTTGCGCGAGCTTCCAGCCGAGATTGACGGCGTCCTGCACGCCGGTGTTGAGGCCTTGTCCGCCGACGGAATGATGGATATGCGCGGCATCGCCGGCGAGCAGCACGCGACGCTTGCGATAGGACACGGCCTGCCGTGCCGCATCGGTGAAGCGGGAGATCCAGGACGGGTTTTGCAGGCCGAAGTCGGTGCCGTAGACGGCGACGAGGGCGTCGCTGAGATCGCGCGGACCGGGCGCGCCCGTGCGATCGAGCGTCGCTTCCGTCACGACCACCAGCACGCGTCCGCTCTCGGTCTTGCTGAGGCCGTGAAAGCCGAGCGCGTCGTGACGCAGACCCCATGCTGGCTCCTCTCGCATCTCGACTTCGGCCATGAGGTTGCTCAGCGTCGGATCGGAGCCTGCGAAGTCGATGCCGGCGGCCTTGCGCACCAGGCTGCGGCCGCCATCACAGCCGACCAGATAATTTGCGCGCAAGGTCTCGCCGCCGGACAGCGTCACGTCGATGCCGGTTTCGTCCTGCGCAAAACCCGTCATCTCGCGGTTTCGATAGATCGGCACCGCGAGCTCGCTGACCCAGTCGGCCAGGATGCGCTCGATGTGGCTCTGCCGCAGTACGAGCCCGTAAGCGTGCCGGGTGGGGAGATCGCTGATGTCGAGCCTGGTCCAGGCGAAGCCCGCGAGCTGGGTGACTTGTCCTTCGCGCAGGAAACGATCCGCGACGCCGCGCTGGTCGAGGATCTCGATGCTGCGCGCGTGCAAGCCGCCGGCGCGCGTGCCGACCAGTTCCTGATCGGCGCGCCGTTCGACCACGGCGACGTCGACGTTCGCGAGCGCGAGCTCCGCGGCCAGCATCAAGCCCGTCGGGCCAGCGCCGGCGATCACCACCGCGTGGTCTTTCACGCGGTCTTGCACGTGATCCTGCGCGCGACGGGCGCCGGGCCCTTTGCTGTGGTCGCGCGTCCGGGACGTCGGAAGCAGTACAGGCATGTGATGACCCCTCGGGTTTGGATGGTGTTCGGGTCGAGGGTTCTACGGCAGGGTCGGGGGCTTGAAGCAAGCCCGTTGCACACCACATATCTGAGTGGGGAGAGGGAAATCCTTTGTCCGCGTTCGCCGCGTTGACACGTCGGGCAAAACGCCGGCATAATGCCATCGTCGAAAAGAGTGTGGTTCAACCCGCGCGGACGCGATCCGACGCGGGTTTTGTTTTGGGTTTTGGGTTTGCGACGTCTTGTTGCGACGTCTTGGGCTTGCGACCTTCAGCAGATGCCGGTGGTCCGCTGCATGGTGCTGGCGAGTTCCTCGAACGAGAACGGCTTTCTGATCATGGGAAGGCCGTCGCGCCGGGGTTCACGCCCCGACAATTGCAGGATCTTCAGTTCCGGGCGGTCTCGCCTGGCCAGCTCGGCGAGTTCATGACCGTCCATACCGGGCATGTTGATGTCGGTGATGAGGATGGAGATATCCTGGTTCTGCTTGAGGCGCTCAAGCGCATCCGCGCTGCTGCGGGAGCTGATCACCGCGCAACCAAGATCTTCCAGCATGTCGACGATGACGTCGAGCACGCCGGGATCGTCGTCAACAACCAGTACGGTGTGGCTCATCGCACAATGTTCCTCCTGATGAAGGAATAAACGCGCCCGCCTTGGCGTAAGTTCCGGCACGGCGTGGTCGAACGAGCGATGTTTCACACGTCGCGCCGCCTGCGGAGCGGCCTAATCGTCCTTCGACAAATCGCCGGGGCTGGTGGGGAGGTCGATGGTGCCGCCCTCGCCATGCACGAGATCGCGCTTGTTGTCTTCGGTGTCGCCGGCGTCTTCAACGACGGTCTCTTGCGTGTCGCGCTCCTTGTCGATGCGCGGCTTTCGTCCTGGAAGATTTCGCGATGTGTCTTGTGATGGAGTTTTGAGCGTCATCTGCCGGCCTCCTGATCGTCTAACGCAGCTTGAGCAAATTCGTTCGTTTGACACGTCGGGCAAAACACCGGCATAATGCCATCATCGAGACGAGTTTGGTTGACCCGCGCGGAACGCATCCGCCGCGGGTTTTTTCGTCTCGATTGAGATCGGACGGCGGCGGCGCATTGCGGCCACGCACTCGTCAAACCTGGAGCGCCGATCGGCGCGCCGCCGGCCGTGCCATTGCTGGCCGCGCACGCGCGAACGTGTCGGCTCGCGGCGCTGGGCCGGTGCTCGCGCTGCTGCTGTCTCCGGAGCTAATCTGGTTGTCTCCTACTTCGCCAAGCGCGGCTTCGCGAACATTGAGAGGATCATCAAGCGGTGAAGATGGCAGATGACGAAATCAGGGCGGTCGTTGCCGAGACGCTGGCTGAGCAACACAGGCTTCAGCAGCCGAACATCGATGCCATCGTATTGCGGGCAGTGGCATCGGTGCTGGCGTCTTTCGGAATAGACGATGACGATCGAAAAGAGCTAAGGGCGGATTTTCAGCACCTGCGCCGATGGCGAAGGAGCCTGGAGCAGGCGCAGAGCTACACGCTCAAGGCCGTGATTACAGTGATCGCGACCGGCCTGATGGGCGTGGTTGGGCTAAGCGTCAAGTTCGTGCTCGGGAAGTGAGCCTCAGCCGCGACGACATTTGCTGCATTCCACTCGCGTCATCCTTCGCCAACGGACCGTCTCATGTAGAGAATTCGCATCGTCGATGCATCCGATGACGACATCGCCGATCTTCATCGGTTGACGTACTTCGATGCGGCTCCCTTGTACAATTCGAGTTAGGGGCCTGGTGGCTTGCCTATCACGGCGATGAGGCAGTAGCCTTCGCCGGTGTCGTGCCGTCAACGTACCTTCGAAACGGCGGTTGTTTCTCCAGGGTCGGTGTGTTGCAGCGGCACCGGGGACGTGACCTTCAGTGCAGGCTGATGCGGGTGATCGAGGCAAGGGCACGGCATGTTGGATGGAAGAGCATCGTCTCGGATACGACGGACAATCCGGTGTCTGCGAATAATTTCATCCGGACGGGCTATCGGCTCTTCGAACCCCATGTGCCCTGGGCTTGGGTGCATACGCTTTGCTGGCGAAAGCGGCTTCGCTGAGCGAGTGGAGCCAGGTTTCCCGTGGTGCGGAACGCGATTCCCGCTACGGAAAATGGTTCGCGCGAGATGAAGCGCAACACGGAACGTCCAAGGGCCCGGCAGCTTGACAGCTGTCGGGCCCTTTTTGCGTATTGAAGCGATGCGGGCGAAGGACTTGCGAAGTCAGCGGTGCCGGGCTTTAAGTTTGCTCCTGCGGGAAATTCGGCAACCATAAGCCGATGTAAGGGAGCGCCGTCGATGCCCACCAAGCCTCAATTGCCGGAACGTTCGTCGCGCGCGACGGGGGCGCCTACCGCGCTCGACGGTCTGCTGGTCGTCGATTTCACGCGTGTGGTTGCCGGCCCGGCCTGTACGCAGACGCTTGCTGATTTCGGTGCGCACGTCATCAAGATCGAGAATCCAGACGGAGGCGATGACACGCGTGCGTATGAACACGCCGAGATCGGTGGAGAGAGCGCTGCCTATCTGAGCCTCAATCGCAACAAGCGTGGCATCACGCTCGACCTTACCGTGCCGGAGGCTCGTGAGATCGCGCTGGATTTGATTCGCAAGGCGGACGTGGTCGTCGAGAACTTCTCCAGCGGGGTCATGAAGAAATTTGGCCTCGACTATGAAACGGTTGCGCCGCTCAATCCGCGGCTAGTCTATTGCTCGATCTCCGCCTACGGGCGCACCGGACCGTTTGCCTCGCGTCCCGGCTTTGATCCGATCACGCAGGCGGAAAGCGGCTTCATGTCGCTCAACGGATTTGCCGATGGCCCGGCGGTTCGCACGGGCCCGCCGATCGTGGACATGGCGACGGGGATGTCTGCCTGCAACGCCATCCTGATGGCGCTGCTGGCGCGGGATCGGCTCGGTCGCGGTCAGCATGTTGAGGTCGCCCTGTTCGACGTCGCGATGGGCATGACCGGCTTCTATGGCATGGCCTATCTGATCAACGGCGAAAATCCCGGCCGGTTTGGTAATTCGCCGAGTGGCTCTCCTACCGTCGGCGTGTACGAGGCCTCCGATGGGGCGCTTTACATGGCCTGCGCGAACGACCGGCTCTATCGCCGGCTGGTTGTCGAGGTGCTGAACCGGCCGGAACTGATCACCGATCCGCAGTTTGCCTCGCGCAAGGCGCGTTCCGAGAACAAGGAGCTTCTGCGGGCAGCCATCGCGGAGGTCTTTGCGAGCGATACTCTCGAGAACTGGATGACCAAGATGAAGCTGGCCAATATCCCGGTCGGCTATCTCCGGACGGTAGAGGAGGGGTTCAATGCGCCGGAGGCGCGAGAGCGCCATCGCTTGAACCGGATTCCACATCGTACGGCAGAGTGGGTCCCGAACATCGAGCCGCCGATTGCCATGAGCTTGACCGGCCCGATTGATCCTGTGGCTGCTCCATTGCTGGGCGAGCACACCGAGCAGGTCTTGCGTGATACGCTCGGTTATGACGAGCGCCGGATCTCGGAGTTCAACCAAAAGGGGGCTTTTGGATCGGGCAATCCATCGGAGCAGGTCTGAACCCAAGCGGTCGTTCCCTTGGGACGTGCAAATCGCGCCCTTTCGCTGCATCCGCTTGATTTGGCGATGTTCCAGCCGCATAAATGCGTGAAAGCGAGGGATACGAATGGCGCCTGGTCAAGAGCCGAGCGCGGGCCAACCCGCAGGGGCGCAATTCGACGAACCTGCCCATGCGGCAATGGTCGCGAAGGCCCGCGCGCTCGTCCCGCGGCTGCGGGAGCGGGCGGCGCGGACGGAGGAGTTGCGGCATTTGCCGCCCGAAACGGAGAAGGATCTGCACGACGCGGGCCTGTTCCGGATGCTTCAGCCCAAGCGCATTGGCGGCGCAGAACTCGATTATGTCGCCTTGATCGACTGCGCGGATTTGCTCGGACAGGCGGACGCGTCGGTGGCGTGGAATCTGGCCAATCTGGCGAGCCATCACTGGATGCTCGGCATGTTCGAGCCGGCGGCGCAGGATCTGGTCTGGGGCCTTGATCCGGACGCACTGATCGCGTCCTCGTTCATTTTTCCTGCCGGACGTGCCACGAGAGTGGAGGGCGGATACCGTCTCCATGGCAGCTGGCCGTTCTCCTCGGGCGTTGCCTCCTGCGCATGGAACATGCTTGCAAGCGTCGTCTACTCCGACGACGAGGCGGACGGCATCGAGTATCGGATATTTCTGCTGCCGAAAGCCGACTACAAGGTCCTCGACACTTGGAATGTCGCGGGGCTGCGCGGGACGGGGTCTTGCGACGTGGAGGTCAGGGACGCTTTCGTGCCCGAGGACATGACGGTTGCAGTCGGCGATCTTGACGGCGGTCCGACGCCGGGAAGCAAGCTCAATCCTAACCCGCTGTATGCGCTCCCGGTATTCTCGCTGTTTCCCTACGTCCTCTCCGGCGTCGCGCTGGGGAACGCGCAGGCGTGTCTCGACGATTATGCGGAGGTCGTCCGTCATCGCATTTCCACCTACAACCACGCCAGGCTGAGCGACTTTCAGAGCACCCAGATCAAGATCGCCGAGGCCTCGGCGAAGATCGACGCTGCACGCCTGATCATGCGATCGCCCTGTCTGAATGCCATGGAGGATGCACGGCGGGGGCATATCCCCGATATGGCGACCAAGACCAGATATCGGCGCGACGGCGCCTTTTCAGTAAACTTCTGCACGGATGCGGTGTCGATGCTGTTCGCCGCGAGCGGAGCGCGGGGCCTGTTCACGACGGGCGCGTTGCAGCGGCAGTTCCGCGATGCGCACGCGATCAATTCGCATCTCGCGTTCAATTTCGATGCAGCCGGGACCAACTATGGACGCGTGGCGTTGGGCCTGCCGTCCGAGAATCTCACGCTGTGAGGCCGGCCGATGAATGATCTGCCGAAGCAGCCGGCCGTTCCCGATCCGGCCAACGAACTCGCGAGCGACAACTCGCCGATCGATCCCCGTGATTTCCGCAGTGCGCTAGGCACCTACGCCACGGGGGTGACGATCATCACAGCCGCTGCGCCTGACGGCAAGCCCTATGGCCTGACGTGCAATTCGTTTGCCTCGGTCTCGCTGAATCCGCCGCTGGTTCTTTGGAGCCTTGTCGTCTATTCCTCTAGTCTGACCATCTTCCAGAACGCCAGTCATTTCACGGTCAACGTTCTTGGCGTTTCGCAACAGGCGCTTGCGAGCAAATTCGCCAAGTCGTCTGATGACAAGTTCACCGGTGTCGACTGGACGCCGGGCCTCGGCAACGCGCCGGTGCTCGCCGAGAGCGTCGCCAATTTTCAATGCCGCTCGGTCAATCGCTATTACGGCGGCGACCACGTGATCTTTCTCGGTGCGGTCGAGGCCTATACTTACAATGCGAAGGAGCCGCTGCTCTTCGCGCGCGGCGCGTTCGGCCGATTTCTCGCCGACGGCTAGCGCAAGTAGTCACTCAAAGCGTGCTTCAGCTTGCGGGCGACGGTTGAGCGCCCCCTGCCGAAAGCTTGTAGATTTCGAGCGCATCCGCGTCCGCGCCTCGCGCGGCCTTGGCGAGCCTGAAAAGTTGTCTGCGAGCGAGGCCATGGGCACCGGAGTCGACGTCGTCTGCGCGACATCGGCGACGGTATCGAGGTCCTTGAGCATTGTAGCGATGTGACCAAGCGGCGGTGAGTGAATGCCCTGGACCATTCGCGGCACGAACAGCTGTAACGGAATGGAATCCGCGAAGCCGCCGGCGAGTGCTTCGGGCAACCGGTTGGCATCGATTCCGGCGTTCACGGCAAGGCGTGTTGCCTCCGCAAGAACAGCCATCGCGCATCCGACGATCACCTGATTGCATAGCTTTGTGGTCTGGCCGGCGCCGGTCGGGCCCATGTGGGTGAACCTGCGTGCCATGGCCAGTACGTAGGGGCGGACCCGGTCGATATCGTCTGCTTTTCCGCCGGCCATGATGGCAAGCGTGCCTTCCTCGGCGCCCTTGGTGCCACCGGAGACCGGCGCATCGATCCAGTCCGCGCCGTTCGCAGCTAACAATCGTGTTGCAAGGTCCCGTGCGGCATCAGGATGGATCGACGAGAAGTCGACCACGAGCTTACCCGCGCCGGGCGCTGTTGAGATGCTCGTGGGCCCGAAGATCACCTCTTCCACGGCGGCCGCATCCGTCACGCACATGAAGACGATGTCCGAGCTCTCCATCAAGTCGCGTGGGCTGGCTGCGCGCCTGGCACCGGCTTCGACGAGCGCGGCCATCTTCCCTTCCGAACGGTTCCAGACAGTGACCTGATGGCCGGCGTTGAGCAGGCGCCGGTTCATCGGTGTCCCCATCAGTCCAAGGCCGAGATAGCCGAGCCGCTCGACGCCTTGCGGGTTTGTCTTGCTTGCCTCAGCCATAGGTTGCCTCCATCTGCTGCTGTGCGACGCTGCACTACCATATAGGGCGTATCCCACGACGAAACCGCCCGGCCTGCATGGCTTGCTTGATTGTTTGAACCATGAAACATTTGCCGCAGTCGGGTTGGATGGCGCGGGTCGGCGCCTGGGCAGCGGAGTGGGCACGATGCGAACCGTTTCGAAGTGGATCCTGGCTTTGGGGGCGGCAGTGGCCGTGAGCGCGAGCGCGGGCCCGTCATGGGCGCAGCAGACAATTCGCGTCGGCTGGACGATTCCAGCCGAGGAATCCAAATACTGGATGATGCGCCGCCCGGCTGAGTTTCCCAACATCGGCAAGGCCTACAATATCGAATGGACCCAGTTTCAGGGCACCGCTCCGATGACGCAGGCCTTGGCGGCCGGCGCGCTGGATTGCGCGACGCAGGCGCCGCTGTCGCTCGCCAACGGCGTGGTTGGCGGCAACCTCAAGGCCTACATCGTGGCGCAGCATGTCTTCGAAAAGGCCGGCGGTTTCTCGGTCTACTGGGCTGTCATGGACGACTCCCCGATCAAGACCATCGCCGATCTCAAAGGCAAGACGGTCGGAATTTCCGTGATCGGCGGCGGCACGCAAGGCCCGTTCAATCTGTTGCTGAAGCAGAACGGCATCGATCCGGCCAAGGACATCAAGCTGGTCGAGGTCGGCTTTGCCGTCTCCGAAGATGCGTTGCGGCAGGGCCGCGTCGATGCGGTCAACATGAACCAGCCGTTTGCCGCGCGCGCGGAGGCAAAGGGCGGCACGCGCAAACTGTTCTCGCTGTCGCAGGCGATGCCGAACATCGTGCACATCCTGGAAGCCTGCCGTGCCGATTTCGTCGACAAGAACCCGGAATTGGTCAAGGCTTACGTGCGTGACATTACCTCCGGCATGAAGAAAGCGCTGGCGAACCGCGAAGAGACGTTGAAGGTCGTCAACGAAGTCCTGAAGGCACCTATTCCGGTTCTCGAGACCTATCTGCTCAAGGACAATGATTTTGGCCGCGATCCGGGTGCGGCGCCGAATTTCCCCGCGATCCAGAAGATGCTGGACATCTACGCGGAGACAGGGATGCTGCCGAAATTGGATGTCGCGCAATTCAAGCATTCGACGATTGTCGCTCCACTGCAATAGGCGATCGGGCGAACGAACCGAGCGAGAAGGTCGTGGCGTCCAGGATGATCCGGGACGTTGCATGAAGAAGATGCACGTATGAAGAAGCTCCGATCTCGGATCACGACGGATGGTCTCGACCGGGCCCCGCACCGCGCGTTCATGCGCGCTATGGGGCTTGACGACGTTGCAATTGCCAAGCCGATGGTCGGCGTCGTCAGCATGAAGGGCGAACAGACGCCCTGCAACATGACGCACGACTTTCAGGTCGCCGCGGCCAAGACCGGAATCGAAGAGGCCGGCGGCACGCCGCGCGAGTTTTCTACCGTATCGGTTTCCGACGGTATCAGCATGAATCACGAGGGGATGAAGTTCTCGCTGTTTTCGCGGGAGCTGATCGCCGACTCGATCGAGGCCGTCGTCCATGGTCTCGCCTACGATGCGCTGATCGGATACGGCGGATGCGACAAGACGCTTCCCGGCGTGATGATGGGCATGGTCCGGTGCAACGTCCCGTCCATTTTCATCTATGGCGGCAGCGCGCTGCCGGGCCGTATGGACGGGCGGACCCTCACCGTGCTCGACTCCTATGAGGCTGTCGGCAGCTTCATGACCGGAGAGATCGACAGTGCCACGCTCGAGCGGATCGAGCGGGCTTGCCTGCCGACAATCGGCGCGTGCGCCGGCCAGTTCACCGCGAACACCATGGGGATGGTGTCGGAGGCGATGGGCCTCACCATTCCCAACGTATCGATGGTGCCGGGTGTCTATGCCGAACGCGCGCAGATATCCAGGCGGGCCGGGCGCCTCGTCGTGGAGATGCTGGAGCGGGGCGGGCCTTTGCCGCGCGACATCGTGACACGGAAATCCCTGGAAAACGGTGCGGCGATCGTGGCCGCCACGGGCGGTTCGACCAATGCTGCGCTACATCTGCCGGCGATCGCAAACGAGGCCGGGATCGCATTCACGATCGACGATGTCGGCGAGGTTTTTGCCAGGACGCCGCTGATCGGAAACCTGCGGCCTGGAGGCAAATATACAGCGAAGGATGTCTACGATATCGGCGGTGCCGCCGTGGTGATCCGGGAGCTGATCCAGAGCGGGCATATCGATGGCAGCTGCTTGTCTGTCACGGGCCGTACACTTGCCGAAGAATACGGCGCCGCCAATGCACCTGACGGCGAGGTCGTTTACGCGGCTCGCGCGCCGATCATGCCAGATGGCGGCGTCGCTGTGCTGAAGGGAAACCTCTGTCCCGACGGCGCGGTCATCAAGGTCGCCGGCCTGAAGAGTCAGTTCTTTGAAGGCGTGGCGCGCGTTTTCGAAGACGAGGAGGCCTGCGTCGCTGCGGTTCGTGATCGCACCTATCAGGCGGGCGAGGTTCTCGTGATCCGAAACGAGGGGCCGGTGGGCGGCCCCGGCATGCGCGAGATGCTCGGCGTCACGGCGCTGATCTATGGACAGGGCATGGGCGAGAAGGTGGCCCTGATCACGGATGGACGCTTCTCTGGCGCCACGCGCGGAATGTGCATCGGCTATGTGTCTCCCGAGGCCTTCGTCGGCGGTCCGCTGGCGCTGGTTCGCGATGGCGACAGGATCCGGATCGATGCTGCGAACCGGCGGATGGATATGCTGGTCGACGAGCAGGAACTCGCTGCTCGCCGGCACGATTGGAAGCCGCGTCCGCCTCGTCACCGTGCCGGCGCGCTGGCGAAATATGCCCGATTGGTTGGCCAGGCACCGGGCGGGGCCGTGACGCATGAGGGGCCCGCGGAATGGCCCTGGTTCGGATGACGCGGCGCACTTGCCCGAAAACAGCCAATCGTCTGGCAAGTTTCTTGCTAAGCTCGCGTCGCTGACGAAGGATGTTCAGCAAGCCTGTTGCGCAGGGGTCGCGCGAACGAAGTGAGACGGGATGAAGGTAGTGCCTTCGAGATGGAGCGAATGGGTGAGACCGGTGACGCCGCAAAAACCGGCTTCTGCAATCATCGAGATCGAGAGCGTCTCGCAGGTATTTCAGACCTCGGCGCGCAAGGATCATGTAGCGCTATCGGACATCTCGCTGGCGATCGACGAAGGAGCCTTCGTCTCCATCCTTGGTCCGTCCGGCTGCGGCAAGTCGACACTGCTTTACGTCGTCGGCGGCTTCGTCAGCCCGACCAGCGGTTCAGCGAAGATCAAGGGACGGACGATCACGGGTCCAGGGCCGGATCGCGGCCCGGTGTTTCAGGAATTCGCGTTGTTTCCGTGGAAGACCGTGCTGGGCAATGTGATGTATGGCCCTCGCCAGCAGGGCGTGCGCACCGCCGAGGCGGAAGCACAGAGCCGGGCCTTGATCGAAATGGTCGGGCTCAAGGGCTATGAGAACTTCTATCCCAAGGAGCTGTCCGGCGGCATGAAGCAGCGCGTAGCGCTGGCTCGAACGCTGGCTTACCATCCTGAGGTTCTGTTGATGGACGAGCCGTTCGGCGCGCTCGATGCTCACACGCGAACTCGCCTGCAGAACGATCTGTTGAATATTTGGGAGCGTGATCGCAAGACGGTGCTGTTCGTCACCCATTCGGTGGACGAAGCGGTGTTCCTGTCAGACAAGGTCGTGATGATGTCGAAGTCTCCCGGCCGCATCCGCGAGGTCATCGACATCGATCTGCCGCGGCCGCGCCGACGCAGCGAGTTGCTGCTCGATCCACGCTACCAGAAATACGTTGTCGATATCGAGCGGATGTTCGACGAGACCGACCCTGTCGGGTCTCCGTCATGATATCGCTCGCCGCTTTGGCGAGACGGGCTGCCCCGGTGCTTGCCTGCATCGGATTGCTCGCGATCTGGCAGGCGGCGTCCCTCGCGTTGAAGAATGACAGCTTTCCGACGGCGATCGAAGCAATTCGTGCAATCCCGGACATTCTCGGGGACAAGGAATCGCTGATCAACATCCTGGCCTCGCTCCGCCGCATGGCGGTCGGGTTTGGCATAGCGGTATCGGTTTCGATTCCGCTCGGCCTGTTGATGGGCCGCAGCCGGGCCGTCGCGGCCTTCTTCAATCCGCTCCTGATGGTAATCTACCCGGTGCCGAAGGCCGCCTTGATGCCGATCATCATGCTGTGGCTCGGCGTCGGCGACATCACGAAGACGCTGGTGATCTTCCTCGGTGTCAGCTTGCCCGTGATCTATCACAGCTTCGAGGGCGCCAAGGCGGTGGAAGAGAAGATGCTGTGGTCGGGTGCCGCGATGGGGCTTTCGCCTGCGCAACGGCTGGTCCGGATCGTACTGCCGGCGGCGCTGCCGGAAATTCTGACCGGTTGCCGCACCGGACTCGTGCTGGCGCTGATCACGATGATCACCAGCGAGATGATCGCCCGTCAGTCCGGCGCCGGTAACATCTTGTTCAACGCTCTCGACATGGGCCAATACGACACCGTCTTTGCGATGATCATCATCGTCGGCGCGATGGGAATATGCCTGGATGCGATCTTCGAGCGGGTCCGCGCAAGGCTGGTGCGCTGGTCTGAACCGCAGTTCGACATGCCGCTGAGCTTCTCATGATGCCGCAGCTTCGCTCCACCAGCATCATTCTCGGGCTTGCGCCGATCGTGCTGGTGATCGCGCTGTGGCAAGGCCTTGTATCATTTGGCTTTGCGCCTGCGGTCTTGCTGCCGCCGCCGGGATACGTATTCAGCAGGCTGCTTCAGCAACTCCTGACCTGGACGTTTCAGCAGGAGATCGCGGCGACTCTGATCCGGCTGTTTGCCGGCTTCGCGATTGCGGTCGTGCTCGGTGTCAGCATGGGCATCGCCGCTGCCGCCAATCCGGCTATCAACGCCGTGGTTCGGCCGATCGTTCGCGTGCTTGCACCCTTGCCAAAGGTCGCGCTCTATCCAGCATTGCTGCTGCTGCTCGGCTTCGGTCACGGATCGAAGATTACGCTGGTGGCGGCGGATGCACTCTTTCCCATTCTGTTGTCTACCTATTACGGTGCGTCGACGGTGGAGCAGAAGCTGATCTGGTCGGCCATGGCGGCGGGAACGCCGCGCTATGAGATCCTGTTCAAGGTGGTGCTGCCGGCCGCGATGCCGTCGATCCTGACCGGTTGCCGGATCGGCCTTGTCATTTCCTGCATCGTGGTGTTTCTGGCGGAGATGATCACGTCGAGCGACGGGCTCGGACATGTGCTCGTCACGGCGGCCCGGACCTTTCAGGCCGTCGACATGTTCGTGCCGCTGATCACGATCTCGCTGCTGGGCCTGATCCTCAATGGTCTGCTGGGGGCAGTGCGCGCGTATCTGCTGCGGGGTTTCCCCGAAGCATGAACTGACGAAGAAGAAACAGAAAGACGGGAGTAGACATGCTGGCTGATCGCATTGAGGCAAAATGGATCGACGCATTTTGCGAGATTTTTGAGCGATGCGCCGTCAAGGCCGGCGATACCGCGGCGATCCTCTCGGAAACCCAGTCACGTGCGTTGAACGTTCATCTGGCGGAGCTCGCGCTGTTGCGGATGGGCGCCCGACCGTTTCACGTGGTCATGCCGACCCCGCGTAACCGGAATATCGTTCCGGTTCGCTCGACAGGGGCGAGCGAGGCGATCCAGCGGCTCGGCCCGGTCATTACCGCGCTTCAACAAGCCGGCTTTGTGGTGGATTGCACCATAGAGGGCTTGATGCATGCGGTGGAGACACCCGAGATCCTCAAAGCCGGCGCGCGCATCCTGGTGATCTCCAACGAGCATCCCGAAGCGCTGGAGCGGATGGTGCCGGATTCCGCGCTCGAGAAGCGCGTTCGCGCGGCGGCGAAGATGCTGCGCGGGACCAAGCGGATGCGGGTGACGTCGAAGGCCGGCACGGCGCTCGACGTCGATATGGTCGGCGCATCCACGGTCGGCGTGTGGGGGTGGACGGACAAGCCCGGTACGCTGGCGCATTGGCCCGGCGGGATCGTCGTCAGCTTCCCCAAGAGCGGAACGATCAATGGCACGCTGGTGATGGCGCCAGGCGACATCAACCTGACTTTCAAGCGGTACCTGACGTCGCCGGTGAAGATGACACTGAAGGACGATTATGTCGTCGAGCTGGAAGGCGAGGGCACGGATGCCGCAATGATGCGTGCCTATCTTGCCGCCTGGGGCGATCGAGAAGCCTATGCGGTGTCGCATGTCGGCTTCGGCATGAATCCCGGCGCGCGCTACGAGGCGCTGTCGATGTATGACCAGCGCGACACCAACGGCACGGAAATTCGTGCCGTCTCCGGCAACTTCCTGTTCTCGACCGGTGCCAACGAATTCGCCGGCCGTTACACGGCGGGCCATTTCGATCTGCCGATGATGGGGACGACGATCGAGCTCGATGGTGCCGCCGTGGTGAGTGAAGGGGTGCTGCAGGACGTGTTCGGCTAGTTCCTATCGAGCACCGGCGGGCGAGCCAGGTCAAAGTGACGGAGCAGGTCGACCATGGCCTGAAGCCGTTTTGCCTGATAGGCGTCGATGTCCATACCTGAATAATCGAGAAAGCCTGCGCCCGTTCGCAGGCCGATCCGGCCCTCGTGCATGTTCCGCGAAATGACCTCGGGTGCACGATAGCGGTCGCTGCCGAGTGCGCTTTCAAGATAACGACTGGCGTAGTAGAGGATGTCGCCGCCACCCCAGTCGATGAATTCGAGCAGCCCGAGCACGGCATAGCGGAAGCCGAAGCCGTAGCGGATCGCCTTGTCGATGTCTTCTGCGCTAGCGACGCCTTCCTCGACCATGCGCGCGGCCTCGTTCATCGCCAGCGCCTGGATGCGCGGAACGATGAAGCCAGGTGTCGCTGCGCAGACCACCGGGACCTTGCCGATGCCTTCGAGTAGCGCCTTGACCGCCTCGATGATGCCTGGATCGGTGGCCTTGCTTGGCGAAACCTCGACCAGCGGGATCAGATAGGCCGGATTGAGCCAGTGCACATTGAGGAAGCGGCGAGGATTCACGATCGCGCCAGAGAGATCGTCGACAAGGATGGTCGACGTCGTCGATGCGATGATCGTATCGGGGCCGACTTGTTTTGAGGCCGCCCCCAGCACATCCCGCTTGAGCTCGACGATCTCTGGGACTCCTTCGAAGACTATTCCCGCATCGGACAGTGCCGCATCGCTCTGGCTGGCCGGCACCACCGAGACCCGCGCGATCAGCGGATCGACATCCGCCTCGGTCAGTAGCCCCAGCTTCGCCAGGCTGGCAAAGGTCTTCCTGACTTCGCCGAGCGCATCTGCCTCCAGCATGGCGAAATCTTCGGCTGAACGGGCCTTGATGTCGATCATCGTGACCATATGCCCCGCGTAGGCGAACGCGACGGCGATGCCGCGGCCCATCCGGCCGGCCCCGAGACAGGCGATTGTGGCTCGGCTGGTCATCGGCCAAATCCCCTGCGAAGAAGCGTCTGCAAAGCGGCCTTGTCGAGATTGCCGAGGCCCAGCGTCTCGAGGGTTCGGCCGCCTTGCGTAAAATCCTCACCGCAGATTGCGCCACCGATGGCCAGAAATCCTTTGGCCAGCGGCGTAGCCACGCACGCCAGGCCGGCGACAGAGACCAGCAGCGATAGCCCAAGCCGCAAATCTTCTCTCATGTAGCGGTGCTCGGTCAGCACGATCCGCTCGCGCCAGTCGCCGGAATCGGTCAGCCGGTCGTGCGAGCCGCGGCCATACATCCAGATCTCGCCTTCCTTGGCATAGTGATGGGCGAGCGGAAAATGCGGTGCGCCATATCCGAGCGCCTCACGCACGGCAATCCGTTCGGCATCGAGCGCGTCGGTGACACGGCGAATCGCGGCTTGCGTTCCTTCCTTGTGGATGTCCCACTTCTCGAAATGCTCGATCGGGCCAGCATTCATCACGATCAGGGGCGGATGGATAATCGGACCTGCGTTCATCAGTGCGCCGGACAGAGCATCGCCGCACGGCTCGATTGCGCCGGCGAAAGCCTGTCCGATCACCTCAAGTGCGCGCGGCGCCTGATCGAGCGGGAAAACGCCGACGGGCAGTCGCTTGGCGCGGATGGTGATCGCGACCTCGAACGGGCCGTGCTTGCGGGTCAGCCAGGGCAAGGTCCCGGTTTCGGCAAAGCACGCCTTGGCGCGGTTGCCGGCATCCCGCGCAGCCTGGGCGAAGATCATCGAGCCGAACGTGGCCGGCGGCAGAAACACGACCTGTCCATCCCGCAGATGTGGAGCAAGCAGGCGCGCAATATCAGGCTGCGCGAAGCCGGGGGCGGGGCACAGGATCAGCTCTGCGCCGTTGACGGCTTCGGCGATGGCAGCGGTGACCAGCGCGAGCTTGACGTCGTGACGGCCGTCATGATCCTTCACCAGGATGCGCGAGCCGGCGGCGCGATGGGCTGCGACCTGATCCGCGTCGCGGCGCCAGAGCCGGACCTCATGTCCCGACAGCGCAAAATCGCCCGCGGCCGCGAAAGAGCCGTTTCCCCCACCCAAAACCGCAATCTTCAAGATGCTTCTCCTTGCGCGCGCGATTGCGCATCAAGCTGCTTCAGCAGGAAATGCTGGACCTTGCCCAGCGCTGTGCGCGGCAGGTCGGTGACGAAAACGATGTCGCGCGGAACCTTGTAGCGGGCGAGTTGGGCTTGAAGATGCGCTTTCAACGCGTCTGCTTCGAGCCGACAGCCGGATCGCGGGATCACGTAGGCGATGGGCACCTCGTCCCATCGTGGATCGGGCCGGCCGATCACGGCGCATTCGCTGACATCGGGATGTTCCAGCAGGACGCGTTCGACCTCCGCCGGATAGATGTTCTCGCCGCCGGAAATGATCATGTTCTTCTTGCGGTCGCGCACCCAGAAATAGCCGTCCGCGTCGCACAGGCCGATATCGCCGGTACGATACCAGCCGTCGTGCAGCGCATCGCGCGTTGCGTCCGCATTGCCCCAATATTCGAAGAACACGTTGGGGCCGCGCACTGCGATCTCCCCCGGCGCTCCCGTCGGCACCTCGTTGCCGGCCTGATCGATGACTTTCGCTTCGCAGCACAGGCCGGCAAGTCCGGTCGATCCCGCGCGCGAGAGATCGCCACCAAGCCGGGTGTAGACGGCGATGGGACAAGTTTCCGTCGAGCCGTAGACCTGAAGCACGGGTACGCCGCGCGCCACGAAGCGGTCGATCAGATGCGGCGGCACGATGGTCGAGCCGGTCGCAACGGCTTTGAGTGACGAAAGGTCGGTCGTGGGCCAGGCGGGATGCTCGCTCACCGCCTGGATGATCGCCGGCACCATCACGGTCAAGGTCGGCCGTTCCCGTTCGATGGCTGCAAGCGCGGTGTCCGGCGTGAAGCGTGCGTGAACCGTGACCGTCGCGCCCAGCTGGAGCGCCGCCGTGGTCTGGATGTTGAGGCCGCCGACGTGGAAGAACGGTAGCAGCGTCAGCACATGGTCATCGGACGTCATGTTGTGCATGTGCTGGCTCATGACGCCGTTCCAGAACAACGCCTCCTGGCGCAGCACTGCGCCTTTGGGCCGTCCGGTCGTTCCCGATGTGTAGACAATGAGGAGCGGACAGGAGAGATCAGTGTGCGGGTTGCGGCCGGTGCCGCGGCTTCGAGCCAACAGGTTTTCGAACGTCATGCTGCGGGCCGGCTCGAAATCGAGCCCGACGATTGCGGTCCCCTCAAGCTCGGCGAGTACCCCCTCAAATGCCTGCTCGAGCACCAGGACCTTGGCGCCGGCATCGTTGAGGATGAAGAGCTGCTCGGCCACAGCGAGCCGCCAGTTCAGGGGCACCAGCATCGCGCCGAGCCGCGCGCAGGCATAGAGCAGAACCAGATAGTCCGGCCGGTTCAGGCTGAGGATCGCAACGCGGTCGCCCCGGCCTACGCCGAGCTCCTGCTTCAACGTCGCCGCCGTCCGCTCGATGCGTGCAGCGAATGCCGCATAGCTCAACCGTTCGCCCTCGAAGGCGATGGCCGTCTTGTCTGGCGCGAACGCCGCGTTGCGATCGATCAGACTGCAGAGATCCACCGTTAGTCGTCCGTTTCGCCGGCCTCGTACAGCGCCTCGCGCCCGATCCGGTCGAGGCAGAGCTCGGCTGTCCAGGGCAACATCAGCGAGCCGCAGCGGCTATCGCGATAGATGCGCTCCAGCGGCAGCGAGCGCAGCATGGCCTGTCCGCCGCAGGTGCGGATCGCGAGCGCGGCGAGCTCATTGGCACCCTCCATCACCGAATATTGTGCGGCATAAGCGCGAAGCACCTGCTCCTTGCTCGGATTGGCGCGCGCTTCGGTGACTGCCTGGAACCAGATCGCCTTGATCTGCTCGAGCTTGATCTGCATCTGCGCGACCGCAATTTGCTTGGTCGGATACATCCTGCGCTTGACCGGCGGCATGCCCGGTACTTCGCCGCGCAGATACCGCACGGTGAAGTCATAGGCGGCTTGCGCAAGGCCCATATAGGTCGGCGACAGCGTCAGGAACATGTGCGGCCAGCGCATCGCGGCCTGGAAATAGACGCCGCGCGGCATCAGCGCCGAATCTGCCGGCACGAACACGTCCTTGAACAGCAGCGTGCGCGAGACCGTCCCGCGCATGCCGAGCGGATCCCAGTCGCCGACGACCGAAACGCCTTCCGATTTCGCAGGAATGGCGAGGTAAAGCGTATTGCGGCGCGAAGCCTTCTCGCCTTCCTCGATCTCCGTGCAGAGAACACCGTAATAGTCGGCATGGCCGGAGAGCGATGCAAAGATCTTCTTGCCGTTGACGATCCAGCCACCCTCGACCGGCCTTGCTTCCGTGCCGAAAGCGACGCCGCCTGCCGCTGCCGCACCGCCCTCGGAGAAAGGCTGCGAATAGATCGCGCCATCCTCGACGATGCGCTTGTAGTGGACTGCACGCCGCTGCTCGTGCTCGGCGCGGGTTTGAGCATCCATGTCGAGATCGTCGGCGAGCGGACCGGACCACAGCGTCGAGCAGACATGCATGTTCCAGGTGAGCGCAGTCGCGCCGCAATACCGGCCGATTTCGGCTGCCGCCAGTGCGTAGGTTTGATAATTCGCGCCGAGCCCGCCATGCTTCTTGGGTACGGCAATACCGAGCAGGCCGACGCGATGCAGGTCGCGATAATTCTCAGACGGGAAGATCGCCTCGCGGTCGTAAGTCGCGGCGCGGCCGGCGAACACGCTCTGGCCGATCTCGCGCGCCCGCGCGATGATGCCGGCCTGCTCGTCGCTCAGTCGGAATGCGACGGGATCGAAGATCGGCGCATCCAGCGCGACCTTGTCACTCGCGCCGATGGTCTTGCTGACTTGCATGGTCATGGCGCAGTCATCCTACGTTTTCGTCGCGACGGAATTCAGGAATCGGCCGAGCGCCTCGTTAAAGGCATCGGGGCGTTCGAGGTTGGCGAGATGGCCGACAGCGTCGAGCTCGACATATTCCGCGGAAGGAATGTAGGTCGCCGTCTTCGCCATCATTGGGGCTGGCGCGTTGTTGTCCTTGGAGCCGGACAGCAGCAGCGTCGGGATGGAAATATCCTTGAGGGTGCTGCGTTGGTCGAAGCCGATCAAGGCCAGCATCATGGCGCGATAGCTCGCCTCGGGCACACTTGCCATGCACTCGCGTGCAAGCTCCATTCCCCTGGGATCAGGATCGTCGCCCACCAGCTCCTTCACCAGAGAGGGAGCCAGCGACTTCATCGTTTCGCCGCGATCGAGCGGCCCGAGCCGGGCGGCGATAAACGATTTCTGCCAATCGCCGTCGGCCTTGCCGAACGCCGGGCTGGTCTGCGCCAGCACGACCGCGCGCGCCAGTTTTGGGGATTGCACCAGCCATTTCTGGACGATCATGCCGCCGATGGAATGTCCGACCAGAATTGGCTTGCTCGCCCCAAGCTGCTCGATGAATCGCTGAAGCGCATCCGCCAGGGCAGCGATGCTGACGGTGGCGAGCGGCGCCGAGCCGCCATAGCCCGGCATGTCCCATGCAATCGCGTGGAAGCGGTCGCCGAATGTCGCAAGCTGCTGCCGCCAGGCCCGTGCCGCACCGCCGATGCCATGCAGGAAAATCAGAGGTGTCCCGCCCGGATCGCCCGCTGCTTCATAGGCGAAGCGGCCGTCCTTCGTTATCATTGGCGCAGGCTGCGACACGCGACATCCTTTTGCTTGGCCCTTCGATGCTAACAGGCCTGTGAGGGATGGGAAGAGATAATTTTATACTTAAAGCAATTTTCAGGCCGGTCTTTGGCGTGCGGCTGTTTGCGAGGCCAAGTCGAGCTTTGTTTGCAAAAGTTTGAAGGTTAAAATATATCGAGAAGAGCGATCAGCAGAATGCAAGGAAGCCAGCGCATGTCCGGATTACCGCATTCGCCGCACGCGCTGGTGACCGGTGGCGGTCGCGGCATCGGTCGCGCCATCGCAGCAGCGCTCGTCGGGGGCGGTGCCACCGTGACCGTCCTTGGGCGGAACGCTGCGACGCTTGAAGATGCTGTCAGCGCAGGGGCAGCGCATTTTGCGGCCGTCGCCGACGTCTCGGACGAAACCTCAATGAAAGTCGCCATCGCTCAAGCGAGTGCGCGGCAGCCGATCGATATCCTGATCGCCAATGCGGGAAGCGCCGAGTCCGCGCCGTTCGCCAAATCCGACAGCGCACTGTTCGCGCGCATGATGGACGTCAATTTCATGGGCGTGGTCCATGCTGTCAGCGCTGTGCTGCCCGGGATGAAGGATCGTCCCTATGGCCGTATCGTCGCGATCGCGTCGACGGCGGGGCTCAAGGGATATGCCTATGTCAGCGCCTACACCGCGGCCAAGCACGCTGTGGTCGGTCTCGTGCGTTCCCTCGCCATTGAAATGGCCGGCAGCAATGTGACCGTCAACGCGGTGTGTCCCGGTTTCACCGACACCGATCTGGTCGCCGGCAGCATCGAGAACATCATGAAAAAGACGAGGCGTAGCCGCGAGCAGGCCATTGCCGAGCTCGCAAAGCATAATCCGCAGGGACGATTGATCTCTCCTCAGCAGGTCGCGGATACCGTGCTCTGGCTGTGCGGCGAGGGTGCCGGCGCAATCACAGGGCAGGCGATCGCTGTTGCCGGTGGTGAGATTTAGCGCGCATGGCACCGGCACGGAACAAGAAAGCCAAGGAGATCGTATGAGCAGACCAGCCAATCCTGTGACCTTACCGCTTGCGGACTATTCGCCGCAGCACTTCCTGCTGGCCGTCGTCGATGGTGTTGCAACCGTGACGCTCAATCGTCCGGAACGGAAGAATCCGCTGACCTTCGAGAGCTATCGTGAACTCACCGATTTCTTTCGCGCCTGCGCGTTCGACGATGCGGTCAAGTCCATCGTCGTGACCGGCGCTGGTGCCAATTTCTCGTCCGGCGGCGATGTGTTCGAGATCATCGGTCCGCTCGTGAAGATGGACACCAAGGGGCTGACGGCGTTTACGCGGATGACCGGTGACCTCGTCAAGGCAATGCGGGCCTGTCCGCAGCCGATCGTTGCTGCGGTTGAAGGCATTTGCGCCGGCGCGGGCGCGATCATCGCCATGGCGTCGGACATGCGGCTTGCGGCGAGCGGGGCCAAGGTCGCCTTCCTCTTCAACAAGGTGGGCCTTGCCGGTTGTGACATGGGCGCCTGCGCGATCCTGCCGCGGATCATCGGACAGTCCCGCGCTTCCGAGTTGCTCTACACCGGCCGGTTCATGACCGCGGAGGAGGGCGAGCGCTGGGGCTTCTTCAGCCGTATCGTCACGTCGGAGCAGGTGCTGCCCCAGGCACAGCTACTGGCCAAGCAGATTGCTGAGGGACCGACCTTCGCCAACACCATGACCAAGCGGATGCTGGCCATGGAATGGGCGATGTCGGTGGAGGAGGCGATCGAGGCGGAGGCCGTTGCTCAAGCGCTGTGCATGACAACCGCCGATTTCGAACGGGCCTTCGAGGCCTTTGCCAACAAGGTCAAGCCGGTCTTCAGGGGCGACTAGGCCGGCCTTTGCCGGCAGCCTGCTGCAATGGGGACTTGCGCGAGATTATTTTAGGCTTAAAATAGTTTCGCCGGGTTGAATTGGCGAGGCTCCCATGAAAGTCGCGATCATCGGTGGCGGACCTGCGGGTCTCTACGCTGCAATCCTGCTGAAGAAGCAGCGGCCGAGCGCCGAGATCGCGGTGTACGAGCGCAACCGCGCCGACGACACCTTCGGCTTCGGCGTGGTGTTCTCGGACGCCACGCTAGATAATTTCGAGAAGCACGACCTTCCGAGCTATCGCCGCATCACCCAGGAATTCGCCTACTGGGATGACATCGCCGTGCACTTCCGCGGAACGGTCCATCGGGTCGGTGGCAACGGCTTTTGTGGTTGCTCGCGGCAGAAGCTGCTCCTGATCCTGCAGGCGCGCGCGCGCGAGCTGGGCGTCGTCCTGAATTTCGAAGCAGACGTCGAGGACGAGTCCCGCTTCACCGACGCCGATCTGATCCTGGTCGCGGACGGCATCAACAGCCGCTTCCGCGACAAATATGTCGATCATTTTGCGCCGGAAGTCGATCTCCGTGCCAACAAGTTCGCCTGGATGGGTTCGACCAGGCCGCTGGATGCCTTCACCTTCATCTTCCAGGAGACGGAGTGGGGACCGTTCATCGCCCATGCCTATCAATATGAAGCCGGGCACTCGACCTGGATTTTCGAGACCGATCCGGAGACGTTCGAGCGCGCCGGGCTGACGGGGCTGAACGAGACCCAGTCGGCTGCGCGAATGGCCGAGATCTTCGGCTGGTTCCTCGATGGGCATCAATTGCTCACCAATCGTTCGACGTGGCGCAACTTCCCGATGATCCGCAGCAAGCGCTGGGTCAAGGACAACATGGTTCTGCTCGGCGACGCCAAGGCGAGCGCGCATTTCTCGATCGGCTCGGGCACCAAGCTCGCGATGGAAGATGCGATTGCGCTGGCAGAGGCGATGGAGAAGGCGCCCAGCATCAAGGCGGCGCTGGACGTCTATGAGCACGGGCGGCGTGAGGAGGTCGAGAAGACGCAGCACGCCGCGGACGTCTCGCTGGTCTGGTTCGAGCATGTCGACCGCTTCTGGGATTTCGATCCCGTGCAGTTTGCCTTCGGCGTGATGACGCGCTCGAAGGCGATCACCTACGATAATCTGAAGCTTCGCGCACCTGACTTCGTGGCGGAGGTCGAAAGATCGTTTGCCAAGCGTGTTCGTGACAGCGGTTTCGAAGTCGACACCGAGAAGCCAATGGTGCCGCTGTTCCAGCCCTTCCGGCTGCGTGAGATGGAGATCGCCAATCGCGCCGTGGTGTCGCCGATGTGCATGTATTCGGCGAAGGAGGGCGTGCCGACCGATTTCCATCTGGTGCATTACGGATCGCGCGCGATCGGCGGCGCCGGCCTGATCTTCAGCGAGATGGTCTGCGTCAGCCGTGAGGCGCGGATCACGCCGGGCTGCGCAGGACTGTGGAATGACGAGCAGGAGGCTGCATGGCGGCGCATCGTTGATTTCGTACATACCAATTCAGCCGCAAAAATCTGCCTGCAGTTGGGCCACGCCGGGCGCAAGGGCGCGACCAAGCTGATGTGGGACGGCATGGACCGTCCGCTCGAGGAGGGCGGCTGGGAGGTGTTTTCGGCGTCGCCGCTGCCCTATTTCCCCGACAGCCAGGTTCCGCGCGAGCTCGATCGCGCCGGCATGAATGCAGTGAAGGACGCTTTCGTTGCGGCGGCCGAGCGCGGCGAGCGTTGCGGCTTCGACATGCTCGAACTGCACTGCGCCCACGGCTATCTGCTTGCGAGCTTCATCTCGCCGCTGACGAACACCCGCACGGATGAGTATGGCGGCTCGCTCGAAAACCGCCTGCGCTTCCCGCTCGAAATCTTCGAGGCGCTGCGGGCCATATGGCCGTCGCACAAGCCGATGTCTGTGCGCATTTCCGCGACCGACTGGGCCGAGGGTGGCATCGGCGGCGACGATGCGGTGGCGATCGCGCGCGCGTTTGCCGAAGCCGGCGTCGATCTCGTCGACGTCTCGACCGGGCAGACCGTGCGCGATGCGCAGCCGATCTATGGCCGCATGTTCCAGACCCCGTTCTCCGACCAAGTCCGCAATGAGGCGCGCGTGGCCACGATGTGCGTCGGCAACATCACGATGGCGGACCAGGCCAACACCATCCTGGCTGCCGGCCGGGCCGACCTCGTCGCGCTCGGGCGGCCGCATCTGGTCGATCCCTCCTTCACCATGAGGGCGGCAGCCTGGTACGGGGCGGACGACGCGTTCTGCCCGCCGCAATATCTTCCCGGAAAAGATCAGATTTTCCGCAACAGCGTGCGCGACCGGCAGGATCTCGAGGAGCTGAGAATTAAGGCTAAGCCCAAGACCCGGGCCGAGCTCAAGGCGGAGGCGACAAAGCCGCTTGCGGCCGAGTGACCGCCCGTGCGACTTTGGCCGCATTGCCTGGTGTGTACCGAGTGGAGTGAGGGCGATGAAGGCGATTATCGTCGGTGGCGGTATCGGTGGTCTCACCACCGCTTTGATGCTGCGCTCGCGGGGCCTCGCTTGCGAGATCTTCGAGCAGTCCGACACCATCCGCGAGCTTGGCGTCGGCATCAACACGCTGCCCCATGCCATGCGTGAGCTGGCAGGCCTCGGTCTGCTGCAGCAGCTTGACGATGTCGCGATCCGCACCGACCAGCTCTATTACCTCAACCGTCACGGCCAGGAAGTCTGGCGCGAGGCCCGCGGCATCGACGCCGGCCACGATGTGCCGCAATTCTCGATCCACCGCGGCCGCCTTCAAGGCGTCATCCATCGGGCCGTCGAGGAGCGGCTCGGGCCGGAGGCCATCCACACCGGCTGCCGCCTCGGTGCCTTCACGCAGGACGAGGGCGGCGTCACCGCGTACTTCTTCGACCGCTCAGGCGCGCACATCCATACCGCGCGCGGCGACATCCTGATTGGTGCCGACGGCATCCATTCGCGGGTCCGTGACACGCTGTTCCCGAGCGAGGGGCCGCCGTGCTGGAACGGCCTGATGCTGTGGCGCGGTGCGCGGGATTGGCCGCTATTCCTTACCGGCAAGTCGATGATCGTCGCCGGCGGGCTCAACGCCAAGGTGGTGATCTATCCCATCGCGGAGGGATCGAGCCCGGCGAGCCGTCTCACCAATTGGGCGGTGCTGGTGAGGGTCGGCGAGGGCAACGCGCCGCCGCCGCGGAAGGAAGACTGGTCGCGGCCGGGCCGTCGCGAGGAGCTGATGCCGCATGTGGCGCGCTTTTCGGTGCCTTACGTCGACGTGAAGAGCCTGATCTCGGCCACGCCCGAGTTCTACGAATATCCGACCTGCGACCGCGATCCGTTGCCCTATTGGTCGTCCGGCAGAGTGACGCTGCTCGGCGATGCCGCGCATCCGATGTATCCGGTTGGCTCCAATGGTGCCTCGCAGGCCATCCTCGACGCGCGCTGCCTCGCCGACGCGCTGGTGCGCGCCGAGCATCCGCGCCAGGCGTTGCTTGAATACGAGAAGAAGCGCCTGCCCATGACCGGGGATATCGTCCGCTCCAACCGGCGCGGCGGCCCCGAGGGCGTCATCGACGCCGTCGAGCAGCTCGCGCCTGATGGTTTCGACAATGTCGACAACGTGCTGAGCTATTCCCAGCGCGAGGCGATCGTGCGCGGCTATGCCACCAAGGCCGGCTTCGCCGCAGTGCCGGGACTTGCGGCGGTGCGGGCTTGAGATGCGCTGCTAGCCGCCGGGAGGCGGCGGCAGGAAGTGGATGTTGAACTCGGCGGCCATCGCCACCACGTCCTCGGGCTTCTGTTCCTTCATGTTGTGAAGGCCCCAGAACAGGTCGAACAGCTTGCGGGTCGGTGACACCCAGAACAACACCTTCGCGGTCTGATCCGATTTGTTGAAGATGCCATGCGGCACGCCCATGCCGAGCCGGATCAGGTCGCCCGCGGTCGCCTGCGACTCGGAATTGCCGAGCATGAAATCGAGCTTGCCCTCCAGCATGTAGAGATATTCATCCTGGTCCGGATGAATGTGCGGCGGCACGAACGTGCCCGGCGGCAGCGTCGCATGCCAGGAGAAGCTGTGCTCCGTGTTGCTCTTCGGCACATAGGTCTGGCCGAGGATGTTCCAGGAGATGCCCTGGATCCCCTCATTGGCCCGTGTGATGCCGGTGATTTCGCTTTTCATCGTGATCCTCCCTCGACGCGACGTGCGGCTTAGTTCGCCGCCTTGCAGTCCTTGGCGTAGCGGTCGCCGTAATTCTCAAAGACTTTCTGGACGATCTCGGTCTGGAACTTGCCGTCCGCGCGCTTGGCGACCTTGGTCAGGTAGAAATCCTGGATCGGATAACCGTTGGTGTTGAACTTGAAGGCGCCGCGCAGCGAGGTGAAGTCGGCCTTTTTCAGAGCGGCCGCGACCGCGTCCTTGTTGGAGAGGTCGCCCTTCACGGCCTTGATGGCGCTGTCGATCAGCATCGCGGCATCATACGCCTGGAAGGCGTAGGTACCGGGCACGCCGTTATAGGCGGCCTCGTAGGCGGCGACGAACTTCTTGTTCTGGGGATTGTCGAGATTGGGCGCCCAGTTCGCGCCGCCGAACATGCCGACCGCCGCGTCCTGCTGCGCCGGCAACGTCGATTCATCCACCGTGAAAGCCGAGAGCACCGGAATGCTGTCGGCGAGGCCAGCCTGCCGGTATTGCTTGACGAGATTGACCCCGAGGCCGCCGGGCATGAACGTGAAGAGCGCATCCGGCTTCTGCGATGAAATCTTGGAAAGCTCCGGCTGGAAGTCCAGCGTGTTGAGCGGCATGTAGGATTCTTCGACGATCTCGCCCTTGTAGTCGAGCTTGAAGCCCGCCACCGAGTCCTTGCCGGCCTGATAATTCGGCACCATCAGATACATGCGCTTGTAGCCGCGATCCTGCGCGACCTTGCCGAGGATTTCGTGCACCTGATCGTTCTGATACGAGGTCACATAGAAGAACGGGTTGCAATCCTTGCCGGCAAAAGTGGACGGGCCGGCATTGGGGCTGATCAGAAAGGTTTTCGATTCCGTGACCGGCCGGTGAATCGCCTGGAGGATGTTGGAGAAGATCGGGCCGACCACGAAGTCGACCTTGTCGCGCTCCAGAAGGCCCTTGACCTTGGTAACCGCTGCGTCCGGCTTCAATTCGTCGTCGACCACGACGACCTCGACATCGCGGCCGCCCATCTTGCCGCCGAGATCCTTCATTCCGAGCGCAAAGCCGTCGCGAACCTGTTGGCCGAGCGCGGCGGCGGGTCCCGACAGGGTCACGATCACACCCAGCTTGATTTTCTCCTGGGCGAGGGAAGGACTCACCGTGGTGCCAAGCAGCAAGGCGGCTGCGGCCAACGTCATTTGCGTCTTCATGATCTGTCCCCCGTGACAACAGGACTTGCGCTGCAAGCCGCTACTCCAATCCAAGTTTATGCCGATGATTGCTGCCGCGGCAAGCGAGCTCAAAGCGTCGTCATCTGCGGACAGCGGCGCATGCAAGCGGCGCGCCAATTATTTGAAGCCTAAAGAAATCGGGATGCGATCGATTGTTGCGGCTTTAGGCTTGCAGCCGGCTTCGATTTATTTGAAGCTCAAAATGTTGGGAATCCGTGCCGGGCGCCAATGCTAGGCCGTGAGTGACTGCATCAACATGCTCGATTCCGAGACCAAGGCCGTCGAAACTCCGGAGGATCACGCCGAAGAGCTTCGGCTGTGGCTGCGCCTCTTGACCTGCACGACGCTGATCGAGGGCGAGGTCCGTGGCCGGTTGCGGCAGCGCTTCGACGTCACATTGCCCCGTTTCGACCTGATGGCGCAGCTCGACAAGGCACCCGACGGCATGACGCTGTCCGACGTCTCCAAGCGCATGATGGTGTCGAACGGCAACGTCACCGGTCTCGTCGAGCGCCTCGTGGAATCCGGTCATCTCGACCGCCGCACGTCGGAGACCGACCGCCGCGTCCAGGTGATCCGGCTGACCAAACTCGGTCGCGCCGAATTTCGCAGAATGGCCGCGGAACACGAGACCTGGATCGCCGATCTTTTCGCCGACCTGACGCCGAAGGATGTGCGCGAATTGATGCGGCTGCTCGCCAAGACCAAGGCATCGGCGCAGAAATCGGCCGGTCGCCGCCGGGCCTAGTGCGCGGCTGACGCGCCCACCAATCCCATTTGCCGCCGGAAAAAGCACGGGATGCCCAAAATCCGCTATTGCACGAAATTGCTTTAAGCCTAAAATGTTTCCGAGTGAGTGCTGCCGGGTGCTTTCCATGCTGAAAGGAGCGTGCGATGGCCAACGCCGCCAAGGTTCAAGTCTCGGGCTCGCGTGACGATAACGCCGCGACAGCCCATGTCGATACGTTCGCGCGGCAGCATCTTCCGCCAGCCGAGCTCTGGCCGGAATTCATCTTCACGCGACCGGAACTGCAGTATCCGCCCCGCCTCAACTGCGTCAGCTATTTCCTCGACCGCTGGGTCGAGCAGGGACATGGCGACGCTCCTTGCGTGATCAGCCCCGCCGTCAGCTACACCTATCGTGAGCTGCAAACGGTCGTGAACCGCATCGCCAATGTGCTGGTCGGCAAGCTTGGTCTCGTCACCGGCGGACGCGTGCTGCTGCGTTCGGCCAACAATCCGCTGATGGTCGCGACCTATCTGGCAGTGATCAAGGCCGGTGGCATCGTCGTCGCGACGATGCCGCTGTTGCGTGCCAAGGAGCTGTCCTATCCGATCCAGAAGGCCGAGATCACACTCGCACTCTGCGACGGCAAGCTCGCCGACGAAATGGAGAAGGCGAAAGCCGCAGCCCCCGGCCTCAAGCGCGTGGTCTATTGGGGCAACGGCGGCAGCGACTCGCTCGAGGCGCTGATGGAGGATGCAAGTCCGGAGTTCAGGGCTGTCGATACCGCCTCCGACGACGTCTGCCTGATCGCGTTCACGTCGGGCACGACCGGCGATCCCAAGGGCACCATGCATTTCCACCGTGACATGCTGGCGGTCTGCGATGGCTATGCGCGCAACATCCTGCGCGCGGAGCAGAAGGATCGCTTCGTCGGCTCGGCACCGCTCGCCTTCACGTTCGGCTTCGGCGGCGTGCTGTTTCCAATGCACATCGGCGCCTCCTTCGTCGTTCTGGAGAAGACGGCGCCCGACGACATTCTGAATGCGATCGAGCAGTACAAGACCACGGTCTGTTTCACCGCGCCGACCGCGTACCGGGCGTTGATCGGCAAGCTTCCGGGCCGCGATATTTCCTCGCTTTGCAAATGCGTGTCCGCCGGAGAGACGCTGCCCAAGCCGACATTCGATGCCTGGCTGAAGGCGACCGGCATCAAGCTGATGGACGGCATCGGCTCGACCGAGCTGCTGCACATCTTCATCAGCGCGACCGAGGACGAGATCCGCCCCGGTGCGACGGGCAAGCCGGTGCCGGGGTATGAAGCGAAGATCGTCGATGATTCCGGCAATGACGTTCCGCCGGGCACGATGGGAAGGCTCGCGGTACGCGGGCCGACCGGTTGCCGCTATCTCGCTGACGAGCGGCAGCGCAAATACGTCCAGAACGGCTGGAACATCACGGGCGACACCTATCTGATGGATAGCGAGGGCTATTTCTGGTACCAGTCGCGCTCGGACGACATGATCGTGTCGGCCGGCTACAACATTGCAGGCACGGACGTCGAGGCGGCGCTGCTTACGCATCCCTCCGTCCTCGAGTGCGGGGTCGTCGGCGCGCCGGACGAGGCGCGCGGCATGATCGTGAAGGCGTATGTCGTTGCCGCGCCGGGCGTAACGCCGGATGCCGAGCTCGTGGCTGCGTTGCAGGAGCATGTCAAACGCGAGATCGCGCCATACAAATATCCGCGCGCGATCGAGTTCGTGACGCAACTACCGAAGACCGAGACCGGCAAGTTAAAGCGCTTTGCCCTGCGGCAACTGGCGCAGACCGCGGTGACGTCCTCCGGCGTCGCGGCGGAATGAGAGAAGGATAGAGAATTGTCCGTGACGACGCCGAAAAGCCCGCAGCTTGCGGTGCTGCCGACAGCAGCTGAGGACGAAACCCGCGCCAGGGCGCAGGTGCTCCAACCGTCCGGTTGGCCGGTGCCGAAAGGCTATGCCAACGGCATGGCCGCCGAGGGACGCATCGTCGTCACTGGCGGTGTCATCGGCTGGGATGCCGAGGAGCGTCTCGCGGAGGGTTTTGTCGCGCAGGTGCGCCAAACCCTAGGCAACATCGCCGCGATCCTCGCGGAGGCCGGCGCGCAGCCCGAGCATCTGGTGCGCCTGACCTGGTACGTCGTCGACATGGACGAGTACCTGACGAACCTGAAAGAGCTCGGCAAGGCCTACCGCACCATCTTCGGCGCGCACTACCCGGCGATGGCGCTGGTTCAGGTCGTCCGCCTCGTCGAGAAGACGGCGCGCGTCGAAATCGAAGCCACCGCCGTCATTCCGCGCTGAACTGCGATCGGTGCGCGGTCAGCTTGCCTTGGTCAGCTTGCCTTGGCGAGGTCATCGTCTTCGGGCGAGTTCAGGTATATTCCTGACATGGTGTCGACCCAGCAGAGATGGTCGTGCACCTTCTTCACGCCGTTGACGTTCTCCGCTGCGACGACCGCGGCCTGTCGCACGCGCTCCTCGGTGATGACGCCGCTGAGATGAACGATGCCGTCGCGGACGATGACGTTCAGCCCGAACGGGCACCAGTCGTTCTTCTCCATGGTATCGATGATGCGGCTGCGAATGTGATCGTCGTCCGCGGTCGGGTCGGGTACGTCTCGGGCGAGGTCCGCCACCGCCTGGAGCAGGTTCGCGCGCGACACGATGCCGACGATTTTGTCGCCGCGGATTACCGGGAGACGCTTCACGTTGTTCCGCTCCATGAGATCGACGATCTCGGCAAGCGCCGTATCCTCGGTGATGGTCACCGGTGAAGAGGTCATCACCACCGAGACCTTGCGGCCGTGCTCGTGGACGAAGTCGCTGGCCGATTTGCCGGATCCGAGAATGAACCGCAGCCAGCGCCCGCGCTTGCGTCCCGTGCCGATTTCGCTGCGGCGGATGAAGTCGCCTTCCGAGACCACGCCGACCAGCTTGCCGGCATTGTCCACGACCGTGAGACCGCTGACATGCCGCTTCAGCATGATGTTTGCCGCCTCGACGATGCTGGTGTCGGGCGTAACCGAGATGACCGACCGGGTCATGATCTGATGGGCGCGCATGGCAGACTCCGCTGGCTTGTCGATGTCGATGCGCAAAACCTAGCTCTCGCGTCGTGCTGCGGCTTGACGCAGGTCAAGGGGTGAAGCGGGGCTCTTTCCGATGCCCGGACTTGATGCAGCTCAACGCGCATCCCAAGCCTCGCCATATCCTGCTGCCACGCAGCCAAGAAGCCGGCAGGAACATTCAGCCATGAGCGTCGTGCAGATATTTCCAAGGTCCGAAGGGCCGGCCGCGCAGGCTCTCTCCGTCAATCCTGTCGTTGAGCCAGAAGCCTCTACGACCGGCCCCGAAGCGCCGGCTGGAATGCCAGTCGCCGCCGATCCCCTGCCTGTATCGGAGCCATACCCTCTCGATCGCGCGTTTCATGCGATGCTGGCGCGGTTGACGGGCGGGATTTCGCCGCTGGCCTTGTTGCTCGCCTGGCTCGATTGGAGCTCTCATCTGGCTGCCGCGCCGCAGCGTCAGGTGGAGATGTCGCGCAATGTCCTTCGCGACATGGGCCAGTTCCTGGAAGCCGCCGCGCATGCGACGTCGCAAAAGCCGTGGTCCGTGATTGCACCGCAGGGACGGGATCGTCGCTTCAGGGGGCCGCAGTGGGAAGCCGCACCGTTCAATCTGCTTGCGCAGGCGTTCCTGCTCAGAGAGCGCTGGTGGCACGATGCCACGACCGGCGTACGCGGCGTGTCGCACGCAAATGAAGCCATCGTCGAATTCTCGATGCGTCAGATGCTCGACATGCTGGCGCCGTCGAATTTCGCGGCGACCAATCCGCAAGTGCTGGAGAAGGCGTTCCGGAGCGGCGGGGAGAATTTCGTATTCGGCTGGCAGAACTGGTGCAGCGACCTGATGCGCCTGCTCTCCGCAAGGCCAGCGGGCGACGAACAGTTCATCGTCGGCAAGACGGTCGCGGCTTCGCCGGGCAAGGTCGTTTATCGCAATGCGTTGATCGAGCTGATCCAGTACCATCCGACGACGGCTCAAGTGCGACCCGAGCCAATCCTGATCGTGCCCGCCTGGATCATGAAGTACTACATCCTCGATCTGTCGCCGCAGAATTCTCTGGTGAGGTATCTGACCGGCCAAGGCTTCACCGTATTCGCGATTTCCTGGCGAAATCCGGATGCCAAAGACCGGGATGTTGCCTTCGACGACTATCGCAAGCTGGGTGTCATGGCGGCGTTGGACATGATCGGCCGGATCCTGCCGGGCCGGAAGACCCATGCGCTCGGCTACTGCCTGGGTGGCACATTGCTGTCGATGGCTGCGGCTGCGATGGCACGCGATGGCGACAAGCGACTGTGCACGACCACCCTGCTTGCCGCACAGACGGATTTCACCGAGGCCGGCGAGCTGACGCTTTTCGTCAACGAGAGCCAGGTCGCCTTTCTCGAGGACCTGATGTGGCAGCGGGGCTATCTGGACACGACGCAGATGGCCGGCGCGTTCCAGTTGTTGCGCTCCAACGAACTGATCTGGTCGCGGCTGTCGCACGACTATCTGATGGGCGAGGGCGCGCCACCGAGCGACCTGATGGCCTGGAACGCCGACGCCACGCGGCTGCCTTATCGCATGCATTCGGAGTATCTGCGAAAGCTATTCCTGGGCAACGATCTCGCCGAGGGCCGCTATCGTGTCGAGGACAAGAGTGTGTCGCTTTCCGACATCCGTGCGCCGATGTTCGTGGTCGGCACGCTCGCCGATCACGTGGCGCCGTGGCGATCGGTCTACAAGATCCACTATCAGGTCGATGCCGACGTGACCTTTGTGTTGACCAGCGGCGGCCACAATGCCGGCGTCGTCGCGCCGCCGGACGAGCCCGGCCACAGCTATCAGGTGCTGATCAAGGCCGCCGATGCGCGCTATGTTGGCCCGGACGAATGGCTGAAGCTGGCACCGCAAGTCGAGGGATCGTGGTGGCCGGAATGGGCCGAATGGCTGGCCGCACACTCCGGGGCGCCCTGCGATCCGCCGCAAATCGGAGGCGGAGACCTTGACGGTCTGCCCGACGCGCCGGGAGACTACGTCCACACCTAGTCCTCAGGCTCAGCATTCGGCGCAAGGTCGGCGGAGCGGAACGGCTTGGCCTTGTCCAGTTTCCGGTAGGCGTCCGAAGCGATCCGCAACAGTTTCTTTTCGCGCTTGCGATTGAGGAAGCGAATGCCCGCCTCGGGGACGGCCTCGTTCAACGACGCCGCCAGGGCCTGACCTCGCGCATCGTCGTTCAGTTGTCCGAGGGACTTTTGCGCCTTGCGCAATTGCTTGAGGATCGACTTCTGCTTGGTCAGCGACTCGTCGGCGAACAGGTCCTCGAGCGACTCGATCGAATAGGTCAGCCGCTTGTTGAGAAGCCGCAGCTTGTGCCGTTTCTCGACGTCAAGCTTGCGGAGCTTGCGCGCTGTCTTGAGCAGCGTCTTTTCCCATTGCGTGAGTTTCGCTGTTGCGTGGTCGGCGAGCGTGCAGCGGCGTAGCCTGATAGCTTCCTTGCTGCGCCGGGTCGACCAGGGGCCGCTCTCGATCCAGGCTGACGTCTGCTCGACGAGACGGAGATACCGCGCGGATTGCAGCGCGCGCGCCAGCAGGCGGTGGCTCTCGGCGCGCTTTTCGTCCCAATGCTGGAGCTCGGCAATCACGGTCAACTCGCCTCCACTCTCGGCGATGACCCGCTCGATTGCCACGTCGAGGTCCCGGACCATGCCGAGTTGGCTGTTCAACCATTTCAGTTCGATCCAGACCTCTGGCCGAAGGGCATCATCGACCATCGGCGAGAAGAAGCGGATGGCGGTGCGCAGATGCGTCAGTGCAATCCGGATCTGGTGCAGTGCCTCGGGATCGCCGCGGCAGGTGCCGTCATGCTGGGCGAGAACGGCGGCGAGGTGACGGCGGGCGATGATCCGGAACGCGGTGTCGCAAACCATGCCGGGGCTGAGGCGGCCGGGCAGGACATCGTGCCTCGCCGCAGGCTTGACGCGCGCGGCCGTCGAATTCGTGCTGGGTCGCGCCATTTGCAGATTGCCTTACTTGCTCTCGGCGATCGCGTCCCGGCAGTTCTGGAGCGTCTGCTCTTGCGTCCCGGATGCGTCGATGGTCGCCCAACCGACATGGCCGATATTATAGTGCTCTTGCAGCGCGGCAACCTCTTGCGTGGCGTCGGATGCGTCGCCCCGGCGGCCTCCGATCCGCGCCTGCCGGGTCGCGAGGTCGGCAACCAGAAACAGGCCGCTCAGCGGCACGTTGCGCTCGCGCGCCAGCGCGGCGACCGCGTCTCGTTCGTCCTCGCGGGCGAACACGCCGTCGATGATCGCTGAATGGCCTTGCGCCAGCACCCGCCCGGCGTACTCAGCCAACATGTCGTAAACGCGGGCGGTAACCTCCGGCGTGTATGCGGATGCCGGCAGCCGGTCCGTGTCCTCGACTCCGAACATCTGCTTGCGGACCAGGTCGCTGCGCAGCACGACTGCGCCCGGCTGCGGCGTGACCTCCGGCGCGAGCGTGCGTGCCAAGATCGTCTTTCCGGTGCCTGACAATCCGCCGACTGCAATTAGCCGGGGAGCCGGCGGCTGGATCAGCGCGCGGGCTAGGCCAAAATAGCGCCGCGCCCCGTCGAGAATGCTGGGATCATCGGAATGCGGCGGCTTCAGCCGTGCCAGCGCGACCTGGGCGCGGATCGCCGCCCGGATGGACATGAACAATGGCAGTGCGGAGAGCGCGTCGAGATTTTCGACCGGAGTCGCGGCGAGATAACGGTTCAGCACGATGTTGGCCGCGCGTGCCTGACCGTGGTGCAACAGGTCCATCAATCCGAATGCGAGATCGTAGAGCACGTCGGTGGTTGCCATCTGCGCATCGAATTCGATGGCGTCGAACAGCACCGGCTTCTCGTCGATCGACACGATGTTCGCAAGATGCAGGTCGCCATGGCAGCGGCGGACGAAGCCTTGACGGCCGCGCTCTTCGAGCAAAGGCCGGAGCCGGACCAACATCGCGTGCGAGTCTCTGCCGAGTTCTGCGATCTCTTCGCCTTCGAAATGATTGCCGGTCCGCAGGCCATTGCTGTTGCCATCGATCAGGCCGGGGATGGAGGAAACCCATGCGTTGCCGTTGGCGCCAACAGCCTGCGCATGCGAAGCGGCGATCGCGTCGGCGACAGCCGAAGCAAAAGTGTCATCCAGCGCTCCGGCCTTGGCCAGATGATCCAGCGTGCGGCTTTCGTCGAAGCGCAACATCTCGACCGCATACTCGATCGGCCGGCCGCTTCCGTCGACCTTCACCGATCCATTGGACTGTTCCGTGATCGCCACGACGCGGTGATAGATCTGCGGCGCCAGCGCCCGGTTGATCCTGATCTCCTTCTCACACGCCGCCTTGCGCTTCTCGAGCGTCGAATAATCGAGGAATGGAAATTTCACGGCGCGCTTGATTTTCAGGGCGCGTCTACCTTCGAGGAAGACTGAAGCGGCGTGCGTATCGATCCGCCTCACGTTTGGATGATCCGCGGAATTGGTGAGCGCCGCAAAGATCCGGTCCTGAGTCGCAGAATCGTCTGTCATTCCAGCTGGTACGTCCAGATGCGTCGGAAGGCGGCTCGCCCCGCGATCAGGGTAATCCATAGAAGCAGATCGCGGCCAGTCCTTGACTTCGGTCAACGCCTGTCTCCTTCCGGCCGGTCGAAGTTCCCGGGCTTGACGAGGATCAAGCGTCCCGACCAAAGCCAGCCTATTCTGGCGCCTGAGGAGAATCCCGATGCCGATCAAGGACGTCTTTCTGCCGCTCGTAGGCCAGCCACGCGGCCCGGCCCTTGCTGCGATCGAGAAATGCGTGGCCGTTGCCGCCGACCTCGGCGCCAGGATCACCGCGCTTGCCCTCGAGGAGGATGTCTTCGTGCGGCCGAAGGTGATGCTCCCCGATGATTCCGATGCGGCCGAGGCAAACGGGCCGCTTGGGGCGGGCGACACGCAGGATCTCCTGGGCGCGTTCACCCGTGCAACCTCCCGCACCGGCATCCGCGCTCAAAGCCGGTCGGCCAAGGTGCCGGCAGACCAGATCGCCTCAGTGCTGGCCGAGCACGGACGCTTCAGCGATCTCACGCTGCTCCCCGTGAAGCAGCACGACAGCCGAACCGAGCACATCATCGAGACGCTCCTGTTCGAATCCGGGCGGCCAGTGCTGCTTTGCCCGGAGCAGCATGTGGACGAACTGCGACCGGAATTCGAGAACGTCATGATCGCCTGGGATCACTCCGCGCGTGCGGCGCGTGCGGTCGGCGACGCGCTGCCTATCCTTCAGGCAGCAGCCCTGGTCCGCGTCGTGACCGTGGCGGACGACAAGTCAGACGCGATCGTGCAATCCGGGACGGCTCTGGTCGATCATTTGAGGGAACATGGGGTCTACGCCTCGTTCGAAACCACGACGGGCAGCGGCAGCTCGATTGGCAAGGTGCTCGGAAGCTGGGCGAATTCCCATGCCATCGATGCAATCGTGATGGGCGCTTACCATCATTCGCGCCTGAACGAGATCGTTTGGGGCGGTGTGACAAAGACCGTCATTGGCGAGCCACCGTGCTGGGTTATGCTCTCGTACTAGGCGGGTCGCCAGTTTATCGGGCTTGATCGTCAACCATCGGAACCGCCACCGACCGGGCGCATTTGTTTTCATGTCAACCTATCGTCTGAAGAACCTGCTGTCGCCGCGTTCGGTCGCGCTCGTCGGTGCGAGCGCCCGCCCGGTGTCCGTTGGACGCGCCGTTCTGGAGAACATCCGCAAGGCTGGATTCACGGGACAGTTCGGCCTCGTCAATCCGCGCCATGCCGAGATCGGCGGCGTCGCGGCCGTGGACAGCCTCGACAAATTGCCGTTCGTACCCGAGCTCGTGATCATCACCGCGCCGGCGCGCGCGGTTCCCGGCATCGTCGATCAAGCCGGGCGACGCGGCTCGGCGGGCGCCCTGATCGTCTCGGCCGGGCTCGGTCACGGACCGGGGTCCCTGCAGGAAGCCGCCATCGCTGCGGCCCGCAAATACGGCATGCGGCTGATCGGGCCGAACTGCCTGGGCATCATGATGCCCGGCGTGAGCCTCAATGCCAGTTTTGCCGCGCACATGCCGGGGTCGGGGAATCTCGCGCTGATCTCGCAATCAGGCGCGATCGCGGCCGGCATGGTCGATTGGGCCGCGCAGCGCGGCGTCGGCTTCTCCGGCATCGTCTCGATCGGCGATCAAATCGACGTCGATGTTGCCGATCTGCTCGACCATTTCGCGATGGATCACAAGACCCGCGCGATTCTGCTCTACATCGAAGCCATCAAGGACGCGCGCAAGTTCATGTCGGCCGCGCGAGCCGCGGCGCGTGTGAAGCCGGTCGTGGTGGTGAAGTCCGGCCGAATGGCGCAGGGCGCGAAGGCGGCCGCCACCCATACCGGTGCACTCGCCGGCGCCGACGCCGTCTATGACGCGGCGTTCCGGCGCGCGGGCGTCCTGCGGGTCTCCGATCTGCGTGAGCTGTTCGATTGCGCCGAGACGCTCGGCCGCGTCGAATCGCCGGCGGGAAAGCGCCTCGCCATCCTGACCAATGGCGGCGGCATCGGCGTCCTCGCCATTGACCGATTGGTCGAGCTCGGCGGCATTCCGGCAGCCATCTCGGCCGACGCCCGCAAGAAACTCGATGACGCGCTGCCGCCGACCTGGTCCGGCGCAAATCCCGTCGACATCGTGGGCGACGCCGATGCGTCGCGCTATGCGGCGGCGCTCGAGGTGTTGCTCGCCGATCCCGACAACGATTCGGTCCTCGTTCTCAACGTGCAGACCGCGATCGCCTCGGCTGCCGATATCGCAACGATGGTGACCGAACGGGTCAAGGCATATCGCGAGAAGCACCGCAGTTGGGCCAAGCCCGTGCTCGCCTCGTGGATCGGAGCAGACCAGAACATCATCGAAACACTGTCCGGTGGGGGCATCCCGAACTATCCGACCGAGGATGACGCCGTGCGCGGCTTCATGTACCTCGTGAGGCACCGCGAAGTCGTGGAGGAGCTGAGCCAGGTTCCACCGGCGATGCCCGAGACTTTCGTGCCGGACGCGCGTGCTGCAAAACAGATCATAGCTGCTGCCATCGCAGACGGCCGCCAATGGCTCGAGCCCGTCGAGATCAAGCACCTGCTCGAAGCCTACGATATCGCGATGGTGCCCACATACGCCGCGGCCGATGTCGAGCAGGCGGTGGCCTACGCGAAAGACATCTTTGCGCAAGGCGCCACGGTCGTGCTGAAGATCATGTCGCGCGACATCGTCCACAAATCCGATGTCGGCGGCGTCGTGCTCAATCTGACGACGGTCGAGGCGGTCCGCGCCGCCGCCACCGACATTCTCGCCCGGGCGGGGAAGCTGCGTCCCGAAGCTCGCATCGAGGGCGTCATCGTGCAGGCGATGGTCGTGAAGGCGAAGGCGCGCGAGTTGATCTTGGGCCTCGCCGACGATCCGACCTTCGGCACCGTCGTCGTGTTCGGCCGCGGCGGGACCGCGGTCGAGATCATCAACGACAAGGCGCTTGCGCTGCCGCCGCTCGATCTGCAACTGGCCCGCGACCTGATCGACCGCACGCGCGTGTCACGGCTGCTTCGCGCTTACCGGGACGTGCCGGCGGTGAAGCCCGACGCGGTCGCCATGATCCTGGTCAAGCTGGCGCAGATGGCCGCCGACCTTCCCGGGATCCGTGAATTCGACATCAATCCGCTGCTGGCGGACGAAACCGGCGTGACCGCGGTCGACGCTCGCGTCGCGGTCGGGCCACCGCAACGGAAGTTTGCGGGCTCCGGCGCCGCCAATTTCGCCGTTCGGGCCTATCCGTCGCAATGGGAGCGCCGCCTCAAGCTCAAAGAGGGCTGGCGGATCTTCGCGCGGCCGCTGCGTCCGGAGGACGAGCCGACCATCCACGCATTTCTGCGTCATGTCACGGCGCACGACCTTCGCCTGCGTTTCTTCGCGCCGATGAAGGAGTTCACCCACGAGTTCATCGCGCGCCTGACCCAGCTCGACTACGCGCGCGCAATGGCCTTTATCGCGTTCGACGAGGCGACCGGCGAGATGGTCGGCGTGGTCCGACTCCATTCGGACTCGATCTACGAGAGCGGTGAATATGCGATCCTGCTGCGGTCCGATCTCAAGGGCAAGGGGCTGGGATGGGCCCTGATGCAGCTGATCATCGACTACGCGAGATCGGAGGGGCTCAAAGCGATCTCCGGTGATGTTCTCAGGGAGAACACCACGATGCTCGAAATGTGCCGGCAGCTCGGCTTCGAGGTGAAGCCGGATCCGACCGAGCCGGATATTTGCGACGTCAGGCTGAAACTTTGAGCGCCCGCTATGAGCGCGCTTCGGCCGGATTTGCCGCGGCGGAGTCCTTGGCCGGTCTCCGCAAAGTCTTGACCAGGACCGCAATCAGCGGCACCAGCACGGGCACGATCGTGCCGAGCGGATGGTGCACGGCCCCCGACACCTGGGCCTGGAATGTGCGTGCCTCGAGCTGAAGTGCTTCGATGGATGCGCAGTGAATCTCGTTGGCGAGTTCGATGTCGCGGCCTGCAGGAGGCCGGCCGGCAATCACAAAGAGAATTGTGGCGATGGCAAAATTGACGGCGCCGAGGATGGCCGCCGCGCCAATGGCACTCCAGATCTGCACCAGTGCGAAATAGGCGGACAGCTCCAGCATCAGGAGCCCGAACGCGGCGATCAGCGCCGCAAAGGCGCGCAGGCCTAGGCCGATCAGAAGGTGGCGCAGCCTGATGTCCGCGATGATCCTGTCGGTACGCCAGAGCACACGCAGATGTTTGACGACATTTTCGGTGTTCACCTAGTGCCTCCGCAGCATAAAGCCGACGACCACGCCGAGCGCGAAGGCCGAGGCCAATGATGTGATCGGGCGGTCCGCAATGAGGCCCTGAAGCTGCTGCTGCTCCTCGTCGACGGTCTCGCCGAGCTCGGCGAGCGCGGCCCTGATCTGATCGGCAAGCGCCTCCGCGCGGTCTTTCGAACTGTCGAACATCTCCTCGCCGGCCGTGCTCAGCAAGCGTGTGACGTCAAGCTTCAGCGTGCGCAGTTCTTCGCTCATCCTGTCGCTGTCGAACATGGATCTGATTTCCCCGTTAATGGAAACAAACCTAGGACTCACCGGCCCGACCGGGCTTGATTTGCGTCAAGAAGGCAGACGCGTCGTGGTCTTGAGACAGGTCAAACCGGCTGCCACATGCTGGCCTAGAATGACCGGCTGAATGGGGACCCGGTTGTCCCGATGAGGTGGAAGCGTGAACTCCGAACCGCTGTTGCTGGCAACCTCCCACGAAGAGCTGAAATTGTGCCCGGAAGGGCCGTGGATTGCCGCGAACGTGTCGATGCTGGAGACATTGTCCCGGTCGGTCGGGGCTGATGTCGATCAATCCAGAGCCGTGACCCTGGACATGTCGGGCGTCAGCGCGCTCGACACGCTCGGCGCCTGGGTCCTGGAAAAGCTGTCGCGCAGGGCTTCATCATCCGGCAGGTCGGCCGAGTTTATCGGTGTCGCCGACCATTTCAGTGGCCTGATGGACGAGGTGCGCCAGGTCAACCGCCACACCCCGCCGCCGGCGCCTGCACCCAACCCTGTTCTGCTCAGGCTGAACGATCTCGGCAAGTCCACGGTCGGCGCGCGCGAAGACATCACGATCTTTCTTCAAATGCTGGGTGCGCTGTTCATGGCCCTGATCGGCGTGCTGCGCCGGCCGCGCTCGCTGCGACTGACATCGCTGATCTACCAGCTCTACCGCATCGGCTGGCAGGCCATCCCCATCGTCGTGCTGATCACCTTCCTGATCGGCGCCATCATCGCCCAGCAGGGATTTTTCCATTTCCGCAGGTTCGGCGCGGAGTCCTACACCGTCGACATGGTCGGCATCCTGGTGCTGCGCGAGCTCGGCGTGCTGATCGTCGCCATCATGGTCGCCGGCCGCTCGGGAAGCGCCTACACCGCCGAGCTCGGCTCGATGAAGATGCGCGAGGAGGTCGACGCGCTGTCGACCATGGGCCTCGATCCCGTCCACGTCCTGATCCTGCCGCGGGTTGCGGCCCTGGTGATTGCGCTGCCGATCCTTGCTTTCATCGGATCGATCGCCGCACTCTATGGCGGCGGCCTGGTCGCGCAGTTCTATGGCGGCATGGCGCCGGCGATCTACATCGCGCGGCTGCACGAGGCGATCTCGGTCACCCATTTCGAGGTGGGCATCCTGAAGGCGCCGTTCATGGCGCTGGTGATCGGAGTAGTCGCCTGCAGCGAGGGCTTGCGCGTGAAGGGCAGCGCCGAGTCGCTGGGACGACAGACCACGACGTCGGTGGTCAAGTCGATCTTCCTGGTGATCGTGCTCGACGGCCTGTTCGCGATCTTCTTCGCCTCGATCGGAATGTGATCATGGAAGAATCGCAAGAGCAGTTCGCGATCCGCGTCCGCGACCTCGTGGTCGGCTTCGGCCGGCAGACCGTGCTCGATCATCTGTCCCTCGACGTGCGCCGGGGTGAGATCCTCGGGCTCGTGGGGGCGTCCGGTGGTGGCAAGTCGGTGCTGATGCGAACCATCATCGGCCTCATCCCGCGCCAAGGCGGGACCATCGAGGTTACGGGACGGCCGATCGGCGGCCGTACCGAAGGCGCCGCCACGACATGGGGCATCCTGTTCCAGCAGGGCGCGCTGTTCTCCTCGCTGACGGTCCGGCAGAACATCCAGTTTCCGCTCCGTGAAAATCTCGTCCTGTCGCAGGAGCTGATGGACGAGATCGCGATCGCCAAGCTCGAAATGGTCGGGCTGCGGGCGCAGGACGCCGATAAATATCCGGCGGAGCTGTCCGGTGGCATGACCAAGCGAGTCGCGCTGGCGCGCGCGCTCGCGCTCGATCCGCCGATCCTGTTCCTGGACGAGCCGACATCAGGTCTCGATCCGATCGCTGCGGGCGATTTCGACGCGCTGATCGGGACCCTGCAAAAGACCCTCGGCCTCACCGTGTTCATGGTCACCCATGATCTGGCGAGCCTCACCACGGTCTGTGATCGCGTCGCCGCTCTCGCCGACGGCAAGATCGTGGCGATCGGTCCGATGCGCGAACTGCTGCAATCCGAGCATCCCTGGGTGCGGGCCTATTTCCACGGCAAGCGCTCGCAGATGCTGCAACACGAGATGAGATGAGACATGGAAACCCGCGCTCCCTACGTGCTGATCGGCAGTTTCGTCCTGGCTGCGATTCTCGCGGTGTTCGGCTTCGTCTATTGGCTGAACAACACCGGCGGCATCGGGCCGCGCACGAGCTATCACGTGCAATTCCAGGGCCCGGTGCCCGGTCTTCTGGTCGGCGCCGGTGTGCTGTTCAACGGCATCCGCGTCGGCGAGGTCACCCAGCTCGGGCTTGCGCCGGACAATCCACGCTTCGTCAATGCGACGATATCGGTTGCTTCAACCACGCCTGTGCGCGCCGACAGCAGGGTCGGGCTCGATTTCCAAGGGCTGACCGGCGTGCCGGTGGTGACCCTTGAGGGAGGCATCATCGTCGCCAAATCCGGCGAGCCCCCGACCCTGATTGCCGAGGCGGGTGCGGGCCAGAGCATGACGCAGGCCGCGCGGGATGCACTGCGGCGGGTCGACACCGTGCTGGAGGACAATTCGGGCCCGCTGAAGGACACCATCGCCAATCTCAAGACCTTCTCGGACGGGCTTGCGCGCAACACCGGCAAGATTGACGGCATTTTGGCGGGCCTGGAGAAAATGACTGGCGGCGGAACGCCGGCGCAGAAAGTCACCTATGACCTGCGCACGCCGCAGAACCTCGGTCCTGCGACCAAGACGCTCGCGGCGTCACTGGCCATTCCCGAGCCGACGGCGGTCGCCATGCTCCAGACCCAGCGCATGCTGTTCGCGCCCGGCGGGGATAATCCGGGCTTTGCGGACTTCCTCTGGGCCGACAGCATTCCGAAGCTGGTGCAGGCGCGGCTGATCGACAGTTTTGAGAACTACGACATCGCCCATGCGCCGTTGCGCACGGCCGATCTCGGGCAGGCGGACTATCAGCTGCTGATCGACATCAGGCGCTTCCGCATTGCCACCGAGGGAGAGACACGGGTCGAGATCGTCCTGTCGGCCCGGATCGTCGACAAGAACGGCAAGGTGGTCGCCTCGCGTCTCATCGAGACCAGCGAAAAGCTCGACAAGGTTGAACCGGCCGCGGCGGTCGCAGCGTTCGATACGGCCTTCACGCGCATCGCGAAGGAGCTGATCGGCTGGACGGTGCAAGCGGTATGAGGGCGGCTATTCCAGGGTCTTGAGGTAGGACAGGAGATCGTGAATCTGGTCCGGACTGAGCTCGAAGGCCGGCATGTCGGCGTGGCCGGTGTTGATGCCCTCGGCCAGCGCCTCCCCAAGGCTCTCGATCGGATAGCGCTGGTGCAGGGCT
The DNA here is from genome assembly GCF_023073025.1 of Bradyrhizobium sp. 76. NCBI lineage: Bacteria > Pseudomonadati > Pseudomonadota > Alphaproteobacteria > Hyphomicrobiales > Nitrobacteraceae > Bradyrhizobium > Bradyrhizobium sp. 76. The sequence continues at coordinate 1,214,047 of NZ_JADPIS010000090.1, forward strand.
CGCAGCGGCGGCGCGATCTTGAGCGGACTGTTCGACGCACGGTCGATCGCGTGGCAACGGGCGCAATTGGCGCGCGCAAAGGCCTTGCCGCGTTGTTCGGCGGTCGGGGCCGCCAGGGCACGCGTCATCAGAAGCAACCCGACCAACCCGTGACGCAGCGTGCCTTGCAGCATGTAAAGTGACCCCGTTTAAGTCCGGGAGAAGAATAGGGCGGGGATTCCCTTCAAAATTGATCTGGGTCAACCGGCTTTGGCGCAGTGCAGTAAAATGCATCCGCGCGACGGGGTGGGCCTGATGGGCAGCCGGCGCTTGGAGCGGTCGATGAAGCCCGTAGTCACGATTGAGCCGAACTGGCAGCTCTGCAGCGATTGCGCCGTCCGCTCATCAGCGGTTTGTTCGTCGCTGGACGCCGTCGAGCTTCGGGAATTCGAGCATCTCGGCCGGCGCGTCCATTTTTCCTCGGGCGAGACTGTGTTCTCCGAGGAGGACATCACGACCTCGTTCTACAATCTCTTCGAGGGCGTCATGCGGCTGTACAAGCTGCTGCCCGACGGCCGCCGGCAGATCGTGGGCTTTGCCTTGCCCGGCGATTTCCTGGGGATGAATATTTCGGGCAGGCACAATTTTTCGGCCGATGCGATCGGCGCGGTGACCGTGTGCCAGTTCGCGAAGGCACCCTTCGGCCGTTTCATCGAGGACCGGCTGCACCTCCTCAGGCGGATCAACGAGCTGGCGATTCGCGAGCTGAACCAGGCCCGGGACCACATGGTCCTGCTCGGCCGCCGTTCGGCGGACGAAAAGGTTGCGGCCTTTCTGCTCGGCTGGCGCGAGCGGCTGGTTTCGCTGAAGGCGGCGTCGGACACGGTTCCGCTTCCGATGAGCCGCCAGGACATCGCCGATTACCTCGGCCTGACCATCGAGACCGTCAGCCGCACGTTCACCAAGCTGGAGCGCCACGGCGTGATCGAGATCATTCATGGCGGGATCAGCCTGCTCGATCCGGCGAAGGTCGAGGCCTTGGCCGCAGCCTGATTCCGACGCAGCGCGGCTCGATTTTGATCGGGATCAATGCATTCGGCCGCGTGCCCCGAATAATGCCTGAAACCACAGGGGAGGGCATCATGCCGGCTGACGCGTTGCTTATGAGCATCATTGTCGTAGCAATCTTTGTCACATTCGCCGGGGCACTGGCCTGGGCAGACCGGCAAACCAGTGCAGGCCCGCTCAAATCGGACGTCAAGCGTCGAAGCTCCTGAGATCACGGTCGCATTTGCGCCCGCGGCGCGGGCTATGCCGCGCGAGTGCGGGAGGGTTGGCAGCGCCTCAACGCAAGGCGGCGTGCGGCGCCTGCAACTCTGCATCGCCTAGGACGCATTGGCTCATCCTTCGGCTGCCGGCTTCACGCCTGACCGCGGCATTTTCGCCGCGTTTGCCTCAAATAGGGAGCATGCTTTCCGGTTGAAAAACTGGGCTACACTGACTACGCAGGGACCCCAGTGCCTCGCAGTCTTAGGAGCCCAGTGGCGTGCCTCAGGACAAGACCGGCGACGACCCCCGACAAGCGGCGGGAAATAAATTATCGGTCCTGCGCAAGCACCCGATCTTTGCGGATCTGGGGCCGGAGGCGCTGGATCAGCTCTGCCGTTACGCCAAGCACACCACGGTGAAGCGCGGCGCGACGATCGCCGCCAAGGGCGATCCCGGCAACAACCTGTTTGCGGTGATCACGGGAACGGTGAAGATCTCCTCTTCGTCGCCCGATGGCCGTAACGCCATTCTCAATCTGATCGGTCCCGGCGAGATCTTCGGCGAAATCGCGGTGCTCGACGGCGCCCCCAGGTCGGCCGATGCGACCGCCAACACCAATTGCGAGCTCTACATCATCGATCGCCGGGACTTCCTGCCGTTCGTGAAGAGCCAACCGGCGCTCGCAATGAAATTCATCGAGCTGCTCTGCGCGCGCCTGCGCTGGACCAGCCAGCAGGTCGAGCAGGTGATCCTGCAAAATCTGCCGGGCCGGCTTGCGAGCGCGCTGCTGGGGCTCACCGAAGAGCGCAAGTTCGACTCCGGCAGCGGCACGCTCGTCATCACGCAGCAGGAGATCAGCGAGATGGTGGGGATGACGCGCGAGAGCATCAACAAGCAATTGCGCGCCTGGGCGGGCCGCAACTGGGTTCGCCTCGAGCACGGCGCCATCGTCGTGCTCGATATGGATGCCTTGCGCGAACTCGCCGAGAGCGGGCTCGACAGCTAGCTGTCGATGATCGCGACGGCGCGGGTCCAGCCTGCGGAGGCCCGCTCGATCTTCACCGGAAAGCACGAGACGGTGAACCCGGTCGAAGGCAGCTGGTCGAGATTGTGCAGCTTCTCGAGATGGCAATAGCCGATGTGCCGCCCCGCCTTGTGGCCCTCCCAGATCAGGCCGGCGTCTTTCGTTTCGGCGTATTTCTTCGCGGTATGGACGAACGGCGCGTCCCAGCTCCAGCCGTCGGTGCCGGTCAGCCGCACGCCGCGCTCGAGCAGATACATGGTGGCCTCATAGCCCATGCCGCAGCCCGAGCTGACATAATCGGCTTGGCCGAACCTGGCGCCGGCGCCGGTGTTGACGACGACGATCTCCAGCGGCGACAGCGCATGCCCGATCCGCCTCAACTCCTTCTCGACGTCGTCGGCGCTCGCCACGTAGCCGTCGGGGAGATGACGGAAGTCGAGCTTCACGCCGGGCTGAAAGCACCATTCCAGCGGCACCTCGTCGATCGTCCATGACCGCTCGCCGCGATTCATGGTTGGATGGAAGTGCCAGGGCGCATCGAGATGCGTGCCGTTATGGGTCGACAGCGAGACCTGCTCGACCGCCCAGCCCTGGCCGTCCGGCAGGTCCTGCGCCGTGAGGCCCTCGAAGAACTGCAGCATCCGCGGCAGACCCTGCTGGTGATCGATGTACTGGATTGCCGGGTGATTGCCCGGCGGATCGGCCGTCACGTCGTTTCTGAGCGGCACGGAGATGTCGATCAGCTTCCGCGGCATGGGCATTCCTCGGGATGGTCGTTTTGTTTCGCAGCATCTTGAGGGGGCCGCACCGGCGTCGTCAAGCAACGCCCATGAACGCTTCCCGCGCCGGACGACCAGATGATTTCGGAAAAACTGGACGATGGGCCGGTTGTCTGCCCAAAGCCGGCTTGATCCATCGATGCAACTCTAGCATTGATCGATGCCGGATTTAGCTTGGACAGAGAATGCCGCGCGCCCTAGGGACGACAATGGCGCTTGACTTCACACCGGAAGTGGAGCGACCCAAGGCGGCCCGCAGCTCTGCCCAACGACATAATCAACTCAGGAGGAAGCTCAGATGAAGATACTTACCGGCGTCATCGCAGCCGCTCTGCTGGCGGTCTCAGCCCCCTTGGCGACCGCACGCGATTTCCGTTCCGCCGACATCCATCCCGCCGATTATCCGACCGTCGAGGCCGTCAAGTTCATGGGCAAGCAGCTCGCAGCGGCGAGCGGCGGCAAGCTCGGCGTGAAGGTGTTCCCCAACGGTGCGCTGGGCTCCGAGAAGGACACCATCGAGCAGCTCAAGATCGGCGCACTCGACATGATGCGGATCAACGCATCGCCCTTGAACAACTTCGTGCCGGAAACGATCGCGTTGTGCCTGCCCTTCATCTTCCGGGACACGCAGCACATGCGTACCGTTCTTGACGGGCCGATCGGCGACGAGATCCTGGCGGCCATGGCGCCCGCAGGCCTGATCGGCCTCGCCTATTACGACAGCGGCGCCCGGTCCATCTACACCGTCAAGGCACCGATCAAGTCGCTCGCGGACGTCAAGGGTCTGAAAATTCGCGTCCAGCAATCCGATCTGTGGGTCGGCATGATCCAGAGCCTCGGGGCCAATCCGACGCCGATGCCCTACGGCGAGGTCTATACCGCTCTCAAGACCGGTCTGGTGGACGCTGCCGAGAACAACTGGCCGTCTTACGAGTCCTCGCGCCATTTCGAGGCCGCCAAGTTCTACAACGTCACCGAGCACTCCCTGGCGCCCGAAGTTCTCGTGATGTCGAAGACGGTCTGGGACACGCTGAGCAAGGAGGACCAGGCGATGGTCCGCAAGGCGGCGAAGGAATCGGTTCCCGTCATGCGCAAGCTCTGGGACGAGCGTGAGCAGGCGTCCCGCAAGACCGTCGAAGCGGCCGGTGTTCAGGTCGTGACGATCGCCAACAAGGCGGCATTCGTCGACGCGATGAAGCCGGTGTACGACAAGTTCGCCGGTGACGAGAAGCTGAAGGGCCTCGTCAAGCGTATCCAGGACACGAAGTAAGACCATAGCGTCGGTCCGGCGCGCCGACTGGCGACGCCGGACCGACGCGTTGGAGGCGCGCAAGGAGACTTGCAAGGAGACTTGGATGACAGACCCTCACGTCGCAGACCACGAACTGGACGTAGCCGGACGCCCGTCCACCGGTTTGCTGTCCCGGATCAATGCTCCCGTCGCTCGGCTAGGGATGTATCTGTCGGTGACCGGACTGCTCGTCATCGTCACCATCGTCTTCTACCAGGTGTTCGGACGCTACGTGCTCAATTCCAGCCCGACCTGGACGGAGAACCTTGCGTTGGTTCTGATCCTGTATGTCACGTTGATCGGCGCCGCGGTCGGCGTGCGCGATGCCGGACATATCGGCATGGATAGTTTGCTGGTGATGCTGCCGGATCATGCGCGGGAGAAGATCGAGCTTGTGATCCACGTCCTGGTGGCCGGGTTCGGCGTCGCGATGGCCTATAACGGCTGGATCCTCGGAGCCTCGGTCGGAACGGTGAAGATCCCCAATCTCGGCCTGCCCGAAGTCATCCGCTACGTGCCGCTGATCGCCTCCGGCGTCCTGATCGTCTCCTTTTCAATCGAGCACATCATCGCTCTCCTGCGCGGCGAAGAGGTCGTCCCCTCATGGAACTGATCATTCTCGGCGCCAGTTTCTTCGGCTTCCTCGTCCTCGGCGTCCCCGTCGCCTTCGCGATCGGCCTCTCGGCGATTTGCACCATCCTCTACGAAGGCCTCCCGGTCGCGGTCATCTTCCAGCAGATGATGTCGGGGATGAACATCTTCTCCTTCCTCGCCATCCCGTTCTTCGTCTTCAGCGGTGAGCTGATGCTGCATGGCGGCGTCGCCGACAAGATCGTGCAGCTCGCCAAGAATCTCGTCGGACACATCCGCGGCGGGCTCGGCATGTCGAACGTGGTCGCCTGCACGCTGTTCGGCGGCGTGTCCGGCTCGCCCGTGGCCGACGTGTCGGCGATGGGGGCGGTGATGATCCCCATGATGAAGAAGGAAGGTTTCGACACCGACTATGCCGTCAACGTCACGACCCATGCTTCGCTGGTCGGAGCACTGATGCCGACCAGTCACAACATGATCATCTATGCGCTCGCCGCCGGCGGTAAGGTCTCGATCGGAGCGCTGATCGCCGCCGGCCTGCTGCCGGCGCTGGTGCTGATGGTGTGCATGCTGGTCGCCGCTTACGCGGTCGCGGTGAAGCGCGGCTATCCGGCCGGCAAGTTCCCGGGCTGGCCCGCGGTTTTCCGTTCGTTCGCGGCCGCTCTGCCCGGCCTTCTGATCGTCGGCATCATCCTCTCAGGCATCCTGTCGGGCGTGTTCACGGCGACCGAATCCGCGGCCGTCGCGGTCACCTACACGATCCTGCTGACGTTCTTCATTTACCGCACCATGACCTTGCCGAACTTCCTGCGCGCGGCGGCCAAGGCGGTGAAGACCACGGGGGTGGTGCTGCTGCTGATCGGCGTCTCCACCATGTTCCAGTATTTGATGGGGCTTTACGAGGTGGCCGACTTCGCCGGCGAGATGATGAGCAGGGTCTCGACCCAGCCCTGGGTCATCTTCCTGCTCATCAACGTCATTCTGTTCGTGCTGGGCACGTTCATGGACATGGCCGCGACCATCCTGATCTGCACGCCCATCTTCCTGCCGATCGCGATGAAGGCGGGCATGGATCCGGTGCAGTTCGGCATGCTGATGCTGATCAACTGCGCGCTCGGGCTGAACACCCCGCCGGTCGGGACGACGCAGTTCGTGGGCTGCGCCATCGGCGGCATCTCGGTGGGCGCGGTGATGCGCACTATCCTGCCGTTCTACGCCGCCCTGATCGCAGCTCTGATGTTCGTGACCTACGTCCCCGCCTTCTCGCTGTGGCTGCCCCGTCTGCTGATGGGCTACAAGGGCTAGCAGCAACGAAGGGAGAATCTATCCGTGACTGACTATCGCAAGCTCTTCGATCTCACCGGCAAGACGGCCGTGGTGCTGGGCGCCGCCTCCGGAATCGGCAAGTCGTCGGCCGAGGCGCTGGCCGGGCTCGGCGCCCGTGTCGTCTGCGCCGATCGTGCGCTTGAAGGCGCTGAAGCAACCGCCGCCGGCATTCGTGAGAAGGGCGGCTGGGCCGAGGCGGCTGCGTGTGACGCGGCGAGCGCTGCGGACGTCAATGCACTGGCGAAGACCGTGATGCAGAAATTTTCGCGGCTCGACATCGCGGTGACGACGCCCGGGCTCAACATCCGCAAGACCATCCTCGACTACACCGAGGAGGATCTCGACCGCGTCCTCAACCTCAACATCAAGGGCACGGTCTGGTTCTTCCAGGCCTTCGGCCGCATCATGGTCGAGCAGAAGGGCGGCAGCATCATTGCCTGCTCCTCGGTGCGGGCGGTGACTATCGAGCCGGGCCTTGGCGTCTACGGCTCGACCAAGGCCGCCATCGGCCTGCTGGTGAAGGGCTTTGCTTCGGAGGTTGGACGCTCCGGCGTGCGCGTCAACGCGATCGCGCCGAGCATCGCCGAGACCGCGCTGACCGGCCCGTTCAAGCAGCGTCCGGACATCTACAATCTCTATGCCGGCCATACCGTGTTCAACCGCTGGAGCAGCGCCGACGAGGTCGCGACAGCCGTCGCCTATCTCGCCTCGGACGCCGCGAGCTATGTCAGCGGCAGCACATTGTTTGTCGATGGTGGCTGGACCGCCGTCGACGGTCCGCCGACCGGTCTCACCCAGTTGCACACATAGGGCGATTATCTAGCCTGCAAAGCCGGCGCGCTGGCGCAGATCCCTGCGGTCTGCGCTGGTCAGCAACGCGATCAGCGCGGCCGCCTCTTGTGGATGTACGGCCCGCGTGGTCACGCCGGCCGTATACATCGTCACGAGCTCGCAGCCCGGCGGCAGCGCTCCTGACAGCGCGATGCCGTCGGTTGCAATGATCTCGGTCGCTTGCGTGCAGCCAATCGGATGCGCGGCGGTGGACGCCGCAAGCTCCCGCATCGCGGTCGCGCCGTTGGGGAAGATCTTGAGGCGCGAAGCGACCTCGTAGGCGATGCCGAGCTGATCCAGCACCTTTGCGACGTGCTGTCCCGCCGTCGAGGCTTTCGTATCAGGGACGTAGATCGCGTCGGCGCTGCGCAGTACCTCGCGCAAATTGGCCTCGGTCTTCACGGTCACCTTGGGATCGCGGCTCCGGACCGCCAGCGCGGTCTCGACCCGCCCGACATTTGTGATCGAGGAAGGGATGACGAGCGTCTCTTCGGCAAGCTTTGCAAGCAGCGCCTGCGTCAGGATCACCAGATCGGCCGCCGTTCCCGTGCGCAGCTTGTCGGCCATGATGCCGACTGCGCCGAACTCGCCGTCGATGCCGAAGCCGGTCTGCGTCTTGAAGGGATCGCCGAGGCCGCGCACCAGGCCTTGCGCCGCGCCTCCGCTCAAAATGCTCACTGTCGTCACGATGCCAGCTCCATGGCTGCAATGATCTTGTCGCGGGTGATCGGCAGGTCGCGCAGGCGCACGCCGAGGCAATCGTAAACGGCATTCGCGATCGCCGCCGTCACCGGGCCGTGGGCGGCCTCGCCAGCGCCGACCGGCTCGATCTCCGGCCGCTGGACGATCTCGACATCCACCATTGGCACCTCGCTGAAGGTGAGGATCGGATAGTCGGTCCAGGACGTCGATGTGATGCGCGTGCGGTCGAAGCGGACGCGTTCCTTCAGCACCCAGCTTGTCGCCTGGATCGCGCCGCCCTCGATCTGGTTGATGACGCCGTCCGGGTTGATGGCCTCGCCGACATCGACCGCAAGCGTCAGCCGCTTGACGCGGATGTTGTCAGTGCCCTCGATCTCCGCAATCGCGGCGCAATAGGCCCCCATGTTCTTGTAGCGGGCGAAGCCGACGCCGTGACCGATGCCGGACTTCTTTTGCGGCTTCCATTGCGCGCGTCGTGCCACCGCGCGAATGACCTCCTTTGCCCGTTCGTCGCGCAGATGGCGCAGGCGGAACGCGATCGGGTCTTCGCCGCGCAGCGCGGCGATCTCGTCGAGCAGGGACTCGATGGCGAACACATTGCCTTGTCCGCCAAGTGTCCGCAGCGCCGAGGTCCGCACCGGCATGGTCAGCAACCGGTGGCTCGTGACCGTCCAGGCCGGGAGGTCGTAGAGCGGAACGGAGTTGCGGTCGCCGCCGCCGCCATTGGCCGCGGGCGGATTGGTCGAGATCATGCGCGGGTAGGGGGTCGCAATCTCGGTTGCGGCAAGCAGCGCGGGCTGTGCTGCGCGCCCGGGCCGCGCCGCGTGGCCGTTGCTCCAGATCGCATGGCGCCAACCGACGATCTCGTTGTCCCCATCGAGGTCGGCCTCGATCTCGATCGCCATCGCCGCGCCGAACGGCGCGTGGGCCATCTCGTCGTGGCGCGACCACTGCACCCGCACCGGACGGCCGCCGGCCGCTTTCGCCAGCAGCACGGCATCGAGCGCGACGTCATCGGCCGCGTTGTGTCCGTAGCAGCCGGCGCCCTCCATGTGCTCGACGACGATGCTCTCGATCGGCAGCTTGAGCACGATCGCGAGGTCGGCGCGCAGCAGATAGACACCCTGGCTGTGCGTCCACACGTGGACGCGATCGCCGTCCCATCGGGCCATCGCACAGGACGGCGCGATCGAGGCATGCGCGATGTAGGGACGGATGTATTGCCGGCGGAGGGTGCGAGCAGCGTTCTTTATCGTTGCTGCAGAGGTCCTGGTGTCGATGACAGTGGTCTCGACCGGCTGGCTCTTCAGGAACCCGGCGAGATCAGCTTCCGGCAGCGGCTCGCCAGCCGACCATGTCGCCCCCTTACGCAAGGCTTTCAGCGCGGCTTCCGCCGCTGCCTCGCCGTCGGCAACCACGCCGGCAAAGCCGCCGTCGCGGACGATCGCGACGAGGCCGGGAACGGCTCGCGTCGCCGTCTCGTCGAGCGCGATCAGCCTGGCGCCGGAAATGTCCGGCCGCAGCACGCGTCCGTGCAGCAAGTCCGGCAGCGGACAGTCATGGATAAAGCGCGGCCGTGCGAACACCTTGTCGGGAATGTCGACGCGCTGGACCGAATGTCCGGCCACAGTGCGTTTGGCGACGATCTTCGCTGTCGCACCGGCTTTGGCGTCGTGGTCGAGCGAGACGTCACCGGCCAACTCCCAATAGCTCGTCCTGACATTGCCGGGGCCCGAGATCGTGCCGTCATGGATGTCGAGCAGCGACGCATCGACACCGAGACGCTCCGATGCTGCGAGGAGGAAGCGCTGGCGGATTTCGGCACAGGCGTGGCGCAGCGCCCGGCCGGACTGCTGGACCGAAAGGCTGCCCGAGGTGACGCCCTCGTTCGGACTTGCCGCCGTGGAGGCGCGGATCATCTCGATGCGGCCAATATCGACGTCGAGCTCGTCGGCTGCGATCTGCGCCAGGGCCGTGACGATGCCCTGGCCGATCTCGACCTTGCCGGGCGAGATCGCCACACGGCCTTCGCCGATGAGCTTCACCCAGGCTGACAGCTTGGGATTGGCCGCAAGGCTGACCGGCAGTGTCGGGGTAGGGGACGGCGCACTCATGATGTCGCCATCTCCGCGGCCGCCCGCAGCACAGCGCGGACCATGCGATTGTGCGATCCGCAGCGGCACAGATTGCGATCAAGCGCGGTTCTCACCTCAGCCTCCGTCGGCGACGGATTGCGCTTCAGCAGCGCCGCCGCGCTAATCAGGATCCCCGAGACGCAATAGCCGCATTGCATCGCCTGCTCGGCGATAAAGGCGCGTTGCAGCGGATGCGGCTGCTCCGCTGTGCCGAGGCCTTCCACCGTGACGACGTCCTTGTCCGCGACCGACCACATCGGCAGGTCGCACGAGGCCATCGCGCGGTCGCCGACCATGACATGGCAGGCGCCGCACTCGCCGGCCCCGCAGCCGAAATGCGGACTTGTAACGCCGAGCCGGCTGCGCAGCACGTCGAGCAGCGTCTGATCCGGATCGGCATCCACGGCCGCGGCCGTGCCGTTGAGCTGGAATTGAATGGTAGGCATTGTCGCTCTACAGCCTCAGGACTTGTCGAACTTCTTGACCACGTCGGCCCATTTTTCGATGTCACCGCGCAGGAACTTGTCGAATCCCTCCGACGTCATTGACATCGGCACCGCGCCCTGCGCAGTCCAGAGCTTGACGATGTCGGGCCGCTTCACCATTGCGTTCACGGCGGCATTGAGCTTGTCGATCACAGGTTTTGGCGTGCCGGCCGGCGCCATCAGGCCGAGCCAGATCGTGGCTTCGTAGCCTGCGACCCCCGCCTCGATCGCGGTCGGCACGTTCGGCAGCACCGCTGAGCGTTGCTTGCCGGTGGTCGCGAGCGCGCGGACCTGGTTCTCGCCGATGTTCGGCGCCATCGCCGGCACCGCGTCGATCATCATCTGAACCTGCCCGCCGATCACGCCGCTGCGCGCCTCACCACTGTTGCGATAGGGGACGTGGACGAGATCGATGCCGGCCATGGCTTTGAACAGCTCGCCGGCCATGTGATAGGGCGTGCCCTGGCCGGAGGAGGCATAGTTCAACTTCCCCGGCTGCGACTTGGCGAGCGCGACGAACTCCTGCAGCGTCTTCGCTGCGACTTGCGGGTTCACCACGATGACGAGATCGGAAGAGTTGACCGGTGCGATCGGCGCGAGGTCGCGCATCAGCTCGTATTTGCGCTTGTCCGGCGTCAGCAGGGATTCGTTCGCGGTCTGGGTGTTGGACATCATCAGCAGCGTGTAGCCGTCGGCGGGCGACTTCGCCGCTTCGACCGTGCCGATGACGCCGCCCGCGCCGGTGCGGTTCTCGATCACGAAGGGTTGGCCAAAACTCTCCTGGAGCGCATTGCCGATCAGCCGGGCCGCGACATCGGCCGGCCCGCCGGCGCCGAAGGGCACGACGATCCGGACCGAATGGTTGGGATAGTCCTGCGCCAAGGACGGGCTTGCGGAGGACGCGCTGAGCAGACCGGCGGCCAGCGCCAGCATGAATTGTCGGGCCGTCACACCCACCTCCCTGATGTCGTTCTTGTTGTTGGGCACTGTAGCGGCAGGGGAGGCGGACTGTCGACGCCTCACAAGACCGATGGTGCCTGGAATATCGGGCGGTTTTCGGTGTGGCGGCGCCGCTCTTCGCGGTCGCGGCAGGAACCGGCGGCGCACACGGTCTGAGCAAATCGCATGGGCGTTGCCGGATAAATACCCTCGGCTGAGGGGTATTTTGGTGTTACCAAATTGGACATGAACCAGCACGCCAAGATCGAAATCCGCCATTCGACCTGTCCGCATGATTGCCCGTCGGCCTGTGCCCTCGATGTCGAGGTGCTCGAGGGACGCAGCATCGGTCGCGTCCGCGGTTCGAAAAAGCAGACCTATACGGCCGGCGTGGTCTGCGCCAAGGTTGCCCGTTACGCCGAGCGCATCCATCATCCTGAACGGCTGATGTATCCGCTGCGTCGAACGGGTGCGAAGGGCTCCGGCCAATTCGCCCGGATCAGCTGGGACGAGGCGCTGGACGAGATCGCGGATCGCTTCAACCAGGCCGAGCGCGAGTTCGGTGCGGACTCAATCTGGCCGTACTATTACGCCGGCACGATGGGGCTGGTGATGCGCGACGGCCTCAACCGGCTCACGCATGTGAAGAAATATTCGCGGTTCTACCAGACCATCTGCGCCAATGTCGGTCGCATCGGGTTCGCGATCGGCACCGGCAAGATCGCCGGCGTCGATCCGCGCGAGATGGCGCTGTCCGATTTGGTGGTGATCTGGGGCACCAACCCCGTCAACACGCAGGTCAACGTGATGACGCACGCCGCGCGTGCGCGCAAGGAGCGTGGCGCCAAGATCGCAGCCGTCGACATCTACGACAACGAGACCATGAAGCAGGCGGACATCAAGATCATCCTGCGGCCCGGCACCGACGGCGCGTTCGCCTGCGGCGTGATGCATGTCCTGTTCCGCGACGGCTATGCCGATCGTGCCTATATGGACAAGTACACCGATTGCCCTGGCGAGCTCGAGGCGCATCTGAAGACGCGCACGCCCGAATGGGCCTCCGCGATCTCAGGCGTGCCGGTAGCGGAGATCGAGGCTTTTGCCAAACTGGTCGGCGAGACCAAGCGGACCTTCTTCCGGCTCGGCTATGGCTTCACCCGCTCGCGCAACGGCGCGGCGCAGATGCATGCCGCGAACTGCATTCCTGCCGTGACCGGCGCCTGGCAATATGAAGGCGGCGGCGCCTTCTTCAACAATTTCGCGCTGTGGCACTTCAACGAATCCATCATCGAAGGTCACGACGCCATCGACCCAACCATCCGCGCGCTCGACCAGTCGCAGATCGGCCGCATCCTCACGGGCGATTCCAAGGCGCTGCACGGCAACGGTCCGGTCAAGGCGATGCTGATCCAGAACACCAATCCAATGACGGTGGCGCCGGAGCAGGCGCTTGTGCGCCAGGGTTTTGCGCGCGAGGATTTGTTCGTCGCCGTGCACGAGCAGTTCATGACCGAGACAGCCGAGATGGCCGACATCGTGCTGCCGGCGACGATGTTCATGGAGCATGACGATCTCTATTACGGCGGCGGCCACCAGCACATCTCGGTCGGGCCGAAGCTGATCGACCCGCCCGGGGAATGCCGCTCCAACCACGAGGTCTTGCAGGCGCTGGCGCCGCGGCTTGGCGCTACGCATCCCGGGTTCGAGCTGACGCCGCGTGAATTGATCGACGCGACGCTGAAGCTGAGCGATCACGGCGACATTGCCGGCCTCGAAGCCGATCTCTGGCGCGACCTGCAGCCGGACTTCCGCACGTCGCATTATCTCGACGGCTTCGCCCATGCCGACAAGAAATTCCATTTCAAGGCCGATTGGGCGCATCCGCCGTTCGGCCAGAAGATGGGTGACTTGGACAAGATGCCGTCGCTGCCGGACCATTGGGCGGTGATCGAGCATACCGACCAGGCCCATCCGTTCCGGCTTGCCACGAGCCCGTCGCGCAGCTTTCTCAACACCACCTTCAACGAGACGCCGTCCTCCCAGGCGCGTGAGGGCAAGGCGAGCGTGATGATCCATCCCCTGGATGCGGCCGCGCTCGACATCGCGGATGGCGATGCCGTGACGCTCGGCAACACCCGCGGCGAGACCACACTGATCGCCACATTGTTCGAAGGCGTGCGCCGCGGCGTGCTGATCGCGGAGTCCGTTCATCCCAACAAGAACCATATCGGTGAGCGCGGCATCAATATGCTGACGGGCGCGGACACAATCGCGCCGATCGGCGGCGCCGCGTTCCACGACAACAAGGTCTGGATCAGGAAAGCAGTCGCGGCCTGAGCCGCACACGCGCCTCGATCGCGCTACAAGTTTGTGTCGAGGCGCTAAAGCGGCACCGCGCCGCAGATTGCGCTTGCACCTTCCGCCCGAGCTGCCGCAAATGGCTGCAAAACGGAGAGCCCAAGGAAGCGAGCGCGCCATGACCGACACCACAGCCGTGATCACCGAGAAGCGCGGGCAGGCGCTCTGGATCACCATCAACCGGCCCGAGAAACGCAACGCGCTGAATGGCGAGGTTATCGCCGGCATCGCGCGCGGCTACCGCGACGCGCATGACGACAAGGATGTCCGCATCATCGTGCTGACGGGCGCGGGCGACAAGGCGTTCTGCGCCGGCGCGGATCTGCAGAACTCCGGCGCGGCCTTCGCGATGGATCATTCGAAGCCGAATGTCGACTATGCCGATCTGCTGCGCTTGTCGCAGAACGCGACCAAGCCCGCGATTGCGCGCCTCAGCGGCGTCTGCATGGCCGGCGGCATGGGCCTGCTCTGCATGACCGACATGGCCGTCGCCGCCGATCACGTCATCTTCGGCTTGCCGGAGGTGAAGGTCGGCGTATTCCCGATGCAGGTGTTGAGCCTGTTGCAGTCCATTGCTCCACCTCGCCTCGTCAACGAATGGGCGCTGACCGGCGAGCCGTTCGACGCGAAAGCGGCGCAGGGAGCGGGCCTGCTGAACTACGTCGTGCCCGCGGCGGAGCTGGACGCCAAGGTCGACTGGCTGATCGGCCGCATCGTCGATAAATCCCCGACCGCAATTCGCCGCGGCAAATACGCGATGCGCGCCATCGCCTCGATGTCGTTCGACGAGAGCATCGCCTACACCGAAAGCCAGATCGCGCTGCTCGCGATGACCGAGGACGCCAAGGAAGGGCTGAAGGCGTTCAGCGAAAAGCGCAAGCCGGTGTGGACGGGGCGATGAAGTTCAATGTCGTCTTGACGGAGCCAGTACGACGCCGCGGCACCGGAACGATCTTGTAGCCCGGACGGAGCGAAGCGTAATCCGGGGTTTGCGCGTGGGACGCCGACGCTCCGGATTGCGCTTCGCTCCATCCAGGCTGCGGAAGAGGTCTCACCCCGCGTTGGCCTTCAACCCCGCGGCTTGGATGCCCGCCACCGCGCACGTCTCGTCATTGTCGGACGTGTCTCCGCTGACGCCGACCGCGCCGAGCAGCGTCGTGCCGTCCATGATCAGCACGCCGCCGGGGACCGGGACCAGCGCGCCCTTGGCCATGGTGTTCACGGCGTCGATGAAATAGGCCTGCTCCTGCGCGCGCTGAAACAGGGCGCGTGAGCCCATGCCCAATGCGAGCGCGCCATAGGCCTTGCCGTGCGCGATCTCGGCGCGCATCAGGCTGGTGCCGTCCTGCGCCGCGGCGATCTTGAGCACGCCGCGGGCGTCGAGGATGGTGACGACCAGCGGCTTCAGCTTCAGCTCGGTGGATTTCGCGAAGGCGGCGTCGAGGATCTTGCGGGCGGCGTCGAGGGTGAGGTCAGCCATGATTGGTTTCCTTTGCAACAGGAGGGGTTGTGGATTGGGTTTCGGCACGATCAAGGCTCATCGCCAGCACGCGCGCGACGTGAAGCGCCTCGCGCTCCGCGCCGTCGTGGATCTGGTGCCGGCAGGAGGTGCCGTCGGCAACGACGAGCGTCTTCTGGTCCGCGCGCCGCACGGCGGGTAGCAGCGAGAGCTCGGCCATCTCAATCGAGGCATCGTAGGTGTCTGCGCCATAACCAAAGGCGCCGGCCATGCCGCAGCAGCTCGATTCGATGGTCTGGACCTCAAGGCGAGGGATGAGGCGCAGCACCTGTTCGACCGGCTTGAATGCGCCGAAGGATTTTTGATGGCAATGGCCGTGCACCAGGGCTTTGTCGGCAACGGCGCCGAGCGGCAGTTGCAGCCGGCCGGCCTCGGCCTCGCGCACCAGGAATTCCTCGAAGGTCAACGCGTGGGCGCCGACGGCCTTGGCCTCATCGTCCTTGCGCAGCGAGGCGAGCTCGTCGCGCAAGGTCAAAAGGCAGCTTGGCTCGAGACCGACGATCGGCACGCCGCGCGTGGCGAAGGGCGCGAAGGCGGCGACGAGACGATCGAGCTCTGACCTGGCTTCGTCGACAAGGCCCGCTGACAGGAACGTGCGGCCGCAGCACAGCGGACGGCTGCCGCTTGCGGGTTTCGGCAGATGCACGCGATAGCCGCCGGCCGCGAGCACGCGCAGCGCGGCCTCGAGATTTTCGCGCTCATAGATGCGGTTGAAGGTATCGGCGAACAGCACGACCTCGCGGCCGGTCTCCGGCCCGACCACTTCGGCCGGCGGCACGAACACGTCGCTGCGGAAGGCGGGCAGCGCGCGGCGGGCGCTGATGCCGGCAAAGCGTTCGAACAGCTTTCGCAGCAGCGGGCTGCGGTTGCGCAAATTCGCCAACGGCGCGAAGCGCGACGCGAGGCCGGCATAGCGCGGGAGGTAGCCGACCAGCCGGTCGCGCAAGGTCAGGCCATGCGAGGCCGCGCGCGCGGCGAGCACCTCGATCTTCATCTTGGCCATGTCGATGCCAACAGGGCATTCGTGGCGGCAGGCCTTGCAGGATACGCAAAGCTTTAGCGTCTCCATCATCTCGTCGGAGGAGAGCGCGCCCGCGCCAAGCTGGCCGGAGATGGCGAGCCGCAGCGTGTTGGCGCGGCCTCGCGTCGCGTCCTTCTCGTTGCGCGTCGCGCGGTAGGACGGGCACATCACGCCGCCCTCGAGCTTGCGGCAGGCGCCGTTGTTGTTGCACATCTCGACCGCGCCCTGAAAGCCGCCGCCGGCCCCGGGATAAGCGGACCAGTCGAGTTTTGTCTTGATCTCTGCGACGCGATAGTCAGGCTTGAAGCGGAATAGCGAACGATCGTCCATCTTCGGTGCGTCGACGATCTTGCCGGAGTTGAGCACGCCCTCGGGATCAAAGCGCTGCTTCACGTCCCGGAAGTCGGCGACCAGGCGCTCGCCGAACATCGTTTCGTGGAATTCGGAGCGCACCAGGCCATCGCCGTGCTCGCCGGAATGCGAGCCCTTGTATTCGCGCACCAGTTCGAAGGCTTCCTCGGCGATGGCCCGCATCGCCTTGACGTCCTTCTCGAGCTTCAGGTTCAGCACCGGCCGCACGTGCAAGCAGCCCTCGGAGGCATGCGCGTACATCGTGCCGCTGGTGCCGTGCCTGGCGAAGACCTCGTTCAAGCGCGCGGTGTAGTCGGCGAGATGCGGCAGCGGCACGGCGCAGTCCTCGACGAAGGAGACGGGCTTTCCTTCCTGCTTCATCGACATCATGACGTTGAGGCCGGCGGCGCGGAAATCGGCTATCCCGCTCTGCAGCGCGGGCTCGGTGATGTCCACCACGCCGCCCCATTTTCGCTTGTCGTTGTTCCAGCCGAAGCCGAGATCGCCCATCAGCTCTCCAAGCTGCTTCAGGCGCACGAGGTTGTCCGCCTGATCCACCTCGGCGAACTCGACCACGAGCACCGCATCCGGATCGCCCTTGATCGCAGTGGAGATGATGGGTCGGAACATCGCGATGTCGCGGCCGAGTGCGAGCATGGTGCGGTCGACCAGCTCGACCGCGATCGGCTTGAGCTTGACCAGATGCTGGGCCGCGTCCATCGCCTCGTAAAAACTGCCGAAATGGCAGATGCCGAGCGCCTTGTTGCGGATCACAGGCCACAGCTTCAGCTCGACCTTGGTGGTGAAGGCGAGGGTCCCCTCGGAGCCGACGAGAAGGTGCGCCATGTTGTTGCGGGCATTGCGCGGCACCAGCGCATCGAGATTGTAGCCGCCGACACGTCGCTGCACTTTTGGAAAGCGTGCGGCGATCTCCCCGACCTCGCGGGCGCCGAGATCGAGCATGTCGCGGAACAGGGCGCGGGCGTTGTCGTTCGCATCGAGATCGGAGAGATCGCGCGAGACCTCGCCGAAGCGGCTCAGCGTGCCGTCGGCAAGCGCGGCCTCCATCGACAGTGTGTTGTCGCGCATGGTGCCGTAGCGCAGGCTACGGCCGCCGCAGGAATTGTTGCCGGCCATGCCGCCGATTGTGGCGCGCGAGGCCGTAGAGACGTCGACCGGAAACCAGAGGCCGTGTTTCTTCAGCTGGCGGTTGAGGTCGTCGAGCACGATGCCCGGCTCGACCACGCAGGTGCCTCCTTCGACGTCGAGCGACAGGATCCGGTTCAGGTGCTTCGAGAGATCGACCACGAGACCGTCATTGACGGTCTGGCCGCATTGCGAGGTGCCGCCGCCGCGCGGGGTCACCTTCAGTCCCTCGTCGCGCGCGATCGCCAGCGCCCGCAAGGCCTCGTCCATGGTGCGCGGCACCACCACGCCATGGGGCATGATCTGGTAGAAGGAAGCGTCGGTGGCGTAGCGGCCGCGGCTGAAAGCGTCGAACAGGACGTCGCCGGTCACGTCCCGGGCCAGACGTGCCGCGAGGCCGTCCTTTTTGGCCGATTCCTGTGATTTCCCGGGCACTTCCGCCGCCATGGTCCGCTCTTGCCTGTTCGCCGCCCCCGTCTTGCCTCCGGTCACGGCCCTTGGCAAGGCGAGCCCTGCTTCTTGTGCATTGACGGACCCCGTCCGGCGAGGGACAAGCCCGGCGAATAGTGATATTCGAGCGGCTCGCGCAGCCCCTTGAGACCAACAGGCTAGAAGTCAAGCTGGGCTCAAGGCCAAGACAGACGCAAAAGACAGATTCAAAGACCGGGAAGGACGCCGATGACCGTGCATACTGGAAGGCATTTTCTCCAGATTCCAGGACCGACCAACGTGCCCGACCGGGTGCTGCGGGCGATGGACATGCCGACGCTGGACCATCGCGGTCCGGAGTTCGCCGAGCTCGGTTTCGCCGTCCTCGCCGGCATGCAGCGGGTGTTCCGCACCAAGCAGCCCGTGATCATCTTCCCCTCGTCCGGCACCGGCGCCTGGGAAGCCGCGATGGTCAACGTGCTCGCGCCCCGTGACAAGGTCCTGATGTGCGAGACCGGCCAGTTCGCCGTGCTGTGGCGCGGCATCGCCGACAAGTTCAAGCTCGACGTCGATTTCATCCCGAGTGACTGGCGCCATGGCGCCGATCTCGCCGAGATCGAGAAGCGCCTTGCCGCCGACAAGCAGCACACCATCAAGGCGGTCTGCGTCGTCCACAACGAGACCTCGACCGGCTGCGTGACGCCGCCGCTGGAGGTGCGCAAGCTGCTCGACCGGGTCAAGCATCCCGCGCTGCTGATGGTCGACACCATCTCCGGCCTCGGCTCGATCGAGTACGAGCACGATGCCTGGGGCATCGACGTCTCGGTCGCCGGCTCGCAGAAGGGCCTGATGCTGCCACCGGGCCTCGGCTTCAACGCCGTCTCGGAGAAAGCGCTCGCGGTGGCCAAGGCCAACCCCGGCATGCGCTCCTATTGGGACTGGCAGGAGGTCATCTCCTTCAACAAGCTCGGCACCTTCCCCTATACGCCCGCCACCAATTTGCTCTACGGCCTGCGCGAGGCGATCAAGATGCTGGAAGAGGAGGGGCTCGAGAACGTCTGGACCCGCCACAAGCGCCATAGCGCGGCGACGCGCGCCGCGATCAAGGTCTGGGGCCTGGAGACGCAGTGCGCCGATCCTGCCGCGCATTCGCCGGCGCTGACAGGCGTGCGCGTGCCTGATGGCCATGACGCCGATGCCTTCCGCAAGGTGGTGCTGGAAAACTTCGACATGTCGCTCGGCACTGGCCTGAACAAGGTCAAGGGCAAGGTGTTCCGCATCGGCCATATCGGCCATTTCAACGACCTGATGCTGATGGGGACGCTCGCCGGCGTCGAGATGGGCCTCGATCTTGCAAAGATCCCGCACCGGAGCGGCGGCGTGTTGGCGGCCATGGACGTCCTGAAGGGACGCGACGCGGTGCCGATGACCAAAGCTCAGGTGGCCTGAAGGCCCAGGTTGCCTGAACTAACCTAGAGAAAAGAGAGCGCGCGATGAACGCACCGACGACCGCCAACGAAGACCTGCTCTACTCCGTCACGGACGGCATCGCGCGGATCACCTTCAACCGCCCGCAGGCGCGCAACGCATTGACCTTCGCCATGTACGAGCGCATGGCGGAGATCTGCCAGGAGATTAACGCCGACCGCTCGATCAAGGCGCTGATCCTGACCGGCACCGGCGACAAGGCGTTTGCCTCCGGCACCGACATTTCTCAATTCCGTGCGTTCAAAACCGCGCAGGATGCGCTCGACTATGAGGCCCGCATCGACCGCGTGCTCGGTACGCTCGAGCAGTGCCGCGTGCCCGTGATTGCGGCGATCGCGGGGGCATGCACCGGCGGCGGCGCCGGAATTGCGGCTTGCTGCGACCTGCGCATCGGGACTGAAACGACGCGCATCGGGTTTCCGATCGCGCGCACGCTCGGCAACTGCCTGTCGATGTCGAACATCAGCCGCGTCGTCTCGCTGGTCGGCCCCGCCCGCACCAAGGATCTGATCTTCAAGGCACGCCTCGTCGAAGCGCCGGAAGCACTGGCGCTCGGCCTTCTCAACGAGATCGTCCCTGATGTCGAGACGCTGCAGCGCCGCGCCGACGAGACCGCCAGGCTCGTGGCGAGCCACGCCCCGCTGACGCTTGAAGCGACCAAGGAGGCAGTCCGCCGCATCCGCCGCACGCTGTCGCGCGAAGAGGGCGAGGATCTGATCCTCAAAGCCTATATGAGCGAAGATTTCCGCGAGGGAATGGACGCCTTCCTCAACAAGCGCACGCCGAACTGGAAGGGCAAGTAGGGCATCTCCGGCTTGGCTTCGTCAGCCGAAAGTCATAGGCGGCGGGATGCCCGCCTGCTTGAACTCGCCGGCATTAGTCCGCACAATGCATCGATAAATTCCTGGCAAACAAAGCCAATAATCCAGGGGACGAAACTGGTGCGAATTCTAATGCAAGCTGTTGGCGTCGCAGCAGCGCTATCGTTGAGCACGCCGGCCTTTGCGGGATGGGAGCCGACCAAACCGGTCGAGATCGTGGTCGCGGCGGGCGCGGGCGGCGCCTCCGACCAGATGGCGCGGATGATGCAGGCCGCCATCCAGAAGAACAATCTGATGAAGCAGCCGATCGTGGTCTCGCTAAAGGGCGGGGCTTCCGGCGCTGAAGCGCTGATGTACATGAAATCCAGCGAGGGCGACCCCAACAAGGTGCTGATCGCCTATTCGCTGATCTACATGCTGCCGCTGTCGGCAAAGATCCCGTTCAACTGGCGTGAGCTGACCCCGGTTTCGGTGATCGCGCTCGACCAGTTTGTGCTGTGGGACAACAGCGCGGGTCCCAAGACGGTGAAGGAGTTCGTGGCAGCCGCGAAGGCGGCGAGCGCGCCGTTCAAGATGGGCGGCACCGGCTCAAAGCGCGAGGATCACGTGTTGACCGTGTTTCTCGAGCAGAAGACCGGCGCGAAATTCTCCTATCTGCCCTACAAGTCCGGCGGCGAGGCCGCGACCCAGCTCGTCGGCAACCACACCGAATCCAACGTCAACAATCCATCCGAAAATCTCGAGGTCTGGCGCGCGGGCCAGGTGCGTCCGCTCTGCGTGTTCGACAAGGAACGAATCTCCTACACCAGCAAGGTGACGGACACGCAGTCCTGGGCCGACATCCCCACCTGCAAGGAGGAGGGCGTCGATGTGCAGTATCTGATGCTGCGCGCGACGTTCCTGCCCGGCAAGGTCACGGCGGAACAGCAGGCGTTCTACGTCGAGCTGTTCCACAAGGTGACGCAGACGTCCCAATACAAGGACTACATGGAAAAGCAGGCGCTGAAGCCGATCTTCCTCACCGGCAAGGACATGGTACAATTCCTCGAGGAGGACGATGCAGTCAACAAGTCGCTGATGACGGAAGCCGGATTCGTCGCGAAGTGATTGCTTCACCTCGCCCCGCTTGCGGGGAGAGGTCGGATTGCATCGAAGATGCAATCCGGGTGAGGGGGGACTCTTCGCGAGTCCAACTCTCACCGTCCCCGCCGTGACTTCCCCTCACCCTAACCCTCTCTCCGCAAGCGGGGAGAGTGGATCAGCCGCAGCGGTTGTTGTCAGCTCATGCCCCAAACCGATCTTGAAATCGTCGTCGACGATCCGACCGCGCCCGAAGACGACTCGCCTTCCGTCGTCTCCTCCGGCACGATCGAGATATTCGTCTGTCTGCTGTTGCTCGCGTTGGCCGCCACGCTCGGCTACGACAATTGGCGCACCGGCGCCTCCTGGGATTCGACCGGGCCGGAGCCCGGCTATTTTCCCTTCTATCTCTCCGTCGTTCTCGGTGGTGCCAGCCTCTACGGCCTGATCGTGGCGCTGGTCGCGCACCGCGCGGCAGCTGAGACCTTCGTCACGCGCGCGCAAGCCCGCCGCGTGATGGCGGTGTTCGGGCCGACGCTGCTGTTCTGCGTGACGACGCAGTTTCTCGGCCTCTATGTCGCGAGTTTCCTCCTGATCGCCAGCTTCATGCGTCTGGTCGGCAAGATCGCGCTGTGGAAGTCGCTGCTCACCGCTGCTGTATTCACGGCGGTCATGTTCGTGACCTTCGACATCGCCTTCGACGTCATCATGCCGAAAGGGCCGCTCGAAGCGGCCTTCGGCCACTAAGGCGGGCCCGCGATGGAAGCTTTCGGTCTCTTGCTTCACGGCTTTGCGGTCCTGCTGACGTGGAAGACGCTCGCGCTGATGATGGTCGGGCTGGTGCTCGGCATCTTCGTCGGCGTCTTGCCCGGGCTCGGCGGACCCAACGGCGTCGCGATCCTGCTGCCGCTCACCTTCACGATGGATCCGACCTCGGCGATCGTGATGCTGTCCTGCATCTATTGGGGCGCGCTGTTCGGCGGCGCGATCACCTCGATCCTGTTCAACATCCCGGGCGAGGCATGGTCGGTCGCGACCACTTTCGACGGCTATCCGATGGCGCAGCAGGGCAGGGCGGCGGAAGCGCTGACGGCGGCGTTCACGTCCTCCTTCATCGGCTCGCTGGTCGCGGTGCTCCTGATCACCTTCCTCGCCCCGATGATCTCGTCCTTTGCGCTGAAGTTCGGTCCTCCCGAGTTCTTCGCGGTGTATCTCCTGACCTTCTGCTCCTTCGTCGGTCTCGGGCGCGAGGCCAAGCACAAGACTGTCATCTCGATGTCGCTGGGGCTGTTGCTCGCCGGCATCGGCATGGACACGGTGTCTGGCAATCTGCGCATGACCTTCGGCTCGTCCGAGCTGCTCCGTGGCATCAACTTCCTCGTCGCCGTCATCGGCCTGTTCGGCATCAGCGAGATCCTGTTGACGATGGAGGAGCGCCTTGCGCTGCGCGGACACGCGGCGAGCATTTCGCTGCGCGTCGTGCTGAGTGTGTGGAAAGGCCTGCCGAAATACTGGGTGACGCTGCTGCGCTCCTCCTTCATCGGCTGCTGGCTCGGCATTACCCCGGGCGGCGCGATCGCGGCCTCTTTCATGGGCTACAATCTCGCCAAGCGTTTCTCCAAGGATCCCGAGAGCTTCGGCAAGGGCCGCATCGAGGGCGTGTTCGCGCCCGAGACGGCGGCGCATGCCTCCGGCACCGCGGCGCTGCTGCCGATGCTGGCGCTCGGCATTCCCGGCTCCGGCACCGCCGCGATCCTGCTCGGCGGGTTGATGGTGTGGGGGCTCAATCCGGGACCGCTGCTGTTCGTCGAGCACAAGGACTTCGTCTGGGGCCTGATCGCCTCGATGTATCTCGGCAATGTCGTCGGCCTCGTGCTGGTGCTGACGACGGTGCCGATCTTCGCCTCGATCCTGCGCGTGCCGTTCGCCGCGGTGGCGCCGATGATCGTGGTGTCATGCGCGATCGGCGCCTATGCGATCCAGAATGCGATGTTCGATATCTGGCTGATGCTCGGCTTCGGCGTCGTCGGCTACGTCTTCAAGAAGATCGGCATTCCGCTCGCTCCGTTCACGCTGGCGCTCGTGCTGGGCAACCGCGCCGAGGATGCCTTCCGTCTGTCGATGATCGGTGCCGGCGGCGACCTCAAGGTGTTCTGGTCGAACGGCTTGGTCGGCTCGATCACGACGCTCGCGATTGTGCTGCTGTTCTGGCCGGTGATCGACGGTTTGCTCGCCCGTGTCGGATTGACGCGAACGCCGCGCCCGCGTCGCTCCAAATGAGCAAATCTTCAGTCAGCAGATTCGCCCCATTTTTCCATTCTGAACGCGAGAGTTCCTGCGCTGCAAGATCATTCCAGTGTGAGATAGGCACGACACTCTTTAAGTTGACACTGCTTGGAGCCGCAAACAAAAATCGTATTCAGTTGTGGGATCCAGGCTTTCGGCAATGATTCCCGCCAGATTTACTTTGCCAATACGAGGGTCGGACGAAACCAGTGCTTTGTTACCGTTGGCGGGAGCTTCGCATAAAGTATAAGTAGGCACATATTGTGTTCTCCATTGTGCAAATACTTCGCCGCAAGTGATACAGTGGAATTCTCCGGCTTCCGATGCCACTGCGAGCCGTATTGAACGAGCGTAAACAGAGCGGCACGTCGGACAGGCCACATGGCCATAGGAATGAGAAGTCGACATGCCAATTCCTCACCATAGCTCTAAAAGCGGACCGGCTTAGGTCGCCCCACCCAACGCTTTCGCTCGGTACGCACCTTATATAGGATAAAACATCGCAGGAGGAGTTTCGACGAACGCACGGGTGGTTCTCCCATGACTAAGAACGAGAAGAAATCCGCGGCCTCTGCTTTGGCGGTCTTGGTCAGCCTTTTTGTTTCGTCTTGCGTGAGCTCCCAGCAGACTTCCTCAGACAAGGCAGTTCGGACCAGTGCCCCTTGGGCTCGCGACCTTAATGAGCCACCGCCAACCCGAGTGCCGGCGGTTCGCCCTGCGTCAGCTGATCTCCGGGGTGCTGGCGATAAAGCATCGCGCTAGCGCATGGGCCAAACGCTCCATTCATTCTGTGATATCGCTTCTGCGAAACTTATTTGAGGCTCACACTACCTTGGCCGCTTTGAGAGCTGTAATTTCTTCTTGATCGAAACCGAATTCGGCGAGTACTTGGTCGGTCTGCTCGCCGAACTCCGGTGGCCGTGCCACCATCCTGCTCGGCGTGCGGGACAGTGTGACTGGCTGGCCGACCAGGCGGATGTCGCGATCCTCGTCATTCGGTACCTCCTGCGCGATGCCGAGGTGCTTGACCTGCGCGTCTTCGAACATCTGGTCGATGGCGTAGATCGGCCCGCAGGGCACGCCGGCCTCGTTGAGTTCACGGACCCACGTCTCGGTGGACTTCGTCAAGGTACGCTTCTCGATCTCGGCGTTGAGCGCGTCGCGGTTCTTGGAGCGGGCCGGCGCGGTCACATAGTCGGGATGGCTGTAAAGCTCCGGTGCGCCGAGTGCCTGCGCGCAGCGTTCCCAGATCCGGCCGCCCGTGGTGGCGATGTTGATGTAGCCGTCCGAGGTCTTGAACACGCCGGTCGGAATGCTGGTCGGGTGGTTGTTGCCGGCCTGCTTGGCCACTTCCTTTTCCATCAGCCAGCGTGCGGCCTGGAAGTCGAGCATGAAGATCTGGGCCTGCAGCAGCGAGGTCTGCACCCACTGGCCCTTACCCGAAACCTCGCGCTCCAGCAGTGCGGTGAGGATGCCCATGGCACAGAACAGACCGGCGGTGAGGTCGGCGACCGGAATGCCGACCCGCATCGGGCCTTCGCCCGGCGCGCCGGTGATCGACATCAGTCCGCCCATGCCTTGCGCGATCTGATCGAAGCCCGGCCGCTTGTGGTAGGGCCCGTCCTGGCCGAAGCCGGAGATGCTGCCGTAGACGAGGCGGGGGTTGATCCTGGCGAGGCCCTCATAGTCGATGCCGAGCTTCTTCTTCACGTCGGGCCGGAAATTCTCCACCACAACGTCGGCCTTGGCAGCGAGGCGCTTGAACAGGGCGAGCCCGCGCTCGTCCTTCAGGTTCAGCGTCATCGCCCGCTTGTTGCGATGCAAGTTCTGGAAGTCGGAGCCCCGCCGCGGCCCGCCCGGCTGTTCGCCGCCGGCATCCTCGGTGAGCGCGTCGATCTTGATCACGTTCGCGCCCCAATCCGCGAGCTGCCGCACGCAGGTGGGCCCGGACCGGACGCGGGTCAGATCGAGCACGGTGAAGCGCGACAGGGCTTCCGAGGCATGCGGAAAGGGCATCTTGATGGGCTCCGGGACAGATTGCGGGCCTACCATAGTGCCGAAAGACCATGCAGCAAGACGTCACGCGGCAGGTCAGGGCCGCGCGGATGCCACCTGTCGAAATGCAATGCCTGAGGGGCGCCCGCGAAGGATCAGCGCGCCAGCCGCTTCAGCTCAGTGCGCGCCTGCGCGGCCAGCGGGTCATCGCCGTGGCGCGCAATGAACAGCTCGAACGCCGCCCGCGTTCCCGTGCGACGGGCGGATTCGTACTCCTCCGCGACCGCAGCCGAGGGGTCGCGGGCCATTGGAACGGAGGGCGCGCGCCCCGCTGTGCCGCCTTGTTTGCCGCTCTCATCCGCGTTGGCTTTTCCGACCATGTCAGGCAGTCCTCCGAAGGGCAGTTGGCCCGGCCCTGCGAGCGCCACCAGGGCGCCGAACAGACCGGCCGAGAGGGAACGTGGTTTCATGATTTCACTCGCAACACGGCAGCTAGCCGGAACCGACGTCCTTGCCCTGGCCCGTATGAATACGGGATTTGATGGCTAACACGGCCTTACGGAAGGAGTCTGGACCGGTTCGCCAAAATTAAACCAAACGTTCAACTCTCAAGCTAGAATCACCTGTCGCGCCCCGAATCGAACGGGGGTTGCTGCTTCGGAGATTCCCTTGGCTACCGCCGTCAACGTCAGTGCCACCAACAACGCCGAGATCGACGGCCTGCTGTCGGGCTACAAATGGACCGGCACGATTACCTACAGCTTTCCGGACGCTGCAAGCGACTACGCCAGTCCCTACAGCGGCGGCAGCAGTGAGCCGACGACCTCGGGTTTTGCCTCGGCGCCGAGTCAGATGCAGGCGGCGATCAATTACGCGATCGGACTGATCCTCGGCTACACCAACGCCAACATCCAGTACGCCGGGACGAACGGCGCCGACATCATGGTCGCGCAGTCGCCGGCCGCCAGTCCGACCTCCTATGCCTATTACCCCGGCAACTACGCGTCCGGCGGCGACATCTGGTTCGGAACTGCCTACAACTATTCGCTGGCTGCGCTCGGCAACTACTATTTCACGACTGCGTTGCACGAGCTCGGACACGCCCTTGGCCTGAAGCACAGTCAGGAGACAGGCGGCCTCGCCAATGTCGCGGTGCCGAGCGCGCATGACGACAGCGAATACACCGTCATGAGCTATCGCAGCTATGTCGGTGCTTCGACGACGAGCGGCTACACCAACGAAGCCTATGGATATC
Organism: Bradyrhizobium sp. 76; assembly: GCF_023073025.1. NCBI lineage: Bacteria > Pseudomonadati > Pseudomonadota > Alphaproteobacteria > Hyphomicrobiales > Nitrobacteraceae > Bradyrhizobium > Bradyrhizobium sp. 76. The sequence goes on from NZ_JADPIS010000090.1 coordinate 1,241,147, forward strand.
CGCAGACCTATATGGCCAACGATATCGTCGCGCTGCAGACGATGTACGGCGCGAACTACACGACTCAGGGTGGGACCACCGTCTATACATGGAGTTCCACCACCGGGCAGGAGTTCATCAACGGCGTTGGCCAGCCGGCCGACAATGGTGGTGCCGGTGGGTCGGCCAATCGCATCTACCAGACAATCTGGGATGGTGGCGGCGTCGATACCTACGACCTGTCGAACTACACGACGAACCTGAGCATCAATCTCAATCCAGGTGCGTCGTCCGTGTTCTCGTCGGTTCAACTGGCCAACCTCGGAAACGGCCATTACGCATCGGGCAACGTCTACAATTCCTATCTCTACAACAACGACGGGCGTTCGCTGATCGACAACGCCATCGGCGGCTCCGGCAACGACACGATCATCGGAAATGCCATCGCCAACGCGCTGAACGGCGGCGGCGGCAACGACACGATCACAGGCGGCGGTGGAAATGATACCATCATCGGGGGCGCCGGAACCGACACGGCGATATATTCGGGGAATCGTTCGAGCTATTCGATCCTGTACAACTCGGCGACGCAGACCTTCACCATTGTCGATCAGCGCTCCAGTTCACCCGACGGCACAGATACCGTCACAGGAGTGGAATATTTCCAGTTCGCTGATGGCAGCACAATTGCTGCTCAATCCTTGCTATCCGACCTGACGGCCTCTTTCGATCACATCAACGGCACGACCATCATCGCGCCAGGCGGATCCATCAGCGTCGACTTCTGGATGGTGAATTTTGGCAGCGGATCAAGCCCGGCGTCGACTTCGGGACTTTATCTCTCGACCGATGCGACGATCACCACCGGTGACGTATTGCTGTCTACGGTTACCTCTCTGACGCTGTCGTCCAACGGGACGGCCGGCTACTACGACCATCAGACCGTGACGTTGACGCTGCCCGGCAATCTGGCCCCAGGGACGTATTATGTCGGCGGGATCGCGGACTACACTAATTCAGTCGCTGAGAGTAACGAGGCGAACAACAACCACAATGTCACGCAGATCACCGTGACCGGACCGGCGCAGCCTGACCTGACGGCCTCCTTCGACAACGTCAGTAGCACGAGTCTTGCCGGGGGCGACAGCACGACGGTCGACTTCTGGCTGGTGAATTTCGGCAAGGCCGCGGCCGCCGCATCAACGTCGGGCGTTTATCTCTCGGCCGATGCGACGATCACCACGGGTGACACGTTACTGACCACGATCGCGTCTCCGGGCCTGACCGCCAACGGGGCGGCCGGCTACTACGACCATCAATTTGTGACGTTGACGCTGCCTGGCAATCTGGTCCCAGGGACGTATTATGTCGGCGGGATCGCGGACTACACTAATTCAGTCGCTGAGAGTAACGAGGCGAACAACAACCACAATGTCACGCAGATCACGGTAACCGGACCGTCGCAGCCCGACCTGACAGCATCCTTCGACAGCGTCAGCAGCACGAGCGTCGCGGTGGCTGGCAGCACGACCATCGACTTCTGGCTTGTGAATTTCGGCAAGGCCGCAGCCGCCATGTCAACTTCAGGCGTCTACCTCTCAACCGACGCGACGATCACCACTAGCGACACTTTGCTGACCACGATCGCATCTCCAGGCCTGACTGCCAACGGGACGGCCGGCTACTACGACCATCAGACCGTGACGTTGACGCTGCCAGGCAACCTGTCCGCGGGGACCTACTACATCGGAGGGATCGCGGACTACGCAAATTCGGTCACCGAGAGCAACGAGGCAAACAACAACCACAGCGTCACGCAGATCACGGTAACCGGACCGGCGCAGCCCGACCTGACAGCATCCTTCGACAGTGTTAGCAGCACCAGCTTAATTGCGGGCGGCAGCACGAACGTCGATTTCTGGCTGGTGAATTTCGGCAAGGCCGCGGCTGCTCCATCGGTCTCAGGCTTCTATTTTTCCATGGATCCGACGATCACTACCGGCGACACATTGTTGGCGACTGTCTCCTCTCCGGGGTTGTCGGCCAACGGAACGCCCGGTTACTACGATCACCAGACGGTCCCGCTGACGCTGCCGAACAACGTGGCCCCAGGAACCTACTACATCGGCGGGATTGCGGACTACACCAGCGCAATTGGCGAAAGCAACGAGATCAACAACAACCACAACGTCACTCAGATCACCGTGGTTGCACCGCCATCGCCGAGCCAGCCAGCTGCGCTGTTCCATATCGGTCACGATCTGCTGGTCTAGTCTAGAGAGTGTAATATTCAAGCAAAATCCGTCGCGAGCCTGCGGATAATGCTCAAGTCGGGGGCGCTTCAAGTTCACGACTGCCAGGTGTCTCGACGATGCGGAGCAAGTGGCGGCCGCTTCAAGGAAAGGGACAGCAGCAGGACGATGCAAGCGGCGTCAGGGATAGCCGCACGTTCAAGCGGCTTGGTCGTCCGTGTCCGTAGCCCAAGTGATGATGTGTCCGACCATACCATGAACGCCGTCCCGTGATTCTGCATGCCATGTCGAATGTGAAGAGCATCCAGCGCGCGGGTCGTGAGCGGCGTCAAATCCAGACTGGACAAGAACATCGCGACGGAAGCTACGGCCACCTTTTGCGCCCAAGCGAACTCGGCTTCGCGGATCAGCTTGGTCAGCGAGCGTTGTTCTCCCGAGTGCCGGAGTTGGGCTTTCCATGGGTTGACTGGGTTATGGTTTGGAGTGTTAGAATTCCGGCTCACTTGGACTGAGTTCGGGATTGTTCATGACTTCGCGGTTGACCCTCGCCGTAGTGATCTTGGCGTTTTTTGTTTGCAGTGTCGGATCGTTGATGATCTGCGGTATTTTATTCCCGACGATGCACATCGGCAGATCAGATTCTGTACCGCTTCAAGCCGTCGCTAGCGTCGCTGCAATGGCTGTCTTCGTCCCGGTTTTTCTCGCGGCCAGATTTTCATTCGGATATCTTGTCGCATTTCCGATTTTTTCGGCCGTGCTGTCTTTCGTTTGGCTGAGCTTCGTCAGCGTATTCGACTATCAGCACGCAACAGCGAGATATTCGATGGTGCTCGCGCTCATTGCCGCGATTACCCCGCCTTTGTTCCTCAATGTAGACATCCCACGGCCGGCCCTCTCAGATCGGGCGATGAGTCGCCTGATTGTCCTATTGGTCGTCGCGTCTACTGCAGTGCTCATCGCAGATATGTCGTTCGGTGTTGCTTTCGGAGATCCGTATGGTTCTAGCCGTGGCAACGTGGCCCGACCTGCATGGATGAACTATCTAACCGGAATCGTTCTTGGGGCCGTTATACCCTATCTATTTGCTTATTTTTCGATCCGAAAGCAGTGGTATTTTGCAATATGCGTCGCCGTTCTCGATCTTTGTTTTTACCCGGTCGTACTCAACAAGAGCGTTCTTATGTTGCCGGCATGGCTGCTTTTTCTATTTTGGCTCTTCGGGAGGTTCAGCCCGAGGTTGGCGACAGTCTTAAGCTTTCTAATCCCGATGATCTTTGGCCTGCTAGACGCGGCCTCTCTATTTGTCTTTCCAGATCATCCCTTCGTGGTTTTCAGTGCGATAAATCTGCGCTTCAGCGCAGTCCCGGCCCTTGCAATCGACCACTACGCCGATTTTTTCTCGCGCCACACCACGACCAACTTCTGTCAGATATCATTCATCAGGCGCCTCATCGAGTGCTCATATGGTGAGCTTGGCGTGGAGATGGCAAATGTCTATCGAACTGGAAACTTTAATGCGTCATTTCTCGCTACAGAAGGGATCGCCTCGGTCGGGTTGAAGCTTGCTCCGATATCCGCGCTCTTTTGCGGGCTGATCTTGGCTGCCGGTTCTATGGCATCTCGGCACCTATCTCCCCGCTTCATCGCTGTGTCGTCTGGTGCCGCCGTTCCCATCATTACGAATGTCCCTCTAACGACGGCCCTTCTAACTAACGGGGTTGGGCTTCTGTTTCTGCTTTGGTGGATCACATCTTCGCCGGGACGCGGTCTTTCCTTACCAGATACGAAACACCGATAGCGTGGTGTCTTTTGGGGTCTCCAAAATTATTGAACAAAATTGCGCCGCTGGTGATACGTTTTTTGCACGCGATACTGATGTTCCTGTGGGGCTAGCAAGGCAAGCGGAGACGTCACCATTGCCGGACGCCGCCACTACAGAAACCACTCCAGTGGAGGCAATCATAGTTCGGTCCCAAAACTTGCGTGAATAAACCCCCGGGTTTGCCGGGTCAATCGGGGTGACTGTTTCTGATGCAAATCAATTCTGCTAGTGCCCTGCGCGACTGTCGGACCAGTGAAACAGTTCGCGGTGTCGTTCATCGCCACGTCGGCGCCGAGCGAGTTCGTCAGGGCAGATAAGCTGACGGCGCAAGTTCGAGAGGTGCTGGTCGTCGACCGCTCAACCCAGTGCCGCACGTGACGGGACGAGGCACCACCTGCCACTGGCGCCCCCAGCGCTTGAGCTGTCCACTTTGATGTACCATCTGACTTGCAAGTACGCGGTATTAGGAGAGGCAATCTTAACCGACGTCAAACCATTGATCGTGTCCGCCCCAACGTGCGCGACGACGAGTGTATTGGTGCCCCCACTGTTCCCTGGAAGTCTGCGACAATGATCGACAATACCGGAGCGGCCTTCGACAAACGCTTGGGGACTCGGTCGAAGAACAGGCGAACCCAGCGATAGAGACTGCGAGCAACGCCACTAGTAAGGTCAGCTGGTCAGTTACATTCGATGCCGCGGCGCCCGACACGTTTTGAGAGGGATTTTGGCGACTTCCCCTGAGCTGGCCTAAAAAAGACGAAGCTCTGGCCTTCCCTCTTTCGCCGGACTAGGCTAGGTGAATTCGGTATCCGGAAGGCCTTCCTCCCGAGGAACGACTGATCTTTACGAACCCGTTGCGGCTCTCCGTCGCTGGCGGCAAGTGACCGTTCTAATGTCGCCGAAACAGATGTACCGATTTTCCCTCGTGAGGTTGAGATGACGAGCAGCGTTGGTGTATCCGTTGAGCCGCGGCTGAGCGTCGTCATCGCGGTTTTCAATGAGGAGAACAACCTCTCGGCGCTTATTGACGAGATCAACGCCGTCTGCGATGCGCGCCGCTGGGTGCGCGAGATTATCGTGGTCGACGACGGCTCTACCGACAACAGCGCGCGCGTTGCGGGTTCCATGGCGAACGTCACGGTATTCCGTTTTCGACGCAATTTTGGACAGACCGCCGCCTTCGATGCCGGTTGCCACGCAGCTCAATACGAATACGTCATTACCATGGACGGCGACGGGCAAAACGACCCCGCTGACATTCCCAGTCTGATCGCGCATCTGGAGGCCAACAATCTGGACGTGGTCTCAGGCTGGCGTGTCCACCGGCAGGATACGTTCGCCAAGCGCTTTGTCTCGCGCGGCGCCAACCTGCTGCGCAAGGTATTTCTCAACGACGCCATCCACGACAGCGGCTGTTCGTTGAAGATCTACCGGCGTGAGTGTTTCGACAACGTTCATCTGTACGGCGAAATGCACCGGTTCATCCCGGCGCTGCTCGAAATGCGGGGGTTTTCTGTCGGAGAACTTCCGGTCAATCACCGGGCGCGGCGGAGCGGGGCTTCGAAATACAACGCGGTCCGGACCATCAAGGGGCTCGCCGATATCGTGCTGCTCTGGTTCTGGCGCAGCTATTCGGTTAGGCCGATCCATCTGCTCGGTGGCATCGGAGTTCTGTTCTTCGTTGTGGCGGCGATTTTCGGCGGTCGCACGTTCTGGCTGTTCGTCACCGACAGAAAATTGTCGAGCACGCTGGAGCCGCTGCTGACCGTCTTCAGCTTCATCGCGGGGCTGTTGTTCGTGTCGCTTGGCATCCTAACCGACATCCTGATCAAGATTTACTATGCGATCTCTGCCGAGCGTTATTATTCGGTTCGCGAGATCATCAAGAACGGCTCGGTCATGAAGGTGGCCGACCTCCCGAACAAACTGGGCGACGGGCGTTCCGGATGTGCTTCAACGGAAGTCCCATGATTGCAGTGAACGCGCAGGGAATGACCCATGAGGTGTCGCCGGTATCAGCTCCGCTGAAGCAGGTCGGAATCAGTGCGTTTCCGTTGTCGATGGGGCGAGACACCGGGCGGGGGCTGGAACGGGTGATCGCCGAATTGGTCACGGGGCTTGATGCCATCGGACAGCCTTACGTCTTCCATGATCGCGGCATGCTTCTTACCGAAACCGCCGTGCTTCGGCAGGCGGCGAATTTCCTGTGGAATCTGCGCGGCGTCCGGCACGACGTTTGGTTCAGCGTTTATTCGGTGTCGGCGATCTTCACGATCCTGGCGCGCAAGCGCCCGGTCGTAACCGGGGTCTATGATCTCATTCCCTTTCTGGCGCGGGGCTACGACAATTTCCTGAAATATTCGATCAAACGTCGGTGCATCGAATTCGCCTGCCGGCATAGCGACGGCCTGATCGTACCGTTTCCATCGACGGCCGAGCAGGTGGTGAACATGTTCGGGGTACGGCCGGATCGTATCGGCGTGATCCCGCTTGGCATCGACCACAGCAGGTTTTGGTGCGACGCGGCGATCCCCAAGCGCAAATTCCGCATCGGATTTTTGGGCGAAGCCAAGCGGGCGAAAGGGCTCGATACCGCGATTCTCGCCTTTGCCGAAGTTGTCAGTCAAAATCCAGCAGCGTTTCTGGCGATCGCAAGCGGCGGAAATGAACTGGAAGAGATGAAGGATCTGGCGCGCAAAAACATTCCGCCGGGCCGGTACGAATTTATCGGCTTCGTGCCCGAAGAGAACATGAGGCAGTTCTATTCCGAGCTGGATCTGTTTTTGTTTCCTTCGAGGTATGGATTCGGCATGAGTGCGGTCGAGGCCATGGCGTGCGGAACACCCGCGATCGCCGGCCGTACACTTGATTCGACGGATTTCTTTACCCACGAACTGTCGTTGGTCGACCCGAACTCGCCCGCAGAATTGGCCACTCGGATATTGCTGCTTCTGACCGACCGGCAACGCTACACCGACTTGCGGGAATGGTCGTTGAAGCGGGTCCAGTCCCTGTCGTGGACACGCATGGCCGAGAAATATGTGGAGTTCTGGAAGCAGGTGCGGGATCGCCACGGATCCGGCGATCGTCCCCTGTCTGCCTGAGAAGGTCTGCCTCCGAGGCGAGGTTTGGCGTGCCGTGCTTGCTGCAATGTCGCGCGGCGAATAGTGTATTTTGTCCATCAAGGATTTTGCATCATTGTCATCCACGATTTCAGCGCCCGCAAAGCACAGGTGGCGCGGCGCTTTCCGAACTTCTGCGACCTTCGGACTTGCCGCCGCGACGCTGGTTTCAATAGTGACGTATTTCTCGGCGCTTTCGCAATATCCGACAGCCGATCAGGACATGACGATGAAGCGCCTGGGCGCGTTTATCGCTGATGTGCGGTCGATCCAGTTGACCGACGGCTCGTTGATTTCCCAGCTGCTGATCGCGTATCCGGGGAAGTGGCTGGACCGAGCGCTGGCCTATTCCTATCAACTCAATGACCTGATCGCCTGGGATATTCACTACACGCCGATGTTGCCGTTTGCGCTGATCCAAGTCGTCGTCGCGTTGGCGTTCATCGCGTATCTGGCGGCACTCGTAGTGCGGCTTGCATCGCCGTGCGGTTGGCGTCTGAACTCGTTCCTGTTCGCGGTTCTGGTCATCATGAACTTTCCTATGCTCAAGGGCATCGCAAAGGTTCTGAAATACGATATTCTTTCGACGCTGTTCGCCGCCATTGCCATCCTACATTATGTTGGATACCGCGCGCTCGGTCGCAACGGCCCCGCCGTTGTCGCGGTATTCGGTGCACTCGCCTATCTTGAAAAGGATACGACGCTTGCGATCACGCTTCTGATCTGCTGGATCGAACTGCTGTTGATACCCTTCCAGGTGCCAACGGAGGGTGCGGCGGCATCAGCCGGCCGGTTTCTTCGGATCTTTGTGCTGACGTTTCTGATTGTGTTCGCACTGCTGGTGCCGAAGATCTGGCTAAACCCGCGCGTGATGCTCTCGGCGTTTTCGAGCGCGCCGCTGTATTTCGTTAACATCGAGCCATCTCTGGCGGTATTCGTCGCTGGCCTTCTTGCTCTGGCCTATATCGGACTGCCCGCCGCACGGCAACGATGGCCGGCTCTCGTCCCGGCCAAGGTTCCGGCGTTTGCCGTCACCATGTGCTTTGCCGCCGTCGCGTTGCTGGTCTTCGCACTTGGTGCATCGGCGATATTATTCCAGTCGAACGTCCTGTTCGATCCGACGATCGCCGGCAATGATATCGATATCCAAAAGTTGCGCGCGCAGTCCATCTATGTTGCGAGGCCGATAGCCTATAGCGCAATCACGACCATGGATCACAGCGCCATGCTCCAGCACGTAAAGGTGTTTTGGAGCATGGTTCGTGCGATTTTCTACACCTTGCCGGAGACTACCCTGTTGATGATAATCGGAGCAGCGCCATTGTTCCTGTTTGTTGCGCGAAAAGATGCGTCAGTCCTCAAGACGCATGCCGCGCCGCTTTTTCTGGTATTGCTGTTCCCGGTAGCGCTGCTGGTCGCATTCAGTCTGGCGGACCTTCCGTTCGAGCCGAAATATCTCGTTCTAGTGAGTCTGCTGCTGACGATTTTCGGCGTCTATTCGACGTTGCTCTGGCTCGATCACGCCGCCGTGCCCGTCGCCTCCGCGGTGCAATTGGCGATCGCAGGGCTGATGGTGTTGGTCGCGGTATCGGCCGCGCCGTCATACCTGCGGTATAAAAACGTGTTGCGGGATCGATCGCTTGAGAACGCGGCGGCGCTCGATATGAATCACTACATTTGGTGGACATGGCCCGGATGGGGTGAAACCGCTTATCCAATCAGCCAATACATTGAAACCAGTTTCACCAAGAGGCCGATCACAATCGCCTTCGACTATTGGGCGCCGTTTTATCGGGCGCCGGGGCTGACGTGGCTGCCGTCCGACTTCACGAAATGCCAGTCTATCGATGATCTGAAAGTGCGGTTGCGGGAATTACAGTCGCACTCAGTAGACTTTCTGATCATTAGCAAGAATATGAGCAACCGGCAGTTGTGCCTAAACACCATTCTCGCTCGGATGCGCGATAATGCCGTTTTTGTCGATACTCAGCAGGGGATTGAATACGGTTGGCTATTCAGATTAATGGATATTGTCGGGGCATTTGCCCGCTAGTAGAGGGTGGACTCGAAGCTCCGCGAGCCGGGTGCGGTCCGCGGGCAGGATCTGCCTCTCGTGGTCCCCAACGTTGAGAGGATTGTTTGGCGAAGACCGTCACAAGCGAGAACGGATGGCTGGCGGCTCGGCGGTGGCGGACCATCCAGAGCAGTGTTCCCGTCACATGTATCGACCTGCTGTTAGTGCGGAAGGATCATCCCAAAGGAAGTCGTCAGTTGGGCCTTATCTATAGGGAAACCCCGCACCAGGGACGCCGATGGTGCCTCATAGGGGGGCGCCTCCGACTTAATGAGACATTCCGAGCGGCCGTTATTCGTCAACTTCGTGAAACCTTGGGCACGGCCATTTCGCGCAATTTGAGCGTCGAGCTGCAGCCCGTTCTCGCCGCTGAATACCTCTCCCGGAAGGCTCGTGGAGCCCTTTTCGATCCCCGCCAACACGCGGTCGGACTCGTCTTTGTGGTCGAAGTAGGAGCGGATTTCAAGCCTAGACCGCAGGGCGAGGCCCTAAAATTTGGATGGTTTCAGGAAGAGGAACTGCGGGGGCGGGCAATGCTGGGATTCGGGCAGAAGAAAGTTGTTATTGAATGCGTTCGGCGGCTCGGCTTGCGATCCACCCTATTGACCTGATTGTTGGCTTCATTTGAGTCAGCCCCTCTCGATTTTCAGCCGGAAGTATGTTCTTAGACCTATCTCCGGCTGATCCTGCAGATCGGCAACACCCTTCGATCCTTAAGGGCCACATTATGTTTGTAAAGAATTGCCGCATGTGCGCGAGCGAGCGTCTCGCTCTCTTTCTCGACCTGGGAGAGATGCCGCCGGCCGATCAGTTTCTGCACAAGCACCAGCTCAGCGAGCATCGCGATGCCTACCCGCTCCAGGTCGCGGTTTGCGAAGAGTGCGGCCTTATCCAGCTGAACTATGTGGTTCCGCCGGAAATCCTGTACTGCGACGACTACCCCTATGAATCGTCGACCACATCGGCCGGCCGAAGGCATTGGGGCGAGTTCGCGCGCACCACGACCCGGCTGCTGAATCTGACCGAAAACGATCTCGTTGTAGACATCGGCAGCAATGTCGGCGTGCTGCTGCAGATGTTCAGGGAGCAAGGAACGAAAGTTCTCGGCGTCGACCCGGCCGCCAATATCGCCGAAATCGCCAATAAGAATGGCATCGAGACTGTGGCGGCGTTCTTCAACAGCGAAACCGCCCGCAAGATTGTCGCCAGCAAGGGCCACGCCACGGTCATCACCGGGACCAACGTGTTCGCCCATGTCGGCGACCTGCAGGACCTGATGCATGCAGTTTCCACCCTGCTGGCCCCGCGCGGTACCTTCATCATCGAGGCGCCCTATTTGCTCGAATTGCTGCACAGCCTGGAATACGACACGATCTATCACGAGCACCTGTCCTACCTGTCGCTGAAGCCGCTGGTGCGGTTCTTCCAGCAGTTCGGCATGGAAATCTTCGACGCCCAGCTTCGCGACATTCATGGCGGCTCGATTCGCCTGTTCGTGCGCCGGATCGGCGCCTCGGCCAGCCCGGTCGCCCCGATCGTCGACCAGATGCTGGCCAATGAGGAGCGCGAGAAGATCTATGAATTGGACACGCTCCGGCAGTTCGCAAAGAACGTCGCCAGCAATCGCGAGGCGCTGCGCGCGCTGCTGACCAGTCTCAAGCAAAGCGGCAGCAAGATCGTCGCGGTGAGCGCGCCGGCCAAGGGAATGACCCTGCTGAACTATTGTTCGCTCGGCAGGGACTTCCTTGATTTCGTCACCGAGAAATCGAGTCTGAAGATGGGGCGCTACACGCCGGGCATGAACCTTGAAGTCGTTCCTGACGATATGTTACTGACGCACCAACCTGATTATGCGCTTCTGCTGGCGTGGAATTTCGCAGAAGAGATCATGAACAATCTGAAGGAGTTTTCGGATCGGGGCGGGAAGTTCATCATCCCGATTCCGACCCCCAGAATCGTCGGCTGACATCATTCCGGACCGTTCTGCCAGGCAGCCCTGGGTAACTTGTTTTCGGCAGATAGGGAGTTACGAGATGGACGTAAAAAAGCTTCCGATTTCCTTTGCGGACAAGCGCGGGGAAATCATTGACGTGTTGCAACGGGAGCCCATCGAGTACGCGACCATCATTCACAGCCGGAAGGACACGGTTCGCGCCAACCACTATCACAAGGAAACCTGGCAGTGGCTCTATGTGCTGTCGGGCAAGCTTCGCGCGGTGTCGCAGATGCCGGACCATGCGCCGACCGAGGCGATCATGGGGCCCAACGATCTTATCCTCAGCGTTCCCCACGAGCGGCATGCCTTTGAGGCGCTGGAAGACACCGTATTTCTGGTGCTGACGCGCGGCCCACGCGGGGGCGAGGATTACGAGAAGGATACTTATCGTCTCGACATCCCCCTGATCGCGCCGAGGTCGTAATGGAAGTCGCCCCGTTCATTCCAGTCTCCGAACCCCTGGTCGGAGACAACACGCTTCCCCTCGTCAGCGAATGCGTCAATACCGGCTGGGTTTCTTCGGAGGGTCGTTTCATTCCGGAGTTCGAGCGCAAATTTTCGCAGTTTTGCGGCGCTGCGCACGGTGTGGCCGTCAGCAATGGCACCACGGCGCTCCAGGTTGCCATGAAGGCATTGAGTCTCGAGCCCGGCTCCGAGGTCATCATGCCCTCCTACACCATCATCTCCTGCGCCATCGCAATACTGGAGGCTGATTGCGTGCCGGTGCTGGTGGATTGCGATCCCGAAACCTGGTGCATGGATCTCGATCAGGTTGAAGCTGCGATCACGCCGCGAACGCGGGCGATCATGCCGGTGCATATGTTCGGGCATCCCGTCGACATGCGCCGCGTCATGAAGCTCGCAGCCAAACACGATCTTCGCATTATCGAGGACGCCGCGGAGGCCCACGGTGCGGAAGTCGAGGGCCGCCGTGTCGGTAGCTTCGGCGACATGGCCTGCTACAGCTTCTACGCCAACAAGATCGTGACGACAGGCGAAGGCGGGATGGTCGTCACCAGCAGTGACCACTATGCTGGCCGGCTGCGCTCCCTCCGCAACCTTTGCTTCCGCCCGGAGCGGCGATTCTATCACACCGAAATCGGTCACAATTACCGCCTGACCAATCTGCAGGCCGCAATCGGCGTGGCGCAGGTTGATCGCGTCGAAGATCACATTCGGCGCAAGCGCAGAATGGCCATCGCCTATCGTGAACGGCTGTCCGATCTTGCGCAGATTACGTTGCCGGTCGAGCGGGATTGGGCAAAGAACGTCTACTGGATGTATTGCCTCATCCTTGCCGATGACGTTGGCTTCGACGCCGTCGAATTTGCAAAGCGCCTGCGCGCAAAGGCGATCGACACGCGGCCGCTTTTCCTCGGCATGCACGAGCAACCGGTTCTGCGCGAACGAGGCCTTTTTGCCGGAAGCAGCTATCCGGTGACGGAACGGCTCGCACGTCGGGGCCTGTATGTTCCTTCCGGATTGACGTTGACCGAGGCGCAGATCGATCGCGTCAGCGCCGCGGTTCGCGAGGTCCTTTCGTGACGGGCGTCTTCAACGACTCCTATGCGGCGACCTATGACACGGTGTATGCCGAAAAGAACTACGCCGCCGAATGCAAGGCGGTCGCGAAACTGATCACAAAATTCGGGCGCGGCCATATCCGGAAAATGCTGGACCTCGGCTGCGGAACCGGCCGACATGCCGTGATATTCGCAGGCGAAGGCTTTGACGTGACGGGCGTTGATCAGTCCGAACCGATGGTGGAGCGTGCACGCGACCGCGCTACGCAGATGAAGCTCGGAGCCAATCCGGAATTTCTATCTGGGGATATCAGGAATTTTTCGGGCAAGTCGCCGTTTGACGTGGCCGTGATGAATTTCAACGTCATCGGCTACATGACGGGCAATGAGGACGCTCTGGGCGCGTTGGGTGCAGCGCGAAAGAACTTGCGGCAGAATGGCTTGCTGATTGCGGACTTCTGGTACGGGCCGGCCGTGGTCGTGGATCCGCCAGGCGAAAACACACGAGAGTTCGAGACCGGCGATATGCGCGTCGTACGGTCCTCGTCAGGCCTTCATCTACCTGACAGCCAGTGCTGCGAAATCACGGTCAAGGTCACGCGCCTGCAGGGCGATCGCGTGCTCGATGAGGCACCGGAAACCCATCGGGTCCGCTATTTCTTTCCGCTGGAGCTTGAACTGATGCTTCGCGTCAGCGGATTTCAGCTCATGGTGTTGACCGGTTTCCCCGATGTCGACGCGCCCGCGAGCCCGCGCAAATGGGCCGCAGCGATGGTCGCGATCGCAGTCTGATTCCCGGTCAGTTCGACTACTGCGGCTTCGTGGCGGCCTGCAGATACATAACAGCCGCCATATCGAGCAAAGGATAAGCCTCGAGTTTTTCAAACGGCCAAAGAGTTCTCACGAATTCGGGGCCGGCCCGCCAGTGGAGCACCCGATTCACTTTCAGGCTCATGCCGGATTCCTGCAGCATCCGCGCAACGTTCGAGCGCGTGGCCGTAAACTGGCTCCATTCCAGCCGGTCTTTCGCGGCCTTGATGAAGTTGACCGGGTTCCAGACGATCGGCTCGCACACCACTATCGCGCCGCCGGGTCTCAAATGATCGCGCATGGATTCAATGGACGCCCGCGCGTCCTCGAAGTGGTGCATCGCGCCGCTGCAGAAGATCGCGTCGAAGGTCTTGTCGGTAGCGATGTCTTCCGCAGCCGAGACCACGTAGTCGACATTGAACCTGGCAAGGCGGATCTTTGCCTTCTCCAGCATCTTGGGCGATATGTCTGACAGGGTGTAGTGAATATTGCGATGGGCGTTGGCTTCAAGGAAATGGTAGGCGTGAATGCCCGTTCCCCCGCCAAGCTCCATTATGGCGTAGCGTTCGAGCCCCGGCACGCTGTCGAACATCACCTTCGAGATCTGGTCGATCTTGTAAAGATGGTTCGAGTTCTCGCGATTATAGGTTTCGTCGAAATGATCGGCGATAGTTTCGTAATGGTCGAGATTGTCTTGGCGCGCGGACATCTACAGTGTGCCCTCCAGAACTTCGTCTGATCTTTTGCCACATAGTTCGACGATGCACAACCCGCGGCGCATCCCGTCCGGAGTGCGGGGCAGCGGTCAGATAGGGCGGCTTCTCGTCATTTTACTCGCGAGTCCAGTTCTACTGGTGGCGCACCTAGATTCAGCGCGTGTTCGCGATCAGGCGCGGTTGCAGGCAACGGATCATGATGGACTTGATATGCCGTCTGTCGCCGGCGGCGCCCGTGTGACGACCACCATGCGCATGCGATGCCATTCCAGCAAGCCACCGACGAGGCCGAGCATGCCGTTGACCGCGATCACCAAGGCCGAGAGCGCTACTGCATCAGGCATCGACACGTTCTGCAACCGCAGCAGCGCCACCAGCGCGCCGCCAGCCGTGATTTGGCCGACTGTGATCGGAATGAATCCTGCGATACTCGTCAATCCTCCGATCCAGCACCAATCGAAGAAATCTAAATAGGCGCCGATCCCGAAAGCTAAAATCATGAATGTCAATACATTGATGATGTGCACCAGCGCGCCAAGCGTCACTCCGGCAAGCACCCGCCACGGATTATTGACCGCTGCATGCCATCGTTCAATCGCCTTGCGCACTTCTCGTGCGGCCACGGAGGAATAGGCCGGCGATCTGCCCTCGACCCATGACGCAATACGCTCGGCATGGTGAAAAAAGGCGTCGTGGCGTAGCGCAGCAAAGATGGCAACCAACAGCGTCAACCCGATCAGCGCGGTCAGTTGAAGTTGGGGGGGATATTTGCTTGAGGAAAACGCAAAGCCAAGCAGCGAGACAGCGAGCAGTCCGATGAAGGACGTCAGCCGATCGGTAAAGACCGAAACGGTCGCGCCGCTGACAGTGCCGGACTCGCGCGAGATCAAATAGATCTTCGCAGCTTCGCCGCTGGCCTGGCCTAAAAAGAAGAAGCTGTAGAACTGGCCGATTAGCGCTGCCCGGAAAAGTTTGGCAACCCTAATCGTCGGTATGACGAAGTGCCATTTCACGGCAATCAGGTAAACGGCAAGTATGGACATGGCGAATGCGCCTGCGATGGCACCGAAGCTCGAATGAAGAATGACGGCGTAGATCTCCCTGATGCCGCTGAGCCAAATGATAATGCCGATGACGGCGGGGATCATCACGAGCTTCAAGAACGACGAAAATCTTCGCATTAAGGTATCCGGTTCGATAGCGGTGCAGACGTTGGTTTTCCGAGGGCAGTTCATGAAAAACATTATGCGGTGGACGATAGCACCGTGACCACGGCTTCTCCAAGAGGGCCTCTCTCGACGTGTCGACAGAATTCCTGTCAATGATGCATGAAACGTTCGCGAGGCTGGAACAAGTCGCGATGACGGGATAACTTAACCAAAGGCGGCTTCCAGCGAACCGGGGCGGTTCAATCTCGAATTCCGCTTCGCTTTCCCTCACTCTGGTCGTTCTAGATCAAGTAGGACAGCTTGAAGATCGCCTACGATTCGAGTCGCGATAGCAACATCCTCACCCGCCACGAAATAAGAGCAATAGTCGTCGCGGCAAGCAAGAGCGCGATCAACGAAAATCCGAGAGGTAAGCCCGATGATCCATCTTGGAGCAGTGAGGCTCGGCCGGTCGCTCCCAGAAATGAAAACAAGAACACTTGCGGAGCGCTGAAGACTAAGGTCGCGATCGAATAGGTAACGATATCTACGTTTGTTAGTCCGAATAGATAATTTTGCATCGCGCTGGGAAGAGGTGCTCCAAGTCGCATTAGGGCGATGATCCGCCATCCTTCATCGTCTACTGCTTGTGCAATCGCCCGAAGTACCGGTCTGGTCACTAATTTTGCTTTGAACCAATTTGCCGCAATGTAGCGAGATGATAAGAATGCGAGTATGCCACCAGTTGTCCCACTCAGTAGAATGATCGGGGCTGCCGCTAACCCGAAAGTCGCTCCAGCTGCGAGTATGAGCACCGTGCGGGGAACGACGACGAAGGCGGTTAACAGAAAGATGACACAAAGCGCTACCGCCGACGCCATCGTCAAAACACCGAGGTGATGGAACCAGTTAATTACCGCTTCTGTCATGCCGAAACAAATTATCGATACCGTTACGATCTAACCTGTAACCCAATGATCCAGGGTCATCAAGGAGGCATTCAAGGCAGAGGGCATTAAAGCTGGTATGATTTGTGGCGAAGGGCTGCAAAAAGTCATTTCTTGCCCCGCGCAATCGCAATTGGATACAGTCAATTTCCGTAAAGCGTGAAATGAAGAACAAGCTAGACCTCTTTCCGGCGCGGCTCTGGTCGGCCCATGCGAGAATGGCGTTGCTGGTGAGCTCGGTGCCGTTGTCGCTGACCACCATCTTCGGCTTGCCACGTTCGATCATCAGTCGGTCCAGTTCCCGCACCACACGGACGCCGGAGAGCGAGGTGTCGGCCAGCAGCGCCAGGCACTCGCGGGTACAATCATCGACGACGGTCAGGATGCGGAAGCGGCGGCCGTCGGTCAGCTGATCCGACACGAAGTCGAGCGACCACCGGTCGTTCGGCGCCATCGGACCAGCATCGGCGCCCTGGTCCCGATCGCCCGCTTGCGGCCACCACGGCGGCGCACCGTCAGTTTCTCTTCTTGGTAGAGCCGGAAGAGCTTTTTGTGGTTGATCAGATACCCCTCCCGCCTGAGCAGAACATGCAGCCGCCGGTAGCCGAAGCGGCGGCGTTCCTGGGCCATCGCCCTCATGCGCTGGCGAAGGTTGGCATCGTCAGCCTGGGTCGTACGATATCTCATGGTCATGCGGCAGCAGCCGATGGCTTTACACGCCCGCCGTTCGCTCATCCCATGGGCATCCACCAGATGAGCGACAGCTTCCCGCTTCCCGGCGGGCGTCACCACTAATGGGATGACCCGCCCCGTCCTCTCAGTCAGACTGAGTTGGCTTTTGAAAGGAGGAAGCAATGAGGACACGGAACAAGCCCAGGCCGGCAACGGTGTT